>NZ_CP053707.1:1359099-2718199 GCF_013201035.1 Arthrobacter sp. NEB 688
AAGGCGTCGACGGCGTGGCGCTCGTGCGCGGTGACGAAGACGACCTGGGGCCGCTCGGTGAAGCGCGAGATGACGCGCGCGAGGGCCATCCCGTCCAGGCCCGGCATCGAGATGTCGCTGAAGACGACGTCGACGTCGCGGGCGTCGAGCACCTGCAGGGCCTCGGTGCCGCTGGTGGCGGTGATGACCTCGGCGACCCGCTCGTCGCGGCCGACGAGGTACCCGAGCTCGGACAGCGCGGGGAGCTCGTCGTCGACGACGAGCACCACCAGCCCCCGCTCCGTGGACATGCCGGGCAGCCTACGGCCAGCGGTCAGGATTGTGCGTGCACCCCGGGTGCGAACTTCGGCACACGGAAGCTGACCCGCGTCCCGGCCCCCGGGGCGGTCTCGACGACCAGCCCGAACTCGTCGCCGTACACCTGCCGCAGCCGCGCGTCGACGTTGCCCAGGCCCACCGAGTCGGTCGCGCGCGCGCCGTCGAGGATGGTGCGGACGTGCTCGGGGTCGGTGCCGACGCCGTCGTCCTCGATGGCGATCTCGGCCTCGGTGCCGAGGTCGGTCGCGGTGATGCTCACGTGGCCCGGGCCCTCCTTCGTCGCGAGCCCGTGACGGACCGCGTTCTCCACCAACGGCTGCACCGCGAGGTAGGGGACGGTGACGGTGAGGACCTCGGGCGCGACGAGCAGCGACACCTGGAGGCGGTCGCCGAAGCGCGCCTGCTCGAGCACGAGGTAGCGCTCGACGTTGCGCAGCTCCTCGGCGAGGGTCGTGAAGGTGCCGCCGGTGCGCAGCGCGTACCGGGTGAAGTCGGCGAAGTCGAGCAGCAGCTCGCGGGCGCGGTCGGGGTCGGTGCGCACGAAGGAGGCGATCGCGGCGAGGCTGTTGTAGATGAAGTGCGGGCTGATCTGCGCCCGCAGCGCCCGCAGCTCGGCCTCGACGACCTGCCCCCGGGTGCGCGCGAGCTCGGCGAGGGCCAGCTGGCTCGACACCCACGCGGCGACCTCCTGGGTCGCGCGGGTCAGGCCGGGGGAGGAGTACGCGGTCCACGCGGTGAGCGTGCCGACGACGAGGTCGTCCGAGACGAGCGGCGCCGTGACGGCCATCCGCACCGGGCAGTCGGGGTCGGAGCAGCCGACGGCGTCGGGGCCGTGCGCGACGGTGCGCCCCGTCTCGAGGGTCTGCTCGCCGAGGGCGACGGCGAGGTCGCGGTGGTGCTCGCCGGTGCCGGTCCACGACAGGACGCTGCCGGGCGTCGCGAGCGAGACGGCGTGCGCCCCGAGGATGGAGAGCAGGTGGCGGCCGGCGCGCTCGGCCGACTCGGGGGTCAGGCCGTCCGCGAGGTGGCGCGACGCGAGCGAGGCGGTGTGCAGCGTGGCGTACGTGGCGCGGTCGGTCTCGGAGATGAAGCCGCGCCGGCGGCTGCGCCGCAGGAGGGCGACGCCGAGCCAGAGCAGCAGCATCGTCCCGGCGACGAGCACCGCCGTCGGCCAGTGGATGCTGCCCGTCATGGGCACACCCTAGGCTCGCGGGGTCCGGTGCGGCAGAGCGACGAAGAGGTGTGGTCCGTGGGTGAGCTCGACGAGGTGCTGCGGCTGACGTGGCCGGACGGGCCGGAGGCGGCGAGGGGTGCCGAGGCCGTGGGGGTCGGCGAGCTCGGCGACGGCTGGGTCGTCGGTGCCGCGGTCAACGGGGGCGTGCTCATGGCGCTCGGCGTGCGTGCGCTCGTCGAGGGGCCGGTGGGCGCGGGGCATCCCGACGTCCTCGCGTGGAGCACGTTCTTCCTCTCGGCGGCGCAGCCCGGCCCGGTCGAGGCGCGCGCCGAGGTGCTGCGGGTCGGCCGCTCCGTGTCGACCGGCGCCGTGCGCCTGCTGCAGGACGGCGGTGACGGCCCGGTCGAGCGGGCGCGGGTCACGGCCACGCTCGGCGACCTCTCCGTGACCGCCGAGCCCGGCCACCGCTGGCCGGCCGCCCCCGCGATGCCGCCGCCAGAGGCCTGCGTGCCCGCGCGGCGCGAGGCCGGCGGCCCCGGCGAGGCCATCACGCTGCTCGACCGGCTCGACGTGCGGGTCGCTCCCGCGACGGCCGGGTTCGCGGTGGGCCGCCCGACCGGCCGCGGCGAGCTGCGCGCCTGGGTGCGGATGGCCGACGGGCGCGAGCCCGACGTGACGATGCTGCCCTTCGTCGTCGACTGCCTCATGCCGGTGGCCTTCGACCTCGGCGTCGCCGGGTGGGCACCGACCTACGAGATGAGCGGGCAGGTGCTCGGCCGGCCCGCGCCGGGGTGGCTGCAGGTCGCCCTGCGCGCGGACGCGGTCGCGGGGTCGGTGTACGTCGAGGATGCCGACGTCTGGGACTCGACCGGGCGCCTGGTCGCCCGCGCCCGGCAGCTGGCGGGCATCCGGGTCCCGGCCGGGGGCCTCGTCACCCCCGCTGGCTAGGCTGCGCGCGTGCCTGCTGCCCCGCCGTCCGGCCCCTCGCCCGTCGTCGAGGCCGTCGCCCGGCTGGCCGAGCTCCCGGGGCTGCCCGAGCAGGTCGAGGCCGCCCGCGAGGCGTGCACCCGGCTGCGCTGGCACAACGCGCTGCGCCGGCGCACCGCCGAGGCCGCGGCCGAGTCGCGGGTGCGCGGCGCCGTCGCCAGCGCCGGGCTCGAGGGCGCGACCATCCCCCTCGACGCCGTCCGCGACATCGTCCGGGGGGCGGCCACCTGGTCGCCGGAGCCCGACCCCGTCGAGCGCGTGGCCCGGGGCGCCGTGGCCGCCACCGCCGAGACCGAGCACGTCGAGCCGCTCGTCCTGCGCGCCCCCGCCCAGGCGCTCGCCCGGCTGCACACCGTCGCCGCCGCCGGCCTCGTCCCCGACGACGCGCTCGGCCGCCCGCGGCTGCCCGACGAGGACTGCGGCGAGCTGACCGACCTCGGCCCGGCCCCGGCCGCCGCCGAGGTCGCGGTGCGGCTGCGCGCGCTCGGCGAGGTCCTGCTCGCCCTGCCGCGGCTGCCGGTCGTCGTCGCCGCGGCCGTCGTCCACGCCGAGATCGCCACCGTGCGGCCCTTCGTCCGCGGCAACGCCGTCGTCGCCCGGGCCCTGGACCGCGCGGTCGTCCACGCCGGCGGGCTCGACCCGACCGGCGTCGCCGTCACCGAGGCCGGGCACGCCGCCGGGGGAGGGGCGGCCTACCTCGGGGCGCTCGCGGCGTACGGCCGGGGCGACGCGGTCGGCGTCGGGCTGTGGGTCTCGCACTGCTGCACGGCCGTGCGCGCCGCGGCCGACGAGGGCGCCCTCGTCGCCGACGCCGTGCTCGCCGGCCGCCTCGGCTGAGGCCGCGGCCACCCGTTCCCGTCGGGCTCCACGTCGGCCGCGAGTCCTTGTGGGCGGCGGTGTGCAGGAGTACAACTGGGGGTGAGGGCAGCAGCCCTCACCGAAGACCTACCGCGGACGACGGGTACCCACGCGCGGGCAGTCCACTGATGGACCGGTTGCCGCGGGCTCGTCCCACGGCCACGGCACGACAGCACGCCTGGTCGCCCGGAGACCGCGGCAGGACGACGCCCTCGTCCGCCCGACGAGGGCGTCGTCGTGCCCGGACCGCCACCCGCCCCGGGGCCGGTGGACGTGTCGGGGTGACCCTGAGATGTCCACGAGACCCCGGTTCCGAGCGGGGGCCTCGTGGACGAACCGGGGTCTCGGGCCCTCCGTGAACGCGTGCTCAGCGCGTGACCGTAGGCGTTCACGGAAAACCGGGGACAAACTGTCGGCATGCGTGGAAGAATCTGGAGGAAACCTACGGATCCCGCATATCTGAGGACATTCTCAGGTAGTTTTCAGGGGTACGTCTGCCGGGCTTGCGCCCGGGGGCATCCATGAGTCACGATGTACTCACTCGCTCCCCTTCGGGGTTGAGCGACCGGCGAACCGGCTTCTCCCCCCCGGAGCTCGGCTCGCCGACGGCCCCGGTTGTCCCCCCGACCGGGGCCGTCCCATGTCCGGATGCTTTTCGCTCATCCACGCCCCGGGTCGCGGGGACCCCGCCCCCGACCGGGGCCGTCCCATGTCCGGATGTCTTTCGCCCAGCCACGCCCCGGGTCGCGGGGACCCCGCCCCCGACCGGGGCCGTCCCATGTCCGGATGTCTTTCGCCCAGCCACGCCCCGGGTCGCGGGGGCCCCGCCCCCGACCGGGGCCGGTCGTCCACAGGCGCCGCGTCCCGGCGCGGTCGTCCACAGATGCCCAGAGGCCTCTGGTGAGCCGCGTCCCGGGCGCGACAGCCTGCCGTCATGGACACACCCGCACCCCTCCTCCTCGTCGTCGGCGCGTCCGGCGGCCTGGGCGCCAGCAGCCTCGCCCTCGCCGTCGGACGCCGCCTCGCCGGTGCCCGCGGCGCCGCGACGGTGGTCGACCTCGACACCTCCCGCGGCGGCCTCGACGTGACCGCCGGTGTCGAGCACCTGCCCGGCCACCGCTGGCCGGCGCTCGGCGGGCTGCGGGGGGCGGCGCCGGCCCGGCCGCTCCTCGACGCCCTCCCCGCCGAGGCGCGAGCACGGGTGCTCGCCGCGGCGGGCGCCGCGACCCGCGACCTCGCGCCGGAGGCCGTCGCCGACACCCTTTCCAGCCTGCTCGGTGCCGGTGAGCCCGTCGTCGTCGACGTCCCCGCCGCCTCCCCCCACCTGGCGACCCTCCTGCCCCGCGCCGCGCTGGTCGTCGTCGTCACCGGGCTGCAGACGCGCCGGCTCGCCGATGCCGACGCCGTGGTCGGCCACCTCGCGCAGGTCGCCGACGACTGCGTCGACCCGCCCGCCCTGCGCCTCGTCACCCGGGGCACCCGACCGGCACCGGCGGTCCTCGACGACCTGCGCCATCACCTCGGCGTCCCCCACCTCCACCACGTCCCCGACGACCCGCAGGTCGAGCGCGAGGCCGAGCGCGGCCTCTGGCCGGGCAGCACCCGCGGCCCGCTGCGCCGGTGCGCCGACGCCGTCGTCTCCGTCCTCGGCGAGGCGTCGTGAGGTCCACGGCCCGGCGGGATGCCCCGTCCGTCCCGGGGCCCACCGGCCCGGTCGAGCGGTCCATCGCCGCGGGGGAGGGGCCCAGCCCGGCGCGCATCGCCGCCGTCGCGCGGGCGTCGCTGCCGCTGCTCGGTCGCGAGGGCGGCGTGCGCGCGGGCCGCGAGCTCGAGGCCGGGCTCGTGGGTCTCGGGCCGCTCGCCCCGCTCGTGGAGGACCGGACGGTGACCGATGTCCTCGTCAACGGCGACGGGTCGGTGTGGGTCGACCGGGGTGGTGGCGTGCGGCCCTCGGGGGTGGCCCTGCCCGGGGTCGCGGTGCGCGCGCTGGCGGTCCGCCTGGCCGGCCTCGCCGGCCGGCGCCTCGACGACGCCCAGCCCTGGGTCGACGGGCTCCTCCCGGGCGGGGTGCGGCTGCACGCGGTCCTGCCGCCGCTCGTCGAGGAGGGCGCGCACGTCAGCCTGCGGATCCCCCGGCGGCGGCTCGCCGGGGTGGCGTCGCTCGTCGAGCACGGGATGGCGGACGAGGGCACCGCGGCGGTGCTCGCCGGCCTCGTGGCCGCGCGCCGCAGCCTGCTCGTCACCGGTGGCACCGGCGCCGGCAAGACGACCGTGCTCGGGGCCCTGCTCGCGCAGTGCCCACCCGCCGAGCGGCTCGTCGTCGTCGAGGACGTCCGCGAGCTCGACCCGCTCCACCCTCACGTCGTGCGCCTGCAGGGACGGGCGCCCAACGTCGAGGGCGCCGGCGAGGTGTCGCTCTCCGTCCTCGTGCGGCAGGCACTGCGGATGCGCCCCGACCGCCTCGTCGTCGGGGAGGTGCGGGGTGGGGAGGTTCGCGACCTCCTCGCCGCGCTCAACACGGGTCACGAGGGCGGGGCGGGGACGCTGCACGCCAACGGGCCGCAGGAGGTCCCGGCCCGGCTCGAGGCCCTCGCCTCGCTCGTCGGGATGCCCCGCGCCGCGGTCCACGCCCAGCTGCGCGGGGCGCTGCACGCGGTCGTCCACGTCGTGCGCGACGACGCGGGCCGCCGGATCGGCGGGGTCGGCGTCCTGTGCCCCCGGGCTGACGGCCTCGTCGAGGTCGAGGTCGCCCTGCGCTGCGACGCCACCGGTGCGGTCGCGACCCCTGCCTGGCCGCGGCTCCTGGCCCTCCTGCCGCCGGGGACGGCGCCGCCGGTGGGCTTCGCGTCGTCGTCGGGAGCGGCGTGATGGCTCTCGTCGCCGCGCTCGTCGTGGCCGGGGTGCTGCTCGCCTGGCCGCGTGGTGGGGCGGCGACCGCCGGGTCCGAGCCGGGGGCCGGGCGGACGTCCCTCGTGGCGATCCTGCGTGCGCGCCGGAGAGGGAGCGTCACGGCCGGGTGGGTGGCCGAGCTCGCGGAGGTCACGGCGGTCGCGCTGCGGGCCGGCGTCCCCCTCGCCGGGGCGGTGCACGTCGCGGCGCGCTCGCCCGGGGTCGCCTCGGCCGCCCCGTGGCTCCGCGACCGGGTCGAGGTCGCCGCCAGCACGGGGGAGGGCGTGGCCGGCGTGCTCGCCGCGCCCCCGCCGGGCGTCCGGCCGCGGGTCGTCGACGACCTCCGACTGCTCGGTCGGGCCTGGCGGCTGTCCGAGGAGACCGGTGCGGCCGCGTCGCACACGACGGCCGCGGCCGCCGCGGCCCTGCGGGCACGCAGCGCGGCGCGGGAGCGACGTGAGGCGACCCTCGCCGGTCCGCGCGCCTCGATGCGCGTCCTCACCCTGCTGCCCGCGGCGGGCCCGGTGGTGGGGCTCGTCCTCGGGCTGTCGCCGACCAGCCTCTACGCCACGTCCGCGGCCCGGCTGTCCGCCCTCGTGGGCGCGCTCCTCACGCTCGCCGGGTGGTGGTGGGCGCGGCGTCTCGTCGGCGCGGCCGGGCGGCCGGGTCGCACCGACGGGCAGGCGTGATGCTGCTCGTCGCCCTGATGGTGGCGCTCGCCGCCCTGCTGACCGCTCGCGCCCGCGGTGCGCCGTGGCCACGGCGGCCCCGTACCGGGTCGGGCGAGGTCCCTCGGTCGGCGACCGTCGAGGAGGCCGCGACGGCGCTCGGCCTGCTCGCGGCGGTCGTCCGCGGCGGCGGTGGGGTGCTCGAGGCCCTCGAGACCGTGGCGCGCGTCGACCACGGGCCCGCGGGGGCCGCGCTCGGTGTCGTCGCCGCCGCTCACCGCTGGGGCGAGCCGACGGACCGGGCGTGGGCGCGGGTCGGGCCGGGCTGGGCTCCCGCCGCGGCCGCGTGGCACGCAGCGGCGTCGGCCGGCGCTCCCCCCGCCGACCTCGTCGAGCACGCGGCCGGGCGGATGCGGGCCGCGGAGTCCCGCCGTGTCGAGGCGGCCGGCGCCCGGGCCGGCGTGCTGCTCGTGCTGCCGCTCGGCCTGTGCTTCCTGCCGGGCTTCGTCGCGACGACGGTCGTGCCGGTCGTGCTCTCCCTGCTCTCGCGCTGGGGCTGAGTGCGCAGTGCCCGCCCTCCCCGGCGCCCGGCCGTCGTCCACAGGCGGGCCCCGGTGACGCGCTCGTCCACAGATGTTCCGGCGCCCCTCGACCTCGCCGCCGACCGGGCCGACGGTGGGACCAGGAGGGCGCGGGTGGTCGCGCCCACGACGCAGGGAGGTTCTCCATGGGAGCACGAGTGGTCCGGTCCGTCAGGGCGGTGGCCCGCCGGGTCCCCCGGCTCGGCGAGGCCGGGATGACGACCGCGGAGTACGCGGTCGGCACCGTGGCGGCGGTCGCCTTCGCGGCGCTGCTGCTGGTGGTCGTGAAGTCCGGGCCGGTCAAGGGAGCGCTGACGAGCATCATCGTGTCGGCGCTCGGTACGTGACGCGTCGTCGTCGCGCGGAGCGGGGGGCGGTGACGGCCGAGCTGGCCGTGGCCGTCCCCTCGCTCCTCCTCGTGCTGGCGCTCGGGCTCTCGGCCGTGCAGCTGGGCGTCGACCGGGTGCGCTGCGCCGACGCCGCCCAGGTCGGTGTCCGGCTCCTCGCCCGCGGCGAGAGCGAGGCGGTGGCCCGGGCGGCGGCGCTGCGGGTGGCGCCGGGCGGGGCGGTCGTCGAGGTGGGCGGCGCCGGGGCCCAGGTCGAGGTGACGGTGCGGGCGCCGGCCCCTCCGCTGCTCGGGACGCTCGGCGCGGTGCCCCGGGTCGAGGCCGTCGTCGTCGCCCGCCGTGAGGACGGCTGGGAGGTCGAGCCATGAGCGTCGATGGTCGGACGAGGGGCAGGGGCGGACCGGGTCCTGCGCGCCGCGGGCAGGGGCGCGACCAGAGGGGTCCGTGCGACGCGCGCCGCGAGGAGGGGACCCGTCGGGGCGGTCCGGGCGCCGGGCGCCGCAACCGGCTGGGCTCACCCGGCCCGGAGCGCCGTGAGCGGGGGAGCGGGACGGTACTCGTGGTCGGCGCGGTGGGCGCGGTCGTCGCCGTGGTCACCGGCGGCCTCGTGCTCGCCGGCCTCGTCACCGACCTGCACCGCGCCCGCGGCGCCGCGGACCTCGGGGCGCTCGCGGCCGCCGGGCCGCTCGTCCGGGGCGGCGCCCCCGACTGCGCCGCCGCGGCCGAGGTGGTCCGGCGCAACGGGGCGGTCCTCGTCGCCTGCGCTGGGGGCGGGGACGGGTCGGTCCTCGTGCGGGTGTCGGTCGTGGTCGACGGCGCCGGGGCGCCGGTGCTGCCCTCGTCCGTCGAGGCCGTGGCGCGCGCCGGCCCCGCGGGCGACGAGAACGGGTCGAGGTGACAGGGGGCCCGGAGCGGGTCGTCCGTCACCTCGACCCGTGGGAGCGAGGGGTGGTGGGGGAGCGGTCAGTCGCGGCGGACGTCGGTCGTGGTGCCGTCCGTGCGGGTCTCCGCGACCTCGGCCCGGCGTCGGGCGGTCTCGGTGGCGACGTGCTGCTCCGCGACGCGTTCGTCGGCCTCGCGGCGCAGCGCGGCGGCCTCCTCCTCGTGGCGGCGACGCTCCTCGGCGAGCTGGCGCTCGCGGGCGTCGACCTCCTCCTTGAGGCGCTTCTGCTCGGCGGCGCGCTCCTCCTGGGCGGTGCGGTCGGCCTCGCGGGCCTGGACCCGGCGGCGGTGGCCGCGCTTGAGGCCGCTGCGCAGGACGACCCAGCCGAGCCAGAAGAGGGAGATGACGACCATGCCGGTGACGAGGAAGACGATCGGCGGCAGCTCGACCTGGCCGCCGAGGACGTTCATCACCACCGGGTCGTCGAGGCGGACGGCGCCGAGGACGAGGAGTGCTCCCACGCCGAGGGCGAGGACGACGAGGACGACACCGAGGAGGACCATGTCTCGGAGGCTACCGCCCTGACCAGCGGCGGAGCCCCACGCGTCCCTCCCGACCTGCGGCGTCGAGGGTGTCGCCGCCGGCCGTGCGACGGTGGCCCGAGGAGGCTGCACCGGGACGGTCCCAGGACCCGGACCCGGACCCGGACCCGGACCCGGGAGTCGGGGGCGGCCGGGTGCGGCGCCCCTCCGGCTCAGGCGGTGCCGGCCAGGGCCAGCTCGAGGACGACGACCGCGCCCGCCTTGTCGAGGGGCTCGTTGCCGTTGCCGCACTTGGGGGACTGCACGCACGCCGGGCAGCCCGCCCGGCACGGGCACCCGAGGACGGCGTCGCGGGTGGCCCGCACCCACGCCTCGAACGCGACGAACGCCCGCTCGGCGAAGCCCGCCCCGCCGGGGTAGCCGTCGTAGACCATGACCGTCGGCAGGCCCGTGTCCGGGTGCAGCGCGGTCGAGACGCCGCCGACGTCCCACCGGTCGGAGGTCGCGACGAGGGGGAGCATCCCGATGGCCGCGTGCTCGGCGGCGTGCAGGGCACCCGGCACCGCCTCCTCGGCGACGCCGGCGGCCAGGAGGACCTCGGGGTCGACGGTCCACCACACGGCCTTGGTCGTCAGGGAGCGCTCGGGCAGGTCGAGCGCGTGCCGGCCGATGACCTCGCCGCTCGGCAGCCGCCGGGTGAACGCGGTCACCTGCCCGGTGACCCGCACCGACCCGTACGCCGCCCGGACCCGCGCCCGGTCGGCGACCCGGTTGGTCGAGAGGACGTCGAAGCGGCTCACCGACTCGGCGAAGGTCGACCAGCCGGGGTCTCCCTTGACGGCATGGGCGACCCGGGCCTCGAGGTCGAGCCCGGTGACGACCCACGACTCGCCCTGGTGGAGGTGGACCGCCCCGGTGTGGACCTGCGCGTGCGCCGAGGCCTCGTCGACGGTGCCGATGACCCGGCCGGTGCGCGTCTCGACGACCGCGACGACGTCGCTCGCCCCGCGCAGCGAGATGTGCTCGGCCGGCCGGTCCTCGCGCGCCCAGAACCACCCCGTGGGGCGCCGGCGCAGCATGCCGTTGGCGACGAGCACGTCGAGCAGCCGACGGGCGCCGGGCCCGAAGAGCTCGAGGTCGGCGTCCCCGAGCGGCAGCTCGGCCGCGGCCGCCGCGAGGTGCGGCGCGAGGACGTGCGGGTTCTCGGGGTCGACGACGGTCGCCTCGACGGGCGCCGAGAAGATGGCCTCCGGGTGGGTCACGAGGTAGCTGTCGAGGGGGTCGTCCGCGGCGACGAGCACCGCGAGGGACTCCCCGCCCGAGCGCCCGGCCCGGCCGGCCTGCTGCCACAGGCTCGCCCGCCGCCCCGGCCATCCGGCGACGAGCACGGCGTCGAGGCCGCTGACGTCGATGCCGAGCTCGAGCGCGTTCGTCGCGGCCAGCCCGCGCACCGCGCCGGAGCGCAGCCCGCGCTCGAGCTCGCGGCGGTCCTGGGGGAGGTAGCCGCCGCGGTAGGCGGCCACGGCCGACCCCGAGCCCGGGTCGAGCGCCTCGAGCCGCCGCCGCGCGCCCGTCGCGAGGGACTCCGCCCCGGCCCGGCTGCGGGCAAACGCCACCGTCTGGACCCCGTGGCCGACGAGGTCGGCGAGCAGCTCGGCCGCCTCGGTCGTGGCGGAGCGCCGGGTGCCGTCGGCGTCGGTGACCGGCTCCCACAGCGCGAAGGTCATCGCGCCCCGCGGGGAGCCGTCGGTCGTCACGGCCCGCACCGGCAGCCCGGTGACGCGCGAGGCGTGCGCGGCCGGGTCGCTGACCGTCGCCGACGCGAGGACGAACGTCGGGGACGCGCCGTAGCGGCCGGCGACCCGCCGCAACCGTCGCAGCACGGCGGCGACGTGCGAGCCGAAGACGCCGCGGTAGACGTGGCACTCGTCGACGACGACGTAGCGCAGGTCCCGCAGGAAGCGTGACCAGCGCGCGTGCCCCGGCAGGAGGGAGTGGTGCAGGAGGTCGGGGTTGGTGAGGACGACGTTCGCGTGCTCGCGGACCCAGCGGCGCTCGTCGGGCGGGGTGTCGCCGTCGTACGTGGCGGCCCGCACCCCCGGCACGGCGAAGTCCTCGATCCGCGAGAGCTGGTCGGCGGCCAGGGCCTTCGTCGGCGCGAGGTACAGCGCGGTCGGTCCCCGCACCCCGCCCCGCGTCGACGCCTCGAGCACCGACGACAGCACCGGCACGAGGTAGCCGAGGCTCTTGCCGGACGCGGTGCCGGTGGCGAGCACGACGTGCTGCCCGGCCCGGGCGAGGTCGATCGCCTCGCGCTGGTGGCTCCACGGGTGCTCCAGCCCGCCCGCGAGGAGGGCGGACAGGACGGCCGGCTCGAGGTCGTCCGGCCACTGCGCGAGACGTGCCGGACGGGCCGGGATCTGCTCGACGTGGACCAGCCGCCCGGGCACCCCGTCACCGGCGAGCCGGGAGAGGTGCTGCGCGGGGCTGGACACGCCGGTTACGGTAATCCTTGGTCCCGACGACCCCCGAGGCCGGTGACCAGCACCGACCCCTGCCTGAGCCACCCGAGGAGCCAGACGCGTGGAGCTTTCCCTCACGACGTCCCACCAGGACGACGTCAGTGTCGTCACCGTCGAGGGAGAGGTCGACGTCTACACGGCGTCGCAGCTCCGCCAGACCCTCGACCAGGAGATCGCCGACGGCCACACGCGCCTCGTCGTCGACCTCGATGCCGTGACCTTCCTCGACTCCACCGGCCTCGGTGTGCTCGTCGGCCGGCTGAAGACGGTCCGCAACAACAGCGGCTGGCTGCGCATCGTCTGCACGAGCGACCGCATCCTGCGCGTCTTCCGGATCACCGGCCTGGACAAGGTCTTCGGCATCCACGGCTCGCTCGACGACGCCCTCGCCGCCTGACCCGACGCCCCTCCTCGCGCCGTCCGGCGCGACCTCCCCGCACCCTCCGTCGGTGCGTCCCCGCGGTCACGCCGCTGACCAGCGGCGTCGCCGCCGGGTGTGAAACGCGTCACTTCGTCCTGCGCGGGCGGGCCGACGGAGGAGACCGGTAGGGTCCGTGCCGTCCGCCCTTGTCGAGGCGCTGTTCGCGCTCGGGGGCGGTCCACGCCGTCAAGGAGGATGGAATGGCACCCCTCGCACTCGCGACCGCCGAGTCAGGAGGCCTGGAACTCACGGGCTCGAACCTGACGCTGGTGGTGACGGTCGCGGTCATCGCGCTCGTGTCCCTGGCCATGGGCGTCGTGTTCCGCCGGCAGGTCCTCGCCGCCGACCCGGGCACCGAGAAGATGCAGGAGATCGGCGCTGCCGTGGAGGAGGGGGCCCAGGCGTACCTGAGCCGCCAGTTCCGCACCCTCGGCATCTTCGTCGTCCTCGTCTTCGGCCTCCTGTTCCTGCTCCCCGCCGACACCTTCGGGGTCCGCGTCGGCCGGTCGGCGTTCTTCGTCGTCGGCGCGCTGTTCTCGGCGGCCATCGGCTACCTCGGGATGAGCCTCGCGGTCAAGGCGAACGTCCGCGTCGCCTCGGCCGCCCGCCAGCCCGGCGGCCGCGACCTCGGGATGAAGATCGCCTTCCGCACCGGTGGCGTCGTCGGCATGGCGACCGTGGGCCTGGGCCTGCTCGGCGCCTCGGTCGTCGTGCTCCTCTACAAGGGCGACGCCCCGAAGGTCCTCGAGGGCTTCGGCTTCGGCGCCGCGCTCCTCGCGATGTTCATGCGCGTCGGCGGCGGCATCTTCACGAAGGCCGCCGACGTCGGCGCCGACCTCGTCGGCAAGGTCGAGGCCGGCATCCCCGAGGACGACCCGCGCAACGCGGCGACCATCGCCGACAACGTGGGCGACAACGTCGGCGACTGCGCCGGCATGGCCGCGGACCTCTTCGAGTCCTACGCGGTCACCCTCGTCGCGGCGCTCATCCTCGGGTCGGTCGCCTTCGGCGCCTACGGCCTCGTCTTCCCGCTCATCGTGCCGGCGATCGGCGCCCTGACCGCCCTCCTCGGCGTCTACATCACCAAGGCGCGCCCGGGCGAGAACCCGCTGAGCGCCATCAACCGCGGCTTCTACATCGCCGCCGGCGTCTCGGTCGTCCTCTCGGCCGTCGCCGCCTACGCCTACCTGCCGAGCACCTACGCCGAGCTCGGCAGCGACAACGCCGGCATCCAGCAGCTCGCCGGCGACCCGCGCCAGGCGGCGGTCCTCGCGGTCGTCATCGGCATCGTGCTCGCCGGGGTCATCCTCTGGCTGACCGGTCACTTCACCGGCACCGACAAGCGCCCCACGAAGGACGTCGCGCGCACCTCGCTCACCGGTGCGGCCACGGTCGTCCTCTCGGGCATCGGCGTCGGCCTGGAGTCGGCCGTCTACACCGCGGCGATCATCGGCGGCGCGGTCTACCTCGCCTTCCTCCTCGGCGGCGGCTCGACGGCGCTCGCGCTCTTCCTCATCGCGCTCGCCGGCTGCGGCCTGCTCACCACCGTCGGCGTCATCGTCGCGATGGACACCTTCGGCCCGGTCTCCGACAACGCGCAGGGCATCGCCGAGATGTCCGGCGACGTCGACGGCGAGGGCGCGCAGATCCTCACCGAGCTCGACGCGGTCGGCAACACGACGAAGGCGATCACCAAGGGCATCGCCATCGCGACGGCCGTCCTCGCGGCGACCGCGCTCTTCGGCTCCTACACCGACGCCTGGCAGACCGCGGTCAACGAGGTCCTGCCGGGCCTGCAGCCGCGCTCGATCGAGGACGCCCAGTGGCTGCAGAACGCCTACGGCCTGGTCACCTCGCCCGGCACCCTCGTCGGCCTCATCATCGGTGCGGCCGTCGTGTTCCTCTTCTCCGGCCTCGCGATCAACGCGGTCACCCGGGCCGCCGGCGCCATCGTCTTCGAGGTGCGCCGCCAGTTCCGCGAGATCCCCGGGATCATGGAGGGCACGGCCAAGCCCGAGTACGGCAAGGTCGTCGACATCTGCACGAAGGACTCGCTGCGCGAGCTCGCGACGCCGGGCCTCCTCGCGGCGCTCATGCCGGTCGCCGTGGGCTTCGGCCTCGGCGTCGGGGCGCTCGCCGGCTTCCTCGCCGGGGCCATCGGCTCCGGTGCCCTCATGGCCGTCTTCCTCGCCAACTCCGGTGGCGCGTGGGACAACGCGAAGAAGATCGTCGAGGACGGCGCGCACGGCGGCAAGGGCAGCGAGGCCCACGCGGCCACGGTCATCGGCGACACCGTCGGCGACCCGTTCAAGGACACCGCCGGCCCGGCGATCAACCCGCTCATCAAGGTGATGAACCTCGTCTCGGTGCTCATCGCACCGGCGATCGTCACCCTGTCGATCGGCCCGGACGCCTCCGCGCCGATCCGCTTCGGCATCGCCGCCCTGGCGTTCGTCGTCGTCGTCGCGTCGGTCGCCGTCTCCAAGAGCCGCGACCTCGCCATCGGCGGCGACGAGGACCCGGAGGCCGCCCCGGCCGAGCGGCCCCGCCCCGCGCAGGTCTGAGCACGGCGCACCCCCGACGAGGGGCCGGTCCCACCCGGGGCCGGCCCCTCGTCGCGTGCGGGGCGACCCCCTAGGCTCGTCCCGATGACCGCGAACCCGCCCCTCGCCGACGCCCGCCTCGTCGAGCGCCTGCGCGACGACCTCACCGCGACCGGCTTCACCGTCGCCGGCGTGACCGCCCTGCTCGGCCCGATGGCCGCCGCCGCCCTCGACCGCGAGCAGGCGATGCCCGCGCGCCGGGCGACGGCCGACTCCGACGACCCGCGCGCCGTCCTCGTGCGGCTGTTCACGCTCGGCGACCCCGTCGACGCGGCCGAGGTGGCCGGAGCCCTGCCGACCCTCGGGGTCGACGGAGCCGTCGCGCTCGGGCTCGTCGCGCCGGAGGGGGACGCCCTCGTCGCGCTCTGCGACCTGCGCCCCTACGCCGCCGACGGCCGCGACCGCTGGGTGGCCTCGGACCTCGGGGAGCTCGCGCTGGGCCGCCCGCTCGAGCCGGACCACGTCCTCGGCATCGGCGGCGCGTCCGCGACCCTCGCGTCGTGGACCCCGCGGCCGCACGTCGAGCGCGCCCTCGACCTCGGGACCGGCTGCGGCGTGCAGGCGCTGCACCTCGAGGAGCACGCCGACGAGGTCGTCGTCACGGACCTGTCCGAGCGGGCCCTCGGCTACGCCCGCTTCAACGCGTTGCTCGACGGCGCCGAGTGGGACGTGCGCGCCGGCTCGATGCTGGCGCCGGTGGCCGACGAGCGTTTCGGGCTCGTCGTGAGCAACCCGCCCTTCGTCATCACCCCGCGCTCCGGCGACGTCCCGCTCTTCGAGTACCGCGACGGCGGGGCCTCGGGCGACGACGTCGTCCGCGACCTCGTGCGCTCCGTCGGCGAGCACCTCGAGCCCGGCGGGATCGCCCAGCTCCTCGGCAACTGGGAGGTGCCGCGCGGCGGCGACTGGCGCACCCGGGTCGGGGAGTGGCTCGACGGGACCGGGCTCGACGCGTGGGTCGTCCAGCGCGAGGTCCAGGACCCGGCCGAGTACGCCGAGACCTGGTCGCGCGACGGCGGGCACCATCCCGGCACGGCCGACTTCAACACGATGTACGCCGCCTGGCTCGACGACTTCGCCGCGCGGGACGTCGAGTCCATCGGCTTCGGCGTCATCACCCTCCAGCGCCCGCGCACCGACCGGGCCCCCTTCCGCGACCTCGTGGAGGTCGGCTGGCCCGTCGCGTCCCCGATGGGACCGACGGTGCTCGCGGGGCTCGACGCCCGGACGTGGCTCGCCGAGCACGACGACGACGCGCTGCTCGACGTCGCCTGGCGGTGCGCGGCGGACGTCGACGTCGAGACCCACCGCGAGCCCGGGGAGGAGGACGCCCTGCTCGTCCTGCTCCGCCAGGGCGGCGGGCTGCGCCGGCAGCTGACCCTGTCGACGGTGACGGCCGCGCTCGTGTCGGTCTGCGACGGGGACCTCACCGCCCGCGCCGCCGCGGCGGCCATCGGCGGCCTGCTCGGGGCCGACGACGCGGCCGTCCGGACCGAGGTGACGCGCTTCCTGCGCGACGCCGTCAAGGACGGGCTGCTCGTCGAGACCCGCTGACCTGCGGCTTCGTCCGGTGTGACGCAGGCCACAGCGCCGCGCCGGTCCCGGGGTCGCCCCGTGGCGCCCAGGACCGACAGGATGAGCGCGCTGCGGTCGGAACCCCCTTGCACGGGAACGTGTTCCCGCCCGACGCGCGGCCCAGGCCCCGCCCTCCACCCCCTGCTCCGGAGGGCGGGGCCGCCCCGTGCCCGGGGGCGGACGCGCAGATGAGAGGCGTCTCATCCGCCTCTCCCGGGGGCCTCACGGCCGGCACCGACAGTGGAGGCATCCGGGCGGCACCCCGCCGCCCCGCCCCGAGGAGGACCCCGTGCCCACCCTGCCCCGCAAGACCTGGATCATCAGTGGCGCCCTCGGCGCCGTCGCCGTCGCCGCCTCCGCCGTGGCGGGGGGTGGCGCCGCCGTGGCGGACACCACCCCGTCCCCGTCGGTCTCCGTGCCGGCCTCCTCCTCGCCCGTCGACGTGAGCCCGGCCCCCTCCGGGACCGCCTCGGACCCGGCCGGCGTCCCCGCGCCGACGACGCCGGTGGCCGACCCGACCGCGGCCACCCCGGCCTCGCCGCTCACGCCCGCGACCGCCGCCACGGCCGTGACGCCGGCCAGCCCCGTGACGGCCGCGACCCCGGCCTCCCCGGTCACGCCGGCGAGCCCGGCCACCGCCGTCACCCCGGCCAGCCCGCTGACGCCCGCCACGGCCGCGACCGCCGCCACGGCGCCGAGCGCGGACTGACCCCGTGACCGGCGGCCCGGACCTCCTCGGACCGGACGCGGCCGACCTCCTCGCCCTGGCCTGCGCCTCGGCGGGGAGCGAGGTCCTCGAGCACTCCCTCCACGCGGTGCACACGCGCCCGGGGGACGGCACGAGCGTCGGCTTCCGGGTGCGGGTCCGGGCCGCCGGCGTCGAGCGGGAGGACTACGTCCTGCTCTCGACGAGCCGGGCGCGCGGCGTCGACACCGCGCGCCCCGGCGTCGCCGTCCTCGACGGCGACGCCGGCCGGGTGCTCGCCTGGCGCTTCCCCGACGACCCCGCCCTGCCCGCCCTCGCGCGGGCCACCGACCCGGTCGCCCTCGCCGCGGCGCTCCCCGGCGAGGGCCCGGTCACCGCCCACGACCTCGTCACCTACCGGCCGCTGCGCCGCGCCGTGGTCCGCGCCGAGCGCGGGGGCGTCGTGCACTGGGTCAAGGTGCTGCGCCCGCACGGCCGCGGGGGCACCTCTCCGGCCGCCGACGTCGTGGCCCGCCACGGGATGCTCGCCGCCGCCGGCCTGCCCGTCCCCGAGGTCCTGCGCGCCGACCCCGACGGGCTCGTCGTCCTCGCCGCGGCCACCGGCGAGGGGCTGCTGCACTCCGTGCTCGCCGACGAGGCGTCCGGCGTCGCGGTGCGCGACCTCGTCGCCCTCCTGGACCGGATGCCGCCCGCCGTCCTCGACCTGCCGGCCCGCCCGGCGTGGTCGGACCGGGCGGGGGCGCACGCCGCCGCCCTCGACGGCACGGCCTGGGCCGAGCGGGCCCGAACCGTCGCGGACGAGGTCCTCGTCCGGTCGGCGACCCTCGACCTCGGCCCGGTCGTCCCGACCCACGGTGACCTGCACGAGGGCCAGCTGACCGTCGTCGGCGAGCCCGGCGACCGTCGGGTCACGGGCCTGCTCGACGTCGACGGCCTCGGCCCGGGGCACCGCGTCGACGACCTCGCGTGCGTCGTCGCCCACGCGCTCGCGCTCGGGCCCGCCGGGGCGTCCGTCGCCGCGCGCTGGCGGCAGGAGGCGCTCGACGGTGGCCACGCGGGCGCCGAGGCGCTCGACGTCCGGACGGCCGGCGTGCTCCTCTCGCTCGTGGTGGGGGCGGCCGACCACGGCCGCGCCGGGGGGAGCGCCGACCCCGGCGAGCTGCTCGCGCTGGCGGAGGGCTGCCTGGCCCGGGCGCCTCAGCCGTCGAGCCGGTAGCCCATCCCGCGGACCGTCGCGATGACCGAGGCGCCGAGCTTGGTGCGCAGGTACCGCACGTAGACGTCGACGACGTTGGAGCCGGGGTCGAAGTCGTAGCCCCAGACCCGCGACAGCAGCTGCTCGCGCGACAGGACCTGCCCCGGGTGGCGCAGGAAGGTCTCGGCGAGGGCGAACTCGCGCGCCGAGAGGTCGACGTCGCGCCCGTCGACGCCCGCCCGTCGGGTCCGCAGGTCGAGGGTGACCCGTCCGTGCGCCAGCACCGAGGTGGTCGCAGGCGCAGCGGACGCGCTGAGCCGCAGCCGGATCCGCGCGAGGAGCTCCTCGAAGCGGAACGGCTTGCTCATGTAGTCGTCGGCGCCGCCCTCGAGGCCGGCGACGGTGTCCTCGACCGACGAGCGCGCCGTGAGGATGATGACCGGCACGGTCGAGCCGCTGCCGCGCAGCCGGTCGAGGACCCCGAAGCCGTCCTGGTCGGGCAGCCCGAGGTCGAGCACGACGAGGTCGACCTCGCCGGCGAGCACGTGCTCGACCGCCTCGCGGCCGGTGCGCACGGTCGTCGGGACCATCCCGGCGGCGCGCAGGCCCTTGGCGACGAACGCGGCGATGCGCTGCTCGTCCTCGACGACGAGGATGCGGCTCACGGGACCTCCGGGGTCGACGGCGGTGGCTGGTCGGTGGCGGGCGACGGTGTGCCGGTGGGCAGGTCGAGCACGACGGTGGTGCCGACGCCGCGCGCCGAGGACAGCTCGACGCGCCCCCCGTGCGCCTCGGCGATGGCCCGGACGATCGCCAGGCCGAGCCCCGAGCCGGGCGTGCCGGACTCCTGCGCCTCGCGCCCGCGGACGAAGCGCTCGAAGACGGTGTCGAGCTCGTCGGCGGCGATGCCCCGCCCCTCGTCGCGGACCCAGAGCCGGACGCGGTCGCCGTCGGGGGCCGACCCGAGGGTCACGACGGACCCCGGCTCGGAGTAGCGGACGGCGTTGGCGGCTAGCTGGAGCCACGCCTGCGTGACCCGCGCCGGGTCGAGGCGGGCGACCGACTCGGTGCGCTCGCCGACGCGCCACACCCGGTCGCCGAGCGTGCGTGCCTTGTCGAGCACCTCGTCGGTCAGCATCCCGACGTGGGTCTCGGTGGGGCGCACGAAGTCCGGCCGGTCGGCGCGGGCGAGGTCGACGAGGTCGTCGACGAGCAGGCGCATCCGGTCGACCTCGTCGAGGGCGAGGTCGCGCGCGGCCCGGACGTCGTCCTCGTCGCCGGTGTCCATCAGCTCGAGGTGCCCGCCGATGACGGTGAGCGGGGTGCGCAGCTCGTGGCCGACGTCGTCGAGGAGGCGGCGCTGCCCGGTGAAGGCGGTCTCGAGGCGGTCGAGCATCGCGTTGACCGTGCGGGTGAGGTCGGCGACGTCGTCGCGGCCGGTCACGGGGATGCGCCGCGAGAGGTCGGTGTCGTTGATGCGGGTCGCGGTGTCGCGCAGGTGGGTCAGCGGTCGCAGGAGCCGCCCGAGGACGAGCCATCCCGCGACGCCGACGACGAGGAGCGCGAGGAGCGCCACGAGCGCGTACCCGCGCCAGGCCGCCGCGAGCTCGGCGTGCTCGGCGTCGCGCAGGGTGGCGACGACGTAGAGGCCGCGCGCCGGGTCGCCCTCGACGCGCACGGGCACGGTGGCCACCCGGTACTCGGCCCGGTCGGTGCGCACGGTCGCGATGCGCGCGGTGTCGTCGTCGACGCGGGCGAGGGTGGCGACGAGGGCGGGGTCGTCCTCGAGCCGCACGGCGACCGTGCGCGGCGCGTACCAGGCGGGTCGTCCGTCGCGCAGGGCGAGCATCCCCTCCCGCGGCAGGGGCACGGTGTCGCGCAGCGCCCGGCGCAGCGCCTCGTCGACGCCGCCCTGCGCGGTGGCGCCCGCCGTGCCGCGCAGCTGCTGGACCGTGCGCGTCAGGGCGGAGTCGATGCGCTCGTCGGTGCTGCGCCGCTGGAGCAGCCAGGTCGTCGTGCCGGCGACGAGCAGGCCGAGCGCCACGAGGACGACGAGGGCGGTCATGACGCGCGTGCGGACGCTGGCGCCCCGGCGGCCCGCGCGGGGCGCCGGCTCAGCGGACGGGGGTGTCGTCATCGTCGGGGGCGTCGGGGAGGTCGTCGTCGTCGGGGTCGTCCGGGTCGTCGTCCTCGTCGTCCGGGTCCTCGGGCTCGGGCGGCTCGACCGTGGCGGGCGGCGAGGAGGGGGCCGGGCCCGTGGTGGGGCTCGCGCCGGGACCGGCTGCGGGGGTGCCGGACCCGGTGGGCGCCTGCGTCGGCGTCACGAGCACCGGCTCCCCGAGGTCGACCGGCGCCGGCCCCTGCGCGGCCCGCGACGCGAGGGTGCTCCCGAGGCCGAGCAGCACGAGGACCGCGGCGACGGCCGCTGCGGCGGCGAGGGGTCGGGGCACCCGGTCATCGTGTCAGGGGTGGATGAGAGCCGCGTGAGAGTCCGGAGCCGGGACGGTCCCTCCTCCGGGCAACCTGCGCGGGTCCGCGTGCGACCGCACCCGGACCACCGCAGGTCGCGCGGAGAAGAGGCGGCGCCGGGCGGGTCACGGAAAGCGCTTGTGAGTGAGTGCTCACTCACTTACGATGGCTCCTCGTGACCCCCCGTGCGCCCGCCATGAGCCCCGAGGAGCGCCGGACGGCGCTCGTCGAGGTGACGATCCCGCTCCTGCGCGAGCACGGCGCCGCCCTGACGACCAAGCAGGTCGCCGAGGCCGCCGGCATCGCCGAGGGCACGGTCTTCCGCGCCTTCGGCACCAAGGAGGAGCTCGTCGGGGCCTGCGCCGCAGCGGTCTTCGACACCACGGCGGCGGTGGCCCGGCTACGCGGCATCGACCGCGACCTCTCGCTCGACGAGCGCCTGGCCGCGGGCGTCGCCGTGATGCACGCCCACCTCGAGCAGGCCATCGGCCTCATGGCGACCCTCCACCACGCCGGCGTGCCGCCGCACCGCCCCGCGGCCGGCCCGCCGCAGCGCCGCTCGATGAGCGACCCGGCCGTCGACGCCGCCTTCGTCGACCTCATCGGCGAGGACGCCCACGAGCTGCGGTTCGACGCCCCGACGGTCGTCAACATCCTCGCCCACCTGACGCTCTCGAGCGCCCACCCGATGTTCCCCGTCCGGTCGATGACGCCGGCCGAGATCGTCTCCGTCGTCCTCGACGGCACCCGCCACCACACCGACCGAGAGGCCCGCTGATGCTCGTCCGCCTCGTCCGCACCCACCTGCGGCCCTACGCCGGCCCGCTGGCGGTCCTCCTCGTGCTCCAGCTCGCCGGCACGCTGGCCTCCCTCTACCTGCCGAGCCTCAACGGGCGCATCATCGACGAGGGGGTCGCGGTGGGGGACACCGGCTTCATCCTCCACGCGGGCCTGCTCATGCTCGGCGTCTCGCTGCTCCAGGTCGTCGCGACGATCGCGGCCACCCGCATCGCCGCCCTGACCGCCGCGTCGATGGGCCGTGACGTCCGGGGCGCGGTGTTCAGCCGGGTCGGGTCGTTCTCGGCGCGCGAGGTCTCGCAGCTCGGCGCGCCGACCCTCATCAGCCGCTCGACCAACGACGTCACCCAGGTGCAGCAGGTCGTCTACATGGGGCTGGCGATCATGGTCTCCGCGCCGATCATGATGGTCGGCGGCGTCATCATGGCGCTGCGCGAGGACATCGGCCTCTCGTGGCTCGTGGCCGTCGCGGTCCCGCTGCTCGGGGCGTCGGTCGGCCTCGTGATCAGCCGGATGATCCCCCACTTCCGCGCGATGCAGAAGGCCGTCGACTCGGTGAACCGCATCCTGCGCGAGCAGATCACCGGCATCCGCGTCGTGCGCGCCTTCGTCCGCGAGGACGTCGAGCGGCAGCGCTTCGCCGACGCCAACGACACCTACACGGGCACGGCGCTCGCGGTCGGCCGGCTCATGGCGCTCGCGTTCCCCATCGTCATGGTCATCTTCAACGCCTCGACCGTGGCCGTCCTGTGGTTCGGCGCGATGCGCATCGACTCCGGCGCCATGCAGATCGGCGCCCTGACGGCCTTCATGTCCTACCTGATCCAGATCCTCATGTCGGTGATGATGGCGACCTTCATGTCGATGATGATCCCGCGCGCCACCGTCTCGGCCGGTCGCATCATGGAGGTCCTCGACACCCGCTCGTCGGTGCACCCGCCCGAGCACCCGGTGGCCCTCCCGGCCGGCCCCGTGGCCGTCGAGCTGCGGGCCGCGACCTTCGCCTACCCGGGGGCCGACGCCCCCGTGCTGCGCGAGGTGAGCTTCACGGCGCGCCCCGGCACGACGACCGCGGTCATCGGCTCGACGGGCTCGGGCAAGACGACGCTCGTCGGCCTCGTCCCGCGCCTGCACGACGCGACGGGGGGCGCCGTGCTCGTCGGCGGCGTCGACGTGCGCGAGGCCGCCCTCGAGGACCTGTGGTCGCGGATCGGCCTCGTGCCCCAGCGGCCCTACCTCTTCAGCGGGACGGTCGCGAGCAACCTGCGCCACGGCGACCCGGACGCCACCGACGAGCAGCTCTGGGAGGCGCTGCGCATCGCCCAGGCCGAGGACTTCGTCCGGGCGATGCCCGAGGGCCTCGACGCCCCGATCGCCCAGGGCGGCACCAACGTCAGCGGCGGCCAGCGCCAGCGGCTGGCCATCGCCCGGGCGCTCGTGCGCCGCCCGCACGTCTACCTCTTCGACGACGCGTTCTCCGCGCTCGACGTCGCGACCGACGCCCGGCTGCGCGCCGCGCTGCGGCCGGTGACGCGCGAGGCGACGGTGGTCGTCGTCGCGCAGCGCGTCTCGAGCATCCGCCACGCCGACCAGGTCGTCGTCCTCGAGGACGGCGCCGTGGTCGGGGTCGGCACCCACGACGAGCTCGTCGCGTCGTGCCCCACGTACGTCGAGATCGTCGAGAGCCAGCAGGCGATGGAGGAGGTCGCATGAGCGAGCTGAAGAACGAGGAGGAGAAGGCCGCCGAGGCCCGGCGCGGACCCGCGGGCTCGCGCCGCGGCGGCCCGCCGCACGCCCAGATCGGCATGCCGACCGAGAAGTCGCAGAACTTCGGCCCGTCCGCGAAGCGCGTGGTCGGGCTGCTGCGCCCGGAGCGCCCCGTCGTGCTCGGCGCGCTCGGCCTGGCCCTCGGCTCGGTCGTGCTCAACGCCGTCGGCCCGAAGATCCTCGGGCGGGCGACCGACCTGATCTTCGCCGGCGTCTTCAGCCGGCAGATCCCCGCCGGGGTCACGCAGGAGCAGTTCGTCGAGACGCTGCGGCAGCGCGGCCAGGGCACGGTCGCCGACGTCCTCGCGGCGATGGACCACGTCGTGCCCGGGCAGGGCATCGACTTCGGCGCGGTCGGGCAGGTGCTCCTGCTCGTCCTCGGCATCTACGTCGTCGCCGCCGGGCTCCAGCTCGTCCAGGGACGGCTGCTCGTCAGCGCCGTCAACCGCACGGTGTACCGCCTGCGCCGGGACGTCGAGGACAAGCTCAACCGGCTGCCGCTGCCGTACTTCGACGCCCAGCCGCGCGGCGAGCTGCTCAGCCGGGTCACCAACGACATCGACAACGTCGCCCAGAGCCTCCAGCAGACCCTCAGCCAGCTCGTCACCTCGCTGCTCACGGTCGTCGCGATGATCGCGATGATGCTCTACATCTCGCCGCTGCTCGCGGTCATCGCCCTCGTGACGATCCCGGTGACGATGGTCGTCACGGCCGTCATCGGCAAGCGCTCGCAGGGGCACTTCGTCCAGCAGTGGAAGAGCACCGGCGAGCTCAACGGCGTCGTCGAGGAGACCTTCACCGGGCACGAGCTCGTCAAGGTCTTCGGTCGCCAGGCCGAGGCCGACCGCGAGTTCGCCGTCTCCAACGACGCGCTGCACCACGCGAGCTTCCGGGCGCAGTTCATCAGCGGCGTCATCATGCCGACGCTCATGTTCATCGGGAACCTCAACTACGTCGCCATCGCGGTCGTCGGCGGCCTGCGGGTCGCGAGCGGCTCGATGAGCCTCGGTGACGTGCAGGCGTTCATCCAGTACTCGCGCCAGTTCACCCAGCCGCTGACCCAGGTGGCGTCGATGGCCAACCTCATGCAGAGCGGGGTCGCCTCCGCGGAGCGGGTGTTCGAGGTCCTCGACGCCCCCGAGCAGGAGCCCGACTCCGGTTCGCCCGCACGCCTGGACGCCGCGCACGGCCGGGTCGCCTTCGAGGACGTCTCGTTCTCCTACTCGCCGGACGAGCCGCTCATCGAGCACCTCGACCTGCTCGTCGAGCCCGGCCAGACCGTCGCCATCGTGGGGCCCACGGGCGCCGGCAAGACGACGCTCGTCAACCTCGTCATGCGCTTCTACGAGCTCGACGGCGGTCGGATCACGCTCGACGGCAAGGACATCCGCGAGCTGACGCGGCACGACCTGCGCTCGCGCACCGGGATGGTCCTTCAGGACACCTGGCTCTTCGCCGGCACCATCCGCGACAACATCGCGTACGGCCGCCCCGGCGCGACCGAGGACGAGATCCTCGAGGCCGCCCGCGCGACCTACGTCGACCGGTTCGTGCACTCGCTGCCCGACGGCTACGACACCGAGCTCAACGCGGAGGCCGACAACATCAGCGCCGGTGAGCGCCAGCTCATCACGATCGCCCGCGCGTTCCTCGCCGACCCGTCGCTGCTCATCCTCGACGAGGCGACGAGCTCGGTCGACACCCGCACCGAGCTCCTCGTCCAGCAGGCGATGGCCGCCCTGCGCAGCGACCGGACGAGCTTCGTCATCGCCCACCGGCTCTCGACCATCCGCGACGCCGACCTCATCCTCGTCATGGAGGCCGGCCGGATCGTCGAGCGCGGCTCGCACGCCGAGCTGCTCGCCGCCGACGGGGCGTTCGCCCGGCTGCACGCCGCCCAGTTCGAGGGTGCGCTCACCGACCTCGAGGGGGCGCCGGTCAGCCCCTGAGCACCGGCGACACCTCGGCGAGCTCGTCGGCCAGCAGGCGGCGGGTGGCCTTCGACCACGTCGCGCTCATGTGGCTGTTGTCGCTGTAGACGACCGTCGTGCCGACGACGGCCGGGCAGGTGCGCTTCGTGCAGAACCACGAGGTGGGGTCGACGGTGCTCGCGCCGGCCTGCCGCGCGGCGCGCAGCGTGGCCGCCCGGCGGGTCGGGTCGCTGAGGGCCTCGGCCCGTGGGACGGCGCACGAGCGGGCGTCGTCGAGGTGGGCGGCGAGGCACTCGGGGACGTCGCGCCGGGGGTAGGGCGTGTCGGCGAGGACGGTGACGCCGAGCCCCTGCGCGCGCAGGCCCTCCACCGTGCGCCCGACGCCGTCGGCCCAGCGGCCGGTGAAGGCGGGGTCCTGCCGCTCCGAGCCGGTGAAGGCGCTGAGCAGCACCTGGTCCGGCTTCTCCGCGGTGATCCGCGCGAGCACCTCGTCGCGCCAGGCGTAGCACTCGCGGTAGTCGCGCTTGAGCAGGGTGTTGACGAGCCGGACGTCGTACAGCGGGCAGCCCGACTTGGTCATCGACACGACGCGCCAGTGGCGCTGGACCGCGACCGCCTCCAGCGCGGGCAGCCACTGGTAGGCGTGGGAGTCGCCGGCGAGGACGACGGTGGTGTCGCCGCGGGGATCGCCGAACACGCAGGTGCCGGCGGGGTCGCGGGCGATGCTCGTGTCGAGCAGGTCGACCATGCACGAGACGCCGTCGCCCGTCGTCGGCGACGGGGTGTCGTCCGGCACGTCGGCGAGGGCGGGCGAGAGGTTGGCGGGCAGCGCGCGCAGCGTCGTCGCGGCGTCGACCGCCGCGACGACCTGCGCGGGGTCCACGCTCGCGGCCTCGGCGCCGGAGCCCTTCGGGTCCGGGATGAGCACCGCCGCGGCGAGGCTCACCGACGCGGTGGCGCCGGCCACCCCGAGGCCCGCGACGACGGCCCGCCACGGCAGCCGGGCCAGCGCGCGCATCCGCCGCACGGGGTCCTCGAGGCCGTGGTAGGAGATCGTCGAGAGCCAGAGGGCGAGGGTGAGGGTGAGGGTGGTCTGCAGGGGGGTGGGGGTGGTGTCGAGGTAGGTGGGGGCGAGGGTGAGCAGGGGCCAGTGCCAGAGGTAGAGGCCGTAGGAGATGCGACCGAGTCCTTGGGGCAGGGGGGTGTCCAGGAGGTGGGTCTCGAGGGGGGTGGGGCGGTGCAGGCCGGCGGTGAGGGTGGCGGCGGTGCCCAGGACGGGCAGGAGGGCGGCGGTGCCGGGGAAGGGGGTGGTGTCGGTGTAGAGGATGGCGCTGGTGGTGATGGCGGTCAGGCCGGTGACGGCCAGGAGGGTGGTGGTGGGGGTGTGGGCCAGGAGGCGGGTGCGGGCCAGGGTGGGGGCGGCGATGGCCAGGAGGCCGCCGATGCCGAGCTCCCAGGCGCGGGCGGGGGTGGCGAAGTAGGCCAGGGAGCGGGCGATGTCGGTGGTGTGGATGGCGTAGGCGAGGGAGGCGGCGGTGGCCAGGGTGATGGTGGTCAGGAGCAGGGTGGTGCTGGGGGTGGGGCGGGTGCCGTGGGGGGTGTGGCGGCGGCGCAGCCACAGGAGGGAGGCGGCGGTGATCAGCAGGGGCCAGACGAGGTAGAACTGCTCCTCGATGGCCAGGGACCAGTAGTGCTGCAGGGGTGAGGGGTCCTGGTTGGCCTGGTAGTCCACGCCGCTGTTGGCGAGGTGGATGTTCATCGCGAAGAGGGTGGACCAGAGGGCGTCGGTGGCGGTGCGGCGGGCTTGGAGGGGGGAGGCGATGAGCCAGGTGGCGGCGAGGGTGGCCAGGGTGACGAGGGTGGCCAGGGGTAGCAGGCGGCGGATGCGGCGGGCGTAGAAGTCGGTGAGGCGGATGCGGCCGTGGGTGGTGAGCTCGGTGTGCAGGTGGCGGGTGATGAGGTAGCCGGAGATGACGAAGAAGACGTCGACGCCGACGTAGCCGCCCTGGAGGAAGGGCACGCCTGCGTGGTAGAGCACGACGAGGACGACGGCCAGGGCGCGCAGGGCCTCGATGTCGGGGCGGTAGCCGCGCAGCCACCCCCGCCCCAGGTCCGGACCGGGAGAGGTGGCCGGCCGGAGGTGGCGCTGCCGGCGGGGCGGCGGGGCGATGGTCGTCACGAGGTCCTCCCGGGACCGAAGGGGGCGGGCAGGGCCGCGGCCAGCTGCGGGGCCAGGGCGCGGGCGTAGGTGGCGGTGAGGTGGCTGTTGTCTCGGTAGACGAGGGTGTCGCCGACGACGACGGCGCACCGGGTGGGGGTGCAGAACCAGGGGACGGGGTCGACGACGACCGCCCCGGCGGCCGCGGCGCGCTCCCGGGTCGAGGCCCGGCGCACCGGGTCGCTCAGCGCCTCCTCGACGGGGACCGTGCACGCGGTGGCGCGGTCGAGGTGGGCGGCGAGGCACTCCGGGACGTCCCGTCCGGGGTAGGGCGTGTCCTCGAGCACGACGACCTCGCGACCCCGGGCCCGCAGCCCGGTGACGGTGGTGTCGACGCCGTCGGCCCACGCGGCGGCGAAGTCGTCCCCGCGCGAGGAGAACACCGCGCCGGTGGTGACGACGAGGTCGGCGTCCTCGGCGGTGATGCGCGCGAGGACGCGCTCGCGCCACGTGTAGCACTCGCGGTAGTCGCGGCGCAGCGTCTGGTTCTCCAGCGCCACGTCGTACAGGGGGCAGCCGGACTTGGTCATCGACACGACGCGCCAGTGCTGCTGACGGGCGAGCAGGTCGAGGGTCGGCAGCCACTGGTAGGCGTGGGAGTCGCCGGCCAGGACGACGGTGGTGTCGGCGCGGGGGTCCCCGAAGACGCACGGGCTGCCGTCGTCGCTCAGCGTCGTCGGCAGGAGGTTGGTGTGGCAGTGCGCGGCGGCGGGCAGGCCCCGGGTGGGGTCGTCGTCCGCGGCGGTGTCGAGGGCGGGCGTGAGGTTCGAGGGCACCTCGACGACCTGGGCGCCGGACGCCACCGAGTCGAGCGCGGTCAGGCCGTCGGTGAGGGAGGCCGCCGCGCGCCCGGTGCCACGGGCGTCGGGCACCAGGGCGGTGGACCCGACGACGCCGACCGACGTCACCGCCAGGGCGGCGAGCCCGGCCGCCACCGTGCGACGGGCCGGGAGCCGGAGCCGGGCGACCTCGCGGACCGGTGACTCGACGACGGCGTACGACACGACCGAGAGCCAGAGGGCGAGGGTGAGGGTGAGGGTGGTCTGCAGGGGGGTGGGGGTGGTGTCGAGGTAGGTGGGGGCGAGGGTGAGCAGGGGCCAGTGCCAGAGGTAGAGGCCGTAGGAGATGCGGCCGAGTCCTTGGGGCAGGGGGGTGTCCAGGAGGTGGGTCTCGAGGGGGGTGGGGCGGTGCAGGCCGGCGGTGAGGGTGGCGGCGGTGCCCAGGACGGGCAGGAGGGCGGCGGTGCCGGGGAAGGGGGTGGTGTCGGTGTAGAGGATGGCGCTGGTGGTGATGGCGGTCAGGCCGGTGACGGCCAGGAGGGTGGTGGTGGGGGTGTGGGCCAGGAGGCGGGTGCGGGCCAGGGTGGGGGCGGCGATGGCCAGGAGGCCGCCGATGCCGAGCTCCCAGGCGCGGGCGGGGGTGGCGAAGTAGGCCAGGGAGCGGGCGATGTCGGTGGTGTGGATGGCGTAGGCGAGGGAGGCGGCGGTGGCCAGGGTGATGGTGGTCAGGAGCAGGGTGGTGCTGGGGGTGGGGCGGGTGCCGTGGGGGGTGTGGCGGCGGCGCAGCCACAGGAGGGAGGCGGCGGTGATCAGCAGGGGCCAGACGAGGTAGAACTGCTCCTCGATGGCCAGGGACCAGTAGTGCTGCAGGGGTGAGGGGTCCTGGTTGGCCTGGTAGTCCACGCCGCTGTTGGCGAGGTGGATGTTCATCGCGAAGAGGGTGGACCAGAGGGCGTCGGTGGCGGTGCGGCGGGCTTGGAGGGGGGAGGCGATGAGCCAGGTGGCGGCGAGGGTGGCCAGGGTGACGAGGGTGGCCAGGGGTAGCAGGCGGCGGATGCGGCGGGCGTAGAAGTCGGTGAGGCGGATGCGGCCGTGGGTGGTGAGCTCGGTGTGCAGGTGGCGGGTGATGAGGTAGCCGGAGATGACGAAGAAGACGTCGACGCCGACGTAGCCGCCCTGGAGGAAGGGCACGCCTGCGTGGTAGAGCACGACGAGGACGACGGCCAGGGCGCGCAGGGCCTCGATGTCGGGGCGGTAGCCGCGCAGCCACCCCCGCCCCAGGTCCGGACCGGTCGCCGTGCGGGCGGGGCCGACGAGGTCGATGACGCTCATGCGCCCACCCCCGAGCCGACCGCGGAGGCCTCGAGGCCTCCGCCCGCCGGGTAGAGGCCGACCTCGACCTTCTTGCGGGTGCCCCACGTGCGCTGCGGCTTCGGCGACGAGACCGCCACGTAGTACAGCGGCAGGAGCACGAGCATGCTGAGGACGCTGGCGAGCGGGCTGACCCACCAGACGAGGAGGCGCTGGGAGAGCGGCTCGTCCTGCCGGGCCAGCAGCACGTACCGGAAGTGCGAGGCGAACGAGATCGCGGCCGCGGTGAGGATGGTCGAGCCGAGCAGCGCCGGGCTGATCGCGCCGAGGAGCACGCCGGGCACCGCGGCGACCATCGCGACGCCGTACATGACGAGCGCGAGGACCTGCGTGAACGTGAACCAGAAGTCGGCGCTCGTCACCGGCCGGCGCAGCAGCCACAGGGTCCCCCAGCAGAACGAGCGGCACCACCGCAGGCGCTGCCGCACGAGGTGCGAGAACCGCGACGGGAGAGCCGAGTACGCCACGGCGTCCGGCTGGTACTCGCAGCGCCCGAGCTCCTTGGCGAAGAGCGTCATGATGCGGTCGTCGCCGGCGCGGACCGGGCGGCCGAGGAAGCGCTGGCCGAGGAAGCGGTCGAGGTTGCGGCGGGGCACCTCGCCCCGGTAGGCGGCGATGATGCCGCAGTTGACGCGCACCGACCCGAACGCGCCCTCCGCCATCCGGCCGTGGATGAAGCTCATGACGAACCCGATCTCGACGATGCGCGTGAAGAGGCTCTGCGCGTGGTTCTGCCCCACGGCTGTCCCGGCCACGCTCATGACGTCGGGGCGGGCGAAGGGGAGGAGGAGCCGGTCGACCGCGTCGTCGCGCAGGACCGTGTCGGAGTCGACCGTCACGAAGACGTCGGCGTCCGAGCGCGCGTACGCGACCGCCTGGGCGTGGCGCTTGCCCTGGTTGTGGTGGCGGTGCCGGTGCACCGTGAGGCCGGCGAGCTCGAGTTCGGCGGTCGCCTCGCGGACCTCGTCGGACTCGAGGACGAGGAAGGGGACGCCGTCGCGCTGCGACCCGTCGTCGACGACCCACACGGCCCGGGGCAGACGGGTCTGGCGCGCGATGCTGCGCAGCCCGGCGGCGAGGAGCGCGGGGTCCTCGTTGTAGACGGGGACGACGACGTCGACGCGCAGGAGCGACAGGTCGACGTCGGGGTCGGCCACGTGCCGCTTGGCGGCGAGGCTCGCGACCGCCTTGAGCGCGAGGTGGCACCACATGAAGGCGAAGCACAGGGCGAAGTTGGTCAGCTTGGCCGCGTAGGCGAGGTGGTTGACGAGCAGCCCGGTGAGGAGCGCGACCATCGCCACGCCGTAGGTGAGGTAGCCGAGTCCGAAGCTCATGGGGGTCCTGTTCCGGCAGAGGGGGTTTCGGGCGTGGACGGGCGCGTCAGACGCGCAGCGGCGGGAGCAGCCGGACGGCGACCGCGAGGCCGACGACGAGGGCGAGCCCCCCGAGGGCGAGCCAGCCGTTGCCGAACACGACGGCGTCGACGAGCGAGTGGATGCGGGCGAGCGCAGCGGACATGGACGGCTCCTGGAGGCGGGTGCCCGGTCGACGGGGTGACCCGGGCGAAGAAGAGGGAGGCCGGGCGTGCGTCGTCGCACCCCACGGTCGAGGACCAGGTGGACGTCCCCCCGAGGGACCGTCCGGCGCGCCGTACGTCACTGGCCGGCGCAGACGTGGCGACCCCGACGACGAAGGCGGAGCGCTGCTGGTCTGGGGCACACCGTGCCCCGTCGCGCCACCGGGGGGCAAGGCGGGGTCCGAGAATTAACACGACCGAAACACGACGTAACGTCAGCGTCTTCAAGCGACCTGTTCGATGGTCGTCGCAGGGGACCCGCGCACGGAGCAGCCGGCCGCCGATCCCTCCACGTCAACGGCGACACGCAGACCGAATTCCGGAAAACTGTTGTGCCGCAGCTGATCCTGCGCGGCGCGGCTCTACCGCAGGGAGCCCTCCATGGACGTGCAGCCCGACCAGACGCGCCGCCCGCGCCCCGACGGGCCGGCCGTCGTCGTCCTCGGCGGCGACGTCGACCCCCCGCTCACCCGCGCGCTGAGCGCGCGCCTCGCGCGGCTCGGCGCCCGCGCGGTCCTCTGCCCGGAGGCCGCCGGAGACGGTGTCCCCGAGGCGGAGGCGTGGCGCGCCGTCGTCGGGCTCGTCCGGGCCGAGGCGGCCGCGGCCGTCGTCTGGGTCGTCGACGGGGATGCCGCGCCCGTGCACGTGCTCGGTCGCCGGCTGGCGGCGCTGGGGATGCGCGACCTGCCGGTCGTGGCCGTCCCGGCGGGCACCGGGGACGACGACCTCGCCGCCCACGAGCGGGCCCGCCAGGTCGTGTCGTCCGTCGTCCGTCGCGTCGACGAGCGGCCGTCGGTGCGCTCCGGCCGGGTTCTCGTCGGCGAGGCCGAGCTGCGCGCCGAGGTCGAGCGGGACGCCCGGATGTCGGAGACCGGGCGCCCGCGTGCGGCGGTCGCGGTCATCGACATCGCGGAGCGGGACGCCCTGCGCCGCAGGCTCGGTGGCGCTGCCGCCGAGGAGGCGCTCCAGGTCGTGGCCCGCGTCGTCGTCGACGCCGCCGTCCACACCGAGCTCGCCGCCCGGGACGCCCGCGGGCGGGTGCTCCTGCTCGTGGCCGACCGCGACGACCTCTGGGTCGAGCACCGGCTCGGTGAGCTGTCGGCCCGGCTGTCGGCGCTGGAGCCCGAGGTCGCCGGCGAGACGGTGCACCTGACGCCGGTCGTCGGCTGGGCGCGCTCCGAGCCCGGCCTGCGCCCGGCCGCGCTCGTCGAGCGGGCGGTCGTCGCGCACGACGCCGCGGGCGACGAGCTCGACCTGCGGCCGCGGGCCTGGCACCCCGGGATGGAGCCCGAGGGTGAGCGGGCCGCGCGCCGTCGTGCGCCCCGGCGTCGCCGCCGGACCACCGCCACGTTGCAGCTCGCGCTCACGGTCCTGCTCGGGGTCGTGCTGCCGTTCGTCGGGCTCGTCGTCGCGGACCGGCTCGGCCACCCCGTCGCCGACGTCGTCTTCGCCGTGGTGGTCGTCTTCATGGGCGTGACGACCCTGAGCCTCTGGCTCGAGGGGCTCGCGTCGCTGCGCCGCCCGCGCCTGCCCGCGCGGCCCGACGGCCCGGCGCCCCGGATGTCGGCGGTCGTCGCCGCGTACCTGCCCAACGAGGCCGCGACCGTCGTCGAGACCCTCCGCTCGGTCCTCGCGAGCGACCACGCGGACCTCCAGGTCGTCCTCGCCTACAACCGGCCGCATCGCCTGCCCGTCGAGGACCTCCTCGAGGACCTCGCCCGCTCCGACCCCCGCCTCCTCCTGCTCTGCGTCGAGGGCAGCACCTCGAAGGCGCAGAACGTCAACGCCGCGCTGGCCCACGTCACCGGCGAGGTCGTCGGGGTCTTCGACGCCGACCACCACCCCGCGCCGGACGCCTTCGACCGGGCGTGGCGGTGGATCGCCGACGGCGCGGACGTCGTCCAGGGACGGTGCGTCGTCCGCAACGGGGACGCCTCGCTCACCGCACGGCTCGTCGCCGTCGAGTTCGAGGCCATCTACGGTGTCTCGCACCCGGGTCGCTCGCGCCTGCACGGCTTCGCGGTCTTCGGGGGCTCCAACGGCTACTGGCGCACCTCGGTCCTGCGGCGGGTGCGGCTGCGCTCCACGATGCTCACCGAGGACATCGACTCGAGCGTCCGGCTGATCTCCGGTGGCGGCCGCATCGTCTACGACGCCGGGCTGCTCTCGCACGAGCTGGCACCGACCAGCCCCGGGGCATTGTGGTGGCAGCGGCTGCGGTGGGCGCAGGGCTGGTTCCAGGTCACCCGCCGGCACGCCGGCGCCGTGGGCGACGCGGCGGGGCTGACCCGCCGCCAGCGCACGGGCATGTTCTACCTCCTGCGCTGGCGCGAGATGGCGCCGTGGGTGGGGCAGCTCGGCCTCCCGCTCGCCCTGCACGCGCTCTGGCGCGTCGGCGGCGACGTCTCGCAGGTGCCGGTGACCACGCTGCTCGTGCTCGCCGTCCTCGTCCCGCTCTCGACGGCGCCGGCCCAGACCTTCTTCGCCTGGCTCGGGGCGACCCCGGAGCTGCGCCGCCGCCCGCTGTGGTTCGTCGGCTACCTGCTCGCGGGGATGCTCTTCTACACCGAGTTCCGCAACGCGGTGGCCCGGGTGGCGCACGTCCGCGAGCTGACCGGGGCCCACGACTGGATCGTCACGCCGCGCTCGGGCCGCGCCCTGCCGGCGCCCGCCGCCCGCCGGGCGGCCTGACCCCCGGCCCGACCCTCGACCGCGTCCGGTGACCGGCGAAACCGCCGGTCACCGGACCACCGCACGTCGCACGCAGGCGTTAGCGTGGCGGGCGGCGTCGGGACCGGCGCCACCCTCGACGAGGAGCTGGTGGTGGTCGTGGTCGCTGCAGGAGCACAGGCGTTGGTCCAGGGGATGCCGGCGGCGCTGCCCGCGGCCGACACCCTCATCCAGGCGAACGCCGTCGACTACCTCATCCTCGCGGTCTACTTCGTCTTCGTCCTCGGCATCGGGCTGCTGGCCCGCCGGTCGGTGTCGGACTCGGTCGACTTCTTCCTGTCGGGCCGGTCGCTGCCGGCGTGGGTGACCGGCCTGGCGTTCATCTCGGCCAACCTCGGCGCCGTCGAGATCATGGGCATGAGCGCCAACGGCGCCCAGTTCGGCATCCCGACCGTCCACTACTTCTGGGTCGGCGCCATCCCGGCGATGCTCTTCCTCGGCGTCGTGATGATGCCGTTCTACTACGGCTCCAAGGTGCGCTCGGTCCCCGAGTTCATGTTCCGGCGCTTCGGCACCGGCGCGCATCTCGTCAACGCGCTGTCGTTCGCCGTCGCCCAGCTGCTCATCGCGGGCGTCAACCTCTACCTGCTCGGCTCGATCGTCCATGCGCTGCTCGGGTGGCCGCTGTGGGTCGCGCTCATCGTCGCCGCGATCATCGTCCTGTCGTACATCACCCTCGGCGGGCTGTCCGCGGCGATCTACAACGAGGTCCTCCAGTTCTTCGTCATCGTCGCGAGCCTCCTGCCCCTGGTCCTCCTCGGGCTGCACAAGGTCGGCGGCTACGACGGGCTGAAGCAGAAGATCACCGAGATGGCCGCGGCCAACCCCGACAAGATCGCCCCGGCCGAGCAGCAGCTGAACTCGTGGCCGGGCCAGGCGCTGACCGGGTTCGACAACGGCTTCCTGTCGGTCGTCGGCATCGTCTTCGGCCTCGGCTTCGTCCTCTCCTTCGGCTACTGGACGACCAACTTCGTCGAGGTCCAGCGGGCGATGGCCTCGGAGTCGATCTCGGCCGCGCGCAAGACGCCGGTCATCGGCGCCTTCCCCAAGATGTTCGTCCCCTTCCTCACGATCTTCCCCGGCATGCTCGCCGCGGTCCTCGTCAAGGAGATCGTCGACCTCAAGAACGGCCAGGTCGTGCCGGGCGGGGCGTCGGGCGAGGGCGTCAAGTACAACGACGCCCTGCTCTACCTCATGCGCGACCTGCTGCCCAACGGCCTGCTCGGGCTGGCCATCACGGGTCTGCTCGCGGCGTTCATGGCCGGCATGGCGGCCAACATCTCCGCGTTCAACACGGTCTTCAGCTACGACCTGTGGGAGCGCTACATCCGCAAGGACCGCAGCGACGACTACTACCTGCGGATCGGCCGCCTCGCGACGGTGCTCGCCACCTTCATCGCGATCTTCACCGCCCTCGTGGCCAGCTCGTTCAGCAACGTCATGGACTACCTCCAGACGCTGTTCGGCTTCTTCAACGCGCCCCTGTTCGCCACGTTCATCCTCGGCATGTTCTGGAAGCGGATGACCCCGACGGCGGGCTGGTCGGGCCTGGTGTCGGGCACGCTCGCGGCCGTCGTCGTCGCCGTCCTCAGTGACGGCACGCTGGGCGGGCTGAGCACGGGCGTCATCCCGCTGAGCGGCCAGGGGGCGGCGTTCGTCGCGGCGGCCGCGGCGTTCGTCGTCGACGTCCTCGTCTCGGTCGTGGTGACGATGAGGACCGAGCCGAAACCCGCGTCCGAGCTCGTCGGTCTCGTCTACTCCGAGACGCCGGTCGAGCAGCGCACCGACCCCAACGAGGCGTCCTACCCCTGGTACCGCCGGACCGTCCCGCTCGCGGGGCTGGCCCTGGGCATGGTCGTCGTCCTCAACGTCCTCTTCTGACGAGGGAGCAGTCATGGCAGACACGCACAAGGCAGGCGCCTTCGACATCCGCAACGTCATCGGCGGGCTGCTCGCGATCTACGGCGTGATCCTCACGCTCATGGGGCTGTTCGGCGACCCCGAGACCGAGAAGACCGGCGGCGTCAACGCCAACCTCTGGGCGGGCCTCGGCCTGCTCGTCGTGGGCCTGGGGTTCATCGCGTGGTCGCGGATCCGGCCGATCGTCGTGCCTGAGCACGTCGAGCCGGTCGGCGACGACCCCACGCGTCCCGCGCCCAAGAAGCGCCCGCGCAAGGGGCACTGACCGGTGGGCGGCCCCACGCGGGTCGGCGACCTCGCCGCGCACCTCGCGGTACCGGCGGGCGAGGGCCCCTGGCCGGGGCTCGTGCTGGTCCACGAGGCGTTCGGCCTCGACGACAACATGCGCGCCCTCGCCGACCGGATGGCCGGGGCCGGGTTCCTCACCCTCGCCCCGGACCTCTTCTCGCGCGGCCGCCGGTCGGCCTGCCTGCGGGCGACCTTCACCGCGCTGCGGCGCGGGCACGGCGCCGCCTTCGACGACGTCGAGGCCGCGCGGGCGCAGCTGCTCGCCGACGAGCGCTGCTCGGGCCGGGTCGGGGTCATCGGCTTCTGCATGGGCGGCGCGTTCGCGCTGGCCCTCGCCCCGCGGCCCGGCTGGGACGCCGCGGCCGCCAACTACGGGATGCTCCCGAGCGCGCCCGACGCGCTCGACGGGGCGTGCCCGGTCGTCGCGAGCTACGGCGGCCGCGACCGCAGCCTCACCGGCGCCGCCGAGAAGCTCGAGGTCGCGCTGACGGCCCGCGGTGTGCCGCACGACGTCCGCGAGTACCCGGGCGCCGGGCACTCGTTCCTCAACCCCACCGACTCGGCGCCGTGGTGGATGGCGCCGGTGACCCGCTTCGTCCTGCACGCCGGCCCGGAGCCGGCCGCGGCGGCCGACGCGTGGGGGCGCATCGACTCCTTCCTCGCCGAGCACCTCGGCGCGCGGAGCGCCTAGACCACCGCGCCGCCCACGGCCCAGCGGGGGAGCAGCCCGTCCGGGTCGGTGACGACGCCGCCGCGGTGCCACAGCGCGAGGTGCAGCTCGGTCGCCGGGCCGACCAGCCGGGCGGCCCCTGCCGGCTCGGGGTCGGACGGCGCGAGCCGCCGGGCGGTCGTCGCGTCACCGGACACGACGACGTGCCAGCGGTCGCCGCTGTCGCTCGCCGTCACGAGCGCCGCGTACGGGTCGCCGTGTGCGCGAGGGCCCCTCCCGCGCCGCGGCCAGAAGCCGACGAGGAGCTCGTCGACCGCGTCCACCGCGACGTCGGCTCCCCACCAGGCGTCGGCGGCGCACGGCATCCGGCCCTCCCGGGCGGCGAGGACGTCGAGGGCGTGGACGGCCGTCTCGTGGTGCTGCCGCCGGGCCCAGAACAGCCGCGCCGGCGGGGCCTCGCGCAGGAAGGTGAACGCCTCGAGGTCGTCCGGGGCGTCGGCGAGGGTCGCGAGGAGGTCGTCGGCCCCCGCGCGCAGCCACCCGAGGAGGTCCGGGGCGGCGCGCCCCTCGGGCTCGAGGTCGGGGATGTCGAGGGTGCGGGGGTCGCCGCCGCGCAGCATCGCCGTCGCCCAGCGGTGCACGGCGCCCTGGTGCACGACGAGGTCGCGCACCAGCCACGCCGGGCAGCTCGGCACGGAGGCGTCGGGCCCGGCCTCCCCGGCCCACCCCACGAGGCGGTCGGTGGCCGCGGCGAGCCCGTCGAGGTGCTGCCCGACGTCGAGGTGCTGCGCGCTCATCCGCCGATCATGCCGCGAGGTCCCGGGACGCGAAAGAAGGCGGCACGCAGAGCCACGGACGTGTCCGTCTGCGTGTCGCCTCCTCTCGGCGACGGGGAGCGCGACCGCTCAGGCGAACTGCCAGGAGCGCTTGCTCAGGCCGAACCAGAACCCGTCGATGACGCTGGTGCCGGCGGTGTCGCCGTGGACCGACGCCGCGCCGAGCGCGACGTAGAGCGGCGCCCAGTGCTCGGTGCGCGGGTGGGCCTCGCGGGCCGCCGGGGCCTTGGCCAGGAAGTCGAGGACGGCGTCGACGTCACCGGCGGCCACGGTCTCGGCGGCCCAGTGGTCGAACTCGGCCGAGGGGGTGGGCGGGGCGGCGTCGGACCCGGCGTGCGGGTCGAACCAGCCGAGGTTGTGCGTCGTGAAGCCCGAGCCGACGATGAGGACGTTCTCGTCGCGCAGCGGGGCGAGCCGCCGGCCGAGGTCGAAGAGGCGGTGCGGGTCGAGCGTCGGCATCGAGAGCTGGACGACGGGCACGTCGGCGTCGGGGTACATCTCCTTGAGGGGGACGTACGCGCCGTGGTCGAGGCCGCGGGTGGGGTCCTGGTGCAGGGTCTCGCCGGAGGGGGCGAGCAGCCGGGCGACCGAGCGGGCGACGTCGGGGGCGCCCGGCGCGTCGTAGGTCACGTCGTAGTAGCGCTGCGGGAAGCCCCAGAAGTCGTAGGTCAGCGGGACGTCGCCGCTCGTCGCGGAGACCGAGACGGGCGCCTGTTCCCAGTGGGCCGAGACCATGAGGACGGCGTCGGGGCGCGGGAGGTCGCGCGACCAGCCGGCCAGCTGCGAGGTCCACAGGGCGTCGTCGGCGAGCGGCGGGGCGCCGTGGCTGAGGTACAGGACGGGCGGGCGGCTCGACGTGGCGGTGTCGGTCACGGTGGTCTCCTCGGACAAGTTGTTGAACATTCAACCACATGCCCCGCGCCGGTGTTCCCTACTCCGCGTCGTGGACGAGGATCGCCACCTGCGTGCGGTTCTCGAGCCCGAGCTTGGTGAGGATGCGCCCGACGTGGGCCTTGACGGTCGCGACGCTCAGGTGCAGCGCCGCCCCGATCTCGAGGTTGCTCCGTCCCCGCCCGAGGGCCAGCGCCACCTCGCGCTCGCGCTCGGTCAGGAGGGTGAGCGCCCGGCGGGCCTCGCCCCGGCGGCGCGCGACGACGTCGCCGTCGTCCCGCCCGGCGACCGCGGCGATGAGCGCCGTCGTCGCGCTCGGCGAGAGGGTCGGCTCGCCGGCCGCGACGGCGTGGACGGCCGCGACGAGGCGGGCCGGCGGGGTGTCCTTGAGGAGGAACCCGTGCGCGCCGACGCGCAGCGCCCGCAGCACCATCTCGTCGGCGTCGAAGGTCGTGAGGACGAGCACCCGCGGGGCGTCCGGCAGGGCCAGCAGGTCGCCGGTGGCCGCGATGCCGTCGCGGCGGGGCATCCGGATGTCCATGAGGACGACGTCGGGCCGGGTGCGGCGCACGAGGTCGGCCGCGTCCGCCCCGTCCGAGGCCTCGCCGACGACCTCGAGCGCGGGGTCGCCGCCGAGGATCATCGTCAGCCCGGCGCGCACGAGCGGGTCGTCGTCGACGAGGGCGACCCGGACCGCGGCGGTGCTCATGCCGCCCACGGTAGCGAGGCCCGCACGACGAACCGGTCCTCCTCCGGACCGTGCCGCAGCACGCCGCCGAGGAGGTCGACCCGCTCGTGGAGGCCGAGCAGCCCCAGGCCGGCGCCGGGCAGCGTCGCACCCGCGCCGACGGGCAGCGGGTTGGCGACGACGACCTCGACCGCGGCGCCGGCCCGCCCCTCCACCGAGACGGTGACCGGGCAGCCGGGCGCGTGCTTGCGGGCGTTGGTCAGCGCCTCCTGGACGAGCCGGTAGACCGTGCGGCCCGTCGTCGGCGGCACGGCGCCGTCGGTGCGGTCCTCGAACCCGAGCCGGGTCCCGGCCGCGCGGGCCTCGGCCACGAGCTGCGGCAGGTCGGCGAGCCCGGGCTGCGGGCGCTCCGGGGCGGGCGCCGCGTCGACGCCGTCCGCGCGCAGCACCCCGAGCACGTCGCGCAGGTCGCGCAGGGCGAGGTGGGCGTTCTCCTCGATGGTCCGCGCCGTCTGCGCCTGCTGCTCGGGGGAGAGGTCGGTGCGGAAGGTCAGGGCCCCCGCGTGCATCGCGACGAGCGAGATGCGGTGCGCGAGGACGTCGTGCATCTCGCGGGCGATGCGGGTGCGCTCGGCGGCCCGCGCCGCCGCGACCCGCGCCTGCTGCTCGCGCTCGCTCGTCTCGGCCCGCTCCCGGAACGACACGAGGCGCTCACGGTCGGCGCCGACCGACCAGCCCACGGCGAGGACGACGGCCACGAAGAGGCTGACGAGCAGGGCGGCGGCCCACAGCGGCAGCGGGCTGGGCTCGGGGTAGACGGACTCGAAGGCGAGGGCCGCCACGACGGTGGTGCCCCCGGCGAGCAGCAGCTCGCGCGGGCGGCGGCGGGTGGCGAGCGAGCAGAGGGCCAGCGTCGCCGGGCCGAAGGCCATCGGGGAGAGCGCGGTGAGCAGGGCGGTCGTCAGGGCCACGGCGAGCGGGAGCCGGCGGCGGGCGACGACGACGAGCACGAGGAGCAGCAGGCAGAGGAGGGGGTCGCCGACGAGGACCCACAGGGCGAGCGGGTGGTCGGAGAACCCCGCGTCCTCGAGGGACTCCAGGGTGAGCACCCAGACCGTGAGGCTCGCCAGCAGGGCGACGACGACCCGCCACGCCTGGCCCCACCACGGGAGCCGGGAAGCGGGCGGGGGAGGAGGCATCCGGCCACTGTAGGAGCGCGCCCCCGCGTCGCGCGTCGGCCGGAGGTCTCCCTCGGACCGCGCCGGGGGTAGACCTTCGGAGGGGGTGGGTCGAGACATGCGACGTCCCCGGTGCAGACCGTCGGGCGATGTGCCGCACCCCGGCCCGCGCCGAGGCTGGAGCCATGATCAGAGTCGAGAACCTCACCAAGCGCTACGGTCGCGTCACGGCCGTCGACGGCGTCACCTTCGAGGTCGGGGCGGGGTCGGTCACCGGCTTCCTCGGCCCGAACGGCGCCGGCAAGTCCACCGTCATGCGGATGCTCACCGGCCTCACGCCGCCGACGAGCGGCCGGGCGACCGTCCTCGGCCGCGAGTACCGCGACCTCGTCAACCCCGGCGGCCGGGTCGGCGTCATGCTCGACGCCTCGGCCCAGCACCCCGGGCGCACCGGCCGCGAGGCGCTCGTCCTCGCGGCGCTGACCGTCGGCGTCCCCCGGGGCCGGGTCGACGAGGTCCTGCGGATGGTCGGCCTCAGCGACGACGAGGCGGGGCGGCGCGTGCGCACCTACTCCCTCGGGATGCGTCAGCGCCTCGGCCTCGCCGGCGCCTTCCTCGGGGACCCGGAGGTGCTCGTCCTCGACGAGCCGGCCAACGGCCTGGACCCGCAGGGCATCCACTGGATGCGCACGCTGCTGCGCGGCTTCGCCGACCGCGGCGGGGCGGTGCTCCTCTCCTCCCACCTGCTCCACGAGGTGCAGGCCGTCGCCGACGACGTCGTCGTCATCGGGCGCGGCCGGGTCGTCGCGCGCGGCGCGGTGGCCGAGCTCGTCGCCGGCGAGGGCACGCGGGTGTCGTCCGAGGACGACGCCGCGCTCGCCGGGGCCCTCGAGGCCGCGGGTCACGCCGTGTCCCGGACCGCGGACGGCGTCGTCGTCGACGTCGAGCCGGCCGTCGTCGGCCGGGCCGCGCTCGCGGCGGGGGTCGTGGTGACCGACCTGCGGCCGCACGGCGCGCAGGGGCTCGAGGAGCTCTTCCTGCGGTTGACCGCCGACGACGCGCGGGAGGTGGCGGCGTGAGCACCGCGACCCGGGCCCCCGAGGCCCCGACCGTCCCCGCGTCCGCCTCCGCACCCCGCGGCGGCCGGCCCGGCGTCCCCCTCGCCCGCCTGCTGCGGGTCGAGCTGCGCAAGCTCGTCGACACCCGGGCGGGGCGCTGGCTGCTCGGCGTCACGGCCGGCCTGGCCGTCGCCGTCGTCGCCGCCCTGCTCGTCTGGGGGTCGGCGAAGGACTCCTCCTACGTCGGGCTGCTCGGCCTGGCAGCGCTGCCCCTCTCGGTGCTCCTGCCGATCCTCGGCATCATGGCCGCGACCGCCGAGTGGTCGCAGCGCACCGGTCTCGTGACGTTCGCGCTCGAGCCGCACCGGGGCCGGGTCGTCGCGGCCAAGGCGCTGGCGTCGGTCGTCCTCGGCGTCGCCGTCGTCCTCGTGACCGCCGCCGCCGTCGCGCTGGCCCGTCTCGTGGGCTCGCTCGTCCGGGGCGGCGACACCGTGTGGTCGGTCCCCGCGGCGACGGGCGGCGGCCTCGCGCTCGCGCTGGTCCTCTTCCTCGTCCAGGGCGTCGGCTTCGGTCTGCTCTTCCTCAACACTCCGTTGGCCATCGTCGCCTCGTTCGCGCTGCCGACCGCCCTGAGCATCGTCGCCGGGCTCGCCGAGGGCGCCCAGCGGGTCACCGCGTGGCTCGACCTCTCGCTCGTCACCGAGCCGCTCATGACCGGGACGATGCGGGGCGAGGACTGGGCCCATCTCGCCACCTCCGCGCTCGTCTGGGTCGCCCTGCCCGTGGCCGTCGGCACGTGGCGGGTCACCCGCAAGGAGATCGCCTGAGGGTCCGGCGCCGGTCGTCCCGGGCAATTCCCGGAACGACCGGCGCCGACCCCCCGACGTCCTCTACCGTGCGGAGTACCGGAAGGGCTTGTAGGGGGCCTTTCCTCGCCGAAAGCGTTGCCACGTGACCGTTCAGCTGCAGCTGCCTGCTCCGTCCGTCACCACCGACCGCGTCGAGCGCGTCACGCGCGGCCTGGGCCTGGCCCTCGTCGTGGCCGTGTCCGCGGCCACCGCCGCGCTGACCGCCCGGGGCCTGCCGTCCGTCGTGCCGCTCGTCGCGGTCCTCCTCTCCGTCGGGGCCTGCGTGGCCTACACGCTGGGCGCCGGCACCTCGCCGCGCCGGGGGCTCCCGGCGCTGCTCGTCGTCATCGGGCTCGGTCTCGCGGCCGCGGCCTGGACGACCGCCAGCCCGGCCCCGCTCTCGCTCCTCGTCATCGGCCTCGTCGCCACCGCGGCCGTCCTCGCGCAGCTGCACCGCAGCCACCGCTGAGCCGCCCGGACGGCCCCCGTCGGGCCGTCCCACCGCCGCGCCGCCGACGACCCGGGTGTGCGCCGGGCGCCTCCCGAGCGCTACCGTCGGGCCGTCACCACGTCCGAGCAGCGACGAATCCGCTGCACGTGGCCGACGGAACAGGCAGGTGTGAGGCATGGCATCCGGACGCAAGCTCGTCATCGTGGAGTCCCCGGCGAAGGCGAAGACCATCGCGGGCTACCTCGGCAGCGACTGGGACGTGGAGGCCTCGGTCGGCCACATCCGCGACATCCCCACCCCGAGCGAGATGCCGGCGGAGATCAAGAAGGGCCCGTTCGGCAAGTTCGGGGTCAACGTCGACGACGACTTCGACCCGTACTACGTCGTCGACGCGGACAAGCGGAAGAAGGTCCGCGAGCTCAAGGCCCTCCTGAAGAACGCCGACGAGCTCTACCTCGCCACTGATGAGGACCGCGAGGGCGAGGCCATCGCGTGGCACCTGTTCGAGACCCTCCAGCCCAAGGTCCCGGTCAAGCGGATGGTCTTCCACGAGATCACCCGAGAGGCGATCCAGCGGGCCGCCAACCAGACCCGCGACATCAACGTCGCCCTCGTCGACGCGCAGGAGACCCGCCGCATCCTCGACCGCCTCTACGGCTACGAGGTGAGCCCGGTCCTGTGGCGCAAGGTCAAGGCCGGCCTGTCCGCCGGGCGCGTGCAGTCCGTCGCCACCCGGCTCGTCGTCGAGCGCGAGCGCGAGCGGATGAAGTTCGTCCGCGCCTCGTACTGGGACGTCGACGCCGACGTCACCCCCGGCGCCGCCGAGGACCTCTTCACCGCCCGCCTGACGGGCGTCGACGGCAAGCGCGTCGCCACCGGCCGCGACTTCGCCGACGACGGCACCCTCAAGGGCGAGCGCTCGGTGCAGCTCGACGAGGAGCGCGCCACCGGCATCGCCGAGGCGCTGCGCAGCGCGCAGGTCACCGTCGCCGAGGTCTCCGAGAAGCCCTACACGCGCCGCCCCAGCGCCCCCTTCACGACGAGCACCCTCCAGCAGGAGGCCTCGCGCAAGCTGCGCCTCAACTCGCGCAACGCGATGCGGGTCGCCCAGCGCCTGTACGAGAACGGCTACATCACCTACATGCGGACCGACAGCACCGCGCTGTCCGACACCGCCCTCACCGCCGCCCGGCAGCAGGCCCGCGAGATGTACGGGGGCGACTCGGTGCCGGACGCGCCGCGCCGCTACGAGAAGAAGGTCAAGAACGCCCAGGAGGCCCACGAGGCCATCCGCCCGGCCGGTGACCGCTTCCGTACCCCGGCGCAGGTCGCCGGCGAGCTGCGCGGCGAGGAGTTCCGCCTCTACGAGCTCATCTGGATGCGCACCGTCGCCTCGCAGATGGCCGACGCCCGCGGCTCGACCGCGTCGGTGCGGCTCGCGGCGACGCTGCGCGACGGCGCCCCGGCCCGCGAGGTCGAGCTGTCGGCCAGCGGCACCGTCATCACCTTCCGCGGCTTCCTCGCCGCCTACGAGGAGGGCCGCGACGACGCCCGCACCCGCGACGACGACGAGCGCCGCCTGCCGAAGCTCGGCGCGGGGCGCTCGCTCGACGTCAAGCGCGCCGAGGCGAACGGCCACGAGACCTCGCCGCCGGCCCGCTACACCGAGGCGACGCTCGTCAAGGCGATGGAGGAACGCGGCATCGGCCGGCCCTCGACCTACGCCTCGACGATCGGCACCATCCAGGACCGCGGCTACGTCTCGAACCGGGGCTCGGCGCTCGTGCCGTCCTGGCTCGCGTTCGCGGTGACGCGCCTCATGGAGGAGCACTTCGGGCGGCTCGTCGACTACGACTTCACCGCCTCGATGGAGGAGGACCTCGACGCCATCGCCCGCGGCGACGAGCAGCGCGCGGCGTGGCTGCGCCGCTTCTACTTCGGCGACGAGGCGAGCTCGGCCGAGGGGCTGCGCTCGCTCGTCGAGGACCTCGGCGACATCGACGCCCGGGCCATCTCGACGATCGACATCGGCGACGGCGTCGTCGTGCGCGTCGGCCGCTACGGTCCCTACGTCGAGGAGGTCGTGCCCGCCGGCATCGACCCCACGACCGGTGAGGTGACGGATGCCGCTGCCGCGGAGTCCGGTGCGACACAGCCCCGCCGGGCCACGATCAACGACGACATCGCGCCCGACGAGATGACGCCGGCCATCGCCCGCGAGCTGCTCGAGCGCGCCGCCGACGACGGCCGCGTCCTCGGCCAGGACCCGGAGACCGGCCGCGACGTCGTCGCCAAGGCCGGCCGCTACGGCCCCTACGTCACCGAGGTGCTGCCGGAGGAGGAGCAGGGCAAGGGCAAGAACAAGGTCAAGCCGCGCACCGCCTCCCTCTTCAAGGACATGGACCTCGGCACGATCGAGCTCGACACCGCGCTGCAGCTGCTGTCGCTGCCGCGCGTCGTCGGCACGAGCACCGAGGAGGACGGCAGCAGCGTCGAGATCACCGCGCAGAACGGTCGCTACGGGCCCTACCTCAAGAAGGGCACCGACTCGCGCTCGCTGACGAGCGAGCAGCAGCTGTTCGACATCACGCTCGAGGAGGCGCTCGCGATCTACGCGCAGCCCAAGCAGCGTGGGCGCGCCGCCGCCAAGCCGCCGCTGGCCGAGCTCGGCACCGACCCGGTGTCCGGCAAGCCGGTCGTCGTCAAGGACGGGCGGTTCGGGCCGTACGTCACCGACGGCGAGACCAACGCGACGCTGCGCAAGGACGACGACCCGGAGCAGATCACCCCCGAGCGCGGCTACGAGCTGCTCGCCGACAAGCGCGCCAAGGGCCCGGCGAAGAAGACCGCCCGCAAGACGGTCAAGAAGGCGACGACGAAGAAGGCCGCCACGAAGAAGACCGCGGCGAAGAAGTCCGTGGCCAAGAAGACGACGACGAAGACCGCCAAGAAGGCCTGACCCGGCCACCGGTAGAGCGACGAGGACGTGCCGTCACTGCCCCAGCGCAGGCGGCACGTCCTCGCCGTTCGTGGCGCTCCACCGCGACCCGTGGCGTTGCGGTGGCTGTTACCGGCCAGTAGGTTCGAGGCATGGCCTTCGACCCGCAGACCCTGACCACCGCCTCGCCGGCCGAGTTCGTCGCGGCGGTGAAGCGGGCGTCCGACGGCGAGATCCGCGACGCCTTCGCCGGCGAGCACCGCACCGCGATGCTCGACGCCGTCTTCGGCCGCTTCCCCGAGCAGTTCCGGGCCGACAAGGCCGGCGACCGCAGCGCCCGCATCGACTTCCGGGTCACCGGCGGGCCGGGGGACACCAGCGACACCTACGCCGTCGTCGTCGACCACGGCACGTGCACCGTCGAGAAGGCGCCGACCGCCGAGGCGGACCTCTCGCTCATGGCCGGGCCGGTCGAGTTCCTCAAGCTCATCTCGGGCACCGGCAACCCGGCGATGATGTTCATGATGGGCAGGATCAAGGCCCGCGGCGACCTCGGCCTGGCCACCGCCCTCGCGAACTGGTTCGAGACCCCGAAGGCCTGACCCGCGCCGCGGCCCGGCCCGCGGACCCGGTCCCGGTCGCCTCACGCGTATCGGGTGACCCGACAACGCTGCGCTCCCCCCGAGAACGGTTCCGGGGTGAGGCGCGCCCGTATCGGGTGACCCGATACGCGAGTGACGTGGGGGCCATCCTTGCCCCGCCCTCGTCTCGCCACGCCGGCCCTCGTCCTGCGGGCGACCTGCGCGGGTCCGGGTGCGACCGCACGCGCACCGGCGCAGGTGACACGGAGGACGGGACGCGGCCCTCCCTCGCCCCACCTGCAGGAACGTTGTTGCTCCGGACGATCCCGGCGGTGTCGCGACGTAGCGTGACGGCATGTCCCTCGTCACGAGCTCCGGCTACGCCCACGTCCGCCTCACCGTCACCGACATCGAGCGCTCGGTCGACTTCTACGACCGCGTCTTCGGCTGGGAGAAGGCCGTCGACGCCCGCGATCACCAGGGCGAGCCCGGGCTCGAGGACGCCGCCGAGAAGTTCTACGGCGGCGTCGTCTACCAGACCCCGCAGGGCACCCTCTTCGGCCTGCGCCCGGTCGGGTCGCAGCCCTTCCGCTCCGACGTCACCGGCCTGGACCACGTGAGCTTCGCCGTCGCCGCGCGCGCCGACCTCGACGCCGCCGCGCAGGCCCTCGGCGACGCGGGCATCAGCCACGGCGAGGTCGTCGAGCTGACCGACGCCGGCATCGCGATCCTCTCCTTCCAGGACCCCGACGACGTCAACCTCGAGCTCACCGCACCCCTGTCCTGATGCGGCGGCGCGTCCGGCTTGACCCTGACGCGACGTGAGGCCCGACGGTGGTGCCATGACCACGACGAGCCAGCACACTGCAGGGATGGAGCTCACGGTCGGGCAGGTCGCCGAGACCTTCGGCGTCACGGTGCGCACGCTGCACCACTACGACGCCGTCGGCCTCGTCGTCCCGTCCGCCCGGACCCGCGCGGGGTACCGCCTCTACACGGACGCGGACCTCCTGCGGCTCTCCACCGTCGTCACCTACCGCCGGCTGGACCTGCCCCTCGACGAGGTGCGGGCCCTGCTCGACGGCGAGGGCAGCGCGGTGGAGCACCTGCGGCGCCAGCGCGACGTGGTCGTGACCCGGCTGGGCGAGCTCGAGGAGCTCGTCCACGCCATCGACCGAGCACTGGAGCGAGAGATGACCGAGCAGCCCGCCACGACCGAGGACCTCAAGGAGCTCTTCGGGGACGGCTTCCGCGAGGAGTACCAGCAGGAGGCGCAGGAGCGCTGGGGCGAGACCGACGCCTGGCGGCAGTCCAAGAGCCGCACCGACGGCTACACGAAGGCCGACTGGGAGGCCGTCAAGGCCGAGCAGGACCGGGTCGACGCGGCCTTCGTCGCGGCCCTGCGGGCCGGCGAGCCGCCGACCTCGGCGGCGGCGATGGACGCGGCCGAGGCGCACCGGGTGCAGATCGAGCGGTGGTTCTACGACCTCGACCACGCCTTCCACCGGGGCCTCGGCGACATGTACGTCACCGACCCGCGCTTCACCGCGGGCTACGAGGAGAAGGCCCCGGGCCTCGCGCAGTACGTGCGTGACGCCATCCACGCCAACGCCGACCGGCACGAGCAGCCCACCGGCTGAGGCCTTTCCCGCCTCTCGAGCGACCAGGACACGTCGCGCGCACCTCGGTGCGCGCGGCGTGTCCTGCGTCCGTCGGCCCGGGTCGGCGCGGGGGAGGGGTACTAGGACCAAAGCCCGATGGTGGGTGTCCACGGGTCACGGGCACCGTTCTCCTCAACGGGCCGACGAGCGGTCCACCTCAGCACCAGGAGCACCCCATGGCCCGTCGCCAGTCCCTCACCCGAGTCGCCGCCACCGCCGCCGTCGCCGCCGCCCTCGTGGCCGGCGCCGCCCCCGCGACCTTCGCGAAGTCGCCCGTCTCGCAGGCCAGCGGCACCTGCAGCCAGGGCGCCACCTGGAAGCTCAAGGCCAAGGCCGACAACGGTCGGGTCGAGGTCGAGCTCGAGGTCGACTCCAACCGCGCCGGCCAGACCTGGGCCTGGACGCTGCGCGACAACGGCACCAAGGTCGGCTCCGGGAGCGCGGTCACGGTCGCGCCGAGCGGCTCCTTCAGCGTCGACCGCCGCATCACCAACCGCGCGGGCACCGACACCATCACGGCCGTCGCGACGCACGGCACCCAGACCTGCTCGGCCCGAGTCGTCTTCCGCGGCTGACCCCACCTGCCACACTCTCCCGAAAGGACCAGTCCCGTGCGACGCATCGCCCTCATCTCCCTCGGAGCCGCCGTGGCCGTCACCCCCGCCCTGCTCGGGGTCCTCGGCAACGCCTCCTTCGCCGAGCGGCTGCCCGTCCGGGCCCCCTCGAGCGCCACCTCCAGCCCCTCGCCGTCGGCCACCTCCGACGACCCGGCCGGCCACGACGCCGGTGACGACCACGGCGGCGACCGCCCCCGCGGCACCTCCGACGACCCGGCCGGCCACGACGCGAACGACGACCACGGCGGGGACCGCCCGCGCGGCACCTCCGACGACCCGGCCGGCCACGACGCGAACGACGACCACGGCGGCGACCGCGACCGCTCCGGCGACGCCTCGAGCCACTCCGGCTCGGGCCGCGGCTCCGACGACAGCGGCTCGCACAGCGGACGCTCGCACGGCGGAGGGTCGGACGACTCCTCCTCCAGCGGCTCCGGCCGCGGCTCCTCGGGCGGCGGGTCCGACGACTCCTCCAGCGGCTCCGACGACAGCGGCAGCTCACGGCACGGCGGCGACGACGGCTCCGGCCACGACGCCGGCGACGACCACGGTGGGGACTCGGGTGGGCACGGATCCGACGACTGATCCCACGGTCCCGTCCCCGGTCTGGGTCCCTGCCCCGGCCGGGGGCGCCCCGTGCCCCGAGCCCGCCTGGGTCACCGTCTCGCGTCCCGCCGAGGTCGACACCGACGACGGACCCGTCCACCCGCGCCGGGTGCTGGCCCAGCTGGGCCTCGGGGTCCTCGCGGCCCTCGTCCTCGTCGGGGTCCTCGGCTCCCTGGCCGCCCAGCAGCTCGCCGAGCGCGAGGCCGTCAACGACGCCGCCTCGATGGCCGGCGTCATCGCCGAGGCGGTCGTCCAGCCGGCGATGACCGAGCAGCTGATGGCCGGCGACCCCGCGGCCGCCGACGCGTTCGGGTCGACCCTGGCCCGCAGCCTCGACCGCGAGACGGTCGTCCGGGTCAAGCTGTGGCGGCCCGACGGGTACGTCCTGTGGGCCGACGAGCCGCAGCTCGTCGGGCGCACCTTCGCCCTCGACGGCGGCCAGCGCGAGGCCCTCGACGGCCCGACGACCGTCGCGGAGGTCTCCGAGCTCGACGCCGACGAGAACCAGTTCGAGAAGGGCGACCGGCTCGTCGAGGTCTACCGCCCGGTGTGGATGCCCGACGGGCAGACCGCCCTGTTCGAGATCTACGTCTCCTACGACCCCGTCGCCCAGCGCACCGGCCAGCTCTGGCGCGGCTTCGCCGGGGTCACCGCGAGCACCCTCGTGCTCTTCGTCCTCATCGTCGCCCCGCTCGTCCTCGCCCTGCTGCGGCGCATCCGCAGCGCCGAGGCCCGCCAGGTCGCCCTCCTGCAGCGGGCGGTCGACGCCTCCGAGGTCGAGCGCCGGCGCCTCGCCGCGACCCTCCACGACGGCCCCGTCCAGGAGCTCGCCGCCACCTCCTTCACCGTCTCGGGTGCGTCCGCGACGGCCGCGGCCCGTGGCGAGACCGCCCTGGCCCGCGACCTGGACGCCGCCGCGACCGCCGTGCGCGCCAGCATCCGCTCGCTGCGCACCCTGCTCGTCGACCTCCACCCGCCGAGCCTGTCGCGGGCCGGCGTCGTCGCCGCCCTGACCGACCTCGCGACGTCGGTGCGCGCCGACGGCGTCGTCGTCCGGCTCGACACCGACCCCGAGGACGAGCTCGCCCTGACCGACGACGCCCAGCGCCTCGTGCACCGCGTCGCGCAGGAGTGCGTCCGCAACGCCGCCCGGCACGCCGGCCCGGCCGAGGTCGTCGTGTCGCTGCACCGCACCGGCCCCGGCACGGTCGTGCTCGACGTCCTCGACGACGGGCTCGGCTTCGACGTCGAGGCCGTCCTCGCCGACCCCGAGCCGGGGCACCTCGGGACCGCGCTGATCGCCGACGCGGCCTCGGTCCCGGGTGCGACACTGCGGGTGGCCAGCTCGCTGGGCGCCGGGACGCACTGGCGCCTCGACCTCGAGGGCCCGTTGGGAGCACGTCCATGATCCGGGTCCTCGTGGCGGACGACCACCAGCTCGTCCGGGCGGGGGTCCGCACGCTGCTCGACGCCGAGGCCGACATCACCGTCGTCGCCGAGGCGCGCGACGGCGCCGAGGCGGTCGAGTCCGCCATCGGCACCGAGCCCGACGTCGTCCTCATGGACCTCTCGATGCCCGGCCTCGACGGGGTCGAGGGCACCCGGGGCGTCCTCGCGGCCCGGCCGGGGACCCGCGTCCTCGTCCTCACGAGCTTCTCCGACCGCGACCGCGTGCGCGAGGTCCTCGCCGCCGGCGCCATCGGGTACGTCCTCAAGGACTCCGAGCCGGCCGACCTCGTCGCCGCGGTGCGGGCCGCGGCGCAGGGGCACGTCCCGATCGACCCGCGCGTCGCCGTCGCCCTCCTGCCCGCCACCGGCGACCCGGTGCGCGACGGCGCGGCCGTCGGCCTCTCGCCGCGCGAGACCGAGGTGCTGCGCCTGGTGTCGCAGGGCCTGGCCAACAAGCAGATCGCCCGCGCCCTCGGCATCACCGAGCGCACCGTCAAGGCGCACCTCGGCCGGGTGTTCCGCGAGATCGGCGTCGTCGACCGCACGAGCGCGGCCCTCTGGGCGCGCGACCACCTGCCCGCCCCCTGACCCGCGCGGGGACGGCCGTCGGGACGCTGGCCTAGGCTCGCGGCGTGAGCGCACGGGACGGGGTCTTCATCGCCTTCGAGGGCGGCGACGGTGCGGGCAAGTCGACGCAGGTGCGGCTGCTCGCCGAGGCGCTGCGCGCCCACGGCCGCGAGGTCCTCGTCACCCGGCAGCCCGGGGGCACCGAGCTCGGCGCCGCCATCCGCGACCTCGTCCTGCACGGCGGCCACGTCTCGCCGCGCGCCGAGGCCCTCCTCTTCGCCGCCGACAAGGCCCACCACGTCGACCTCGTCATCCGGCCGGCCCTCGCCGCCGGGCAGGTCGTGCTCACCGACCGCTACACCGACTCCTCGGTCGCCTACCAGGGCGCCGGGCGTGACCTCGGCGCCGCCGAGGTCCACGACCTGCAGATGTGGGCCGTCGACGCCCTCGTCCCGGACCTCACCGTCGTCGTCGACGTCGACCCCGCCGAGGGCCGCCGGCGCCGCGGCGAGGTGCACGACCGCCTCGAGGCCGAGGCCGACGCCTTCCACGCCGCGATCCGCGAGCACTTCCTCGCGATGGCCCGCGGCAACCCCGAGCGTTACGTCGTCGTCGACGGCACGCAGCCGCCCGAGGCGCTGCACGCCGCCGTCCTCGAGCGCGTCGCCACGACCGGGGCGCTCGACCCCGTCGACGGGGGAGCGCCGTGAGCGTCTGGCGCGACGTCATCGGCCAGGAGGCGGCGGTCGGCGTCCTCGAGCGCGCCGTCCGGGACCCCGCCTCGATGACCCACGCGTGGCTCTTCACCGGTCCGCCCGGGTCGGGCCGCTCGGTCGCCGCGCGGGCCTTCGCGGCGGCGCTGCTCTGCCCGCGGGGCGGCTGCGGCGAGTGCCGCGAGTGCCGCACCGCCCTCGACGGCACCCACGCCGACGTCGACGTCATCGCGACCGAGGGGCTCTCGATCAAGGTCGCGGACGTGCGCGACTACGTCACCCTCGCGGGGATGCGGCCGTCCGTCGGCACGTACCGCATCATCATCGTCGAGGACGCCGACCGGCTGACCGCCTACTCGGACGCCCCCGCGAACGCGCTGCTCAAGGCCCTCGAGGAGCCGACCCCGCGCACCGTGTGGATGCTCTGCGCGCCCTCGGTCGAGGACGTCATCATCACGATCCGCTCGCGCTCGCGGCACGTCCGGCTGCGCACCCCGTCGGTCGAGGCGGTCGCCGACCTCCTCGTGCGCCGCGACGGCGTCGACCACGCGATGGCCCTCTACGCGGCCCGGGCCGCGCAGTCGCACGTCGGCCTCGCCCGCCGCCTGGCCCGCGACGAGCACGCGCGCATCCGCCGCCACGACGTCGTGTCGATGGCCGGGAAGATCGTCTCGGTCGGCGAGGCCGTCGGCGCCGCCCAGGACATCGTGACGATCGCCCAGGAGGAGGCGGCCGCGGCCTCGGGGGAGCGCGACGCCGCCGAGCGCGCCCGGCTGCTCGAGGTCCTCGGCGCCGACCCGACCGCCCGCACCCAGCCGCCGCACGTCCGCTCGCAGGTCTCGGCGCTGGAGAAGGAGCAGAAGACCCGCGCGACCCGCTTCACCCGCGACGTCGTCGACCGCGCGCTCGTCGACCTGCTCTCGGTCTACCGCGACGCGCTCGTCCAGCGCACGCGCGCCGGGGCCGCCCTCGTCAACGAGGACAGCCGGGCCGTCGTCACCCGGGTGGCCGAGGCGTTCACCGCCGACCAGCTGCTGGAGGCGATGGACGCCGTGGGCACCGCGCGCGAGCGCATCGGCGCCAACGTCGCGCCGCTCCTGGCGCTGGAGGCGATGGCGCTCTCCCTCCGCCTGCCGCGCTGAGGCGAGGGCCGGCGGGTCACCAGGTGCCGGTGGTCCTCGGCGGGGCCGCGGGTCGGGGCTCCCGAGCCGGCGCCGCGGCACCCCGGTCGTCGTCCTCGCGCAGGTGGGCCGGCACCTCGCCGCGGCCGAGGGCGGCCGCGTCCTCGGCCACCAGTCGCCGCTCCTCGGGGCCGAGCTCGTCCATCCGGCGCAGGCCCTGCTCGACGAGCGGCGCCGCGAAGGCGCTGAACCGGTCGTCCCCGGCGAGGTCGCGCAGCGTGGCCCGCCCGGCGAGGACGTCCTCGATGCGGCGCCGGACGCCCGCGTCCTCGGCGCGGTCCCGCAGGACCTCGAGCGAGCGGCGCAGGTGCGTCTGCAGGGCGCCCGACAGCGGGGCCCCGGGCAGCAGCGGCGGGCCGTCGGTGCGTCCGTCGGTGCTCACGACCGGCTCCCCGCGGGGGCGACGTTGTTGTCGAAGGCGTCCGGGATGTCGATGAGGTGCCAGTCGCCGGCCGACCCCATCGTCGCCGAGACCGTGTCGACGAGGACGTCGACGATGGTCATGGCGCCCTCGATGAGGCCGATGATCTTCTGGATGTTCGCGATGATCTCGGTGACGCCCCAGTAGGTGGCCGCCGCTCCGATCGCCCCGCCGACCAGCGTCCACGAGCCGCCGGCCGTCGCGGCCGCGCTGATGCCCGCGGCGATGAGCAGGTCGATGAGCGTCTGGACGACGTTGCCGACGTCCTTGGCCACGCCGTAGAGGCCGTTCGCGACGTCGTCGTAGCCCGAGGCGGCGATCTCGAGCATCCCGGCGGCCCTCTCGAGGGCCACGCTCTGGCTGACCATCGTGGCCTGCGCGTCCCGCCAGGCGTTGCCGTCCCAGTGCTGGTCGAGCACCGCGGAGGCGGAGTCGACGGCGCCGGCCGTGCTCTCGCAGAAGCCCTTGAGGTTGCGCATCGCCGCGGCGGAGGTGGCCACCCGCTGCCAGTCGCCGGCCAGCCACGTCTCGGCCTTCTCCTGCAGGTCGAACCCGCCGTCGGCCTTGTCGAGGACGACGAGCGCCCAGTGCCCGAGCGAGAGCCAGTCCGCCATCCCCAGCGCGGCGTCGAAGGTCGACGGGATCGCCTGGGCGGGAACGGGTTCGAACAGCCAGCTCGCCGGGTTGTACCCACCCCCGCCGGTGCTGGCGGTGACCATCAGTGCCCCCAGTACGTGGTGTCGAGCCGCTGGGCGGCGGCGGCGTCGAGCGCCTCGTAGCGGTCGGCCGACGCCCGCAGCGCCGCTGCCGTGCCGCTCATGACCTGCTGGATGTCGGCCATGAGGTCCCGGACGCCGGTGTCCATCCCCGTCGTCACGTCGACGAAGCGCTCGAAGACCGCACCCCCCGAGGGGTCGAAGTCCACCCACCTCGAGGCGTAGGACATCGCCTCGGTGGCGTCGTCGCCGAGACCGGCGAACTCCGTCGCGGCCTCGCGCAGCCGCGCCGGGTGGACGCGGAACCTCTCGTCCCGGTCGCTGCTCGGGCTGCTCTCGTCCCGTCGGCTCATGTGGCCCCCTCCTCGTGTCGTCCCCCAGCCTCCCGGGAGGGTACGGGGTCGGCAATGGGCAGCACTCCCCGGTTGCGGCCGATTCGTGACCTCCCCGGGGCGGGGGCTCCCATCCGGCTCGCCTAGGGTGCGCCCATGACCCTGCGCCGCCTCGCCCTCGTCGCGGGCGCCGTCGTCGTCTCCACCGCCCTCGCCGGCTGCTCGGTCGTCGACGGCCTGAGCGGCGGGAGCAGCTCGCGGCCGTCGGTGTCGGTCAGCCCGCAGACCCCGCCGCCGGGGAGCCAGGGGCTGGACCGCTTCTACGCCCAGCAGCTGGACTGGACCGAGTGCTCCGGGGCGGAGTGCGCCCAGCTGACCGTGCCGGTCGACTACGCGAAGCCGTCGGGCGCGACCCTCGAGGTCGCCGTGCTGCGGGCCCCGGCGAAGAAGTCGGGGAAGCGGATCGGCTCGCTCGTCGTCAACCCGGGCGGACCCGGCGGTTCGGGCGTCGACTACGCGCGCGCCGCGGACTTCATCGTCGGTGGCGACGTCCGCGACCGCTACGACGTCGTCGGGTTCGACCCGCGCGGGGTCGGGCGCTCGTCGCCGGTCGACTGCCTGTCGGACGCGCAGCTCGACGCCTTCCTCGGGTCCGACCCGACCCCGGACGACGCGACCGAGGAGCAGCAGTTCGCCGCCGGCGCCGCCTCCTTCGCCGCCTCGTGCGCCCAGAACGCCGGCCCGCTCCTCGCGCACGTCTCGACGCAGGACGCCGCCCGCGACATGGACGTCCTGCGGGCCGCCCTCGGCGAGGAGAAGCTCACCTACCTCGGCAAGTCCTACGGCACCTACCTCGGCGCCACCTACGCCGAGCTCTTCCCGCAGCAGGTCGGCCGCTTCGTCCTCGACGGCGTCGTCGCCCCCGACCTCACCTCCGCCGAGATCAACCTCGGCCAGGCCGAGGGCTTCGAGCGCGCGACCCGGGCGTGGGCGCAGTACTGCGTCTCCGAGGGCGACTGCCCGCTCGGCGACTCCGTCGACGCCGTGATGACCGGCCTCCAGGGCTTCCTCGCCGACGTCGACGCCACCCCGCTGCCGAAGACCGGTGACGGCTCCGTGCCGCGGCTGACCGAGGGCTGGGCCTCCCTCGGCATCGCCGCCGCGATGTACGACCAGGGGGCCTGGCGCACCCTCGTCGACGCGATGACCGACGCCGTCGACGGCGACGGCACCGCCCTGATGCAGCTCGCGGACCAGTACGCCGACCGCAACCCCGGTGGCGGCTACGCGGGCAACATCATGGAGGTCATCTACGCGGTCAACTGCCTCGACAAGCCCGAGTCCGACAGCGTCCCCGAGCACCAGGCGCTCGCCGACGCCGCCGCGGAGAAGGCGCCGACGTGGGGGCGCTACCTCGCGTGGAGCTCGCTGCCGTGCGGGTCGTGGCCGTTCGAGCCGACGAACGAGCCGCACGAGGTGCGGGCCGAGGGCGCCGAGCCGATCGTCGTCATCGGCACGACGCGCGACCCCGCGACGCCCTACGAGTGGTCGGTGCGCCTGCGCGACCAGCTCGCGAAGGCCTCGCTCATCTCCTTCGACGGTGACGGGCACACCGCGTACACCCGCTCGAACTCCTGCGTCGACGACGCGGTCGACGGCTGGTACGTCGACGGGAAGCTGCCGAAGGACGGCCTGCGCTGCTGACCTGCGTGGACCGATTCGCGATCGTCGCGCGGATGTCCATATACTCGTCCGGCGCGCTCGGTCCGCCGCGTGCGCACGCCGCCTTAGCTCAGTCGGCCAGAGCGATTCACTCGTAATGAATAGGTCATCGGTTCGATTCCGATAGGCGGCTCCACCGCACGGCCCCCTCGACCCCGCGTCGAGGGGGCCGTCGTGCATCCCTCGTCCCGACTGGTTGCGACGTCCGCCGATCGACACCCCGTCCGGCGGCGTGTCGAGCGGCGGAACTCGCACCAAGTGGGGAAAGGGACGGGACTGTCGAAGGTCGGTGGACGGCGGGTCACGGGTCCGCGGTCGCACGTAGCGTGGCGAGATGACCAGACCCGCGCCCCTGCCCACCGCCCCCGGCCAGGAGTCGGTGTGGGACTACCCCCGCCCGCCCGCCGTCGACGCGAGCGACGAGGAGGTCGAGGTGTGGTTCGGCGGCGTGCTCGTCGCCCGCTCCACCCGCACGTTGCGCGTCCTCGAGACGAGCCACCCGCCGACCTACTACCTGCCCCGCGCGGACTTCACCGAGGGCGCCCTGCGCCGGGCGCACGGCTCGTCGTACTGCGAGTGGAAGGGCGAGGCCGTCTACTTCGACGTGGTCGGGCGGCGCGAGGTCGCCGAGTCGGCGGCCTGGACCTACCCGCACCCGAGCCCCGGCTTCGAGGCGCTGGTCGAGCACATCTCCGTCATGCCGGGCGCGATGGACCGCTGCGTCGTCGCGGGCGAGGTCGTCACGCCGCAGGAGGGCGGGTTCTACGGCGGCTGGGTGACCAGCCGGGTCGTCGGGCCGTTCAAGGGCGGCCCCGGCACCTGGGGCTGGTGACCCCGGCGCCACCGACCACGGGGGACGACGAGACCCCCGGTCGCACCAGGTCGGTGCGCCGGGGGTCTCGTGCCGGTGGGCCCGCGCGCGGCGGGCCCGACGGGGTCAGTCGTCGCTGAGCGGCTTGTCCTTGGTGGCCAGCTCGGCGCGGGCGCGCTCGGAGGCCTCGGCCAGCTCCTGGGTCGTGTGGGCCGAGCTCGGCGAGGTCGCGGGGACCTCGGCGTGCGGGGGCATCCGCCAGCGGGCCGTGGTCAGGCCGGCCGCGCGGGCCCGCTCGATGGCGTCGGTGATGCACGCCTCGGCCTCCTCGCGCCCCGCCCAGTGCGCGCCCTCGACCGACTTGCCCGGCTCGAGGTCCTTGTAGGTCTCGAAGAAGTGCTGGATCTCGAGGCGGTCGAACTCGGTGATGTGCTCGAGCTCGCTGATGTGCGCCTTGCGCGGGTCGCCCGCCGGGATGCAGAGGATCTTGTCGTCGCCGCCGGCCTCGTCGCGCATGTGGAACATCCCGATGGGACGGGCGCGCACGACGCAGCCGGGGAAGGTCGGCTCGTCGAGGAGCACGAGCGCGTCGAGCGGGTCGCCGTCCTCGCCGAGCGAGTCCTCGATGTACCCGTAGTCCGACGGGTACGACATCGCCGTGAAGAGCATCCGGTCCAGCCGGATGCGGCCCGACTCGTGGTCGACCTCGTACTTGTTGCGGTGACCCTTGGGGATCTCGATGGTGACGTCGAACTCCACGGTGGAAAGACTCCCTCTGCTGCGTGACCTAGGCTCGTCCGACAGTCTGGCGCATGGAGGGCCCAGGGGACGAAGGGAGGCCGGGTGAGACGTGTCATGCTCGCCGGCGCGAGCGCCCTGGTCCTCCTCGGGGGCGCCGGCTACGTGACCGCCGACGTGTACGACGTCGTCCCCGGCGTGCTGACCCGCGACCGCGAGGCGCTGCCCGCCACCGGCCCGGACACGAGCGACGACGCGGCCCCCTCGCTGCTGCCGACCCCGTCCGCCCCGGGCGCCCCGCGCGAGGCGTCCGACGCGCCGGTGCCCTCGCGCGACGAGCTGGCCGCCGCGGTCGCCGGCGCCTCCGACGACCCGGCGCTGCGCCGGGGCCTCGGGGTGAGCATCCGCGACGGCGTGACCGGCGAGGAGCTGTGGTCGCGCGCCGCCGACGTCCCGCGCGCGCCGGCCTCGACGGCCAAGCTGCTCGCGGCCTTCGCCGTCGCCGACACCCTCGACCTCGCCGAGCGCGTGCCGACGAGCGTCGTCGCCGCCCCGGGCTCGCGCGACCTCGTGCTCGTCGTGCGCGGCGACATGCTGCTCGCCCCGGGCCGTGGGGACGCCGACGCCGTCGCCGGCCGGGCCGGGCTCGCCGACCTGGCGCGCCGGGTGGCCCGCACGCTCGTGGCCGACGGCCGCACCGACGTCACGCTGCGCCTCGACACCTCGTTCGCCCCCGGGCCCCGCGTGCCCCCGACGTGGAACCCGAACGACGTCCGCGACGGGTTCGCCGGGCCGGTGGTCATGACCGGCCTGACGACGACGCGGGCCACCCCGGTCCGCCCGGCCCCGACCCGGCCCGAGGACGTCGTCGCCCGCGCCCTCGTGCAGCGGCTGCGCGCCGAGGGCGTCACGGCCCGCCTGCGCCCGACCTCCACGTGGTCGCGCCCGGCGCCCGACGACGCCGTCGCGCTCGGCACCGTCGAGTCCGCCACCTACGGCGAGCTCCTCGGGCTGGCGCTCGCCGAGAGCGACAACTCCCTCGCGGAGAGCCTCGTCCGCCAGGCCGCCGCGAGCCTCGGCCGGCCGACGACGGGCGCCGACGCCAACGCCGACCTCGTCCGCGCGCGCCTCGAGGCGGCCGACGTGCCGACCTCCGGCCTGCGCCTGAAGGACGCGAGCGGGCTGAGCCCGGGCCAGGCCGTCGCCCCCGCGACGCTCTCGGCGGTGCTCGGGCTCGCCGTGCGCGGCGAGCCGGCCCAGCTGCGGGGCGTCGTCGCCGGGCTGCCGGTCTCGGGGCTGTCCGGCACGCTCCTGCACCGCTTCTCGTCCGACGCGACGCGCGACGTGCGGGGCCTGCCGCGGGCCAAGACCGGCACCCTGCGCGCCGGCTCGTCGCTGGCCGGCACGACCGTCGACGCCGACGGCCGGCCGCTCACCTTCGTCGTCCAGGTCGACGGGTTCCCCCGCACCTACGACGGCACGCTGCGCGCCCGCGCGGCGATGGACCGCGTCGTCGCCGCCGTGACCCGGTGCGGCTGCGACGACGCCGCAGGCTGACGCGGATGAGAGGGTGAACCCGTGGGATACGTCGACTGGGAGTTCGCGAAGACCACCGGCCGCACGCTCGTGCCCGCCGGTCCCGTGGTGTCGCCGGCCGAGGCGAGGGCCGAGGTCGAGGCCATCCGCGCCGCGGCCCGGGCGGCCCGGCAGCCGGTCGCCGAGACCGCGCGGATGCAGACCCCCGACGACGCGCCCGACGCCCTCGTCGTCGACCGCGCGACGTGGATCGCCGTCAACGCCGACTCGATGTCGGCCCTGCTCGACCCCGCCGTCGAGGCGATCGTCGGCAAGCGCGGCGTGACGCCGGGCGCGACCGCGCAGGCCATCGGCGGCAAGGTCACCGGCGCCGAGGCCGGCGCCCTCCTCGCGTTCATGGCGAGCAAGGTCCTCGGGCAGTACGACATCGCCCCGGCGGGCACCCCGGCCCTCCTGCTGGTCGCGCCCAACCTCGTCGCCACCGCGCGCGAGCTCGACGTCGACGCGGCCGACTTCCGCTCCTGGGTCTGCATGCACGAGGAGACCCACCGCGTGCAGTTCACCGCCAACCCGTGGCTGCGCGAGCACCTCATCGCCCAGGCCCGCCACCTCGCGGTCGACCTCGCCCCCGACACCGAGCGTGTCCAGGAGATCGTCTCGCGGGTCACCGAGCGCCTGCCGGAGGTCTTCTCCGAGGGCGGCACCGGCATCACCGAGCTCTTCGCCACGCCCGAGCAGCGCGAGCAGCTGGCCCGCGTCACCGCCGTCATGTCGCTCCTCGAGGGGCACGCCGACGTCGTCATGGACGACGTGGGCCCCGCGCACATCCCGACCGTCGCCCACATCCGCTCGCGCTTCTCGGCCCGACGCCGCGGCTCCGGCGCGCCCGACCGCCTGCTGCGCCGCCTCCTCGGCCTCGAGGCCAAGATGCGCCAGTACCGCGACGGCGCCGCGTTCGTCCGTGGCGTGCAGGAGCAGGTCGGCGTCGACGGCTTCAACGCCGTCTGGACCTCGGCCGAGACGCTGCCGCTGCCCCAGGAGATCGCCGACCCCGCCGCGTGGGTCCGGCGCGTCCACGCCTGACGCCACCGCCGCTCCCCGCCCGGGCTGCGGCACACTGCCCGGATGACGGAGCGCGCGTGGGGACGGCCGCACCCGGCCGTGGCCGCGGTGCGCTCCGCCGTGCGGGCCGTGCTCGGGGAGTGCGACCCCGGTGACCTCGTCCTCGTCGCGTGCAGCGGCGGGGCCGACTCGACCGCGCTCGCGGACGCGGCGCGGTTCGAGGGTGCGAGGGCCGGGGTGCGGGTCGGGGCGGTCGTCGTCGACCACGGCCTGCAGGACGGTTCGCGCGCGCTCGCCGAGGAGGTCGCCGCGCGGCTGCGCGCCCGGGGGCTCGACCCCGTCGACGTCGCGTCCACGTGGGTGACGGCCGAGCGCCCGGACGGGCTCGAGGCGATGGCCCGCGCCGCCCGCTACCGCGTCCTCGACGACGCCGTCGCCCACCGCGGCGCACGCCTGGTCCTGCTCGGCCACACCCGTGACGACCAGGCCGAGCAGGTGCTCCTCGGGCTCGCCCGGGGCTCCGGGGCCCGCAGCCTCGCCGGGATGCCGTCCGCCCGCGGGCCCTACCGACGGCCGCTGCTCGGGGTCACCCGCGAGCAGACCCGCGCCGCCTGCACCGCCGAGGGCCTGTCGTGGTGGGAGGACCCGATGAACGAGGACCCGGCCTTCGCGCGGGTGCGCGCCCGGCGGGCCCTGCGCGACCTCGAGGCCGACCTCGGGCCGGGCCTGGCCGCCGCCCTGGCCCGCAGCGCCGACCGGCTGCGCGAGGACGCCGACCACCTCGACGCCCTCGCCGACGCCGCCGTCGCCGCGCTCGGACCCGGGCCGTGGGCCGTCGACGCCCTCGAGGCCGCGCCGCGCGCCGTCCGGACGCGGGTCTGGCGCCGGCTCGTGCTGCGGGCCGGCGCCCCGCCCGGGCAGGTCTCGGCCCGCCACGTCGAGGCCTGCGACCGGCTGCTCACGCACTGGCGCGGGCAGGGGGCGGTCCACGTGCCGGGGGGCCTGCGGGTGCATCGCTCCGGCGGCCGGGTGTCCATCGGTCGCCCCGCTCGGGTTGAATAGGCCCCGACCCACCCACCCCCTTCACCAGGAGCCGACGTGGACGCTGCCCACATGGGAGCCGACCTCGAACGAGTCCTCATCACCGAGGACGAGATCCACGCCAAGCTCGAGGAGCTGGCCGGCCTCATCGCCGACGAGTACGCGGGCAAGGACCTCCTCCTCGTCGGGGTCCTCAAGGGCGCCGTCATGGTGATGGCCGACCTCATGCGCGCGCTGCCGATGACCGCGCCGGTCGACTGGATGGCCGTCTCGTCGTACGGCTCGGGGACCAAGAGCAGCGGGGTCGTGCGCATCCTCAAGGACCTCGACACCGACATCAGCGGCCGGCACGTCCTCATCGTCGAGGACATCGTCGACTCGGGCCTGACCCTGTCGTGGATCAAGTCCAACCTCGAGTCGCGCAGCCCCGCCTCGGTCGAGATCTGCACCCTCCTGCGCAAGCCGGAGGCCGCCAAGGTCGAGGTCGACGTCAAGTGGGTCGGCTTCGACATCCCCAACGAGTTCGTCGTCGGCTACGGCCTGGACTACGCGGAGGCCTACCGCGGGCTGCGCGTCGTCGGCACCCTCGCGCCGCACGTCTACAGCTGAGCCGACCTCCGCCGCGGACCCTCGGCCGAGCGGCCCGGGTTCGACAGCGGAACACGAGCGCCGACGGGCTCGTTGCTAGCGTGTACCAGTCCCGGACGGACCGCCCGGGCCAGCCTCGACGAGCACCAGGAGGGTGGGGCCCCGCGCCCCGCGACCAGATGGACTTCAAACGCATTCTCCGGGCCCCGGTGTTCTGGGTGCTGGCCGCCCTCGTCCTGCTCCTCCTCGTGTTCACGGTGGGCGGGAACGGCAGCTACACGACGATCACGACGGCGCAGGCCGAGAAGCTCATCACCGACAAGAAGGTCGAGTCGGCGGTGATGAGCACCGACAACGTGCTCACCCTCGACCTCAAGAGCGGCCAGACCTTCTCCGACCCCGCGAAGAAGATCTCGGGGGCCACGCAGGTGCGCGCCGAGTACGTCGACGCCCGCGCCGAGAGCCTCGTCACCGAGCTCAAGACCAACCTCCCCGAGGGCTACGACGACAAGGTCGAGGGCGACAGCGCCTTCTGGACCCTGTTCATCAGCTTCTTCCCGGTGCTCCTGCTCGTCGGCCTCTTCTGGTTCCTCATGACCCAGGCGCAGGGCGGTGGCTCGCGCGTCATGCAGTTCGGCAAGTCCCGCGCGAAGCTCGCGACGAAGGACACCCCGAAGGTCACCTTCGCCGACGTCGCCGGCGCCGACGAGGCCGTCGAGGAGCTCCACGAGATCGTCGAGTTCCTCCGCGAGCCGGCCAAGTTCCTCGCCGTCGGGGCGAAGATCCCCAAGGGCGTGCTGCTCTACGGCCAGCCCGGTACCGGCAAGACGCTCCTCGCGCGCGCCGTCGCCGGCGAGGCGGGCGTGCCGTTCTACTCGATCTCCGGCTCGGACTTCGTCGAGATGTTCGTCGGTGTCGGCGCCAGCCGCGTCCGCGACCTCTTCGAGCAGGCCAAGGCCAACGCCCCGGCCATCGTCTTCGTCGACGAGATCGACGCCGTCGGCCGCCACCGCGGCGCCGGCCTCGGCGGTGGGCACGACGAGCGCGAGCAGACGCTCAACCAGCTGCTCGTCGAGATGGACGGCTTCGACGTCAAGACCAGCGTCATCCTCATCGCGGCGACCAACCGCCCCGACATCCTCGACCCGGCGCTCCTGCGCCCGGGCCGCTTCGACCGCCAGATCGCCGTCGAGAACCCCGACATGATCGGGCGCCACCGCATCCTCCAGGTCCACTCGGCGGGCAAGCCGATGGCCGCCGACGTCGACCTGCTCGCCGTCGCGCGCCGCACCCCCGGGATGACCGGCGCCGACCTCGCGAACGTCCTCAACGAGGCGGCGCTGCTCACCGCCCGCGGTGACAAGAAGCTCATCGACGACGAGATGCTCGACGAGGCGATCGACCGCGTCATCGCCGGCCCGCAGAAGCGCACGCGCATCATGTCGGCCAAGGAGCGCAAGATCACGGCCTACCACGAGGGCGGCCACGCCCTCGTCGCGGCGGGGATGAACCACCTCGACCCGGTGACCAAGGTGACGATCCTGCCGCGCGGTCGCGCCCTCGGCTACACGATGGTCATGCCCGTCGACGACAAGTACTCGACGACCCGCAACGAGATCCTCGACCAGCTGGCGTACGCGCTCGGTGGCCGTGTCGCGGAGGAGATCATCTTCCACGACCCGACGACCGGCGCCGCGAACGACATCGAGAAGGCCACCGCGATGGCCCGCAAGATGGTCACCGAGTTCGGGATGAGCGAGCGCGTCGGCGCGATCAAGCTCGGCCAGACCGCGGGCGAGCCGTTCCTGGGCCGCGACATGGGCCACCAGCGCGACTACTCCGAGCAGGTCGCCGCCGTCGTCGACGAGGAGGTGCGCAAGCTCATCGACTCCGCGCACGACGAGGCGTGGCACGTCGTCAACGACAACCGCGACATCCTCGACCGCCTCGTGCTCGAGCTCCTCGAGAAGGAGACGCTCAACGCGGCCGAGCTCGCGGCGATCTTCGCCGACATCCACCGGCGCCCCCGGCGCCCGCTGTGGCTCTCGAGCGAGCACCGCACGCTGTCCGACATCCCGCCGGTGCTGACGCCGGCCGAGGAGGCCGCCCTCGCCGGGCGCGCGAACGGCTCCGGCGCCCCCGCCGGCGCCGTCGTCACCCCCGGCGACCCGGCGACCGAGGCGGCCATCGACGCGCGGGCGCAGGACGGGGCCGGCCGGGCCGAGCACCCCGCGTCCCAGACCGTCGAGGTGCCGGAGGGTGGGCGTGTCGAACCCTGACCAGGAGGTCGTCATGACGCAGGACACGGGCACGACGCGACCTCCGGTCGACGTCCCGCGCGCCGAGGCCGCGGTCCGGGAGTTCCTCTACGCCATCGGCGAGGACCCCGACCGTGACGGTCTCCTCGAGACCCCGAAGCGGGTGGCCAAGGCCGCGCACGAGCTCTACGCCGGCCTCTGGCAGGACCCTGCCGAGATCCTCAGCAAGACCTTCCCGATCGAGCACGAGGAGCTCGTCATCGTCCGGGACATCCCGATGTACTCGACGTGCGAGCACCACCTGCTGCCCTTCCACGGGGTGGCGCACATCGGGTACATCCCGGGCCCGGACGGCACGGTGACCGGGCTGTCCAAGCTCGGGCGCCTCGTCGACGTCTACGCCCGCCGGCCCCAGGTGCAGGAGCAGATCACGACGCAGGTCGCCGACGCGCTCGTCGAGCACCTCGGGGCCCAGGGCGTCATCGTCGTCGTCGAGGCCGAGCACCTGTGCATGTCGATGCGCGGCGTGCAGAAGCCGGGCTCGCGGACCATCACCTCGGCGGTGCGCGGGCAGCTGCGCGACGTCGCCACCCGGGCAGAGGCGATGTCGCTGCTGCTCGGCGGGAAGCGGTGACCGGGGCGCTGACCCTGCCCACCGGCCGGCCCGGCCGGCCGGTGGTCCTCGGCGTCGTCAACGTCACGCCGGACTCCTTCAGCGACGGCGGCGAGTGGTTCCAGCCCGCCGACGCCGTCGCGCACGGGCGACTCCTGCGCGCGCAGGGCGCCGACGTCCTCGACGTCGGCGGCGAGTCGACGCGCCCCGGCGCGCAGCGGCCCTCGGAGGCCGAGGAGCTGCGCCGCGTCCTGCCGGTCGTCGAGGCCCTGGCGGCCGACGGTCCGGTCTCGGTCGACACGATGCGTGCCTCCGTCGCCGCGGCCGCGCTCGACGCCGGCGCGACCCTCGTCAACGACGTCTCGGGCGGCCTCGCCGACTCCGGGATGCTGCCGCTCGTCGCCGAGCGCGGCGTGCCCTACGTCGCGATGCACTGGCGCGGCCACAGCGCGGGGATGCAGGACCGCGCCCGCTACGACGACGTCGTCGCCGACGTCGGCCGCGAGCTGCGGGGGCGCCTGGACGCCGCGCTGGCCGCCGGGGTCGACCCCTCGCGGCTCGTCCTCGACCCGGGCTTCGGGTTCGCGAAGCTCGCCGCCCACAACTGGGAGCTCCTGCGCCGCCTCGACGAGGTGATGGACCTCGGCCAGCCGGTGCTCGTCGGCACCTCGCGCAAGAAGTTCCTCGGCCTCGTCGGGCGCGAGGGCCGCGAGGAGCGCGCGCCGCTCGAGCGCGACGTCGCGACCGCGGTGACCACCGCGCACGCCGCCGCCCACGGGGCGTGGGGCGTGCGGGTGCACGACGTCGTCGCGGCCGTCGACGCCCTCGACGTCGCGCAGGCCCTGCGCGGCCCGGGGGCCGACGCGTGACGCCGGCCGGGACCTCGCGCGACCGCGTCACCCTCAGCGGGGTGCGCGGGCGCGGCTTCCACGGTGTCTTCGAGCACGAGAAGCGCGAGGGGCAGGAGTTCGTCGTCGACGTCGAGATCGCCGTCGACCTCGCGCCGGCCGGTCGCACCGACGACCTCGTCGACACCGTCAACTACGGCGAGATCGGGGCCGCGGCGCTCGCGCGCATCGAGGGCGAGCCCTTCGACCTCATCGAGCGCCTGGCCGAGGTCATCGCCGAGGACGCGTTGCAGCACACCGCGGTCGACGAGGTCGTCGTCACGGTCCACAAGCCGCAGGCCCCGGTGGGCGTCCCGTTCGGGGACGTCACCGTCCGGGTCGTCCGCCACCGCGAGCCGGTGCCCGTCGTCGTCGCGGTCGGGGCCAACCTGCCGCACGGGTCGAGCTCGCCGGCCGACACGGTGCGCTCGGCGCTCGAGGCGCTGGCGCACCATCCCGCCGTCCACGGCCTGCGCGCCTCGGGCGTCGTCGGCACCGACCCCGTCGGGGGTCCTGAGCAGCCGCGCTACGCCAACGCCGTCGCGACGCTGCGCACCTCACTCTCGCCGTCGTCCCTCCTGCGCGAGCTGCACCGGCTCGAGGCCGCCTTCGACCGGGTGCGCGAGGTCCGCTGGGGCGCGCGCACGCTCGACCTCGACCTCGTCCAGTACGGCGACCCGGCCGACGGCACCGACGTCGTCTCGGACCGGCCGCACCTGCTGCTGCCCCACCCGCGGGCGCACGAGCGCGGCTTCGTCCTCGCGCCCTGGCACGACGTCGACCCCGACGCGGTGCTGCGCCACGAGGGCGCCGTCGCCGCCGTGGCCGACCTCCTCGCGGGCGTGGACACCACCGACATCACGCCGCTGCCCGAGGAGACCCCGTGACCCACCACGGCATCCGCGCCCAGGCGCTGCTCCTCGTCGCGCTCGTCACGGCGGTGCTCGGCTGGCTCGTGGCCTTCGTCGTCACCCGGGACGGGACGCTGCTGCAGCGCCCCCCGTGGGCGGCGGGCGTCCTGCTCGTCGTCATGGGCGGGCTCGTGCTGTGGCTCGCCCGCCCCGTGCGCCGGCACCTGCGCAGCGGCCGCCGCACCTCCGTCGAGGGGCTTCGTGCGGCGCGCACGGTCGTGCTCGCGCAGGCCGCCGCGCTCACCGGGGCCGCGGCCTCGGGCTGGTACCTCGGGCAGCTGGCCAGCCTCCTCGGCGACCTCTCGCTCGTCGCCAACCGCGACCGGCTGCTCGTCTTCGGGCTGATGCTCCTCGCGTCGGTGCTGCTCGCCGTCGCCGGGATGGTCGCGCAGGCCTGGTGCCGCATCGACCGCGACGACGACGAGGACCGGCCCGGGCGCGCGGACGAGGCCGCACCCCGCCCCTGACCCGCCCGGATAGGGCGCCGGAGCGTGCACGAACTGACGGATGTGTCGATTCCTGCACACCCCCTGACGGCTGACCGTGCATCAATCGTCGAAAGCGACGATTGATGCACGCCCGGGTGCTCCGGGTGCTGGAGGGGTGCGTGCACGAATCGTCGAAAGCGTCGACTGATGCACGCCCGGGTGCTCCGGGTGCTGGAGAGGTGCGTGCACGAATCGTCGAAAGCGACGATTGATGCACGCCCGGGTGACCGGTCCGGAGCGTGCCGGCGGCTACTTGTCGACGTCGCCGACGACGAAGAACATCGAGCCGAGCACGGCGACCATGTCGGCGACGAGGCAGCCGGGCAGCACCTCGGTCAACACCTGGACGTTGTTGAACGACGCCGAGCGCAGCTTGAGTCGCCACGGCGTCTTCTCGCCGCGCGAGACGAGGTGGTACCCGTTGAGCCCCAACGGGTTCTCGGTCGCGGTGTAGCGCTCGCCCTCGGGCACCTTGAGCACCTTCGGCAGCCGCTGGTTGACCGGCCCGGGGGGCAGCGTCCGCAGGCGGTCCAGGCAGGCGTCGGCGAGGTCGAGGCTGACGTGCACCTGCTCGAGCAGAACCTCTAGCCGGGCGAGGCAGTCGCCCTCGGTGCGGGTGACGACGCGGCCGGGGCCGCCGGGGCCGAAGAGCTCGGCGTACGCGAGGTACGGGTCGTCGCGCCGCAGGTCGAGGTCGACACCGCTGGCGCGGGCGATCGGGCCGGAGACGCCGTACGCGAGGACCGTCGCGGGGTCGAGCACCCCGACGCCGCGGGTGCGGGCGAGGAGGATCTCGTTGCCGACGAGCAGCGACTCGAGCTCGGGCAGGCGGCGGCGCACGGCATCCACGGCGTCGCCGACCCGCCCGAGCCACCCCGCGGGCACGTCCTCCTTGAGGCCGCCGACGCGGTTGAACATGTAGTGCATCCGGCCGCCGGAGGCCTCCTCCATGACGGCCTGCAGCTCCTCGCGCTCGCGGAACGCGTAGAACACCGGCGTGATGGCGCCGAGCTCCAGGGGGTAGGAGCCGAGGAACATCAGGTGGTTGAGCACCCGGTTGAGCTCGGCGAGGAGCGTGCGGAGCCAGACGGCGCGCTCGGGCACCTCCATCCCGAGCATCGCCTCGACGCCGAGCACGACTCCGAGCTCGTTGGAGAAGGCCGAGAGCCAGTCGTGGCGGTTGGCGAGGACGGTGATCTGCCGGTAGTCGCGCACCTCGAAGAGCTTCTCGGCGCCCCGGTGCATGTAGCCGACGACCGGTTCGGCGGCGACGATGCGCTCGCCGTCGAGGACGACCTTGAGCCGGAGCACGCCGTGCGTCGCCGGGTGCTGCGGGCCGATGTTGAGGACCATGTCGGCCGTGGCGAGCCCGCCGGCCCCGACGGCGACGTCGAGGGCACGGGGCGCGTGCGGCTCGGTGGGGGCGTCGTGGCTCACGCGGCCAGTCTGCCGCACGGCCCGCGAGGTCACCCGGGGCGCACGCGGGCGAGGACCCAGCGGAACCCGCCGAGGCCGGCCGGGTCGGTGAGCGCGGTGAGCGCCGAGGTGTCCGCCAGCGCCGCGAGGTAGCCCGCGGGGTCGGTACGGGCGAGGGCGTGGTCGGGCAGGCCGGTGCGGCCGAGCAGCCGGTGCAGGGCCTCGCGCTGCGTCGTCAGCTCGTCGTGCCGCAGCGAGTCGACGGCGACGTGGGCGGTGAGGTCGCGGGAGCCGTCGGGCAGCGGGTCGACGACGACGCCCTCGCGGTAGGCCACGAGCGTCCCGCCGACCGGGTGCTCCTCCCGGGTGTGGCCGTAGTCGACGGCGAGCACGGTGCCCCGGCGCACGCGCCCGAGGAGGGACTCCCAGGCGCGGTCGCGCGCGAGGCCGACCTCGACGCGGGAGCCGGCCGGCAGGCCGTCCGCGGGCCGGTGCGCGGCGCACCAGGCGGCGTCGTCGGGGCCGAGCGGCCCCCCGAGCGACTCCTCGCCGGTGGCGGGGTCGACGAGGACGGTGCGCAGGCGCCCGTCCGTGTCGACCTCGGCCACGGTGCAGGGCACGACGTCGAGCCACTCGTGGGCCACGACGAGCACGTCGTCGAGGTCGGTGAGCGCGTCGGGGAGGCCCGGGCCGCCGGGGGAGGGCATCCAGCGGACGTCGTCCGGCAGGCCTTGCGGTCGCTCCACGACGTCGACCCCGGTGAGCCGCAGGGCGGGACGCTCGGCCCGCAGCGCCGTGAGGAGCTCGCCGCGGCCGGCGCCGACGTCGACGACGTGGGTGGCACCTTCCTCGTCGGCGAGGCGCGCGAGGGCGCGGGCGAGGTGTGCCCCGAGGCCACCGTGGGAGGAGGTGGTGAAGTGCCCGGCCGGTCCCTCGGGGCGGCGGTAGAACCCGTCGGGGCCGTAGAGGGCGTGCTGCCACGCCTCGCGCCAGGGCAGCGGGTCGCTCACGCGGGCAGGCTAGCCGGTGGGCCGACCGGTCCGAGCCGTGGCGGCGCGGGGTAGCGTGCTGGCTCGTGGACGGCCTCGAGCACCCAGCCCGGCTCAGCGTCGGCGTCGTCGGCGCCGGCAAGGTGGGGTCGGTCCTGGGCGCCGCGCTCGTGCGGGCCGGTCACCGCGTCACCGGGGCCTACGCCGTCTCGGACGCCAGCCGGGAGCGGGCGGCCACGCTGCTGCCCGGGGTGCCCGTGGCCGACGTCCGCACCGTCGTCGAGGGCGCCGAGCTCGTGCTCCTCGCCGTGCCGGACGACGCCCTCGGCCACCTCGTCCGCGGGCTGTCGGCGACCGGGGCCTGGCAGGCCGGCCAGCTCGTCGTCCACACGAGCGGCCGCCACGGCACGACGGTGCTCGAGCCGGTGCGCGAGCACCACGCGATGCCGCTCGCCCTCCACCCGGCGATGACGTTCACCGGCACCGCGATGGACCTCCAGCGGCTGGTCGACTGCGCCTTCGGGGTCACCGCCGACGAGGTGCTGCGGCCGGTCGCCGAGGCCCTCGTCCTCGAGATGGGCGGCACGCCGGTGTGGGTCCCCGAGGAGGACCGGCTGGCCTACCACGCGGCGCTCGCCCACGGCGCCAACCACCTCGTCACCCTCACCGCCGAGGCGATGGAGGTGCTGGCGCGCGCCGGGGTGGCGGACCCCCGCGCCGTGCTCGGCCCGCTCATGCACGCCGCCCTCGACAACGCCCTGCGGATGGGTGACGCGGCGCTCACCGGGCCGGTCGCGCGCGGCGACGTCGGCACCCTCGCGGCCCACCTGCGCGAGCTCGACCTCGTGGCGCCCGAGGTGCGGCGCACCTACGTCGCCCTCGCGCGCGCCACGGCGCTGCGCGCGCTCGACAGCGGGCGGCTGTCGCCGACGGCGGCCGAGCCGCTGCTCGGCGTCCTCGGCACCGACTGACGACGCATCCCGGCCGTCCGGACCCACTTTCCGCGAATCGACCACGGCCGCAGGGCGGTCGGCGATACGGTCGCGCGGCGGTCAGGGGACCGCCCGAACCGAGGGGAAAGACAGCATGCGTCGTACCGTTTCATCCACCCTGGGCACGATGGCGCTCGCCGCCGGCCTCCTCGTCGCGCCGGCGGCCCCGTCGGGCGCGGCCACCGCGTCGTCCGTCGCGGCGTTCCCCGTCCAGGCGACGACCCTGTCCGTGACCAAGGGGGCGTCGACCTACGTCTACGGCGCGTCGGCGAAGCTCGCCGTCCACCTGTCGGTCCCCGACGCGACGGTCTCGGTCTACGCCACGCCGTACCACGGCACGAAGAAGCTGCTCACGACGACCGTGGTCGACGCGAACGGCGACCTCACGGTGACGACGCCCGTCACCGTGCGCACGGCGTTCACCGTCGAGTACGCCGGTGACGTGGAGCACGAGCCCGCGATCGCCGGGACCCACGTCGACGTCCGCGCGAAGGTGACGACGCGGACGACCCGCGTCATCGGGCACTCGGGGTCCTACCAGCTCGTCAGGACCGGGTCGAAGCCCTACGTCGTCGGCACGGTCGCGCCGTCGCACGCCGGCCAGTGCGTGAAGTTCCAGGGGCAGGAGCCGAAGGGCAGCGGCTGGGGCTACACGCAGACCACCGACTGCTTCCGCCTCAACTCCAAGAGCGCCACGTCGGTCTACTTCGGGTCGAGCTGGCCCGCCGGCGCGAAGGTGCGCATGCGGGTCCTCTGGGGCGGCGACACGAAGAACGCGGCCGCGAACTCCGCCTGGACCTACCTCAAGTTCGTCCGCTGACGCGGCGACGGGCCCGCCGGGACCTCCCGGCGGGCCCGTCGCGGCTCGGGTGCGCAAGGATGCGGGCATGACGTCGCAGTCGACCGACCCCCGTGCCGTCCCGACGGTGGCGATGACCCGCGAGGAGCTCAAGGCCGCCCGCGAGGCCCTCCCCAGCCGGGACGTGGCCGTCGTCATGACGATGGGGGCCCTCCACGAGGGGCACGCCCAGCTCATCCGCGCCGCCCGGCAGCGTCACGACCACGTCGTCGTGACGATCTTCCTCAACCCGCTCCAGTTCGGGCCCAAGGAGGACCTCTCGCGCTACCCGCGCACCTTCGACGACGACATGGCCATCTGCACCGCGGCCGGCGTCGACGTCGTCTTCGCCCCGACGCCGGACGTCGTCTACCCCGACGGCGACCCGGGCGTGCGCATCTCGGCCGGTCCGCTCGGCGAGCTGCTCGAGGGGGCCTCCCGCGCGGGGCACTTCGACGGCGTCCTCACGGTCGTCGGCAAGCTGCTGCACCTGACGGCCGCCCGCAGCGCGTACTTCGGCCAGAAGGACGCCCAGCAGCTGCTCCTCATCCGGCGGATGGTCCGCGACCTCGACGTGCCGGTCGACGTCGTGTCGGTCCCGACCGTGCGCGAGGCCGACGGGCTCGCGATGAGCAGCCGCAACACCTACCTCACCGACTCCGACCGCGAGGTCGCGCTCTGCCTCAGCCGTGCGCTGCGGGCCGGCGGGGCCGCCGCGCCGTTCGGGCCCTCGGCGGTGCGCCGCGCCGCCCGCGAGGTGCTCGTCGAGGAGCCGCTCGCCCTCGTCGACTACCTCGTGCTCGTCCACCCGCAGACGCTCGCCGACGTCCCCGAGTGGTACCGCGGCGAGGCGCTGCTCGCGGTCGCCGCGCGCATCGGCACGACCCGCCTCATCGACAACACCCCGCTCCTCGTCGGGCCGGGGGGCGGCGCCCTCGACGTCTTCTCGGACGTCTCCCACGCCCGCGCCGATGTCTGAGGGCGGGCCCGAGGCGCCGGAGGGCGCCGTCCTGCCGGGGTCGCCCCTGCTGCCGCGCCGCCTCGCCGCGCCCGCGCCGGGGTGGACGGTCGAGGCCGACGTCGTCGTGGTCGGCTCGGGCATCGCCGGGCTGACCTGCGCCCTGCGCCTGCGCGAGCGGGTCGAGCGGGTGCTGCTCGTGACCAAGACCGTCCTGTCGGCGGGCTCGACCGCCTGGGCCCAGGGCGGCATCGCCGCGGCCCTGCACCCCGAGGACACCCCCGACGAGCACCTCGACGACACCCTCGTCGCGGGTGTCGGGCTCTGCGACGTCGAGGCCGTCCGGGCGCTGGTCACCGAGGGGCCGGACCGCGTCCGCGAGCTCGTCGCGCTCGGCGCCGAGTTCGACCGCGACGCCGGCGGAGACATCAAGCTGACCCGTGAGGGCGGGCACCACCGCGACCGGATCGCGCACGCCGGCGGCGACGCCACCGGGGCCGAGATCTCGCGGGCGCTCATCGCCGCGCTGCGGGCGGTCGTGGCCGACCCCGGCATCGAGGTCGTCGAGCACGCGCTCGTCGTCGACCTGCTGACCGACGCCGACGGCGCGGTGGGCGGCGTCACGCTCCACGTCATCGGCGAGGGCCAGGTCGACGGCGTCGGCGCCGCGCGCGCCCGGGCCGTCGTGCTCGCCACCGGTGGCCTCGGCCAGATCTACACCTCGACGACCAACCCGCCGGTCGCGACCGGCGACGGGATGGCGGCCGCCCTGCGCGCCGGCGCCCGCGTCACCGACCTCGAGTTCGTCCAGTTCCACCCGACGGTCCTCTTCCTCGGGGAGGGCTCGACCGGGCAGCAGCCGCTCATCTCGGAGGCCGTGCGCGGCGAGGGCGCCTTCCTCGTCGACGACCGCGGCGAGCGCTTCATGCTCGGGCGGCACGAGCAGGCCGACCTCGCCCCGCGCGACGTCGTGGCGCGCGGCATCCTCGACGTCATGGGCGAGCGCGGGCTGGCGCACGTCTGGCTCGACGCCCGCCACCTGGGGGGCGAGTTCCTCGAGCGGCGCTTCCCGTCCATCGTCGCGCGCTGCCGCGAGCTGGGGTTCGACCCCGCCACCGACCTCCTGCCGGTCGCGCCCGCGCAGCACTACGCCTCCGGTGGGGTCGAGACCGACCTGCACGGGCGCACCTCCCTCGAGGGGCTCTACGCGTGCGGGGAGGCGTCGTGCACCGGTGTGCACGGGGCGAACCGGCTGGCGTCGAACTCGCTGCTCGAGGGCCTCGTCTTCGCGCACCGCATCGCCGACGACGTCACGCAGCGCCTGGGGTCCGGCGACCTGCCGTGGCGCGAGGTGCTGGCCGACGACGGCGCGGCCGCCGACCTGCTCGACTCGTCGCAGCGGATCACGGTGCAGCGCAGCATGACCCGTGGATGCGGCCCGCTCCGCAGCGAGGAGTCCACGGCCTCGACGCTGCGGGCGCTCGAGGAGCTGGCCACCGCGCCGGCCGGCGACGCCGAGCCGGGGCCGCGCACCTGGGAGACGACCAACCTCCTGCACCTGGGCCAGGCGCTCGCGCTCCTCGCGCACCGCCGCGAGGAGACGCGCGGCGGCCACGTGCGCACCGACTTCCCGCGCCGCGACGACGAGCGCTGGCTCGTCCACCAGTCCGTCGTCCGGGCCGGCGACGGTCGGCTCGACGTCGCCGAGCGGCCCGCCCTCGACCCCCTCGGAGGACCCCTGTGAGCGACCTCGGCTTCCCCCTCGACGACGCCCGGCTCGTCGTCGAGCGCGCCCTCGACGAGGACCTCGGCACGTCGGGCACCGGTGGGCGGGACGTCACCACGCTGGCGACCATCCCCGAGGCGCAGCGGTCCGTCGCGCACGTCGTGGCGCGCGCCCACGGCGTCCTGGCCGGCGGGCCGGTCGTCGCCCTCGTGGTGTCGGCGGTGTCCCGACGGCTCGGCACCGGCGCGGTCGACGTCGAGGTGCACGTCGCGGACGGCGCGCGGATCACCCGCGGCCACCACCTCGCGACGCTGCGCGGCTCGACCCGCACGACGCTCGTCGCCGAGCGGACCGTGCTCAACGTCCTCTCGCGCACCTCCGGGATCGCGACGCACACGCGACGGTGGGCCGACGCCCTCGAGGGGACGGGCGCCACCGTCCTCGACACCCGCAAGACGACGCCGGGGATGCGCGCGCTCGAGAAGTACGCGGTGCGCTGCGGCGGCGGCACCAACAAGCGGATGGGCCTGTACGACGTCGCGATGATCAAGGACAACCACAAGCTCGCCGCCGGCGGCCTGACCCAGGCGTACGAGGCGGTGCGGCGGGCCTACCCCGACGTCGACGTGCAGGTCGAGGTGACGACGACGGAGGAGGCGCTGGAGTCGGTCGCCGTGGGGGCGCGGTTCCTGCTGTGCGACAACATGACTCCCGCGCTGCTGCGTCGCACCGTCGAGGCCGTGCGAGCCACCGGCGAGCACGTCGAGCTCGAGGCGACGGGAGGCCTCACGCTCGAGGTCGTCCGCGAGTACGCCGAGACGGGGGTCGACTTCCTGTCGGTCGGGGGCCTGACGCACTCGTCACCGATCGTCGACATCGCGCTCGACCTCGACGACGCCTGACGGCTCAGGCGAGGTCAGGCGCTCAGGCGCTCGGCCACTCGCGGACCACGACGCAGACCGTCGTGGCATCCAGCAGCGCGAACTCGCGCGCGCCCCACGGGCGTTCGCGCGGAGAGGGCAGGTTGGGGTGCAGCAGGTCCGGGCGGCGGGACGACACGTCGGCGAACACGGCGTCCAGGTCGTCGGTCTCGAGGCCGAGCTCGGGGCGCTCGGAGTGCGCCGCCGCCTCGGCGTTCTCGGCCAGCTGGATCTTCGCGCCGTCGCGCTCCAGCACGACGAAGCCGCCGTCGCGGTGCACGACCTCCATCCCGAGGCCGTCGACGAAGAGGTCGAGCCCGACCGAGACGTCCTCGTAGAAGACGGTGGTGACGACGCGGGTCAGCATCCACCCAGTCTGCTGCCGGGCGCCGCGGGGCGGAAGCCTAGGCTCGGGGGATGCGCCACGAGCTCGCCGTCCAGCACGGCCCCGAGGACGACCGGATGCGGGCCGGCGCCGCGTACCGGCTGATGACCTCCGCCGTCGTCCCCCGCCCCATCGCCTGGGTGAGCAGCCGGTCGGCCGACGGGGTCGACAACCTCGCGCCGCACTCGTTCTTCACCGTCGTGAGCACCGACCCCGCGATGCTCGCCTTCACGTCGGTCGGCCGCAAGGACACGCTGCGCAACATCGAGGCCACCGGCGAGTTCGTCGTCAACGTCGCGCCCGGGCCGCTGTTCGAGGTCGTCAACGCGACGAGCGCCGACTACCCGCCGGAGGTCGGCGAGTTCGACGCCGAGGGGGTCGCGCGCGAGCCCTCGCTGACCGTCGACCCGCCGCGCGTCGCGGGGTCGCCGGTCGTCTTCGAGTGCCGGCTGCACGAGGTGCGCCCGACCGGCAACTGCTTCGTCGTCGTCGGGCTCGTCCTGCACGCCGCGGTGGATGCCTCGGTCGCTGCGAGCGAGGACATGGTGCGCCGCCCGCACGTCGACATCGGTGCGCTGCAGCCGTGGTCGCGCCTCGGCGCCGACGAGTGGGGGCTGCTCGGCGAGATCCGCGAGATCGAGCGGCCGAGGTACGACGGCTGATGGCGACGCCGGACTTCATCCTGTCGCTGCGGCGCTCGGTCGGCCACGAGCTGCTGTGGCTGCCCGGGATCACGGCCGTGGTGCTCGACGAGGGCCGCGTGCTGCTCGTCCGCCGCGCGGACACGGGGGAGTGGACGCCGGTCACCGGCATCTGCGACCCGGGGGAGCATCCCGCGGTCACCGCCGTCCGGGAGTGCCTGGAGGAGACCGGGGTCGACTGCGAGGTCGAGCTCCTCGCGTGGGTCGACGTCACGCCGGTCATCGAGTACCCCAACGGCGACCGCTCGCAGTACGTCGACCACACCTTCCGCTGCCGCTACCTCGGCGGCGAGGCGCACGTCGCGGACGACGAGTCGTCGCAGGTCGCGTGGTTCCCGCTGGACGCGCTGCCGCCGATGGCCGCCGACCACCGCGAGCGCATCCGCACCGCCGTCTCCCACGAGGGCCCCACCCGCCTCACCTGACCCTCCCTCTTCCGCGAACGTGTGTGAACTCGCCGGAGAACACCGGCGTGTTCACACACGTTCGCGGGAAAGAGGGGAGAGTCAGGCGTGGCGCCAGCGGAGGGCGACGGCGTAGTCGACAGTCAGCCCCTCGTGCTCGGCGAGGACGGCGTCGGCCGGCCCCGGCGGCAGCTCGATGCGCACGACGGCCTCGAGGTCCTCGCGCCGCTCGAAGCGCCAGTCGATGGTCAGCCGCTCGGTCGTGAAACCCTGCCGGTCCCAGAAGCGCTGGACGGCGACGGGGTCGTAGGCCGGGTAGGCGCGCGAGAACCATCCGCCGAAGGTCGAGCGCGTCGCGTCGTTGTCGACGAGGCAGGCGACGCCACCCGGCCGCAGCACGCGCTCGACCTCGGCCAGGCCCGGCTCGCACCCGGCGCCGAAGAAGTACGCCCAGCGGGCGTGGACGACGTCGACGGACGCGTCGGGCAGCGGCAGCGCCTCCGCGCTCGCGGCCACGACCCGCGCCCGGGACCCCCTGGCGCGCAGGCGGTTCGCGGCGCGCCGGACCAGCGGCAGGTGCGGCTCGACCCCGAGCACGGTCGCGCCGCGCTCGGCGAACCGGGGCAGGTGGAACCCGGTGCCGCAGCCGACGTCGACGAGGGTCGCCCCGCGCAGCGGGTGCAGCCCGTCGAGGGCACCGTCGATGACGCCGGCCCGGTCGGAGGCGAGGTTCTCGAGCTCGTAGACCTCCGGGGTGTCCCAGATGTTCGGGCTGCGGAGGGCCCCCGAGGACCCGCTCACCCCCGGCTGCGTCCCCGGGGCGCGCGCCGGGCCGGGCGCGCGGCGACGGGGTGCGCCGGCTCGTTCGCGCCGTCCGGGCCGTCCACGTCGTCGCCCGGCAGCGCGTTCGTGCCGCGCCGCCGCTTGACCCGCTCGCGCCGCCCGCCGATCGTCCCGGCCTCGGCCGTCGCGGGGTGGACGAGCAGCGGGATGAGCTTGCGGGCGCCGGCGGACTGCGCGTGGCGGACGACGGCGAGATGGGCCTCGCAGCGCACGACGAGCTCGTCGTAGCCGGCCTGCCCCATGAGGGCGACGAGCTCGGCGTGGTTGCTGCGGTAGACGGGCTCCCGGCCGACGTGCGCCTCGGGGTTGGAGGAGCAGTACCAGTCGAGGTCGTGTCCGCCGGGGCCCCAGCCGCGCCGGGTGTACTCGGCGATGGTCACCTCGAGGTACGAGGTGTCGTCGGGCTCCTCGACGGTCCGGTACGAGCGGCGGATGGGCAGCTGCCAGCAGACGTCGGGCTTGACCTCGTGCGGCGGCTTGCCGGTGAGCACGGCGTGCTGGTGCAGGGCGCAGCCGGCGCCGGCGGGGAAGCCCGGCCGGTTGAGGAAGATGCACGCGCCGTCGACGACCCTGGTCTTCCGGTCGCCCTCGTCGTCGACCTCGGTCCACGCCGAGCGCCGGGCCGGGCTCTTGTCGCCGCGCTTGCCGTGGCCGGGGTGGTGCTGCCACTCGTCCTCGCCGAGCTCGGCGACGACGGCGCGCACGCGCTCGAGGTCGTCGTCGTCGGTGAAGTGGGCCCCGAGGGTGCAGCACCCGTCGTCCGGCCGGTCGGCGTAGATGCCCCGGCAGCCGGAGCCGAAGATGCAGCTCCAGCTCGAGGTCAGCCACGTGAGGTCGACCCGGAAGCGCTGACCGGGGTCGGCGGGGTCGGTGAACTCGGCCCACGTGCGCGGGATGTCGAGGGTCGCTTCGGGCACGCGCCCACCCTATGCACGGGCGGTGGTCGCCGGGGCGCGGTGGGGCCGCGCCACCCCGCAGCGGATACCTTGTGCCCATGCGCCTCGGGGTCGTCGACGTCGGTTCGAACACCGTCCACCTCCTCGTCGTCGACGCGCACCCCGGGGCCCAGCCCCTGCCGGCGAGCAAGCACAAGATCGACCTGCGCCTGTCCGAGCACGTCACCGACGAGGGCCTCATCGCCGACGACGGCCGTGACGCGCTCGCCGACTTCGTCGCGGAGTGCCTCGCCGTCGCCGAGGACCAGGGCGTCGAGGACCTGCGCGGCTTCGTCACGAGCGCGGTCCGCGAGGCCCCCAACGGCACCGAGGTGCTGGCCCACGTCGCCGAGCGCACGGGCGTGCGGCTCGACGTGCTCACCGGCGAGGAGGAGGCCCGGCTGACCTTCCTCGCGGTGCGCCGCTGGTTCGGCTGGTCGGCGGGCACGCTGCTCGTCGCCGACATCGGCGGAGGGTCGCTCGAGCTCGCCATGGGGATGGACGAGGAGCCCGACGTCGCGATCTCGGTGCCCCTCGGCGCCGGCCGGGTCACCCGCGACCTCCTGCCCGGCGACCCGCCCTCGCCCGACGACCTGCGCGAGGCCCGCCGCCGGGTGCGCGCCACCATCGCCGCCGAGCTGCGGCCGCTGGCCAAGGCCGGGACCCCCGACCTCGCCGTCGGCACGAGCAAGTCGATGCGCTCCCTCGCCCGCATCTGCGGCGCCGCCCCGAGCTCCGAGGGGATGTACGCCCGCCGGATGCTCCCGCGCGAGACGCTGCTCGAGGTGCTCCCGCGGATCGCGTCGATGACGGCGCGCGAGCGGGCCGAGCTGCCGGGTGTCTCGGCGTCGCGCTCGCGGCAGGTGCTCGCGGCCGCGATCGTCGCCGACGCGACGATGGACCTGCTCGGCCTCGAGGCCCTCGAGATCTGCCCCTGGGCGCTGCGCGAGGGCATCCTCCTGCGCCACCTCGACCGGATGCCGTGAGCGTGGCCGGCCCGCGCACCCGCGCCCGGCGCCGACCGGCGACGCCCCGGGTCGCGCTCTCGACGTCGTCGGTCTACCCGCTCGGGTGCGCCGCGGCGTTCGCCACGGCGGCCCGGCTCGGGTACGACGGGGTCGAGGTCATGGTCTGGACCGACCCGCTGACCCGCGAGCCCGGCGCCCTGCGGCGGCTCGCGGAGCACTTCGGCGTGCCGGTCGTCTCGGTGCACGCGCCGACGCTGCTCGTCACGCAGCGGGTGTGGGGGACCGACCCCTGGGAGAAGGTCGACCGCTCCCTCGCGATGGCGGCCGAGCTCGGCGCCGACACGGTCGTGCTCCATCCGCCCTTCCGGTGGCAGCGCGAGTACGCCCGGGGCTTCGCCGACGGGGTGGCGGCGCGCGACGACGGCTCGGGCCCCCGGCTCGCGGTGGAGAACATGTACCCGTGGAAGGCCGGCGTCCGCTCCCGCGAGGTGGAGGCCTACCTGCCGGACTGGGACCCGGTGGGCCAGCCGTACGAGCACGTGACGCTCGACCTGTCGCACACCGCGACCGCCGGCTCGGACGCCCTGGCGATGGTGCGCGACCTCGGCCCGCGCCTCACCCACCTGCACCTCGCCGACGGCTCCGGCGCGCCGCGGGACGAGCACCTCGTGCCCGGCCGCGGGACCCAGCCGTGCGGCCCGGTCCTCGAGGCGCTCGCGACGGACGGCTTCACGGGCCACGTCGTCGTCGAGGTGTCGACCCGGCGGGCGTCCGAGGAGCAGCGCGACCTCGACCTCGCCGAGTCGCTGGCCTTCGCCCGGCTGCACCTCGCCCCGGTCCCCTCCTGAGCGGAGGGTCCGGGGCGGCGCCGTGCGCGTGAGGGTCGGGTCAGCCGGAGGTGCCGACCGACGAGACGACGAGCTGCGGGCTGCTGCCGGTCGAGCCCTGGCAGGCCTGCACGGACTGCCGGACGAAGGCGGCCTCGGTCGAGCCGGGCGGGTAGACCCGGAAGCCGTCGGCGGTCGTCGGGGCGCAGCTGCGCTGCGGGTAGCTGCCCGCGTTCGCCACCTGGAGGAGGGAGGTCGTCGAGCGGCCGGGGGCGAGCGTGACCGTGCGGGCCGAGCCGGTGCGCTCGGCGGCCGCGCCCAGCTGCGTCCCGTCGCCCTTGCCGACGAACGAGACACCGGGGAAGCCGTCGAGGACGCAGCTGCGGGAGCCGGTGTTGCGGAACGCGACCAGCAGGTAGGTGCTGCCGGCGGCCGCGCCGCCGGACGGCTCACGGACGCCGACGTCGAGGTTCGCGACGGTGCAGCGCCCCACCCGTCCGGCGGCCGAGGTCGAGGAGGTCGACGCGGCCGAGGAGCCGGTCGTCGACGGCGTGCTCGGGGAGGAGCCGCCACCCGTCGACGGGGAGGGGGACGCGTCGGACCCTGTCGACGAGGGGGCGGGCGAGGCCGACGGGTCGGGGTTGCTCGTGGTGCTCGACCCGCCCGACAGGCCGGCCGTGGCGCTGCCGGAGGACTCGAGGCCGTTGCCGCAGGCGGTGAGGCCGAGAGCGGCGACCAGGGCGGTCGCCGCGAGGACGGGACGGAGGCGTCGTGTGTTCATGCCGACGACGCTAGGACGGCGAGGTCTCCGCGGCGCCCCGCCCCGGTCACCGTCACGCACCGGTCCGCTCACGGTCCGGTGACCCGGCCGTGACCTCGTCGTGAGGTGCGGCCGCCGGCTGCTCCGGGAGCACGAGGCGCGCCCGCGCCCCACCACCGGGCGGGTTGTCGAGCTCGAGGCGGCCACCGAGCACGCGGGCCTGGCCGGTCGCGATGACGAGCCCGAGCCCGTGCCCGTCGTGGTCGGTCCGGCCGTGCCGCAGCCGTTGCGGCCCGTCGCGCAGCATCGAGGGCTCGAAGCCCGGTCCGTGGTCACGCACCTCGACGACCCGCCCGTCCTGGACGACCTCCACCGGGGCGGCCCCGTGCCGCAGGGCGTTGCGCACGAGGTTGCTCACGACCCGGTCGACCCGGCGGGGGTCGGTGACCACCCGGGCCGTGCCGTCCGTCCGGACGCTGACGGCGCCTTCCGGCAGCTCGCCGGACGCGACGCCGCGGCGGACGACCCGGTGCACGACCTCGCCGAGGTCGACCTGCTCGGCCAGGGCCTCCTCCCGGCCCCCGTCGAGCCGGGCGACCTCGAGCAGCTCCTCGACGAGCGCGGCGAGCGCGCGGGCGCGGTCGCGGACGAGGTCGGCCGCGCGCGAGGGCTCGAGCAGCTCGGCGGCGGTGAGCAGCCCGGTGACCGGGGTCCGCAGGTCGTGGGCGACGTCGGCGGTGAAGCGCTGCTCGGCGCGCACCCGGTCGGCCAGCCGTGCGGCCATCGCGTCGACGGCGTCGGCCAGCGCCCCGACCTCGTCGTGGCGCTCCCCGACGACGCGGCGCAGCGACGCGGGGTCGCCGCCCGAGGCCACGCCCCGCGCGGTGTCGGCGGCGCGGCGCAGGCGCCGGGCCAGGCGCCCCGCGGTCACCCACCCGACGAGCCCCGCGACAAGCACGACGACCACCCCGGCGAGCAGCAACGCGCGGTCGACCTGCGCGACGGTGCCGTCGGCGGGGACGAACCGGGTCCGCGTCGAGAGGACGACGTCGCCGGCGCGGCCCGCCGCCCAGACGGTGCGCACCGAGCCGCCGGTGACGAGCGTGGCGCGCGCCCCGTCGGTGCGCACGGCGTCGCGGAGCGCGGCCGGGACCGAGGGGTCGTCGACGCGCGCGTCGAAGGCCAGCAGCCCGGTGGCCGCCCGCACGTCGAGGGCGGCGGCCATCCGGTCGGCGGCGGAGGCCCGGGCGGTGTCGACCTGCTCGCGCAGCACGAGGAGGTGGACGGCGACGCCGAGCGCGGCGACGGCGGCGAGGGCGACGAGGATGACGGCCGTCGCGATCCGGCCGCGCAGGCCGCGCGACCGCCGGCTCACCGGACCAGCCGGTAGCCGAAGCCGCGGACGGTCTCGACCCGGTCGGCGCCGACCTTCGCGCGCAGCCGCTGGACGTGGACGTTGACGACGTGGTCGTCGTCCTCGGCGTCGCCGTAGCCCCAGACCCGCTCGAGCAGCGCCCGGCGCGACAGCACGCGGCCGGGCTCGTCGGCCAGCTCGAGGAAGAGGCGCATCTCGGTCGGGGTGAGGCGCAGCACCTCCTCGCCCCGCCGCAGCTGCACGGCCCGGCGGTCGAGGACGAGGTCGCCGAAGGTCTCGAGGCCGGTGCCGGTGCCGGCCTCGGGGGAGGGGTCGGTGGGGGCCTGCGGCCGCTCGCCGCCGGCGCGGCGCAGGGCGGTGCGCAGCCGGGCGCGCAGCACCTGCACGTCGAACGGCTTGGTCACGTAGTCGTCCGCGCCGGCCTCGAGCCCGCCGACGACATCGAGGCTGTCGGTGCGCGCCGAGACGAGGACCACCGGCACCTGGTCGCTCTCCCGGATGCGCCTCGTCAGGCTCGCGCCGTCGAGGCCGGGGAGCATGACGTCCGAGACGACGAGGTCGAACGGCGGTGCGGCGCAGCGCCATGCGTCCCAGGCCTCCAGGCCGTCGGTGTGCCAGACGACGTCGTAGCCGTCGCGCTCGAGGTGGGCGGCCGTGGCCTCCCCGATGACGGCGTCGTCCTCGACGAGGAGGACCCGACGCCGTCCGGTCGCGGTGGTGCTCTCGCTCACGCCGCCACAGTAGGCGCGTCCCGTGGCGGAACGTGCCCACGGTGCTCGACAGCGGGCCCGCGCGGTGCCATCGTCGGTGACATGGCCGACGCCGCGATCGTGGTCGAGGACCTCCGGGTGGTCCGGGGCGGGCGCGAGGTGCTGCCCGGGCTCTCGATGACGGTGCCGCGCGGCGAGATCGTCGGGCTGCTCGGGCCGAGCGGCGGCGGCAAGTCCACCCTGATGCGCGCGGTCGTCGGCGTCCAGGTCGTCGCCGGCGGCACCGTGACGGTGCTCGGCGAGCCCGCCGGTTCGCCCGCCCTGCGCCGGCGGGTCGGCTACCTCACCCAGGCCCCGAGCGTCTACGGCGACCTCACGGTGCGCGAGAACGTCCGCTACTTCGCCCGGGTGCTCGGCGTCGGCCGGGAGGCCGCCGACCGGGCCGTCGCGGCGGTCGACCTCACCGACCGCGCCGACGCGCGCGCCGGCTCGCTCTCCGGTGGGCAGCTGTCGCGGGCCGGCCTCGCGTGCACCCTCGTCGGCGACCCCGAGGTCCTCGTCCTCGACGAGCCGACGGTCGGCCTCGACCCGGTGCTGCGCCGCGACCTGTGGGCAATCTTCCGACGGCTGGCCGCCGACGGGCGCACCCTCCTCGTCTCGAGCCACGTGATGGACGAGGCCGTGCGCTGCGACCGGCTCGTGCTCCTGCGGGCCGGCCGCGTCCTCAGCGACTCGACCCTGCCCGGGCTGCTCGAGCGGACCGGCACGACCGACGCGGAGTCGGCCTTCCTCGCGCTCGTCGACGCCGCCGACGGGCCCGCCGCCGACCCGGGCGGCCCTGCGCCCGAGGCGTACCGGGGCCGGCACACGGGGGAGGCGTCGTGAACGCGCGCATCACGCTCGCGACGGCGGCGCGCATCCTGCGGCAGCTGCGCGGCGACCACCGGACCGTCGCGCTCATGCTCGTCGTCCCGTGCGTCCTCCTCGGCCTGCTGGCGTGGGTCTACGCCGACGCCCCGGTCGACGTCTTCGGCTCCATCGGGCCCGCGCTGCTCGGCGTCTTCCCGCTCGTCGTCATGTTCATCGTCACGAGCATCGCCACGCTGCGCGAGCGGACGACCGGCACCCTCGAACGGCTGCTGACGACGCCCCTCGGCAAGGGTGACCTCATGCTCGGCTACGCGCTGGCCTTCGGCGTGATGGCGCTCGTGCAGGCCCTCGTCGCCAGCGCGTTCGCCATCTGGGTGTGCGGGCTCGACGTCGCCGGGCCGGTGTGGCTGCTCGTCGTCGTCGCGGTCGTCGACGCCGTGCTCGGGACCGCGCTCGGCCTGCTCGCGAGTGGGTTCGCGCGCACCGAGTTCCAGGCCGTGCAGTTCATGCCGGCGTTCGTGCTGCCGCAGTTCCTGCTCTGCGGGCTCATCGTGCCGCGCGACCGGATGCCCGGGGTGCTCGAGGCGATCTCGGACGTCCTGCCCCTGTCGTACGCCGTCGACGCGATGAAGGACGTCACGACGCGCGCCGACCCGCTCGGCGAGGTGCTCCCGAGCCTCGGCGTCATGCTCGCGTGGATCGCCGTCGCGCTCGTGCTCGGCAGCCTGACGCTCCGCCGCCGCACGCCCTGACCCGCCGGCGGGCGTGCACAAATCGTCGCTTTCGACGATGTGTGCACGGGCCGGGGGTGCTGGTTCGTCGGGGACGTGCACCATTCGACACTTTCGACGATTTGTGCACGGTCGGGGGGTGCTGGTTCGTCGGGAGCGTGCATCAATCGACGCTTTCGACGATTTGTGCACGGTCGGGCGGGGCGGGGACCCGGCCGGGACCCGCTCGCACCCGTGGTCCGGTGCGGCCGCTCGCGCGGCTAGCCTGCTCGTCGTGGACGCCTCCGACCTGCTCCGTGGAGCCCTGCTCCAGATCTCCGGCTCCGACGCGGTGCGCACCGCCGTGACGAAGGCGCCGGTCAGCCGGGCCGTCGTCCAGCGCTACGTCGCGGGCGACCTCGTCCCCGAGGCCGTCGCGGTCACCGGCGAGCTGCGCGCGACCAACCGCCTCGCGACCATCGACTACCTCGGCGAGGACGTCACCGACCGCGCCCAGGCCGAGCGCACCCGCGACACCTACCTCGCGCTGCTCGACGCGCTCGCCGAGGCCGACCTCGCGCGCTTCGGGGCCGCCGAGGTGAGCGTCAAGCTGAGCGCCGTCGGGCAGGCCATCCCCGGCGACGGCGACGCGATCGCCCTCGAGAACGCCCGCGCCATCTGCGCGGCGGCCGAGCGGGCCGGCACGACCGTGACCCTCGACATGGAGGACCACACGACGACCGACCGCACCCTCGAGGCCGTCCGGGCGCTGCGCGCGGACTTCCCGTGGGTCGGCGCCGTGCTCCAGGCCTACCTGCACCGCACCGAGGCCGACTGCCGCGACCTCGCGGGCCCGGGCAGCCGGGTGCGCCTGTGCAAGGGCGCCTACAAGGAGCCCGCCTCCGTGGCCTACCAGGACGGCGGCGAGGTCGACCTCTCCTACGTCCGCTGCCTCAAGGTCCTCATGGCGGGCGAGGGCTACCCGATGGTGGCCAGCCACGACCCGCGCCTCGTCGAGATCGCCGAGGCCCTCGCCTCGCACCACGGCCGCACCCCCGACTCCTACGAGTTCCAGATGCTCCTCGGCGTCCGCTCGACCGAGCAGAAGCGGATCGCCGACCGCGGCCACCAGATGCGCGTCTACCTGCCCTTCGGCGAGGACTGGTACGGCTACCTCGTGCGCCGGCTCGCCGAGCGGCCGGCCAACCTCCGCTTCTTCCTGCGCTCGCTCGCCGGCAGCAGCTGAAACGTCCGCGCCCCGCGCGGGTGCGGACGGCATACTCGGCGCCATGGCCACGACTGCGATCTTCGGTGCCGGCGTCATGGGCGAGACGCTCCTCTCGGGGCTGCTGCGCGCGGGGCGACCGGCCGACTCCCTCGTCATCACGGAGCGCCGCGCCGACCGCGCCGCCGAGCTGACCGAGCGCTACGGGGTGCGCGTCCTCGAGAACGCGGAGGCCGCCGCCGCCGCGAGCACGCTCGTCCTCGTCGTCAAGCCGCAGGACATGGGGGCGCTGCTCGAGGAGATCGCGCCGCACGTCGAGGCCGGTGACCTCGTCGTCAGCCTCGCCGCCGGCATCACGACCGCGTTCGTGGAGTCCCGTCTGCCGGAGGGCCGTTCGGTCGTCCGGGTGATGCCCAACACGCCCGCGCTCGTCGACCAGGGGATGGCGGCCGTCTCGGCCGGGGCGCACTGCGGGCCCGAGCACCTCACCGAGGCGCAGTCGCTGCTCGCGGCCACCGGCAAGGTGGTCGAGGTCCCCGAGAAGCTCCAGGACGCCGTCACGGCCATCTCCGGCAGCGGCCCCGCGTACATCTTCTACGTCGTCGAGGCGATGATCGAGGCCGGCGTCGTCCTCGGGATGCCGCGCTCCACGGCCACCGAGCTCGTCGTCCAGACCCTCTACGGCGCCGCGACGATGATCAAGGAGACCGGCCAGCACCCGACCGTCCTGCGCGAGCAGGTGACCTCGCCCGGCGGCACGACCGCGGCCGCGCTGCGGGTCATGGACGACCACAAGGTGCGGGCCGCGTTCATCAGCGCCATGGAGGCCGCGGCCACCCGCAGCCGCGAGCTGGCCGGTGGCTGAGGCGGGCCCGGGCCTGCACCCCGGCGTCCGGGTCGAGCCGGTCACCGACGCGACGTGGCGCGCCTATCGCGACGTGCGCCAGGCGGCCCTCATCGACAGCCCCCGCGCGTTCTGGACGACCTGGGCGCAGAGCGCGGCGCGCACCGACGACGACTGGCGCGCCCTCGTCGCCACCGGCCCCGCCCTCTGGCTCGCGTGGGACCTCGACCGCCCGGTCGGCACGGTCGGGCTCGTCCACGGTGACGACCAGGCCGACGACGAGGTGTACCTCGTCGGGATGTGGGTGACCGGCGGGGCCCGGGGGAGCGGCGCGGCCGGACGGCTCGTCGACGCCGCGCTCGACCGGGCCCGCGCCGACGGCCGGCGTCGCGTGGTCCTCGACGTCGCCCGCGAGAACTCCCGCGCGCTGCGCTTCTACCTCCGCCGCGGGTTCGCGCTCACCGGCGAGACCGGGACGATGCCGTGGGACCCCACGTGCGTCGAGGAGCGGATGGTGCTCGACCTCGAGCCCTCCTGAGGGGCTCGCCGGGGCCGGCCCACGCCATCTCGTGTTCACCTCCCCGGTTGCCGCACACCGTGGGTGTCGTGGGAGAGTGGCCGACATGAGCGACATCACGGTCCGCGCGCTGGGCGCCGAGGAGTGGGAGCACTACCGCTCGATGCGTCTCACCGCCCTGCGCGAGTCGCCCGAGGCGTTCGTCGCCTCCCACGCCGACGAGGAGTCCGAACCCGAGGACTTCTGGCGCGCCCGCATGGAGCGCTCGACCCGCCTGCTCGCCGAGCGCGACGGCGAGGCCCTGGGCATCGCCAGCGTCGGCGAGGTCGACGAGGACCGCCCCGACCACGCGCAGCTCTTCGGCCTGTTCGTCACGCCGGCGGCGCGCGGCACCGGGGTCGCCGCCGCCCTCGTGCGCGCCGCCTCCCGTGTCGCCGCCGAGAAGGGGCGCACCCAGCTCCTCTACTGGGTCGGCACCGACAACGGCCGCGCGGTCGCCTTCGCGAGCAGCTTCGGCTTCCGCCCCACCGAGAACCGCCGCCCGATGCGCGTCGTCTCCGAGGACGACGGCGAGGAGGAGGTCGCGATGACCCTCGCCCTCGCCGGTGACCGCGGCGGCATCCCCACCGCGATCTGAGCCCTCCCGCCGGCTACGGCCGGGCGGCGAGCCGCTCGATGAGCGTCGTCGGCCCGCTGACGATGAGGGTGTCGTGCGCCGACACCTTCGTCGTGGGCACGGCGTAGGTGAAGTCCTCGCCGGGCGCCTTGACGCCGACGACCGTCACGCCGTACTTGCTGCGGACCTGGCTCTGCTCGAGCGTGAAGCCGATGGTCTCGGTCGGCGGGCGCATCTTGACGATGGCGAACCCGTCGTCGAACTCGATGTAGTCCTGCATCCGGCCCCCGACGAGGTGCGCGACCCGGCGGCCGGTGTCGGCCTCGGGGCGGACGATGTGGTGCACCCCGATCCGGTCGAGGATGCGGGCGTGCTCCGGCGAGAGCGCCTTGGCCCAGATGGCCGGCACCTGCGCGTCGACGAGGTTGGCGGCGGCCAGCACCGACGCCTCGACCGAGGAGCCGATGGCGACGACGGCGATCTGGAAGCGCCCGGCCTTCGCGTCGCGGATGACCCCGGCGTCGCTCGCGTCGCCGTGGACGACCTGCGAGATGCGGCCGAGGAACTTCTCGGCGAGGAAGCCGTCCTTCTCGATGGCGGTGACCTTGTGGCCCAGGCGTCGCAGCTCGAGCGCCGCGGCGGCGCCGAAGCGGCCGAGGCCGATGACGAGGACCTCGTCGTCGCGGGCGTTCTTGCCCATGGGTGGCGTCCTCCCGGTGGTGGGTCCGTGCGGTCCCAGCCTGCCACGGACGGGCCACCGAGTAGCGTGCAGCCATGGCCCCACGGACGAGCGTCATCTGGGATGACGTGTTCACCGCCTACGACTTCGGTCCGGGCCACCCGATGGGTCCCGTGCGGCTCGACCTCACGACGCGGCTCGCCCGCTCGCTCGGCGTGCTCGACCACGTCGACGTCGTGAGCCCCGGTGTCGCCGACGACGACCTGCTCGCGACGGTGCACGACCCCGCGTACGTCGAGGCGGTCAAGGTCGCCTCGGCCGACCCGAGCCGCGCCGACGTCCACCGCGGCCTCGGCACCGACGACGACCCCGCCTTCCGGGGGATGCACGAGGCGTCGGCACGGATCGTCCAGGGCACGGTCGAGGTCTGCCGGCGCGTCTGGGAGGGCGAGGCCGAGCACGGCGTCAACTACTGCGGCGGCCTGCACCACGCGATGCGCACGCACGCCAGCGGCTTCTGCATCTACAACGACATCGCGGTCGGCATCCAGTGGCTGCTCGACCACGGCGCCGAGCGGGTCGCGTACGTCGACATCGACGTGCACCACGGCGACGGGGTCGAGCGCGCCTTCTGGAACGACCCGCGCGTGCTGACGATCTCGCTCCACGAGAGCGGCCAGCACCTCTTCCCCGGCACCGGCTGGCCGGCCGACGTCGGCGGGCCGGACGCGCGCGGCACGGTCGCCAACGTCGCCCTGCCGCCCGGCACCGGCGACGCGTCGTGGCTGCGGGCGATGGACTCGGTCGTGCCCCACCTCGTGCGCGCCTTCGCGCCCGACGTCCTCGTGACGCAGCACGGCTGCGACACCCACCTCGAGGACCCGCTGGCGCACCTCGCCATCACCGTCGACGCCCAGCGCCGCGCCCACGACGAGCTGCACACGCTCGCCCACGAGGTCTGCGGCGGGAAGTGGGTCGCGCTCGGCGGCGGCGGGTACGAGCTCGTCGACGTCGTGCCGCGCTCGTGGACCCACCTGACGGCCATCGCGGCCCACCGGCCGGTCGACGTCCGGACCGCCGTGCCGCAGGAGTGGCTCGACCACGTCGAGTCGCTGCTCGGCCGGCCGGGCCCGCGCCGGATGGGCGACCTGCCGGCGGACCGGCTCCCGATCTGGGTGCAGCCGTGGGGGATGGGCCACAACCCCGACAACCCGCTCGACCGCGCGGTGTTCGCCACCCGGCAGGCGGTCTTCCCGCTGCACGGCCTCGACCCCTGGTTCGACTGACCCGATCGAGCTCCCGGGACTCCTCCGGGACGCCGCCCGGCGGTGGCCGACCACCCGAGGCAGGGGTTCGGCCGATCGGCCCGACACGCCGAAATTCCGGTGGCGCAGACGGCGTGTCGACTGGACATCGTCCACGAGTGCGCTCGTTCCCCTTCACAGTGGTCACAACTGCCCCTATGGTTGCGACAGCACGCCGCAGGGAGCTTGCCGGGCTGGTCCGGCACTGCGACGGGCAGAAGATCGAGGTCCAGATGTCCACGGAGCGTCAGCTCGGCGAGGTGCGCTTCCTCACCGTCGCCGAGGTCGCCACGATCATGCGCGTCTCGAAGATGACGGTCTACCGCATGGTCCACGCCGGTGAGCTGCCGGCGATCCGCGTCGGTCGCTCCTTCCGCGTGCCGGAGGACGAGGTGCACGCCTACCTGCGCAGCTCGTTCGTCGACACCGCGTGACCCGGTCCCACCGACCGACGAGGGGTGCTCCGCCACGGCGGGGCGCCCCTCGCGCATGATCCCGTCCACCAGGTCCGGCACCCGCGGTTTGGGGCCGGTGGGGGCCCGCCGGTAGGGTGGGCCGCCGTACCCCCGTACCACCGTGAGGAACACCCATGGGCTCTGTCATCAAGAAGCGGCGCAAGCGGATGGCGAAGAAGAAGCACCGCAAGCTGCTGCGCAAGACGCGTCACCAGCGTCGCAACAAGAAGTGACCACGCGTCACCTCTGAGCGTCGAGGGTCCCCGGCCGATGCCGGGGACCTTTGTCGTCCCCCGGGGCGGTCGGCGGCCGTCCGGGGACCACGGACCGGCGGCCCCCTGTGGGCGCCCGCCCGGCCCCGGTAGTGTCGGACCCGTCGGACCGACGTGGGAGGAGCAGCGGTGGCGAAGGTGGTGCTGGTGACCGGGGTGTCCCGGTACCTCGGGGGGCTGCTCGCCCGCCGCGTCGCCGCCGAGCCCGGGGTCGACCACGTCGTCGGCGTCGACGTCATCCCGCCGCCGCACCCCGTGCCCGGGGTCGAGTTCGTGCGCGCCGACATCCGCAACCCGATGATCTCCCGCGTCATCGAGTCCTCGGGCGTCGACACCGTCGTGCACATGAACGTCATCGCGACGCCGACCTTCGTCGGGGGCCGGACCCCGCAGAAGGAGATCAACGTCATCGGCACGATGCAGCTGCTCGCGGCGTGCCAGAAGTCCTCGACGGTGCAGCGCCTCGTCGTCAAGTCCTCCGCGGCGGTCTACGGCTCGACGCCGCGCGACCCCGCCCTCTTCACCGAGGACATGGACGCCCGCCGCACCCCGAGCAGCGGCTTCGGCAAGGACTCCATCGAGGTCGAGGGGTACGTGCGCGGCTTCGCCCGCCGCCGCCCCGACGTCGACATCCTCATGCTCCGCTTCGCCAACGTCATCGGCCCGCGCATCCGCACCTCGATCACCGACTACTTCTCGATGCCCGCCGTCCCGGTGCCGCTCGGCTACGACGCCCGGATGCAGTTCGTCCACGAGGAGGACGCCATCGACGCCCTCGTCCTCGGCGGCACCGGGCAGGCCACGGGTGTCGTCAACGTCGCCGGCGACGGTGTCGTCACCGTCCTCCAGGCGGTCGCGATGTCCGGCCGGCCCGCGGTCCCGTTGCCGCTCAACAGCGCTGCGTTCGTCGGCGGCGTGACCCGCAGGCTCGGGCTCGCCGACTTCTCGCCCGACCAGATGTCCTTCCTCGCCTACGGCCGCGGCCTCGACACGACGCGGATGCGCACCCGGCTCGGTTTCGAGCCCCGCTTCACGACCCGTGAGGCGTTCGAGGCCTTCGCCGCGACCCTCGGGGCGAACGGCCCCGGGCTCGGCTCCGTCGTCGACGCCGTGAGCGGTGTCGCCGGGGCCGCCAGCCAGTCGGTCCTCAAGGCCCTCGGCGCCGGGAGCGTGCGCTGATGGCCGCGCGCCCGGGAGCCCTCGCGGCCGGTGCCGCGCGCGCCGGCGGCGAGCGCGCCCGCCGCCGCTCGACCCCCCTCATCGGGGCCGCGCCGGTGACGGCGGCGCCCGCGACCACGCCGGCCGCTCCGGCGACGAAGAAGGCCGCGACGCAGAAGGCCGCGCCCGCGAAGAGGGCGACGGCGACGAAGGCCGCGGCGAACAAGAACGCGCCCGCGAAGAGGGCGACGGCGAAGAAGGCCGCCCCCGCGGTGAAGCAGGCGGCGAAGGCGGTGCCGGCGAAGAGGACCGCGCCGGTGACCAAGGCCGCCCCGGCCACGAAGGCTGCGGCGCAGGCCGCCCCGGCGGCGCCCGCGGTCCGCAAGCACCGCCCGGCCCCGAAGGTCACCTCCGCCCCGTCCCCGCGCGCGACGACCCAGGCGGGGGAGCGCACCGGCACCCGGCGCCTGACCCCGCGCGAGAAGGCCCGGCGCGACGCCGCCGCCCGCCGCCCGCACCTGCGGGTCGCCGACCCCGCCGCACCCACCGCCTCCGCCACACCCCCCGCACGCACCCGGCGGCGCGCCGCCGACCCCGCGCCGGCCGCCCCGGCCACCACGCCCCCGGCCGCCCCGCCGCTGGCCGCCGTGCCGCCGCTCGACCCCACCTCGGCCGCGGCGCCGGGGCGCACCGGCCTGCCGGTCCCCGACGTCGCCGACCTCCTCGACGCCCTCGTCGTCGGCCTGCGCGTCGCGGCCGAGGCCGCCGGCATCGCCCCCGAGGACGTCGAGCGCCGCGTCGCCCAGGTCCTCGCCTACCTGCGCCGCCGGGTCGAGGGCGACTACGAGGTCGACGACTTCGGCTACGACGAGCACTTCACCGAGAACGTCTTCTACCCGATGCTCCGCCCGCTCTACCGGCACTGGTTCCGGGTCGAGGTGCGCGGCATCGAGAACATCCCGGCCGAGGGCGGCGCGCTCGTCGTCTCGAACCACTCGGGCACGGTCGCGCTCGACTCGCTCATGGTGCAGCTGGCCATCCACGACGAGCACCCGGCGCACCGCACGATGCGCGCGCTCGGCGCGGACCTCGTCTTCCGCACGCCCTTCGTCGGGACCACCGCGCGCCGCTCCGGCTCGACCCTCGCCGCGAGCGAGGACGCCGCCCGGCTCTTCGGCCGCGGGGAGCTCGTCGGCGTCTTCCCCGAGGGGTTCAAGGGCACCGGCAAGCCGTTCAGCGAGCGCTACAAGCTCCAGCGCTTCGGCCGGGGCGGCTTCGTGTCGGCCGCGCTCGCCGCCGGCGTGCCGATCGTCCCGTGCTCGGTCGTCGGCGCCGAGGAGACCTTCCCGATCATCGGCAACATGGGCAGCCTCGCGCGCCTGCTCGGCCTGCCGTACGCGCCGGTGACGCCGACCTTCCCGTGGCTCGGCCCGCTCGGGATGATCCCGCTGCCGAGCAAGTGGATCATCGAGTTCGGCGCCCCCATCGACACCTCGGGGCACGACGAGGGCGCCGCCGACGACCCGATGCTCGTGTTCGACCTCACCGACCAGGTGCGCGAGACCATCCAGCAGACCCTCTACACGCTGCTCATGCAGCGTCGCTCGGTCTTCTTCTGAGCGCCGTGAGCACCCCCGAGCCCCGTGTCACCCTCGTCACGCGCGAGGACTGCCACCTGTGCACGACCGCCCGCGAGACCGTGGCGCGGGTGTGCGCCGACCTCGGGGTCGGCTGGCGCGAGCTCGACGTCGACGGGGACGCCGACCTGCTCGAACGCTGGTCCGAGGAGGTGCCCGTCACCCTCGTCGACGGGCGCCAGCACGACTTCTGGCGGGTCGACGAGACCCGCCTGCGCGCGGCCCTCGCGACCCCGCCCCGCGGGGAAGCATCCGGCCCGACCGGACGTTGAGCGCACTAGCACATCGTCGTCGTGAGGCACGTCACCGGGGTCCCGCGCAACTTTGTGCCTCCCTTCACAAAGTCGTAGGCTGACCGGGTTCCACGGGCGATGGTGCGGCGTTCTGCCGCGCCCCTCGCCGCAGCCCGTGACCCGCGAAAGGAGTCGGTGACCGCCTGTGTCCACCGCAGCAGCCACCCGCCGGGGCATCCCGGACGCGTCGGTGGCCCGTCTGCCGGGGTACCTGCGAGCCCTCACCGCCCTCGCCGACGCCGGCATCGCCTCGGTCAGCTCGGAAGAGCTCGCGAGCGCGGCCGGCGTCAGCTCGGCGATGCTCCGCAAGGACCTCTCGCACCTCGGCAGCTACGGCGTGCGCGGGGTCGGCTACGACGTCGAGCGCCTCGCCTCCGAGATCGCCGCGGCCCTCGGGCTGACCCAGGACTGGCCGGTCGCCATCGTCGGGATGGGCAACCTCGGCCGGGCGCTCGCCGCCTACCGCGGGTTCGCCGAGCGCGGCTTCCGCGTCATCGCGCTGCTCGACCGCGACGAGCGCCTCGTCGGCGAGGAGGTCTCCGGCCGCGTCGTGCGCCCGATGACCGACCTGCCGGTGCTCGTCCGGGACGAGGGGCTGTCGGTCGGCGTCATCGCCACGGCCTCCGACGGCGCGCAGGACGCCTGCGACGCGCTCGTCGCCGCCGGCATCCGCTCCCTGCTCAACTTCGCGCCGGTGCTGCTGTCGGTGCCCGACGACGTCGCCGTGCGCACCGTCGACCTCTCGACCGAGCTGCAGATCCTCGCGTTCCACGGCCAGCGGCTCGCCGTCGCCGAGGCGGTGGCGCCGTGAGCCTCGTCGTCCTCGGCCTCTCCCACCACGGGGCGCCGCTCGGGCTCCTCGAGTCGGTGGCGCTCGACGGTCCCGCCGCGACCGACCTCGAGAGCGCGGTCCTGCGCTCGGAGCACATCACCGAGGCGGTCGTCCTCTCGACGTGCAACCGCACCGAGGTCATCGCCGAGAGCCTCACCTTCCACGGGGCGCTCGTCGACATCACCAACGCTCTCGCACAGGCCTGTTCGGTCGACCGCGCCGACCTGCAGCCGCACCTCTACGTGCACTACGAGGACCGCGGCATCGCCCACGCCTTCACCGTCGCGGCGGGCCTGGACTCGATGGCCGTCGGCGAGGCGCAGATCCTCGGCCAGGTGCGGCGCAGCCTCTCGCGCGCCCAGAAGCACGGTCACGTCGGACCCGCCGTCAACGGACTCCTCCAGCAGGCGCTGCGCGTGGCCAAGCGGGTCCACTCCGAGACCGAGATCGACCTCGTGAGCGGCTCGCTCGTCCAGGCCGGCATCACCCGCGCCGAGGCCGCCCTCGGTGGTCTCGGGGCGCTGTCGGTGCTCGTCGTCGGCGCCGGCGGGATGGGCGCGCTCGCCGCGACCACCGTCGCGCGGCACGGCGCCCGCGAGGTCGTCGTGCTCAACCGCAACCCCGACCGCGCCGTGGGCGTCGCCGAGCGCGTCGGGGGCACCGCCCGGCCGCTCGCCGAGCTGACCGAGGCGCTCGCGCAGGCCGACGTCGTCATCGCCTCGACCGGCGCGCGCGGCCAGGTCGTCACCGCCGAGCACGTCTCCGCCGCCCTCGCGGCGCGCGGCGGCCGCCCGCAGGTGTACATCGACCTCGCCCTGCCCCACGACGTCGAGCTCGACGTCGACCTCCTCGACGGCGCCACCCGCGTCGGGCTCGCCGAGCTCGGCGAGGACCTCGCCGAGGCGGGGTCGGCCCCGCAGGTCACCGTGGCCCGCGAGCTCGTGACCGCCGAGGTCGCCACCTACCTCGTCCAGCGCTCCGCGCAGGCCGTCGCCCCGACCGTCACCGCGCTGCGCGCCCGCGCCGGCGAGGTCGTCGACGCCGAGCTCACCCGCCTCGAGCGGCGCACGCCCGGCCTCGACGAGCACGAGCGGGCCGAGGTCCGCCGCGCCGTCGAGCGCGTCGTCGACAAGCTGCTCCACACCCCGACCGTCCGGGTCAAGGAGCTCGCCCGCGACGGCCAGGGCGGCAGCTACGCCCGCGCCCTGTCCGAGCTGTTCGACCTCGACCCACGCGACGTCTCGCTCGTCTCGGCGCCGCCGGCCATCCCGGGGGAGGGCGTATGAGCACCCTGCGCCTCGGCACCCGCCGCTCGGCCCTCGCGACGACCCAGTCCACCTGGGTCGCCGACCGCCTGCGCGCCCTCGGGCACGAGGTCGAGCTCGTCGAGATCACGACCGAGGGCGACCGCGACCGCACCACCCCGCTGGCCCAGCTCGGCGGCACCGGCGTGTTCGTCTCCGCGCTGCGCGAGGCCCTCGCCGACGGCCGGGTCGACCTCGCGGTCCACTCGCTCAAGGACCTGCCGACCGCGCCGGACCCCCGCGTCGACATCGCGGCCGTCCCGGTCCGCGAGGACGTCCGCGACGCCCTCGTCGCCCGTGACGGCCTGACCCTCGGCGAGCTGCCGGCCGGTGCGACCGTCGGGACCGGCTCCCCGCGCCGGCGGGCCCAGATCGAGGCCCTCGGCCTCGGCCTGGTCCTCACCGAGCTGCGCGGCAACGTCGACACCCGGCTGCGGGCGGTCCACGAGGGCCGGCTCGACGCCGTCGTCCTCGCGGCCGCCGGCCTGCGCCGGCTCGGCCGCGCCGACGAGGTGACCGAGCTCCTCGACCCGCTCCAGGTGCTCCCGGCCCCCGGCCAGGGCGCGCTCGCGGTCGAGGTCCGCAGAGACGACGACGCCACCCGCGCCGCCGTCGCCCCGCTCGAGGACGCCGACGCCCGCGCCTGCGTCACCGCCGAGCGCACCCTGCTCGCCGAGCTCGAGGCCGGCTGCTCCGCACCGGTCGGAGCGCTCGCCGAGGTCGTCGAGGGGGTGGACGGGCCCGAGCTGTCGCTGCGGGCCGTCGTCGCCGCCCCCGACGGCTCCCACGACCTGCGCCGGTCCCTGACCGGTGACCCCGCCGAGGCCGCAGACCTCGGCCGGAGGACGGCTCGCCTCCTCCTCGAGGACGGCGCCGCCGACCTCATGCCCACGTCCACCGACCGATCCGTCACGGAGCGTGCCCAGTGAGCCCCACGCGCTCGTCCACCCGCCCCTCCCGCGTCCCCGCGCGCGTCGCCTTCGTCGGCGGCGGCCCGGGCGACCCCGGCCTGCTCACGGTGCGTGCCGTCGAGCTGCTCGCCGCGGCCGACGCCGTCGTCATCGACCAGGTCGCCCGTGAGGCGATCGCCCTGCGGCACGCCCGCGAGGGCGTCGAGGTCGTCGACGCCGGCCACGGTGACCAGGGCGAGGCCCTGACCCAGGCCTCGCGCGCCAAGCTCGTCGTCAAGGCCGCCAAGGCGCACGCCGGCGGCCTCGTCGTCCGGCTGATGGACGGCGACCCGGCCGTCTTCAACGGTCTCGCCGAGGAGGCGCAGGCGCTCGTCAAGGCCGGCATCTCCTTCGAGGTCGTGCCGGGCGTCAGCAGCCTGAGCGCCGTGCCCGCCTACGCCGGCGTGCCGCTCACCGCGAAGTCCACCTCCGCCGTCCACGTCGTCGTCGCCGGCCCCGGCACGCCGCACGTCGCGGGCGGGGTCGACGCCTCCGTCACCGTCGTCGTCCTCGGCGCCCCGGACCGCGCCTCGGTCGCGCTCCAGGCGCTCCTGGACGCCGGCCGCGACGCCGCCACCCCGGTCGCCCTGACCGAGCGCGGCACGACGACCGAGCAGCGCACCGTCGTCACCACCCTCGGCGAGGCCCCGGCCGTCATGGCCGCCGGCCGCTTCCCGGTCCTCGCGGTCGTCGGCGACACCGTGCGGATGCGCGACGCCCTCTCGTGGTTCGAGACCAAGCCGCTCTACGGCTGGTCGGTCCTCGTGCCGCGCACCAAGGAGCAGTCCGGCTCGATGACCGCGCGCCTGGAGCACCACGGCGCCCACGCCGAGATCGTCCCGACCATCTCGGTCGAGCCGCCGCGCACCCCGCAGCAGCTCGAGCGCGCCGTCAAGGGCATGGTCACCGGCCGCTACGAGTGGGTCGGGTTCACCTCGGTCAACGCAGTGCGCGCCATCCGCGAGAAGTTCGACGAGTTCGGCCTCGACGCCCGCTCGTTCGCCGGGCTGAAGGTCGCCGCCGTCGGTGGCGTCACCGCCGACGCGCTGCGCGAGTGGGGCATCAACCCCGACCTCGTCCCCGCCGAGGAGCAGTCCGCCCAGGGCCTGCTCGACGTGTGGCCGCCGTTCGACGCCGACCTCGACCCGATCGACCGGGTCTTCCTCCCGCGCGCCGACATCGCCACCGACACCCTCGTCGCCGGCCTGCAGGACAACGGCTGGGAGGTCGACGACGTGACGGCCTACCGCACCGTCCGGGCCGCCCCGCCGCCCGCGCCGGTCCGCGACGCCATCAAGTCCGGTGCCTTCGACGCCGTGCTCTTCACGTCGAGCTCGACCGTGCGCAACCTCGTCGGCATCGCCGGCAAGCCGCACCCGAGCACCGTCATCGCGTGCATCGGGCCGGCCACCGCGAAGACCGCCGAGGAGCACGGCCTGCGGGTCGACGTCCTCGCGCCGGAGCCGAGCGCCGCGGCGCTCGTCGACGCGCTCGCCGACCACGGCCGCTCGCTCGCCCTCGACGCCACCGAGGCCGGCGAGGAGGTCGTGCGCCCGAGCCAGCGTCGCGCCGGCGGCCGGAAGCGCGCGACGTGACGGCGGGCCTCCCACTGCCGGGGGCGCCGTTCCCGGTCGGGCGGCCCCGCCGGCTGCGCCGCACCCCGGCGCTGCGCCGGCTCGTCGCCGAGACGCGTCTGCACCCGGCCGAGCTCGTCCTTCCGGTCTTCGTCCGCGAGGGCATCGACGCCCCGGTCTCCATCTCGGCGATGCCGGGCGTCGTGCAGCACACGCTCGACTCGCTCGTCGAGGAGGCGCGGCGCTGCGTCGACGCCGGGCTCGGCGGGATCATGCTCTTCGGCGTGCCCACGGCCAAGGACGCGCGCGGCTCGGGCGCCGACGACCCCGACGGCATCCTCAACGTCGGCCTCTCGCGGGTCGTCGAGGCGGTCGGTGACGACCTCGTCGTCATGAGCGACCTCTGCCTCGACGAGTTCACCGACCACGGCCACTGCGGCGTGCTCGCGGCCGACGGCTCGGTCGACAACGACGCGACGCTCGAGCGGTACGCCGCGATGGCCCTCGCGCAGGCCGCGACCGGCACCCCCGTCCTCGGCCTGTCCGGGATGATGGACGGCCAGGTCGGCTTCGTCCGCGCGGCCCTCGACGCCGCCGGGTACACCGACACCGCGATCCTCGCCTACGCCGCGAAGTACACCTCGGGGCTCTACGGGCCCTTCCGCGAGGCCGTGCAGTCCTCGCTCGTCGGGGACCGCTCGACCTACCAGCAGGACCCGGCGAACGGTCGCGAGGCGCTGCGCGAGCTCGAGGCCGACATCGCCGAGGGCGCCGACATCGTCATGGTCAAGCCCGCCGGGCCGCACCTCGACGTCGTCGCCGCGGCCGCCGCGGTCTCGCCGGTGCCCGTCGCGGCCTACCAGATCTCGGGCGAGTACGCCCAGATCGAGGCCGCCGCCGAGCGGGGCTGGATCGACCGCGAGCGGGTCATGATGGAGGCGCTGCTCGGCATCCGCCGGGCCGGCGCGAGCATCATCCTCAGCTACCACGCGATCGAGGCCGCCCGGCGCCTCTGAGCGCTTTCCCCAGTCCACGGGTGCCGGCTACACCGCAGTGCGTGCTGCTCTGGCGACGCTTACTGCGGTGTAGCCCGCGTCCGGGTCAGTGCGCGTGGGCGTGCGGCGCCTCGCCGGTGACCGCGACCATCTCGACCGGGGTGTGCTCGAGCGCATGCCGGGCGAGGATCTTGCCGGTGCCGAGGTCGGCCACGACGAGCTCCTTCTTCTCCGCGTCGGTGACGAACGCGGTGTCGCCGACGACCCGCAGCACCGGACCCGGCTGCTGCCAGTCGTCCTTCTCCTGCCACGGCGCGATGACGGGGATGCGGCGCTCGACGGTCGAGTCGTCGACGTCGAGGACGGCCAGGGAGCCGTCGTAGGTCAGGACGACGCCCTCGCCGTCGGCGCCGCGGGCGAGCGAGCGGAACCAGTACGACGAGCCGAGGTCGACCAGGCGCAGGCGGTCGGTGCGGGTGTCGACGAGCGCGACGCGCGTCGTGCGCTCGACCGGGTCGGCGTCCGGGTCGACCTTGTAGTCGGTGAGGACGACGGGGGAGGCAGGGCTGCCCGCGGCGTTGCCGGTGCGCGCGTAGTCGTCGCGGACGGGGACCTTGTGGAACTCGCCGCCGCGGTACACGACCGGGCCGTCCTCGCAGCCGAAGAGCACGACGTCGCCGTCCGCGTCGGGGGCGGCCGCGGCCTCGCCGTGCACACCGGCACAGTCGTCGGTCCGGGTGACCTCCGTCCCGTCGCGGACCAGCCGGATGCTCGAGCGCGCCTCCTCGGTGCCGTCGGTCACGAGCAGCCCGTCCTCGACGGGGACGGCGACCCCGTGGTGCGGCGCGGGCGTCGTCGAGCGCTGCACCGGGGCGACGTCCGAGCCGATCTGCTCGGTCGGCACGAGCTGCACCGAGCCGTCGCCGTCGCCGAAGAGCGCGGTCATCCCCTCGTGCGGCACGACGTGGCCGGCGTGCGCGGCGGTGTACGCGACGTCGGTCAGGCCCGGGGTGTACTCGAAGGCGTGGTCGTGGTCACCGTGCGGCTGGCGCTCGATCCCGGTGTCGTACACCCGGAACGCGTCGCCGTCCGCGACGACGACGCGGCGCCCGTCGCCGGCGTCGCTCAGGCGGAGGAAGCCCTCGCGGGCGTCCTCGCGCACGGTCTCGCCGGTCGTCGCGTCGACGAGGGTGAGCCCAGCCTCGTGCGCGAGCAGGACGCGCGGCTCGACGCCGCGGACCTCGCGCTCGTCGCCTCCGACGCTGGCGGACGGGATCGAGGTCGGCGCAGCGGCGGGGGAGGTGGGGTCGGACGCGCAGCCCGCGAGGACGACGGCAGGGGCGAGGAGGAGGGCGGCGGTGCGCAGGGCACTCAGGCGTGGTCGCATGGCCGCGACCCTAGACCAGAATGACAATCATTCTCAAACAGGCGATACGAAGGGATGGGGCCATCCCGCACGTGCGGGGTTATCGCGGTCCGGGCGCGGCGCGGGCAGCGACAACCCCGCACGTGCGGGCTTATCGCGGTCGGCCTGGGGTCGCGGGGTGGGCGCGGCGACATCCCGGCACGTGCGGGCTTATCGCGGTCGGGTTCTCGAGCGGACAGCGATAACCCGGCACGTGCGGGCTTTTCGTGGTCGGGCGCCTGGGTGGGCAGCGATAACCCGGCACGTGCGAGGTCATCCGACGGTCGGGTCGGTCGAGGGGAGGTGACACGCCGAGGGATGGCCTCGCTCGTCTGCGTGTTGCCTCCCCTCGCGGGCCGCCGGCCTCGGGACGACGGACCGCCCGCCACGCGGTGCGTGACGGGCGGTCGGTGGGCGCTGCCCGTCGTCCCTGCACGACGGGCGGCCCGGGGCGGCTCGCCGGAGGGAGCGGTGCCGCGCGCGGAGGGACCTCGCTCAGGCCTGCTTGGCGAGCTGGAGGTCGATGACGAGCTTGATCTTCTCGGAGACGAGGACGCCGCCCTTCTCGAGGTTGGCGTTCCAGGTGAGGCCCCACTGGGTGCGGTCGAGCTCGCCGGAGGCCTCGAAGGCCGCCTTCTCGTTGCCCCACGGGTCGGTGGCGACGCCGCCGAAGTCGACGTCGAGGGAGACCGGCTTGGTGATGCCCTTGATGGTCAGGTCGCCGGTGAGGGTGGAGCCGTCGAACGAGGTCGAGCGGAACGTCATGTCCGGGTGGGTCTCGGAGTCGAAGAAGTCGCCGCTGCGCAGGTGGCCGTCACGGTCGGCGGTGCCGGTGGCGACGGAGGCGGTCTTGATGACGACCTCGGCGGTGGAGTCCGCGAGGGACTCGCCGACGACGACGGTGCCGGAGACGTCGGTGAACGAGCCGCGGACCTTGCTCACCATGAGGTGACGGGCGACGAAGCCGACCTCGGTGTGGGTGGGGTCGATGGTCCAGGTGCCGGCGGAGAGGCCGGTGAGGGTGTCGCTCATGGGTGGTGCTCCTTCAAGAGAGGGGGTCGTGCGGTAGTTGACGCTTCAACTATGCACCATCTCCGGCTATTCCGCCTCCCCATCCGTGCGACGATGAACAGGTGGAGACGACGCGGTGGCTGGCGGCCGACGAGCAGCGGTGGTGGCGCGCGTACCTGCGCGGCAACCGTGAGCTCGACACCGCCCTCGACCGCGACCTCTCCCGGCACGGCGTGAGCATCTCCGACTACGAGCTGCTCTCGATGCTCTCCGAGGCCGACGGCCGCCGCCTGCGGATGTCCGCGCTCGCCGAGATCGTCGTGCAGTCGCGCAGCCGGGTCACGCACACCGCCGGCCGCCTCGAACGGCGAGGCTGGGTGCGCCGCAGCCCCGCCCCGGACGACGGCCGCGGGGTCGTCCTCGAGCTGACCGACGAGGGGCTCGCCGCCGTCGAGGACCTGGCCGCCGCGCACGTCGCGAGCGTGCGCCGCCACCTCGTCGACGTCCTCACCCCGTACCAGTTCCGGGCGCTCGGCGAGGCGATGGAGGCCGTGCGCGAGGCGTACGCCAGCGACCCGACGACCCCGGCATCCCCCTGCGAGCCCTGCTGACCCGACAATGGGACGGTGACCGACTCCACCCCCGCCCCCTCCGCCGCTGACGAGGCCCCCGCCTCCGCCGCCCTCCTCGCCCGGGCGCGCGCCGTCACCCCCGGCGGCGTCAACAGCCCGGTCCGCGCCTTCCGCTCCGTCGGTGGCACGCCCCGCTTCATGGTCCGCGGCGAGGGACCGCTCCTCACCGATGCCGACGGCCACGAGTACGTCGACCTCGTCGGCAGCTGGGGCCCGATGATCCTCGGCCACGCGCACCCGGCCGTGCTCGACGCCGTCCACACCGCCGCCTCGCGCGGCACGTCCTTCGGCACACCGAGCGAGAACGAGGTCGCGCTCGCCGAGGAGATCGTCGCCCGCGTCGACCCCGTCGAGCGGGTCCGCCTCGTGAGCAGCGGCACCGAGGCGACGATGAGCGCCATCCGCCTGGCCCGCGGCTTCACCGGCCGCGCGCTCGTCGTCAAGTTCGCCGGGCACTACCACGGCCACGTCGACTCCCTCCTCGTCGCGGCGGGCTCGGGCGTCGCCACCCTCGCGCTGCCCGACTCCGCCGGCGTCCCCGCGTCGGTGGCCGCCGAGACGGTCGTCCTGCCCTACAACGACGTCGCCGCGCTCGAGGCGCTCTTCGCGGCCCGCGGCGACGAGGTCGCGTGCGTCATCACCGAGGCCGCGGCCGGCAACATGGGCGTCGTCGCGCCGCAGCCCGGGTTCACCGAGGCCCTGCGCCGGGTCACCGCCGCGCACGGCGCGCTGCTCGTCTCGGACGAGGTGATGACCGGCTTCCGGTGCAGCCGCGCCGGCTGGTGGGGCCACGAGGGCCTCGACCTCGCCCCGGACCTGCTGACCTTCGGCAAGGTGATGGGCGGAGGCTTCCCCGCCGCGGCGTTCGGCGGCCGCGCCGACGTCATGGCCCTCCTCGCACCCGACGGGCCGGTCTACCAGGCCGGCACCCTGAGCGGGAACCCCGTCGCGACCGCCGCCGGCCTCGCGACCCTCCAGCACTGCGACGACGCCGTCTACGCCCGCCTCGACGAGGTGTCGCGCGCCATCAGCACGGCGGCGTCGGAGGCCCTCTCGGCCGCCGGTGTCGCGCACCACGTCCAGTACGCGTCGTCGATGTTCTCCGTCTTCTTCCGCGACGGCGAGGTGCGCGACTACGACGACGCCCGCGACCAGGACACCGCCGCGTTCGGCCGCTTCTTCCACGCGATGCTCTCGGCCGGCGTCTACCTCCCGCCGAGCGCCTACGAGTGCTGGTTCGTCTCGGCCTCGCACGACGACGCGGCCGTCCAGCGCGTCCTCGACGCACTGCCCGGTGCCGCCGCCGCGGCGGCCGCCGGCTGACCGCCACCCGGGTCGCCGCGGCGGTGTCGAACCCCGTCCGCGGCACTCAGGTGGGTTTGCGACAATCGCGAGCATGACCCCGACCTCCGGTGGCGCCGTCCCCGCCGAGCCGCAGCGCACGACCGTGCACCTGCTGCGGCACGGCGAGGTGCACAACCCCGGGCAGGTCCTCTACGGGCGGCTGCCCGGCTTCCACCTCTCCGAGCTCGGGCGCCACATGGCCGAGCTCGCGGCCGAGCACCTCGCCGACCACGACGTCGTCCACGTCGTCTCCAGCCCGCTCGAGCGGGCGCAGGAGACGGCGGCCCCGATCGCGGCCGGCCACGACCTCACGGTCACGCTCGACGAGCGGGTGCTCGAGGCCGGCAACGCGTTCGAGGGCCTGCCGGTCGCCGGCGGCCAGGGGCTGCTGCGCCACCCGCGCCTGTGGACGAAGATGCTCAACCCGCTGCGTCCGTCGTGGGGCGAGCCCTACGGCGAGATCGTCGACCGGATGCGTGCCGCCATCGTCGACGCCCGGGCCGCCGCCCGCGGCCACGAGGCGGTCATCGTCAGCCACCAGGCGCCGATCTGGATGATCCGGCTCGCCACCGAAGGACGCCCCCTCGTGCACAACCCCGCCCGCCGCGAGTGTTCCCTCGCGAGCCTCACCTCGCTGACCTTCCTCGGCGACGAGCTGCTCTCGCTCTCGTACGCCGAGCCCGCGGCCCAGCTGCTGCCGCGCGCGCAGAAGGGGGCCGGCGCATGAGCCGGACGCCCTCCCGCCGGGCCGCGCTCGGCGCCGCGGCCCTCGTCGCGCTCGCCCTCGCCGGCTGCGGCAGCGACCCCAACTCGGTTGCGGCGCAGGCGAAGGCCGGCGACCAGAAGGGGTACATCAGCGGCGACGGCGCCGTCGAGACCATCCCGGCCGCCGACCGCCAAGAGCCGGTGACGATGCAGGGCACCCTGCTCGACGGCACCCCGTGGGACATCACCTCGACCCGCGGGCAGGTGCTCGTCCTCAACGTCTGGGGCTCGTGGTGCGCCCCGTGCGTCGCCGAGGCGCCCGACCTCCAGAAGGCCTGGGAGCAGCAGCAGGCCAAGAAGGCGCCCGTGCAGTTCATGGGCATCGACTTCCGCGAGGAGGCCGAGCGCGGCGCGGCGTTCGTCGACAAGGCGGGCATCACCTACCCGAGCCTCAGCGACAAGCCGGGCCTGCTCATCCTGCGCCTCCAGGGCAAGGCCCCGACGACGCCGAGCACCCTCGTCCTCGACCGCGAGGGACGCATCGCCGCCCGGGTCAACGGCCCCGTCGACGCCACGACCCTCACCGGCCTCGTCGACGACGTGGTCGCGGAGAAGTGACCGCCGGCCTCGTCGCCGCCACCGGCGACACCGTGACGAGCGGGGCGCTCCCGCTCGCGGTCGGTGTCGCCGCGCTCGCCGGGCTCGTCTCGTTCGCGAGCCCCTGCGTGCTGCCGCTCGTCCCCGGCTTCCTCGGCTACGTCACCGGGCTGACCGGTGAGTCGGCCGCCGACCGCTCGCGCGGGCGCACCCTCGCCGGGGCGCTGCTGTTCGTCGTCGGCTTCACCGTCGTCTTCGTCCTCGGGTCGATCTTCGTCACCGGTGTCGGCAGCGTCCTCGTCGAGCACCGCGAGGTGCTGCTGCGGGTGGGTGGGGCGGTCGTCGTGCTCATGGGGCTGGTGTTCGTCGGCCTCGGCAGCCAGCGCGAGGTGCGCATCCACTGGCGGCCGCGGGCCGGTCTGCTCGGGGCGCCCGTGCTCGGCGCCGTGTTCGCGCTCGGCTGGGCGCCGTGCACCGGCCCGACCCTCGCCGCCGTCCTCGTGATGGCCACCGCGTCCGGCGACGCCCAGGTCACCCGCGGGGTCACGCTCGCGCTCGCCTACGGGCTCGGGCTGGGCCTGCCGTTCCTGCTCGTCGCGGCCGGGCTCGACCGCGCCGGCCGCGCGTCCGCCTGGCTGCGCCGGCACATGCGCACCATCCAGCTCCTCGGCGGCGTCCTGCTCGTCGTCGTCGGGCTGCTCATGCTCACCGGCGTCTGGGAGACGATGAACACCTGGGTGCAGACCGAGCTCGTCTCCGGCTTCGAGGTGTCCCTGTGAGCACGACCGACGACCGCCCGACGACCGAGGCCGCCGCCGGGTCCGGCACGCCCCCGAGGACGCCGGTCGCGCAGCCGCGCCTCGGCGCCGTCGGCTGGCTGCGCTTCCTCTGGCGGCAGCTGACGAGCATGCGCACCGCGCTGTTCCTGCTGCTCCTGCTCTCGGTCGCGGCCATCCCCGGCTCGACCTTCCCGCAGCGCTCCATCGACGCCGCGCGCACGACGCAGTTCATCACCGACCACCCGACCGCCGGTCCGATCCTCGACAAGCTGGGGTTCTTCGCGGTCTACGCGTCGCCGTGGTTCGCGGCCATCTACCTGCTCCTGTTCGTCTCGCTCATCGGGTGCGTCGCGCCCCGCAGCCGCATCCACTGGCACCAGCTGCGCTCGCGGCCGCCGCGGGCACCGCGCCGGCTCGAGCGCCTCGCCGCGCACACCGAGGAGGTCGTCGACGGGACGCCCGACGAGGTGCGCGAGCGGCTGCGCGGCGTCCTGCGCTCGAAGCGCTACCGGGTGCACGCCCACGACGACACCTCGCTGTCGGCCGAGAAGGGCTACCTCAAGGAGACCGGCAACCTCGTCTTCCACCTCGCGCTCATCGGCGTCCTCGTCGGCGTCGCGTGGGGCCACCTGCTCGGGTGGAAGGGCGACGTCATCGTCCCGGTCGGCGACACCTTCGCCAACAGCCTCTCGTCGTACGACACCTTCAGCCCCGGCCCGTGGGTCGACGTCAACGACCTCTCGCCGTACTCGATCCGCCTGGACCGGCTCGACGTGAAGTTCGAGACCGAGGACACCGGGCGCGGGCAGTTCGGGATGCCGCGCGACTTCCGGGCGTACACGACCTTCACGACGCCGGAGGGTCGCACCGAGGCGCGCGAGATCGCGGTCAACCACCCGCTCGAGACCGGCGGCGGCAGCGTCTTCCTCCTCGGCAACGGCTACGCCCCGAAGGTGACCGTGCGCAACGCCGCCGGCAAGGCCATCTACACCTCGGCGACGCCGTTCCTCCCGCAGGACAACAACTACACGTCGGTCGGCGCCATCAAGGTGCCCGGGGCGCAGCCCGACGAGCTCGGCTTCACGGGGCTGTTCCTGCCGACCGGTGTCATCGACTCCGAGCGCGGGCCGCACTCCACCTTCCCCGACACCCTCGACCCGCAGCTGGCACTCAGCGGGTTCTCCGGGACGCTGTTCCCCGGCGGTGGCCCGCAGTCGGTCTACACGCTCGACGTGTCCAAGATGAAGCCGCTGCCCGGCAAGGACGGCGCCGACCAGCTGCGCATCCTCCTGCGGCCCGGCCAGACCTACGAGCTGCCCGAGGGGCGCGGCTCCATCACCTTCGACGGGGTCGAGCGCTTCGCCGGCCTCTCGATCCGCACCGACCCCGGCAAGACCCTCACCCTCGTCTCGGCGCTGCTCGCGCTCGCCGGGCTCGTCCTCAGCCTCGTCGTCCGGCGCCGCCGGGTCTTCGTCCGGGTTCGCCCCGAGGAGGGCACGGGTCGTACCGTGGTCTCCGTCGGCGGCCTGGCCAAGGACGACGACGAGGGGATGGCCGACGAGGTCGCCGCCGTCCTCACCGCACCCGGAGGAACCCGATGACCGACCTGACGCTCGCGCAGCTGTCGAACCTGTCCGTCTACTCGGCGATGGCCGTCCTGACCCTCGCGATGCTCGCGCACGGTCTGTACCTGGCCCGCGTCGTGCCGGCCCGCGAGGCCGCGGTCGAGGCGCCCGAGCGCGAGCTCGTCGCGGCCGGCGGCGGGTCCGCACCGGCCGGTGGCGCGCCCGCCGTCCCCAGCGAGAAGGCCGACGAGCCGGCCGGCGCGCGCAAGGCCGCCGGCATCGGGCACTCGCTGACCGTCCTCGGCACGCTGCTCGTCGTCGCCGGCGTCGTGCTGCGCGCCCTCGAGGTGCACCGCTGGCCGCTCGGCAACATGTACGAGTTCGCCATCGTCGGGGCGATGTTCACGCTGCTCGCCTATGTCGCGTGGTCGACCCGCCGCGACCTGCGCTGGCTCGGGGTCTTCGTCACCGGCCCGGTGCTGCTCGTCCTCGGCGCCGCCATCACCGTCTGGTACACCGACGCCTCCGAGCTCATGCCGTCGCTGCGCTCGGTGTGGCTGGCCATCCACGTCACCGTCGCGACGATGTCGGTCGCGGTGTTCACGATCGGCGCCTCGCTCGGCATCCTCTACCTCATCCAGGACCGGCTCGAGGCGCGCGAGGGCGGGGCCACCGGCCGGGCGGCCTTCATGCGGCGCCTGCCGTCGGCCAAGGGGCTGGAGCGGCTGACGTACGCGACGCACATCGTCGCCTTCCCGATGTGGACCTTCACCGTCATCGCCGGCGCCATCTGGGCCCGCCAGGCGTGGGGGTCGTACTGGAACTGGGACCCCAAGGAGGTCTGGAGCTTCGTCATCTGGACCGTCTACGCGGCCTACCTGCACGCCCGCGCCACGACCGGCTGGAAGCGCCAGAACGCCGTCTGGATCTCGCTCGCCGGCTTCGTCTGCGTGCTGCTCAACTTCGCCGTGGTCAACGTCTTCTTCGTCGGCCAGCACTCCTACTCGGGCATGTGAGGGATCCCGCTCGATGAACGCCTTCCTGCGCTACACCGTCCTGCGCGTGCTCATCTTCTTCGGCTGCGTCCTGGCCCTGTGGCTGGCCGGTCTGCGCTCGGAGGAGCAGCTGCTGCTCCTCGTCGTCCTCTCGGCGCTGCTGTCGATGGCCATCTCGTACGTCGCGCTGCGCCGCTTCCGCCAGGACTACTCCGCGCAGCTGTCCGACACCATCGAGCGCCGGGCGGCGGTCCGTCGTGAGAAGGGTGGCGACCGGCGCACCGACGAGCAGGCCGAGGACGAGGAGGTCACGGTCCGCCCGTCGACGTCCGGCTCGTCCGCCGGGTCGGCGGCTGCGTCGACCGACGGCGCCACGGCCGGTCGGCCCGAGGACGACGACTTCCGCTGACTCCCGGCTCACCCGGGTCGAGGTGAAACCCGACCTCGTCGTGGTCGACTTCCACCTCGACCGAGGGGCGCGACGGCGGGGAGCATCCGACTGGTTGCGACTTCCGCCGCCGACACGCCGGCGGGATGGGCGCGTCGAGCAGCAGAACTCGCAATCAGTCGGGATGTAGGTGGGTCGAGGTATCTCGGCATCGCCAGATGGTGGCCGGATTCCTCGACCGATGCGTCGCCACGTGGGTCGAGGTGAAACCCGACCGTCTCGTGGTCGACTTCCACCTCGACCGAGGGGCGCGACGGCGGGGAGCATCCGACTGGTTGCGAGTTCCGCCGCCGACACGCCGCCGGATGCGCGCGTCGAGCAGCAGAACTCGCAATCAGTCGAGGTCTGTGGGGCGGGGGCGCGGCTGTGGGGTCTCGGTCAGGCGAGGGTGCGACCGAGGGCCACGCCGACGAGGACGAGGACCGCGTAGGCCACCTCGTAGAGCCCGGTCGCGGCGAGCACCGGGATGAGCCCGGGCCCGGTCGTGCCGGCGCGCACGACCCGCACCCCGCGCCACGCGACGCCGAGCGCGAGCAGGCCGAGCAGCGCCCACGGCTGCCACAGCGCCATGACGACCAGGGCCAGCACCGACACCCCGACGAGCGCGCCGTAGAACATCCGGGTGCGGGCGTCGCCGAGCCGCACCGCGAGGGTCCGCTTGCCGTGCTCGACGTCGGTCGGGATGTCGCGCAGGTTGTTCGCCACGAGGATGCCCGAGGCGATGGCCCCGACGCCGACGGCGCCCGCGACCCCGAACCACGAGATGGCCCCGGCCTGCGTGTACTCGGTGCCGAGCGTCGCCATGAGGCCGAAGAACACGAAGACGTAGACCTCGCCGAGGCCGCGGTAGCCGTAGGGGTTGTCGCCCCCGGTGTAGCGCCACGCGGCGAGCACGGCCAGCGCCCCGAGCGGGAGCATCAGCCAGGCCTGCGAGAGCGCGACGAGCGCCAGCCCGACGACGCCGGCGGCGCCGAAGGAGAGGAAGGCCGCGATCTTGACGTGGCGCGGGTCGGCGATCCGCTGGCCGACGAGGCGGACCGGCCCGCTGCGCACCTCGTCGGTGCCGCGGACGCCGTCGGAGTAGTCGTTGGCGTAGTTGACGCCGACCTGCAGCGAGAGGGCGACGAGCAGGGCGAGCAGCGCGAGGCCGGCGTCCGCCTCGCCGACGCGCAGGGCGGCGGCGGTGCCGAGGACGACGGGGGCGACGGCGGCGGGCAGGGTGCGCGGGCGGGCGCCCGCCACCCACTGGGCGAGAGTGGCCATCGGTCGGTCAGAGTCCCTTGAGGAAGTCGGGGTCGTCGTCGGGGCCGCGCGGCGGGCGCCGCGTCGGGCCGGGGGTGCCACGGCCGGGCCGACCCGGGCCGAGGAGCGGACCGGCAGGACGCCCGGCGAGCAGCCAGGCGATCGGCCCGACGAGCGGGAAGAGCAGGATGAGGAGGATCCAGGCGATCTTGGGCAGGTTGCGGACGGACCCGTCGTCGGTCTGGATGCAGTCGACGAGGGTCCAGACCGTCAGCGCCAGGCTGAGGACGACGGGCAGGAACCGCAGCACCCCGTCATCCTCCCACGGGGAAGAGAGCGGCCACCGCGGCCCGGTCCGGCTTGCCGGGGCCGCGCAGAGGGAGTGCGGGCGCGGCCGTCACCCGGCGCGGGAGGGCGTGCGCCGGCAGGTGGGGGCGCAGCAGGTCGCGGACCTCGGCGAGCGACAGCGGGCGCGCGTCCGGCGCCGGGACGACGAGGAGGCTGACCGCCTGGCCCCACTCGGGGTCGGGGGTGCCGACGACGACGGCCTCGATGACCCCCGGCACGTGCTCGAGCGCGGCCTCCTCGACGATGCGCGGCGCGACCTTGAGCCCGCCGGTCGTCACGAGGTCGTCGAGCCGGCCGTCGACGTGCAGGCGGCCGTCGTCGTCGAGGTGCCCGGCGTCGTCGGTGCGGTACCAGCGCGAGCCGTCGGGGTCGACCGCGAAGGCCCGGAAGGTGAGGTCGGGGCGGCCGAGGTAGCCGTGGGCGAGGGTGGCCCCGCCGAGCCGGATGCGCCCGTCGTCGTCGAGCCGGACCTCGACGCCGCGCAGCGCCGTGCCGTCGTAGACGCAGCCGCCGCATGTCTCGCTCATCCCGTACGTCGTGAGGATGCGCACGCCGGCGGCCTCGGCCCGCCGGCGCAGCGCCGGGGGAGTGGCCGCACCCCCGAGGAGGACACCGTGGAGCGACGTGAGCGCCTGTGTCGCAGCGGGGTCGGCGAGCAGACGGACGAGCTGCGTCGGCACGAGCGAGGTGTAGTGCCGGTGCCGCGGGTCCATCCGGCGCACGGCCGCGGTGAAGGAGTGCGGGGTGAAGCCGTCGCGCAGGTCGGTGGCGACCGGCTCGGTGTCGGCGTCGAGGCCGCGCAGCAGCACCTGGAGGCCGGCGACGTGGCCGGCGGGCAGGGTGAGCAGCCACTGCCCGGGGCCGCCGAGCCGCTCGTGGGTGGCCCGGGCGCTGGCGCCGAGCGCGGCGGCCCCGAGCATCGCGAGCTTGGGGGTGCCGGTCGAGCCGGAGGTGCCGACGACGACGGCGAGGTCGTCGGCGGCGGCCGCGCGGGCGGGCAGCTCGGGGGGCGGGGACCCGGCGACGTAGGGGGCGACGGCGCCGCCACCGGCCAGGGCGCGGCGCAGCCGGGGCAGGACGGAGACGGCCTCCGCGCCCGCGGGCACCGGCAGCGGCTCGACGTCCATGCCGTCACGGTACCGAGGCCGCTCGGCGCCGGCCGCCACCGGGCGGGGGTGGCCATCCGCGGCGATCGGCGGGACCATGGGGGAGCGCGAGGAGGTGCTCCGATGCCCGGGACCACGACGACGTACCTCGACCGCGTGCGCGCCCACCGGGCCGAGCTCGGGGAGTCGATGGCCGCCCTCGACGCGGCGCTCGCGCTGCCGGTCGGCCTCGGGCCGGTGTGGCGGCGGCGGGTGCGCGCCGCGCTGACCGAGCTCGCCCACGACCTGCGCGACCACGTCGCGCTGACCGAGGCGCAGGACGGCCTCTACGCCGACCTGCGCACGCGCGCACCGCGGCTCGCGCACGACGTGGCCCGCCAGCTCGTCGACCACGTCGAGGTCGTCGCCGAGGTCGAGCGGCTGCTCGGCGAGCGCGACGACGGGCTCGCCGACGAGGACGCCGTCCGGGCCCACCGCGAGGCGGCGACGCAGCTGCTCGGGCGGCTCGTGCGCCACCGCCAGCGCGGCTCCGACCTCGTCTACACGGCGTACGACGTCGACCTCGGCGGCTCCGGCTGAGGGCCGGCCGCTACGGCTGGACGGCCGGCACGAAGTCGAAGGTGTTGCCGAGCAGCCACACGAGCAGCAGGATCACCGGCAGGTGGATCGCGAACTGCAGGAACGTGAACCCGACGAGGTCGCGCGCCCGCAGCTTGAGCACGGCGAGCAGCGGCAGCATGAAGAACGGGTTGACGAGGTTCGGCAGCGCCTCGGCCATGTTGTAGATCTGCACGGTCCAGCCGAGGTTCATCTGCACGTCGGTGGCGGCCTGCATCACGTACGGCGCCTCGACGAGCCACTTGCCGCCGCCGGACGGCACGAGGATGCCGAGCACGGCGGTGTAGACGGCCAGCGCGATCGCGAACCCGCCGCCCCCGCCGAACGAGGTGAAGATCGAGGACAGGTGGTCCGAGAGCGTCTCGCCGCCACGGCCCTCGGCCTTGGTGAGGACGGCGGCCATCGCGGCGTAGAGCGGGAACTGCACGAGGATGCCCGCCGTCGCCGGCACCGCCTTCTGGACGGCCATGAGGAAGCGGCGCGGGGTGCCGTGCAGGACGAGCCCGAGGACGAGGAAGACGAGCAGGTAGCCGTTGAGGCTGCTGAGCACCGCGACGGCCGACTTCTCGAGGAGCTGCCCGACGAGCCAGCCGAGCGTGATGACGCCGAGGAGCAGCGGCAGGACGCGCGAGTACTCGAGCCACTCACCGGGCCGCTCGCGCACCGGCGGCGCGTCGGGGAGGTCCTCGGTGTCGATGCCCATGTCCTGTGCGGTGCGGACCGAGGCACCGCGGGGGCACGACGCCCACGCGATGACGGTCGTCAGCACGATGAGGACGAGCGCCGAGACCATCGACTGCCACGTGAAGATGGTCTTCCCGAAGTCGAGGACGCCGGTGATCTCCAGCAGCGGCGCGGGCAGCGAGGCCGGCGTGGCCTGGAGCTGCGCGGCCGAGGACGAGAGGCCGAGGGCCCAGACGGCGCCCAGGCCCATGAACGCGGCGGCGCCGAGGGCTCTGTAGTCGACGGTGAGGTCCTCGCGGCGGGCGACCGCGCGGGCGAGCAGACCACCGAAGATCAGCGACAGGCCCCAGTTCAGCAGCGAGACGCTCATCGAGAGGAACGCGACGAAGGCCACCGCGCGGCGCGGGTCGTTGGGCAGGTGCGCGAGCGCCTCGATGAGCCGGGCCACCGGGGGAGCCGTGGCCACGACGTAGCCGGTGAGGACGACCATCGCCATCTGGAGGGTGAAGTTCGTCAGGTCCCAGAAGCCGTTGCCGAAGGTCTCGACGACGGCGGCCGGCGTCGAGCCGTTGGCCAGCGCGGCGACCGAGACGATGACGACGCCGAGCGCGGCGAAGACCCACGCGTCGGGGAACCACTTCTCGGTGAAGGCGGCGAAGGTCTGGGCGACGCGGGCGAGGCCGCGCTCGTCGGTCGTGGGGGCGGTCGTCGTCGACATGCTCGTCCTCGGGTCAGGGGTCCTGGGCGCGACGACCCACCCTGCCAGAGGGCGGGGTCACCCGGCGCCGCAGGGGCGCGGGCCGCGTGCCGTCGCCCGAGGGCAGGCCACACGCCGACGGTGGAGCCCCGGCGCCTGCGTGTTGCCTCCTCTCGAGGGGAGACCGAGGTGCTCGGGGGTCAGAAGTACCAGGGGAAGGGCGACCAGTCGGGGTCGCGCTTCTCGAGGAACTGGTCGCGGCCCTCGACGGCCTCGTCGGTCATGTACGCGAGCCGGGTCGCCTCGCCGGCGAAGACCTGCTGGCCCATCAGCCCGTCGTCGAGCAGGTTGAAGGCGAACTTGAGCATCCGCTGGGCCTGCGGCGACTTCGACATCACGTCGCGCGCGAGGTCGAGCGCGGTGGGCTCGAGCTCGGCGTGGTCGGCGACGATGTTGACCGCGCCCATCCGGTGCATGTCGTCGGCGGTGTACTCCCGGCCGAGGAAGAAGATCTCGCGGGCGAACTTCTGCCCCACCATCTTCGCGAGGTAGGCGCTGCCGTAGCCGCCGTCGAAGGAGCCCACGTCGGCGTCGGTCTGCTTGAAGCGCGCGTGCTCGCGGGAGGCGATCGTCAGGTCGCAGACGACGTGCAGGCTGTGCCCGCCGCCGGCCGCCCAGCCGTTGACCACGGCGACGACGACCTTGGGCATCGTCCGGATGAGCCGCTGCACCTCGAGGATGTGCAGCCGCCCGCCCTCGGCCTTGACCCGGCGCTCGTCGACGGTGTCGGCGGTCGCGCCCTCGGCGTACTGGTAGCCCGAGCGGCCGCGGATGCGCTGGTCACCGCCGGTGCAGAACGCCCAGCCGGCCGTGCGCGCCGACTGGCCCTCGCGCGGGGTCGGGCCGTTGCCGGTGAGCAGGACGACCCCGACGTCGGCGGTGCGCCGGGCGTGGTCGAGGACGCGGTAGAGCTCGTCGACGGTGTGCGGCCGGAACGCGTTGAGCACCTCGGGCCGGTCGAACGCGACTCGGACGCAGCCGAGCCCGACCGCGCGGTGGTAGGTGACGTCGGTGAGGTCCTCGAAGCCGGGGACCTCCTCCCACGCGCTGGGGTCGAAGGTCTCGCTGACTCCGGGGATCGCGCTCACGGCGGCAAGGCTAGCCGGGGAGCACCCAAAGCCCCGACGGGCGGCGTCGTCCGGCAGGGTGGGGCCGCATGTCGACGACGACCTCGCCGCCCCAGCAGTCCGAGTCCGGTTCCTCGCCGCGATGGCGCCTCGTCGGGCCGGGCCTCGTGGTCGCCGCCACGGGCGTCGGCGCGGCCGACCTCGTGGCCACGCTCATCGCCGGTCAGAAGTACGGCTACGCCCTCCTGTGGGCCGTCGTCGTCGGGTGCCTCATGAAGATCGTCCTCGTCGAGGGCGCGGGCCGCTGGACGCTCGCGACCGGCACGACGATCTACGAGGGCTGGTCGAGCCTGGGCCGCTGGACGACCTTCTACTTCGGGCCGTACATCGTCGTCTGGGGCTTCGTCTACGGCGCGGCCGCGATGGCCGGGACGGGGCTGCCGCTGCACTCACTCTTCCCCGCGCTGTCGGTGCCGGTGTGGGGCATCGGGTCCGGCGTGGCCGGCGCGCTGCTCGTGTGGTTCGGCCGGTACGAGCTCTTCGAGAAGCTGTGCGCCGCGCTCGTCGGGCTGATGTTCGTCACCGTCGTGGGGGCCGCGGCGCTCACCGTCCCCAACCTGCCGGACCTCGTCGTCGGCCTCGTCCCGACCGTCCCGGCCGGGTCGGTCGTCAACGTGCTGTCGGTGGCCGGTGGGGTCGGCGGCACCATCACGCTCGCGGCCTACGGCTACTGGATCCGTGAGAAGGGATGGACGACACCGAGGTTCATGCGCGTGATGCGCCTCGACAACCGGGTCGCCTACATCGTCACCGGCATCTTCGTCGTCGCGACCCTCATCGTCGGCGCCGAGCTGCTCTACTCCGCGAAGATCGCCGTGCAGACGGGCGACCAGGGCCTGCTCGACCTCGCGAGCGTCCTCGACGACCGCTACGGCACCTGGGCGAGCAAGGTCTTCCTCGTCGGCTTCTGGGCGGCCGCGATGTCCTCGCTCCTCGGCGTCTGGAACGGCGTCAGCCTGATGTTCGCCGACTTCGTGGGCCACGTCCGCAGGCTGCCCGACGACGCCCCCGAGCGCGGCATCGGCGGCCGCTGGTACCGCGCATACATCCTCTGGCTGACCATCCCGCCGATCGCGCTCATCCTCGTCGGCCGCCCGGTCTGGCTGCTCCTGGCGTACGGCGTCCTCGGCGCGTTCTTCATGCCGTTCCTCGCGGTGACGCTCATCTGGCTGCTCAACACCGACCGCACCCCGCGCGAGTGGCGCAACAAGTGGTGGTCGAACCCGTGGATGGGCATCACGGCGGTCGCGTTCGTCGCGCTCGCGGCCAACGAGCTCGTGAAGGTCGTCACGGGCGGCTGAGCCCCGCGCGCCCCCGGTCCTACGGTGGAGGGGTGAGCGTCCCACCCCTGCCGGAGCTCCTCGCCGGTGCGCACGTCGTGGCCGTCCCGATGCGCGTGCCCTTCCGCGGCGTCCGCGTCCGGGAGGCGCTGCTGCTCGAGGGGCCCCGGGGCTGGGGCGAGTTCGCCCCGTTCCTCGAGTACGGCCCCGCCGAGGCCTCGCGCTGGCTCGCCGCCGGCGTCGAGGCGGCCTGGGGCTCGTGGCCGGAGCCGGTGCGCGACACCGTGCCCGTCAACGCGACCGTGCCCGCCGTCACCGCCGACGAGGTGCCCGGCGTCCTCGCCCGCTTCCCCGGCTGCACGACCGCCAAGGTCAAGGTCGCCGAGCGCGGGCAGCCCGCGGCGGCCGACGTCGACCGGGTCGCCGCCGTGCGGTCCGCGCTCGGCCGCACCGGGCGGATCCGGGTCGACGCCAACGGCGGCTGGGGTGTCGAGGAGGCCGCGCAGGTGCTCGGCCGGCTGGCCCCCTACGACCTCGAGTACGCCGAGCAGCCCTGCGCCTCCGTCGAGGAGCTGCGCGACCTGCGGCTCGTCCTCGGCCGGCGCGGGCTCGACGTGCCGGTCGCGGCCGACGAGTCCATCCGCAAGGCGTCCGACCCCCTGCGGGTGCGCGACCTCGGGGCCGCCGACGTGGTCGTCGTCAAGGTCGCGCCCCTCGGCGGGGTGCGGCGGGCCCTCGAGGTCGTGCAGGCGTGCGGGCTGCCCGCCGTCGTGTCGTCGGCGCTCGACACCAGCGTCGGGATGGCCGCCGGCGTGGCGCTGGCCGCGGCCCTGCCCGACCTCCCGTACGCCTGCGGCCTCGGCACGGTCGCGCTGCTCGGCGGTGACGTGACGCCCGAGCGGATGGAGCCGGTCGACGGCGCGCTGCCGGTGCGCCGGGTCGCGGCCGACCCGGAGCTGCTCGAGCGGTGGGCGGCCCCGCCCGACCGCGTCGCGTGGTGGCGCGAGCGCCTCGCCGCAGCCCACGCCCATCTGACGGGAGACCCGGCATGACCGACGCACCGACCCGACCCGCAGCCGACCTCCCGGACGCCGCGGCCGTGCGCTGGGCGTGGCTCTTCCTCGACACCCCGCGCGCGGACGCCGAACGCTCGTGGGCCTTCTGGGCGGAGGTGACCGGCCAGCAGGTGTCCGACCGTCGCGGGGAGCGCGACGAGTTCGCCACCCTCGCACCGGATCACGGCGAGCCCTGGCTCAAGCTCCAGGCGGTCGACGCCGGCCGCGGGGGAGTGCACCTCGACCTCGACGTCGAGGACGTCCGGGTCGCGGCCGACCGGGCGGAGGCGCTGGGGGCGCAGCGGGTCGGCGCGATCGGCGACGCCGTCGTCGTCCTGCGCTCGCCCGGTGGGTTCGTCCACTGCCTGACGACGTGGGACGGGGAGGCGGGTCGTGCGGGTCAGGTGCGCGAGGGGCTGTCGAGCCTCCTCGACCAGGTGTGCCTCGACGTCCCGAGCGCGCGGTGGGAGGCCGAGAACGCCTACTGGGAGGCGCTGACCGGCTGGACGTGGCGGGCCTCGGACGAGCCCGGCTACGCCTCCGTCAGCGCGGGGGCGGCGATGCCGGTGCGCATCCTGCTCCAGACCCTCGGCGAGGAGGAGGGCGAGGTGCGCGGGCACGTCGACCTCGCGTGCGCCGACCGCCCGGCCGCCGTCGCGCGGCACGTGGCCGCCGGCGCGGTCGTCCTCGAGGAGCGGGCGTTCTGGACGGTGCTGCTCGACCCGGTGGGCCGCGTGCACTGCCTGACCGACCGGCCGGTGAGCCCCGCGCGCTGAGGCCTCCCGTCCGGGCTCAGCGCGCGAGCGGCAGCCCGAGCAGGGCGTTCTCGACGACCTCGGCGAGGGCCGGGTGGATCCAGTACTGGCCGCGCGCGACGTCGTGCACGTGCTGGCCGAAGCTCGCCGCCTGGACGAGCGGCTGGACGATGCTCGAGGCCTGCGGGCCGATCATGTGCGCGGCGAGCAGGCGACCGTCGGGGGTCGAGTGCAGGGTGAGGACGCCGGAGGTGTCCTCCAGCGCCCAGCCGTACGCGACGTCGCCGACCTTCTGGCTGTAGGTGACGAACTCGGTGCCGTCCGACTGCAGCTGGGCCGCGGTCGGGCCGAACGACGCGACCTGGGGGTGACCGAACACGGCGTGCGGCACCGGCCGGTCGTCGGCCTCGTCCGGGGGCCCGTCGAGCCGGCCGAGGTCGACCGCGAGGTTGTGCGCGACGATGCGCGCCTCGCCGTTGGCCACGTGCTTGAGCTGGTGCTCGGAGCTGATGTCGCCGAGCGCCCAGACGCGCGAGACGCTCGTGCGGCCCTGCCGGTCGACGACGAGCCGTCCGTCGGGGTGGGTGTCGAGCCCGCCCGCGGCGGCATCGAGGAGGTCGGTGTTGGGTCGGCGGCCGACGGCGAGCAGGACGACCTCGGCCTCGACGTGCGCCGCACCCTCGGGCCCCTCGGTGCCGAGGCGCCAGACGCCCGCGACGCGCTCGGCGCTCGTGACCGTCGTCGACAGCCGCACGTCGTAGCGCGAGCGCGCGGCCTCGGTGTAGCGCTCGGCGACCTCGACCTCCTCGGCCATGAGCAGCCGTCCGGAGCGTTGCACCTGCGTCACGTGGACCCCCAGCGCCGAGAAGACGTGGGCCATCTCGCACGCCACGAAGCCGCCGCCGACGACGGCCATCCGCGCGGGCAGCTCGTCGAGGCGCATGACGGTGTCGGAGGTGTGCACGCCGTTCGCCGGGTCGGCGCCGGTCAGGCCGTCGAGGGCGAGGCCGACGGGGCGGCTGCCCGCGGCGACGACGACGCGCTCGGCGCTCACCTCCTCGCCGGAGTCGAGGACGAGCGTGCGGGGGCCGGTGAAGCGCGCGCGGGAGCGGTACAGCGTCACGTGCTCCTGGCCGCTGCGGTAGTCCTCGCCGCCGTGGGAGATGGGGTCGATCCGGCCGAAGACGCGGTCGCGGATGGCCGGCCAGTCGACCTGCGGCGGCTCGAACGTCACGCCGAGGCGGTGGGCGTCCTGCGCCTCGACGACGCGGTCGGCGGGCAGCACGAACATCTTCGTGGGGATGCAGCCGACGTTGAGGCACGTGCCCCCGAAGGTGCCCTTCTCCACGATGGCGACGTCCAGGCCCTCGAGCTCCGGGGTCACCAGGGAGTTGCCCGAGCCGCTGCCGATGATCACGAGGTCGTGGTGGGGCATGCGGTCACGCTACGTGGTGTCCGCTCGTCCACAGGGCGGGGGTGCGGGCCGAGTCGTCCACAGGTCGGGGGTGCCGGCGCGGCGGAGGGCTGGTGCGGCGGGCGCGGGTGCGGTGGGGTCGGGGCAGGCGAGCGGGAGGAGCGGGGGTGGACCCGGTGGAGGTGGAGGCCCTGGCGCGGCGGGTGCAGGCGGCGGTCGAGGTCGTCGAGCTGCGGCGCGGCGCCCTCGTGGCGGCGTCGGGCGAGTGGTGGGAGGGGCCGGCGGCCGATGCCTTCCGCGACGGGCTGCAGGAGCGGCGGGCGCGGCTGGCCGCGCTCGCCGACGAGCTCGGGTGGCTGGCCCGCTCGCTGCTGGCGCTCGCGGGGGCGCTGCGCGCCGAGCAGGACGACGGGCTCGGGAGGGCGTCGTGACCCGGGTGGGCGTGCGGTCCGGGGCCCTGCGGGCCCGGGCCGACGCGCTGGCCGCGGGGGCGGACGAGCTGCGGGACGAGGCCTCCGCGGTGGGGTCCGGCGTGGCCCACCTGTCGGCGTGGCCGTCCGGGCGGGGGCTGCCGGGCGTCGGGGTCCTCGGGGCGTGGGTGGTGGTCGAGGCCGACGCGGCCCGCGTCGTCGGGCCGGCCGGCCTGTGGGGGGAGGCGCTCGCCCTCGACGCTCTCGCGGTCCGGCTGCGGCTCGCGGCCACGGCCTACGCCGGGGTCGAGGCAGCGGCGGAGGCGCTGCTCCTCGGGGTGCGGTCCGGAGCGGCCCGGGCGGGTGGCGCCGGGTGGCTCGACGAGACCGGGCGCCGGGTGGTCGTCCACGAGGTGCCGCCGCGGTGGGCGGCCCGCCCCCTCGCGGGGCCGGGCGACCTCGTCGCGCTCGGGGAGGGCCTCGACGGCGGGCGCGTGCGGGTCGTCGAGGTGGCGGCCGCCGAGGGCTCGGCCTGGGTCGTCGTGGTCCCCGGGACGCAGTCGTGGTCCCCACGCGCCGGCCCGGAGGTCTTCGACCTGAGCGCCGACCTCGCGGCGGTCGCCGGTGGGGCCACCCTCGCCGGCGCGGGGGTCCGGGCCGCTCTCGACCGGGCGCAGGAGGGCTCGGTCCGCCGGCGCGCGCTCGGGGCCGGGGCGGTCGCGGCGGAGCCGGTCGTCCTCGTCGGCCACAGCCAGGGCGGGATGCACGCCGCGGCGCTCGCGGCGGACCCCGCGTTCACCGCCGGGCACCGGGTCACCCACGTCCTCACGACGGGTGCGCCGGTGGGGCTCCTCCCGGTGCCCGGGACCGTGCACGTGCTGTCGGTCGAGCACGCCGACGACCCCGTGCCCGTCCTCGACCTCGCACCGAACCCCGCCCGGCCGTCCTGGCTCACGCTGCGGGTCGGCGCCGGGCAGCCGGTCGACGTCTCGCGCCACGACCTGGGCGCCTACGAGCGCACCGTCCGCGCGGCTGCCGGGGCCCCGCTCGGCACGGTGCCCGGGCTGGCTGCCTGGCAGGCGTCGGCGGGGTCCTTCCTCGGCCGACCGGTCGTCGGCGTCACCGAGGTCGTCGTCGAGCGCGAGGCGGTCGTCGAGGGCGACGTCCGGCGGGCGACCCCGGGGCACCCGCCGTAGGGTGACCGCACCGTCGACGGCAGGAGGCCACCGTGCGCCGCATCCCTCGTCCTGTGCCACCCCACCGCGCGACGCCGCGCCCGGGTGCCCGACCCCTCCGCCGCGTGACGCGGGCACGGGGGCTGCTCGCCGCGACGGGCGCCGCGGCGCTCCTCGCCGGGTCCCTCGTCGCCGCGGCGCCGGCCGCGACGGCGACCCCGGCGGCCGCGACGCCCACCGCCTCGGCCCCCGCGCTCGCGGCAGCGGCCCCGACCCTGGACGTGTCGACCGTCGCCACGGGGCTGACCATCCCTTGGGACGTCGCGTTCCTCCCGAGCGGCCAGATGGTCGTCACCGAACGTCCCGGGCGCATCCGGGTCTACGCCGACGGCGCGTCGGGCGCCGCCCTGCAGCGGACCGTCACCGTCCCCGCGGTGCGCTCCGTGGACGAGTCGGGGCTCATGGGGGTCGCGGTCGACGTCGACTTCCGCGACCACCCCTACGTCTACGTCTGCGCGTCGCGGGACTACCCGGGCAGCAACGGCTGGGTCAACCAGCTCCTGCGCTACACGGTGTCCTCCGCGGGGTCGTGGTCCGGCCCCACGGTCCTGCGCAGCGGGATGGCGGCGAGCAACCGGCACAACGGCTGCTCCCTCGAGATGGACCAGAGCGGCTACCTCTGGCTGGGGATGGGCGACGCCGGTGTCGACGCGCTCGCCCAGGACCGGCGCAGCCCCAACGGCAAGATCCTGCGCCTGACCCGGACCGGGGGCGTGCCGTCGTCCAACCCCGTCATCGCCGGGTCGCGCGACGCGGTGTGGTCGATGGGCCACCGCAACCCGCAGGGGATCGCGCTGCGTCCGGGGACGAGCGAGGTGTGGGAGGTCGAGCACGGGCCGAACACCGATGACGAGGTCAACCGGATCGTCGCCGGCGGCAACTACGGCTGGCCCTGCTACACCGGCGACGGCCGGCGCAACGCCACCTCGACGAGCTGCGGGGCGGCGAGCGCCTACCGCGCCCCGGCCTGGGCGTCCGGCACCCCGACCGTCGCCACCTCCGGCGCGGCCTTCGTCCACGGTGCCCAGTGGGCGGACTTCGCGGGCGACCTCTTCGTGCCGACGCTCAAGGAGAGCGAGCTGCGCCGCTTCGAGGTCGCCGGCTCGACCACGGCGACCCTCGCCCAGCGCCTCTACGACGGCACCTACGGCCGGATGCGTGCCGCGGTGAGCGGCCCGGGCGGCGACCTCTACGTCACGACCTCGAACGGCACGGACGACCGCGTGCTGCGCGTCCGGCCGGCCACCGGGTCGGTCACCCGCGTCGGCGGCGCCGACCGCTACGCGGCGGCGGCCAACGTCAGTGCGACGACGTACCCCCGCGGGGCCACGGAGGTCTACGTCGCGAGCGGGCTCGTCTTCGCCGACGCCCTCGGCGCCGGGCCGGCCGCCGGGCGCGCCGGCGCGCCGCTCCTGCTCACCGACGACGACACCCTGCCCGACGTCACCCGCCAGGAGCTGCAGCGGCTGGCGCCGTCGCGGGTCACGGTCGTCGGCGGCCCCCCGACCGTGTCGGACGGCGTGCTCGCCGCCATCCGCGACGCGGTCGGCGGCGCGACGGTCTCGCGGGTCGACGGCGACACCCGCTACGACGTCGCGGCCGCCGTCTCCCGCGCCGAGTACCCGTCGGGGGCGCGGACGGCGTTCGTCACCTCCGGCGAGGTCTTCACCGACGCGCTGTCCGCCGGTCCGGCCGCGGCGAAGCAGGACGCCCCGCTCCTGCTCGCCGGCCGCAGCACCCTGCCCGCCGCCACGGCCGCCGAGCTGCAGCGCCTGCGCCCGACCCGCATCTACGTCGTCGGCGGCACCCCGACGGTCGACGACACCGTCCTCGCCCGGCTGCGGACCTACGTGTCGGGCACCGGGTCCGGCGTGACGCGGCTCGCGGGCGCCGACCGCTACGAGGTCTCGCGCACGGTCGCCCGCACCTTCTGGTCCGACGCCGACGCCGTGGTCACCTCCGGCGAGGTGTTCCCCGACGGCCTGAGCGGTGGGGCGGCGGCCGCCGCGACCGGACGCCCGGTGCTGCTCACCGGCCGCGACCGGCTGCCCCCGGCCGTCGGGACCATCCTCCTGCGCCTGGCGACCGACCGGGTGACGGTCGTCGGCGGCACGCCGTCGGTCGGCTCCGGGGTCGAGTCGACCCTGCGGCGCCTCGTCGGCAGCCGCTGACGCGGACGGGGTCACGGGCCGGCTGGCAGAATCGCGGCCCGTGACCCCCTCCAGCGCGCTCGCCACCGTCCTCGTCGACGAGCTCGTGCGCGGCGGGGTCCGGGAGGCGGTCCTCGCGCCGGGGTCGCGCTCGGCGCCGCTCGCCTACGCGCTGCTCGACGCCGACCGCGCCGGCCGGCTGCGGCTGCACGTGCGCGTCGACGAGCGCTCGGCCGGCTTCCTCGCGCTGGGGCTCGCCACGGCGAGCGGCCGACCCGTGCCTGTCGTCACGACCTCCGGCACCGCGGTGGCCAACCTCCACCCGGCCGTCCTCGAGGCCTCCCACACCGGTGTGCCGCTCGTCGTGGTCTCCGCCGACCGACCGCACGAGCTGCGGGGGAGCGGGGCGAACCAGACGACCCGCCAGCCGGGGATCTTCGCCGGGGCGGTGCGCTTCGAGGCCGACGTGCCTGCCCCCGACGTCGTCCCGGTACCGGGCGACGGCCGGGCTCCGTGGTGGCGCGCGACGGTCTGCCGGGCGCTGGCCGCGGCCACCGGGGCGACCGGCGGCGAGCCGGGACCCGTCCACCTCGACGTCGCCTTCCGCGACCCGCTGGCCCCCGGGCTCGACGACACCGCTCGGCTGCCCGAGCACCTCGATGGACGCCCGGACGGCGGCCCGTGGACCTCGGTGCGACCGACCGTCCCGGCTGCCCCCGGCGAGGGCATCGAGCACGTGGAGCGGACGCTCGTCGTCGTCGGGGACGCCGGGACCGCAGGTGGGGCGGAGGCCGTCGCCTGGGCGACCGCCCGCGGGTACCCCGTCGTCGCCGAGCCGTTCGCCGGGCCCTCGGCGCGGGCGGCGACGCTGCCGCACGGCCCGCTCCTGCTCACCGCCACCGGATGGCTCGACGCCCACCTGCCCGAGCGCGTCGTGGTCGTCGGCCGCGTCACCCTCGCCCGCCCGGTCGCCGCGCTGCTGCGCCACCCGGGGATGCGCGTCGAGGTCGTGCCGGGCTCGACCACCTGGGCCGACCCCTCGCACGTCGCGCACGCCGTCCACCCGTGGACCGCGCTCTCGGCCGAGGCGGACGACGCACCCGCCGAGCGCGGCGCCTGGGCGCGGGCCTGGGACGACGCCGGGCGCCGGCTCGCCGAAGGCGTTGCCGCGCAGGGGCTCCCGTGGCCGAGCGGCCTCGCCGTCGCGGCCACCGTCCACGACGCGCTGCCCGGGGACGGGGTGCTGGTCCTCGGCTCGTCCAACCCCGTCCGCGACCTCGACCTCGCGACGACCGGGCGCACCGGCGACCCGCACGGCGGCATCCGGGTGTACGCCAACCGCGGGCTGGCCGGCATCGACGGCATCGTCTCGACGGCGGCCGGCGTCGCCCTCGGGCTCGGCCGCCCGACCCACGCCCTCCTCGGCGACCTCACGCTCCTCCACGACACCAACGGGCTGCTCCTCGGCCCGGACGAGCCGCGCCCCGACCTCACCCTCGTCGTCGTCAACGACGACGGCGGCGGCATCTTCACCACCCTCGAGCACGGCTCGCCGGAGCGCGCCGCGTCGTTCGAGCGCGTCTTCGGGACGCCGACCGGCACCGACCTCGCGGCCCTCTGCCGCGCGCACGGCGTCGCTCACGAGGTCGTCACCGACCGCGCCACGCTCGCCGCCGCCGTCGCCCGTCGGCCCGAGGGCCTGCGGGTGATCGAGGTGCCGCTCGAGCGCTCGGGCCACCGCGGCGCCCACGCCGACCTGCGTGCGCTCGCGGCCCGCACCCTCGACAGCTGACGGGGCCCGATTCGGCCACGGCGCCCGCGGTTGCGAGAATCGACCCGTGCCGACCACCCCCACCCGTACCGACGTCCTCGTCGTCGGCGCCGGCCCCGCCGGAGCCTCCGCCGCCGCCTGGGCCGCGCGCGCCGGCCGTGACGTCGTCCTCGCCGACGCCGCCACCTTCCCGCGCGACAAGACCTGCGGCGACGGCCTGACCCCGCGCGCGGTGGCCGAGCTCGACCGGCTCGGCCTCGGCGACTGGGTGCGCTCGCACACGGTCAACCAGGGCCTGCGCGCGCACGGCTTCGGCCAGACGCTGCACCTGCCGTGGCCCGGGGGCACGCTGCCGTCGCACGGCTCGGCCGTGCCCCGCACCGAGCTCGACGCCCGCATCCGCGAGTCCGCGCTCGAGTCCGGGGCGACCGGTGTCGAGGGCGCCAAGGCGGTCGACGCGACGCTCGAGGGCGGCCGCGTCCGGTCGGTCACCTTCCGCCGCGACGACGGCAGCACCCACGAGATCGAGTGCGAGCGGCTCGTCGTCGCCGACGGTGTGCGCTCCGGCCTCGGCAAGGTCCTCGGCCGCGAGTGGCACAAGGACACCGTCTACGCCGTCGCGGGCCGCTGCTACGTCGACTCCGACCGCGCCGACGACCCGTGGATCTCCAGCCACCTCGAGCTGCGCGGCGACGCCGGCGAGGCCCTGCCGGGCTACGGCTGGATCTTCCCGCTCGGCGGCGGCCAGGTGAACGTCGGCGTCGGGACGCTGGCCACGACCCGCCGCCCGGCGGAGGTCGCCATCAAGCCGCTCATGCGCCGGTACACCGACGAGCGCCGGGCCGACTTCGGGCTGACCGGCGAGCAGCGGATGCCGACGAGCGCGCTGCTGCCGATGGGCGGCGCGGTGTCGAACGTCGCCGGCGCGAACTGGGCGCTCGTCGGCGACGCCGCCGCGTGCGTCAACCCGCTCAACGGCGAGGGCATCGACTACGGCCTCGAGACCGGCCGGCTCGCCGCGCTGCACCTCGACGACGACCTCGCCACCGTGTGGCCCGCGCTCCTGCGCGACCACTACGGCGAGGCGTTCTCGGTCGCGCGCCGGATGGCGGCGATCTTCACCGTGCCGCGCACACTCGCCGCGCTCGGCCCGGTCGGGATGCGCAGCGACTGGCTGATGACGCTCGCGCTGCGCTGGATGGGCAACCTCATCACCGACGAGGACCGCGACGCCTCCGCGCGCATCTGGCGCTGGGCCGGCCGGCGCTCGGTCTCCCTCGACGCCCGCCCGCCCTTCACCTGACCGACCCCGACCCGCGGAAACCCCGCACGGGCCGGGTGTCTCTGTCCGCTGCTACCCCGGACGACGAAAACCCCGCACGTGCGGGGATATCGCTGTCCGTCGGCGGTCCCGACCGCGATAAGCCCGCACGTGCCGGGTCAGCGTCGTCGGGTGTCGGGGCCGGTGTGCATCAATCGACACTTTCGTCAGTTGCTGCACGGTCCGGAGCCGTCGGCGTGCATCATTCGACGCTTTCGACGATTGGTGCACAGCTCGGGCCGGCGCCCGGTGCCGGTCGGCGTGCATCAATCGACACTTTCGTCAGTTCCTGCACGGTCCGGAGCCGTCGGCGTGCATCGATCGACGCTTTCGACGATTGGTGCACACCTCGGGCCGGCGCCCGGGGCCGGTCGGCGTGCATCAGTCGACACTTTCGTCAGTTCCTGCACGGTCGGGGGCCGGTCGGTGTGCATCATTCGACGCTTTCGACGACTGGTGCACGCCCGGCCGCGTCGTCCTTGGCCGCCGGCCTCAGGGGGCGTCGGCGGTCAGGGCGTCGCGCATCGGCACGAGCTTGGCCGACGACTCGGCGAGCTCGTCGTCCGGGTCCGACCCCGCGACGATGCCGCAGCCGGCGAACAGCCGCATCCGCGAGGCGTCGTCGCGGTCGACCGCGCCGCACCGCAGGGCGATGCCCCACTCGCCGTCGCCCGCGGCGTCGATCCAGCCGACCGGGCCGGCGTAGCGCCCGCGGTCCATGTGCTCGAGCTCGGTGATGACCGCGTCGGCCTCGGCCCGCGGCGTGCCGCAGACCGCCGCCGAGGGGTGCAGCGACGCGGCCAGCGTCAGCGACGAGGTGTCGTCGACGAGCACCCCGGCCACGTCGGTGGCCAGGTGCATGACGTTGGACAGGTGCAGGACGAAGGGCGCCTCGGGCACGTTCATCGACGAACAGTGCGGCGCCAGCGCGTCGGCGACCGACCGGACGGCGTACTCGTGCTCCTCGAGGTCCTTCGACGAGCGCGCGAGCGACGCCGCGAGCGCGAGGTCGTGGGCATCGTCACCGGTGGGCCGGATGGTGCCCGCGAGCACCCGGGAGGTCACGAGACCCTTCTCGCGGCGCACGAGCAGCTCGGGCGTCGCGCCGACGAGGCCGTCGACGGCGAAGACCCACGTCGTGTCGTAGCGCTCGGCGAGCCGGTGCAGCAGCCAGCGCACGTCGAGCGGGGAGCGGGTCGTCACCCCGAGGTCGCGGGCGAGCACGACCTTGTCGAGCGCCCCGGCGGTGATCCGCCCGACGGCGGTCGCGACGGCCGCGGCCCAGTCGGTGGGGGTCAGGGCGCCGTCGGAGAAGGCGACGTCGACCGGGCGCTCCGGTGCCGGCTGCGGGGCGACCTCCGCGGACCCGGGGACGGCGGCGCCGGCGCTCATCGTCGTCAGCCAGGCGACGTCGCCCCGGCGCCCGACGACGACCTCCGGGACGACGAGCGTCCCACCCTCGGCCGAGTCGGCGGCGTAGGCGACGGACCCGAAGGCCACGGGCCCGGTGCCGGGCAGGTCGACCTCGTCGCGGACGACGGCGCCGGCGACGAGCCCGCTCCACCACCGCTCGAGCTCGGCGAAGCGCTCGGGCCCGGCGGCGACGTGCGCGGCGGCGCGCCCCCAGCCGACCAGGCCCTCGCCGCGGCGCACCCACGAGCATGCGTGGGTGGGGCCGCCGGCGGGGAGGACGGCCAGCAGGTCCGCGGCGAGCGCGGGGTCGAGCGGCACGGTGCGGGCCACGAGGGGGGCCGCGGGGGCGTGCGCCGCCGGTGCGGTGGGGGCCGGCCGGCCCGCGGGGAGCGAGGTCATCAGCAGACAACGATACGGCGCCGTGCAGGGCCCTCCGGCATCGGTGGGAGGATGGCCACCATGTCCCGCGCCTCCCTCGAGAAGGACCCCCGCGACGTCGCGTCGATGTTCGACGACGTCGCCGACCGCTACGACGTCACGAACGACGTGCTCTCCCTCGGCCAGGACCGCCTGTGGCGCCGCGCCGTCGTCGCCGCGTGCGACGCCCGCCCGGGCCAGCGCGTCCTCGACATCGCCGCGGGCACCGGCACGAGCAGCGAGCCGTTCGCCGACTCCGGCGTCGACGTCGTCCCGGCCGACTTCTCCCTCGGGATGCTCCGCGTCGGCCACCGCCGCCGCTCCGACCTCGGGTTCACGGCCGCGGACGCGATGCGCCTGCCCTTCGCCGACGACTCCTTCGACGTCGTGACGATGAGCTTCGGCCTGCGCAACGTCGCCGACCCCGCGCTGGCCCTGGAGGAGTTCCTCCGGGTGACGAAGCCGGGCGGGCGGCTCGTCGTCTGCGAGTTCAGCAGCCCGACGAACAAGGCCTTCCGCCGCGTCTACTCGACCTACCTCATGGGCTCGCTGCCGCGCATCGCCCGGGCGGTCAGCTCCAACCCCGACTCCTACGTCTACCTCGCCGAGTCGATCCAGGCCTGGCCCGACCAGCGCGGCCTCGCCGAGAAGGTCTCCGCGGCCGGCTGGAGCGGCGTCCAGTGGCGCGACCTGAGCGGCGGGATCGTCGCCCTCCACCGCGCCACGAAGCCCGTCGTCGAGGGTTAGGCATACCTCAGTGCGTGCCCTCCGGGGCGCGTCCTAGACTTCCGACCGTTCGTGAACACGTTCACAAGCATCCGAGGGACCCGTGACCTGCACAGACCGCGCGCCGCGACGCGCCGCGACCGGGGGCGTGACGCCCCTGGGTGCGCCGTCGGCCATCGCCCCTAGGATGGCCGGGACGCCGAGTGCGGCCCCGGCGCCCGTCGACCACCCGTCGCACCCGAGCAGCGAAAGGGGAGTTCGCCCGCGATGAGCAACCCCTACGTCCCCCTCCTCATCCTCCTGGCGCTCGGCTTCGGCTTCGCGGCGCTGTCGGTGGGGACGAGCCTCGTCGTCGGCCCGAAGCGCTACAACCGCGCGAAGCTCGAGGCCTACGAGTGCGGCATCCAGCCGACGCCCCGCGCCGCCGGTGGCGGTCGCGTGCCGATCAAGTACTTCCTGACCGCGATGCTCTTCATCATCTTCGACATCGAGTCGGTCTTCCTCTACCCGTTCGCCGTGGCCTTCGACCAGCTGGGGCTCTTCGCCCTCGTCGAGATGGTCCTGTTCATCCTCACGGTGTTCGTCGCCTACGCCTACGTCTGGAAGCGGGGCGGTCTCGAATGGGACTGACCACCGCCCGCACCACCGTCAACACCGCCGAGGAGGCGTGATGGGACTCGAGGAGAAGCTGCCCGCAGGGTTCGTCCTGACGACGCTCGAGAACGTCGTCGGATACATGCGCAAGGCCTCGATCTGGCCGGCGACCTTCGGGCTCGCCTGCTGCGCGATCGAGATGATGGCCGTCGGCACGCCCGACTACGACATCGCCCGCTTCGGCATGGAGCGGTTCTCGGCCACGCCGCGCCAGGCCGACCTGATGATCGTCGCCGGCCGGGTCAGCCAGAAGATGGCGCCCGTCGTCCGGCAGGTCTACGACCAGATGCCCAACCCCAAGTGGGTCATCTCGATGGGCGTCTGCGCGTCCTCGGGCGGCATGTTCAACAACTACGCCATCGTCCAGGGCGTCGACCACGTCATCCCGGTCGACATCTACCTGCCGGGCTGCCCGCCGCGCCCCGAGATGCTGCTCAACGCGATCATCGAGCTCCACGAGCAGATCCAGAACAGCAAGCTCGGCGTCAACCGCGTCGCCGCCGCCCGCGCCGCCGAGGAGGCCGCCCTGCGCGCCACCCCGACCTCGCTCATGGCGCCGACCCACGACCACCTCGCGCACCTCGCGGCGCCGGCCGGGAAGAACCTCCTCGGATGAGCGACGCCCAGGACCCCAAGCACCTCGAGAGCGGCGAGGGCGCCCCGGTGCCCGACAAGGCCCTCGACACGGCGGCCACCCGCACCGACGACGACCCGCGCTCGTCCGACACCGCGCAGCACACCGGCGGCGGTCGTGTCGTCGAGCTCGCCGGGGCCGACTCCGAGCCGGTGCAGATCGGCGAGCGGCGCGGCATGTTCGGCGCGACCCGCGGCCAGGACACGACCGGCTACGGCGGCCTCGTCACCCCGACGCTGCTGCCCGGCGCCTCGCCGCGCCCCTACGGCGGCTACTACGACGAGGTCGCCGACCTGCTCGGCACCGCCCTCGAGGCCGGCCCCGGTCTCGGTGCGGCGCTCGAGAAGGTCGTCGTCGACCGCGGCGAGATGACCGTCTTCGTGCGGCGCGAGCACCTCCTCGAGGTCGCCCGCGTCCTGCGCGACCACCCGGGCCTGCGCTTCGAGATGTGCATGGGCGCCTCGGGAGTGCACTACCCGGGCGAGACCGGCCGCGAGCTGCACGTCGTGTACCCGCTCCTGTCGATCACGCACGGCAGCCGCCGGATCCGCCTCGAGGTCACCTGCCCCGACGCCGACGCGCACGTGCCCTCGCTCGTGAGCATCTGGCCGGGCAACGACTGGCACGAGCGCGAGACCTGGGACATGTTCGGGATCGAGTTCGACGGCCACCCCGCGCTGACCCGCATCCTCATGCCCGACGACTGGCCGGGCCACCCGCAGCGCAAGGACTACCCCCTCGGCGGCATCCCCGTCGAGTACAAGGGCGGCACCGTCCCGCCGCCGGACCAGCGGAGGGCGTACAGCTGATGACGACCCACGAGCACGACACCGTCGCCGAGGACCTCACGGTCACCGACCCCTACGGCGCATCCGTCGACGACGACACCGAGGGCGCGCGCGTCTTCACCGTCTCCGGCGGCGACTGGAACGACCTCGTCGACGAGGCCACCGCCCTCCACGAGGAGCGGATCGTCGTCAACATGGGCCCGCAGCACCCGTCGACCCACGGCGTGCTCCGGCTCATCCTCGAGCTCGACGGCGAGACGGTCACCGAGGCCCGCGCGGGCATCGGCTACCTGCACACCGGCATCGAGAAGAACATGGAGTTCCGCACCTGGACGCAGGGCGTGACGTTCTGCACCCGGATGGACTACCTGACCCCGATGTTCCAGGAGGCGGCGTACTGCCTCTCGGTCGAGCGCCTGCTCGGCATCGAGGACCGGATCCCGGAGCGCGCCTCGATCATCCGCGTCATGATGATGGAGCTGACCCGCGTCAACTCCCACCTCGTCGCCCTCGGCACGGGTGGCATGGAGATGGGCGCGACGACGGTCATGACCGTCGGCTTCCGCGAGCGCGAGCGCATCCTGCGCGTCTTCGAGGCGATCACCGGCCTGCGGATGAACAACGCCTACATCCGCCCCGGCGGCGTGGCGCAGGACGTCCCGCACGGCGCGGTCGACATGGTCCGCGAGGTCATCGCCGAGCTGCGCCAGGGCCTCGGCGAGCTCGAGAAGCTCCTCAACGAGAACCCGCTGCTCAAGGGCCGCACCGTCGGCGTCGGCTACCTCGACCTCACCGGCTGCATCGCCCTCGGGGTCACCGGGCCGGTGCTGCGCTCGACCGGCCTGCCGCACGACCTGCGCAAGTCCAGCCCGTACTGCGGCTACGAGACCTACGACTTCGAGGTCGTCACCCGCACCGGCTGCGACGCCTACGACCGCCTGCGCATCCGCATCGACGAGATGTACGAGTCGCTGAAGATCGTCGAGCAGTGCCTCGTGCGCCTCCAGCGCACCGAGGGCCAGCCCGTCATGGTCGAGGACAAGAAGATCGCGTGGCCGGCGCAGCTGGCCATCGGCGGCGACGGCCAGGGCAACAGCCTCGACCACATCCGCGAGATCATGGGCACCTCGATGGAGGCGCTGATCCACCACTTCAAGCTCGTCACCGAGGGCTTCCGGGTCCCCCCGGGCCAGGCCTACGTCGCGGTCGAGTCCGCGAAGGGCGAGCTCGGCTGCCACACCGTCTCCGACGGCGGCACCCGCCCCTACCGGGCGCACTTCCGCGACCCGAGCTTCAACAACCTCCAGGCCACGGCCGCGATGTGCGAAGGCTCGCAGGTCGCCGACGTCATCGTCGCCGTCGCCTCCATCGACCCCGTCATGGGAGGTGTCGACCGCTGATGGCCGGTGACTTCGGTCTGCAGACCGCTTCCGGGCACCTCACGGTGCCCGAGGAGTCCAAGGAGCGTTACCCCGCCGACGTCGAGGCGACCTTCCGCGCCGACGCCGCGGAGGTCATCGCCCGCTACCCGCAGAAGCGCTCGGCGCTGCTGCCGCTGCTGCACCTCGTGCAGTCGGTCGACGGCTACGTCACGGGTCGGGGCATCGACCTGTGCGCGGAGCTGCTCGACCTGAGCACCGCCGAGGTCAGCGGGGTCGCGACGTTCTACACCCAGTACAAGCGCCACCCCAACGGCGAGTACACGGTCGGCGTCTGCACCAACACGCTGTGCGCGGTCATGGGCGGCGACGAGATCTGGGACGCCGTCTCGGAGCACCTCGGCATCGGCCACGACGAGACGACCGACGACGGCAAGATCACCCTCGAGCGCGTCGAGTGCAACGCGGCGTGCGACTACGCGCCCGTCGTCATGGCGAACTGGGAGTTCTTCGACAACCAGACGCCCGACTCCACCAAGGAGCTCGTCGACGACCTGCGCGCCGGCAAGGAGGTCCGCCCCACCCGCGGCCCGAACCGCCTGTGCACCTTCAAGCAGGTCAGCCGCACCCTCGCGGGCTTCTCCGACGGCCTCGCCGACGAGGGCGTGGGCGCCGGCCCGGCCTCCGTCCTCGGCCTCGAGATCGCCAAGCGCAACGGCTGGACGGCTCCCGAGGGCGACGGCGCGCGCGCCGGGTCCTCGGGTGAGGCCTCCGGGTCGACGGCCTCCGACAAGGCCGCGGGCAGCACCGAGGTCACCCCGGCCTCCGACGACGCGCAGGCCGACAAGGCCGAGCCCGCCGCCCAGCGCGACGAGACCGACGACACCCCCGGCGAGAAGCACGAGGGCGATGCGAAGGCCGACAAGGCCTCCGACGACACCACCCCCGCGGCCGACGCGGGCCCCGCCGTCGTCTCCACCGGCGACGGCGTCCAGGGCCTCGCCCGCCAGGCCGAGGCGAAGGCCGACGCCGTCGACGTCGCCCCGGGGCAGAAGTCCGAGCCGACCGGCAAGGCCCGCCGCGCCGTCGTCTCCGCGCAGACGGCCAGCGTCCCGGCCGAGCACGACGCCTCGCCCGAGGCGACCCTCTTCGACGCCACCGGCGACGACACCGACGACAGCGACGGGAAGGGCAAGTGATGACCGCGCTGACCCCGATCCTCAGCCGCGACTGGGACCACCCCACGTCGTGGACGCTCGCCACCTACCGCGACGGTGGTGGCTACCGCGCCCTCGACAAGGCCCTGTCGATGGAGCCCGCCGACATCCTCGCGATGGTCAAGGACTCCAGCCTCCGCGGCCGCGGCGGCGCCGGCTTCCCGACCGGCATGAAGTGGTCCTTCATGGCCCCGCCGGACGGCGGCCCCCGCTACCTCGTCGTCAACGCCGACGAGTCCGAGCCGGGGACCTGCAAGGACACCCCGCTCATGATGGCCAACCCGCACGTGCTCATCGAGGGCATCATCATCAGCTCGATGGCCATCGGCTGCGAGCACGCCTTCATCTACCTGCGCGGCGAGGTCGTCCACGTCTACCGCCGCCTCCTGCGCGCCGTCGAGGAGGCCCGCGAGGCCGGCCTGCTCGGCGCGGACGTCAAGGGCTCCGGGCGCAGCGTCGACATCACCGTCCACGCCGGCGCCGGCGCCTACATCTGCGGCGAGGAGACCGCGCTCCTCGACTCGCTCGAGGGTCGCCGCGGCCAGCCGCGCAGCAAGCCGCCGTTCCCGGGTGCGGCGGGCCTCTACGCCCGCCCCACGTCGGTGAACAACGTCGAGTCCATCGCGTCCGTTCCCGGGATCATCCTCGAGGGCGTCGACTGGTTCACCGGCATGGGCACCGAGAAGTCGACGGGCTTCGGCATCTTCTCGGTCTCCGGCCACGTGAAGAACCCCGGCCAGTTCGAGGCGCCCCTGGGCATCACGATGCGCGAGCTCATCGAGCTCTGCGGCGGGATGCGCGACCCGGAGAAGAAGCTGAAGTTCTGGACCCCCGGTGGGTCCTCGACGCCGCTCTTCACCGACGAGCACCTCGACGTGCCGCTCGACTTCGAGTCGGTGGCCGCCGCCGGCTCGATGCTCGGCACCCGCGCGCTGCAGGTCTTCGACGAGACGGTGTGCGTCGTGCGCGCCGTCGACCGCTGGACCGACTTCTACAAGCACGAGTCCTGCGGCAAGTGCACCCCGTGCCGCGAGGGCACGTGGTGGCTCAAGCAGATCCTCGGCCGGCTCGAGCACGGGGAGGGCAGCGAGGAGGACCTCGACAAGCTCCTCGACATCTGCGACAACATCCTGGGCCGCAGCTTCTGTGCCCTCGGTGACGGCGCGACGAGCCCCATCACGAGCTCGATCCAGTACTTCCGTGACGAGTACGTCGCCCACCTGACCCACGGAGGCTGCCCGTTCGACCGGGCCGCCTCGACGCTGTGGGCCACGGCCGGCGGCGCGAAGGAGACCGTCTCCGCATGACTGCCACGCCCGAGACCCAGGCCCCGGTCGAGCTCGTCGCGCTGACCATCGACGACGTCGAGGTGTCGGTGCCCAAGGGCACCCTCATCATCCGCGCCGCCGAGAGCGCGGGGATCGACATCCCGCGCTTCTGCGACCACCCGGGCCTGGACCCCGTCGGCGCCTGCCGCCAGTGCCTCGTCGAGGTGTGGATGCCCGGCCGCCCCGGCCCCGACGGCACCCCCGGCGAGCCCACGCAGATGCAGGGCCCGCCCGGCCGGATGAAGCCGCAGGCCTCCTGCACGATGACCGTCGCCCCGGGCATGGTCGTCAAGACGCAGTACACGTCCGAGGGCGCCGACAAGGCGCAGAAGGGCGTCATGGAGCTGCTGCTCATCAACCACCCGCTCGACTGCCCGGTCTGCGACAAGGGCGGCGAGTGCCCCTTGCAGAACCAGGCGATGAGCAACGGCCGCAGCACCTCGCGCTTCGAGGACGTCAAGCGCACCTACCCCAAGCCGATCAACATCTCCTCGCAGGTGCTGCTCGACCGCGAGCGCTGTGTCCTGTGCGCGCGCTGCACCCGCTTCTCCGACCAGGTCGCCGGTGACCCGTTCATCGCCCTCGTCGAGCGCGGCGCGCTGCAGCAGGTCGGCATCTACGAGGAGAAGCCGTTCGAGTCCTACTTCTCCGGCAACACCGTCCAGATCTGCCCGGTCGGCGCGCTGACCGGCTCGGCCTACCGCTTCCGCAGCCGCCCGTTCGACCTCGTGTCGACCCCGAGCGTCTGCGAGCACTGCGCGAGCGGCTGCGCCACCCGCACCGACCACCGCCGCGGCACGGTCCTGCGCCGGATGGCCACGGCCGACCCGCTGGTCAACGACGAGTGGAACTGCGACAAGGGCCGCTGGGCCTTCGCCTACGCGAGCACCGCCGACCGCCTCGAGTACCCGATGGTCCGGGGCGAGGACGGCGAGCTGCGCGTCGCGTCGTGGCGCGAGGCGCTCGAGCGCGCGGCCGAGGGGCTGCGCGGGACCAAGGCCGGCGTGCTCGTCGGCGGTCGCGTCAGCGCCGAGGACGCCTACGCCTACGGCAAGTTCGCCCGCACGGTGCTCGGCACGAACGACGTCGACTTCCGCGCCCGCCCGCACTCGGCCGAGGAGGCGGACTTCCTCGCCTCGACCGTCGTCGGCACCGGCCCCGAGGGGGGCGCCGTCACGTACGCCGACCTCGAGCGGGCCGGCCAGGTGCTCCTCGTCGGCTTCGAGCCCGAGGACGAGTCGCCGATCGTCTTCCTGCGCCTGCGCAAGGCGTACCGCAAGCACAAGACCCGCGTCTTCGCCGTCTCCGCGGTCGCGACCCGGGGCCTGGCGAAGATGGGCGGCACGCTCATCCCGACCGCTCCCGGCACCGAGCCCGAGGTGCTGCGCGCCCTCGGCGAGGGCTCGGGCACCGAGGTCGTCGAGGAGGCCGCCCGCGGCCTGCGCGAGGGCGGCATCGTCCTCGTCGGCGAGCGCCTCGCGATGGTCCCGGGCGCGCTGAGCGCCGCGGCGGCCCTGGCCGACTCCACGGGGGCCCGCCTCGCGTGGGTGCCGCGTCGGGCGGGGGAGCGCGGTGCGCTCGAGGCCGGCGCGCTGCCGACCCTCCTGCCCGGCGGCCGTCCGGTCGCCGACGACGCCGCCCGCTCCGAGGTCGCCGCCGCGTGGCAGGTCGCCTCGCTGCCGCAGGCCCCGGGCCGCGACACCGCGGGCATCGTCGCCGCGGCCGCGTCCGGTGAGCTCGGCGCGCTCGTCGTCGGTGGCGTCGACCCGGCCGACCTCGGCAGCGACGCCGCGGCCGCCGCGCTGGCCGCCCCGTTCGTGGTCTCCCTCGAGATCCGTCGCTCCGCGGTCACCGAGCACGCCGACGTCGTCCTGCCCGTCGCGGCGCACGCCGAGAAGGGTGGCTCGTTCGTCGACTGGGAGGGCCGGGTCCGCGCCTTCGAGGCCGCGCTCGACACCTCCTACGTCAGCGACTACCGCGCCCTCGAGATGCTCGCCGACGAGATGGGCGAGTTCCTCGGGACCCGCACGCTGCGCGAGGTGCGCTCCGAGATGCAGTCGCTCGGCCCGTGGGCCGGCGCGCGTCCGGCCGCCCCGAGCGCGGAGGCCGGCGAGGTCCCCGAGCTGACCGAGGGCACCCTCGTCCTCGCGACGTGGCGCCACCTGCTCGACCGCGGCACCCTCCAGGACGGCGAGCCCTTCCTCGCGGGCACCGCCCCGGCGCCGGTGGCCCGCATCTCGGCGACCACCGCGGCGGCGCTCGGCGTCGTCGACGGCGACCACCTCACCGTGCGCGCGGCGCAGACCTCGGTCACCGCGCCCGTCCTCGTGAGCGAGATGGCGGACCACGTCGTCTGGCTCCCGACCAACTCGCAGGGCTGTGACCTGCGGGCGACCCTCGCGGGTGCACCCGGTGCGCTCGTCACCGTCTCGAAGGAGGGTGCACGATGAGCACCGTCACCGCGCTCGCCGGGCTCGGCACGCTCGCCACGGCGGGCACCGACAACCCCGCGGCCGACTTCAGCGACACCCCGATGTGGCTCAGCCTCGTCAAGGCGCTGATCATCTTCGTCTACCTGCTCGTCTCGACGCTGCTCGTCATCTGGTTCGAGCGCCGCGTCATCGGGCGGATGCAGCAGCGCCCGGGCCCGAACCGCAACGGCCCGTTCGGTCTGCTCCAGACCCTCGCCGACGGCATGAAGTCGATGCTCAAGGAGGACGTGCGACCCAAGGCGTCCGACGCCTTCGTCTTCACCCTCGCCCCGATCATCACGGCGACGATGTGCTTCGTCTCGTTCTCGATCATGCCGCTGGCCGGCGAGGTCTCGATGTTCGGCCACACCACGCCGTTCCAGCTGACCGACACCCCCGTCGCGGTGCTCCTCGTGCTCGCCGTCGCGGGCATCGGCATCTACGGCGTCGTCCTGGCCGGCTGGTCCTCGGGCTCGCCCTACCCGCTCATGGGTGGCCTGCGCGCGTCGGCGCAGATGATCTCCTACGAGATCGCGATGGGCCTCTCGCTCGTGGCGGTCTTCCTCTACGCCGGCTCGATGTCGACCTCGCAGATCGTCGCCGCGCAGGCGCAGAACATGTGGTTCGTCATCCCGGCGTTCTTCAGCTTCTTCGTCTACGTCATCACGATGGTCGGCGAGACCAACCGCCTGCCGTTCGACCTCGCCGAGGGCGAGGGCGAGCTGACCGGTGGTTTCCACACCGAGTACGGCTCGATGCGCTTCGCCATGTTCTTCCTCGGCGAGTACATCAACATGTTCACCGTCGCGGCCCTGGCCACGACGATGTTCCTCGGCGGCCCCCAGGCCCCTCCCGGCATCGCGGCCATCAACGGCGGCATGTTCAACGAGGGCTGGTGGGGCGTGCTCTGGTTCACCGCCAAGCTGTGGGCCTTCATGTTCGTCTTCGTCTGGCTGCGCGGCTCGCTGCCCCGCGTCCGCTACGACCAGTTCATGCGCTTCGGGTGGAAGTTCCTCATCCCGACGACGCTCGGCTGGGTCGTCCTCGTCGCGTTCTTCCGCGCCGGCCAGAACGGCTGGCTCGGCGGCAACATCGACTTCGCGGGCCGCAGCTTCCCGGCCTTCTCCCTCGCGCTCGTCGGCATCATCGCGGTCGCCGCCCTCGTCGGCGGCTGGCTGTGGGACAGCCGGGCGGAGCGCAAGGAGGCGTCGCTGCACCCGAGCGTCCCCACCGAGATCGACCCCTACGCCGGTGGGCACCCCGTCCCACCGATGCCCGGGCAGCGCCTGCGCGAGCCCTCGTTCGCGCCGGCCCTCACCGCCCGTCCCGAGACCGAGGAGGCCACTCGTGGCTGACGAGCAGAAGAAGTCCGGCTTCTTCTCCGACCTGTTCGCCCCCGTCGCCGGGTTCGGCGTCACGTTCTCGACGATGTTCCGCAAGGTCATCACCGAGGAGTACCCGGAGGAGAAGCGCCCGACCCAGGCGCGCTTCCACGGGCGCCACCAGCTCAACCGCCACCCCGACGGGCTCGAGAAGTGCGTCGGCTGCGAGCTGTGCGCGTGGGCCTGCCCGGCCGACGCGATCCTCGTCGAGGGCGCGAACAACGACGACAGCGAGGGCGGCGCGGGTCGGTTCAGCCCCGGCGAGCGCTACGGCCGCGTCTACCAGATCAACTACCTGCGCTGCATCTTCTGCGGGCTGTGCATCGAGGCGTGCCCGACGCGTGCGCTGACGATGACGAACTTCTACGAGCTCGCCGACAACAACCGCGCGGACCTCATCTTCACCAAGGACCAGCTCCTCGCCCCGGTCCAGCCGGGCATGCTCCAGCCGCCGTTCCCGATGGCCGAGGGCATGGAGGAGCGCGACTACTACCTCGGCAAGGTCACCGAGGCGACCGACTCGCAGCGCGAGGTCGTCGCGGCCCGCGCCGGCGGCGAGCACGACGCGGAGGTGGGCTCGTGACCGGCACCGGTGAGGAGATCATGTTCTGGATCCTCGGGCCCCTCGCGGTGCTCGGGGCCCTGGGCCTGGTCTTCGCGAGGAAGGCCGTCCACGCCGCCCTCGGCATGGCCCTGACGATGATCATCGTCGGCGTCTTCTACATCGCGCAGGACGCCGACTTCCTCGGCGTCATCCAGATCTTCGTCTACACCGGCGCGGTGATGATGCTCTTCCTCTTCGTGCTCATGCTCGTCGGGGTCGACTCCAGCGACAGCCTCGTCGAGACGCTGACCGGCCAGCGCTGGGCCACCGTCGTCCTCGTGCTCGGCCTCGGCGGCCTGCTCGGGTTCTCGGTCGGCCACGTGACGCTCGGCGACCCGGTCGGGGTCGCGGCGGTCAACGCCGACCAGGGCAACGTCTCGGGCGTCGCGCAGCTGATCTTCGGCCGCTACGTCTGGGTCTTCGAGATCACGAGCGCCCTGCTCATCACGGCGGCGCTCGGCGCGATGGTCCTCGCCCACCGCGAGCGCCTCGGCAAGGGCCCGAACCAGAAGGAGTGGAGCAAGCGGCGCTTCCAGGAGGGCGAGCACCTCGCCGGCCTGCCGGCGCCCGGTGTCTACGCCCGGCACAACGCCGTCGACACCCCCGCGCTCCTGCCCGACGGCACCCCGTCGGAGCTGTCCGTCTCGCGCGTGCTCACCGCCCGCGACCAGAACCGCTCTCCCGAGGTCTACACCGAGGGCGAGCGCCAGATCGAGCGCGACGTGCGCGAAGGAGGCGAGCGATGAGCCTGGTCAACTACGTCTACCTGGCGACCATCCTCTTCGCCATCGGGGCGGCCACCGTCCTGACCCGGCGCAACGCGATCATCGTGTTCATGGGGGTCGAGCTGATGCTCAACGCCGCGAACCTCGTCTTCGTGACGTTCGCGCGGATGCACGGCTCGCTCGACGGCCAGGTCCTCGCCCTCTTCGTCATGGTCGTCGCGGCCGCGGAGGTCGTCGTCGGCCTCGCGATCATCATGGCGATCTTCCGGTCCCGCCGGTCGGCCTCGGTCGACGACGCGAACCTGCTGAAGCTCTGAAGGAGTAGGACGTGCACTCACTGATCACCGAGGGCGACGCGATGACCGCGGCCCCCGCGACCGGCGCCGCGTCGGTCGCGTGGCTGCTCGTCGCGCTGCCCCTCCTCGGTGCGGCGATCCTCCTCCTCGGGGGACGCCGCACGAACAAGGTCGGCCCGGCGCTGGCGACCGGCCTGTCGTGGGCCAGCTTCGGCGTCGGCGTCGTCGTGCTCTTCCAGCTGCTCGGTCAGGACGCGGGGGCGCGCGCCCACCACCTGACGCTGTGGAGCTGGGTGCCGGCCGGGTCGTTCAACCTCGACCTCGGGATGCTCGTCGACCCGCTGTCGGTCGCGTTCGTCATGCTCATCACCTTCGTCGGCTCGCTCATCCACGTGTACTCGCTCGGGTACATGGAGCACGACCCCGACAAGCGGCGCTTCTTCGCCTACCTCAACCTCTTCGTCGCGGCGATGCTCGTCCTCGTCCTCGCCGACAGCTACCTGCTCCTCTTCGTCGGCTGGGAGGGCGTGGGCCTGGCCTCGTACCTGCTCATCGGCTTCTGGAACTGGAACCCGGCGTACGCCAGCGCGGCGAACAAGGCGTTCTTCGTCAACCGTGTCGGCGACCTCGGCCTGTCCATCGCGATCATGACGATGTTCATCACCTTCGGCGGCGTCGACTACGCGACGGTCAACGAGGGTGTCGCGGGCGCCAACCAGTCGACGCTCACCGCGATCGGGCTGCTCCTGCTCGTCGGGGCCTGCGGCAAGTCGGCGCAGTTCCCGCTGCAGTCCTGGCTCGGTGACGCGATGGCCGGCCCGACGCCCGTCTCCGCGCTCATCCACGCGGCGACGATGGTCACCGCCGGCGTCTACCTCGTCGTCCGCTCGCACGTCATCTTCGACGCCGCCCCGGACGCCGCCCTCGCGGTCGCCATCGTCGGTGCGATCACGCTGGTCTTCGGTGCGGTCGTCGGCTGCGCCAAGGACGACATCAAGAAGGCCCTCGCGGCCTCGACGATGAGCCAGATCGGCTACATGATGCTCGCGGCGGGCCTGGGCCCGGTCGGCTACGCCTTCGCGATCTTCCACCTGCTGACGCACGGCTTCTTCAAGGCCGGGATGTTCCTCGGCGCCGGGTCGGTCATGCACGGCATGAACGACCAGGTGAACATGCGCCGCTTCGGCGGGCTCTCGGGCGCCATGAAGATCACCTGGGCGACCTTCGGCCTCGGCTGGCTCGCGATCCTCGGTGTCCCGCCGTTCTCGGGCTTCTGGTCCAAGGACAAGATCATCGAGGCCGCCTTCGTCGGCGAGGGCTGGCAGCCCTGGGTCCTCGGCAGCGCCGCGCTGATCGGCGCCGGGGTCACGGCCTTCTACATGTCGCGCCTGTTCTTCATGACCTTCCACGGCGAGAAGCGCTGGACCGAGGACGTGCACCCGCACGAGTCGCCCAAGATCATGACCGTCCCGATGATGGTCCTCGCCGGCGGCTCGGCCTTCCTCGGCCTGCTCCTCGCGTGGCCGTTCGCCGAGACCGCCCCGATCGTCTCGTGGCTCGCGCCGGTCGTCGGCGAGCACGGCGAGGAGCACCCGGTCATCGCGGTGCCGGTGCTCATGGGCCTGACCCTGCTCTTCGTCGCCGTCGGGATCTTCCTCGCGTGGCGGCAGTACTGGGCCGAGGACGTGCCCGAGGTCGCCCCGCGCGGCTCCGTGCTCACCCGCGCCGCGCGCGTGGACCTCTACCAGGACGCCGTCAACGAGGGCCTGTTCATGCGGCCGGGTGTCCACCTGACCCGCTCGCTCGTCTACGTCGACGGCAAGGGGGTCGACGGCGCCGCCGGCGGCCTCGCCGCCCTCGTCGGCGGTCTGTCCTCGAGGCTGCGTCGCCTCCAGACCGGGTACGCCCGGTCGTATGCCCTGACGATGCTCACCGGTGTCGTCGCCGTCCTCGGTGCTCTGTGGGTGATCCAGTGACCTCCCTGCCCCTCCTCACCCTGATGATGGTGGTGCCGGTCCTCGGCGCGATCGTCGTCGCGGCCCTGCCGAACGGCTCGGTGCGCCTCGCGCGCCCGGTCGCCCTCGGGGCCTCGCTGGTGACCCTCGTCCTCGCGGTCCTCGCGTGGGTGGCGTTCGACTCCGGGTCGACCGCGATGTTCCAGCTGACCGAGACCCACGCGTGGATCCCGCAGTTCGGCGTCTCCTACGCCGTCGGGGTCGACGGCATCGCCCTGGCGCTCATCGTCATGGCCGCGATCCTCGTCCCGGTCTGCCTCCTGGCGGCCTGGAACGACGTGCCGGAGGCCGAGGCCGGGCGGCTCAAGCGCTACTTCGCGCTCATGCTCGTCCTCGAGGCGTTCATGGTCGGCGTCTTCGCGGCCACCGACGTCTTCCTCTTCTACGTCTTCTTCGAGGCGATGCTCATCCCGGTGTACTTCCTCATCGGGCTGTACGGCGGCCCGCAGCGGCAGTACGCGGCGGTCAAGTTCCTCCTCTTCTCGCTCGCCGGCGGGCTCGTCATGCTCGTGTCGGTCATCGCGGTGTACTTCGCGGGCCCGGGCGGGCAGGACGGCTTCCTCGTCGAGAACCTCATCGGCGGGATGGACGGCTCGACGGCCGCCCTGCGCTGGATGTTCGTCGGCTTCTTCATCGCCTTCGCGGTCAAGGCCCCGATGTGGCCGGTCCACACCTGGCTGCCCGACGCCGCGACCGAGTCGCGCCCCGCGACCGCCGTGCTCCTCGTCGGCATCCTCGACAAGGTCGGCACCTACGGGATGATCCGCTTCTGCCTCCAGCTCTTCCCGGAGGCCTCGCAGTGGGCGACGCCGGTGGTCATCACCCTGGCCGTCATCTCGGTCATCTACGGCGCGCTGCTCGCGATCGGCCAGACCGACATGATGCGGCTCATCGCGTTCACCTCGATCAGCCACTTCGGCTTCATCGTCCTCGGCATCTTCGCGATGACGAGCGTCGGCGGCGCCGGGTCGACCCTCTACATGGTCAACCACGGCTTCTCGACGGCCGGCCTGTTCCTCATCGCCGGCTTCCTCGTGACGCGGCACGGCAGCAAGCGCATCCCCGACTACGGCGGCTGGCAGCGGGTCACGCCCGTCCTCGCCGGCACCTTCCTCGTCGCGGGCCTGTCCTCGCTGGCGCTGCCGGGCCTCTCGAGCTTCGTCTCGGAGTTCCTCGTGCTCCAGGGCACGTTCATGCGCTACAAGGTCGCCGCCGTCATCGCGGCGCTCGGCATCGTGCTCGCCGCGCTCTACATCCTCCTCATGTACCAGCGCGTCATGACCGGCCCCAAGCCCTCGTTCGCCGACGGCAAGGCCCCGCGCGACCTCTCCTCGCGCGAGCGCTGGGTCGTCGCGCCGATCATCGCCTCGTTCGTCGTCCTCGGCTTCTACCCGAAGCCGGTGCTCGACATCATCAACCCGGCCGTGGACAAGACGCTGCAGATCGTCGGCGTCAGCGACCCGGCCGCCGCCACCGACGCCTCCGGGAGTGCCAAGTGATGCCGAGCGTGATGCCGGCCGAGTTCCAGGCCGTGAGCATCGACTACCTCGCGGTCGCGCCGATGTTCCTCGTCGTCGCGGGCGCCCTCGTGGGCGTCCTCGTCGAGGCCTTCGCGCCCCGGGCGAAGCGGCACGCCATCCAGGTGTGGCTGACGACGGGCGTCCTCGTGGCCGCCCTCGTCGTCCTCGCCGTGTGGAGCCGCGACCACATGTCGATCACCCTCGGCGGCTCGGTCGCCATCGACGGGGTCTCGCTCTTCCTCCAGGGCGCGCTGCTGCTGCTCGCGACCATCGGCGTCCTCGTCATGGCCGAGCGCTTCGGCGGCACCGGCTCCGACGCGTTCACCCCGATGGGTGCCTCGACGCCGGGCTCGCCGCAGGAGGACGCCGCGACCCGTGCGGGGTACGCGACCTCCGAGGTCTTCCCGCTGACGCTCTTCGCGGTGCTCGGGATGATGGTCTTCGTCTCGGCGAACGACCTCATCACGCTCTTCGTCGGGCTCGAGGTCCTCTCGCTGCCGCTGTACGTCATGACGGGCCTGGCCCGCCGGCGCCGGCTGCTCTCGCAGGAGGCCGCCCTCAAGTACTTCCTCCTCGGGGCGTTCTCCAGCGCGTTCTTCCTCTTCGGGGCGGCGCTGCTCTTCGGCTACGCCGGCTCCTCGGACCTCGCGGCCATCGCGACGGCCATCCGCACCAACTCCGGCGACCTCGACGGCCTGCTCCTGCCGGGCGTCGTCCTCGTCCTCGTCGGCCTGCTCTTCAAGGTCGGCGCGGTGCCCTTCCACTCGTGGACCCCGGACGCCTACCAGGGCGCGCCGACCCCGGTCACCGGCTTCATGGCCGCGTGCACCAAGCTCGCCGCGTTCGGCGCGATCCTGCGCCTGACCTACGTCGGTGTCGGCGCGAACCGCTGGGACTGGCAGATCGGCGTCGTCGTCATCGCCATCCTCACGATGGTCGTCGGTGCGGTGCTCTCGGTCACCCAGACCGACGTCAAGCGCCTCCTGGCCTACTCGTCGGTGGCCCACGCCGGGTTCATCCTCGTCGGCGTCCTCGCGTTCTCGCAGAGCGCGATCGGTGGCGTGATGTTCTACCTCCTCGCCTACGGCGCGACGACCATCGCGGCCTTCGCGATCGTCGCGATGGTCCGCCAGGACGGCTCCGAGGCCTCGCACCTCTCGCAGTGGGCGGGCCTGGGCCGCAACCACCCCGTCGTCGCGGGCGTCTTCGCCTTCCTCCTGCTGGCCTTCGCGGGCATCCCGCTGACCAGCGGCTTCACCGCCAAGTTCGCGGCCTTCGCGCCGGCCGTCGAGTCCGGCACCTCGGGCGTCGTCATGGTCGTCGTCGGTGTGCTCGCCTCGGCGGTCACCGCGTTCGTCTACGTCCGGCTCATCGTCCTCATGTACTTCACCGAGCCGGCCGAGGGCGTCGTCGCCCTCCAGCCGTCGGTGCCGTCGACGATCGGCATCACGCTCGGCGTGGCCATCACCGTCGTCGCGGGTGTCGCGCCGGCCGTGGTGCTCCAGCTCGCGAACAACGCCTCGCAGTTCCTGCTGTGAGCGCGGGCGGGGCGACGGCGCAGCGGGGGACCCCCTCGGTCCTCGCGCTGCCCGGCGCCGGTGACGCGCTGCGCGAGCGGCTGACCGACGGGCTCGGCCGGGTCGAGGCGCTCATCACGCAGCGCGTCGACCACGACGACCCGTTCATCGCCCAGGCGTCCTCGCACCTCACCGCGGCGGGCGGCAAGCGGTTCCGGCCGCTGCTCACGCTGCTCGCCTCCGAGCTCGGCACGGGCGTCTCCGACGAGGTCGTGGCGGCGGCCGCCGGGGTCGAGCTGACCCACCTCGCCTCGCTCTACCACGACGACGTCATGGACGAGGCCGACGTGCGGCGCGGGGCGCCCTCGGCGAACGCCCTGTACGACAACTCGACCGCGATCCTCGTCGGCGACCTGCTCTTCGGCACGGCGTCCGACATCGTCGCCGACCTCGGCCCGCAGGCGGTCAAGATCCAGGCGCAGACCTTCGTGCGCCTGTGCGCCGGGCAGATCCGCGACGACCGGCCGTGCCCCGAGGGCCAGGACCCGGTCGAGTACTACCTCCAGGTGCTCGCCGACAAGACCGGCGTCCTCATCGCCACCGCCGCCCGCTACGGCGCGATGTTCGGCGGCTGCGACGACGCGACCGTCGAGGTGATGCGCGAGTACGGCGAGCGGCTCGGCGTCGCCTTCCAGCTGGCCGACGACCTCATCGACATCTCCTCCGAGGCCGACGAGACCGGCAAGACGCCGGGCACCGACCTGCGCGAGGGCAAGCGCACCCTGCCGGTCCTGCACGTGCTCGCCTCCACCGACCCGGCGGACGCCCGGCTCCAGGAGCTGCTGCGCGGCGACCTCGACGACGACGCGCGCCTGGCCGAGGCCCTCGGCCTGCTGCGGGCCCACCCCGCGATGGAGCGGGCCCGCGAGCACACCTTCGCCGTGGCGACCCGGGCCCAGTCGGTGCTCGACGGGCTGCCGGCGAGCGACGCCAAGGAGGCGCTGCACGCGCTGGCCACCGGCGTCGTCACCCGCGTCGGCTGACCGCGCCCCCGCTCACGAGAGCGGCGTGAGGACCGGCTCCTGCTCGCGGACCGGCCGCTTCGGGATGGTCAGGGCGAGCGCGACCGCCGCGAAGCAGAGGACGGCGGCCCCGAGCCAGGCCCAGTGGTAGTCGCCCTGCGCGGTGCGCACCCACCCGGCCACGCTCGCGCCGACCCCCGCGCCGACCATGTGCGACGCGAAGACCCAGCCGAACACGACACCGGAGTCCGCGACCCCGAAGTGCGTGCGACACAGCGCGACCGTCGGCGGCACGGTGGCGACCCAGTCGAGCCCGTAGAAGACGATGAACACCCACATCCCCGGCTCGACGCCCGGCCCGAGCACCGCGTCGAGCGCGAGCAGCGACAGGCCGCGCCCGAGGTAGTAGCCGGCCAGCAGCAGCCGGGGGTCGACCCGGTCGGTCAGCCAGCCGGAGCCCACCGTGCCGGCGATGTCGAAGATGCCGACGACCGCCAGCAGACCGGCGGCGGTCGTCGCGGGCATCCCGTGGTCGTGCGCGGCGGGGACGAAGTGCGTCTGGATGATGCCGTTGGTCGACCAGCCGCAGACCCAGAAGGTGAGCACGAGCGCCCAGAACGGCCAGCTGCGCGAGACGCGGACGAGGGTCGAGACCGCACGCCGGGCGGGTGACTCGCCGGTGTCCGGGGCCTCGGGGGCGTGCGTGGTCGCGCCGTAGGGCAGCAGGCCGCGGTCGCGCGGGTGGTCGACGAGCAGGAGCGCGACGAGCACGGCGACGAGGAGCGCGAGGACGGCGACGACGCCGGCGGCCCAGCGCCATCCCGGCCCTGCCGCGGCCCGGGCGATGACCGGCAGGAAGAGCAGCTGGCCGGTGGCGTTGGCCGCCGAGAAGATGCCGGTGACCAGGCCCCGGTGCCGCTCGAACCAGCGGTTGGCCACGACCGCGCCGAGGACGAGGGCCATCGCGCCGGTCCCGACGCCGATGAAGACGCCCCAGAGCAGCCAGAGCTGCCAGGCCGAGGTCATGACGGTCGTCAGGGCGCTGGAGACGCCGACGACGACGAGCGCGAGGGCGACCGTGCGCCGCACGCCGAAGCGCTCCATGAACGCGGCGGCGAAGGGGGCGGTGAGGCCGTAGAGGACGAGGTTGAGGCTGACCGCGCCGGAGGTCGTGGCGCGCGACCAGCCGAACTCGGACTCCACCGGCTCGAGGAGCACGCCGGTGGAGGAGCGGAAGGCCGCGGCGGCGACGAGCGCGGCGAGCGTGACGGCGGCGACGAGCCACGCGCGGTGGGGGAGGCCGCGCGGCGCCGGCGCCCGCTCCCCGACGAAGTCCCCGTCGTCCCGTGTCACGGCGCCAGCATCGCACTAGGGTCGGCCCCGTGGAACCGGTGCCCGACGGCGTGACCGCCCAGTGGGACGCGGCGACCGCGGGGCGGCCCGCGCCGCTGGTCGTCCTCGACCTCGACGCGTACGCGGCGAACGCCGACGATCTCGTGCGGCGGGCCGGCGGGCGACCGATCCGGGTGGCGTCGAAGTCGCTGCGCTGCCGCTGGGTCCTCGACGACGTGCTGACGCGCCCGGGCTTCGCCGGGGTGATGGCCTACGCCGTCCGCGAGGCGGTGCGGCTGCACGGGGCCGGCGTCCGTGACCTCTACGTCGCCTACCCCTCGGTCGACGTCGGGGCGATCCGCGAGGTCGCGGCCGACGACGACCTGCGCCGCGAGGTGACGCTGACCGTCGACTCGGTCGAGCACGTGCGCTGGCTGCGCGACACCCTCGACCCCGCGGTGCGCGGCGTCGGGGTGGCCGTCGACGTCGACTGCTCGGTGCGCGTCGGGCGGCTGCACCTCGGCGTGCGTCGCTCGCCGACCCGCACCCCGGCCCAGGCCCTCGCCGTCGCGCGCGCGGCGCAGGGCATCGGGCTCGAGGTGCGCGGGCTGATGTTCTACGACGCGCAGGTGGCCGGCCTGCCCGACACCCCGCCGGTGCGCCTGCTCAAGAGACGCTCCGTGGCCGAGCTGCGCGAGCGGCGGGCGGCCGTCGTGGCGGCGGTGCGGGCCGAGGCCGACCTGCAGTTCGTCAACGGCGGCGGCACCGGCAGCCTGCACACCTTCGCGGGCGACGACTCGGTCACCGAGCTCGCCGCGGGCTCCGGGCTCTACGCGCCGACGCTCTTCGACGGCTACGACGCCTTCAGCCCGCGGCCCGCGATGGCCTACGCGCTCGACGTCGTGCGGCGGCCGGCGCACGACATCGTCACGGCGTTCGGCGGCGGGTACGTCGCCAGCGGCGAGCCCGGCTGGTCGCGGGTCCCCGCGCCGGTGCGCCGCGGCTGGTCGCTGCTGCGCACCGAGGCGGCGGGGGAGGTGCAGACCCCCGTCGCCGGCGAGGGCGTGCGCGGCCTGGCCCTCGGCGACCGGGTGTGGCTGCGCGGTGCCAAGGCCGGCGAGACGCTCGAGCGCTTCGACACCCTCCACCTCGTGCGCGGCGGGCGGCTCGTCGACGCGGTGCCCACCTACCGCGGAGAGGGATGGAACCACGGATGAGCGCGACTTGGCGCAACTGGGGCGGCAACGTCGTCGCGCACCCGCGCGTCGTCACCGACGTCTCGACGGTCGAGGGCGTCGTCGGCGCCGTGCGCTCGGCCGCCGAGCGCGGGTTGGCCCTGCGCGTCGCCGGCACCGGCCACTCCTTCACCCCCCTCGTCGCGACCGACGGGGTGCTGCTGCGCGTCGACGGCCTGAGCGGCGTCCTCGGCGTGGACCGCGAGCGGATGCGCGTGCGCGTGGCCGCCGGCACGCCGCTGCACCGGCTCAACCCCGCCCTGCAGGCGCTCGGGATGGCGCTGCCCAACCTCGGCGACATCGACCGGCAGACCATCAGCGGCGCGACGGCCACCGGCACGCACGGCACGGGGGTGCGGCGGCAGGGCATCGCCGCGGCCGTGTGCGGGATGGTCCTCGTGCTCGCCGACGGGTCGGTGCTGCGCTGCTCGGCCGAGGAGTCGCCCGAGGTGTTCCGCGCGGCGCGGGTCGGGCTGGGGGCCCTCGGCGTGGTCGTCGAGGTCGAGCTGCAGTGCGTGCCGGCGTTCCGGCTGCACGCGCGCGAGTCGGGGGAGTCGTTCTCGTCGGTGCTCGGACGCCTCCACGAGCTCGCCGACGCGCACGACCACGTCGACATGCACTGGTTCCCGCACACCGACCGGGTGCTGCTCAAGCGCAACGACCGCGTCGCGCCGGGGGAGGGGCCGGGGCCGCTGCCGGGCTGGCGGCGGCGCCTGGACGACGACCTGCTGGCGAACCGGCTGTACGAAGGCGTCAACCGGGTGCTGACCCGGGCGCCCGCGGCGACGCCGCGCGTCAACCGGCTCAGCGCGCGCGTGCTCGGGGCGCGGGAGTACGCCGACGACTCGTGGCGGGTCTTCTGCTCCTCGCGCGAGGTGCGGTTCGTCGAGTCCGAGTACGCGGTGCCCCGCGCCTCGGTCGTGCCGGTGCTCGAGGAGCTGCGGGCGTGGTTCGAGCGCTCGGGCGAGCCGGTGCCCTTCCCGGTCGAGGTGCGCTTCATCGGCGCCGACGACGTCTGGCTCTCGATGGCCCACGAGCGAGAGAACGCCTACGTCGCCGTGCACCAGTACCACCGGATGGACCCCTCGCGCCTGTTCGCCGCCTTCGAGGCGATCGTCGCCGAGCACGAGGGTCGGCCGCACTGGGGCAAGGTCCACACCCTCGGCGCCGACCGGCTGCAGGCGCTCTACCCGCGCTTCGACGACTTCCGCGCGGTCCGCGACCGCCGCGACCCGGGGCGCCTCTTCACCAACGCGCACGTCGCCCACCTCCTCGGCGACTGACGGCGCTGGCCGTGAGCTTCCCCACCGCCGCCACAGGGCGTCACGTTGGGGGCGGCCGCAGCGGGGGACTCGACTCAGCCGACTGGCCCGATGGCGAGCGTGTCCGATCGGCTTAGGGAACTCGCTTCGCTGCACCGAGACGGAATTCTGTCGGACGAGAAGTTCGCTTCTGCGAAGGCGAAGCTGCTCGACTCGTTCTGACGATCTCCGGCCGAGGTCTGCGCGAGCGCTGGACTTCTGAGGTCGGCGTTGCAGGATGAGCGATGAAGCGCCACAATTGTGGTCATGAGCGTCGAGCCACTGCGCGAGGTCCGTGACCACTTCAGCGACGTCGTCGACCGCGTCGAACGCGAGCACGAGCGGGTGACCGTGACGCGTAACGGGCGCGCGGCCGCGGTGATCATCAGCCCGGAGGACCTGGCCGAGCTCGAGGAGACGTTGTCCGTCCTCAGCGACCCTCGCGCGCTCGCGGACATCCGCGAGGCGGACGCGGCCTACGCCTCGGGCGATGTCGTTCGCGGGGTGGATGTGGTGCGCGCGCTGCGCCCGTGAGCGACGTCGCGCCCTACGAGCTGGTCCTGACCCCACCGGCTGTCCGGGCGATCCGGTCCGGTCTGCCCGAGGCGGTGGCTGCCGCGGTCGTCGAGTTCCTCACCGGCGCGCTGGTCGACAACCCTCAGCGTGTGGGTAAGCCGCTACGCGCGGACCTGGCCGGCATCCACGCTGCGCGACGGGGGACCTACCGGGTGCTGTACCGCATCCACGAGGAGGCCCGCGAGGTCGTCGTCCTCCGGATCGACCACCGTCGCGAGGTCTATCGGCCTCGATGACCCCACAGCCTGCGGGTCGACCTGCGGCGGTCGAGGGGGTCAGGCGGGGAAGATGCCGCTGGAGAGGTAGCGGTCGCCGCGGTCGCACACGACGAAGACGATCGTCGCGTCGCGCACCTCCTGCGCCACCTGGAGCGCGGTCCAGCACGCGCCGGCCGCGGACGGGCCGCCGAAGATGCCCTCCTCGCGGGCCAGCCGCCGGGCCATCTCCTCGGCGTCGTCCTGGGTGACCTCCACCGTCCGGTCCACCGCCGACGGGTCGAAGATGCTCGGCACGTAGGCCGGGGGCCAGGCCCGGATGCCGGGGATCTTCGAGCCCTCGGCGGGCTGGGCGCCGACGATCTGGACGTCGGGGTTGCGCGACTTGAGGAACCGCGAGACGCCGGTGATCGTGCCGGTGGTGCCCATCGCGGAGACGAAGTGCGTGATGCGGCCGTCGGTCTGGCTCCAGAGCTCCGGGCCGGTGCCGAGCTCGTGGGCGCGCGGGTTGTCGGGGTTGCCGAACTGGTCGAGGACCCGCCCGCGCCCCTCCTGCTCCATCCGGGTCACGACGTCTCGGGCCTCCTCCATGCCACCCGCCGCCGGCGTGAGGACCAGCTCGGCGCCGAAGGCCCGCATCGTCTGGGCCCGCTCGACGGAGGCGTCCTCGGGCATGACGATGACGAGGGGGTAGCCGCTGATCGCGGCGGCCATCGCCAGCCCGATGCCGGTGTTGCCGGAGGTGGCCTCGAGCAGGGTGTCGCCGGGGGAGATCTCGCCGCGTGCCTCGGCGCCGCGGATCATGCTGATCGCGGGCCGGTCCTTGACCGAGCCCGCGGGGTTGTTGCCCTCGAGCTTCGCGAGCAGCACGTTGCCGCGCCGGTCGTTCTCGGGCCCGGGGAGCCGCTGCAGACGCACCAGCGGCGTACCGCCGATGACGTCCTCCATCGTGGGGTACGCCGGGGGAGTGCTCACGAGCCGAGAGTCTAGGACGGCACCGACCGGGGACGACCCCCGTGGCCGGTCAGCGAGCGGCGGCCCCGGACGGCGTGGCGTAGTGGTGGGCGAAGGGCTCGACGTCGGCCGGTGCGTGACCGAGGTGGACGACGACGCGGCACCCGGGGTCGCCGACGGCGATGCGCTCCTCGAGCAGGACCGACGCGCCGACGTCGTGGTTGCGCGCCGCGATGCCGCCGAAGACGCTGGACGTCATCCGGCACAGGGCCGGCGCCTGGCGGACGGTGTCGCCGAACGGGCACCGGGTGTTGACGAGGACCACGCGCTCCGCGGAGGCCTCGACCACGCTGAACCCGCCGTCGATGGCGTGCTTGAGGCGGACGTAGCAGCGGCCGAGCTCCTCCGGGGTGAGGCGGTCGACGACGCCCTCGGCAAGGCGGAACTCGGCCTCCATCTGGCCACCGACGTCGATGCCCACCTGGGCGACCGCGGCCTCCGCCGCGTCCGGCCCGTGGTGGTGCTCGACGGCGCGGGACATCTGGACGACGAGCGCGCGCAGGAAGGACTCGCGCCCGAAGCCGCCGGTGGGGCTCGCCTCGTCGAGCGCCGGCAGCAGCCCGCTGTCCCGTCGTGGCGGGTCGAGGCTGACCGTCGGCCGGCGAGAGACCGCCAGCCGCATCGAGACGACCGTCCCCGACTCGTGGCGCAGCCGGGCGACGACGTCGTGGGCGAGCAGCTCGATGATCCCGCTGCCGCGCCCCGACTCGGCGAGGTCCCCGAGGTCGTCGAGGTCGTCGCCGTCGCCCTCGTCGGGGCCGGTCGGGGTGGGGTGGCGTCCGGACACGGGCAGCGAGGAGCCGACGTCGTACACGGTGAGGGCCGGGTGCTCCTCGGCCCAGCTGAGGGAGACCCACACGGGGCCGGCGGTGTGGCGCAGCGCGTTGCCGACGGCCTCGCTGACGACGAGCTCGGCGTCCTCGACCGCCTCCCGGTCCGGCACCGCGTGCCGGGTCAGGTACCGGCCGATCTCGCGGCGCAGCTCACCGAGCTGGTCGTGCCGGTCGAGGTACCAGTCCATGCCTCTCATGATGGGGGTCCGGGGGCTCGCGCGGTCGCCCGCGTCCCGAGCAGAACAGCGGCGTGCAGGTGTCGGTGGTCCCGGACCCGTCAGCCCAGACCGCGGTGCGCCGCCCACCGCTCGGCGGCGCGGGTGGCGGCGGCGTCGACGAGGGCCCGCAGCTCGGGCGAGTCGGGCATCCGGAAGGACGTGTACGCGCCACGCCCTCCCGCGCTGGGGCGGCCGTAGGCCTTCGCGGCGAGCGTGCCGTCGGGGAGCATCCGGACGTTGAGCGTCGTCAGGAGGAACTCCTCGCCGCGCCGCTCGTCCGTCCACTGCAGGTGCTCCGGGACGGCGACGTTGATCGCCATCGCGCTGACCTCGACCCCGTCGTCCACGGGGCCATCCTGCCCGCGGGTGACGTCCGCCCGCGGCGAACACCCTTGCTCGTGCCGGGTCGGGTGCCGCAGGGTCGAAGGGTGCATCACACGGAGCGGGTCGACGTCGGTCGTGGGATGCACCTCGCGTGCATCATGCGTCGACCGTCGCAACCGTCCGGGGCGCCGCCGGTCGTGCTGCTGCCGGGGACCGGCATGACCGCGCACGACTGGGACGTCGTGACGACCGACCTCGCCCGGGACCGCGACACGTACGCCGTCGACCTGCGCGGACAGGGGGGCAGCGACCGTCCCGGCACCTACTCGATCGCCCTGATGGCCCGGGACGTTGCCGGTCTGCTCGACGTCCTCGGCGAGCCGGTGGTCGACCTCGTCGGACACTCCCTCGGCGGCCTCGTCGCCTGCCGGGTGGCCGCCGAGCGCCCGGAGACGGTCCGGCGACTGATCCTCGAGGACGTCGGGGTCCCACACCGGCGCTCGCCGGCACCCCCGGTGCGGCCGGACGGGGAGCTGCCGTTCGACTGGGCCGTCGTCGAGCAGGTACGCCCCGAGATCGACGACCCCGACCCCGCCTGGCCCCGGCTGATGGCCCACGTCGCCCTGCCGACGCTCGTCGTCGCCGGCGGGTCGACCAGCCACGTCCCGCAGGAGCACGTCCGCGAGCTGTCCGACACGCTGCCGGACGCCCGCCTCGTGACCATCGACGCCGGGCACCTCGTCCACGCCACCGAGCCCCGGCGCTTCACCGCCGCCGTCAGGTCCTTCCTCGACGGCTGACGACCCGCGGCCGGGTCAGGAGTCGTCCCGGTCGGCCTTCCACCGCCGGTACTCCGGCCGGAGGCAGCTGGCGCAGGGGCGGTATCCGGCCGCGAGGGCGACTCCCTCGTCGGCGAAGAACACGCGGTGGGTCACGTACTGCCCCTTGGCGATGTACCGCAGCGCGGTGGGGCAGTCGAGGCGGCCGTAGACCTTCGTGCGTCGGTGCCCACCGAGGGTCCCGGGCACGGTCGACCGACAGGGCTGCCCGTCGCTGCCGAGCAGCGTGTACTCCTTCACGCGGGCGAGTCTGCCCCGCGGCGGGCCGGTCGACCAGCCCCGGACCGGTCTACTCGCAGCCGATGCCGTCGCCGTCGCGGTCGAGGTGGCTGGCGTAGCCGGGGTCGCCACGGTGGACCGGCGCAGCGCCCGCCGCACGGGCTGCGGTGCAGTTCTCGTAGTAGACGCTCGAGACCACCGGACGGGCAGCCGCCCGAGCCTTGGCGGCAGCGGCCGCCTTGGCCTTCGCCTTCTGGGCGGCGACCGCCCTGGCCTTCGCGGCGGCCGCAGCCTTCGCCTTCTTGGCGGCGGCCGCGGCAGCAGCCTTGGCCTTCGCGGCTGCCGCAGCCTTCGCCTTCGCCGCTGCCTTCGCCTTGGCCTCGGCGGCTGCCTTCGCCTTGGCCTGCGCCTCTGCGGCCGCCTTCGCCTCGGCCGCCGCCGTGACCGCGGCCTGTCCGGCGGCGATCTCGTCCTCCACCTGCTGAGCGGCGGCCAGCGCTGCGGCCTCCTGCGCGGAGGCGCTGGACGGTGCGGCCGCGAACGGTTGTGCCCCACCGGATGTGGGGTCGGCCTCCTGGGTGCCGCACGCGGCGACGGTGAGCATCAGAACGGTGGCCGCTGCGGCCCGGGCGACGACAGATGTACGCACGACGAGTTCCCCCTGCTTCGAGTGCTGTGAACCTACGACCTGCACCTTTGCGGCACAAGGGGTTCGCCACCCGGGTTCTGTCCGGGCCGACAGGTCGTCGTCAGACGGTGGGCTCGGGGCAGCCGGGGTCACGCTCGGCGGCGGCGGCGCGGCGCGACGCGCGGGCGGAGGTGAGGGAGTCGTAGGAGAGCAGCACGAGCGCCACCCAGACGATGCCGAAGCCGACCCACAGCCGCCCCGAGACGTGCTCGCCGAGCAGCGTGACGCCGGCGACGAGCTGGAGGACGGGGGTGATGAACTGGATGAGCCCGATCGTCACGAGCGGGATGCGGCGCGCGGCAGCGGCGAACAGCAGCAGCGGGACGGCCGTGACGACGCCGGACAGCACGAGCAGCGTCGTGTGCCCACCGCCGTGCCCGGCGAAGGTCAGCGAGCCCTGCGCCGACAGGACGAACAGCACGACGACGGCCAACGGCGCGAGCACCGTGGTCTCGGCGGCCAGCGAGTGCATCGCCTCGAGCGAGGCGCCCACCTTCTTCTTCACGAGCCCGTAGAGGCCGAACGAGAACGCCAGCGCGAGAGGGATCCACGGCACGACACCGCCGGCGACGGCGAGCCACACCGACGCCAGGGCCCCGACCCCCACGGCGGCCCACTGCAGCGGCCGCAGCCGCTCGCGCAGCACGAACACGCCGAGGGCGACGGTGACGATCGGGTTGAGGAAGTACCCCAGCGCCGCCTCGTAGGTGCGCCCGGTGAGGACGGCGAGCACGTAGATGACCCAGTTGGCGGCGATGAGCAGCCCGGCGACGGTGATGCCGGCGACGAGCCGGGGCCGTGACACGAACGAGCGGATCCACGCGAGGTCGCGCCGCACGAGCAGCACGAGCGCGCAGACGGCGAGGGTCCACAGGATCCGGTGCGCGAGGATCTCTAACGCCCCGGACGGCTTGAGCGCCGCGAAGTACAGCGGGAAGAGCCCCCAGATGCCGTAGGCGAGGAAGCCGTAGCCGGTGCCCCGGCGGACCTCCGCCGCAGCGGCCTCGGCCTCGGTGGCGCCCGACGACGCCGGTTCGTCCCCCGCCGCGGTCACCCCACGGTCCACGTGTCGCGGCCGCGCAGCAGCTCGTCGAGGTCGTCGTCCCCCGCAGGTCCGCCGGCGGCGTCGACCGCGCCCTCGACCTGGGCGCGCACGAGGTCGTCGTACGTCGGCCGGCCGACCTGGCGGAAGATGCCCATCGGCACGTGCGTCATCTCGGGGGAGTCCAGGCGCGAGAGCGCGAAGGCCGCCGACGGGTCCTCGGCCGCGGCGTCGTGGACGACGACCTCGCGGGCGCCGACCTCGGCCTCGGGCACGAACTCCGAGCGGCCGCCGGCGACGCGCACGAGCACGCGGCGGTCGTCCTCCGGCCCGACGGTGACCGGCTCGCCCGAGCGCAGGCGCACGATGCGCGCCGCCTGCTGCGAGCGGTCCTTGAGCACCTCGAACGCGCCGTCGTTGAAGATCGGGCAGTTCTGGTAGATCTCGACGAGCGCGGCGCCCCGGTGCTCGGCCGCGGCCTTGAGCACCGACTTCAGCTCGTCGCGGTCGGACTCCATCGCCCGCGCGACGAACGTCGCCTCCGCCCCGAGGGCCAGCGACACGGGGTTGAACGGCGCGTCGACCGACCCGAGCGGGCTCGACTTCGTGACCGACCCGGTGCGCGACGTGGGAGAGTACTGGCCCTTGGTCAGGCCGTAGATCTGGTTGTTGAACAACAGGATCGTCATGTTGACGTTGCGGCGCAGCGCGTGGATCAGGTGGTTGCCGCCGATGGACAGCGCGTCGCCGTCACCGGTGACGACCCACACCGACAGGTCCGGCCGCGAGGTCGCGAGGCCGGTCGCGATGGCCGGCGCGCGCCCGTGGATCGAGTGCATCCCGTAGGTGTCGAGGTAGTACGGGAAGCGCGAGGAGCAGCCGATGCCGGAGACGAAGACGATGTTCTCGCGGCGCAGCCCGAGCTCGGGCAGGAAGGACTGGACGGCGGCGAGGATGACGTAGTCGCCGCAGCCGGGGCACCAGCGCACCTCCTGGTCGGAGGTGAAGTCCTTCTTCGTCTGCTTCGCGGCGTCGTCCGGCAGGTGCGGCACGTGCTGGAGGCCCGTCACGGGCATCCCGAGCTCGACGGTGGTCACTGGATCTCCTCGAGGGTGGTCGAGACGACGTCGGCGAGCTCGACCGTGGTGAACGGCAGCCCCCGCACCGACGTGTGGGAGCGGACGTCGACGAGGTACTCCGCGCGCAGCAGGAGCGCGAGCTGGCCGGTGTTCATCTCCGGCACGACGACGCGCTCGTAGCGGCGCAGGACCTCGCCGAGGTTCGCGGGGAAGGGGTTGAGGTGGCGCAGGTGCGCCCGCGCGACGCGGTGGCCGGCGTTGCGGATGGTCCGCGTCGCCGACGCGATCGGGCCGTAGGTCGAGCCCCAGCCGAGGACGAGGACCTTCGCGTCGCCGCTCGGGTCGTCGACCTCGACGTCGGGGACGGTGACGCCCGCGACCTTGGCGGCGCGCAGCCGCACCATGAGGTCGTGGTTGTCGGGGTCGTAGCTGATGTCGCCCGTCACGTCGGCCTTCTCGATGCCGCCGATGCGGTGCTCGAGGCCGGGCGTGCCCGGGACGGCCCACGGCCGCGCGAGCGTCTCGGGGTCGCGCAGGTACGGGCGGAAGACCGCAGCACCCTTGTCGTCCACCGCGTTCGGCTCGACGGCGAGGTCGACCGCCATCTCGGGCAGGTCCGACACCGCCGGCACCGACCACGGCTCGGAGCCGTTCGCGAGGTAGCCGTCGGACAGGAGGATGACCGGCGTCCGGTACGTCGTCGCGATGCGGACCGCCTCCATCGCCGCGTCGAAGCAGTCGGCCGGCGTCTGCGCCGCGACGACGGGCACCGGCGACTCGCCGTTGCGGCCGTACATCACCTGGAGCAGGTCGGCCTGCTCGGTCTTGGTCGGCAGCCCGGTCGACGGCCCGCCGCGCTGGATGTCGACGACGACGAGCGGCAGCTCGAGCGAGACCGCGAGCCCGATCGTCTCGGACTTCAGGGCGATGCCCGGCCCCGACGTCGTCGTGACCCCGACCGCGCCGCCGTACGACGCGCCGAGCGCGATGCCGATGCCGGCGATCTCGTCCTCGGCCTGGATCGTCGTCACGCCGTGCCGCTTCATCGACGACAGCGCGTGGAGGATGTCGGACGCCGGCGTGATCGGGTACGAGCCGAGCACGAGGGGGCGGCCGGCTCGGTGAGCGGCGGCGACGAGGCCGAGCGCGAGCGCGGTGTTGCCGGTGACGTTGCGGTAGGTGCCCGGGGCCATCGGCGCGGCCTTGACGACGTACGAGGACGCGAAGTCCTCGGTCGTCTCGCCGTAGTTCCAGCCGGCGCGCAGCGCGGTGAGGTTGGCCTCGAGGATCTCGGGACGGCCGCCGAACTTCTTCGCGAGGAACGCCTCGGTGCCGGTGGTCGGCCGCGTGTACATCCACGACAGGAGGCCGAGGGCGAACATGTTCTTCGCCCGCTCCTTCTCCTTGCGGCTCAGGCCCTCGAACGGCGCGAGCGCCTCGACGGTGATCGAGGTGAGCGCCACCGGGTGCACGTGCCAGGAGTCGAGGCTGCCGTCCTCGAGCGGGTTGGCGTCGTAGCCGACCTTCGCGAGGTTGCGCTTGGTGAACTCGTCGGTGTTCGCGACGATCGTCGCCCCGCGCGGCACGTCGGCGAGGTTGGCCTTGAGCGCTGCCGGGTTCATCGCGACGAGGACGTCGGGGGCGTCACCCGGCGTGAGGACGTCGTGGTCGGCGAAGTGCAGCTGGAAGCTCGAGACGCCGGGCAGCGTGCCCTGGGGGGCGCGGATCTCGGCCGGGAAGTTCGGCAGCGTCGACAGGTCGTTGCCGAGCGCCGCGGTCTCGGAGGTGAAGCGGTCGCCGGTCAGCTGCATCCCGTCGCCGGAGTCGCCGGCGAACCGGATGACGACGCGGTCGAGGGTCTGGACGGTCTTGCTGGTCACGGTGGTCCCTGGGGTGTCGGGAGTGCTCTCGTGGGGCCCAAACCACAGGTGGGCGCACCGTGTTCCATCGTACGTCGCAGGTGAGGGCACCCTTCCTCGCATCCACGCATCGGCCACCCGCCCGTCCACGGGGCGTCGCGACCGGCCCTCATGGGGAGTGCTCCCCCTTGTACGGTCGGGGGACTGCCGGGAGGGTGGGGGCCGACGGTCCACCGGACGAGGGGGAGGCATGGGGTACGAGGTCCAGATCGAGGACCTGCGCAGCTCGGCGCAGGCGGCCCGCGACGCGCTCGACGGCGTCGAGGACACCACGGCCCCCGGCGACCTGCGCGGCATCGCCGCCGCCATCCCCGGGGCGAGCGCCGCCGTGCTCGTCGAGACCGTCGCGACCGGCTGGGAGAGCGACGTGCGCGCCTGGGTGCGGGGCGCCCGCCGCTACGCCGAGGGGCTGGAGTCCGCGGCCACGCAGTACGAGACCGACGACGCCGCCGCCCGCGCCGCGTTCACGCCCGCCGGCCCGAACCAGCCCCGATGAGCCTCACCTGGGGGCAGGTCACGCAGTGGAGGGCCGCGCCCTTCACCACGGCCGAGGAGGCGCTGACGACCAGCCGGCGCACCCTCACCGACCGCGCCGACGACCTGCGCACGATGGCCGGCCCGGCGCGCTGGACCGGCTCGGCGGCCTCGACCGCGAGCACCCGGCTGCGCCGCGTCACGGACGACCTCGAGATCCTCGTCGCCGAGGTGAGCGCCGCCCGCCGGGCCGTCATCGAGGCCGGTGACGCCGTGACCGGTGTCGAGCACGCCGTCGACGCCGCCGTCGAGTACGCGAGCGCCCATGGCCTGACCATCTCGGCCGACGGCACGGTGACCGACGGGACCGGCCTGCAGATGTGCTACGCCACCGAGCACGACGAGGAGGTCGCCCGCCAGGAGCGCCAGGTCCTCGTCGACGAGTGCGTGGCGCGCATCGAGCAGGCGCTCCGCAAGGCCAACGACGTCGACGTCGACCTCGTCGCCGTGCTCACCTCGGTCCGCGACGGCACGATCGCGGACGGCTCGGACCTCTCGCTCGACGAGGCCGCCCACGACGGCGACGCCGCCGGCCACCTCTCGCTCCTCGGGCCGCCGAGCGGCGGCACCCCCGCCGACAACACCGGATGGTGGGAGTCGCTCTCGCCGGAGGAGCAGCAGCGCATCCTCGACGAGCACCCCGACTGGGTCGGCAACCTCGACGGCATCCCGATGGGGGTGCGCGACGAGGCCAACCGGACGCGCCTGGAGGAGACGGCCACCGAGCTGCGCGACCGGCAGCAGGACATCGAGGACGAGCTCGCCGCGATGGACCCCGACCCGTACGACCCCGACTACCTCGCGCTGCTGGCCGAGGCCCAGACCATCCGGGAGCAGCTGGGCGCCATCGACACCCTCGAGAGCGTCCTCGAGGACGACGACCGCCACCTCCTCGTGTTCGACCTGCCCGAGGGCCAGCGGCCCCAGGCGGCCGTCTCGGTCGGCGACGTCGACACCGCCGACCACGTCGGCGTCTTCACCCCCGGCCTGACGAGCACGGTCGAGGGGATGGGCGGCTACGTCGACGACATGGCCGACCTGCGCCGGGCGACCCTCGACGAGCTCCGCCGCAACGGCGACATGTCGGGCACCGTGGCCACGGTGGTCTGGCTGGACTACCAGGCGCCGCAGTGGGGGTCGACGTTCTCCGGGGACTCGGTCGCGCTCTCGGGGTCGGCCGAGGACGGCGGCGCGGCGCTCGCCGACTTCTACCGGGGCCTGAACTCCTCGCGGGCCACCGACCCCGACCTCACCGCGCTCGGCCACTCCTACGGGTCGACGACGACCGGGTACGGCCTCCAGCACGAGGGCACCGGCGTCGACCGCGCCGTGTTCTTCGGCTCGCCCGGCCTCGGCACGAGCGACGTGGACGACCTCGACATCCCGAGCGGCAGCGCCTACTACGCGGAGGCGAAGTGGGACGGGGTCGGCGACATCGGGCGGTTCGGCATCGACCCCTCGGCGATGGACGGCATCAACCACCTCGAGACCGGTGACGCGACGGTCGACGGGCGCGACTACGAGGGCGTCAGCGGCCACTCGAGCTACCTGCAGGCCGAGTCGACGAGCCAGTACAACATGGCCACCGTCGTCTCCGGCCACCCGCAGGACGCCGTCGAGGGCAACAACACCGGCATCACCGACGATCCCCGCGCCTGGGACTGGTGGCCCTCGTGGCTCGGGGGATGACGGCCCGCCGCCTAGGCTGGCCGACCATGGGCGGTCACCGGGGCGGGCGAGGCGCGTGGCGACGCGGCGCGACGGTGCTGGCCGCCGTGGCGCTCGCGGCGACGGCGGGATGTTCTTCGACGACGAGCACGGGAGGCAGCATGGACCCCAGGGAGCAGCTGGCGCAGCGACCGACCTTCGAGCAGGCCGAGAAGGGGTACCTCGCGCTGCTCGGCGAGCTCCGCGACATCGTCGACGCGCAGCAGCCCGGCCTGCGCTGGAACGAGGCCGAGCCGGTCCGCTCCGACCGTGGCGGCTGTGGTGCCCCCTTCGACCGCGTCGACGGGGCGAAGAACGGCAACTACACCTTCGACGGGGCCGAGGGCGCGGTCGAGGACGCCAACTGGACCAAGGCCGTCGACGCGATGAAGGCGCCGCTCGCGGCCCAGGGCTTCACCGAGGTCACCGTCCTCCAGGACGAGCCGGGGGCGCACGAGGTCTCCGTCGGCGACCCGGCCACGGGTGCGCGGGTCGTCTTCGGCACGAAGGCCGGGACGATCCTCACCCTCTACGGCGCGTGCTTCCTCCTCGAGCAGGGCTCCTGACCCCGGACCCCGCCCGGGGGCCCGGCTAGGCTGGCGCGTCATGGAGGGCTACCTCGCCGTCGCGGCGGTCGTCCTCGCGGGTGTGCTCCTCGTGGCCGCCGCGATGGTCGTCCGGCGCCTCGTCGCGCCCCGGGCCGCCGACGCGGCCGGGCTCGCGACGTACGAGTCAGGTGTCGACCCGGTCGGCAGCGGCTGGGCGCAGTCGCAGGTGCGCTACCTCTCCTTCGCGTTCCTCTACGTCGTCTTCGCCGTCGACGCGGTCTACCTCTTCCCGTGGGCGCTCGTCCTGCGCGACGCCGAGCTCGGGGTCGCCTCGCTCGTCGAGGTCGTCGTCTTCGTCGGCGTCCTGCTCCTCGGCCTCGTGCACGCCGGCCGGCGCGGCCTGCTGCGCTGGGACCTGCGATGACGGGGGAGCGCGGATGAGCGTCGACCTGCCGATGCCGCGCGTCGGGCCGCTGGCCGAGCACGCGCCCAAGCCCGTGCGGATGGTCCTCAACTGGGGCCGGCGCTACAGCCTGTGGGTCTTCAACTTCGGGCTCGCCTGCTGCGCCATCGAGTTCATCGCCACGTCGATGGGCCGGCACGACTTCATCCGGCTCGGGGTCATCCCGTTCGCGCCCGGGCCGCGGCAGGCCGACCTCATGGTCGTCTCCGGCACCGTCACCGACAAGATGGCGCCGGCCATCCGCCGTCTCTACGACCAGATGCCCGAGCCCAAGTACGTCATCTCGTTCGGGGCGTGCAGCAACTCCGGTGGGCCGTACTGGGACTCGTACTCGGTGACCAAGGGCGTCGACCAGCTCGTGCCCGTCGACGTCTACGTGCCGGGCTGCCCGCCGCGCCCCGAGGCGCTGCTCCAGGGCATCATCACGCTCCAGGAGAAGATCGCCGCCGAGCGCGTCAGCGGCGCCGCCATCGCCGAGCGCCGTCGCGGCCGGTTCGCCGGCCACCGCGCCGCCACCGCCGCCGACGTCACCCGCGGGCTGGTCGCGCGGCCGTGAGCACGCCCGTCCTCGCGCTGCTGGCGCTCGTCGCCTTCGTCACCGAGCTCGCGCTCTTCGGCGGGGTCGGGGCGCTCGCCCACCACGCCGTCGGCGGGGGAGCGGCCGGCTGGGCCGCGGCCGTCGTGGCGACGCTGCTCGTCCTGCTCCTCTGGGGGCTGTTCATGGCCCCCAAGGCCCGCCTGCGCCTCGCGCCCGGGCCGCGCACGGCCGCGGCGGTCGTCCTCGTCTACGGCGTCGCCTTCGGGCTCTTCGCCGCCGGGTGGACCGGCTGGGCGTGGTTCGTCGGCGTCGCCGGCCTCGTCGTCGTCGCGGCCCAGACGGTGCTGCACCGCCCGGCCGACGCCGGCGCCGCGTCGTCCTGACCGGGCCCTGACCGACGCCTGACCCGCGCGTCACCCGGGCCTCCCGCAATGGTCACCCGGTGTTCCCCCGCAGGACGGCGGCAGGGTCCCCTCCCGGACCTAGCGTCCTGCGCGGACACCCACGCCGAGCCCCGGGAGAACCCCCATGACCATCGCCCCCGAGAACCGCCGGATGCTCTCGCTCGTGCCCCACGCGCGCGGCAAGCGCAGCGCGGTCACGTGCGAGCTGAAGTGCGGCAACGCCTGCGCGCACCCGGCCCCGAACACGAGCGAGAACAGCTACTTCCGCGACGTCGCGAGCGCCGCGTTCAGCCGCCGCCGGATGCTCGGCGGCGTCGGTGGTGGCGCGCTCGCGCTCGCCCTCTCGCCGGCCGGCCAGGCCGCCGCGCACGGAGGTCACGGCGGCGGTGCGCACGCGGGGAAGGGCCTGCGGTTCACCCCGATCGCGCCCGTGCCCGCCGACGTCGACGACCTGACCGTCCCGAAGGGCTGGGCCTGGACGCCGATCATCCGCTGGGGCGACCCGCTCTTCCGCACCTCCCCGGAGTTCGACCCCGAGCACCAGACCGAGGCCGCGCAGCGCCAGCAGGTCGGCTACAACTGCGACTACCTCGACGTCATCGAGCGCCCGGGCAGCCACGGCCGCCGGGCCGTCGCGGTGCTCAACCACGAGTACACGAACGAGACCATCATGTTCCCGCCGGCCGCCGACGAGGAGACCCTCGCCGAGCAGAAGCGCGTGGCGATGGCCGCGCACGGCCTGACCGTCGTCGAGCTGCGCCGCTCCGGCCCCGGCCGCCCGTGGAGCATGGTGCGCGGGGGCCGCCTCAACCGGCGCATCCACCTGCAGACCGAGTTCGCGGTCGACGGCCCGGCCGCCGGCCACCCGCTGCTGCGCACGCAGGACGACCCGCTGGGCCGCCGGATCCTCGGCACGCAGAACAACTGCTCCGGCGGCACGACCCCGTGGGGCACCGTGCTGTCGGGCGAGGAGAACTTCAACCAGTACTTCGTCGCGAACGACACCCCCGAGAACAAGCGCTACGGCATCCCCACGACCGCCGGCGGTCGCGCCTGGTGGACCGTCGACCCGCGCTTCGACGCCCGGCAGCCCGGCTACGAGAACGAGGTGAACCGCTTCGGCTGGGTCGTCGAGGTCGACCCCGAGGACCCCGACTCGACCCCGGTCAAGCACACCGCGATGGGCCGCTTCAAGCACGAGAGCGCCAACATCCGGGTCGCCCCCGACGGCCGGGTCGTCGCCTACTCCGGCGACGACGAGCGCTTCGACTACATCTACAAGTTCGTCTCCTCGAAGAAGATGGTCAAGGGCTCCTCGCGCGCCGCCCGCGAGGCGAACAAGCGCCTGCTGTCCTCGGGCGACCTCTACGTGGCGCGGCTGACCGGCGACAGCCCGGCGGGCCAGATCGACGGCTCGGGCGACCTGCCCGCCGACGAGGCCTTCGACGGCAGCGGCCAGTGGCTGCCGCTCGTCGAGGGCGGCCGCTCGAAGGTCCCCGGGATGAGCGTCGCCGAGGTCCTCGTCTTCACGCGCCTGGCCGCCGACCGCGTCGGCGCCACGAAGATGGACCGCCCCGAGGACGTCCAGCCCAACCCGGTGACCGGCAAGGTCTACGCGGCGCTGACGAACAACACCAACCGCGGCGTCGGCTCCAACCCGCGCGTCGACGAGGCCAACCCCCGCGTCACCAACCGCGAGGGCCACGTCCTCGAGCTGACCGAGCACCGCAACGACCCGACCTCGACCCGCTTCGCGTGGACCCTGCTCCTCGTCTGCGGCGACCCGAGCTCGGCGGGCACGTACTTCGGCGGCTACGACGGCCCGGTCTCGCCGATCTCCTGCCCCGACAACGTCGCCTTCGACTCCACCGGCGCCCTGTGGATCTCGACCGACGGCCAGCCGGGCACCCTCGGCCTCGACGACGCCCTGCACCGGGTCACCCTCACCGGGCGCCAGCGCGGCAAGGTCGAGCAGTTCCTCGCCGTCCCGCGCGAGGCGGAGACCTGCGGCCCGGTCGTCCACGACCGCGACGGGAGCGTCTTCGTCGCCGTCCAGCACCCGGGCGAGGAGGGGTCCTGGGCCGACCAGCACTCCTTCTTCCCGGACTACGTCGCGCCGGGCACCCTCTCCCGCGGCCGCTGGGGCGGGCCGCGCCCGAGCGTCGTGCAGGTGCACCGGGCCTGACCGCTCACCCCCGGCGGGCCGGGACACCCCACGGTGTCCCGGCCCGCCGGCGCGTCCCGACGCACCGCACGTCGCCACCGGACGAAACGCCGGGGCCGCATTGTCCCAACCGGCACACCTGACCCATCCGGATGGCACACAATGACTGCGGGCGCGGAGGTCGGTCCGTGCCCGGAGCCGATGGACCGAGGGTTCATGAGCGAGGTGCGAAGCCCGTCGCGGCGTGGCCAGCGGTCCCGTCGCGGGTTCCGGCGACCCCGCACGGGCACGGTGGTGGCGACGGTCGTCGCGCTCGTCCTCGGCGGCTACGGCTGGGCGGCCACGCAGAGCGACGGCTACCCGACCGACCACCCCGAGGCCAACGACGGCACCCTGTGGGTGACCAACGACCGCTCGGGCCTCTTCGGGCGGCTCAACGGCCCCGCCGCCCGCCTCGACGCCGCCTTCCCCCCGGCGGACGAGAGCAACCAGGGCTATGCGCTCGACGTCGTCCAGTCCGGCAGCTCGGTCCTCACCCGCGACCGCTCGAGCGGCCGGGTCACCCCTGTCGACGTCCAGGCCGGCGCCCTCGTCACCGACCGCGCCGTCGAGCTGCCCGGCCGGGCCCTGCTCGCGGTCGGCGGGGGCACCTCCGCGGCGGTCGACCCCGAGACCGGCGGGGTCCACGTCGCGCACTCCCTCACCCCCACCGTCGCCGCGGTCGACGGCCTCGGGTCGGGGGCCCGCGCCGCCGACGTCGTGCCCATCGCCCCCGACGCCACGACCGACTTCCCGGCCGACGTGGCGGTCGCCGCCGACGGGACCGCCTACGCGGCGGGCTCCGGTGGCCGGATGACGACGCTGTCGCCGACCGCCGACGGGGGGTTCCGGACCGTCCGCAGCTCCCTCGGCGGGCCGCTCCAGGAGGCGCAGCTCGTCCTGACCCCCGACGGGCCGGTCGTCCTCGACACCGTGTCCGGGGTGCTCGTGCGCCCCGGGGGCGCACGCGTCAGCCTCAGCGGCGAGTCGGTGGTCGGCGGGGTGCCCCAGGACGTGACGACGGACGGCGCCGTGCTCGTCGCGACGCCCCGTGCGCTGCTGTCGGTCGACCTGCGCACCGGCGTGACCCGGTCGCTGGCGACGGGCGGCTCGGGCCCCGGCACGGCGCCGGTGGTCCTCGACGGCTGCGCGTACGCCGCGTGGTCCGGGACGCCCGGCCGCGCGGTCAAGGTGTGCAGCGGCGCCGCCCCGGAGACCGTCGACCTCACCGACGCCGGCACGCTCAGCTCGCCGCGGCTGCGGGTCAACCACCGCACGGTCGCCCTCAACGACACCTCGACCGGCGCCGTCTGGGACCTCGACTCCGGCGACCGGCTCGACGACTGGGCGGCCGTCGCGCCGCCGTCGTCGCAGACCCCGCCCGAGGACACCGACCCCTCCTCGACGGTCGACCGCACCGCGAAGCCGCCGCAGGCCCGGGACGACGAGGTGGGCGCGCGCCCGGGCCGCACGAGCGTCCTGCACGTCCTCGACAACGACGCCAACCCCAGCGGCAGCGTCCTGTCGATCACCCGGGCCACCGGGCTGCCGGGTCTCGACGGCCGGGTCGACATCTCGCCGGACGGCCAGACGGTGCAGCTGCAGCTGACCCCCACCGCCCGCTCGACGGCCTTCGACTACGTCATCGACGACGGCCGCGGCAACCGCTCGAGCGCGCGGGTCACCGTGACCGTCCGCGGCCCGGACGAGAACGGTGCCCCCGTCCTGCGCAGCAACTACGTCCCGGGCGTCACGTCCGTGACCAACCGCGGCTCGGTCACGGTGCCCGTCGCCGGCGACTGGCGCGACCCCGACTCCGACCCCGTCGCGGTCACGGGCGCCCGCGACGGCGACCGCACGGTCGGGGTCACCCCGGACGGCCGCCTGCGCTACACGGCGACCGGCGAGACCGGCCCCCGCACGCTCGAGTACACGGTGACCGACGGCGCCGCCCCGAGCACCGGGCAGCTGAGCCTCGACGTCCTCTCGCCGGACGCGACGCAGCCGACGTCCCCGACGACCCTGCCGGACGTCGGGCGCGGCGAGGTCGACAAGCCGATCGTCCTGCGCCCGCTCGAGAACGACATCCCGGGCACGGACCCCACCGACCCGGCGGCCCGCCTCCAGCTCGCCGGCAACGTGACGGCCCCGGACGGCACGACGGTCTCGACGAGCTTCGAGGCCGGCACGGTCACCGTCACCGCGAGTGCGCCGGGCACCTACCTGCTCGGGTACACGGTCCGGTACGGCACGGCGAACACCGTGCGCGGCGCGATGCGCGTCGACGTGCGGGCGGCCTCGGAGCGCACGGGCGACATCACGGCGATGCTCGACCAGACCGTCCTCCACGGCCAGACCGCGACGATCACCGACGTCCTCGCCAACGACGTCGACCCCTCCGGCGGCCTCCTCACCGTCCAGTCCGCGGTGGCCGACTCCGCGCTCGGGGTCGAGGTCGCGGTGCTGCGCGGCCGGTGGCTCCGCATCCGCGCGACGAGCCCCGAGCTGCGCCCCAACCCGGTGCTCGTGCGGTACACCGTGACCAACGGGGCCGGGAAGACGGCGACGGGGTCGGTCTCGGTCCTCCAGCTGCCCGCCCCGCAGGACGACTCCCCGGTCGCGGTCGACGACACCGCCACGGTGCGCTCCGGCGACCAGGCCTCGATCCCGGTCCTCGACAACGACCTCGACCCGGGGGGCACGACGCTGCGGCTCGCGCCGCAGGTCGAGGGCGCCGCCCGCAGCGGGATGCTCCCCGTCGGCGGGGCCGACGGCGGGCCGACCGACGAGCCGACGGGCGCGGCCTACGTCGCGGGCTCGCTCGTGCGCTACCAGGCCCCGGAGGTCACCGAGCAGCGCACGGTGACGATCACCTACGTCGTCGAGAACGCCAACGGCTCCCGGGCCTCGGGCAGCGTGCGGGTGACCGTCACCGCGCCGCCGAGCCCGCAGCAGCCCAACCGCGCGCCGACCCCCGCGACCCTCGAGGGCCGGGTCGTCGCGGGCGACACCATCACCGTCTCGATCGCCGGCTCGGGCGCGGACCCCGACGGCGACTCCACGACGCTCGTCGGGCTCGCCTCCGCGCCGCGCCTCGGCCGCGTGCTCGCCGTGACGCCCTCCTCGATCACCTACCAGGCGTACCCGACGAGCGGCGGCACGGACGACATCACCTACCTCCTCGGCGACCGCTACACGAAGGTCGGGACGGGCACCATCCGCATCGCGGTGTCCCCGCCGGGCGACCCGCAGCCGGTCGTCGCCGTCGACGACGAGGTGACCGTCGCGCCGGGCCGCCGCGTCTCGGTCGACGTCCTGGGCAACGACATCCAGCCGATCGGCGAGCGCGCGACCGTCCAGCCGCTCGAGACCCTCGACGAGACCGCCCGCGGCCGGGCCCGGCTCGAGCCCGCGACCGGGCGCATCGCCGTCGTCGGCCCGCCGCCCGCCGCCCCGCTGCGCGTCCGCTACGCGATCCTCGGGTCGAACGGCGAGACCTCGACCGCGACGCTCACCGTCCGCGGCCGCGAGGGGGTCAACCTGCCCCCGGAGCCGCGCAACGCCCTCGCGCGCCCGGCGCCCGGCGCCCAGACCGTCGACGTCGACCTGCTCGCCGGGGCCGTCGACCCCGACGACCCCTCCGGGACGTTGCAGGTCAGCCGGGTCTTCAACGCCCCCGGCGTCGCCGTCGTCGACGGGCGGGCCTCGCTGCCGGTCCGGGCCGTGCCCCAGGTGCTGTCCTTCGAGGTCGTCGACTCCGGCGGTGCCGCGGCGCTCGGGCTCGTCCACATCCCGGCCGGCGGCGCCAGCGTGCCGAGCGTCAAGCCCGACGCGCTCGTCCGGGTCGAGCGCGGCGGGTCCGCCCTCGTCGACCTGTCCGACGTCGTCGACGGCCCCGCAGGCCGCCCGCTGACGCTGACGACGGAGGACCGGTTCGCCGCCTCCCCGGCCGGCGCCCTGCGGGTGCGCTCCGAGGGCCCGTCGCGGCTGCGGGTCACGGCGCTGCGCGACTACGTCGGCCCCGCCGCCATCGCGTTCGAGGTGACGACGGCCGCCTCGCCCACGGCCGGGGCCGGGCGGCGCGCCTTCCTCACCGTGCCGGTGCAGGTCGGCCCCGAGACGCCCGTCCTGCGCTGCCCGCCGACCGCGGTCGACGTCGTCGTCGGCGGCACCTCGCGCCCGCTCGGCATCCAGGACCTGTGCCACGTCTGGACCTCCAGCCCCGAGGCGGCCGAGGACCTGCGCTACTCGGGCGCCTTCGAGTCGCCGGTCGCGGGGCTGTCGGTCATCTCCAGGGGCGGCACGACGCTCTCGGTCGCCGCGTCGTCGGCCGCCGTCCCGGGCACGAGCGCGCGGCTGCTCGTCACCGTCGACGGCACCGAGGCGGTCCCCGCCGTGCTCACCGTGCGGGTCGCGCCCGCGCAGCCGCCGACCATGGACCCGGTGACCGTCAGCGGGGTGCGGGCCGGTTCGACCCAGACCGTGTCGCTCGTCGGCTACCTGTCCTCGCCGCTCGTCGACCCGCGCTACGACGTCCTCGGCATCGAGCCGCTGACGGGCACGGCGACCGCCCGGGTCGACGGGCCACAGCTGGTCTCGGTGACCCCGGGGCCGACCGCCAAGGGACGCCTGACCTTCCGGGTGACCTTCACCGACGTCGAGGCGGGCGACCGGCGCGACCGGCAGGGCACCGGCACCCTCACCGTCGACGTCCTCGGCACGCCGGACGCCCCCGGGGCGCCGACGCAGGCCGGCCCCACCCTCAGCCGCTCCGCCCGCCTCGCGTGGACCGCGCCCCGGGACAACGGCCTGCCCGTCGAGGGCTACGAGGTCGCGTGGGAGGGCGGCACCCAGCTGTGCGGGGCCTCGCCGTGCGTCGTCACCGGGCTGCGCAACGCCGTGGCCACGCGCTTCACGGTCCGCGCGCGCAACGCCGTCGGCTACGGCCCGCCGTCGGCGGCCTCCGCCGCCGTCACCCCGGACGAGGTGCCGGGCGCGCCGCGGGCCCCCCGGGTCACCGACCCCCGGGACCGGGCGGTCACCGTCGCCTGGGACGCCGCCCCGAGCAGCGGCTCGGCGGTCGACAGCTACCTCGTCACGTGGCCGGGCGGCCGCGCCGAGGCGAGCACGACGTCGGTCACCGCCGGCGGCCTCGACAACGCCCTCCGCACGCCGTTCACCATCCGCGCACGCAACAAGGCCGGCTTCGGCCCTCCGGTCACCGTCGAGGGCCAGTCGGCGGGGACCCCCGCCGTGCCCGACGCGCCGCGGGTCGACGCGAGCGAGATCGGCGGCGGCGCGCGCCAGGTCGTCGTCGTCTCGTGGAGCGGCGTCGCGCCGAACGGCCCCGGCGACACGACGTACACGGTCACCCGCAGCGGACCCGGCGGCACCGTGACGCTCTGCGCCGGCACGGCCGCGACGCGCTGCGAGGCCGAGGCGGTCGAGAACGACGGGTCGACCTACGACTACCGCGTCCAGGCGGCCAACGACGTCAACCGCTCGGCGCCCAGCGCACCGACCTCGCGCAAGGCCGTCGGCACCCCCGGCGACTTCACCGGCCTCTCGGCGACGGCGACGGGCACCGACCGGCAGGTCGAGCTCGGCTTCACCTCGCCGCCCGCACGCGACGACGGCGTGACCATCACCTGCCGCGTCGGCGGGTCGTCGTGCGGCGAGTGGACCGCGCCGCGCACCCCCACCGACTTCGACGAGACCGTCACCGTCCCCGAGAACGGCAGCGACTACACCTTCGTGCTCACGGCGACGAACTCCGCCGGCCTCAGCTCGAGCGCCCGGGTCACCTCGGACGTGGTCTACGGCCCGCTCGGCGCCGTCGGCGTCAGCGTCGAGTCGACCGTCGGGGCCTACGTCACCTACGTCGTGACGGTCGACGCCAACGGCCGCGCGGCCGACGTCGCCGTCAGCGTGCAGGGCGGGGTCGACGGCACGCTCGCGCCCGACCCGGACCGCACCGGCGCCGGCCCGTGGACCCAGCGCTACCGCACCAAGGTCGGCTACGGGCGGGACGTGACGATCGAGGCCACCGCGACCCGCGGCGGCGACTCGCGCAGCAGCTCGACGACCGCGAGCACCGGCACCGGCACGCTCGCCGCCCGCTCGGAGGGCGACGTCATCACCCTCCGAGCGCGCAACCTGACGGCGAGCGCCACGATGCGCTGCACGATCACCCCGGAGGGCGGCGACCCCGTCCGCGCCACGTTCGAGACCGACGCCGGCGGCGACTTCGGCCCCGACGCGCCGACGACGGGCCTCACGCCCGTGCCGGGGACGCGGTACACCATCACGTGCGACGACAACCGCGACCCCGCCACCCCCGTCGAGGACACCTGGACCGCCCGATGAGCCCCTTCCGTCACCCCACCCCCACGACCGACGAGGACGCGATGAGCACCGAGCCCCTGGCCCACGCCGACGAGATCGCCTGGTTCGGCGAGACCTTCACGACGGTCGTCGGCGCCGTCGGCGAGGCCCTCGTCGGCAAGGAGCGCGTCGTCCAGCTGGCCGTCACCTGCCTCGCCGCCGGGGGCCACCTCCTCGTCGAGGACGTCCCGGGCACCGGCAAGACGAGCCTGGCCCGCGCCCTCGCCGGGTCCGTGCGCGGCACCCACCAGCGCATCCAGTTCACCCCCGACCTCCTGCCGAGCGACGTCACCGGCGCCTCGATCTACGACCCGCGCGCGCAGGTCTTCGAGTTCCGGCGCGGGCCGGTCTTCGCCAACGTCGTCCTCGCCGACGAGATCAACCGCGCCTCGCCGAAGACGCAGTCGGCGCTGCTCGAGGTGATGGAGGAGGGCCGGGTCACCGTCGACGGCACGACCCACGACGTGCCGAGCCCCTTCATGGTCATCGCGACCCAGAACCCCATCGAGCAGGCCGGCACCTACCCGCTGCCCGAGGCTCAGCTCGACCGCTTCCTCATGAAGACGGCCATCGGCTACCCCGACGCGGAGGCGAGCATCGGGGTCCTGTCGGGCCTGGCCGTCCGCGACCGCGCCGGCGGGGTCACGCCCGTCATCGACGGCGCGCAGGTCCTGCGGATGCGGCAGGTCGCGGGCCAGGTCCACGTGGCGCGGCCGCTGCTGGAGTTCGTCCAGGCGCTCGCCGAGCGCTCCCGCGACCACCGCCACCTGCGCCTCGGCCTCTCGGTGCGCGGGATGCTCGGCTACGTCCACGCCGCCAAGGCCTGGGCCGCCGGGCAGGGCCGCAACTACGTCGTGCCCGACGACCTCAAGGAGCTCGCGGTGCCCGTCATGCAGCACCGGATGCTCCTCGACGCCGACGCGCAGTTCGAGGGCGTCACGGTGCCCGACGTCGTCGACGAGCTCTTCGACGTCGTCCCGCTCCCGGCGACCCACGCGGGGCGCTGACGCCCGTGACCTCGCTGCGCCGCCACCTCGCACTCCTCCGGGAGCGGTCCGTCGTGACCCGCACCGGCTGGGGCGCGCTGGTGGGCGGCGTCGTCGCGGGGCTGCTCGGCTGGACCTTCGCGTGGGAGGAGGCCCGGATCATCGGGCTCGCCCTCGTCGTGCTCCTCGCGCTGTCGGTCCTCATGGCGCTCGGCGGGTCGCGGGTCGAGCTCGACCTCACGCTGCACCCGGTGCGGGTCGCGCCCGGCGGGGTCGCCGACGGCGCGCTGCTCGTGCGCAACCCGCGCAGCCGCCGCGTCGCCCCGGCCGACCTCGAGGTGCCGGTGGGCCCGCGGGTCGAGGCCTTCCGGATGCCGTCGCTCGGGCCAGGGGTGCGCGTCGACTTCCCGTTCCCCGTCCGCACGACGCGGCGCGGGGTCGTCCTCGTCGGCCCCGTGACCACCGTGCTCGGCGACCCGTTCGGGCTGGCGCGCCGCACCCTCAACGCGTCACGCACGGTCGAGCTGTTCGTCCACCCGCGCACGGTCGCCCTGCCCTCGCTCGACGCCGGGCTCATCCGCGACCTCGAGGGCCGCCCCACCCAGGACCCCTCGCTGTCCGACCTCGACTTCCACACGCTGCGTGGCTACCTCCCCGGCGACGACCGCCGCCACATCCACTGGCAGTCCTCGGCCCGGATGTCGGCGGCCTCGGGCACGACCTCGCTGATGATGAAGGGCTACACCGACACCCGGCGCTCGCACCTCGGCGTCGTCCTCGACGCGCGCCTCGACGGCTACGACGACGAGGACACCTTCGAGACGGGGGTCACCGCGGCCGCGTCCGTCGCGCTGCGGGCCCTGCGTGACGAGATGGACGTCACCGTGGTCGCCGGCGGCCACGCCGTCGACCGGGTCGGGGTCGCCCGCACCCTCGACGGCTTCGCACGGGTCGAGCCCGACGGCACCGACCTCCCGGCGCTCGCGACCCGCCTCGTCGGCCTCGCGCCGGGGACGAGCATCACCGTCCTCGTGACCGGCGCCGGCACCTCGCTGCGCGAGGCCCAGCGCGCCGCGAGCCACCTCGGCCCGCACGTGCGCGTCGTCGTCGTGCGCGTCGCGCCGGGGGAGCGCAGCGCCACCTCGACGGTCGCCGGGCTGACCTTCCTCACGATGGGCTCGCTCGACGACCTGCCGCGCCTGGTCCGGGTGGTGGGCGGCCGATGAGCGTCCTCGGCACCCTCGGCCGCCCCACCGACCGCCTCGCGCCCGGGCGCGGGGCCGGCGTCCCGGGCCCCTCCCTCCTCCCGGTGCAGACCCGGCGCTCCCGACGCCCCCAGCCGCACCCGCTCGACCGCGTCGTCGACGTGCTCGCCGTCGTCGTCCTCGTGGGCGCCGCGCTCAGCGGGTTCGCCGGCACCTTCCTCGGCTGGTCGTGGGTGCTCCCGGCCGGCGTCGGGCTCGCCGCGGGCGCCGGTGTCGCCCTCGCGCTCGGCCGCCTGCGCGCGCCGTGGTGGACGCTCGCGCCCGCCCTGCTCGTCGTGCTCGCGCTGCTCGGGCCGCCCCTCACCCTGCGCGGCACGCGGGCCGGGCCGCTCCCCACGCCGGCGGCCTGGGGTGCGCTCGCCGACACGGCCGTCGACGGCTGGCTGCGGATGCTCACGACGCTGCCCCCGGTCGACGGCTCCGGACCGCTCGGGCTGCTGCCCCTCCTCCTCGCCCTCGTCGCCGGCGGCGCCACGACGATGCTCGCCCGGCGCACCGAGGCCCCGCACCTGCCGCTGCTCGTGCCCGCCGTCCTCGCCGTGGTGGTCGCGGCCCTCGGGGTGGTCGAGCCGGGCGGGATGGTCGCGCGCGCCGTCGTCCTGTTCGTCGTCGGCATCACGTGGGGGGCCGACCGCGCCCGTCGCGCCGTGGTCGTCCACAGCACGCACTCGCTCGAGCGGGCCGCCACCGGGGCGCTGCTCCTGGCCGTCGTCGGGGTGCTCGTCCTCGGCGCCGTGCCGTGGGTCGGGGCGGCCGACCGGCAGGTCCTGCGCTCCTCCGTCGACCCGCCGTTCTCGGCGACCGACCGCCCGAGCCCCCTGGCCGCCTTCCGCGCCTTCCGGCCCGACGGCCAGCTGACGGACGACCAGCTCTTCACCGTCCGCGGGCTGCCCGACGGGACGCTGGTGCGCCTGGCGACCGTCGACACCTACTCCGGCACCGTGTGGGCCGCCGGCGACGGGCGCGCCTCCACGACCCCGGGTGCCGGGACCTTCCTGCGGGTCGGCGCCGAGATCCCGCGGCCCGCGGGCGGCCGGGCGGTCGAGGCGACGGTCACCGTGCAGCCGGCCTGGGCGGAGCGCAAGGACCTGCGCATCTGGGTGCCGACGGTCGGCGGCGAGACGAGCCTGTCCTTCACCGGCCCCCGCGCCCAGGACCTCGACGACGCCCTGCGCCTCAACCTCGACACCGGGGCCGCGGTGCTCGCCGACGGCCTGCGGGCCGGCGAGACCTACACCCTGACCGCACGGCTCGGCGCCCCCGACGCCGTCCCCCCGGCGACGCCGCCGGTCGACCCGCCACTGCTCCAGCCGGTGGCCCAGCTCGTGGCGGCCAGCGTGGCCGCGGGCGACTCCCCGATGGAGCGCCTCCGGGCCGTCGCCACCCGGCTGCGCGACACCGGTGCCTACAGCGACGGCGGCGAGGGGCAGACGACGATCCTGCCCGGGCACTCCCTCGGGCGGCTCACGGCCTTCCTCGCCGACCGCCGGCCCGCCGGCGACGACGAGCAGTACGCCGCCACCCTCGCGCTGACCGCCGCCTACCTCGGGATGCCCGCCCGCGTCGTCCTCGGAGCGGTGCCGGGCCAGGGCGGGGTCGTCCTCGGCAGCGACGTCCGGGCCTGGGTCGAGGTCCACGACGGCACCCGGTGGCAGCTCATCGCCCCCGACGACTTCGTGCCGCCGCGCGACCGGGCGCCCGAGCCGCGGACCGTGCTCGACCAGGAGCGCAACCGCGCCGCCGCCGTGCCCCCGCCCACCGCGCAGCGCCCCCCGAGCAGCGAGGACGGCTTCACCCTCGACGAGGGCGCGAGCGGCCGCAGCCGCTCGAGCGCGCCCGAGGTGGGCTTCAGCCTGCCGGTGTGGGCGGTGGCCGCGCTCGCCGTCGCCGCGGTGCCCGCGGCCGGCCTCCCGCTGTGGACCGGGCTGCTCGTCCTGCTCAAGGGGCTGCGCCGCGGGGTGCGCCGCCGCCGGGGCGGCCCGGCGGCCCGGACCGGGGCGGCGTGGGACGACGTCGTCGACACCCTGCGCGACGCCGGCTACGACGTCTCCCGCCGCGACACCCGCCGCGAGGTCGCGCGGACCGTCGGCGGGGGCGCCCTCCTCGATGCCGCCCGCACCGTCGACGGCTCGCTCTACGGCCCGGGCGGGGCCGACGACACCGCCGCCGAGCGGTCCTGGGCGCTGGCCCGGCGCACCCGCCGGGAGCTGTCGGAGGGACGGACCCTGCGCGAGCGCTGGCGGCGTGCCGTCTCCCTCACCTCGCTGCTGCCCGAGCGCGGGCACGAGCGGGTGCGCAGGCCGTCGGCCATCCACGCTGAGGGCGTCACCGTCGGTTCGAGGTGAAACCCGACCCTCCGGCGGTCGGGTATCACCTCGACCCGGGTCGGCGGCGGCGGCGCAGGCGGTCGAGGACGCCGCGGCGGGGCGGGTCGGTCAGCGGCGTCGGGCGCTCCGGGGAGAGGTCGACCGCGCCGTCGGCCGGGGCGTAGCCGAGGTGCCTCGCGGGACGGGGCCGGGCCGCGGGCGAGACCGGGGCGGCGGACACCTGCGACGGACGGCTCGCCGCTGACGGCGGGGACGCCGTGGACGCCGATGGCGGCGCGGCGGCGGGGGCCGGCGGCGCACCGGCGGGGACGGCGGGAGCAGTGGGCGCGACCGGATCTCCAGGGGCGACCTCCGCCGGGGGCACGGCCCACGGGGCGATGCGTACGTCGAGCGGGGCGCCGGTGCGACGGGACGCGGTGCGCGGGGGCTCGGGGGCGTCGCGCACGACCCGGGCCGGCTGCTCCCGCGTCGCCTCGACGACCGCCCGGAGCCGGGACCGGGGGATCGTGGTCTCGTCGACCTCGTCCAGCCCGTCCACGCCGTCCATCGTAGGGACGGCGACGGGTCGCCCGCCGGTGTTCGGGGCAGCTCGCCGACCCGGCCGCGGACCCTCCGGCCGCCGCGCTCGCTAGGCTGCCCGACGTGGCGGACGAGGTGCGTGAGGTCGAGCCCGGCGGGTGGCGGTCCGCCGTCGCCGCGGCCCGGGACGAGGGCCACGCCTTCTTCGACTGGCTGAGCGCCGTCGACCGGCTCCACGACGAGGCGGCGCCGGGGTTCGACGTGCTCTGCCACCTCCTCGATGTCTCGACCCCCGGCGCGCTGCGCGGGGTGCTCCTGCGCACCCGCGTCGCGGACGGCGAGGCCGTGCAGTCGCTGACGCCGGTCTTCGCCGGCGCCGCGTGGCACGAGCGCGAGACGCACGAGATGTTCGGCATCGACGTCGAGGGCTTCGACGACGGCAGCGGCCTCGGCCTGCGCCCCCTCCTGCTGCCCGACGGCTTCGAGGGCACGCCGCTGCGCAAGTCCTTCCAGCTCGCGGCGCGCGCGAGCCGCCCCTGGCCGGGCGGCAAGGAGCCGGGCGAGGGCCACGACAGCGCCCGCTCGCCGAGCCGCCGCCGCGTCCAGGCGCCGGGCGTCCCGCCGCCGGAGTGGGGTCCGCGATGACGCTCCTCGAGGCGGCCCTGCGCGCGGTCGCGGCGCTCGCGGCCTTCCTCGTCCTGCCGCTGCTCGTCGGGCAGGCCGAGCACAAGGTGATGGCGCACATGCAGGGCCGGCTCGGCCCGATGTACGCCGGTGGCTTCCACGGCTGGGCGCAGCTCGTCGCCGACGGCGTGAAGTTCGTCCAGAAGGAGGACATCACGCCGCGCGCGGCCGACCGCTGGGTCTTCCGGCTCGCCCCGGCCGTCGCGCTCGTGCCCTACCTCGTCGCGCTCGCGCTCGTGCCGGTGCACCCGGGCGTCGCGGCGGTCGACGTCCCCGGCTCGCTCGTCCTCCTGCTGGCGGCCACCTCGGTCGGGGCGCTCGGCACGCTGATGGCCGGCTGGTCCAGCGCCAACAAGTACTCGCTCATCGGCGGCCTGCGCGCCGCCGCGCAGCTCGTGTCGTACGAGCTGCCCATCGTCCTGGCGCTCGCGTCGGTGGCGCTGGCCGGCGGCTCGCTGTCGCTGGCCGTCCTCACCGAGCGCTGGAGCCCGCTCTGGCTGCTCTGGCAGCTGCCCGGCGCGGTCGTCTTCCTCGTCGCCGCCGTCGCCGAGCTGCAGCGCCCGCCGTTCGACATGCCGGTCGCCGACGCCGAGCTCGTCATGGGCGCCTGGACCGAGTACACCGGCCTGCGCTTCGCCTTCTTCCTGCTCTCGGAGTACGCGGGCATCGTCGTCATGTCGCTGCTCTTCGCCACGCTCTGGCTCGGGGGCTGGCACGGGCCGTTCCCCGACGCCCTCGGCTGGCTCTGGACGCTGCTCAAGGGGTTCGTCGTGGCGCTGCTCGTCATCTGGGTGCGGGTCGCCTGGCCCCGCCTGCGCGAGGACCAGCTGCAGCGGCTGGCCTGGCTCTGGCTCGTCCCGCTGGCCCTCGGCCAGCTCCTGCTCACGGGTGTGGGGGTGGTGCTCGGATGGTGACCGCCGACGACCGCGGACGGACCGGCGGGCTGCCGGGCGTCCTCAAGGGGCTCGCGACGACCGCGCGGACCGCCCTGCGCCCCACCCACACCGCGGAGTACCCCGACGTCGCGCCGAGCCTGCCGCCGCGCAGCCGCGGGGTCATCGCGCTGCTCGAGGAGAACTGCACCTCGTGCATGCTCTGCGCTCGCGAGTGCCCGGACTGGTGCATCTTCATCGACTCGCACAAGGAGACGATCCCGGCCCCGACGCCGGGCGGGCGCGAGCGCCAGCGCAACGTCCTCGACCGGTTCGCGATCGACTTCTCCCTGTGCATGTACTGCGGCATCTGCATCGAGGTGTGCCCGTTCGACGCGCTGCACTGGAGCCCGCAGTTCGAGTACGCCGAGACCGACATCCGCGACCTGCTCCACGAGAAGGAGCGCCTCGGCGAGTGGATGCCCACCGTCCCGCCGCCGCCGGCGCTGGACGAGCGCGCCGCCGAGCCGGCCGAGGTCGCCGCGGCCAACCGGCCGGCGCGGGGCACCGGGCTCGTCGGCGGGGCCGGCGCAGCGCGCCCGCCGCGCACCGTCCGGCCCAAGGTCGTCCGCGAGAAGCCGTCCGCCGCACCGCAGGACGACCCGTGACGGCGCTCGACACCGCCTTCGCCGCGAGCGGGGTGCTCGCCGTCCTCGGGGGGCTCTTCGCCGTGACGACGCGCCACGTCGTCCACGCCGCGCTCTGGCTCGTCGTCGCGCTCCTCGGCGTGGCCGGCTCGCTGCTCGTCCTCGGCGCCGAGCTCGTGGCCCTCGTGCTCGTCCTCGTCTACGTCGGCGCGGTCGTCGTGCTCGTCCTCTTCGCGCTGATGCTCACCCGCGCCCCCATCGGACCCGACGTCGCCCACGCGGTCGGTCCCTGGCGGGCGGTCGGCGCCGGGCTGCTCGGCCTCGCGACGGCCGGGCTGCTCGCGACGGCGCTCGTGCCGCTCGCCGACGGCACCGTCGAGCGGGCCGACGTCACGACGACGCAGGTCGCCGGGCAGCTGTTCGGCACGTGGGTGTGGCCCTTCGAGCTGCTCTCGCTCCTGCTCCTCGCCGCGCTCGTCGGGGCGCTCGCGGTCGCGCGGGGCGAGCGCGCCGTCGACGGGGCGACGGCGCCGTGATCCACCTCGTCGGTCCGTACCTCCTGGCCGCCGCCCTCGTCGGGCTGGGCGTCGCCGGGATCGCGGTGCGCCGCAACGCCGTCCTCCTGCTCGTCGGCGTCGAGCTCGTGCTCTCGGGCGGGCTCGTGCTGCTCGTCGCGACGCAGGCCACCGGCCTCGACCGCTGGGCGGCCGGCAGCGTCCTGCCGCTGTTCACCATCACGATCGCGGCCGCCGAGGTCGTCGTCGCGCTCGCCGTCGTCCTCGCCGTCTTCCGGCAGCGCGGCAGCATCGACCTCGACCGGCGCAGCGAGCCGGAGGACGTCCCGTGACCCCCTGGCTCCTCGTCCTGCCGACGCTGCTCGCGGCCGGGCTCGGCGTGGCCGTCCGCCGCGACGACCGCTGGGCCGGCGCCCTCGCCGTCGGCGGCACGGGGGTCACCCTGCTGCTCGCCGTCGTCGCGTGGATCTCGCAGTCCGGCACCGCCGTCGGCCACCTGCCGTCCCTGCCGCTCGGCGACCTCCAGGTCCCGCTCACCCTCGCGACCGACCCGGTGCGCCTCGCCGTCGCCACCGTCGTCGCGCTCGTCGCCACCGGGGTGCAGGCGTACTCGACGTGGTACCTCGCGGCCGACGACCGCTACGGCCAGTTCGCCGCCACCGTCAGCCTGTTCACCGCGGCGATGCTGCTCGTCGTCGTCTCGTCCGACCTCGTCCTCACGGTCGTCGGCTGGGAGGTCATGGGCTGGTGCTCCTACCTCCTCATCGGCCACTGGTCGCGCCGTCCGGCGGCCCGCCGCGCGGCGCTCAAGGCGTTCCTCGTGACCCGCGTGGCCGACATCGGGTTCGTCCTCGGCCTCGTCGGGCTGGCCGCCGGGGCCCGTTCCACCGACCTCGGTACGGTCGTGCGCGCCTGGGACCGCCCCACCGCGTGCATCGACACCGCGGTCGCCGCGGGCTCCAGCGTCGGTGACGCCCTCGCCGCCTGCGCCGCACCGGACGCCACGCTGCGGGCCGTCCTCCTCGTCCTCGTCGTCATCGGCGTCCTCGGCAAGTCGGCGCAGGTCCCGTTCCAGGACTGGCTCGCCGACGCGATGGAGGGCCCGACGCCGGCCAGCGCGCTCATCCACGCCGCGACGATGGTGGCCGCCGGCACCGTCGTGCTCGCCGGGCTCTTCCCGCTGCTCGCCGACAGCCCGAGCGCGCGCTGGGTGCTCGGCATCGCCGCGTCCGTGACGATGCTGCTCGCCGCCGTCCTCGCCTTCGCGCAGAGCGACCTCAAGCGGATGCTCGCGTGGTCGACGGTCAGCCAGGTCGCCATCATGCTCGGGGCCGTCGCCGCCGCGCCCGGTGCGGCCGGCCCGGACGCCGGTCTGCTGCACCTGTGGTCGCACGCGCTGTTCAAGTCGCTGCTCTTCCTCGCCATCGGCTGGGCCGCGGTCGCCGCCGGGGGCACCGCCGCGACCGCCCTGAGGGGCAGCGCCGCCGCGGCGCCCGTCCTGCGGGCCGCGTTCCTCGTCGGCTTCCTGTCGCTCGCCGGCGTGCCGCTCGTCGTCGGCGGCGTCTCGAAGGAGCACGTCCTCGCGACCGCCTGGGACGGCGCGGTGGCCGGCGACGGCCCGGGCGTCCTCGTCCTCGTCGTGCTCGTCCTCACCTCGGCCGTCACCGCCGCCTACTCGACGCGCGGCTACCTCGTCCTCACCGCGCACGTGCGCCAGCGCCCGACCGCGGGCGGGGTGACCCCGGCCGCCCCCGTCGTGCTGTGGGTGCTCACCGTGCTCGTCGTGTTCGGCGGCCTCGTCCTGCTCACCGACACCTTCGCGGTCGGCGAGGTGTCGCTCCTCTGGCTGCTGCTCACCGTCCTCGTCGTCGGGCTCGGGGTGGCGGTCGCGCTGCGCGGCGGCCTCGACCGCGACCCTGCCGAGGTCCTCGCCCGCCGGCTCACGCCGCACGCCGACCGCGGGCTCGGCGTCGACGCGGTCTACCGTCGCCTCGTCGCGCGACCCGTCCTGCGGGCGGCCCGCGTCGTCGCCTTCCTCGACACCGAGGTCGTCGACGCCTACGTCCGCGGCACCGCCGTCACGACGCGCGCGGCCGGCTGGGCCGGGGTGCGCCTGCACCGCGGCGAGCGGCCGAGCGCCGGCGTCGGGCTCGTCCTCGGGGCGGTCGTCGTCCTCGGCCTCGTGGGGGTCCTCGCGTGGTCGTGAGCCTGCTCCTCGCGCTCCCCGCCGCGGTCGGCCTCTGGCTGGTCAGCGGCGGGCGCGGCCTCGCACCCGCGCCGGCCCGCCGGCTGGCGGCCTCCACCGCGGGCCTCACGCTCGTGCTCGCCGTGGCCGTGGCGCTGACCCGTCCCGGCGTCGACCGCTCGTGGCTGCCCGAGCTCGGGGTGCGCTGGTCCTTCGGCGTCGACGGCATCTCGGTGCCGCTCGTCCTGCTCACGGCGCTCATGGGCGTCGTCGTCACCGCCCACGCGTGGGTCGAGCTGCCCGCGGGCGGCACCCCGGCGACCTTCCTCGGCTGCCTCCTCCTCGTCGAGGCCGGCGCCCTCGCCACCTTCACCGCCCGTGACGCCGTGCTCTTCCTCGTCGCCTTCGAGGTCGTCCTCGTCCCGATGTGGGTGCTCATCGGCCGCTACGGCGACCCCCGTGACCCGCGAGCCCGCCGCGAGGCCGCGCAGCGCTTCGTCCTCTACACCGCGGTGGGGTCGACGACGATGCTCGTCGGCATTCTCCTGCTCGTCGCGTCGGCGGGCACGGCCGACCTGCGCGAGCTCGCGGGCGGGGCGGGCGCCGCGCTGGCCCCCGGCACGCAGCTGGCCGTCGCCGTCCTGCTCGTCGTCGGGCTCGCCGTCAAGGTCCCGGTCTTCCCGCTGCACACCTGGCTGCCCCCCGCGCACACGACCGCCCCGACCGCCGGGTCGGTGCTGCTCGCCGCGGTCCTGCTCAAGATGGGCACCTACGGCCTCGTCCGGCTGCCCGTCGCCACGGTCCCGGACGGGTTCGGGCGGCTGGCGCCGGTGCTCGCCGTGGCCGGTGTGGTCGGCATCGTCTGGGGCGGTCTCGTCTGCCTCGTCGAGCGCGACCTCAAGCGACTCGTCGCGTACTCGTCCGTGGCGCACATGGGGTTCGTCGTCCTCGCCCTCGCGAGCGGCTCCGAGACCGGGCTGCAGGCGGCGCTCTACGCCAACATCGCGCACGGCGTCGTCTCGGCGCTGCTCTTCGTCCTCGTCGGCGGCCTCAAGCACCGGTGGGGGAGCGTCGACCTCGCGGTCCGGCGGCCCGCCCTTCGCGAGACTTCGCCGCGCCTCGGGTTCGTCCTCCTCCTCGGGCTGGCCGCGAGCCTCGGACTCCCGGGCCTGGCCGGCTTCTGGGGCGAGTTCCTCGCGATCTACTCCGCGTGGCGGCCGGCCGCCGACCGGCCGGGGGCGGTCCTGCTCACGTGCGCGGTCGTCGCCGCGGTCGGTGCCGCCCTCGCGGCGGCCTACGCGCTGCGCGTCGCGGGCCTCGTGTGGTCCGGCGACCGTCCCGACCCCGAGTCGCCCGTCACCCCCGACACCGTCGGCGTCGAGCGGTGGGTGCTCGCCGGGCTGTCGGCCCTCGTCGTCCTCCTCGGGGTCGCGCCGATGCTCCTGCTCTCGGTCACCCACGACGCGGTCGCGGCGATCGGCGGTGCCCGATGACCTCCCTCGTCTCCGTCGACGCCCTCGTCCTGGCCCCCGCGCTGGCGCCCGTGCTCGGGGTCGTGCTCGTCCTCGTCGGGGACGCCGTGCGCCCCGGCCGCTCGCGGTGGGCGCTGCCCCTGGCGGGCGTCGTCCTCGTGGCGGGCGCCGTGCTCGCCCTGCGCGGCAGCCTCGGCTCCGAGCTCGAGCCGCTGCGCACCCTCTGCCTCCCCGCGCCCGACGGCGCCTGCCTCTGGACGGCCGGCCCGCGCACCTCGACCCTGCAGGCCGCCGTCCTGCTCGCCTCCGCGGCCGCGCTCGCGCTGCTGCACGACGGCCGGGCCGGGCGCCGCGACACCACCGTCACCGCCACGCTGCTGCTGGCGTCCGCGACCGGAGGGGTGGCCGTCGCCGCCGCCCGCGACCTCGGCTCGTGGCTCGTCGCGCTCGAGCTGGCCACCGTGCCGGTCGTCGCACTCGTCGCCCTGCGCGGCACCCGCTCGGCCGCCCACGGCGCCCTCAGCCTGCTCGTCACCTCGCTCGCGTCCTTCGCGCTGCTCGTCCTCGGGGCGGCCCTCTGGGTCACCGCGACCGCCGACGCCACCTTCTCGTCCGAGACGGTGGCCGCGGCCTGGGCCGACCCCGACCGCCGGCGCGTCCTCGTCCTCGCCGTGGTGCTGCTCGTCAGCGGGCTGGGGTTCAAGCTCTCGCTCGTGCCTTTCCACGCGTGGACGCCGCAGGCCTACGCCGCGGCCGACCTCGGCACGACCCTCTTCCTCGCGGCCGCCTCCAAGGTCTCGGCCGCGGCGGCGCTGCTCGTCGTCGTCTCCGCGCTCGTGGGCGCCGCGCCCGGGCCGACGGTGGCGCTCGTCCTCGGCCTGCCCGCGGTGGCCTCGCTCCTGCTCGGCACCGTCGTGGCGCTGCGGCAGGACGACCCGGTGCGCCTGCTCGCGTGGTCGACCATCGCCCAGGCCGGATGGGTCGTCGTGCCGCTGACGGCGGTGTCGACCGCCGGGCTGCGCGCCTCGGCCGCCTACGTCGTCACCTACGCCGCCGCCACGACGGTCGCCTTCGCCGTCGTCGCGCGCACCGGGGCCCGCACGCTCGCCGACACCCGCGGGCTGCTGCGCCGCGACCCGCTCGCCGGCGGCGCCCTCGTCCTCGCGCTCCTCGTCCTCGCCGGGCTGCCGCCGGGCGTCATCGGCCTCGTCGTCAAGATCGTCGCGCTGTCGGCGCCGGTCGCGTCCGGGGTGTGGCCGGTGGCCGCGGCGGCCGTCGTCGCCGTCGTCCTCGGCCTCGCGGTGTACCTGCGGTGGGTCGCCGTGCTGCTGTCGCAGCCGGACGGCGACGCGGCGGAGGGCGTCCCGGCGGGCCGCTCGACCGGGGTGGTCGTCCTCGTCGGGACGGCGGTCCTCGTCGTCGTCAGCGCCCTGCCCCACCTGCTGCTCGGCGGGCTCGGCTGAGCCACGGGGTCGGAACTGAAACGCGACCCGCGCGCGTTCACCCCACATGCACAACCACTTCAACGGCCTCAAGACCGCCGGGCTCCTCGGCGGTCTCTGGGCCATCCTGCTCGTCATCGGGTTCGCCGTGGCGCAGGGCACGGGGAGCAGCGTCTTCATCCTCGTCTTCGCCCTCATTGGCCTGGCGACGACCGCCTACGGCTACTGGAACTCCGACAAGCTGGCCATCAAGGCGATGCGCGCCTACCCGGTCACCGAGGCGCAGGCCCCGGCGATGTACCGGATCGTCAGCGAGCTGTCGACGCGCGCCGGCAAGCCGATGCCGCGCCTCTACATCTCGCCGACGCAGGCCCCGAACGCCTTCGCGACCGGCCGCAACCCCGAGAACGCCGCCGTCTGCTGCACCGAGGGCATCCTCGGCCTGCTCGACGAGCGCGAGCTGCGCGGGGTGCTCGGGCACGAGCTGATGCACGTCTACAACCGCGACATCCTCACCGGGTCGGTCGCGGCCGCCATCGCCGGTGTCATCTCCTCGATCGGCCAGTTCCTCACCTTCAGCGCCCTCTTCGGCGGCAGCAGCGACGAGGACCGCAACCCGATCGCCGGCCTCGCCCTCGCGCTGCTCGCGCCCATCGCGGCGGTGTTCGTCCAGATGGCGATCTCGCGCACCCGCGAGTACGACGCCGACGAGGACGGCGCCACCCTGACCGGCGACCCGCTGGCCCTCGCGAGCGCCCTGCGCAAGCTCGAGCTCGGCGTCGCCCGGGCCCCGCTGGCGCCGACGTCGCAGCTGGTCAACGCGAGCCACATGATGATCGCCAACCCCTTCCGGGCGCAGGACGTCAGCCGGATGATGTCGACCCACCCGCCGATGGCCGAGCGCATCGCCCGCCTCGAGCAGATGGCGTACGGCCACCGCATCACCCCGAGCTGACCCTCACCTCGCGCGAACGTGTGTGTACACGCCGGTGGACCCCGGCGTGTTCACACACGTTCGCGGTGGGGTCAGGTGGGGAGGCCCGCTGCGGAGTCGTCGTAGTACTGGCGGTTGCGCAGCCCGGCGGCGGCGGCCTCGTCGAGGCAGACGACGGTGTCGGGGTGCCACTGGAGCACCGACGCCGGCACGGACGCCGTGAGCGGCCCCTCGAGCGCCGCCGCGACCGCCTCGGCCTTGGCGTCGCCGGTCGCGACGAGCACGAGGCGGCGGGCGGCGAGGATGGTCCCGAGACCTTGCGTCAGGCAGTGCGTCGGCACGTCGTCGAGCCCGGTGAAGAAGCGCGCGTTGTCGCGGCGGGTGCGGGCGGAGAGGCGCTTGACCCGGGTGCGCGACGCGAGGGCCGACCCCGGCTCGTTGAACCCCAGGTGCCCGTTGGCGCCGATGCCGAGGACCTGCACGTCGACCCCGCCGAGCTCCTCGATGCGCGCCTCGTACGCGGCGGCCGAGGCCTCGAGCGCGACGGCGTCGGTGGCCGAGCCGTCCGGCACCTCCAGCCGCTCGGGCGCGAGCCCCACGACCCCGCACACCTCGCGCAGCAGCACCTGCCGGTAGCCCTCGGGGTGCCCGGGCGGCAGGCCGACGTACTCGTCGAGCGCGACGCCGTAGGTCCCGGAGAAGTCGGCGCGTCCGTCGGCGACGGCGCGACCGAGCTCGCGGTAGAGGCCGAGCGGGGAGGAGCCGGTCGCGAGGCCGAGCACGGGCGGGTGGCCGCCGGAGCGACGCAGACCGGCGAGGACGACCTCGGCCGCGCGGGACGCGGTCTCGTCGGGTCCGGGGCTGACGAGGATCTCCATCGCGGCCAGCCTAGGGGCTGCCGGTGGGCGACGGCCCGGCCGGTGCCCCGAGCGCGACGAGCAGGGCGCGAGCCACCGCGGGGGAGGCGCCCCAGGTGACGACGTCGGCGTCCTCGCGCGGCCACCCGCACTCGACGAGGACGACGTGGTGGCCCCGCGCCCGCAGCCGCTCGGCCGCGGCCCGGGCCGGATGGTCGACGCCGACCGCGCGGCCGACGACCGCCACCCGCGCACCGGCGGGCACGTCCGCCTCGGCCACGGTGACCCCGAGGGCCGCGGGCCCCCAGGCGACGGCCCCGACGGCGAGGTTGCTCGCGCTCCCCACCTGGACGACGGCGAGCGGCGCCGGGTCGGCGGCGAAGCCGCGCGCCGCGTCGGTCAGGGTGAGCGCGGGGACGACGGCCTCGACGGGCGGCAGGTCCGGCCCGACCGCCGGTGTCGGGTCGGCGTACCGGGCGGCCAGGGCGCGCACCCGCCCGGCGGCCTCCGCGAGCCGAGGCGCCGGCAGCCGCCCGGTCTCGACCGCCTCGGCGACGGCCGCGCGCACGGCGTCGAACCGCTCCGGCCCGGTGGCCGACCCGAGGCAGAGCAGGTCGACGCCGGCGGCCAGCGCGCGCACCGCGGCCTCGGGGACGCCCGTCGTGGCGCTGGCCCCGGCCATGTCGAGGGCGTCGCTGACGAGAACCCCGTCGAAGCCGAGCTCGTCGCGCAGCACGCCGAGGACGGTGGGGGAGAACGTCGCCGGGCGGTCGAAGTCGAGGGCCGGCACGACGACGTGCGAGGTCATCACGCAGGCGACGCCGGCCTCGACCGCCGCCCGGAACGGCACGAGCTCGCGCTCGCGGAGCACCTCGAGCGGCACCTCGACGCGCGGCAGGCCGTGGTGCGAGTCGGTGACGGTGTCGCCGTGGCCGGGGAAGTGCTTGGCGCAGGCCGCGACCCCGGCGCCCTGCAGCCCCTCGACCCACGCCGCCGTGTGCCGCGCCACCACGGCCGGGTCGTCGCCGAAGGACCGCACGCCGATGACGGGGTTGCGAGACGAGGAGTTGACGTCGACGACGGGCGCGAGGTCGAGGCCGACCCCGAGCCCGGCGAGCTCCGCCCCGAGGTGCGCCGCCGCGCGGCGGGTCAGGCCGGTGTCGTCGAGGCGGCCGAGCACGGCGTTGCCGACCGAGGTCGAGCCGCCGGGGTAGTGCAGCCGCGTGACGTCGCCACCCTCCTCGTCGGCGGCGACGAGCAGCCCCGGCAGCTCGCGGCGCAGGGTGGAGCAGACCTCCGCCACCCCGCCGCCGGGGCCGGTGTTCTCGCCGTAGAGGCAGACCGACACCAGCCCGTCGGCCTGGGCGGCCCGCAGCCACCCGGGCACCACCGTGCCGACGAACCCCGGCTGGAGGACGGCCGCGACGTCGCGGGGGTCGGCGGTGGGCATCCCCGGATGCTAGCCACCCGGCTGGGCGGGGCCGCCGACGTCTGGTTGGGTGGGCCCATGCCGTCCCTGACCCGCGACGAGGCCGTCGCCCGCGCCGCCCTGATCTCCGTCGACGCCGTCGAGGTCGACCTCGACCTGGACCGCGGCGCGGACGTCTTCGGCTCGCGCACCGTCCTGCGCTTCACGAGCGCCGCCACCGGCGCCTCGACGTTCGTCGACCTGCGCCCGGTGCAGCTGCACGCCGCCACCCTCAACGGCCGCTCGCTCGACGCGGCGGCGCTCGACGACGGCCGACTGCGCCTGGACGACCTCGCCGCCGAGAACGTCCTCGAGGTCGAGGCGACGATGGCGTACGGCCACGACGGCCAGGGCCTGCACCGCTCCACCGACCCGGCCGACGACGAGGACTACGTCTACGGGCACCTGTTCCTCGACGCCGCGCCGCGCGTCTTCGCGTGCTTCGACCAGCCCGACCTCAAGGTCCCGTACACGGTGCACGTCACGACGCCGCAGCACTGGAGCGTCGTGGGCAACGGTGCGGCGCAGCAGGTCTCGCCGGGCCGGTGGGAGCTCGCGACGACGCAGCCCCTGGCCACCTACTTCGTCACCGTGTGCGCCGGCCCGTGGGTGTCGGTCACCGCGGAGCACGACGGCATCCCGCTCGGGGTGCACGCCCGCCGCTCTCTCGCCGGGCCGCTGCGCGAGCAGGCCGAGCAGATGCTCGCGACGACGCGCGCCTGCTTCGACCACTACCACCGGCTCTTCGGCATCCGGTACCCCTTCGGCGAGTACCACCAGGTGTTCGTGCCGGAGTTCAACGCCGGCGCGATGGAGAACCCGGGCTGCGTGACCTTCCGCGACACCTACGTCTTCCGCGGCGCCGCGACCCCGGACCAGGTGCTCGAGCGCGACAACACGATCGCCCACGAGATGGCGCACATGTGGTTCGGCGACCTCGTGACGATGCGCTGGTGGGACGACCTCTGGCTCAACGAGTCCTTCGCCGAGTACATGGCCTACCGCGCCTCCACCGAGGCCCTCGGCGCCGACGAGGCGTGGGTCGAGTTCGCGATCGTCCGCAAGCTGTGGGGCTACGCCGCCGAGCGCTCGCCGAGCACGCACCCCGTCGCGGGGTCGCCGGCGCCGGACGCGCTCTCGGCGCTGCAGAACTTCGACGGCATCTCGTACGCCAAGGGCGCCTCCGTGCTGCGCCAGCTCATCGCGCACATCGGCGACGACGCCTTCGTGGCCGGCGTCTCGGACTACCTGCGCGGCCACGCCTTCGGCAACGGCGAGCTGAGCGAGTTCCTCGACGCGATGGCCCGCGCCGCCGGCCGCGACCTCGACGGCTGGGCGCAGGCCTGGCTGCGCACCTCGGGCGCCGACCGGCTCGCCCTGCGCCGCGACGGCACCCTGACCCGGCGCGTCCCCGCGGACCGGCCGGCCGACCGCCCCCACACCCTCGACGTCGCCGCGTTCGACGGCGACGGCGAGGTGCTGCGGGCCCGGGTCGTCCTCGACGGCGAGGCCGCGACGGTCGACGGCGTCCGAGACCTGCCCGCGCACGCGCTCGTCGTCCCGAACGCCGCGGACCTGACCTGGGCCGAGGTCTCCCTCGACGAGGAGACCCTCGACGGCCTGCTCGGCGGGTTCGCCGACGTCCCCGACCCGCTGGCGCGCGCCGTCCTCTGGACCTCGCTGCTCGGCGGGATGGCCCGGGCCGAGGTCGACCCGCGGCTCGTCGTCGATCTCGTCGAGTCCGCCTGGCCGCGCGAGGACGACGCCTCGGTGCTCACCCGGGTCCCGCTCGCCGCGACCTCGTCGGTCGTCCCGCTCTTCCTGCGCCCCGAGGAGCAGGCCGAGGCGCTCGAGCGGGTCGCGCTCGCGGCCGACGTCCTCGCCGACCGGGCCGCCGGGACGGACGGGCCCTCCGGCGACGCCCTCGCCCTCGTCGCCGCGCGCGTCTGGGGCCGCACGGGGTCGGACGGCGAGCGGCTGGAGCGCTGGGCCCGTGGCGAGGGGCTGCCGGCCGCCCTGACCGACGACGACGACTTCCGGTGGATCGTCATGCGTCGCCTGGCCGCCCTCGGCGCGCTCGACGACGCCGGGCTCGCGCGCGCCGAGGAGGCCGACCGCTCGCTCGCCGGTCGCCTGGCCGCGCTCGGGGTGCGGGCCGCCCGCCCGACCGCGGAGGCCAAGGAGTGGGCCTGGTCGCGCCTCGCCGACGACCCCGACCTGTCGAACTACGCCGCCCTCGAGATCGCGCGCGGCTTCTGGGCCGGCGCCGACACCGACCTCGTGCGGCCGTACGTCCCGCGCGTCGGCGACCTCCTGGCCCGGATGGGGGAGCGGATGGGCGAGGACGCGCTCTCGCGGGTCGCGACCGCGCTGCACCCCAAGTGGGTCGTCGAGGACGCGACGCGCCGGGAGTCCGACGCGCTGCTGACCCGCCGCGACATCTCGCCGGGGGTCACGCGCGCACTGCTCGACGAGGACCACGTGCTGCGCGAGGCGCTCGCGTCGCACCGCCGCTTCGCCTGACCCGTCCCTCCCGACTGATTGCTGGTTCCGCCGCCCGACACGCCGCCCGACGGCGGGTCGGGCGGCGGAACTCGCAACAAGTGGGTTGCGGCACAGCCGTGGACCCGCGCGGTTGCTGGCCCGAGATGCGAGGTCGCGCGGGCCGGGTGATGATCGCCGGGCAGCACCCGAGCCCACAGGCCCGTTCCCAGGAGGACATCCCGTGACCCGTCACACCCGTTCCCGCCGACTCGCCGCCGCGACCTCCGCGGTGGCGATCGGCGGCGCCCTGCTCGCCGGCTCCGCCGCGGCCGCGCCGACCGCGCCGACCGCGCCGGCCGCCCCGAGCGCCGAGGCCCCGTCGACCCCCGTGCCGATCGTCACCCCCGACGGCGAGGTCTTCAGCTACGTCCTCAACGCCAAGCACGCCAACCGCGGCCAGACCCGCCTCGTGAGCAAGGCGGTGGCGAAGGCCGGCGGCGTCGTCGTCCAGGAGTGGCCGCAGATCGGCGTCGTCGTCGCCCACTCCGACCGCGCGGCCTTCCGCGCCGACGTCGCGAAGGCGGCGGGCCGGGCGCTCGACTCGGTCGGCGCGACCCGCACCGTCCCGGTCTCCGAGGTCGCGCCCGCGTCCACCGCGCGCAGCCGGGCCGCCGACGACGCGCAGGCCACCCGGAAGGACACCGACGTCGAGTCGTCGTCGAGCCGTCCGGTGCCCACCGACCCGCGCGAGGTCGAGCAGTGGGACATGCAGATGATCAAGGCCGACCACGCCCACGACATCACCGACGGCTCGCGCAAGGTCCTCGTCGGCGTCCTCGACAGCGGCATCGACGCCGACCACCCCGACCTCGTCGCCAACCTCGACGTGCGGAACTCGGTGAACTGCAGCGACTCCGGCCGTCCGAGCAGGACCGGCTGGGAGCCCACGACGAGCGACCACGGCACCCACGTCGCCGGGACGATCGCCGCCGCCCGCAACGGCGTCGGCATCGTCGGCGTCGCGCCGAACGTGCGGATGGCCTCGGTCAAGGTCGTCAACGACGACGGCTTCATCTACCCCGAGTACGCCGTCTGCGGGTTCGTCGAGGCGGGCCTGAAGAAGATGGACGTCACGAACAACAGCTACTACGTCGACCCGTTCGAGTTCTGGTGCGAGGACCAGCCCGACCAGGCCGCGGCCAAGGAGGCCGTGCGCCGCGCCGTCACGTGGTCGACGAAGCAGGGCGTCGTCCACGCCGCCGCCGCCGGCAACTCGGGCAAGGACCTGGCGAACAAGAGCTCCTTCCAGGACACCACGAGCCCGAACGACGGCACCCCCGTCACCCGGACCATCAACAGCGGGTGCCAGGACATCCCCACCGAGCTCGACGGGGTCGTCACGGTCTCGTCGGTCGAGCGCTTCCCGACCGACACGCTGGGCAGCCGCCTCTCGAGCTTCTCGAACCGTGGCCTCGGCGTCATCGACGTCGCGGCCCCGGGCTCGCGCATCCTCTCGACCGTCGTCGCCGACAACGGCTACGGCCTCAAGAGCGGCACCTCGATGGCCTCGCCGCACGTGGCCGGCGTGCTCGCGCTCATGAAGTCGGCGCACCCCTCGTGGAAGCCGGCGAAGATGATCGAGAAGCTCCGCCAGCAGGCCGACGACAAGGCCTGCTCGGCGGCGACCGCCGGCGTGCCGTGCGTCGGCCCGACGCGCGACAACAGCTACTTCGGTGAGGGCATGGTCGACGCCCTCGACGCGGTGAGCTGACGCCCCACCCGCACCACCACTGGTTGCGCATCCGCCGCCTCGGGAGGCCCGTCCGAGCCCCTCGCAGGTGGCGGATGCGCAATTAGTCGGGTCAGGACGCGGTCAGCCGGCCCAGAAGCCGCGGCCCCCGAAGAGGTCGCGGTAGGAGCCGAAGGCCGCCTGCCCGGGCGCGCGCCCGTCGAGGTAGGACCCGACGACCGCTGCCCCGAGGTCCCCGAGCTCCGGCGCGACGACCCGCCCGCGCGCCCGCCGGGCCATCGAGTCGACGAAGCGGGCCAGGCCCGGGTCGTCGCCGAGGCGGAAGAACGTCACCTGCGCCCCGAGCCGCGCCGAGGCGTCGAGCTCGCGGACGGCCAGCGCCAAGGTACGCGGATGCGGCGGGTAGTCGAAGAACACGCCGCCGCCGGGCTCGAGGTGCGACGTCGGCTCGCCGTCCGTCACGATGAGCAGCACCGGCTGGGCGTCGGGGTGCTTGCGGAAGTGCCGGTTCGCGAGCAGCAGCGCGTGGTGGAGGTTCGTGCCCTTGTCCCACTCGGCGTCGAGGCCGGTCAGCGTCTCGATGTCCATCGTCCGTGCGTGCCGGGCGAACGCGACGAGCTGGAGGTCGTCGCCGCGGAAGCGGGTCGAGACGAGCTGGTGCAGCGCGAGCGCGGTGCGCTTCATCGGCACCCAGCGGCCGTCCATCGCCATGGAGAACGAGGTGTCGACGAGCAGCGCCACCGCGGCCCGGGTGCGGGCCTCGGTCTCGGTCACCTCGACGTCGCGGATGTCCAGGCGCATCCCCTGCGCCGGGTCGCCGCCCTCGCCGACGACGCGGGTGATGGCGTTGGTCATCGTGCGGGTGGTGTCCCAGGGCTCGGTGTCACCGAACTCCCACGCCCGCGTCCCACCGCTCTGCTCGCCGGCGGCCCCGGCCTGGCGGGTGTCGCGCTGGCCGCCGCGGCTCGACAGCCGACCGGCGACGTCGCGCAGGAGGGACTTGCCGAGCTCGCGCATCGCCTTGGGGGACAGGCGGAGCGACCCGTCGGAGGAGCGGGTGAGCATCCCGCTGTCGCGCAGCGCCCGCTCGAGGTCGGCGAGCGCGCGGGCGTCGACGGCGGCGTCCTGCCCGAGGTGACGCGCGAGGGCGTCGAGGTCGACGTCGTCCATCCGCGACCCCGGCCCGGACTGCGACAGCTGCTCGGAGAGCGCGTCGAGCTGCGCGAGGTCCTGGAGCACGCCGGTGCCGTCACCGAGCCCGAGCCCCTGCTCGCCGTCGAACCGCTCGGAGCCGCCCCAGTCCTCGCCGGGGCGCAGGCCCTGCAGCAGGCCGTCGAGGCGCGAGAGCTGGTCCATGAGTCCCGGTGAGCCGAAGGCCTGCTGGGACAGCTGCATGAGCTCGGCGCGCTGCTCGGGCGACATCGAGGCCATCATCCGCTGGGCCGCGGCGGCCCGGGCGGCGAGGGCGTCGACGAGCTCCTCGACGGTCTCCGGCTGCTCGGGGAAGAAGTCGCCGTGCTTGTCCATGAAGTCCCGGAACTGCTGCGAGGTGTCGTCGCCGCGGGCGTGCGCCTCGAGCAGGTCGCCGAGGTCGCGGACCATCTCCTCGACGGCGGCGCGGTCCTCGTCGCTCGCGTTCTCGAGGGCCTGCTTCATCCCGGCGAAGCGCTGGTCGAGCAGCTCGCGGCCCAGCAGGTCCTTGATCTCCTCGTACTTCTGCCGCCCCTCGGACGAGCGCCACGCATAGTCCGACAGCTCGCTCACCGCGGCCGCCGGTGTGGGGGAGAGGTTCTCGATGCGCATCTCGGCGAAGCGCGCGTCGTCGTCGAGGTCGCGGGCCAGCTGCTTGCGCTCGGCGAGCACCGCCTCGTCGAGCAGCCGGCGCACCTCCTCGAGGGTGCCGTCGAGGTTGTGGCGCTGGAGCAGCTCGCGCCGCCGCTCGGCCACCCGGCGGGCCAGCTCGTCGAGCCCGGGGTGGTCGCGGGTGCCCTGGCGCAGCAGCTCGCGCATCGCGCGCTCGGGCGAGTAGCCGGCCATGACGTCCTCGCCGATGGCGTCGAGCGCCTCGCGCAGGTCGACCGGCGGGGCCAGCGGGTCGCCGCCCCCGTACCGGGTGAAGCGCGAGCGCCTCGACCCCCGGTCAGCCATAGACGGTCTCCGCCCCGTCGCTGTCCTTGCCGATGCGCCGGGCGAGGTAGAGGCCCTCGAGCGCGAGCTCCATCGCGCTGGCGCGCTCGCCCTCGGTCGTCGCGTCCAGGCGCTCGGCGACCTTGTCGTAGACGTCGGACTCGCCGAGCACGGGCAGGGCGTCGAGGAAGGTCCGGGCGGTCACCTGCTCGCCGGTCGCGACCATGGCGCCCTCCTCGATGGCCTCGACGAGCAGGGCGAGGTCGATGCCGCCGAGCCGGCGCCGGGCCGTCTCGGCGGTCGCGGTGCGCAGCAGGTGACCGAGCACCTCGCGCTCGCGCCCCTCCTCGCCGGTCTCGAGCTCGACCTTGCCGCGCAGGACCTCGAGCGCGGCCTCGAGGTCGACGACGCGGGCCACGGCCTCGTCCTCGCCCTGCGAGGTCGCGCGGTGCAGCGCGGCGGCGGCGACGGTCTCGGTGGCCGCGATGGCGAAGCGCGCCGAGACGCCGGAGCGCTGGTCGACCGAGCTCGACCCCCGCAGGCCGCGCGTGAAGCGGGCGACGATCTCGACGAGGAAGTCCGGGACCTGCGCGACGAGCGTCGCCTCCTGGCGGATGACGGCGACCTCGTCGTCGACCTCGCGCGGGTAGTGCGTGCGGATCTCGGCGCCGAAGCGGTCCTTGAGCGGGGTGATGATCCGCCCGCGGTTGGTGTAGTCCTCGGGGTTGGCGCTCGCGACGACGAGGACGTCGAGCGGCAGCCGCAGGACGTACCCGCGGATCTGGATGTCGCGCTCCTCCATGACGTTGAGCATCGCGACCTGGATGCGCTCGGCGAGGTCGGGCAGCTCGTTGATGGCGACGACCCCGCGGTGGCTGCGCGGGATGAGGCCGAAGTGGATCGTCTCGGGGTCGCCGAGCCGACGGCCCTCGGCGACGCGCATCGGGTCGACGTCGCCGATGAGGTCGGCCACGCTCGTGTCGGGGGTCGCGAGCTTCTCGGCGTAGCGCTCGTCGCGGTGGCGCCACGCGACGGGCAGGGCGTCGCCGAGCTCGGCGGCCCGGCGCCGCGACTCGACGGTGATCGGCTCGTAGGGGTGCTCGCCCAGCTCGGAGCCCTCGATGACCGGCGTCCACTCGTCGAGGAGCCCGACGATGCTGCGCAGCAGGCGGGTCTTGCCCTGCCCGCGCTCGCCGAGCAGGACGATGTCGTGGCCGGCGAGCAGCGCCCGCTCCAGCCGGGGGATGACCGTCGTCCCGAAGCCGTGCATCCCCGGCCACGGGTCGCGGCCCTCGCGCAGGGCGGCGAGGAGGTTCTCGCGGATCTCGACGTGCACGCCGCGGGCCGTGTGGCCCGACGCGCGCAGCTCGCCGACGGTGCTGACGGCCGGTGGGGCGCTCATCACCTCACGCTACGTCAGCATCGCCGACGACGGGAGCCCCGGGCCGAGGTGGCCCGGGGCTCCCGTCGAGGGCCGCGGGTCAGCGGCGGTTGGTGTAGCTGAGCGCGACGTCGAGGTCGGCCTCGGTGAGCAGGCGCTGGACGGCCTGGAGGTCGTCGCGGGACTTGCTCGTGACGCGCACCTCGTCGCCCTGGATCTGCGTCTTGACGCTCTTGGGCCCCTCGTCGCGGATCATCTTCGTGATCTTCTTGGCGTTCTCGGAGGTCAGGCCCTCCTTGAGCGCGACGTCGAGCTTGTACTCCTTGCCCGACAGGCGCGGCCCGGCCTCGGGGATGTCGAGGTGCTTGAGCGAGACGCCACGCTTGACCAGCCACGTCTCGACGACGTCGAGCACCGCCTTGCAGCGGTCCTCGCTGTTGGCCTCCATCTTGATGACGTCGCCGGAGAGCTCGACGCTCGCGCCGACCCCCTTGAAGTCGTACCGGTTGGCGATCTCCTTGGCCGCGGTGTTGACGGCGTTCGCGATCTCCTGGCGGTCGAACTTGCTGACGATGTCGAAGCTGCTGTCGGCCATCGAGGGGCCCTCCTGGGGTCGATTGGGTTGGCTCGGGTGCGGCTTGCTATCCTTCCATGCGCACCAGGCAGGTTGCCCGAGCGGCCAATGGGAGCGGACTGTAAATCCGTCGCGAAAGCTTCGAAGGTTCGAATCCTTCACCTGCCACCAGTGCTCATGAGGCCCGGTCCCGGCACCTGCCGGGGCCGGGCCCTCGTCGTCCCGGCGGCGGGTCCGCGACGGCCCTAGGCTGCGGCGCATGAGCGAGACCACGCCCACCGCCACGGCGGGCACCGACCCCCACATCCTCGACCCCGCCCACCGCACCGACCGCCGGCGCACCGTCGCCGTCGTCGGTGTGCTGCTCGGCGTCGCGGTGCTCGGCTTCGTCCTGTGGCGCGGCAGCTCGATGGTCTTCTACGTCGTCATGAGCTGGTTCGTCGCGCTCGCGATGGAGCCGGCCGTCGCGCGCCTCACCCGCTGGATGCCGCGCGCCGCCGCCACCGCCACGGTGATGCTCACGGCGCTGGTCGCCCTCGGGGCGTTCCTCTATCTCTTCGGCAGCCTCCTCGTCGACCAGCTGACCGCGCTCGTCTCGGCCGTGCCGGGCATCGCCTCGGACGTCCTCGAGCAGCTGAACCGGGCCACCGGGTCGCAGTACACCTACGACGACCTCCTCGAGCAGGCCGGCATCTCGCCCTCGGACCTCAGCGGCTACGCCCAGAACGTCGCCTTCGGCGTCTTCGGGTTCCTCACCGCGCTGCTCGGGGCGTTCTTCGGCGTCTTCGTCGTCGCCTTCCTCGTCTTCTACATCTCCGCGGGGATGCCCCGCCTGCGGCTCTGGCTCGCCGGCCGGATGAACCCGCGCGTCCAGGTGCCGTTCCTCACCGCGTGGGACCTCGCGAAGGTCAAGGTCGGCAACTACATCGCCGCCCGCGTCGTCCTCGCCTCGCTCAACGCGCTCGCGAGCAGCGTCGCCTTCTTCCTCCTCGACCTGCCGTACTGGCTGCCGCTGGCCCTGTGGACCGGTCTCGTCGCGCAGTTCATCCCGAACATCGGCACCTACGTGTCGATCGCGCTCGCGGTCGTCGTCGGCCTCACCTCGCCCGACCCCTGGCTCGGGGTGTGGGTGCTCGTCTGGGGCATCGCCTACCAGCAGGTCGAGAACCTCACCATCGAGCCGCGGATCTCGGCCCGGGCGGTCGACGTCCATCCCGCCGTGTCGTTCGGGGCGGCGCTGCTCGGGGCGCAGCTCTTCGGGCTGTCCGGGGCGCTCATGGGCGTCCCGCTCGCGGCGACGGCGATGGCGATGCTCGAGATCTACCAGCGCCGCTACGAGATCACGCCGGCCACCGAGGAGCGGGTCGCCGCTCTCGTCGCGCCGCGCGTCGACCCGGAGGAGGACGAGCCCGAGCTCCCCGCGCTGGAGGAGGCGCGCCGGGCCGCCGAGGAGCACGCGGCCGCCGAGGACCACCCCACTCCCCGCTGAGACGGCCCACCACCCGTCGGTGGGCGCGCGTCAGTGCGCGCGGTGGTGGTGGCGCCGGCGCGAGAGGGCCAGGAGGGCGGCGCCCCCCGCGAGCAGGGCCACGCCGAGCACCAGCGGCGCCGTCGGGTCCGTGCCCGTCGCCGCGAGCACCGGACCGGACGCCGCGGGCGGCGGGGTCGTCGGGGCCGTGGTCGCTCCCGCGGTGGGGGACCCGGTCGACGACGCCGGGGCGGACGCGGTCGCCGTCGCCGTGACCGTGGGGGTCGGGGTGGCGGTGGGGGTGGCGGTCGCCGTCCCGGTCGGGGTGGGAGTGGGCGACGGCGCCGCCCCGAGCACGACGGGGTCGAGCGCGAGGCCGTCGCAGCCGAGGGTGACGCCGACCGGCCCGGGAGCGGTGTAGCCCTCGGGGGCGTCGACCGCGACGGAGAGGTCGCCGACCGGCAGCGCGTCGAGCGACCACGCGCCGTCGGTGCCCGTCGTGTCGCGGGCGAGCTCGGTCGTGCCGTCGAGGACGCGGACGAGCGCCCCGGGCAGCGGGTCGCCGGTGGCGTCCACGACGGTGCCGGAGACCGGGCGGAGCGAGCGGAGCGCGGTCGTGCGGTCGGCGACGTCGCCGCCCGAGAGGTCCAGGACGCTCGTCGCGAGGTCGTCGACCGCTGCGGTGGCCGACGGCACGACCCGCAGCCGCCAGTCGTCGGTGCCGAGGAGGCCGCCCAGCGACCAGGTGCCGTCCGCCCCGGTCGTGTCGGACGCCGCGACCGAGTCGTCGGGCCGCAGGGCCTCGACGCGCACCCCGTCACGGTCGGAGGTGCAGGGCGCCGTGACGGAGCCGGAGGCCGCCTGCTCGGCGGTCGCCAGCCACAGCTGGTAGGTCGGGAAGCCCTGCTTCCACGTCGAGGTGATGCTGAGCGACCGCACCGGCACGGTGGGCGACAGCCACCCGGCCGCACCGGTCGTGTCGCAGCGCTCGCCGACGGACGGGCAGAGCGGGTCGGCGAGCGTCACCGACGTGCCGCCGGTCGTCGCCGTGGGGACGGCGTAGGGGGCGGTGAGCCCGGAGCAGGCCGACGCGCGCGGGCTCGCGTCGCACGCGCTGAACGTCGGCACCAGGCCGAGCTCGGCCCCCGTCAGCGCCGCGCCGTCGGCGTCGGTCCCGGTGACGACGAGGGTCTCGGCGTCGACGTCACCGAGCGCGACGCCCCAGCCGCCGACGGGCGTCGGGGAGCCGAAGGTCAGCGTCGTCGTCGAGGGCGACCGGGCGTTGTCGGCGGCCGGGCGGAGGGACAGGTACTCGCGGTCCTGGCTCGACCCGAAGCGCGCACCGAAGGACGACGACGCCGGCAGCCACGACGTGGCGCCGCCGAACACCTGCGCGGTGGCCCGCGACGTGGAGGCGAGCGACACCGTGGGGAACCCGGTCGCGAGGCCGGTGGCGCTCGCGGTGTAGGCGCCCCCCGAGCCGCCGAGCGTCCAGTCGGGGTAGCCGTCGCCCGGCGCCGCATCGGCCGACGCGACGCCCGTGCCGAGCGCGAGCACGCCCGCCGCTGCCACCACCCAGAACCGTCGGGCGCCGCCCGTCCCACCCTGTCGCATGTCAGCACCGTAGGGGCGGGGGACCGTCCGGCGCGCGCCGAGGGACCGACACCGATACTCGCCGTCCATTACTCGCGAGTCACCGCAGGCAGGTGGCAGGCTCGGCGCATGTTCTCGCGGATCGCCGTCGTCAACCGTGGAGAGTCCGCGATGCGGCTCGTGCACGCCGTCCGCGACCTCAACGCCGAGCTCCCGCCCGGCGCACCGCGCACCGAGGTCGTCGCGCTGCACACCGAGGCCGAGCGCACGGCGATGTTCGTCCGCGAGAGCGACGTCGCGTACGACCTCGGCCCGGCCTCGAGCCGGCCCTACCTCGACCACGCGCGGCTGGCGACGGCGCTGCGCGAGACGCGGGCCGACGCCGTCTGGGTCGGCTGGGGCTTCGTCGCCGAGGACCCGGCCTTCGCCGAGCTCTGCCGCGAGCTCGGGGTCACGTTCATCGGGCCGAGCCCGGAGGCGATGCGCCAGCTCGGCGACAAGATCGGCTCCAAGCTCATCGCCGAGGAGGTCGGCGTCCCCGTCGCGCCCTGGAGCCGGGGCGGCGTCGACACCCTCGAGGAGGCCGTGGCCGCCGCGGGCCGCATCGGCTACCCCCTGATGCTCAAGGCGACCGCCGGCGGTGGCGGCCGGGGCATCCGCAAGGTCACGACCGACGCCGAGCTCGAGGACGCCTACCAGCGCACCCGTGACGAGGCCGAGCGCGCGTTCGGCTCGGGCGTCGTCTTCCTCGAGAAGCTCGTCACCGGAGCGCGGCACGTCGAGGTCCAGGTCATCGCCGACGGGCAGGGCACCGCGTGGGCGATCGGCGTGCGCGACTGCTCCGTCCAGCGCCGCAACCAGAAGGTCATCGAGGAGTCCGCGTCGCCGCTGCTCGACGCCGACCAGGTCGCCGAGCTCAAGTCCTCCGCCGAGCGCCTCGCGGTGCGCGTCGGCTACGCCGGCGCCGGCACCGTCGAGTTCCTCTACCACCCGGGCGAGCGCTTCTTCGCGTTCCTCGAGGTCAACACCCGCCTCCAGGTCGAGCACCCGATCACCGAGGTCGTCACCCGCACCGACCTCGTGCGCCTGCAGATCCACGTCGCCGAGGGCGGCCGGCTCGAGGGCGAGCGGCCCGAGGAGCTCGGCCACGCCGTCGAGGCCCGGCTCAACGCCGAGGACCCCGACCGCGACTTCGCGCCGGCGCCCGGGCGCATCGTCCACCTCGAGCTCCCCGCCGGTCCCGGCATCCGTGTCGACACCGGTGTGGCGGAGGGCGACTCGATCCCCGCCGACTTCGACTCGATGATCGCCAAGATCATCGCGTACGGCCAGGACCGCGAGCAGGCCCTGGCCCGGTTGCGGCGCGCGATGCGCGACACGACCGTCGTCATCGAGGGCGGCGCCACGAACAAGTCCTTCATCCTCGACCTGCTCGACCAGCCCGAGGTCGTCGACGGCAGCGCCGACACCGGATGGATCGACCGGGTGCGCGGCGAGGGCCGCCTCGTGACGACCGAGCACTCCGGGGTGGCGCTCGTCGCCGCGGGCATCGAGGCCTACCTCGACGCCGAGGCCATCGAGCGGGCGCGCCTGCTGGAGACCGCCCGTGGTGGCCGTCCGCAGGTCCAGCACGACGTCGGCCGGGCCGTCGACCTCAAGCTGCGCGGCACCGTCTACAAGGTGACCGTCCTGCGCACCGGCCCCTCGCGCTACCGGGCCACCGTCGCCGACGCGGCGGGCGAGCACACGGTCGACGCCGAGCTCGAGCGCCTCGGCGACTACGCCAGCCGGCTGCGCGTCGGTGACCGCCTGCACCGCCTCGTCACCGCGGCGCACGGCCCCGTCCAGCTCGTCGAGGTCGACGGCGTCACGCACCGGGTCAGCCGGGACGAGGGTGGCGTGCTGCGTTCTCCCGCACCGGCCCTCGTGGTGGCGACCCCGGTCGCCGTGGGCGACGAGGTCGCGGCCGGCGCGCCCGTCCTCGTCCTCGAGTCGATGAAGATGGAGACCGTTCTACCGGCGCCGTTCGCGGCCCGCGTCAAGGAGCTGCTCGTCGCGACGGGCAGCCAGGTCGAGACGGGTGCGCCGATGGTCCGCCTCGAACCGACGGGCGACGCCGAGGAGGCCGTCGCCGACAGCGGTGCGGTCGTCGACCTCGACCTGCCCGAGATCGGCACCGACGGCGACGCCCGCCGCCGCGCCGACCGCAGCCGGGCCGACCTCTCGGCGATGCTCCTCGGCTACGACCTCGACGCCGCCCACCAGGGTCGGGCGCTCGAGGGGTACCTCGCCGCGCGCGACGAGCTCGCGGCCACCGGCGAGGGCGTCGTGCGCGACGAGATCGACCTGCTCACGGTGTTCGCCGACCTGGCCGAGCTCGCCCGCAACCGGCCCGTCGGCCAGGAGGCGCACGTCGAGAACCGCGTGCACAGCCCGCGCGAGCACTTCCGGACCTTCCTGCAGACCCTCGACCCCGAGCGCGGCGGCCTGCCGGCCGACTTCGTCTCCCGCCTCGAGCGCGTCCTGCGCCACCACGAGGTCGAGGGGCTCGACCGCACGCCGCAGCTCGAGGGCGCCGTCTTCCGGATCTTCCTCTCGCAGCAGCGTTCTGCGCCCGAGGTCGCGATGGCCACGTCCATCCTCCAGCGCTGGCTCGGCGAGCCCCAGCCCGAGGGGGAGGCCGGCCAGGCCGCGCACGACCTCCTCGACCGGCTCGTCGTCGCGACCCAGCTGCGCTTCCCGGTCGTCGGCGACCTCGCCCGCAGCGTGCGCTTCCGCTGGTTCGACCAGCCGCTCGTCGACGAGGACCGCCGCAGCGTCCTCGGCTCGGTCGGCGCCGGGCTCGAGGAGATCGACGCGATGGCCCCCGGGCCCGAGCGCACCGCCCGCGTCGACGCGCTGGCCGACATCCCGGAACGCATCGTCCGCTTCCTCGGCGAGCGGCTGCGGGCCGGGGTGCCCGAGCGCGAGCCGATGCTCGAGGTCCTCGTCAAGCGGCACTACCGCGAGCACGCCCTCAGCGGGCTGACCGAGCGCGCCGAGGAGGGCCGCTCGGTCGCGGTCGCGGACTACCGCCTCGACGACACCGACACCCACCTCGTGAGCACCGTCGGCACCGTCGACGAGCTGACCGCCGGGTCGGGCCTCGCGACCCTGCTCGAGCGGCTCGTGGCCGACCGGGCGCCGGGGCGGGACGCGGTCGTCGACCTCTACGTCCACTGGCCCGCGCCGCCCGCCGACCCCGAGGCGGCCTCGGCCGAGCTCGCGGAGCGCGTCGGAGCGATGGCCTTCGCGCACGCCTGCCGGCGCGTGGCCGTCGGGGTCGTCACCGACGACGGGCGCGAGGTCGGCTACTTCACCTTCCGCGCCCAGCCCGACGGCACCCTCGTCGAGGACGACCCCGTGCGCGGGGTCCACCCGATGGTCGGCCGGCGGCTCAACGTCTGGCGCCTGCGCGACTTCGCGCTGACCCGCCTCGACGCTCCGGAGGACGTCCTCCTCCTGCACGCGGTCGCGAAGGAGAACCCGCAGGACCAGCGCCTCGTGGCGCTCGCCCAGGTCCGCCAGCTCGTCGTCGTCCGCGACGAGTCGGGCAGGGTCACCGCGCTGCCGCACGTCGAGCGCGCCCTGGCCAACTGCCTCGAGGCGGTCCGCCGCGCCCGCACGACGCTCGGCGGTGGCGCCCGCCTGGACATGAACCACGTGTGGCTGCACATCTGGCCGCCGGTCGAGGGCGACCTCGACCAGCTGACCGCCCTCCAGGGCAAGGTCGCCCCGATGACGGCCGGCGCGGGCATCGAGGAGGTCCGCATCGAGGGCTCCATCGGGGCCGAGCGCGGTCACTCGGTGCCGATCTGCGCGCGGTTCACCTACCAGCCGGGCTCCGGTGTGGCGTTCACGGTCGAGCAGCCGCCGACCGAGCGGCTGCGCCCGCTGGACTCCTACGCCGAGAAGGTCGTCCGCGCCCGGCGCCGCGGCCTCGTCTACCCGTACGAGCTCGTCTCGATGATCGCCGGCGGTGGTGGCGAGGCCGTCGAGTACGACCTCGACGACTCCGGCGCCCTCGTGCCGGTCGACCGCCCCTACGGGCAGAACACGGCCGGGATGATCTGCGGCGTCGTCACGACGCCCACCCCGCTGCACCCCGAGGGCGTCACCCGCGTCCTGCTCTGCGGCGACCCCCTGCGCGCGCTCGGTGCCGTCGCCGAGCCGGAGTGCCGGCGGGTCATCGCCGCGCTCGACCTCGCGGAGGAGCGGGGGCTGCCCGTCGAGTGGTTCGCCCTCTCGGCCGGCGCCCGCATCTCGATGGACTCCGGCACCGAGAACATGGACTGGGTCGCCAAGGCGCTCAAGCGGATCATCGAGTTCACCCAGGCCGGCGGCGAGGTCAACGTCGTCGTCGCGGGCATCAACGTCGGGGCGCAGCCGTACTGGAACGCCGAGGCGACGATGCTCATGCACACCAAGGGCATCCTCGTCATGACGCCGGACTCGGCCATGGTGCTGACCGGCAAGCAGTCGCTCGACTTCTCCGGAGGCGTCAGCGCCGAGGACAACTTCGGCATCGGCGGCTACGACCGCGTCATGGGCCCCAACGGGCAGGCGCAGTACTGGGCCAAGGACCTCGTCGACGCCTACGGAGTGCTTCTCGCGCACTACGACTCGACGTGGACGGCTCCGGGGGAGGCCGGCCCGCGCCGGGCCCGCACGACCGACCCGCTCGAGCGCGACGTCACGGTCTACCCGCACGTCATGGAGGGCAGCGACTTCACGAGCGTCGGCGACATCTTCTCGTCGGCGACGAACCCGGACCGCAAGAAGGCGTTCGACATCCGCACCGTGATGCGCGCCGTCGCCGACCAGGACCACGACACGCTCGAGCGCTGGGCCGGGATGGCCGACGCCGAGACCGCGGTCGTGTTCGACGCCCGCATCGGCGGGATCCCGGTGGCGCTGCTGGGCATCGAGTCGCGCACGGTGGCCCGTCGCGGGTTCCCGCCCACCGACGGCCCCGACACCTACACCGCCGGCACGCTGTTCCCGCGCTCGTCGAAGAAGGCGGCCCGGGCCATCAACGCGGCGTCGGGCAACCGGCCGCTCGTCGTCCTCGCCAACCTGTCGGGCTTCGACGGGTCGCCCGAGTCGATGCGCGGGATGCAGCTCGAGTACGGCGCCGAGATCGGTCGGGCCATCGTCAACTTCGAGGGCCCCATCGTCTTCGTCGTCGTGTCGCGGTACCACGGAGGCGCGTTCGTCGTGTTCTCCAAGGCGCTCAACCCGCGGATGACGGTGCTCGCGGTCGAGGGGTCGTTCGCCTCGGTCATCGGCGGCGCCCCGGCGGCGGCCGTCGTGTTCGCCCGCGACGTCGACGCCCGGACCGCCGCGGACCCGCGGGTCGCGGACCTCGAGGCGCGGGTGCGCGAGGCGTCCGCCACCGAGCGGCCGCTGCTGGCCAGCGAGCTCGCGACGGTCCGGCAGGCGGTGCGCTCCGAGATGCTCGGCAAGGTCGCGTCCGAGTTCGACCGCGTCCACGACATCCACCGCGCGGTCGAGGTCGGGTCGGTCGACGCCGTCATCGCGGCGCGCGACCTGCGCCCGCGCATCGTCGCCGCCCTCGAGGCCGAGCTCGCGCCGGGCGAGGTCCCGACCGTCTGACGTCGGTGGGCTTCCGCGCTGTCACCGGGACGGCGCGGAAGCTCATCGCTGACGTGGATGCGTCCGCGTCACGAGGGAGCGACCGCGTCATCACCGCGACGACGGGGTTGCTCGGCGTCGGCGTCGGCGTCGACGGGGATGTGTTGAGAGCGCCTGTAGGGGAATGGATTTCGATGTCCACAGGTGGCTTCGGATGCTTGTTCGTCGAACGGGTGTTCGGTAGGATGAGGCATGGACACCGAGACCCTCTCCCGCCGCGTGACGGCGCTGCGCGAGGAGTGCGCGCGGCTGGGTCGTGAGCTGGTGGAGGGCGGTCACCGGCTGTCCGCGGAGGAGGCGTTCGCGCTCGCCGGCGAGCTGCAGGGACTCGTCAATGCGGCCGAGGGGGCGACGGCCGTGGCTGGTGCGTGGGGTGCTCGGGTGGAGACGACGGTGCGGTCGGGCTTGTGGGAGCGGGTGCACCCGCTGGGGTTCGTCGACGCGATGGCCGCGACGCGGATGAGCCTGGCGACCGGGCTCACGGAAGGTCTCGCGGGTCGCAAGGCCGCGCTGGGTGCGGCCGTGGGTGAGCGGTTCCCGCTGGTGCGTGACCTGCTGGTCGAGGGGGCCGTCGCGGTCGCGGCCGTGCAGAAGATCGTCGACGCGTGCGCGGGTCTGGACGTGGAGGCGTGCCTGCGCGTGGACGCCGAGCTGGCGCCCCGCCTGGCGCGGATGGACCCGGCCCGCGTTGCCGGCGAGGCCCGCCGGGTGGCGACCCGGGTCGCGGCCGAGCAGGTCGCGGCGCACGTGGCGCTGCGCAGGCGCGGGCGGTGCGTGGAGGTCCGCCCCGGGGAGGACGGCCTGACCGACTGGTTCGCGTCCCTGCCGACGGCCACGTCGAGCGCGATGTGGGCGGCGGTCGAAGCGCTGGCCGGGGACTATCGCGCGGTCGACGACGCCCTGTCCGTGCCGCAGTCCCGCGCGGACGCCCTGACCGACCTGGTGCTGCGCAACGTGACGGTGTCCGCGCAGGTGACTCTCGGGGTGCCGGTGGTGACCGACCGGCCTGCGCCGGAGCCGGTGGCGGGGACGAGGTTCCGGGTGGACTGGGACGACGACGAGACCCTCGTCGACGCGACGACGGGTGAGATCGTCCGCTACGGCGACCTGGACCCTCAGTCGCGGGAGGAGCTGTCGTGGCTGGAGGAGCTCGACGACGACCCCAGCGACCGCACCTTCGCCCTGGCCGAGGTCACGCCCGGGTACGCCGTGTCCGGCACCCAGCTCCCCGGCCTGGGGTGGGTGGAGCCCGCGACGCTGGCCAACCTGCTGAGGCTGTTGCCGGTCGAGGTGGCCCGGGCCGTGCTCGAGGCCGACACCGGCACCCTCGCCTGCCTCACCACCGCGGCGTACCGGCCACCCAAGGCGATCGCCGAGTTCGTGAAGACCCGCGACGGGACCTGCCGGATGTGGGGCTGCACCCGCCCGGCTGAACGCTGCGACCTCGACCACGTCCGACCCTGGCCCAGTGGCGACACGTCACCGGGCAACCTCGCCGCGCTCTGCCGACGACACCACCGCCTCAAGCAGCAGGACCGCTGGCGACCGACCATCGCCCGGGACGGCACCGTCACCTGGCACGGACCCGACGGCACCACCCGCACCACCGCACCCGCCCACCGCCTCACCGGCTGAGGCGTCGCTCGAGGTCGTCCATGTCAGTCGTCGGCGCTCGACCAGCCGGACGGAAGCATCAGCTCGACCTCGAGCAGTCCTGCGAGGGAGCGCAGCTCGCGCTCGACCCCACCGCGCATCGCTCCAGTGGGCTCCTCGTCCCAGTGCACGGCGGCGACGCGGAGCACCCCGGCGCCGGCGTCACGGTGCGCGTCGACCTTGCCGACGAGCCGGTCACCGTGGAGCACCGGCAGCGCGAAGTAGCCCCAGCGCCGCGAGGCCGCCGGCTTGTACATCTCGAGCTGGTAGTCGAACTCGAACAGCTCGGCCATCCGCTTGCGGTCGAAGACGAGGCGGTCCAGCGGCGAGAGCAGCGCCGTCCGCCCCGAGAACCCGCCCTCGAGCGCGGCCGGGTCGACCCGCCAGCGCCCGCGCACCCCCTCGACGACCGCCTCGACCCCGGCCTCCCCGACGTGGTTGGGCTCGCCGGGCGGGAAGGTCACGCGGGCCCGCGCGATGCCGAGGGCCGCCAGCCGCCGCCGGTCGCGCTCGCGCTCCGCCTCCTCGAACGGGACGGTGGGGCCGTCCGGGTGCACCCGCGGGGCGAGGTCCCAGGTGCGCTCCCGGTTCTCGCGGGACGACACCGCCACCTCGCCGCGCTGCTCCATGAGGTCGAGCATCCGCTGGACGTTCTTGCTGTTGGTCCACCCGGACGAGCGCCACGGCACGACGCAGGTGTCGGGGATCTCGCGCGCGGGCAACGGTCCCTCGGAGCGCAGGAGGGTGAGGATCGCGTCGCGGCACGCCCGGTTCGCCTCGACCCACGCCTCGAGCTCGCGCCGCCACGCGCTGAGCGGCTCGACGCCGGGCCACGCCGCCATCTGGGCGCGGAACAGGGCGATGTCCTCGGCGGGGCGCAGGTACCCGAGGTGCTCCACGATCGCCCGGGACTCCAGGAGGTCGTCGAGGACGTCGGGGGAGTACGCCGACCCGAGCCGGCTCCACAGGACGAGGTCGGCGTTCGGGGCGACGTGCGCCGTGAGGTCCATCTGGACCAGGCCGAGGTGGCGCACGACGGCGAGGGCGTCGACGGGCCGGTCCCGGATCAGCAGCTGCGCCCGCACGGCCGCCCGCCGGGCGTCGCGGCGGCTGAGCTCGAGCACCATGCCGTCGAACCTAACCGCCCATCCGGACGACCGCCGTCCGGATGCCGCCGACACCGACCGCGCCGGGCCGTGGGTGGCAGGCTGGCGCCCGTGACCACCGTCGGGCTCCTCCTCGCCGCGGGCGCCGGGCGCCGGATGGGCGGCCCCAAGGCCCTCGTCCGCCCGGCCGACGACGCCCCCACCCTCCTCGAGGCGACCCTCGACCGGCTGCTCCACGCCGGGCTCGAGCAGGTCGTCGTCGTCCTCGGCGCCTCGGCCGAGCAGGCCCGACCCCTCGCCGAGGTCGCCGGAGCCGCCGTCGTCGTCGCCGACGACTGGGAGGAGGGGATGGGCGCCTCGCTGCGCGCCGGGCTGCGACACCTCGACGCCACCGCGGCGCCGGAGGTCCACGCGGCCGTCGTCACCCTCGTCGACCTGCCGGACGTCGGCACCCGCGTCTACCGGCGGGTGCTGTCCGCGACCCGGGGCGCCGGCCCGGAGGTCCTCCTGCGCGCCACCTACGACGGCACGGCCGGCCACCCCGTCGTCCTCGGGCGCGCCCACTGGGCCGCCGTGGCCGACACCGCGCGCGGCGACCGCGGCGCCCGGGACCACCTCGCGGCCCACCCGCCCACCTCGGTCGAGTGCGGCGACCTCGCGAGCGGCACCGACGCCGACACCCCCGACGCCCTGCGCGCGCACCGCCACGCGCCATGATGGCCGGGTGAGCGAGCGGAGACGGTGGCCGGCGAGCGTCTACGACCACGGCACCGACCCCGACGCCCGCTTCTCCCTCGCCAACGAGCGCACCTTCCTCGCCTGGGCCCGCACGGCGCTGGCCCTGCTCGCCGGGTCCGCCGCGCTCGACGCCCTCGACCTGCCACTGCAGGACACCGTGCAGTCGGTGCTCGCGGCGCTCCTGGCCCTTGCGGGGATGGTCACCGCCGTCACCGCGTGGCGCACGTGGGCCCGCACCGAGCGGGCGATGCGCGAGGGGACGCCGCTGCCCGGCAACCCGACGATGGTCGTGGTCGTCGCGACGATCGGGGCGGTCGGGCTCGTCCTCGCCGTCGCGAGCGTGCTCCGGGGCCTCGGGTGACCGAGCAGGTCGTCCGCGACCCCGGCATGCAGCAGGAGCGCACGACGCTCGCCTGGCGCCGGACCGGCCTGGCGCTGCTCGTCGGCACGCTGACCGTCGGCCGGCTCACCCTCGACTCGCTCGGCGGGGCGGTCGTGCTGCCCACGGTGCTCATCGCCGCCCTCGCCGCGTACGTCGTCGTCGCGACGCTGCGCCAGCGCCGCCTGGGCACGGGCCACCCGGCCGACCCGCGCCTGTCGGTGCTGCGCGACGGACGCCTCGTCGCGGCCGTCGCCACCGTCGTCACCGCCCTCGCGCTCGGCGAGCTCCTCGCGGCGCTCGTCGACCTCGTGTGAGCGTCGTCCTTCCACGGGGGCCGGTCGTGGGTGATGCTGTGGCCATGGACCCCCGGACGACGTTCGACTCGGCCGCCGACCTCGCGAGCGCGCTGGGCGGTGTCGGCTACCTCAGCGACGACGCGCTCTCGACGGTCACGTGGCTCTCGCTGCGGCTCGGCCGCCCCCTGCTCATGGAGGGCGAGCCCGGCACCGGCAAGACCGCTCTCGCGGAGGCGCTGGCCGAGACGATGGACCTGCCGCTCATCCGGCTGCAGTGCTACGAGGGCATCGACGCCAGCCAGGCCCTCTACGACTGGGACTTCCCGCGCCAGATCCTCCACGTGCGCGCGCTCGAGGCGGTCGAGGGCGGCGCGAAGGACGTGCGCGAGCTCGAGGCCGACCTCTTCGACGAGCGCTTCCTCCTCGCGCGCCCGGTCCTCCAGGCGCTGCGCGACGCGCCGGCCGTCCTCCTCGTCGACGAGGTCGACCGCGCCGACGACGAGTTCGAGGCCTTCCTGCTCGAGGTGCTCTCGACGTGGCAGGTGACCATCCCCGAGCTCGGGCCGATCCGGGCGGCGACGCCCCCGGTCGTCGTCCTCACCTCCAACCGCACCCGCGAGCTCCACGACGCGCTCAAGCGCCGCTGCCTCTACCACTGGCTCGAGCACCCCGGCATCGAGCGCGAGCTGGCGATCGTCCGCACCCGGGCCCCCGAGGTGCCCGAAGCCCTTGCGGCGCAGGTCGTCCGGGCCGTGCACGCCATCCGCGACGACCGCGAGATGCTCAAGCCGCCCGGCGTCGCCGAGACCCTCGACTGGGCCCGGGCGCTCTACGAGCTCGGCACCCGGACCCTCGACACCGAGACCGCGGCGGCCACCCTCGGGGTCGCGGTCAAGTACCGCGAGGACGCCGAGCGGGTGAAGCGCGCCCTCGACGTCATGCTCACCCCGTGACGCCGCGCCCGCCCCGCCGATGACCGTCGCCCAGCACCGCCTCGACGCCGCCGAGCTCGTCCGCAGCCCGGAGGAGGTCCTCGTCGGGTTCGCCCGGACGCTGCGCGCCGCCGGCGTCCACGTGACGGCCGACCGCGAGCGCACCTACCTCGAGGCCGTCGCGGCCGTCGGGCTCGAGGACCCGGCGGCGGTCTACCACGCCGGCCGCGCGACCCTCTGCGCGTCGCCGGCCGACCTCGAGCGCCACGACCTCGTCTTCGCGGAGTGGTTCGGCGGCACCCGCGCCGGCACCAAGCCCCGCGACCCCCTGAGTCGGCTGATCCCCCGCGCGTCCCTCGGCGCCGAGGAGCCCGGGCCCGGCGAGGGCCGGGACGAGCCCGACGACGTCCACGCCCAGGCCTCGGCCACCGAGATCCTGCGCCGCAAGGACGTGACGACCCTCAGCCGCCGCGAGCGCGAGGAGCTGGCCCGCCTCTTCGGCCGCCTCCGCCCGCGCGCGCCCCGCCGGCGTGCCCACCGCTGGGAGGACGCGCCCCGCGGGGCCGTCGACGCCCGGCGCACGCTGCGCGCGATGCTCCGGCGGATGGGGGAGCCGGGCGAGGTCGCGTGGCGCCGGCGCGGCAGCCGACCCCGCCGGGTCGTCCTCCTCCTCGACGTCTCCGGGTCGATGAGCGCCTACGCCGACTCGCTCGTGCGCCTGTGCCACACCTACTGCGTCTCCGAGGCGCCGACCGAGGTCTTCACGCTCGGGACCCGCCTCACCCACATCACCCGCGCGCTGACCCAGCGCGACGCCGACCGGGCCATCGTCGCGGCGGGCGAGGCGATCCCGGACTGGTCCGGCGGCACCCGGCTGGCCGAGGGCCTCAAGGTCTTCCTCGACCGCTGGGGCCGGCGGGGGATGGCCCGTGGCGCGGTGGTCGTCGTCTTCAGCGACGGCTGGGAGCGCGACGCCCCGGAGGCCCTCGGCGAGCAGGTGCGCCGGCTCCACGCGGTCGCCCACCGGGTCGTCTGGGTCAACCCGCACCGGGGCAGGGCCGGGTACGAACCGGTCCAGGGGGGCATCATGGCGGTGCTGCCGCACGTCGACGACTTCGTCGCCGGGCACTCGATGGCGGCGTTCGAGGAGCTGACGGAGGTGGTCGCGCGTGCGTGACGTGCTGGACGAGCTGATGACCTGGTGGCGGGCCGGGGAGACCGTCGGCGTGGGCACCGTCGTCGCGACGTTCCGCTCGGCGCCGCGGCCGGCCGGGGCCTCGATGCTGCTCGGCCCGGGCGGCGAGGCCGTCGGGTCGGTGTCGGGCGGCTGCGTCGAGGGCGCGGTCTACGAGCTGTCGAAGGAGGTCGTCGACGGCGGCACGCCCGTGCTCCAGCGCTACGGCGTCTCCGACGACGACGCGTTCGCCGTCGGCCTGACCTGCGGCGGCATCCTCGACGTCTTCGTCGAGCCGGTGTCGCAGCGGACCTTCCCCGAGCTCGGCGCCGTGGCCGACGACGTCGCCGCGGGGCGGCCGGTCGCCGTCGCCACGGTCATCGACCACCCCGACCCCGCGTGGCTGGGCCGCCGGCTCGTCGTGCGGCCCGAGGACGCCGACGTGCCGGTCGTCGGCGAGATCGGTTCCCCGCGGGCCGACTCCGCCGTCGCCGACGACGCCCGCGGCCTGCTCGCGTCCGGGCGCACCGAGACCCTCACCTACGGCCCCGACGGGGAGCGCCGCGGCGAGGGGATGCGGGTGTTCGTCAACGCCTTCGCGCCGCGCCCGCGGATGCTCGTCTTCGGCGCCATCGACTTCGCGGCCGCCGTCGCGCACGTCGGCAGCTTCCTCGGCTACCGCGTGACGGTCTGCGACGCCCGGCCGGTCTTCGCGACCCGTACCCGCTTCCCGGCCGCCGACGAGGTCGTCGTCGAGTGGCCGCACAAGTACCTCGCGGCGGAGCAGGAGGCGGGCGCCATCGACGGCCGCACCGTCGTCTGCGTGCTGACCCACGACCCGAAGTTCGACGTGCCCGTCCTCGAGCAGGCGCTGCGGCTGCCGGAGGTCGCCTACATCGGGGCGATGGGCAGCCGGCGCACCCACGAGGACCGGCTCGAGCGGCTGCGCGAGGCCGGGGTGACCGAGGACGAGATCGCCCGGCTGTCCAGCCCCATCGGCCTCGACCTCGGCGCTCGCACACCGGAGGAGACGGCGGTGTCCATCGCCGCCGAGATCGTCGCGCTCCAGTGGGGCGGGGGTGGGAAGCGGCTGCAGGAGGTCGGCGGCCCCATCCACCACCACGGCGACGGGCTCCACGAAGCCGCACCTGCGCCCGCCTGAGCGCTTTCCGGCCGCATCGGCGGCAGTGGCCGTGGCCTCGCGGTGAGTCCGTTGTGGCGCAAGCCGATTCGGCGCGCCCTCGAACCTTTCCTCGGGGGAAAGCCCGGCGCACCCGTCCGGTCGGTGGGTTCGTCCATACCCCTTGCCGACCGACGATGGGTGAAGCAAGATCACGAGCACGATCACGGATCCACTCGCGAAGGAGTCAATGATGACTCGGATCAACGTCACCGTCGACGGCGTCTCCAACGCCGACGACGTCGAACCCCGGATGCTGCTCGTCCACTACCTCCGTGAGGTCGTGGGCAAGGTCGGCACCGTCGTCGGGTGTGACACCAGCAACTGCGGTGCGTGCACCGTCCACCTGGACGGGCGCAGCGTCAAGTCCTGCAACGTCCTCGCCGTCCAGGCCGACGGCCACGAGGTCACGACCATCGAGGGCCTCGCGAGCAACGGCGAGCTGCACCCGATGCAGGCGGCGTTCCACGAGAACCACGCCCTCCAGTGCGGCTACTGCACCCCCGGGATGATCATGCAGGCCGTCGACCTGCTCCGCGAGAACCCGGACCCCTCCGAGGAGGAGATCCGCGTGGGCCTGGAGGGCAACCTCTGCCGCTGCACCGGCTACCACAACATCGTCAAGGCCGTGGCCGCCGCCGCGGGCACGATGAGCAGCGAGAGGAGCAACGCCTGATGACCGCCGTCGACGACCGCCCGACCGCCGAGGTCGGCAAGGACCGCCGCCGCAAGGAGGACCAGCGCCTCATCACCGGCCGCACGAAGTGGACCGACAACATCCAGCTGCCCGGGATGCTGCACCTCGCGATGGTCCGCAGCCCCTTCGCCCACGCGAAGATCGTCTCGATCGGCACGGACGAGGCCAGGGCCGCCCCCGGCGTCCACGCGGTCTTCACCGGCGCCGACCTCGCCGACAGCCAGGGCGTCAACATCAACGCCTGGCCGATCACCCCGGACCAGGTCACCCCGACCCACCTCCCCGTCCCGAGCGAGCGCGTCGCGCACACCGGCGAGATCGTCGCCGTCGTCGTCGCGCGCAGCGCCGCCCTGGCCCGTGACGCCGCCGAGCTCGTCGACGTCGACTACGAGGAGCTGCCCGCCGTCCTCGACCTCAAGGAGGCGATCAAGGACGAGGTCCTCGCGCACCCCGACGCCGGGACGAACAAGTCGGCCTTCTGGCAGCTGGACTCCAAGGCCGCCGGCACCGGCGGCGACGTCGAGGAGGCCATCGCCAAGGCGCGCCAGGACGGCATCGTCATCGAGCGCGAGTACCGCCAGCAGCGCCTCGTGCCGGCCTTCATGGAGCCGCGCTCGACGGTCGTCGACCCGACGGGCGAGCAGGTCGTCATCTGGTCCGCGACGCAGGTGCCGCACATCCTGCGCTTCGCGATCGCCGCGACGATGGGCATTCCCGAGTCCAAGGTCCGCGTCATCGCCCCCGACGTGGGCGGCGGCTTCGGCGGCAAGCTCCAGACGACGCCGGAGGAGTTCGCGACGATCGCCATCGCGCGCAAGCTCGGCAAGCCGTGCAAGTACACCGAGACCCGCAGCGAGACGATGGTCTCGGCCCACCACGGCCGCGACCAGTGGCAGAAGATGACCCTCGCCGCCGAGAAGGACGGCACGGTCACCGCGCTCAAGGTCGACCTCCTGGCCGACCTCGGCGCCTACGTCGCGATCGTCGGCGGCGGCGTCCCCGTCCTCGGGGCGTGGATGTTCAACAGCATCTACAAGTTCCCCGCGTACCAGTTCAACTGCCAGACGGTGCTGACCAACAAGACCTGGGTCGACGCCTACCGCGGCGCCGGGCGGCCCGAGGCCACCTACGCCATCGAGCGGATCATGGACGAGCTCGCGGCGGAGGTCGGGGTCGACCCGATCGCCATCCGCGAGAAGAACTGGATCACGCACGACGAGTTCCCGTTCACCACCGTCGCCGGCATGACCTACGACTCCGGCAACTACGAGGCCGCGACCGAGAAGGCCCTCGAGCTCTTCGGCTACGACGAGCTGCGCGCGGAGCAGAAGCGCCGCCGCGAGTCCGGTGACACCGTCCAGCTCGGCCTCGGCGTCTCGACCTTCACCGAGATGTGCGGCCTGGCCCCCTCCCGCGTCCTCGGCTCGCTGAGCTACGGCGCCGGCGGCTGGGAGAGCGCGAGCATCCGGATGCTCGCCACCGGCACCGTCGAGGTCGTCTCGGGTGCCACGCCGCACGGCCAGGGCCACGAGACGGCGTGGAGCCAGATCGTCGCCGACCGCCTCGGCATCCCGTTCGAGAACGTCGAGGTCCTCCACGGCGACACCCAGATCGCGCCGAAGGGCCTGGACACCTACGGGTCCCGCTCGCTCGTCGTCGGCGGCGAGGCGCTCGTGCGGGCCGCCGACAAGGTCATCGAGAAGGCGAAGCCGATCGCGGCCCACCTGCTCGAGGCCAGCGTCGACGACCTCGAGTTCGAGGGCGGGCAGTTCACGGTCAAGGGCACCGACAAGGGCATCGGCATCACCGACATCGCCCTCGCGACCTTCGCGGCGCACAACCTGCCCGACGGCGTGGAGCCGAGCATCGACGCCGACGCCACGTTCGACCCGGTCAACTTCTCCTTCCCGCACGGCACGCACCTGTGCGCCATGGAGGTCGACACCGAGACCGGGCAGAGCACGATGCGCAAGTACGTCTGCGTCGACGACATCGGGACGATCATCAACCCGCTCATCGTCGAGGGGCAGATCCACGGCGGCCTCGTCCAGGGCATCGCGCAGGCCCTCTGGGAGGGCGCGGAGTACGACGAGCAGGGCACCCTGGTGTCCGGGTCGTTCGTCGACTACACGCTCCCGACCGCGGCCGACACGATCAACTACATCAGCGAGCACACGGTCTCGCCGTCGACGACGAACACGCTCGGCACCAAGGGCGTCGGCGAGGCGGGCACCATCGCCTCGACCCCGGCGGTCGTCAACGCCATCGTCGACGCGCTGCGGCCGATGGGCATCGACGACATCCAGATGCCGTGCACGCCCGAGCGGGTGTGGAAGGCGATCCGGACCGCGGGCGCCCAGCAGGACAAGGCCACCACGGCCGACGCCCAGGCCCACTTCGGTGAGGGTGCGCCCAACCAGGACCCGGCAGCCGGCACGACGGACGGAGCAGCGCAGTGATCCCCGCATCCTTCGACTACCTCGCCCCGACGAGCGTCGACGAGGCCCTCGCGGCGCTCGCCGAGCACGGCGACGACGCCAAGGTCCTCGCCGGCGGGCAGTCGCTCCTGCCGATCCTGCGGATGCGGCTCAACGCCCCCGAGACGGTCGTCGACCTCGGCCGCATCGAGGCGCTGCGCGGCATCCGGGACGGCGGCGACCACATCGCCATCGGCTCGATGACGGCCTACAGCGACATCCTGGCCAGCGATCTCGTGCGCGAGCACGCGGCGCTGCTGGCGAAGGCGGTCGAGACCGTCGCCGACCCGCAGATCCGCCACCGCGGCACGGTCGGCGGGGCGGTCGTGCACGCCGACCCGGCGGGCGACGTCGGGGCGCCGATCCTCGCGCTCGACGCGACGATGGTCATCGCCGGCTCCGGCGGCGAGCGCACCGTGCCCGCGACCGAGTTCTTCCGCGACCTCTTCGAGACCGCGGTCGAGGAGGGCGAGCTGCTCACCGAGATCCGCATCCCGAAGCACACCGGCTGGGGCGCGTCGTACGAGAAGTTCGTGCGCGTGGCCCACCAGTGGTCGATCGTCGCGGTCGCGGCGACGGTGCGGGTCGAGGGCGGGAGCATCGCCGAGGCGAAGGTGGGCCTGACGAACATGGGCAACACGCCCCTGCGCGCCGGTGCCGTCGAGCAGGCGCTCGTCGGCTCGTCCGCCTCCGGCCTGGCCGACGCCTGCGGCGCCGCCGCCGAGGGCACCAACCCGCCGAGCGACCTCAACGGCGACGCCGACTACCGGCGCCACCTCGCCACGGTCCTCACCCGACGGGCCGTCCAGAAGGCCATGGAGGGCTGATCACCGCATGGAGCTGACGCACGACTTCACCGTCCCCGCCGACGTCGACACGACGTGGGCCACGTTCATGGACCTCGAGCGGGTCGGCGGCTGCTTCCCGGGCGCCACCGTCACCGAGGTCTCGGAGGAGGGGTTCGCGGGGACGGTGAAGGTCAAGCTGGGCCCGATCGCCCTCCAGTACGCGGGCACCGGCCGCTTCGTCGAGAAGGACGACGCGGCCAAGCGCGCGGTCATCGAGGCCAAGGGCAAGGACAAGCGCGGCAACGGCACGGCCGGGGCCACGGTCCGGATCCAGCTCGCCCCGGACGGCACCGGCACCCGCGTCGAGGTCGTCACCGACCTCGCGGTCACGGGCAAGCCGGCGCAGTTCGGTCGCGGTGTCATGCAGGACGTCTCGGACAAGCTGCTCGGGCAGTTCGTCGGGTGCATCGAGGGCGTGCTCGGGGAGGCCCCGGCCGCCGGGGCCGCCCCGGCGGGTGCCGACGACACCGCCGCCCCGGCCGCGGACGCGAGCGCCGCCGCCGCCGCGGGGGCCGCCGAGTCGGCCGAGGCGCCGCCGTCGAGCCACGAGCCCGCGGCGCCCGCCGCCGCGGCGTCCGCCGCTCCCGCCGCGGCCACGCCGAGCCCGGCTCCCCGCCCGGCCCCGCGCCCGACGCCCCGGGACGACGACGTCATCGACCTCGGCTCGACGGTGCTGCCGGTCCTCGTCAGGACCTATGCGCCCTACGTCGTCGTCGGGGTCATCGGCCTCGTCGTCGGGTGGCTCATCGGCAACCGCTGAGGTCCTCGCCGACCGTCACCGGCCACTACCCCCGGGGGTATATGATCCTCCGCATGAGGAAGATCGTCGTCATCGGGGGAGTGGCCGGCGGCATGTCCGCGGCCACCCGTCTGCGCCGCCTCGACGAGGAGGCGTCCATCACCGTCGTGGAGCGCAGCGGGCACGTCTCGTTCGCGAACTGCGGCCTGCCCTACCGCCTGGGCGGGGTCATCGAGGAGCGCTCGGCCCTGCTGCTGCAGACGCCGGAGTCGCTCGCGGCCCGCTTCGCCCTCGACGTGCGCGTGCGCCACGAGGCGCGCGCGATCGACCGGGCGAACCGCCGCGTCACCGTGCGCGACCTCGCGAGCGGCGAGGACGTCGAGCTCGAGTACGACGCCCTCGTGCTCTCGCCGGGCGCCCGCCCCGTGCGGCCGCCGCTGCCGGGCATCGAGGTCGCGCACACCCTGCGCGACGTCGAGGACCTCGACGCGCTCGTGGCGTCCGCGCGGGGGGCCCGTGAGGCCGTCGTCGTCGGCGGCGGGTTCATCGGGGTCGAGGTCGCCGAGAACCTCGTCCACCGCGGCATCGGCGTGACGCTCGTCGAGGCCACCGGCCAGGTGATGGCCCCGCTCGACCCCGAGATGGTCGAGCCGGTCCACGCGGCGATGCGCGCCGCCGGCGTCCGGCTCGTGCTCGGGACCTCCGTCGAGCGCATCGAGCCGGGCGAGCGCCACGTCGTGCACCTCTCCGACGGGCAGGCGGTGCCGGCCGGGCTCGTCGTCGCCGCCATCGGCGTGCGCCCCGAGACCTCGCTCGCCGCGGCCGCGGGCCTCGCCCTCGGTGAGCGCGGCGGCATCCTCGTCGACGACTCGCTGCGCACCTCCGACCCGGCGATCTTCGCCGTCGGCGACGCCGTCGAGAAGCGCGACGGGCTCGACTCCTCCGCCGTCCTCGTGCCCCTGGCCAACACCGCCAACCGGCAGGGCCGCATCGTCGCCGACGTCGTCGTGGGGCGCCCCGGCGCCGACCGGCCGGTCCTCGGCACCGCCATCGTCGGCGTGTTCGGCGTCGCGGCGGCGAGCGTCGGCTGGAACGAGAAGCGGCTGCGCGCCGCGGGTCGCCCGCACCGCGTCCTGCACACCCACCCCGGCTCGCACGCCGGCTACTACCCGGGGTCCGAGACGATGGCCCTCAAGCTGCTCGTCGACCCGCTGACCGACGAGATCCTCGGCGCGCAGGGCGTCGGGCGCGACGGGGTCGACAAGCGCATCGACGTCATCGCGACGGCGATGACCGGCCGGCTGACCGCCGCCGACCTCGCCGACCTCGAGCTCGCCTACGCCCCGCAGTTCGGCTCGGCCAAGGACCCGGTCAACATGCTCGGCTGGGTCGACCGCGCCGTCGCCGACGGTGACGTCGAGACGCTGCAGTGGCACGAGCTCGACGCCGCGCTCGCGGCCGGGGCGACGCTGCTCGACGTCCGCACCGCCGCGGAGCACGCGGCCCGCCCGGTGCCCGGGGCGCTCAACGTCCCGGTCGACGAGCTGCGCTCGCGCCTCGGTGAGCTGCCGTCGGGGCCGCTCGTCGTGCACTGCGAGGTCGGGCTGCGCGGCTACGTCGCCGCCCGGCTGCTCACGCAGCACGGGCGCGAGGTGCGCAACCTCGACGGCGGGTACCGCACGTGGGCGGCCGGCACGGCGTCGCAGCGCGCGACGGCCGCCGCCGGCGGAATGGGGCCGGGGACGGCGTCGTTGCTCCGGGCATGAGCACCATCGGACTCGTCGGAGCGGGACACATCGGCAGCACCCTCGCGCGGCTGGCGGTCGACGCCGGGCACGACGTCGTCATCAGCAACTCGCGCGGGCCGGAGACGCTGCGCGAGCTCGTCGAGGAGCTCGGGCCCCGCGCCCGCGCCGCGACCCCGCAGGAGGCGGCGCGCGCCGCCGACCTCGCCGTCGTCACCGTGCCGCTCAAGGCGCTGCGCGACCTCCCGGCGCAGGAGCTCGCCGGCACGGTCGTCATGGACACGATCAACTACTACCCGGAGCGCGACGGCCACATCGCCGCCCTCGACGACGAGAGCACCACGACGAGCGAGCTCGTCCAGGAGCACCTCGCGGACAGCCGGGTCGTCAAGGTCTTCAACAACATCACCTCCGGCGCGCTCGGCGAGCTGGCCCGGTCGGCCGGGTCGCCCGACCGCTCGGCGCTCGCCATCGCCGGGGACGACGCGGACGCCAAGGCCGCCGTCACCGCCTTCCTCGACTCGATCGGCTACGACGCCCTCGACCTCGGGCCGCTCGCCGAGGGCTGGCGCACCCAGCGGGACACCGCGGCCTACGGGCTGCCGTACGCCGACGGGGACGACTGGTCGCGCCCGGTGCCGGCGGACGCCGCCCGGCTCGGCGAGCGCGTGGCCGCCGCCCGCCGCTACCGCGACATGTGAGCCGCCGGGGAGTCCTCCCCATGGCGACCGGAGGGGTCGGGGCGCTTCGATGGGCGCGCGGCGCGCACCCGGCGCGCCCCACCCGGGAGGAACCCATGACCATCACCCGTCGCCTCGTCGCGACCCTCGCCGCCACGTCCGCGCTCGTCCTCACGGCGGCCGCCGGAGCCCAGGCCGCCGGCTACGAGTACGACGTCGCGCAGCTCAAGACCGTCCCCAGCGTCCTCACGTGCAACAAGACGGTGGACGAGGGCTACGGCAAGGGCTGCTACGACGCCTCCGGCGACATCTTCTGGGTCTGGGACCAGCAGTCGGACGCCCAGTCCGTCGCCGTCATCTGGAGCGCGGCCGGGCGTCAGGGCATCTGCCGCCACACCGGTGGCGCCAGCGGCACCGACTACTGGAACAAGCGGCAGTGCAACAAGGACCTGCCCGAGGGCCACGTCGTCACCTTCCGCATCGGCCGCTGCGACGAGCGACCGGGCGTGACGTGCAAGGACGCGGCCGACTACACGAACAAGTCGGCCTCGGTCAGCACCGGCACCTGACCCGACCGGAGCGCGACGGCCCCACCACCGGCAGCACCCGGCGGTGGGGCCGCCGTCCGTCCCCACCCGCTCCTTCACAGGATCTCCACACGTCACGCGGGCGGCCTGCACCCCGGTGTCCCTAGTCTCGTCGGCATGAGCGAGGGGAGCAGCGGGGCGCAGGTCGTCCTCGTCGTCGAGGACGAGCCGACCATCCGGCAGGCGGTCGCCGACCGGCTGCGCGCCGAGGGGTTCGGGGTCGTCACGGCCGCCGACGGTCCCGCCGCCGTCGCCGCCTTCGAGGAGCACGAGCCCGACGCGGTCCTCCTCGACGTCATGCTCCCGGGCTTCGACGGGCTCGAGGTCTGCCGGCGCATCCAGGCCCTGCGCCCCGTGCCCGTCCTCATGCTCACCGCACGCGACGACGAGACCGACCTGCTCGTCGGGCTCGGGGTGGGCGCCGACGACTACGTGACCAAGCCGTTCTCGATGCGCGAGGTCGTCGCCCGGCTGCGGGCGCTGCTGCGCCGCGTCGAGCGGGCCGAGCAGCTCGCCCGCTCCACCGGCCGCCTGGACCTCGCGGGCCTCGTCGTCGACCCCGCGACCCGCCGGGTCGAGGCCGACGGCGCCGAGGTGCACCTCACGCCGCTCGAGTTCGACCTCCTGTGCGCGCTCGCCGCGGTGCCCGGTGTCGTGCGGGCCCGCGAGGACCTGATGCGCGAGGTGTGGGGATGGGGCGACGCCTCGGGCACCCGCACCCTCGACAGCCACGTCAAGGCCCTGCGCGCGAAGATCGGCGCCGACCGGGTGCGCACCGTCCACGGGGTCGGCTACGCCCTCGAGGTGCCGCGGTGACCGGCGAGGGGCCGCTCGACGGGGTCACCTCGATCAAGCTCAAGCTCGGCGTCCTCGTCGGCGCGAGCGTCCTCGCCGGGGTGCTCGTGGCCGCCATCGGCAGCGGCGCGGGCGTCCCCTGGTGGACGAGCCTGCCGGTGACCGCCGGCGCGGCCGTCGCGGTGACGCAGTGGTTGGCGCGGGGGATGACCTCGCCGCTGCGCGCGATGACCGAGGCCGCCCGGCGGATGGCGGCGGGCGACTACGGCCAGCGCGTCGTCACCACGTCCTCCGACGAGGTCGGCGAGCTGGCCCGTGCCTTCAACGCGATGGCCGCCGACCTCGCCGGCGCCGACCTCGAGCGGCGGCGGCTCGTCGCCACCGTGTCGCACGAGCTGCGCACCCCGCTGACCGCCCAGCGCGCCCTGCTCGAGAACCTCGTCGACGGCGTCACCGCGCCGGACCGCGCGACCCTCGAGGCCGCGCTCGCCCAGGCCGAGCGGCTGTCGGCCCTCGTCGGCGACCTGCTCGACCTCTCGCGGGTCGACGCCGGGGTGGCGCCGCTCGCCCTCGGACCGGTCCGGGTCGAGGAGCTGCTCGCCGGCGCGGTCGGCGAGGCGGGCGTCGCCGCGCGCACCGTTGGCGTCCACCACCGCGTCGTGCCGGCCGACCTCACGGTCACCGGGGACCCCGCGCGGCTCGCGCAGCTCGTCGTCAACCTCGTCGACAACGCGGTGCGGCACAGCCCGGCCGGGGGCGAGGTCCGCCTCGAGGCGCGGGTCGAGAACGCCGGGCGCTGGGTGCTCGAGGTCCGCGACGACGGGCCCGGCATCACCGCCGCGGACGCCGATCGCGTCTTCGAGCGCTTCGGCACCGGCTCCGACGCCGCCGGTGGCACCGGCCTCGGCCTGGCCATCGTCCGGTGGGTCTGCGAGCTGCACGGGGGGCGGGTCGAGGTCGTGCCGACGCCCGAGGGGGCCACCGGCGCCATGCTCCGCGTCACCCTCCCCACGGCCCCCTCGTCCCAGCGTCCCTCGCACGTCCGCGAGGAGCTCGCCGCCGCCGTCCCGCCCAGCCCCCCGGAGCCCGCCATGACCGCGACCCCCGCGACCCCCGCGACCCGCACCACCCCCGCGCCCGTCCCGTACGGCGGCGGCGCCGGGCCCGTCGACGGCGCCGTGGCGCGGCTGTGGCCCGAGCCCGACCGTCGGCCGCGGGTCGGGGTCGTGGCCGCCGCGCTCGGCATCGGGCTCGTCGGGGCGCTCACCTGGGTCGACCGGGGCATCGGCCTCGCGACCTCCCTCGTCATGCTGGCGACCGGGGCGCTCATGTGGGTCGTGGCCCGCCACCGCCGCGACCCGTGGACGGTCGCCGGCGGGGTCGCCGCCGCCCTCCTCGCGCTCGTCCCGACGCTGCGCGACGCCGGCGGGGTCGTCGTCCTCTCGGTGCTCGCGGGGGTGGCGGTCGCGGCCGCGGCGCTGACCCGGGCGCACGGGTTCCTCGCGATCGTCGCGAGCTGGGCGGCGTGGCCGCTCTCGGCGCTGCGCGGGCTGCCGCTCCTCGGCCGGACCCTCTCGGCGACCAGCCGGGTCGGGGTGCTCTGGCCGGTCGTGCGCACCGTCGCGGTCTCGGCGCTCGTCCTCGTCGTCTTCGGCGGGCTGTTCGCCACCGGGGACGCGGTGTTCGGCTCGTGGGCCTCGGCGCTCGTGCCGGACCTCGGGTGGGACTCCATCGTCGTGCGGGGCTTCACCTTCGTGCTCGTCTCCGGCGTGGCCCTGACCGGTGCCTACCTCGCGCTCAACCCGCCGCAGGTCGACACCGTCGTGCTGCCCGAGCGCCGCCGCTCGCGCCCGGTGTGGGAGTGGGCGGTTCCCGTCGGTCTCGTCCTCGCGCTGTTCGTCGGCTTCCTCGTGGCCCAGGCCACCGCGCTCTTCGGCGGGGACGCCTACCTGCGCCGGACCACCGGCCTCACGCACGCCGAGTACGTGCACCAGGGGTTCGGCCAGCTGACCGCCGCGACCGCGCTCACCGTCCTCGTCATCACCGCGACGCTGCGGGTGGCCTCCCGCGGGTCGGTCCGCGACCGGCTGGTCCTGCGTGGGCTGCTCGGGGGCCTCGCGCTCGCGACGCTCGCCGTCGTCGCGTCGGCGCTCTCGCGGATGGCCCTCTACCAGGACGCGTTCGGCTACACCGTGCTGCGCGTCTTCGTCGACGGCTTCGAGCTGTGGCTCGGCACCGTGGTCGTGCTCCTGCTCGTCGGGGTGCTGCGGCTGTCGTGGCGCTGGGTGCCGCGGGCGGTGCTCGTGACGGGCGCGGTCTTCACCCTCGGCTTCGCGGCGATGAACCCGGACGCCTGGGTCGCGCACCGCAACATCGACCGCTACGAGGCAGGCCGCACCCTCGACGCCCTCTACCTCTCCGGCCTCTCGGCCGACGCCGCCCCGGTCATCGCCGAGCGCCTGCCGCGCGACGTCGCGGACTGCGTCCTCCAGCGCCCGTACTCGAGCGGGACGGGCAGCCTGGGCACCGACGACGACTGGCTGGGCTGGAACCTCGGCCGGGCCCGGGCGGCGGACGTGGCCCGTGACTTCACGCCGCAGCCGGCCGGCTGCGACGCGGTGCTGACCGACACCCTTCGCCGCTGACCGCAGCCCGCCCTCGGACCCTCAGCGCTGCGGCTGCGGGAAGGCCGCCGGGCTGCGCCGCCCGTCGCGGCCCACCGACCGGACACCGAAGACGACGTTGTCCTTGGAGAGGTCGATGCGGATCGTGCTCGCGCGGCCGGCGTCGATGACGTGCGTCCAGTCGGGTTCCGTCGTCGGCCGCCACACGACCTCGTGCCCGGCCGCCCCCGGCGTCGGCGCCCAGTGCAGGACCGTGTCGTTCGTCAGCTCGGTCGTCTCCACGGTGACACCCGTCGGGGTGCCCGGGGCCGTCGCGAGCGACCACAGCGTCGCCGCATTGACCCGCGCGACCCCGGCGACGTAGCGCGGGTCGCAGAACTCCGGCAGGTCGCCGATCCGGCGCCCGTCCTCGACGCGCACGTCCTGGTGCTGGTGGTCGTAGTCCTCGTTCGGCTCGGTGAACCGGGCGGCGGGGAACCCGCGCTCGAGGAAGGGGATGTGGTCGCCGCCGCGCAGGTAGCGGTCGCGCCGGTAGATCACGCGCACGTCCATCCCGGTGACGTCGCGGTGCGCGACGTCGGTGACGAACCGGGCGAGCTGCCGTGCGGGGGAGTCGTTCTCGCCGCCGACCGAGCGGCGCACCGCGGCCTCCTCGGGGGTCTCGTCGCTCGGGACGCCCTCGGCGAACAGCCGCAGGCTGCGGGGGTCGCGGGTGCCGTCGTCGGCGGTCGGGCTGCCGACGATGTCGTTGGTGAACATCGCCTGCACGTCGGTGCCGGCGGCGCGGAAGGACTCGGCGAGGTACGTCGACCCGTAGAGGCCCTGCTCCTCGCCCGCGACCGCCGCGAAGACGATGGTGGCGGCCGGCCGGTGCCTCGCCATGACCCGCGCCATCTCGAGCACGACCGCGACACCCGAGGCGTCGTCGTCCGCGCCGGGGGCGTCGCTCGTGGCGTCCATGACGTCGGTGACCCGCGAGTCGTAGTGCCCCGAGACGACGTAGACCCGCTCGGGCTCGCTCGAGCCGCGCAGGGTCGCGACGACGTTGGTGATGCGCGTGGCCGTCGGGATGCGGCTGGCCGGCTGCTGGACGTAGGACTGCTTCGCGACCGTCATCCGGCCGCCCGAGGCCCGGGCGGAGCGGGACAGCTCGTCGAACAGCCAGTCGCGGGCCGCGCCGATGCCGCGGCGCGGGTCGTCCTGCGACGAGAGGGTGTGCCGGGTGCCGAACGACACCAGCCGCCGGATCGTCGCGTCGATGCGCTCCGGGTCGATCTCGCGCAGCATCCGGCGCAGCTCGTCGGTGGGCCGCTGGGCGCGCAGGGGACGGCCCGGGCCGTCGGGCCAGTCCTGCGTGGACGAGCCGTGCCCGCCCGACGAGGCGGCGGCCGCGGCCGGGCCGGCGACCGCGGAGGCGCCGAGGGCGCCCCCGGCGGCGACGGTGCCGGCGATGAGGGTGCGGCGCGAGGCGGAGGGGGACCGAGGGGTGGAGGTCATCCCTCCATCAGACGTCGGGACCCGGTGGGCCGCAACCGGGGCGTGGGATGCTGCGGCCCATGGACGCCCGCACCGTGCTCGTGCTCAACGGCCCGAACCTCAACCTGCTCGGCGAGCGCGAGCCCGCCGTGTACGGCCACGAGACCCTCGCCGACGTCGAGCGCCTCTGCCACGAGGCGGCCGCCCGCCACGGCCTGACCGTCGACTTCCGGCAGTCCAACCACGAGGGCACGCTCGTCGACTGGGTGCAGGAGGGGCGGGCCGGCATCGCCGGGATGGTCGTCAACGCCGCGGGGTACACGCACACCTCCGTCGCCCTGCGCGACGCCCTCGCGGCCTGCCGGGTGCCCCGCGTCGAGGTGCACATCAGCGACATCCATGCCCGCGAGGAGTTCCGGCACTTCTCCTACCTCGCCGACGTCTGCGACCACCACGTCATCGGGCACGGCGTCGCCGGCTACGCCGAGGCGGTCGACTGGCTGGCCGCCCGGTCGTGACTTCCGGGTAGGTAGTTGGACGTCCTACTATCTCGGGAGAACGCCACCCGGCGACCCCGGAAGGACCCACCCCATGGCAGCGCAGCCGAGCGAGGGACTCCACGTCCCGACGCACCCCGTCCGCATCGTCACCGCCTCGAGCCTGTTCGACGGGCACGACGCGTCGATCAACATCATGCGGCGGATCATGCAGGGCCAGGGGGCAGAGGTCGTCCACCTCGGGCACAACCGCTCGGTCCGCGAGGTCGTCGACGCCGCGCTCGACGAGGACGCGCAGGGCATCGCGGTCAGCTCCTACCAGGGCGGGCACGTCGAGTACTTCGAGTACCTCGTCGAGCTGCTGCGCGAGGCCGGCGCCGGCCACGTCCAGGTCGTCGGCGGCGGGGGTGGCGTCATCGTCCCCCGCGAGATCGAGCGCCTGCGCGCCGCCGGGGTGACGATCTTCAGCCCCGAGGACGGCCAGCGGCTCGGCCTGCCCGGGATGGTCAACCAGGTCGTCGCCGCCTGCGACCGCGACCTCTGGGACCTCGCCCCGACCACCGTCGAGGCGGTGCTCTCCGGCGAGCGCTCGGCCGTCGCCCGCGCCATCAGCGGCGCCGAGAGCGGCCACCTCGACGACGCCTTCCGCGCCGAGCTCCGGCGCGCCGCCGCGGCCCGCACCGTGCCGGTCCTCGGCATCACGGGCACCGGCGGCTCCGGCAAGTCCAGCCTCACCGACGAGCTCGTGCGCCGCCTGCGCACCGACCAGCAGGACAAGCTGCGCATCGCCTGCGTCGCCGTCGACCCCACCCGTCGTCGCGGCGGCGGGGCGCTGCTCGGCGACCGCATCCGGATGAACAGCCTCGACGGCGACCGCGTCTACTTCCGCTCGCTCGCGACGCGTGGCCACCGCGAGGTGCCCGAGGCGCTCGAGGACGTCCTCACGGTGCTCAAGGCCGCCGGCTACGACCTCGTCGTCGTCGAGACCCCCGGCATCGGCCAGGGCGACGCCGCCATCACGTCGTACGCCGACGTCAACCTCTACGTCATGACGCCCGAGTTCGGCGCCGCGAGCCAGCTCGAGAAGATCGACATGCTCGACCTCGCCCACGTCGTCGCCGTCAACAAGTTCGAGCGACGTGGCGCCCTCGACGCCCTGCGCGACGTCGGCCGCCAGATGGTCCGCAACCGCGAGGCCTTCGGCAAGCGCCCCGAGGACATGCCGGTGTTCGGCACCTCGGCCGCGACGTTCAACGACGACGGCGTCACCGCGCTCTACCAGGAGCTGCGCGCGCAGCTGGCCGCGAAGGGCCTCACCGTCGACGAGGGCGCCCTCGCACCGGTCGACGTGCGCCACTCGACGATGCTGCGCCAGGTCGTGCCGCCGCAGCGGGTGCGCTACCTCGCCGAGATCGCCGAGACCGTCCGCGGCTTCCACGACGACACCGAGCGGTGGGCCGACGCCGCCCGTCGCGTCCAGCGCCTCGGCGACGCCCGCGCCGCGCTCGCGGCCGCCGGCAAGGACACCGCCGACCTCGACGCCCTCCTCGACGACGCGCGTGACGCCCTGCCCGCCGAGGCCCGCAAGGCCCTCGAGCAGTGGCCGTCCGTCGTCGAGGCGTACTCGGGCGACGAGCAGGTCGTCACGGTGCGCGACAGGGAGATCCACACCAAGCTGACGCGGGAGACGCTGTCCGGCAACGTCGTCCGGCGGGTCAGCCTGCCGCGCCACGCCGACGACGGCGACCTGCTGACCTTCCTGCGCCGCGAGAACCTGCCCGGCCGGTTCCCCTTCACCGCGGGCGTCTTCCCCTTCAAGCGCGACAACGAGGACCCCGCCCGGATGTTCGCCGGCGAGGGCGACCCGTTCCGCACCAACCGCCGCTTCAAGCTCCTCTCCGAGGGGCAGCCGGCGACCCGACTGTCGACCGCGTTCGACTCCGTCACGCTCTACGGGCGCGACCCCGACCGGCGCCCCGACATCTACGGCAAGGTCGGCACCTCCGGCGTCTCCGTCGCGACGCTCGACGACATGAAGGCGCTCTACGACGGCTTCGACCTCACCTCGCCGACGACGAGCGTCTCGATGACGATCAACGGCCCGGCGCCGACCATCCTCGCGTTCTTCCTCAACACCGCGATGGACCGCGAGGTCGAGAAGTGGGTGCAGGAGAACGGTCGTGAGCCGAGCGAGGACGAGCGCCACGCCGTGCGCGCCCGGGCGCTGGCCACGGTCCGCGGCACGGTGCAGGCCGACATCCTCAAGGAGGACCAGGGCCAGAACACCTGCCTGTTCTCCACCGAGTTCTCGCTGCGGATGATGGCCGACATCCAGGAGTGGTTCATCGAGAACCAGGTCCGCAACTTCTACTCGGTCTCGATCAGCGGGTACCACATCGCCGAGGCCGGGGCGAACCCCATCAGCCAGCTCGCGTTCACCCTCGCCAACGGCTTCACCTACGTCGAGGCCTACCTCGCGCGCGGCATGGCCATCGACGACTTCGCGCCCAACCTGTCGTTCTTCTTCAGCAACGGGATGGACCCGGAGTACACCGTCATCGGCCGCGTCGCCCGCCGCATCTGGGCGGTGGCGATGCGCGAGAAGTACGGCGCCAACGAGCGCAGCCAGAAGCTCAAGTACCACGTCCAGACGAGCGGCCGCTCCCTCCACGCGCAGGAGATGGACTTCAACGACATCCGCACCACGCTCCAGGCGCTGACCGCGATCTACGACAACGCGAACAGCCTGCACACCAACGCCTACGACGAGGCCGTCACGACCCCGTCGGAGGAGTCGGTGCGCCGGGCCCTGGCCATCCAGCTCGTCATCAACCGCGAGTGGGGCCTGGCGATGAACGAGAACCCGCTCCAGGGCTCGTTCGTCGTCGACGAGCTGACCGACCTCGTCGAGGCCGCCGTGCTCGCCGAGTTCGACCGCATCTCCGAGCGCGGCGGCGTGCTCGGTGCGATGGAGACCGGCTACCAGCGCGGGCGCATCCAGGACGAGTCGATGCTCTACGAGCACCGCAAGCACGACGGCTCGCTGCCGATCGTCGGCGTCAACACCTTCGTGCGGCCCGAGGCCGACGTCTCGCCCAAGGAGGTCGTGCTCGCGCGCGCCACCGAGGACGAGAAGGAGGGACAGCTGGCCCGCGTCGAGTCCTTCCGCGCCGACCACCGCGAGGAGGCCGAGGTGGCGCTCGCGCGCCTCAAGGCCGCGGCGACGAGCGGCGAGAACGTCTTCGCGGTGCTCGTCGAGGCCGCGCGCGTCTGCTCGCTCCAGCAGGTGACCGAGGCGTTCTTCGAGGTGGGCGGCCAGTACCGCCGCAACGTCTGACGCGCGCTCAGGCGCCGAGGTGGTGGCGCACGACCCGTCGCCGCAGGGTGGGGGAGGCGTGCACCTCGTACCCGGCCTCGAGGAAGACCTGGAGCACGCCCACGGACGCCTCGTCCCAGATGACGGTCTTGCCCGGCGGCGGCTCGGTCGGGTAGCCCTCGAGCAGGCGGGCGCCGACCTGCCGGCCGTACTCGACCGTGGCGGCGGCCAGCTCGTACACGAGGCCCTGCCGGCGGTGGCCCTTGGCCACGACGAAGCAGGTGACGGACCAGATGCCCTCGGCGTCGGGGTCCATCCGCATCCACGGTGCCTTGCGCGACCAGATGCGGGGGTAGTTCTCGCGGGGCTCGACGGCGACCCAGCCGGCCGGCTCGCCGTCGACGTACCCGACGAGCCCCGAGGTGGGTCCGTCGGTGCCGCAGCCGGTCTGTGCGACGAGCGCCGCCTCGCGCTCCTCCTGCGTGCTGTCGCGCCAGATCCACCCCGGCACCTTGAGGGCCTGGCAGCGGCAGCGGCGTGCGCCACCGGCGCCGAGGACCGCCTCGACGTCCTCGGGCGTCGCCTCGTTGGCCGGGAGCCACGTGAACGCGGGCATGCCGCGAGCGTAGTGACGGGAGCGACCGGGTGGGGCGCGGCCGAAAACCCGGGTGCCGGGTGTCGGCGGCACGACGTAGTTTTCTCGGGTGGGGACGACGACCGCGACACCGCTCACGCCGACGCTCGCGCCGGCGGGTGATGCCGTCGTGCCCGCCGAGCGCACGCTGCGCCTCGGGCGGCTGCGCGGCTGGCCGACCGGTCTCGCGCTCGTCGCCTCCGCGACCGGCGCGCTGGGCCGCACGCTCGGCACCGTCGTCGCCGGCCTGCTCGCGGCCAACCCCTCGACCCGCCTCGTCGGGATGCTCGCCCTCTGCGTCGTCGGCGCGGCCGTCCTCGACACCGCCGGCCGCACGGTCTGGGCCGGGGTCGTCGACCGCGCCGAGGGGCGGCTGCGCGACGACCTCGTCGCCGCCGCGCTGGCCCAGCCGCTGCCCGACCTCGGCGAGCAGGCGGTCGGCGAGATCCTCGACCGGGTCGACGCCGACACCCACGACGTCGGCGCGATGCTGCGGCGCCAGGTCTGGGACGCGCTGAGGACCGTCTTCGCCGCCGTGCCGATGTGGGTCGTCGCCGGGCTCACCTGGTGGCCCGCGTGGGTGCTGTTCCCGCTGACGGCGACCGCGGCCGTGCTCCTCGTGCGCCGCCTCCTCCCGGAGATCGCCGCGCGCAAGCTCGACGAGGAGATCGCCTGGACCGACCACGCCGCCGCGCTCGAGGAGGGCGTGACCGCCCGCGACGACCTGCGCACGAGCCTCGGCCAGGCCCACGTCGTCGCCCGGCTCGCGCGGCTCTCGTCGGTCGTCCACGCGCGGTTCGCCCGGGTCATCGACCTCCAGGCCCGGGTGACCCGTCGCACCGGCGTCCTCCTCTACGGGATGCTCGCCGGCACGAGCGTCGCCGGGGTCGCCCTCGTCGCCGGCGGCGGGCTGTCCGTCGCCCGGCTCGTCACGCTCTTCCTCGTCACGAGCACGTTCGTCGGCCAGGTCGACCAGATGGCCCGCCACCTCCCCGAGCTCCAGGCCGGGCTCGGGGCGGTGACGCGGCTGCGCCAGCTCCTCGGGGCGTCGCCGGAGCCGACCGGTGGCCTCCCCGTGCCGGCCGGCCCCCTCGAGCTCGAGTTCCGGGACCTGCACTTCGGGTACGCCCAGGGCGACTTCGCGCTGCGCGACGTCGACCTGACGGTGCCCGGCGGTCGCACCTGCGCGCTCGTCGGGCGCACCGGGTCGGGCAAGTCGACCCTCGCCTCGCTCGTCTCGCGCGCGGTCGAGCCCGAGCCCGGCACGGTGCTCCTCGGCGGCGTCGACGTCCTCGACCTCGACCTGCAGCAACTGCGGGCGGCGGTCGGCGTCGTCACCCAGCGCACCGAGGTCCTCGCCGGCACCCTCGCCGAGAACATCACCCTCTTCGCCGACCTGCCGCGCGCCCGGGTCGAGGCCGCCGTCGGCCAGCTCGGGCTCGACCGGTGGGTCGCCGGCCTGCCCGACGGCCTCGACACCCTCCTCGGGCCGGGCGGCACGTCGCTGTCCGCGGGGGAGGAGCAGCTCGTCGCCTTCGCCCGCCTGCTCGTGCGCGACGTGTCCGTCGTCGTCCTCGACGAGGCGACGGCCCGGATGGACCCGCTGACCGAGGCCCTCGTCGTCCGGGCGGCCGACCGCCTGCTCACCGGCCGCACGGGCATCCTCGTGGCGCACCGGCTCTCGACGACCCGGCGGGCCGAGCGCGTCGCCGTGCTCGACCACGGCCGTGTCGTCCAGCAGGGCCCGCGCGCCGAGCTGGCCCGGGTCCCCGGGCCGTTCCGCACGCTGCTCGAGGCGAGCGGCGACGACCTCGCACCCGTCCCCAGCGAGCCCGCGCCGAGCGCGGTCGAGCCCGGCGCCACCGCCGTGGCCGGGGCCCGCCGGGCCGGCCCCGCCCCGGACCTGCCCGACCCCGGGCACGGGCCCTCGCTGACCCGTGGCATCCTCTCGGCGCTGCTCGTGCGCCCGTGGTGGGGCGTCTGGCCGGCCCTGCTCTTCCTCGTCTCCGCGCTCGGCGGCGCCTTCGGGGCGGCCACCGGCTTCGTCTGGGGGCGCCTCGTCGAGCGGCTGCAGGCCGACGCCGCGTGGGACACCACGACCGTCGTGCTCACGGGCCTGACGGCGGCCTCGGTCCTGTTCGCCCCCTTCGTGCTCGTCGCGGCGATGCGGCGCTACCCGCGCTGGTGGATCGAGGTCATGCTCCGGGTGCGGATGTCGGTGCTGCTCGGGCAGACCCGCCAGCACCGGCTCGAGCGCACGCCGGCCGGCGAGGTCGTCGCCCGCTCGATGGACGCCGACCGCTACGCCCTGTACGCCGACCGCTGGGTCGACTTCCTCAACGGCCTCGGGATCGTCGTCGTCACCGCCCTGCTCGGGGGCAGCCTGCTCGCGGGCGGGGTGCTGCTCGTCGTCCTCCTCGGGGCGGCCCTCGCCTCGGCGGTCGGTCGGCCGATCGCCGGTCGCTCGGCCACCGAGTCCTCCCGGGCCCGGGCGCGCTTCGGCCGGGCCGTCGTCTCGGTGCTGGAGTCCGCGCGCACGGTCAAGCTCGCGGCCGCGACCCCCTCGGCCCACCGACACCTGCGCCGCGTCGACGCCGGCCGGGTGCGCGCGGCCGTCTTCGAGCACCGCGTCCAGGCCGTCCTCGACGGCGTGCCCATCGTCATGGTGCAGTGCGGCGTCGTCGCCGCCTGGGGCACCTACGTGCTCGGCGGGTGGTCGCTCGCCACCGCGATCCTCGTCGCCGGGGCGGTCAACGGCTTCGACTGGTTCGGCCGGGTCGCCGGCGCCGTCGTCACCGAGGCCCCGGGCACCCGCTCGTGGCAGCAGGCGACGAGCCGCCTCGCCGGGGGCGTCGACCTCGTCCGGCTGCCGACCGGCGTCGACCTCGTCGCCGGCACGGCGCCGGCCGCCCCGGTCCCCGGGCGCGTGCCGCTGCAGGAGCTGCGGCTGCACGGCGTCGGCGCCGTCCACGACGACGGCACCCGCGGCGTCGAGGGCGTCGACCTCACGGTGCGCTCCGGCGAGCTCGTCCTCCTCCTCGGCCAGGTCGGCTCCGGCAAGTCGAGCCTGATCTCCGCCCTCGCCGGGCTGCTCGAGCACACCGGCTCGATCACCTGGAACGGCGTCGAGGTCGAGGACGCCGAGGTCTTCCTGCGGCCGGGGCAGGTCGCCCACGTGGCGCAGGTGCCCCGGGTGCTCTCCGGGTCGTTCGCCGACAACGTCGCGCTCGGGCACGGTCGCTCGCTCGAGGGCGCCATCGCCGACGCCCGGCTCGGCGACGACGTCCGCGAGGCCGGGGGCCACGACGCCCTCGTCGGGCACCGCGGGGTCCGGCTCTCCGGCGGGCAGGTGCAGCGCCTCGCCCTCGCGCGGGCGCTCGCGGCCGAGACCGAGCTCCTCCTCGCCGACGACGTCTCGAGCGCCCTCGACGCGGCGACCGAGGTCGAGCTGTGGACCGCGCTGCGGGCGCGCCGCACGACCGTCGTCGGCGCCACCTCGAAGCGCGCCGCGCTCGCCGAGGCCGACCGCGTGCTCGTCCTCGTCGACGGGCGGGTCGCGGCGACGGGTCCGTGGCGCGAGCTGTCCGGGGCGTGGGGCCATCTCGCCGGATGACGCCGCGGGGCCGGCCGGGGGTCCCGGCCGGCCCCGCGGGTCGCGCTCAGTACAGGTGCGACCAGTCCTTCGGCGACCACGCCAGCACGGCGAACAGCTGGACGACCGCCGCCTGCTCGATCATCTGCGTCGAGTCTCCGCCGAACCGGAAGACCCCGGTCGCGGGGTCGCGGCGGGTGCGCCACACGCGGTCGGCGTAGGCGGCCAGGTCGTCGGCGGCCCGGCGCTCGCCCGTCACCGAGGCCAGCAGCAGGAGGTTCTTGAAGTAGATGGAGTTGAAGAACACCGGCTGGGTGTCCAGGCGCGTCAGGCCCGGCTGCTGCGGGTCCGGCTGCGCGTAGAAGCGCCGCGCGGCGTCGGCGACGCGGCACGCCTCCCGCAGGTAACGCCGTTCCCCGGTCACGAGGTGGAGCAGCGTGTCGACCCCGACCGGCACGCCCTGGTTGTAGCTCCAGACCGTCTTCTCCACCGTGCCGGCGAGGTCGAGGTGGTCGTGGTAGAGCCCGGCCTGCGCGCCGTCGCGGATCTGCAGGTGCTCGTTGGTCCAGGCGTACGTCCGCCGCGCCCAGTCGAGGTAGCGGCGCTCGCGGGTCAGCTGGAACAGCCGCAGCCCGAGCTGGGCGCCGGGCATGTTCGACACCGTGTTGCGGTCCTGGCTCCACGGCGCCTGCGTCCAGAAGACACCCCCGGGCGCCGGGTGCGAGGGGTCGTCGTCCCAGCCCGAGACGACGAGCTCGAAGATCATCCGGGCGTCGCGGACGGCCGCGGGGTCGCGGTGCATGAGGTGGCGCTGGACGTCGATGAGCCCCACCCACTCGTTGTCGTCGTAGAAGAAGTCGCCGCCGCCACCCCACGGAGCCGTCGGGGCCGAGGCGTACCCGGGCAGGCCGGTCGAGCCGGCCTCGCTGAAGTAGCGGCGCTGGCCGGTGCGGCGCTCGGCGAGGTCGTCGAGGTAGCGACGGCCGGTGGCGCCGGGCAGGCCGGTGAGGTCGAGGGTCGCCCCGTGCGCCTGCGAGAACGGCCACTCGTAGGAGTAGGTCGGGTCCTCGGGCGCCGGGGGCCAGTGCTCGAGGTAGAGCCGGCTGCCGTCGCGCACGGCGAAGTGCCGCTGGAGGGCCGCGTAGGCGTCCTCGGCGCGGGCGGCCCACTGCCCGCGCCCGGTCGCCGGGCCGGGGCGGGAGGGGGCCGCGGAGGCGGTCGTCCCCGTCGCGCCGAGGGCGCCGAGGGCGAGGGCCGCCCCGCCGACGGTGCGGCGGGTGAGGCGGGTCGTGGGGCTGGTCGCGCGGTGGGTCGACATCGTCGTCGGGTCTCCTCGGCCGGTGGCGTGGACCCGCCAGGACGCTACGGACGACCCCGACGGGCGTCGACGCGGGAGCCGACCCTGTCCGATCGGGTCAGGCCAACCGGTCACGCAGCCACGCGATGTCGGCGCGCTGCCCCTCGACCCCGCCGGGGGTCTCGACGACGACCGGCGCCGCGGCCTCGCGCACGACGTGGGCGATGTCGGCGGCCTCGATGTGCCCCGAGCCGAGGTTGGTGTGGCGGTCGGCGCCGGAGTCGAACTCGTCGCGGCTGTCGTTGCAGTGCACGAGGTCGATGCGCCCGGTGATCGCCCGGACCTTCGCGGCGACGTCGGCGAGGTCGTTGCCCCCGGCGTGTGCGTGGCAGGTGTCGAGGCAGAAGCCGACGGTGTCGCCGCCCTCGGCGCGCCCGATGGCCTCCCAGAGGCGTGCGACCGCCTCGAGCCGCCGGGCCATCGCGTTGTCCCCGCCGGCCGTGTTCTCGATGAGGAGCCGCACGGGCATCTCGAGGCCGTCGATGCACTTGCGCCAGTTGTCGAAGCCCTTCGCGGCGTCCTCGTCCTTGCCGAGGTGGCCCCCGTGGACGACGACGCCCTTGGCGCCGATCTCGGCGGCGGCGTGCAGGTGCTGCTGGAGCAGCTTGCGCCCGGGGATGCGGATGCGGTTGTTCGTCGAGGCGACGTTGATCGGGTAGGGCGCGTGGACGTAGAGGTCGACGCCCGCGGCCTCGGCCGCCGCCCGCAGCGCCTCGGCGCCCCCGGCGTGCTCGACCACAGGGCCCTTGTAGCTCTGCGGGTCGCCGAGGAAGAGCTGGCTGAGCGTGGCGCCCCGGGCGACGGCCTCCGCCACCGGGTCGGCCTGGTCGACGTGTCCTCCGATGCGCAGCTCCATGCGCCCACCGTACGACCGGCCACCGACCGCCCGTCGCCCGATCCCGGCGGGCGGCCCGGGGCAGGGCAGGATGGCGCCATGCAGATCGCTGACACCACCGCCCTGGTCACCGGCGGCGCCTCCGGCCTCGGCGCGGCCACCGCCGCCGCCCTCGCCGGTCGCGGCGCCCGCGTGGTCGCCCTCGACCTCCCCGACGCCTGCGAGAACGCCCCGGCCGTCGACGGCGTCGAGTACGTCCCCACCGACGTCACCTCCGAGGCCGACGTCCGCGCCGCCGTCGCGGTCGCGGCCGGCGACGCCGACCGCCCGCTGCGCGTCGTCGTCAACTGCGCCGGCATCGGTCCGTCGGCCCGCATCCTCGGCCGCAAGGGCACGCACTCGATCGACCTCTACCGCAAGGTCGTCGAGGTCAACCTCCTCGGCACCTTCGTGGTCCTCACCGTCGCCGCCGAGGCGATGGCCGCCACCGAGCCGGACGCCGACGGCCAGCGCGGCGTCGTCGTCAACACGGCGAGCATCGCCGCCTACGACGGGCAGGTCGGCCAGGCCGCGTACAGCTCGAGCAAGGGCGGCATCGTCGGCCTCACGCTGCCGGCGGCCCGCGACCTCGCGCAGCACGGCATCCGGGTCATGACCATTGCCCCGGGCATCGTCGAGACGCCGATGCTCGCCACCGTCTCCGACGAGTTCCGCGCCGGCCTCGCCGCCGGGGTGCCGTTCCCGCAGCGCCTCGCGCGACCGGAGGAGTACGCGCAGCTCGCCGTCTCGATCGTCGAGCACGACTACCTCAACGGCGAGGTCATCCGGATGGACGGCGCGCTGCGGATGGCGCCGCGCTGACCGTGCCGGCCACCCGCGCGCCCCTGCGCGACGACCTCGGCGCGCCGGTGCCCCTCGCGGGCCCGGCGCGCCGCGTCGTCTCGCTCGTCCCCTCGCTCACCGAGGCGCTCGCCGCCACCTGCCCCGACCGGCTCGTCGGGGCGACGGACTGGTGCACCCACCCGGCCGACCTCGACGTCGGCCGCGTGCGGGGCACCAAGAACCCCGACCTCGCCGCCGTCGCCGCCCTGGCGCCCGACCTGGTCGTGGCGAACAAGGAGGAGAACCGCGAGCTCGACGTGCGCCGGATGCGCGAGCGGGGGCTGGCGGTCTGGGTGACCGACATCGAGACCGTGCCGCAGTCGCTGGCCTCGATGGCGCGCCTGCTCACCGAGGCGCTGGAGGTGCCCGAGCCCGGGTGGCTGGGGGAGGCGCGCGCCGCGTGGGCGGGCCCCGTGCCGGCGGCCACGGCGCGCGTCGTCGTCCCCGTCTGGCGCGACCCGTGGATGGTCGTCGGCCGGCCGACGTTCACCGCCGACCTCCTCGCGCGCTGCGGGTACGAGGTCGTCGGGGGAGCGGCGGGGACCGGCCGCTACCCGAGCGCGGACGTCGCCGCGCTCGACGACCCCGCGCTCGCGGACCTCGTCCTGCTGCCCGACGAGCCCTACGAGTTCACGTCGCTCGACGGGCCCGAGGCGTTCGGTCGGGTGCCCACCCGGCTGGTGTCCGGGCGGCTCCTCACCTGGTACGGACCGGCTCTCGTGGAGGCCCGGATTTCGCTCGACCGAGAGTGACCGTGTAGTGTCTCCGTCGCGCTCCAGAGCGGTTTTCGGCTGGTGCGCACGCCCCCTTAGCTCAGTCGGCAGAGCGTTTCCATGGTAAGGAAAAGGTCGTCGGTTCGATTCCGACAGGGGGCTCTGGTCCGGCCGGAGTCCGGCTCCCCGAGAAGGACTCCTGGTCGTTCCCCCTGGCGGGGTAGCTCAGCTGGTTAGAGCGCACGACTCATAATCGTGAGGTCGCGGGATCGAGCCCCGCTCCCGCTACCGAGGTCGCGATTTCCGTGTCACCCCACGGACCGCGTACCCTGTTGTGCTTGGTGCTGCGCGCGGTCGAGATCCGCGCCGAGGCGCCACCCCAGATCCACACTTCGTTCCCGAGAGCAGGTTGCTTCCATGGCCAAGGCCACCGACGTCCGCCCCAAGATCACGCTGGCGTGCACGGAGTGCAAGGAGCGCAACTACATCACCAAGAAGAACCGGCGCAACGACCCCGACCGGCTCGAGCTGGCCAAGTTCTGCCCGCGCTGCAAGAAGCACACCGCGCACCGCGAGACCCGCTGACGCCGGCGCGTCACCGACGCGCCCGCAGCCGACGAGGCCGCCCGCACCCCCAGGGTGCGGGCGGCCTCGCGTCGTCCCCGGGGCGCCCGCCCCTAGAGTGGGCGGCATGGCCGTTAACCCCGACTTCGTCGGACGCACCTACCCGCCGAGCGGGCCCTACCCCGTCGACGCCGCCCTCATCGCCGCGTTCGCCGCGGCCGTGGGCTCGAGCGACCCGGTCCACACCGACCCCGAGGCCGCCCGCGCGGCCGGGTACGCCGACGTGGTCGCGCCGCCGACGATGGCCGTGCGCTTCGCACAGGCCTCGGACCGCGCCTACGTCGCCGACCCGGAGGCCGGCATCGACTACAGCCGGGTCGTCCACGGCGAGCAGCGGTTCGTCCACCACCGCCCGATCACGGCCGGCGACGAGGTCGTCGGCACCCTGACCGTCGACGCCGTCCGCCAGGCCGGCGGCCACTCGATGGTCACCACCCGGACCGAGCTCGCGACGACCGGCGGCGAGGCGCTCGCGACGTGCACCTCGACCATCGTCGTCCGGGGAGGGGAGGACTGATGGCCGTCCGCACGCTGGAGTCCGTCGCCGTCGGCGACACCGTCGGGCCGGTCACCGTCCCGGTCGGCCGCGAGACGCTCGTCGCCTACGCGAACGCCTCGGGGGACCAGAACCCCATCCACCAGGACGAGTCCTTCGCGCGCTCCGTCGGCCTCCCCGACGTCATCGCCCACGGGATGTGGACGATGGGCGCCGCCGGCACGGTCGTCTCCGAGTGGGCCGGCGACGCCGGTCGCGTCGTCGAGTACGGCACGCGCTTCACCAAGCCCGTCGTCGTGCCGGCCACGGGGGCCGAGCTCGTCGTCCAGGGCGTCGTCAAGGCGCTCGACCCCGAGACCCGCCGGGCGACGGTCGAGCTGACCGCCACGAGCGAGGGCCAGAAGGTCCTCGGCCGGTGCATCGCCGTGGTCCGCCTCGACTGATGCGCGAGCTGCACGACGAGCCCCTCGCGGGCCACACGACCATGCGCGTCGGCGGCCCGGCGGCGCGGATGGTCGTCGCGGAGACCACGGACGAGCTCGTCGACGCCGTGCGCGAGGTCGACGACGCCGACGAGCCGCTGCTCGTGCTCGGGGGCGGGTCCAACCTCGTCCTCCCGGACGAGGGCTTTGCCGGCACGGTCGTGCTCGTCGCGACGACGGGGGTCGAGGTCGACTCGGAGGACTCCTGCGGTGGCGCCAACGTCGTCGTCGCGGCCGGTGAGCCGTGGGACCCGTTCGTCGAGCGCGCCGTGGCCGAGGGCTGGTCGGGCGTCGAGGCGCTCTCCGGCATCCCCGGCTCGACCGGCGCGACGCCGGTGCAGAACGTCGGTGCGTACGGCCAGGAGGTCTCCCAGACGATCGCCCGGGTGCGGGTCTGGGACCGCCTCGAGGAGCGCGTCCGGACGATGATGTCGCTCGACTGCCGGTTCACCTACCGCCACTCGCTCTTCAAGGGCACCGACCGCTACGTCGTCCTCGACGTCATGTTCCAGCTCGTGCTCGCCGACCTGTCCGGGCCGGTGCGCTACGCCGACCTCGCGACCCAGCTGGGGGTCGAGGTCGGGGCCCGCGTCCCGCTGGCCGACGCCCGGGAGGCCGTGCTCGCGCAGCGACGCCGGCGCGGGATGGTCCTCGACGCGGACGACCACGACACCTGGTCGTGCGGCTCGTTCTTCACCAACCCGGTGCTCACGGCGGACGAGTTCGCCTCCCTCGAGGCCCGCGTCGCGCAGCGGCTCGGTGACGACGCGGTGCCCCCGCGCTTCCCCGAGGCCGGCGGTGCGGTCAAGACCTCGGCCGCCTGGCTCATCGAGCGGGCAGGCTTCGGCAAGGGCTACGCGATGCCCGGGCCGGCCGCGCTGTCGACCAAGCACACGCTCGCGGTGACCAACCGCGGCGGCGCCCGGGCGGCCGACGTCGTGGCGCTGGCCCGCGAGGTGCGCGACGGCGTGCAGGACGCGTTCGGGGTGACGCTCGTCAACGAGCCGGTCCTCCTCGGCCAGACCCTCTGACGCACCGGGACCCCCACCCACATTCACACGTCCCGACCCGGCCACGGCGTGACCGGCGCGCCGGACCCCCTGACGCACCGGCACCGGCACCGGCACCGGCACCTCACGTCCCGACCCGGCCATGGCCTGACCGGCGTCCGGGACGGTGCTGCCGTGGGGAGTCACGCGCTGAGCGCCGGGGGCTCGTCGGTGGTGGCAGGGCTGTTGCTCCCGTCCGTCGGGTCGCGGCTGCCGGGTCGCCCGAGCGCGAGCAGCTCGGCGGGCGGCCAACGCGTGGGCGCCACGGGCACCGCCAGGGCGACCGGCGGCGTGTCGGGGTCGGGTTCCGGGTGGCCCCGGTGACAGAGCGCGAGGCGGTACTCCGTGGGCCCGAGGGCAGCGACCACGTCGGTGAGCCGGAGGTCACCGGCGTCGGTCTCGAGCCGTGCGACGTGGCTCGTCGACCATCCGCGATGTCGAGCGTAGGCGCGCTGCCCGAGGCCCAGCCCGCGGCGGTGGGTCCGCAGCGCCACGCCGACCTCGTGGGCCACCGTGAGGGCCACCCGCGCCGCATGCAGCTCGCGGGCGACGGTGGGGGAGGTGAGGGGAAGGAGTCTCATGCCGGGAGCCTCACCCCGTTCCGCCACCGGCCGACAGACCCCTCGCGCGGACTGTGGACGACGGCGCGCCGGCATCCCCCCTGTGGACGACCACGGACGCGAGCCTCCGCTGTCGTGATGACGCAGATCGTCCGGAGTCCAAGGACATCGGGTCGAGGTGAAAGGGGACCCGCTGGTGGTCGGGTTTCACCTCGACCCCGCCCTCAATCTGCACTTGTTGCGAGCTCCGCCGCTCGACACACCCTGGAACAGCGCGTCGAGCGGTCGAACTCGCAATCAGTCGGGCTGTGACGACCTGCTCAGGTCAGCCAGGCCTCGATGTCGGCCTCGGCCTCCGCGCGCACCGACGCCGGCGCCCGGCTGGCCGCCAGCGACGAGCGGGCCAGCCCGGCCAGCTCGGCGTCGGACAGCCCGTGCACGGAGCGCGCGGTCTCGTACTGCTCCACCAGGCGTGAGCCGAAGATCAGCGGGTCGTCCGCGCCGAGCGCCACGACCGCCCCCGCGGACAGCAGCCGGCGCAGCGGCACGTCCGCCGCCACGTCGTAGACCCCCAGCGCCACGTTCGACCCCGGGCACACCTCGAGCGCCACCCCGGCCTCGACGACCCGCTCCAGCACCCGCGGGTCCTCCACCGAGCGCACGCCGTGGCCGATGCGGTCCGGCAGCGCCGCGTCCAGCGTCGCCGCCACCGCCTCGGCCCCGAGCAGCTCACCGGCGTGCGGCACCGACGCCAGCCCCGCGTCCCGCGCGATGCGGAACGCCGCCGCGAACTCCGCCGTGTCGCCCCGGCGCTCGTCGTTCGACAGCCCGAAGCCGACGACGGCCCCCGGGCCGCTCCCCGCGTTGCGCGCCGCCAGCCGGGCCAGCGTGCGCGCCTCGAGCGGGTGCCGCATCCGGGACGCCGCCACGACGACCCCGACCTGCGCCGCCCCCGGCTCGCGCGAGACCGAAGCCGCCTCGTCGAGGACGATCTCCAGCGCCGGCGTGATGCCCCCGACGAACGGCGCGTACGACGTCGGGTCGACCTGGATCTCGAGCCACCGCGAGCCCTCGGCGCCGTCGTCGAGCGCCGCCTCGCGGACGATGCGCCGCATGTCCTCCTCGCCGCGCACGCAGGCCCGCGCGACGTCGTACAGGCGCTGGAAGCGGAACCAGCCGCGCTCGTCGGCGGCGTCGAAGAGCGGGGGGTAGTCGTGCGTCAGCGTCGCGGGCAGCCGCATCCCGTGGGCGGCCGCCATCTCGCGCACCGTCGTGACGCGCATCGAGCCGGTGAAGTGCAGGTGCAGGTGCGCCTTCGGCAGGGTCGCGAGCGGCCGCGCCCCCGAGGGGACGCGGCCGTCCTCACGACGCACCGCCGGGGTGCTCCCGGCCGGTGCCTCGCTCACTCCTCCGAGGTCTCCTCGTCGACGACGTGCATCGCCGCCTCCTCCGCGGAGGCCGCGGCGCCGTCGATGCCGACGTCGTCACCCACGAGGTCCTTCTCGTCGTCCTCGGCCAGGCCCTCGTCGGGGGCCACGAGCCGGCCGGCGCGCTCGTCGCCGACCTCGCCGTCGCCGAGCCAGTCGTCCTCGGCGTCGATGGCGTCGGGGTCGTCGCCGCCGACGCGGTCGACGTCGAGGCCGGACTCGTTGTCGGGGGCGCCGTAGGCCGACGTGGGGTCCGGCACCTCCTGGTGGATGCGCTCCTCGATCGTCTCGTCACGGCTCTGCTCCTCGGCGGTCACACCGTGGGCGAGGGAGCCGTGCAGCTTCTCGGGCGGGGAGTAGCCGCGGTCCAGCGGGTCCACGGCCCCGTCGAGGGTGTCCTCGGGCTGGAGCTGGTCCTCGTCGTCGAGGGAGTAGCTCCCGAGGTCGTCGGTCACGTTCTCCGGCTGGTCGCTCATCGCCTCAGCCTACGTCGGCGAGCCGCTGCTCGGCGGCGGCGAGGGCGACGCACGTCGCGACCCCGGCCATCGCCGTGCGCACCTCGTCGAGCGACGGGAACGACGGTGCGAGACGGATGTTCCGGTCGCGCGGGTCCTTGCCGTAGGGGAAGGACGCCCCGGCCGGGGTGAGCGCGATGCCGGCCTCCTTCGCGAGCTGCACGACGCGCGACGCGCACCCGTCCGGCACGTCGAGGTTGACGAAGTAGCCACCGCGCGGGGTGCTCCACTCGGCGATGCCGAGCCCCGCGAGCCCGTCCGCGAGGGCCTCGCCGACGGCCGCGAACTTCGGCGCGAGGATGTCGCGGTGCTTCGCCATGTGCGCGCGCACGCCGTCGGCCGAGCCGAAGAACTGCACGTGGCGCAGGTGGTTGACCTTGTCCGGCCCGATGGACGCGAACTTCAGGTGCGACAGGTACCAGGCGACGGTCTCGCGCGACCCGGCGAGGAAGGCGACGCCCGCCCCCGCGAAGGTGATCTTGCTCGTCGACGCGAAGACGATCGGGCGGTGCGGGTTCCCCGCGGCGGAGGCGAGAGAGAGGATGTCCGCCGACTTCGCCTCGTCGCTCGTCAGGTGGTGCAGCGCGTAGGCGTTGTCCCAGAACAGGCGGAAGTCGGGGGCGGCGGTGGGCATCGACGCCAGACGGGCCGCGACCTCCTGGGTCACGACCGAGCCGGCCGGGTTGGCGTAGGTGGGCACGATCCACAGGCCCTTGACGCTCGGGTCGTCCTTGACGAGCGCCTCGACGGCGGCGACGTCCGGGCCGTCCTCGAGCATCGGGACGGTGACCATCTCGATGCCGTAGTGCTCGAGCATCGTGTAGTGCCGGTCGTAGCCGGGCACCGGGCAGATGAAGGTGACCTTCTCCTCGTCCTTCCACGGCCGCGGCGAGCCGAGGCCGCCGTGCAGCAGGTGGTCGACGAGGACCTCGTGCATCATCGTCAGGCTCGCGTTGCCGCCCGCGACGACCTGGTCGGCGTCGACGCCGAGGAGCTCGGCGAACATCGAGCGCAGCTCGGGCAGCCCCTCGAGCCCGCCGTAGTTGCGCACGTCGGTGCCCGCCGCGTCGCGGTGACCCTCGGGGAGGGTGAGGAGGCGCTCGGCGAGGTCGAGCTGCTCGGGGCTGGGCTTGCCCCGCGTGAGGTCGAGGGAGAGCCCACGCTCGCGCAGGGCCGTGTAGGCGGCGCGCTGCTCGTCGGCGAACGCGCGCAGCTCCTCGGGGGAGCGCTCGGCGAGGGGGGTGCGGGAGGCGGCTGAGGTGCTCACCCGGCCATCGTCCCAGAACGTCCGCGCGGGCGGGGAGCGCTCCCCATGGCGTGGGACGCGGGCCCCTGCGAGGGTCGTCGGAGGGGGCCGACGAGCGGTGCCCCGCACAGCGAGAGGAAGTCACACATGCGTTCCACACGGGGGATGAAGGCCCGGCTGACCGTCACGGCGGTCGCGGCGGCGGTCGTGGCCGGGGGAGGCCTCGCGACGACGGTGACGACGGCCGCACCGGCCGAGGCCGCGACGGGCTCGATCCGCGTCATCACGCACAACGTGGCCAAGAAGCCCGAGGCGCTCCAGAAGGTCCTCGCGCTGGCCGACAGCGCCAAGTCGCCCGGTCCGGAGGTCGTGTTCCTCCAAGAGGTCTGCCAGAGCATGCTGAAGCAGCTCGACGGGAAGGGGCCCAGGGAGTTCCACATCCGGCGGACGAACCAGGGCGACTGCTCGGATGGTGTGATCGGCGAGGTGGTCATGCTCAACCAGCGCGGCGCCAAGGGTCAGGGCAACTCGGTCACCCTCCTCGAGGAGCCCGACAAGGGTCAGTCCTACGGGCTCGCGTGCCTGAACTTCACCTACAGGAAGAAGTCGACGCGGGCGTGCTCCACCCATCTGCCCTCCGGTCGTGAGGCCGACCGTGCAGCGCTCCGGTTGACGATGACGCGCGCGATCAAGGACAAGGCGCGGCTGTGGAACGCGCAGAACCCGGTCCTCGTGGGCGGAGACTTCAACAGCCTGCCGACGGACCGGGAGATGGCCCAGATGTACGCGCTCGGCACCAAGGCCCGGGGCGACTTCGTCGAGCTGAACCAGACGGCCGGCACGGGGAACGAGGCGCGCGCCGGACTGTTCACCATCGGACGGGTGAAGAAGAACACCGACCGCAAGTACGACTACGTGTTCTCGTGGGCTGCGAAGACGGCGCGCCAGGGCGGCAGCGTGAAGACCCAGTTCACCCCGTCGAACCACCGCATGATGTACGGCGCCTTCCCCCTGCGCTGACCTCGCGTCCGGCCGGTGGGGTGACCTCCGGCCCCGGGGCGGGTTCGCGCCGGGGCCGGGGCGTCACGTATGCTGTCCGTTCGGTGTGACCACCATGTCGGCGTGCCCGTCAGAAGGTCGCACCACCCCGGGCCCGCCACCCAACGGCGGTCCCACAGGGCAGTGGCTCAATTGGTAGAGCACCGGTCTCCAAAACCGGCGGTTGGGGGTTCGAGTCCCTCCTGCCCTGCGTCGCACGTGTGGTACGTCCACGATCTGCGGCCCGGCGTCGTCCGGGTCCCCTTTCACGGTCGTGCCGCGCCGTAGGCATCCGCAACCGACCAGCTCGACGTGAAGAGGCAAGTCGTGACCGACCTGGGCCAGACCGAGGCCGGCTCCCGCCCCGCCAAGGGCCGTGAGCGCGGCGGCAACCCCGTCTCGCGGCTGTTCCGCGCCATCGGGCTGTTCGTCGGCCAGATCCTCGACGAGCTCCGCAAGGTCGTCCGGCCCACCCGGAACGAGCTCTGGAACTACACGCTCGTCGTCATCGTGTTCGTCACGGTGATGATGGCGATCGTGTCCGGGCTCGACCTCGGCTTCAGCAAGCTCGTCGGCCTGGTCCTCGGCTCCTGACGCGCGCCTCCGCGCGCACCCGCCCCCGGCACCCGCCAGACGAAGGAAGAGGTCACCCGTGTCCGACCAGTGGACCGACACCCCCCAGCAGGGGTCCGACGACACCGCAGAGGTTCCCGTCGACGACACCCCCGTGCAGGAGGTCGACGCCGCCGCGGCCGAGTCCTTCGACGCCGCCCGCGAGGCCGGCACCGACGACGACGGTGACACCACCGCCGACGAGGTCGCCGACGACGCGACCGCGGACGACACCACCGACGAGGCGCCCGACGCCGACGCCGATGCCGACGTCGAGGACGACGAGCCGGCCACCCCCGTCGACGAGGACGGCGACGTCCTCGACGCCGTCGACCCGGTCAAGGCGTTCAAGGACGACCTCGCCTCGAAGTTCGGCGACTGGTACGTCGTGCACTCCTACGCGGGCTACGAGAACCGCGTCAAGGCCAACCTCGAGAACCGCACCCAGTCCCTCAACATGGAGGACTACATCTTCGAGGTGCAGGTCCCGATGGAAGAGGTCACCGAGATCAAGAGCGGGCAGCGCAAGCTCGTCCGCCGCGTCCGGATGCCCGGCTACGTCCTCGTCCGGATGGACCTCACCGACGAGTCGTGGGGCGCCGTGCGGCACACGCCGGGCGTCACCGGCTTCGTCGGCAACGCGCACCAGCCGGTGCCGCTGACCCTCGACGAGGTCTTCACGATGCTCAAGCCGGCCGACCTCGAGACGCCCGCCGCCGCGGCCGCGTCCGGTGGCTCCGCCTCCTCCTCCGGCTCCTCCTCGGGCGACGCGACCGTCGTCGACTTCGAGGTCGGCGAGTCGGTCACCGTCATGGACGGCCCCTTCGAGACGCTGCCGGCGACGATCTCCGAGATCAACGCCGACACCCAGAAGCTCAAGGTGCTCGTCTCGATCTTCGGCCGGGAGACCCCGGTCGAGCTCTCCTTCGGCCAGGTCGCCAAGATCTGACCGGAGGCCCCTTTCGCGGGGGACCCGCGGACACTGCAAAGGGGTCATCGCCCACGGCGTCGGCCCACACCACCGAAGAAGGACAGACATGCCCCCCAAGAAGAAGGTCTCCGGGTACATCAACCTGCAGATCCAGGCCGGTGCCGCCACCCCGGCGCCCCCGGTCGGCCCCGCGCTCGGTCAGCACGGCGTCAACATCATGGAGTTCGTCAAGGCGTACAACGCGGCGACCGAGCACCAGCGCGGCAGCATCATCCCCGTCGTCATCACGGTCTACGAAGACCGCTCGTTCACCTTCATCACGAAGACCCCGCCGGCCTCGGAGCTCATCAAGAAGGCCGCCGGCGTCCAGAAGGGCTCGGGCGAGCCGCACAAGACCAAGGCCGGCAAGCTCACCAAGGACCAGCTCCGTGAGATCGCCGAGACCAAGATGCCCGACCTCAACGCCAACGACGTCGACGCCGCGATGAAGATCATCGCCGGCACCGCCCGTCAGATGGGCATCGAGACCGAGCTCTGAGCCCGGTCCCACCCCCTGTGGCAGGGCCTGCGCTGGCCCGACGACCACGACTCCACCACCACTCCCAGGAGCAGCACATGAAGCGCAGCAAGGCCTACAACGCCGCGACCGAGAAGATCGACGCGGACACCCTGTACAGCCCGCTGGAGGCCGTCCGCCTCGCCAAGGACGTCGCGTCCGCCAAGTACGACGAGACCGTCGAGGTGGCCTTCCGCCTCGGGGTCGACCCGCGCAAGGCCGACCAGATGGTCCGCGGCACGGTCAACCTCCCGCACGGCACGGGCAAGACCGCCCGCGTCCTCGTCTTCGCCAACGGCGACAAGGCCGAGGCGGCCACCGCGGCCGGCGCCGACTACGTCGGCTCCGACGACCTCCTCGAGAAGGTGGCCGGCGGCTGGCTCGACTTCGACGCCGTCGTCGCGACGCCCGACCTCATGGGCAAGGTCGGCCGGCTCGGCAAGGTCCTCGGCCCGCGCGGTCTCATGCCGAACCCGAAGACCGGCACGGTCACGATGGACACGGCCAAGGCCGTGACCGACATCAAGGGCGGCAAGATCGAGTTCCGCGTCGACAAGCACGCCAACCTCCACTTCATCATCGGCAAGGCGTCCTTCGACGAGAAGGCCCTCGTCGAGAACTACGCCACCGCCCTGGAGGAGGTGCTGCGCCTCAAGCCGGCCAGCTCCAAGGGCCGCTACATCTCGAAGGCCACGCTGTCGACGACGATGGGCCCGGGCATCCCGCTCGACTCCAGCAAGACCCGCAACCTCCTCGAGGAGCAGGCCGACGCCTGAGCGGTCCCTCACCACGACGGAGCCCGTCGCCCCCACCGGGGCGGCGGGCTCCGTCGTGCGACCGGGGGGTGGCCGGGCGGTCGCGAAGTGGTCACGAACCCGGAACCGGTGCGGTGGCCGCGTCGTCGGAGACGTACGCTGGCAAGAACCCGGACGGCCCCCACGGGCCCTCCGTCCACGACGACCCATCGGGGGAAGCACCGTATGAAGCGCACCGTCCTGTCCGCCCTGGTCCTGTCCGGGGCCCTCGCCCTCGGCGCCTGCGGCTCGAGCACGACCGAGACCTCCACCGGGGCCGCGTCGTCCGCCGCCGCCGTGCAGGAGAGCAAGGCACCCACCGCGAAGGTCGGCGACACGGTCGAGCTGAAGACCCTCGCCGAGCAGAGCGCGGCCGCCGTCCAGGCGAAGAAGACCGCCCACATGTCGATGTCGACCGGCACCGAGGGGACCATCGAGGCCGACCTCGACTACAGCGGCTCCTCCCCGAAGATGGCGATGGACCTGACCGAGTCCGGCCAGTCCTTCAAGGTCGTGTACATCGACAAGGTCATGTACATGGGCGGCGAGGAGTTCAAGCAGATGTCCGGCGGCAAGCAGTGGATCAAGATCGACCCGCAGGGCAAGGACTCCATGTCGCAGATGATGGGGCCGATGCTCCAGCAGATGGAGTCGGCGATGGCCAACCCCACCGAGCAGCTCAAGGACGTCGACGGCGTCAAGGGCACCGTGACCAAGGTCCAGGACGGCGTGACGACCTACGAGGTCAAGCTGACCAAGGACCAGCTCGCGCAGATGGTCAAGAAGCAGGCGGCCGGCATCCCCGGGGTCACCGAGGAGGCGCTCAAGCAGATGCCCGACGGCGTCTCCTACGAGATGTCCTTCGACGCCGAGGGCCTGCCGCAGACGGTCACGACCGACCTGGCCGGCCAGAAGCTCGTCATGACCTACTCCAAGTGGGGCGAGCCCGTCACCGTCCAGGCCCCGCCGGCGAGCGAGGTCGGCACCTTCGAGCTGCCGACGAGCTGACCACTCGACCGCACCACGCACCATGCGCCGCGGCGCCCCGGGACCTCCCGGGGCGCCGCGGGCGCGTCCGGGCCACGCGCGCCGCGACGGCGATTTGGGGCACGGGGCCGCGTCCCGTACGCTGGTCCACGACCAAAGACCGCCGGTCGTCGCGTGCACCCGCACGTGACCGAAGGATCCACCGCGAGTGGGCGACCAGCGCAGGCTGCGAAGTACCGGAACGTCACGACCCGTCGTGCGCCCCGAGCCCCGTGCCCTGTGCCGGGGCTCGTTCTCGTCCCGGGCCCTTCCCGTCGGTCCGACCCGACGGAAGGAGGCCCGAATGTCACGTCCCGACAAGGCCGCGGCGATCGCCGAGCTCTCGGAGAAGTTCCAGAGCAGCAACGCCGCCGTCCTCACGGAGTACCGGGGACTCTCGGTGAAGCAGATCACCGACCTGCGCAACACCCTGCGTGGCAACGCGACCTACGCCGTGGTCAAGAACACGCTGACCCAGCTCGCCGCCAAGGACGCCGGGGTGACCGCGTTCGACGGTCAGCTCGTCGGTCCGTCCGCCATCGCCTTCGTCGAGGGCGACCCGGTGGAGGCTGCGAAGGGTCTGCGCGACTTCGCCAAGGCCAACCCCCTCCTGGTGATCAAGGCCGGCGTGCTCGAGGGCAAGACCCTCTCCGCCGAGGAGATCACCAAGCTCGCGGACCTCGAGTCCCGCGAGGTGCTCCTCGCCAAGCTGGCCGGCGCCATGAACGCGTCGCTCAGCCAGGCCGTCTACCTCTTCGCCGCTCCGCTCTCGAAGGCCGCTCGCACGGTCGACGCGCTGCGGGCCAAGGTCGAGACCGAGGGCCCGGTGGACACCGCCGCCGCCCCGGCCGAGGCCGAGGAGACCCCCGCCGAGGCTGACGCCCCGGCCACCGACGTCGCCGAGGGTGGCGACGAGAGCTGACCCTCACGGGCCCGCTCACCACACAATCCGCCACTCACGGCACAGTGCATCAACGAAAGGACGCCATCATGGCCAAGCTCAGCACCGACGAGCTCCTTGACGCCTTCAAGGAGATGACCCTGATCGAGCTCTCCGAGTTCGTCAAGGAGTTCGAGGACACCTTCAACGTCACCGCCGCCGCGCCCGTCGCGGTCGCCGGTGCCGCCGCCCCCGCCGCCGGCGAGGCCGAGGCCCCCGCCGAGCAGGACGAGTTCGACGTCGTCCTCGAGGCTGCCGGCGACAAGAAGATCGCCGTCATCAAGGAGGTCCGCGCGCTGACCTCCCTCGGTCTCAAGGAGGCCAAGGACCTCGTCGACGGCGCCCCGAAGCCCGTCCTCGAGAAGGTCGACAAGGCCGCGGCCGAGAAGGCCAAGGAGCAGCTCGAGGGCGCCGGCGCCACCGTCACCCTCAAGTGAGCCCGTCCCCGTGAGGGGACTCGCTTCGCACCAGCGGGGCCCGACCGTTCGCGGTCGGGCCCCGCTGGCGTCCCCGGACCCATCCGGTCGGGGGGAGGGCTCCGAACCCGTCTCCGTGGCCGGGTCCGGGCGTGCGAACGGGCATTCGTCCACCTGAGAAAACCCATAGGTCCTCAACGTGTCGTCACCCGACCGCTCGTGGTCTGATGGTCCGGCGCCGGGGGCCTACCACTGGGTAACTTCGGCGCGCACGCACCGGAGCGCACACGACGAAGGGTCGACATGGGTGTCGAGATCGCGGTGAGCGGCCTGACCAAGAGGTTCGGGAGCCAGCTCATCTGGGACGACGTGACCCTCACCCTCCCCGCCGGCGAGATCTCCGTCCTCCTCGGCCCCTCGGGCACCGGCAAGTCGGTCTTCCTCAAGACCCTCGTCGGGCTCATCCGCCCCGACCGGGGCTCGATCGTCATCGACGGCCGCGACGTCGTGCAGCTGCGCGGCGACGACCTCTACGAGGTCCGCAAGCTCTTCGGCGTGCTCTTCCAGGACGGCGCGCTCTTCGGCTCGATGAGCCTGTTCGACAACGTCGCCTTCCCGCTGCGCGAGCACACGCGCAAGAGCGAGAAGGAGGTCGCCGCGGTCGTCCGCGAGAAGATGGAGCTCGTCGGGCTCGCGGGCGCCGAGGAGAAGCTGCCCGGCGAGATCTCCGGCGGGATGAGGAAGCGCGCCGGCCTGGCCCGCGCCCTCGTGCTCGACCCGCAGATCCTCCTCATCGACGAGCCGGACTCCGGCCTGGACCCCGTCCGCACGAGCTACATCAACCAGCTCTTCGTCGACCTCAACGCGCAGATCGACGCGACCTTCCTCATCGTCACGCACGACATCAACACCGCCCGGACGGTGCCGGACAACATCGGCCTGCTCTACCACAAGCACCTCGCGATGTTCGGGCCGCGGGAGATGCTCCTGTCCTCCGAGGAGCCGGTGGTCCGTCAGTTCCTCAACGCCCAGACCGTCGGCCCGATCGGGATGTCCGAGGAGAAGGACGCCGACGAGCTCGCGGCCGAGTCCGGCCAGGAGCTCCCGCCGCTGCCGCCGATCCCGCTCCAGCTGCCGACGAGCGACGGGGCGCCGCGCCGGGCCGAGCGGACGGCGGGGGAGTGGTGCACGGCGAACGGCGTCACCCCGCCCCCCGGCAGCTTCGCCTCGACGACGGCCGGCATCGTCGGCGTGCGCACGGGAGCGCAGGCGTGAGCGTCGTGACCGGCGGCCTGCGCCAGGCCGGCTCGTTCTTCGGGATGTGCCTCGACGTCGCGAGGGCGCTGCCCAAGCGGCCCTTCCAGCTCAAGGAGCTCATCCAGCAGGCGTGGTTCGTCGCCTCGGTGACCATCGTCCCGACGGCGCTGGTGTCCATCCCGTTCGGCGCGGTCATCGCCCTCCAGCTCGGCACCCTGACCCGGCAGCTGGGGGCCCAGTCGTTCACCGGCGCCGCCTCGGTCCTCGCGGTCGTGCGCGAGGCCTCGCCGCTGGTCACCGCGCTCCTCGTCGCCGGCGCGGGCGGCTCGGCCATCTGCGCCGACCTCGGCTCGCGCAAGATCCGCGAGGAGGTCGACGCGATGGAGGTGCTCGGCATCTCACCGATCCAGCGCCTCGTCGTGCCCCGGGTCCTCGCGACGATGATCGTCGCCGCGCTGCTCAACGGCCTCGTCTCGGTCGTCGGCGTCGCCGGCGGCTACGTCTTCAACGTCATGGTCCAGGGCGGGACGCCCGGCGCCTACGTCGCCTCGTTCACCGCCCTCGCGCAGACCGCCGACCTCGTGACCGCCGAGGTCAAGGCGCTGCTCTTCGGGATGCTCGCCGCGCTCGTCGCCTCGTACAAGGGGCTGACCGCCGGCGGCGGCCCGAAGGGTGTCGGCGACGCGGTCAACCAGGCCGTCGTCATCACCTTCATGCTCCTGTTCGTCGTCAACTTCGTCATCAGCGCGGTGTACTTCCAAGTCGTCCCCCAGAAGATCTGACGCCGATGTCCCGCCTGCCCTCCCTCACGCGCGCCCCGCTGCGGCTCCTCGACGAGCTGAGCGCCCAGATGCGCTTCTACGTGCAGTCCGTCGGGTGGGTGCCGCGCACCCTGCGGCGCTACCGGCGCGAGGTCGTCCGCCTGCTCGCCGAGGTCTCGCTCGGCACCGGCGCCCTCAGCGTCATCGGCGGCACCGTGGGCGTGCTGACCTTCCTCGCCTTCTTCACCGGCAGCCAGGTCGGCCTCCAGGGCTACAGCTCGCTCGACCAGCTCGGCACCGGCGCGTTCGCCGGCTTCGTCTCGGCCTACCTCAACACCCGCGAGATCGCGCCGCTGGTGGCCGGCCTGGCCCTCGCGGCGACCGTCGGCTGTGGCTTCACCGCGCAGCTCGGGGCGATGCGGATCAGCGAGGAGGTCGACGCCCTCGAGGTCATGGGCATCCCGAGCCTGCCCTTCCTCGTGACGACCCGGATGATCGCCGGCTTCGTCGCGGTCATCCCCCTCTACGTCCTCGGGCTGCTCTCGTCGTACGCGGCGACCCGCTTCATCGTCACCGACTACTTCGGGCAGTCCAAGGGCACCTACGACCACTACTTCCACCTGTTCCTGCCGCCCGGCGACATCCTCTGGTCCTTCGCCAAGGTGCTCGTGTTCGCCGTCGTCATCATCGGCATCCACTGCTACTACGGCTACACCGCGAGCGGCGGGCCGGCCGGGGTCGGCGTCGCGGTCGGCCGGGCGGTGCGCACCTCGATCGTCGCCGTCAACGTCATCGACTTCTTCCTCAGCCTCGCGATCTGGGGCGCGACGACGACGGTGAGGATCGCCGGATGAGCGGTGGGTTCCTCGCGGGGCTGCGGGAGCGGGCGTACGGCGTCGCGTTCCTGCTCGTCGCCGTGCTCGGCGTCGCGGCGTCCGTCGCCACCTTCGAGAAGGTCTTCACGCAGGTCGTCACCGTCACGCTGCGCACCGACCGGATCGGGAGCCAGCTCCAGGAGGCCGCCGACGTCAAGATCCGCGGCGTCGTCGTCGGCGAGGTGCGCTCCATCTCCTCGAGCCCGCAGGGCGCGACGCTCACGCTGGCGCTCGACCCCGCCGCCACCGACCTCGTCCCGGCCTCGGTCAGCGCCCGGCTGCTGCCCAAGACCCTCTTCGGCGAGCGCTTCGTCGACCTCGTCGCGCCGCAGGGCGACCCCGGCCGGGCGATCCGCGAGGGCGACGTCATCCCGCAGGACCGGACCAGCGTCGCCATCGAGCTCGAGCGGGTCTTCGAGGAGCTGCTGCCGCTGCTGCGCACGGTCCGGCCGGAGAAGCTGGCGGCGACGCTCAACGCGCTCGCGACCGCCCTCGACGGCCGGGGGACGAAGCTCGGCGAGAACCTCGTCCTCGTCAACCGCTACTTCACCGAGCTCAACCCGAGCCTGCCCCTGGTCCAGGAGGACATCAGCGGCCTGGCCGACCTCGCGAGCACGTACGCCGAGGCCGCTCCCGACCTGCTGCGCGCCGCGAACGCGCTGCGCACGACGAACACGACCATCGTCGAGAAGCAGGACCAGCTCACGGGCTTCCTCGCGGGGACGGCCGGTTTCGCCAACACGACCGCCGCCTTCCTCGAGCAGAACGAGGACCGGATCATCCAGGTCGGCCGGGTGCAGCGTCCGACGCTGGAGGTCCTCGCCAAGCACGCGCCCGTCTACCCCTGTCTCGCACGGGGGCTGGTCAACTGGATCCCGCGAGCCGAGGGCATCTTCGCCGGCGGCCAGTTCCACATCACCCTCGAGACGCCGCCGCAGCGCAGCGCCTACCGCCCCGGCCAGGAGCCGGCGTGGCAGGACGACCGCGGGCCCACCTGCCGCGGCCTCCCCTCGCCCGGCGGCAGCCAGAAGAACCCGCGCGGGTCGGTGACCTTCGCCGACGGCACGGGCGGCGCCGCCGGCTCGTCGGTGCCCTCGGCGCTGCTCGCGCCCGGGGCGGTCGCCGTCGGCAACGTCGACTCCGGCCTGGCCGGGACCCGGGCCGAGCAGGAGGTCGTCGCCATCGCGCTGGCCTCCGAGGGGCACGGCGAGCCCTCGGCGCTGACCACCCTCCTCGCCGGCCCGATGCTGCGGGGGGCGGTGGTCGACCAGTGAGGACCGGCCCCAGCCTCGTCAAGCTCGTCGCGTTCGTCGTCGTCACCGTGCTCGCCACGGGTGTCCTCGCGGCGACCATCGCCAACGTCCTGCCCGGCGACAAGGCCACCTACCGCGCCGTCTTCACCGACGTCACCGGCCTGAACAGCGGCCAGGACGTCCGGATCGCCGGCGTGCGCGTCGGCACCGTCCAGGACATCCGGGTCGCGAAGGACCGGGTGAGCGCCGAGGTGACCTTCGAGGTGCTGCGCAGCTCGACCCTCACGCAGGGCACGGCGGCGACCATCAAGTACCGCAACCTCGTCGGCGAGCGCTACGTCGCGCTGACCCAGGAGCCGGGCGACGCCACGCCGCTGCCCGAGGGCGGCACGATCCCGCTGGGGCGCACGCACCCCGCGCTCGACCTCACGGTGCTCTTCAACGGCTTCAAGCCGCTGTTCGCCGCACTGTCGCCGCAGGACGTCAACGAGCTGTCCGCGCAGGTCATCTCCGTCCTCCAGGGCGAGGGTGGCGACGTCAACAGCCTCCTCGGGCAGACCGCGTCGCTCACGCAGGCGCTCGCCGACCGCGACGCCGTCATCGGCCGGACGATCGACAACCTCAACACCGTGCTCGGGACGGTGGAGTCCAACGACACCGCCTTCGCCGACCTCCTGACGCAGCTCCAGCGGTTCGTCTCCGGGCTGGCGCAGGACCGCAAGGCCATCGGCGACTCGCTGACGAACATCAACGCGCTGACCGGTGACACCGCGAGCCTGCTGCAGGCCGCCCGTCCGGACCTCAAGAGCGACATCGCGAACCTCGGCGACCTCGCGGGGACGCTGAACGAGCCGCAGAACACCCAGGAGTTCGAGCGCTTCATCGCGCAGGCGCCGACGAAGATCTCGACCATCACCCGGACGGCGACCTACGGCTCGTGGTTCAACTTCTACCTCTGCCGCTTCGACGTGCAGAACCTCCTGCTGCCCACCGGCAAGACGCCCGGCGGGCTGGGCTACGACGTCGCGGCGGCGAGGTGCCGGTCGTGAGGGCGCTCCGGCTGCCGAGCCTGCCCCGCCTGCCCTCCCGCCGGGCGCGGGCCGGTCGGCCTCCGCGCGACCGCAACACGCTGCGGCTCGGCATCGCGGGCATCGCGGCGATGGTCGTGCTCATGGTGCTCGCGTTCAACGCCTCGAGCCTGCCCTTCATCGGCGGCGGCGACGACTACAGCGCGGCCTTCACCGAGGCCGGCGGCCTGCGCGACGGCGACGACGTGCGGATCGCGGGCGTGACGGTCGGCCAGGTCACCGGCGTCGACCTCGAGGGCTCGCACGTGCGCGTCGACTTCCGCGTCACCGAGGACGTCGCCTTCGGGCCGACGACGGGGGCGTCCGTGCGCATCAAGACCCTCCTCGGCGAGAAGTACGTCGGCCTCGAGCCCCGCGGCACCGGCCGGATGAAGGTCGGCGCGCAGATCCCGCTGTCGCGCACCGTCTCCTCGTACGACGTCGTCACCGCGTTCTCCGACCTCACCCGCACGACCGAGCGGATCGACACCGACCAGCTGGCCCGCTCCCTCGACGTCCTCGCGACCGAGTTCGAGGACACCCCCGAGAACGTCCGTGGCGCGCTCGACGGGCTGAGCCGGCTCTCGTCGACCATCGCGAGCCGCGACGAGAAGCTGCGCGAGCTGCTCCGGGCCGCCGACTCGGTCACGGGCACCGTGGCGGAGCAGAACGCGGTCGTCGACCGGCTGATCGAGGATGCCGACCTCCTCGTCGCCGAGCTCGAGACCCGGCGCGAGGCCATCCACACCCTCTTCACGAACACGAGCGCCCTCGCCGAGCAGGTGACCGGGCTGGTCCGCGACAACCGGGCCGAGCTGCGACCGGCCCTCGAGCAGCTCAAGGGGGTCCTCTCCACGCTGCAGGACCACGAGGAGGACCTGCGGGCGACCATCCGCGCGATGGCGCCCTTCACCCGGCTGTTCGCGAACACGCTCGGCACCGGGCCGTGGTTCGACACCTACATCCAGAACCTCACCAACCCCGTGGGAGGGGTGGGGCGCGGATGACCCGACGCACGCTCCCCGGCGCCGCCCGCGTGGCCGCCGCCGCCCGCCGCACGCCCCGACGCCTCGCGCTCGCGGCCGGTGTCCTCGTCCTCGCCCTCGTGGCGGTCGTCGCGGTCGCCTGGCCCCGGCCGCAGCCGATGCACCTCACCGCCGAGTTCGTCCGCGCGGTCGGCCTCTTCCCCGGGTCGGACGTCCGCATCCTCGGCGTCAAGGTCGGCGAGGTCACGGCCGTGGAGCCGCGCGGGAAGACCGTCCGGGTCGACCTCGACGTGACGACCGAGCACCCCGTGCCCGCGGACGCCCAGGCGGCCATCGTCGCGCCCTCGCTCGTCAGCGACCGCTACGTCCAGCTGCTGCCGGTCTGGACCGACGGCCCCCGGATGCGTGACGGCGCCCGGATCCCGTTGGAGCGCACCGCCGTCCCCGTCGAGCTCGACCGCGTCAGCCAGAGCCTCGACGACCTCATGGTCGCGCTCGGGCCGCAGGGGGCCAACGCCGACGGTGCGCTCTCGCGGGTGCTCGAGACCGGCGCCGCGAACCTCGACGGCAACGGGCAGACCCTCCACGACACGACCGTCAACCTCTCGCGGGCCGTGCAGACCTTCGCGGAGGGGCGCGGCGACCTCTTCTCCACCGTGAAGAACCTCAACACCTTCACCGAGACGGTGGCCGCCAACGACAAGCAGGTGCGCCGGCTCAACGAGAACCTCGCGTCGGTCACCACCGCCCTCGACGACGAGCGCGACGACCTCGCCTCGGCCCTGGCCAACCTCGCGGTCGCCCTGGACCAGGTCACCTCGTTCGTCCGCGACAACCGCGCCGTGCTCAAGGACGACGTGGCGCGCCTCACCGACGTCACCTCCGCGGTCGCGCAGGAGCGCAAGGCCCTGGCCGAGACCCTCGAGGACGCCCCCGTCGCCCTCTCCAACCTCCAGCTGGCCTACGACGAGAAGACGGGCACGCTCGACACCCGGGCGACCATCCAGGGCACCGACCGGCCCGGGCTGCTCCTCTGCTCGCTCGTCACCGGCCCCACCGGCACGGGCAACACCGACCTCTGCAAGAGCTCCGGCCTCCTCGACCTGAAGCTGCCGGACGTCCTCGGCGGGCTCACCGGCTCGCGGGGCGACACCGGCGGCCTGCTGCGCGGCGCCGACCCGACCCTCGGAGGGCTGCTCGGATGACCACCACCCGCCGCCGCGCCACCGCCGTCGTCAGCGCCCTCGTCGTCCTCGTCCTCGCGGGCTGCACGAGCGTCTACGACCTGCCGCTCCCGGGAGGTCCCCGGGCCGAGGGCCGCCAGATCACCGTCAGGGCGGAGTTCACCGACGTCCTCGACCTCGTCCCGCGCTCGTCGGTCAAGGTCGACGAGGTCACCGTCGGCGAGGTGACGGCCATCGACCTCGACGGCTGGACCGCCCGCGTGACGATGCGCGTGCCGGCCGCGAGCGACCTGCCCGACGACACCCGGGCCGAGCTCAAGCAGACCTCGCTCCTCGGCGAGAAGTACGTCGCCCTCGAGCGCCCCGACGGCGGCGGCTCCGGCCGGCTCGGCGACGGCGACCTCATCCCGCTGGAGCGCACCGGCCGCAACCCCGAGGTCGAGGAGGTGCTGGCCGCCCTCTCGATGCTGCTCAACGGCGGGGGAGTGGGCCAGCTCAAGGTCATCGAGACCGAGCTGAACAACGCGCTGCGGGGGCGCACCGACGACGTGAGGAGCCTCATCACCCAGCTCGACACCTTCGTCGGGGGCCTGGACGAGCAGAAGGCCGAGATCATCCGCGCGATCGACGGCATCGACCGGCTGAGCGCGAGCCTGGCGCAGCGGCGCGACGAGCTCGAGGGGGTCCTGCGGGAGCTGCCGAAGGGCCTGAAGATCCTCGCCGACCAGCGCGAGCAGCTGACGACGATGCTCACCTCGCTCGACCGCCTCGGCAAGGTCGGCACGCGGGTCGTGCGGGCCTCGCGCGAGGACACGCTGGCGAACCTGGAGGCCCTGAAGCCCGTGCTCGCCCAGCTGGCGAAGGCCGGCGACGACCTGCCCGCGAGCCTCCAGCTGCTGCTCACCTACCCCTTCCCCGACTCCTCGCTGCAGGCCATCAAGGGCGACTACACGAACCTGCGCGTGACGGCGGACCTCGACCTGCGGGGCCTCACCCTGCCCCTGCCGACCTCGTTGCCCACGATCCTGCCGACCTCGCTGCCCACCGTGCTGCCGACCAGGCTCCCGACCGCCCTCCCGACGGCGCTGCCGACCGTGACGGTGCCGGTGCCGACGGTCCTGCCGAGCCTGCCCCTGCCGACGCGCTCCGGCGGGCCGCTCTGCCCGCCCGTGTGCCTCGGCGGCGGCTCCACCGAGGACGCGTCCTGGACCACCCTCTACACCGGGGGGCAGCCGTGATCCGCCGCCTGACCCGGGTCCAGCTCGGGCTCTTCCTCGTCATCACCGTCGTCGCGACGTCGATCCTCTCGGCGAGCTACGTCGGGCTCACCGAGCGCGTCTTCGGCACCGGCCCGACCGTGGTCGTCGACCTCGCGAGCTCCGGTGGCATCTTCGAGGGCGCCGAGGTCACCTACCGCGGGGTCCGCGTCGGGCGGGTCGAGGAGCTGACCCTCAGCGCCGACGGCGTCCGCGCCCACGCGAAGCTCGAGAGCGGCGTCGAGGTGCCCACCGACACCCGCGCCGTCGTCGAGAACCGCTCGGCCGTGGGGGAGCAGTACCTCGACCTCCAGCCGCGAGCCGCCGGCGCCCCGTACCTCGCCGACGGCGACGTCATCGCGCGCGACGACACCGCCACCCCGCTGCGCGTCGACCAGCTGCTCCTCGACGTCGACCGCACGGTCCGCTCGGTCCCGAAGGACGACCTCGCGACGGTCGTCGACGAGCTGGGCACCGGCTTCGAGGGGACCGGCGACGACCTCGGCCGGCTCATCGACGACGGGGACGCGTTGACCCGCAGCGCGATCGAGGCGCTGCCCGACACCGTCGCCCTGCTGCGCTCGGGCAAGGTCGTGCTCGACACCCAGCGCGAGGGCGCCTCGCAGATCCGGACCCTCTCGGGCAACCTCGCCCGCATCTCCGAGACGCTGCGCGACTCCGACCCCGACCTGCGCGTCGTCCTCGACCGCGGCGCCGTGGCCTCGCGCGAGCTCGAGGCGGTCGTCGCGGAGAACCGCACCTCGCTCGCGACGCTGCTCGCCAACCTCGTGACCGTCGGGCAGGTGACGAGCGCCCGCGTCGACGGTATCGACCAGCTGCTCATCACCTACCCCGAGGTCGTCGCGGGCGGCTACACCGTCGTCCCCGGCGACGGCAGCGCCCACTTCGGCCTCCAGCTCTCGCAGTCGCCGGGGCCCTGCACCCAGGGCTACGGGGGGACGACCAAGACCGACCCCAACCGCACGAGCGGACTGCCGCCGGTCAACACCGACGCCCGCTGCACGCTGCCCCGGGGGTCGGCCTCGACCGTGCGCGGCGCGCAGAACGCGCCCGGCGCGCGCCCGGCCGGCAGCACGAGCTACGCGATGGCGTACGGTTCCGAGCCGGTCCCGCTCGGGACCACCGCCTACGGGGCGCCCGCGACCGTCGGCGCCCCCGTCGCCCCGGCCGCCGGCGGCGGCCTGTCCTGGATCATGGAGGAGGCCACCCGATGACCCGCACCGTCCGCGTCCTGTGGGCCCTCGTCGCGCTCGTCGTCGTCGCGACGGTCGTGCTCGGCGCGACCCGCGGCCGCGCCTGGTACGAGGGTCGGCAGCTGGAGCAGGCCCAGCGCGACGCGCTCGCGGCCGGCCGGCAGCTGGCCGTCAACTTCGCGACCCTCGACTACCGGGAGGTGGACGTCGACACCCAGCGGGTGCAGGACGGGGCCACGGGGGAGTTCCTCGACAGCTACGGCAAGAGCCTCGCCGACCTGCGGACCGTCGTCGTGCAGAACAGGTCGACCTCGCGCGTCGAGCGGGCCGAGGCGGCGCTGGTGTCGGGCGACCGCGACTCGGCCCAGGTCATCGTCGGCATCGTCGCGCCGACGAGCAACACCAACGTCCCGGACGGCGAGACCAAGACCTACCGGGTCAAGCTCGGCCTGCGGGAGCTCGGTGGCACGTGGAAGGTGGAGCGCCTTGAGTTCGTCGGATGACCGTCGCCGGCCCCGCGTGGCCGGCCAGCGCCGCCGCCACGGCCGACCCGCCGAGCAGGCCCCCGAGCCCGGGGCGCCCATGTCCGCCCCGACCACCCCGGCCGAGCCCGTCGTGGGGGACCGGGCCGAGGACGTCGTGACCGCGCCCGTCGTCACCGAGCCCGTCACCCACGAACCCGTCGAGCACGTCCAGGCCCTCGAGGACGACACCGGGCACGACGGCACGGAGCACGACGACACGGAGCACGACGGTACCGGGCCCGACGACGCCGCCCAGGAGCGCCGTGGTCGGCTGTCCGCCGGCGTCGCGACCCCCCTGACCCTGCTCGTCCTCGCCCTCGTCGCCTTCGCGCTCGTCCTCACCGTCTCGCTGCGCGACCCCGGCGCGCGCGAGCGCGACGCCCGGGCGGCCACCGCGGCGGCCCGCACCTCCCTCGAGCAGCTGCTGTCGTACGGCTGGCAGACCCTCGACGCGCAGGCGCAGCGCAACGCGGGCCTGCTGACCGGCTCCTTCAAGAAGGAGTACGCCGTGACGATGGCCTCCACCATCGCGCCGGTCGCGCAGAAGCAGAAGGTGACGGTCCAGGCGCGCAGCTACGAAGCCGGCGTCATGGGCCAGACCCCCGACACCGTCACCGTCCAGGTCTTCCTCGACCAGGCGAAGACCGCGCAGGGCCAGGAGCAGCCCTCGGTCGACCAGAACCGGGTCATCGCGACGATGCGCAAGGTCGACGGCCGTTGGCTCGTCGAGCAGCTCTCGGCCTACTGACGACGGCCCCCGGGCCCGTCCGGGGCACCCGCACGCAGGGCTCCGGGACGCCCGCGCACGGAGCGCGGCACGCCGGGAACGGCGGTTTCGCTTGACGCGGGCACCTGGCGGCGTCATCCTGTTGCGCGTCACCTGCTCACGCGGGGGGCCGCACCGGGAGCCTGGGGGCTTGACGCGGTTGGACGGTGCTGCCTTCGTCGGGTATGCTATCTCTTTGCGCTGCCCCTAACCTTCCCTCGCTCGTCGTCGAGTCGTCCCATCGCCATGCCCCCGGCTGTCCCGGGTGGACCCGCGTGGGCACGGCACACGGTGGTCGATGGGGTCGGGAGCGGCCAGTTCGCACAACAGACCAGGCCCGTGGAAGGAACCCTCCTTGGCTGCCTCGCGCACCACGTCCAAGATGACCACCGCACTGACGGCTTCGGGCCGTCTCTCGTTCGCCAAGATCCGTGAGCCGCTGGAGGTCCCCGACCTCCTCGCCCTGCAGACCGAGAGCTTCGACTGGCTGCTCGGCAACGAGCGCTGGCAGGAGCGCGTCGCCGCCGCCCTGGAGGCCGGCCGCGACGACGTCCCGGAGCGCTCCGGACTCGAGGAGATCTTCGAGGAGATCTCCCCGATCGAGGACTTCAGCGGCTCGATGTCGCTGAGCTTCCGCGACCACCGCTTCGAGGACGTCAAGTACTCGATCGAGGACTGCAAGGAGCGCGACCAGACCTACTCCGCGCCCCTGTTCGTCACCGCCGAGTTCATGAACAACACCACCGGCGAGATCAAGAGCCAGACGGTCTTCATGGGCGACTTCCCGCTCATGACCGAGCGCGGCACCTTCATCATCAACGGCACCGAGCGCGTCGTCGTCTCGCAGCTCGTCCGCTCCCCGGGCGTGTACTTCGAGCGCACCCCGGACAAGACCTCCGACAAGGACGTCTACTCCACCAAGGTCATCCCGAGCCGCGGCGCCTGGCTCGAGTTCGAGATCGACAAGCGCGACATGGTCGGCGTCCGCGTCGACCGCAAGCGCAAGCAGTCGGTCACGGTCCTCCTCAAGGCCCTCGGCATGTCCGAGGCCGAGATCCTCGAGGAGTTCGGCGACTACGAGTCGATGCGCATGACCCTGGAGAAGGACAACACCACGGGTCAGGACGACGCGCTGCTGGACATCTACCGCAAGCTGCGTCCGGGCGAGCCGCCGACCAAGGAGGCCGCGCAGACCCTGCTCGACAACCTCTACTTCAACGGCAAGCGCTACGACCTCGCGAAGGTCGGTCGCTACAAGATCAACAAGAAGCTCGGCATCGAGAGCGAGCTGTCGACCTCGACCCTCGGCCTCGAGGACATCGTCGCCACGATCAAGTACCTCGTCGCGCTGCACGCCGGCGAGGACACGATGCCCGGCACCCGCCGCGGCGAGGCCGTCGACATCCGCGTCGAGACCGACGACATCGACCACTTCGGCAACCGCCGCCTGCGCAACGTCGGCGAGCTCATCCAGAACCAGGTCCGCACCGGCCTGTCCCGGATGGAGCGTGTCGTCCGCGAGCGGATGACGACCCAGGACGTCGAGGCGATCACGCCGCAGACGCTCATCAACATCCGCCCGGTCGTGGCGTCCATCAAGGAGTTCTTCGGCACCAGCCAGCTCTCCCAGTTCATGGACCAGAACAACCCGCTCGCGGGCCTGACGCACAAGCGGCGTCTCTCGGCCCTCGGCCCGGGTGGTCTCTCCCGTGACCGCGCCGGCATGGAGGTCCGCGACGTCCACCCGTCGCACTACGGCCGCATGTGCCCGATCGAGACCCCTGAAGGCCCGAACATCGGCCTCATCGGCTCGCTCGCGTCCTACGGGCGGATCAACTCCTTCGGCTTCATCGAGACCCCGTACCGCAAGGTCGACAAGGGTCGCGTCACCGACGAGATCCACTACCTCTCGGCCGACGAGGAGGACGAGCACGTCATCGCCCAGGCGAACGCGACGCTCTCCCAGGACAGCACGCACTTCGTCGACGAGCGCGTCCTCGTGCGCGTCAAGGGTGGCGAGGTCGAGTACGTCCCGGCCGCCGAGGTCGACTACATCGACGTCTCCCCGCGCCAGATGGTGTCCGCGGCGACCGCGCTCATCCCGTTCCTCGAGCACGACGACGCCAACCGCGCCCTCATGGGCTCGAACATGCAGCGTCAGGCCGTCCCGCTCGTGCGGGCCGAGGCCCCGCTCGTCGGCACCGGCATGGAGCTGCGCGCCGCCGTCGACTCCGGTGACGTCGTCGTCGCCGAGAAGGCCGGTGTCGTCACCGAGGTCTCCGCGGACCTCGTGACCGTCGCCGCCGACGACGGCACCTCGCGCACCTACCGGATCGCGAAGTTCGACCGCTCGAACCAGGGCAACAGCTACAACCAGGTCGTGCGCGTCGACGAGGGCCAGCGCCTCGAGGCCGGCCAGCTCATCGCCGACGGTCCCGCGACCGACGGTGGCGAGATGGCGCTCGGGCGCAACCTCCTCGTGGCGTTCATGCCGTGGGAGGGCCACAACTACGAGGACGCGATCATCCTCAGCCAGCGCCTGGTGCAGGACGACGTCCTCTCCTCGATCCACATCGAGGAGCACGAGGTCGACGCCCGCGACACCAAGCTCGGCCCCGAGGAGATCACCCGGGACATCCCGAACGTGTCCGAGGACGTCCTCGCCGACCTCGACGAGCGCGGCATCATCCGCATCGGTGCCGAGGTCCGCGACGGCGACCTGCTCGTCGGCAAGGTCACGCCCAAGGGCGAGACCGAGCTCACCCCGGAGGAGCGCCTGCTGCGCGCCATCTTCGGCGAGAAGGCCCGCGAGGTCCGCGACACCTCCCTCAAGGTCCCCCACGGCGAGACCGGCACCGTCATCGGCGTCAAGGTCTTCGACAAGGACGAGGGCGACGAGCTGCCCCCGGGCGTCAACCAGCTGGTCCGCGTCTACGTGGCGAACAAGCGCAAGATCACCGACGGCGACAAGCTCGCCGGCCGCCACGGCAACAAGGGCGTCATCTCCAAGATCCTCCCGATCGAGGACATGCCCTTCCTCGAGGACGGCACGCCGGTCGACGTCGTGCTCAACCCGCTCGGTGTCCCCGGCCGCATGAACGTCGGCCAGATCCTCGAGCTGCACCTCGGCTGGGCCGCGAGCCGCGGCTGGGAGATCGAGGGCACGCCCGAGTGGGCCGACCTCATCCCCGGGGACGCGCGCCAGGCCCCGGCCGGCACCCGCGTCGCCTCGCCGGTGTTCGACGGTGTCCGCGAGAACGAGATCGTCGGTCTGCTCGACAGCACGCGCAAGACCCGCGACGACGTCCGCCTCATCGACGGCACGGGCAAGGCCCGCCTCTTCGACGGCCGCTCCGGCGAGCCGTTCCCGGAGGCCGTCTCGGTCGGCTACATGTACATCCTCAAGCTGCACCACCTCGTGGACGACAAGATCCACGCGCGCAGCACGGGTCCCTACTCGATGATCACCCAGCAGCCGCTCGGCGGTAAGGCCCAGTTCGGTGGCCAGCGCTTCGGTGAGATGGAGGTCTGGGCCCTGGAGGCGTACGGCGCCGCCTACGCGCTGCAGGAGCTGCTCACCATCAAGTCCGACGACGTCAACGGCCGCGTCAAGGTCTACGAGGCGATCGTCAAGGGCGACAACATCCCCGAGCCCGGCATCCCCGAGTCCTTCAAGGTGCTCATCAAGGAGATGCAGTCCCTCTGCCTCAACGTGGAGGTCCTGTCCAGCGACGGGTCCACCATCGAGATGCACGACGCGGAGGACGACGTCTTCCGTGCCGCCGAGGAGCTCGGCATCGACCTGTCCCGGCGTGAGCCGAGCAGCGTCGAAGAGGTCTGACAGGTGACGGGCCGGGGCGCCCCGCGCGCCCCGGCCCACCACCCGCTCGACACACCACCTGACAGACCACGACTGACGTAAGAAACGAAAGAAGGAACCACGTGCTCGACGTCAACTTCTTCGACGAGCTCCGGATCGGCCTCGCCACCGCGGACTCCATCCGCGCCTGGAGCCACGGTGAGGTCAAGAAGCCCGAGACGATCAACTACCGCACCCTCAAGCCCGAGAAGGACGGCCTCTTCTGCGAGAAGATCTTCGGCCCGACCCGGGACTGGGAGTGCGCCTGCGGCAAGTACAAGCGGGTCCGCTTCAAGGGCATCATCTGCGAGCGCTGCGGCGTCGAGGTCACCCGCGCCGCCGTGCGTCGTGAGCGGATGGGCCACATCGAGCTCGCCGCCCCCGTCACCCACATCTGGTACTTCAAGGGTGTCCCGAGCCGCCTCGGCTACCTGCTCGACCTCGCCCCGAAGGACCTCGAGAAGGTCATCTACTTCGCGGCCTACATGATCACGAGCGTCGACGACGAGCAGCGGCACGCCGACCTGCCCTCGCTCGAGGCCCAGATCCAGGTCGAGAAGAAGGAGATCGAGAACCGCCGCGACGCCGACGTCGAGGGCCGCGCCAAGAAGCTCGAGGACGACATCGCCGCCCTCGAGGCCGAGGGTGCCAAGTCCGACGCCAAGCGCAAGGTCCGCGACTCCGCCGAGCGCGAGATGAACGCGATCCGCCGTCGCGCCGACCAGCAGGTCGAGCGCCTCGAGCAGGTCTGGGACCGCTTCAAGAACCTCAAGGTCCAGGACCTCGAGGGCGACGAGGTCCTCTACCGCGAGATGCGTGACCGCTTCGGTCTCTACTTCGAGGGCGGGATGGGCGCCGCGGCGATCCAGAAGCGCCTCGAGACCTTCGACCTCGACGCGGAGTCCGAGACGCTGCGCGAGATCATCGCGACCGGCAAGGGCCAGCGCAAGACCCGCGCCCTCAAGCGCCTCAAGGTGGTCTCGGCCTTCCAGACGACGACGAACCAGCCGGCCGGCATGGTCCTCGACGCGATCCCGGTCATCCCGCCGGACCTGCGCCCGATGGTGCAGCTCGACGGTGGCCGCTTCGCGACCTCGGACCTCAACGACCTGTACCGCCGCGTCATCAACCGCAACAACCGCCTCAAGCGGCTGCTCGACCTCGGTGCGCCCGAGATCATCGTCAACAACGAGAAGCGGATGCTCCAGGAGGCCGTCGACAGCCTGTTCGACAACGGCCGTCGCGGTCGCCCGGTCACGGGCCCCGGCAACCGTCCGCTCAAGTCGCTGTCCGACATGCTCAAGGGCAAGCAGGGTCGCTTCCGCCAGAACCTCCTCGGCAAGCGCGTCGACTACTCCGGCCGTTCGGTCATCGTCGTCGGCCCGCAGCTCAAGCTGCACCAGTGCGGCCTGCCGAAGCAGATGGCGCTCGAGCTGTTCAAGCCGTTCGTCATGAAGCGGCTCGTCGACCTCGACCACGCGCAGAACATCAAGTCCGCCAAGCGGATGGTCGAGCGCCAGCGTCCGGTCGTCTGGGACGTCCTCGAAGAGGTCATCACCGAGCACCCGGTGCTGCTCAACCGCGCACCCACGCTGCACCGCCTCGGCATCCAGGCCTTCGAGCCGCAGCTCGTCGAGGGCAAGGCCATCCAGATCCACCCGCTCGTCTGCACCGCGTTCAACGCGGACTTCGACGGTGACCAGATGGCCGTGCACGTGCCGCTGTCGGCGGAGGCGCAGGCCGAGGCCCGCATCCTCATGCTGTCCTCGAACAACATCCTCAAGCCGGCCGACGGCCGCCCCGTGACCATGCCCACCCAGGACATGATCATCGGTCTCTACCACCTCACCTCGGCGGTCGAGAACGGTAAGGGCGAGGGGCGCGTCTTCGCGACGCCCTCCGAGGCGCGGATGGCCTTCGACGCGGGTCAGATCGAGCTCGGCTCGGTCGTCAAGATCCGCCTCGAGCACCTCGTGCCGACCCCGATGTCGACCCTCCCCGAGGGTGTCGAGGTCGACGCCGACGGCTTCGTCCAGACCCTGACGCTCGAGACGACCCTCGGTCGCGCGCTCTTCAACGAGACGCTCCCGGAGGACTACCCGTACGTCAACGACCAGGTCGACAAGAAGCGCCTGTCGACGATCGTCAACGACCTCGCCGAGCGGTACAGCAAGGTGCAGGTCGCGGCGAGCCTCGACGCGCTCAAGGAGTACGGCTTCCACTGGGCCACCCGGTCCGGCACCACGGTCGCCATCTCCGACGTCGTCACGCCCCCGCGCAAGCTCGAGATCCTCGACGGCTACGAGACCAAGGCCACGAAGGTCCAGACGCAGTACGAGCGCGGTCTGATCACCGACGACGAGCGTCGCCAGGAGCTCATCGAGATCTGGACGCAGGCCACGAACGAGGTCGCCAAGGAGATGGAGGCGAACATCCCGAAGGACAACACCATCTACAAGATGGTCTCCTCGGGTGCTCGCGGTAACTGGATGCAGCTGCGCCAGATCGCCGGTATGCGTGGCCTGGTGTCGAACCCGAAGGGCGACATCATCCCGCGACCGATCCGCGCGAACTTCCGCGAGGGCCTCACCGTGCTCGAGTTCTTCATCTCGACGCACGGCTCCCGCAAGGGTCTGGCCGACACGGCGCTGCGCACGGCGGACTCGGGCTACCTGACCCGTCGCCTCGTCGACGTCTCGCAGGACGTCATCATCCGCGAGGACGACTGCGGCACCGAGCGCGGCCTCAAGATGCCGATCGCGAGCACCGACGAGCGCACCGGCGCCCGCACGGTCCACGACGACGTCGAGACCTCGGTCTACGCCCGCTCGCTCGCCGAGGACGTCGTCCAGGACGGCGAGGTCCTCGCCGAGGCCGGCATCGACCTCGGGGACGTCGTCATCGGCGCGCTCTTCGCGGCCGGCGTCGACGCGGTCAAGGTCCGCTCGGTCCTCACCTGCGACTCCAAGGTCGGGACCTGCGCCAAGTGCTACGGCCGCTCGCTGGCCACCGGCAAGCTCGTCGACATCGGTGAGGCCGTCGGCATCATCGCGGCGCAGTCCATCGGTGAGCCCGGCACCCAGCTGACGATGCGCACCTTCCACACCGGTGGTGTGGCCGGTGACGACATCACGCAGGGTCTGCCGCGTGTCGTCGAGCTCTTCGAGGCCCGCACGCCCAAGGGTGTCTCGCCGATCGCCGAGGCCTCCGGCCGCGTGACGATCGAGGAGACCGACAAGGCGCGTCGCATCCTCCTCACGCCGGACGACGGCTCGGAGGAGCACGCCTACCCGGTGACCAAGCGGGCCCGCCTGCTCATCCAGGACGGCCAGCACGTCGAGGTCGGTGCGCAGCTGACGCAGGGGTCGATCGACCCCAAGCAGGTGCTGCGCATCCTCGGCCCGCGCAAGACGCAGGAGCACCTCGTCGACGAGGTGCAGAACGTCTACCGCCAGCAGGGTGTGTCGATCCACGACAAGCACATCGAGGTCATCGTCCGGCAGATGCTGCGCCGGATCACGATCATCGAGTCGGGCGACGCCGACCTGCTCCCGGGCATGCTCGCCGAGCGCGGGCGCTTCGAGGAGGAGAACCGTCGCGTCGTCGCCGAGGGCGGCAAGCCGGCCTCGGGTCGTCCCGAGCTCATGGGGATCACCAAGGCCTCGCTCGCGACCGAGTCGTGGCTGTCGGCGGCCTCCTTCCAGGAGACCACCCGCGTCCTCACCGAGGCCGCCATGGAGGGTCGTTCCGACTCCCTCCTCGGCCTCAAGGAGAACGTCATCCTCGGCAAGCTCATCCCGGCCGGCACGGGTCTGCCCCGCTACCGCAACATCGCGGTGGAGCCGACCGAGGAGGCCAAGGCGGCCATGTACTCGATGCCGAACTACGAGGACTACGCGTTCTCGTTCGGCCCCGGGTCGGGCGAGGCCGTGCGCCTCGACGACAGCGAGCTCGGTCTCGACCGGATCTGAGTCGCCGCACCGCCGACCGGGCGGGCACCACGGTGGGAGACCACCGGGGTGCCCGCCCGTCGGCGTGCCGGGGGTCGGGCAGGATGGGGGGATGACCCGGGCCCGCGTGATCCTCGTGCTCGCCGGGGCGGCGGTCGGGGCCTTCCTCGTCACCGTCGCGCCGGCCGCCGTGCGGTGGCTGCTCGCGGTGGCCACCCCGGGGGCCGACGCCCGCCGCGAGGCGCTGCCGGGCTGGGCGCCCGCCGCCGCGCTCCTGCTGTGCGCCGCCGTCGTCGCGGCGCTCGTGCTGCGCCGCCGCCGGGGCCGGTCGGGCTGACCGGAGCCCGGCCGCGATACGGGAGGATGGGGCCATGCGCCGCGACCTCGTCATCCGTCCCGAGCGTCCCGAGGACCTCGCCGCCGTCCGGGACCTCGTCCTCGCCGCCTTCGCGAGCACCGAGTACTCCGACGGCCGCGCCGAGGTGGCGGTCGTCGACGGCCTGCGCGCCGACGGCGACGTGCTGCCCGCGCTCACCTTCGTCGCCGAGCTGGACGCCGAGGTCGTGGGCTCGGTGACCTGCAGCCGGGCGAGCATGGGGGAGGGGCGCTCGGTCGGCCTCGGACCGCTCGCGGTGCGGCCCGACCACATGGCCCAGGGCATCGGGTCGGCCCTCGTCGCGTCGGTGGTCGCGACCGCGGAGCAGCTCGCCGAGCCCTCGGTCGTCCTCCTCGGCGACCCCGGGTTCTACGGCGCCTTCGGCTTCGAGACCGCGGCCGAGCACGGGGTGGGCTCGCCCGGTCCGTGGGAGGACCGCTTCTTCCAGCTGCTGCGCCTGCGCCCCTGGCGCCCCGAGCTCGCCGGGCCCTTCCGCTACGCCCCGGCCTTCGAGCGGGCGCAGGGCTGAGCCGGGGCGCCGGCAACCGATTTGGGCGGCCACGCGCGGCCCGGTATCCTTGGCTGTTGTGTCTGGCTAGGACCAGATCCAGGAGCCGGGACCGACACCGCGAGGTGACGGGAACGGCCTCGCCCACCTCCTGCCGGGCGCCCCACCACACCACATCCCCCCGGGGAATGGCGCATGGGGAGTGCAGGGAGGAGCAGCCGGTGCGACACACCCGAACGCGGGGGTCGAGCACCGGCCATGACAAGGAGTGACGGCGCCACCGCCGTCGCTTGACCAGACCAGACCGAAGGACTCAGGTTGCCTACCATCAACCAGCTGGTGCGCAAGGGCCGGCAGGACAAGGCCGTCAAGGCCAAGACCCCTGCCCTCAAGGGCTCCCCGCAGCGCCGCGGCGTGTGCACGCGTGTGTACACGACCACCCCCAAGAAGCCGAACTCCGCCCTGCGCAAGGTCGCCCGCGTGCGCCTGACCAGCGGCATCGAGGTCACCGCCTACATCCCCGGTGTCGGCCACAACCTCCAGGAGCACTCCATGGTGCTCGTCCGCGGCGGTCGCGTGAAGGACCTCCCCGGCGTGCGCTACAAGATCATCCGCGGTGCGCTCGACACCCAGGGCGTCAAGAACCGCCAGCAGGCTCGCAGCCGCTACGGCGCGAAGAAGGTGAAGGGCTGATGCCTCGCAAGGGACCCGCTCCGAAGCGGCCGCTCGTCATCGACCCGGTCCACCAGTCCCCGCTGGTGACCTCGCTGGTCAACAAGGTCCTCCTGGACGGCAAGAAGTCCACCGCCGAGCGCATCGTCTACGGCGCGCTCGAGGGCTGCCGCGAGAAGACCGGCACCGACCCGGTGCAGACGCTCAAGCGCGCGCTCGACAACATCAAGCCGACCCTCGAGGTCAAGTCCCGCCGCGTCGGCGGTGCGACCTACCAGGTCCCGATCGAGGTCAAGCCGAACCGTGCGACGACCCTGTCGCTGCGCTGGCTCGTCGGCTACTCCCGTCAGCGTCGTGAGAAGACGATGACCGAGCGCCTCATGAACGAGATCCTCGACGCCTCCAACGGCCTGGGTGCCGCGGTGAAGCGTCGCGAGGACACGCACAAGATGGCCGAGTCGAACAAGGCCTTCGCGCACTACCGCTGGTGACCCCGTCCGGGGAGCCGCGCCGCCCCGCGGCCGGCTCCCCGGGCCACCGGTGCACGACCGCACCACCCCGCACCACCCGAAGCGACGAGACGAGAGCACTGAACGTGGCACAGGACGTCCTGACGGACCTCAACAAGGTCCGCAACATCGGCATCATGGCGCACATCGACGCCGGCAAGACGACGGCGACCGAGCGCATCCTCTTCTACACCGGTGTCAACCGGAAGATGGGTGAGACGCACGACGGCGCCTCCACCACCGACTGGATGGAGCAGGAGAAGGAGCGGGGGATCACCATCACCTCCGCCGCCGTCACCTCCTTCTGGGAGGGGTCGCAGATCAACATCATCGACACCCCCGGTCACGTCGACTTCACGGTCGAGGTCGAGCGCTCCCTGCGCGTCCTCGACGGCGCCGTCGCCGTCTTCGACGGCAAGGAGGGCGTGGAGCCCCAGTCCGAGACGGTCTGGCGCCAGGCCGACAAGTACAACGTCCCCCGCATCTGCTTCGTCAACAAGATGGACAAGCTCGGCGCGGACTTCTACTTCACCGTCGACACCATCAAGGACCGCCTCGGCGCGGAGCCCCTCGTGCTCCAGCTGCCGATCGGCGCCGAGAACGACTTCGTCGGTGTCGTCGACCTCATCTTCAAGCGCGCTCTCGTGTGGGAGGGCGACGCCAAGGGCGACGTCACCATGGGCGCCAAGTACGAGATCCAGGACATCCCGGCCGACCTCGTCGAGCGCGTGGAGGAGTACCGCCACCACCTCATCGAGCGCGTCGCCGAGTCCGACGACGCCCTCATGGAGAAGTACCTCGAGGGTGGCGAGCTCACGCCCGAGGAGCTCAAGGCCGGCATCCGCAAGATGACGATCTCCTCCGAGGTCTACCCCGTCCTGTGCGGCTCCGCGTTCAAGAACCGCGGCGTCCAGCCGATGCTCGACGCGGTCGTCGACTACCTCCCCTCGCCGCTCGACGTGCCGGCGATGGAGGGTCACGCCCCGGGCAACGAGGAGGAGAAGGTCGAGCGCAAGCCCAGCAAGGACGAGCCGTTCTCCGCGCTCGCCTTCAAGGTCGCCTCGCACCCGTTCTTCGGCACGCTGACCTTCATCCGCGTCTACTCCGGCCACATCTCCGCCGGCACCCAGGTGCTCAACAGCACCAAGGTCAAGAAGGAGCGCATCGGGAAGCTCTTCCAGATGCACGCCAACAAGGAGAACCCGGTCGAGGACGCGATGGCCGGCCACATCTACGCCGCCATCGGCCTGAAGACCACGACCACCGGTGACACGCTCTGCGACATCGACAAGCCGGTCGTGCTCGAGTCGATGACCTTCCCCGAGCCCGTCATCCAGGTTGCCATCGAGCCCAAGACCAAGGGTGACCAGGAGAAGCTCGGCACCGCGATCCAGAAGCTGGCCGAGGAGGACCCGACCTTCCAGGTGCACCTCGACGAGGACACCGGCCAGACGATCATCGCCGGCATGGGCGAGCTCCACCTCGACATCCTCGTCGACCGCATGCGGCGCGAGTTCAAGGTCGAGGCGAACGTCGGCAAGCCGCAGGTCGCCTACCGCGAGACCATCAAGCGGACCCTCGAGCGCTACGACTACACCCACAAGAAGCAGACGGGTGGCTCGGGCCAGTTCGCGAAGGTCCAGATCGCGCTGGAGCCCCTGGACACCGCCGACGGCGAGCTCTACGAGTTCTCCAACAAGGTGACCGGTGGTCGCATCCCGCGCGAGTACATCCCGTCGGTCGACGCCGGCATCCAGGACGCCATGCAGTACGGCGTGCTCGCCGGCTACCCGCTGGTCGGCATCAAGGCGACGCTCCTCGACGGTGCGTACCACGACGTCGACTCCTCGGAGATGGCGTTCAAGATCGCCGGCTCGATGGCGCTCAAGGAGGCCGTCCGCAAGTGCGAGCCGGTCCTCCTCGAGCCGATGATGGCCGTCGAGGTCCGCACCCCCGAGGACTACATGGGTGAGGTCATCGGCGACATCAACTCGCGGCGTGGCCACATCCAGGCCATGGAGGACATCTCCGGCGCCAAGGTCGTCCGCGGCCTGGTCCCGCTGTCGGAGATGTTCGGGTACGTCGGCGACCTGCGGTCCAAGACCCAGGGTCGGGCGAACTACTCGATGGAGTTCGACTCCTACGCCGAGGTCCCCAAGTCGGTGGCCGAGGAGATCATCAAGAAGACCCGGGGCGAGTGACCGCTACAGTGGTCGCTGATCTCGCCTGAGAGAAGCACTTCCAACCAACCCCCAGACGACGCCACGTCCTGCCCGGTCGTAACGGCGTTACCGAGAAATCAGTCCTGAGGAGGACATCAAGTGGCGAAGGCAAAGTTCGAGCGGACCAAGCCGCACGTCAACATCGGCACCATCGGTCACATCGACCACGGTAAGACGACGCTGACTGCTGCGATCTCCAAGGTCCTGCACGACAAGTACCCGGACCTGAACCCCCAGTTCGCGTTCGACGACATCGACAAGGCGCCCGAGGAGAAGCAGCGCGGTATCACGATCTCCATCGCGCACATCGAGTACCAGACCGAGGGCCGTCACTACGCCCACGTCGACTGCCCGGGCCACGCCGACTACGTGAAGAACATGATCACGGGTGCGGCGCAGATGGACGGCGCGATCCTCGTCGTCGCCGCCACCGACGGTCCGATGCCGCAGACGAAGGAGCACGTCCTCCTGGCCCGCCAGGTCGGCGTCCCCTACGTCGTCGTGGCGCTCAACAAGGCCGACATGGTCGACGACGAGGAGATCCTCGAGCTCGTCGAGATGGAGGTCCGCGAGCTGCTGAGCTCCTACGAGTTCCCCGGTGACGACCTCCCCGTCGTCAAGGTCTCGGCGCTCAAGGCGCTCGAGGGCGACGCCGAGTGGGGCCAGACGGTCCTCGAGCTCATGGACGCCGTGGACAACTACATCCCGGAGCCGGAGCGCGACACCGACAAGCCGTTCCTCATGCCCGTCGAGGACGTCTTCACGATCACCGGTCGTGGCACCGTCGTCACCGGCCGCATCGAGCGCGGTGTCCTCAAGGTCAACGAGGAGGTCGAGATCGTCGGCATCCACACCGGCCCGGCCACCAAGACCACGGCCACCGGCATCGAGATGTTCCGCAAGCTCCTCGACGAGGGTCGTGCGGGCGAGAACGTCGGGCTGCTCCTGCGCGGCATCAAGCGCGAGGACGTCGAGCGCGGCCAGGTCGTCGTCAAGCCGGGGTCGATCACCCCGCACACCGGCTTCGACGCCAACGTCTACATCCTGTCCAAGGACGAGGGTGGCCGTCACACCCCGTTCTACGACAACTACCGCCCGCAGTTCTACTTCCGGACCACGGACGTCACCGGTGTCGTGACGCTGCCGGAGGGCACCGAGATGGTCATGCCCGGTGACAACACCGAGATGGCCGTCGAGCTCATCCAGCCCATCGCCATGGAGGAGGGCCTCAAGTTCGCCATCCGCGAGGGAGGCCGCACCGTCGGCGCCGGCCGGGTCACCAAGATCACCAAGTGACCTGACGCCGGTCACCGACCGGCAGCTCGTCGAAGGGCCCGCATCCCCCCGGGGGTGCGGGCCCTTCGACGTGCCCGGGCCGGCGCTCAGGGCACGGGGAAGAGCCGCCGGCCGGCGACGTCGGCGAGGGCCTCGCGGACCCGGGCGATGGCGGGGGAGGGGGCCATCGTGCGTCGCCAGGTCATCATGACGCGGCGGGTCGGCACGGGGTCGGTCAGCGGGACCGCGACGACGGAGGGCGGCAGCTCCTCGCGCCCGAGCCGGGGGACGAGGCTGACGCAGACCCCCTCGGCGACGAGGCCCACGTGCGAGGCGAACTCCCACGACCAGTGCCGGATGCGCGGGCGGGTCCCGTGCAGGTCGAACATGTGGGTCAGCCACCCGTGGCACACCGACCCCTCGGGGGCGCAGACCCAGTCGTCGTCGACGAGGTCGAGCGCGGTGGCGCTGCGCGCCCCGGCGAGCGGGTGGTCGCGGTGCACGAGCACGTCGGCGGTGTCGACCCCGAGGCCGACGACCTCGACGTGCTCGGGGAAGGGCAGGGGCAGGTCGCCCCAGTTGTGGACCAGGGCCGCGTCGGCGCCGCCGGCGGCGACGAGGGCGATGGCCTCGTGCGGGTCGCGCTCGACGAGGGTGACGGTCAGGCCCGGCTCGTCGGTGGCGAGGGCGCGCAGGGCCGGGGCGAGCAGGCCGCGCACGGCGGTCGAGAACGCGACGAGCCGGACGCTGCCGACGACGGGGCCGCCCGTGACCCGCCCGAGCCCGGACTCGAGGCGCTCGAGCCGGGCGAGGATGTCGCCGCCCTCGTCGACGAGGTGGCGCCCGAGCTCGGTGAGCATCACCCCGCGGCCGACCCGCTCGAGGACCGGCCCACCGACCCGGCGCTCCAGCCGCTTGACCTGCTGCGAGACCGCCGAGGGCGTGTACCCCAGCTCGGTGGCGGCGCCGCCGACCGAGCCGGTGCGCCGGACGGCGGCGAGGGTCGCGAGGTGCTCGAGCTCGATCATGTAGCGACGCTACACGGAATCATGGCCGATCCTGCGCTGGTGCTGAACGGTCTTCGACGGCGAGGATGGTCCCCATGCCCCTGCGCGACACCCTCTCCGCCCTCCTCGTCATGGTCGTCTGGGGGATGAACTTCGTCGTCATCGAGCGTGGGCTCGACGGGGTGCCGCCGCTGCTCTTCGTCGCGCTGCGCTTCGCCGTCGTCCTGCTCGCCCTCCCGTTCGTCGCCCGGCCGGCCGCGCCCCTGCGCCGGGTCCTCGCCGTCGGGGCGTGCATGAGCCTCGGGCAGTTCGGGCTCCTCTACACGGCCCTGGCCCTCGGGATGCCGCCCGGCCTGGCCTCGCTCGTGCTCCAGGCCCAGGCCGTCCTCACCGTCGGGCTCGCCGCCCTCGTCCTCGGGGAGCGCCCGCTGCGGGTGCAGCTGGCCGGCGTGGGCCTCGGGGCCGTGGGGCTCGGTGTCGTCGCCCTCGGTCGCGGGGGCAGCGTCCCGGCGGTGGCCCTCGTCGTCTGCGTGCTCGCGGCGCTGTCGTGGGCCACCGGCAACGTGCTCGTCCGCCGGCTCGGGGTGCCCGGCGGCCTCGGCCTCACCGTGTGGTCGGCGCTCGTCGTGCCGGTGCCGGCCCTCGGGCTGAGCCTCCTGCTCGACGGCCCGGCGGTCGTCGGCGACGCCCTGGCCCACCTCTCGCTCGTCACCTGGCTCTCGACCGCGTACACCGCGGTGCTCGCGAGCCTCGTCGGCTACGGCATCTGGAACCGGCTGCTCGAGCGCCATCCGGCCTCGGACGTCGCGCCCTTCACGCTCCTCGTCCCGCCGATCGGCATCGTCACCGCCTGGCTCGCCGACGGCGAGGTCCCGACCCTGCTCGTCGTGCTGGGCGGCGTGCTGCTCGTCCTCGGCGTCGGCCTGGTCACCCTGGGGCCGCGGTGGCGGGGTCGGCCGCGGTCCGGGGTGACGGCGCTCGGGGCAGCCGGCGCACGGAGCGCGACAGCAGCACGAGCAGCGCGATGACGACATAGGCGACACCGCTCCACAGCACGACCGGCCCGACGCCGAAGCGGTCCCCCAGCGGGCCGTACACCAGCTGCCCGACCGGCATCGCCACGAGCGACCCGAGGGCGTCGTAGGAGTAGGCGCGCGAGAGCTGGGCCTCCGGGACGTTCTCCTGCACGGCGAGGTTCCACCCCATCCCGAAGACCTCGAGGCCGACGCCGGCCACGCAGGTCAGGACGAGCAGGGGTAGCACCCGGGCGTCGAGGCCGAGCGCGATCATGGGGAGCCCGAGCAGGGCGACGGCGGGCAGGCCGACGAGCAGCGGCCGGGGCATCCGGACCCGCAGGAGGGCCACGGTGCCGAGGAGCGCACCGGCGGCCTCCGCGGAGAGCGCCCAGCCCCAGGCCTGGCGACCGATGGTGTCCTCCGCGAGGGCGGGGCCGAGGGTCAGCCACGCACCGCCGCCGATGGCGTTGAGGACGCCGAAGGCCGCGACGACGACCCACAGCCAGGTGGTGCGCCGGAACAGCCGCCACCCCTCGCGCAGCTCGACGAGCGTCGACGCCCGCGGCCCGGCGCGCTCGGCGGGCGCCCGTCGTGGAGCGGACCGGCGCACGGGCAGGAGCAGCACGGCGGCGACGAACCAGGCCGCGGCGTCGGCGAGCACCGCCCACCCGGAGCCGACGGTGACCACGAGGAGGGTGCCGAGGCTCGGGCCGGCGACCGCGGTGAGACCCCGGGTCATGCTCACGAGGGCGTTGGCCCGCTGGAGCTCGTCCGCGGGGACGAGGGTCGGCACCATCCCCGCCATCGCCGGCCACCCCACCCCCGTGGCGGCCCCCTGCAGCGCCTGGAGGACGACCACCGCCCAGAGCGGGGCGTGGCCGGTGAGGAGGAGGGCGGCGGTGGCCGCCTGGAGCAGGCCGCTGGAGAGGTTGGAGGCCTGCAGGACCAGGGAGCGGGGGAGCCGGTCGGCCAGCACCCCGCCGAACAGGAGGAGGGCGACCATCGGGAGCGTGCGCGCCGCGAGCACCTGCCCGAGGGCGGTGGTCGACCCCCCGAGGTCGAGGACCGCGAAGGCCAGCGCCACGGTGGCGGCCGTGGTGCCGAGCAGGTTGACGCCGCGGGAGGCGAGGTACCAGGCGAAGGCCGGGTGCCGCAGGGGGCCCGCCGAGGGGAGGAGGCTCACCGTGGGTCCATCGCGAAGGCGAACAGCGAGAGGTTGACGAGCGTCGTGCCCTCGCTGCGCGGCGCCCGCGCGCCGTCGTGCACGAGGGTGGCGGCCTCGAGCAGGAGCTCGCGGGCGCGCAGCCAGGTCTCCTCCTCGACCCACAGCTCGGCATCCGTGACGAGCCCCGGCAGGTCGCGCCGCCGGTCGCGGTAGCGGCGCTGCACCTCCTGGGCGGCGGCCCGCACGACGAGCTCGGCCGCACCCGGGTCGACCTCACCACCGGTCGTTGAGCCGGGGCGGTCCTCCTCGCGCCACGGGTGGCGGTAGCGCACCGCGCGCCCGCCGCGGATGCTCTCCTCGCCCGCGACGACGAGCTCGCCGGCGTCGCGCAGGAGGCGCAGGTGGTAGGAGGCGTTGGCGTGCGTGAGCCCCAGCTCCCGGGCGACGTCCGCCGCCGTGAGGGCGCTGCCGGTGAGCAGCGACAGGATGCGCAGCCGGGTGGGGTGGGCGAGGGCCCGCAGGTGGCCGGGATCGGTCATCACTACCTCCAAAGGGTTCTTGGGGAGTGTGACGCCGCTGGTCCGCCTGTGTCAAACAGTTCTTGGGGGGTGCTCGACGCGCCGCGCCCGTGGACGTTCCGGGGGAGGGGCGCCCGACGGTGTAGCGCCCGATTTGGTCGGGGCCCGGGGGCTCTGGCAGACTAGCGGGGTTGCTTGGCGTGCGTCCGCGTCCCAGACCGGGACAGGATGCCCACCGCGACGAGGTACTGAACCGCCGGACGGCGGGGCGGCTCGTCGGCGAAGAGCCAGGCCCGGTTCCACCGGACAGCCAGACCCACGGACGAGCTGCGAGAGATCGCACACGCCCGGACTGCGGAAACAGGGCGACACGCCCGACCGCGGGGGTCGGAAGTCCACGGGCCGGCACTTTGACAGATGGACGGCGAGAGAGAGACGGAACAACAGATGGCGGGACAGAAGATCCGCATCCGGTTGAAGTCGTATGACCACGAGGTCATCGACAGCTCGGCGCGCAAGATCGTCGACACCGTGACCCGCGCGGGTGCGACCGTGGTTGGCCCCGTGCCGCTGCCGACGGAGAAGAACGTCTTCTGCGTCATCCGGTCGCCGCACAAGTACAAGGACAGCCGCGAGCACTTCGAGATGCGCACGCACAAGCGCCTCATCGACATCATCGACCCGACGCCCAAGGCCGTCGACTCGCTGATGCGTCTCGACCTCCCGGCTGACGTCAACATCGAGATCAAGCTCTGAGGCTCGCGATGACTACTGCCACGAAGACCCAGAAGGGTCTGCTGGGCACCAAGCTCGGCATGACCCAGGTGTGGGACGAGAACAACCGACTCGTGCCCGTCACCGTGATCCAGGCCGGCCCCAACGTCGTCACCCAGGTCCGTGCGGCCGGGGTCGACGGCTACGCGGCCGTCCAGCTCGGCTACGGCGCCATCGACCCCCGCAAGGTCACCAAGCCGCTGGCCGGCCACTTCGAGAAGGCCGGCGTCACGCCGCGCCGCTTCCTCATCGAGATCCGCACGGCCGACGCGGGCGAGTACTCGCTCGGCCAGGAGCTCGGCGCCGACACCTTCGAGTCCGGCTCCTCGGTCGACGTCTCCGCGACGACCAAGGGCAAGGGCTTCGCCGGTGTCATGAAGCGCCACGGCTTCCACGGTGTGAGCTCCTCCCACGGTGCGCACAAGAACCACCGCAAGCCCGGCTCGATCGGTGGCTGCGCCACCCCGGGTCGCGTGTTCAAGGGCATGCGCATGGCCGGCCGCATGGGCGGCGTGCGCCACACCACGCAGAACCTCACGATCCACGCCGTGGACGCCGACAAGGGCCTGCTGCTCGTCAAGGGCGCCGTCCCCGGTCCCCGCGGTGCGGTCGTCCTCGTCCGCTCGGCCGCGAAGGGGGCCTGACATGGCTACCACGACGCTCGACGTCACCCTCCCCACGGAGATCTTCGACGTCCAGACCAACGTCCCGCTCATCCACCAGGTCGTCGTCGCGCAGCTCGCGGCGGCCCGCCAGGGGACGCACGCGACGAAGACCCGCGGCGAGGTCCGCGGCGGTGGGCGCAAGCCGTACCGCCAGAAGGGCACCGGCCGCGCCCGTCAGGGCTCGACCCGCGCGCCGCAGTTCGCCGGCGGTGGCACCGTCCACGGCCCGCAGCCGCGTGACTACGCGCAGCGCACCCCCAAGAAGATGAAGGCCGCCGCCCTGCGCGGTGCCCTCTCCGACCGGGCGCGCCACGGCCGCATCCACGTGGTGGAGGCCATCGCCAACGGCGAGGCCCCCTCGACCAAGGCGGCGCGGACCCTGTTCGCCGGCCTGACCGAGCGCCCGAACCTGCTCGTCGTCCTCGACCGCAGCGACATCGTGTCGCTCAAGTCGGTGCGCAACCTCGCCGAGGTCCACGTGCTCGCGGTCGACCAGCTCAACACCTACGACGTGCTGTGCGCCGACGACGTCGTCTTCACCAAGGCCGCCTACGAGGCGTTCACCGGTGAGACCGTCGCCGCCGCCAAGCCCGCCAAGAAGGCCGCGGCCAAGAAGACCGCCGCGAAGGCCGAGGAGGAGCAGAAGTGAGCCAGGGCAAGAACCCCCGCGACATCCTGATCGCGCCGGTCGTGTCCGAGAAGTCGTACGGCCTCCTCGACGAGGGCAAGTACACCTTCCTCGTCGACCCGCGGTCGAACAAGACCGAGATCAAGATCGCCGTCGAGGAGATCTTCAAGGTCAAGGTCGACTCCGTGCACACGATGAACCGCCAGGGCAAGTCCCGTCGCACGCGGTTCGGCACCGGCAAGCGCAAGGACACCAAGCGCGCGATCGTCACCCTCCGCGAGGGCTCGATCGACATCTTCGGCAGCGCCGGCGCCTGAGGAAGCTGAGGACTACACCATGGGTATCCGCAAGTACAAGCCGACGACGCCTGGGCGTCGCGGGTCGAGCGTGGCCGACTTCGTCGAGGTCACCCGCTCCACCCCCGAGAAGTCCCTCGTCCGTCCGCTGACCAAGAGCGGTGGTCGCAACAGCAACGGCCGCATCACCACGCGTCACATCGGTGGGGGCCACAAGCGCGCCTACCGCGTGATCGACTTCCGTCGCCACGACAAGGACGGCGTGCCGGCCAAGGTCGCGCACATCGAGTACGACCCCAACCGCACGGCGCGCATCGCGCTCCTGCACTACGCGGACGGCGAGAAGCGCTACATCCTGGCGCCCAAGGGCCTCGAGCAGGGCGCGACGATCGAGAACGGTCCGGCCGCCGACATCAAGCCCGGCAACACGCTGCCGCTGCGCAACATCCCGACCGGTACGGTCATCCACGCCGTCGAGCTCAAGCCCGGTGGCGGTGCGAAGATCGCCCGCTCGGCCGGTGTCCGCGTGCAGCTCGTCGCCAAGGACGGCCCCTACGCGCAGCTGCGCATGCCGTCCGGTGAGATCCGCAACGTCGACGTGCGCTGCCGCGCCACCGTCGGCGAGGTCGGCAACGCCGAGCAGTCGAACATCAACTGGGGCAAGGCCGGCCGCATGCGCTGGAAGGGCAAGCGCCCGACCGTCCGTGGTGTCGTCATGAACCCGGTCGACCACCCCCACGGTGGTGGTGAGGGTCGCACCTCCGGTGGTCGCCACCCGGTGAGCCCCTGGGGTCAGCCCGAGGGCCGCACCCGCCGCCCCGGCAAGCCCAGCGACAAGCTCATCGTGCGTCGCCGTCGTACTGGCAAGAAGCGCTGATAAGGAGCCTTTGGAATGCCTCGTAGCCTGAAGAAGGGCCCCTTCATCGACGACCACCTGCAGAAGAAGGTGGATGTCCAGAACGAAGCGGGCACCAAGAACGTCATCAAGACCTGGTCGCGCCGTTCGGTCATCAGCCCGGACATGCTCGGCCACACCTTCGCCGTCCACGACGGCCGCAAGCACGCCCCGGTGTTCGTCACCGAGGCGATGGTCGGCCACAAGCTCGGCGAGTTCGCACCGACCCGCACCTTCAAGGGTCACGTGAAGGACGACAAGAAGGGGCGTCGTCGCTGATGGCCACCGACAACACCACGCTGGAGTCGCGGGCCGTCGCCCGCCACACCCGGATCACGCCGATGAAGGCGCGCCGCGTCGTCGACCTCATCCGCGGCAAGGCCGCCCCCGAGGCCGTGTCGGTCCTGCGCTTCGCCCCCCAGGCGGCGAGCGAGCAGGTCCTCAAGGTCCTCGAGTCCGCGATCGCCAACGCCCGTGTCCGCGCCGACAAGACGGCCGAGCGGTTCGACGAGCGCGAGCTCGTCGTCTCGGCGGCCTTCGTCGACGAGGGCCCGACCATGAAGCGTTTCCGCCCGCGCGCCCAGGGCCGCGCCGGCCGCATCAACAAGCGCACGAGCCACATCACGGTGGTCGTCGCTCCCAAGCCCGCCAAGACCACGAACGGAGGCACCCGCTGATGGGTCAGAAGGTCAACCCGCACGGCTTCCGTCTCGGGATCACCACGGAGCACAAGAGCCGTTGGTTCGCCGACTCCACCAAGGAGGGTCAGCGCTACCGCGACTACGTCAAGGAGGACGTGGCGATCCGCAAGCTCATGTCCACGGGCATGGACCGCGCCGGTATCGCCCGTGTCGACATCGAGCGCACGCGTGACCGCGTCCGCGTCGACATCCACACCGCCCGCCCGGGCATCGTCATCGGCCGCCGCGGCGCCGAGGCCGACCGCATCCGCGGCGAGCTCGAGAAGCTCACGGGCAAGCAGGTGCAGCTGAACATCCTCGAGGTCAAGAACCCCGAGCAGGAGGCCCAGCTCGTCGCGCAGGGCATCGCCGAGCAGCTGTCCGCCCGTGTCTCGTTCCGTCGCGCCATGCGCAAGGGCATGCAGTCGGCCACCCGCGCCGGCGCGAAGGGCATCCGCGTGCAGGTCTCCGGTCGCCTCGGCGGCGCGGAGATGAGCCGCACCGAGTTCTACCGCGAGGGTCGCGTGCCGCTGCACACCCTTCGTGCGCAGATCGACTACGGCCTGTACGAGGCCAAGACCACGTTCGGGCGCATCGGCGTCAAGGTGTGGATCTACAAGGGCGACATGACCGCTCGCGAGCTCGCGGCCCAGCAGGCCACGGCTCCGCGCCAGGGTCGCGGCCCGCGTCGTGACGGCGCCGACCGTCCGGCCCGCGCCCGTCGCACCGAGGCCCCCGCCGCCCAGGCCCAGCAGGAGCAGGCCCCGGCCGCTCCGAGCACCGAGGAGTCCTGACCCATGTTGATTCCCCGTCGAGTCAAGCACCGCAAGCAGCACCACCCGGGTCGCTCGGGTATGGCCAAGGGCGGTACGACCATCGCGTTCGGTGACTACGGCATCCAGGCCCTCGAGCCCGCCTACGTCACCAACCGCCAGATCGAGTCCGCGCGTATCGCGATGACCCGGTACATCAAGCGTGGTGGAAAGGTCTGGATCAACATCTACCCGGACCGCCCGCTGACCAAGAAGCCGGCCGAGACCCGCATGGGCTCCGGCAAGGGGTCCCCCGAGTGGTGGATCGCCAACGTCAAGCCGGGTCGGATCATGTTCGAGCTCTCCGGTGTCCCGGAGGACGTCGCGCGCGAGGCCCTGCGTCTCGCGATGCACAAGCTGCCGATGAAGTGCCGCTTCGTCCGGCGTGAGGGTGGTGACTTCTGATGGCAGTCGGTTCCAAGGACCTGAGCCCCAAGGAGATGCGGGGCTTCGACGACGAGCGTCTCGTCGACGAGCTGCGCAAGGCCAAGGAGGAGCTGTTCAACCTCCGCTTCCAGTCCGCCACCGGGCAGCTGGACAACCACGGCCGGCTGCGTGCCGTCCGCAAGGACATCGCCCGGATCTACACCGAGATGCGTGAGCGCGAGCTCGGCATCGGCGTGAAGGGTGAGGCCAAGTGAGCGAGAAGAAGGACGAGACCGTGACCACCGTCAGCCGCAACGACCGCAAGACCCGCCAGGGCTACGTGGTGAGCGACAAGATGGACAAGACCGTCGTCGTCGAGGTCGAGGACCGCGTCAAGCACGCGCTCTACGGCAAGGTCCTGCGCCGCTCGAGCAAGGTCAAGGCCCACGACGAGGCCAACGCCGCCGGCATCGGCGACCGCGTCCTCATCATGGAGACCCGGCCGCTGTCCGCGACGAAGCGCTGGCGCGTCGTCGAGATCCTCGAGAAGGCCAAGTAAGCCTCTGCCGCAAGGCAATCCAGTCAGTTCGGCCAGGCTCGCCCCGGCGAGAACCAGCACGACGAGTAGGAGTTAGACAGTGATCCAGCAGGAGTCGCGACTGCGTGTCGCCGACAACACCGGTGCGAAGGAGATCCTCTGCATCCGTGTTCTCGGTGGTTCCGGTCGCCGGTACGCCGGCATCGGCGACACCATCGTCGCCACCGTCAAGGACGCGATCCCGGGCGGCAACGTGAAGAAGGGCGACGTCGTCAAGGCCGTCATCGTCCGGACGCGCAAGGAGCGCCGTCGTCCCGACGGTTCCTACATCCGCTTCGACGAGAACGCCGCGGTCATCCTCCGCAACGACGGTGACCCCCGTGGCACGCGCATCTTCGGCCCGGTCGGGCGCGAGCTGCGCGAGAAGAAGTTCATGAAGATCATCAGCCTGGCGCCGGAGGTGCTCTGAACCATGGCCTCGAAGATCAAGAAGGGCGACACCGTCCAGGTGCTCGCCGGCAAGGACAAGGGCCAGACCGGCAAGGTCATCGCGGTCAACCGCGAGACCGGCCGCGTCACCGTCGAGGGTGTCAACCGGGTGACCCGGCACACCAAGGCGGGGGAGTCCACCCGGGGCAGCCGCACCGGTGGCCTCGTCGTCCAGGAGGCGCCGATCCACGCGAGCAACGTGGCCATCGTCGACCCCTCGGACAAGAAGCCGACCCGTGTCAAGACCCGCGTCGAGACCGTCGAGCGCGACGGCCGTCAGAAGACGAGCCGTGTCCGCGTGGGCGTGCGCTCGGGCAAGGACCTGTGAGAGAGATGGCCGAGACCGCTACCAAGCCCCGCCTCAAGGCGCGCTACCAGGACGAGATCAAGGGCGCCCTGCGTGACCAGTTCGGCTACCCGAACGTCATGCAGGTCCCGGGTGTCGTCAAGGTCGTCGTCAACATGGGCGTCGGCGACGCCGCCAAGGACAGCAAGCTCATCGAGGGTGCCGTCCGCGACCTCACCGCCATCACCGGCCAGAAGCCGGTCGTGACGAAGGCCCGCAAGTCCATCGCCCAGTTCAAGCTGCGTGAGGGCATGCCGATCGGCACGCACACCACGTTGCGCGGCGACCGGATGTGGGAGTTCCTCGACCGGCTCGTCACCATCGCGCTGCCGCGCATCCGCGACTTCCGCGGCCTCTCGCCGAAGCAGTTCGACGGGCGTGGCAACTACACCTTCGGTCTCACGGAGCAGTCGATGTTCCACGAGATCGACCAGGACAAGATCGACCGGGTCCGCGGCATGGACATCACGGTCGTCACCACCGCGACGAACGACGACGAGGGACGCGCGCTGCTCAAGGCGCTCGGCTTCCCCTTCAAGGAGAACTGACATGGCCAAGACCGCCCTGGTCAACAAGGCGAACAAGAAGCCGAAGTTCGCGGTCCGCGGCTACACGCGCTGCCAGCGCTGCGGGCGCCCGCACTCGGTCTACCGCAAGTTCGGCCTGTGCCGGATCTGCCTGCGGGAGATGGCCCACGCGGGCGAGCTCCCCGGTGTGACCAAGTCCAGCTGGTAAGTCCTCACCCCCGCCGCCCCCGGGCGGCACCCCATCCACAGACCATCTACATCGCAGGTCCGCCGAGAACGTCGGCAGAAACCGCGGTGAGAGAGGGCGGAGAAGCCCAATGACCATGACCGACCCGATCGCGGACATGCTGACCCGCGTCCGGAACGCCAACTCGGCGCACAAGGACGCAGTCTCCATGCCGTTCTCGAAGCTCAAGAGCCACGTCGCCGAGATCCTCGAGGCCGAGGGTTACATCGCCGGCTGGACCGTCGAGGACGCCGAGGTGGGCAAGACCCTCACGGTGAACCTCAAGTACGGCCCGAACCGTGAGCGTTCCATCGCCGGCCTGCGCCGCGTGAGCAAGCCCGGGCTGCGCGTGTACGCCAAGTCCACCAACCTTCCCAAGGTTCTCGGTGGTCTCGGTGTCGCGATCATCTCGACGTCGTCCGGCCTGCTGACCGACCGTCAGGCCGCCAACAAGGGTGTGGGTGGGGAAGTCCTCGCCTACGTCTGGTAAGGGGTAGCAGACATGTCGCGTATCGGACGTCTCCCCGTCACCGTCCCCTCGGGTGTCGACGTGACCGTTGCCGGTCAGCACGTCACCGTGAAGGGTCCCAAGGGCGAGCTCACGCACACCGTGGCCGAGCCGATCACCATCGAGCAGGCCGACGGCGTGCTCGAGGTCAAGCGGCCCAACGACGAGCGCACCTCGCGCTCGCTCCACGGCCTGACCCGCTCGCTCGTCAACAACATGGTCCTCGGTGTCACCGAGGGCTACGAGAAGAAGCTCGAGATCCACGGCACCGGTTACCGCGTGCTGGCCAAGGGCTCGAACCTCGAGTTCGCGCTCGGGTACTCGCACTCGATCACCGTCGAGCCGCCGGCCGGCATCACCTTCGTGGTGGAGAACCAGACCCGGTTCTCGGTCCAGGGCATCGACAAGCAGCTCGTCGGCGAGGTCGCCGCGAACATCCGCAAGCTCCGCAAGCCCGACCCGTACAAGGGCAAGGGCGTCCGCTACGCGGGCGAGCAGATCCGCCGCAAGGTCGGAAAGGCTGGTAAGTAACCGATGGCCATGATCGTCAAGCGCGCCAAGGGCAAGTCGGCTGCGCGCACGCGCCGTCACACTCGCGTCCGCAAGCTGGTCAGCGGCACCGCCGTCCGGCCCCGCCTCGTCGTCTCGCGCTCCTCGCGTCACGTCTTCGTCCAGGTCGTCGACGACACCGTCGGCAAGACCGTCGCGTCGGCGTCGACCATGGAGGCCGACGTGCGCTCCCTCGAGGGCGACAAGCGCGAGAAGGCCAAGAAGGTCGGCGAGCTCGTCGCCTCGCGTGCCAAGGCCGCGGGTGTCGAGGCCGTCGTGTTCGACCGTGGCGGCAACAAGTACCACGGTCGCGTCGCCGCCATCGCGGACGGCGCTCGGGAAGGCGGGCTGGCCCTGTGACCCACGCTGCTCGTACCACCACGAACGTCGAGAAGAGGAACATCTGATGCCAGGACCCCAGCGTCGAGGCACCGGCGGGACCACCGGCGGCGCCGAGCGCGGTGACCGTCGGGGCGGCCGTGACGACCGTCGCGGCGGCCGTGACTCCCGCGAGGCCGAGAAGAACCAGTACCTCGAGCGCGTCGTGACCATCAACCGCGTCGCCAAGGTCGTCAAGGGTGGCCGTCGCTTCAGCTTCACGGCGCTCGTCGTCGTCGGCGACGGTGACGGCACCGTGGGCGTCGGCTACGGCAAGGCCAAGGAGGTGCCCGCGGCGATCGCCAAGGGTGTCGAGGAGGCGAAGAAGAACTTCTTCCGCGTCCCGCGCATCCAGGGCACCATCCCCCACCCCGTCCAGGGTGAGGCTGCCGCCGGTGTCGTCATGCTCCGCCCCGCCAGCCCCGGTACCGGTGTCATCGCCGGTGGCCCGGTGCGTGCGGTGCTCGAGTGCGCCGGCATCCACGACGTGCTGTCCAAGAGCCTCGGCTCGGACAACGCGATCAACATCGTGCACGCGGCCGTCGCCGCCCTGCGCGGCCTCGAGCGCCCGGAGGCCGTCGCGGCCCGCCGTGGCCTCCCGGTCGACCGGGTCGCTCCCGCCGCGATGCTCCGCGCCCAGGCCGCCGGCCTGGCCGAGGCGAAGGCCGGTGCGTGATGGGGCGGATCAAGGTGACCCAGACCCGTTCCGGGATCGGGGGCAAGCAGAACCAGCGCGACACGCTGCGCACCCTCGGTCTGAAGCGCATCGGCGACGTCGTCGTCAAGGAGGACCGCCCGGAGATCCGCGGCATGGTCCGGACGGTGACGCACCTCGTCGCCGTCGAGGAGGTTGAGTGATCATGGCCGACACCACGAAGAAGGCCGCACAGTCCGCTGCGTCCACGGGCGCCTCGGCGCTCAAGGTCCACCACCTGCGCCCGGCGCCCGGCGCCAAGCAGGCCAAGATCCGCGTCGGTCGCGGTGAGGGTGGCAAGCGAGGCAAGACCGCCGGTCGCGGCACCAAGGGCACCAAGGCCCGCTACCAGGTGCCCGTCGGCTTCCAGGGTGGCACCACGCCGCTGCACATGCGGTTCCCGAAGCTTCGCGGCTTCAAGAACCCGTTCAAGACCGAGTACCAGGTCGTCAACCTCGACTGGCTGAACACGCACTACCCGCAGGGTGGCGACGTGACGGTCGAGGACCTGGTCGCCAAGGGCGCCGTCCGCGACGGGCACCTCGTGAAGGTGCTCGGCAGCGGGGAGATCACGTCGGCCGTCAACGTCACGGCCCACGCGTTCTCCGGCAGCGCCAAGGAGAAGATCGAGGCGGCAGGCGGCTCGGCGACGACCGCCTGACGCCCCCGCATGACCGCGTGTCGCAGGGCCGGCTCCGGGACATCCCCCGGAGCCGGCCCTGCCGCGCGTTCACCCCACCCGTGCCTCCCGGCCCCCGCCGGGTCACCGGGTATGTTGTGACGGATCGCTGACCGACGCGGCCACCATCCACCGGCCGCCACCTACGGAGGACCCTGTGCTCACCGCCTTCGGCCGCGCGTTCAAGACGCCCGACCTGCGCAGGAAGCTGCTCTTCACGCTGTTCATCATCGTGATCTTCCGGCTCGGCGCCCACGTGCCGACCCCCGGCGTCAGCTACCCGCTCGTGCAGAAGTGCATCGCCGGTGCCGACAACAGCAACCAGCTGCTCGGGCTCATCAACCTCTTCAGCGGTGGGGCACTCCTCCAGCTGTCGATCTTCGCGCTGGGGATCATGCCGTACATCACGGCGAGCATCATCGTCCAGCTGCTCACCGTGGTCATCCCGCGGTTCGAGGCCCTCAAGAAGGAGGGCCAGGCCGGGCAGACGAAGATGACGCAGTACACGCGCTACCTGACGATCGGCCTCGCGGTCCTCCAGAGCTCCACGCTCATCACCTTCGCGCAGAACCCGCAGACGCTGTTCAACAACCCGTCCTGCACGAACATCCTCACCGACAGCTCGGTCGTGACCATCCTCATCATGGTCCTCACGATGACCGCCGGCACCGGCGTCATCATGTGGATGGGTGAGCTCGTCACCGACAAGGGCGTCGGCAACGGCATGTCGCTCCTCATCTTCACCTCGATCGCCGCGCAGTTCCCGACCTCGCTCTGGGACATCCAGCAGCGCGCCGGCTGGGGCGTCTTCCTCACCGTCATCCTGCTCGGGCTCGTCGTCATCGCCCTCGTCGTCTTCGTCGAGCAGAGCCAGCGGCGCATCCCGGTGCAGTACGCCAAGCGGATGGTCGGCCGGCGCGTCTACGGCGGCACCTCGACCTACATCCCGCTCAAGGTCAACATGGCCGGTGTCATCCCGGTCATCTTCGCGAGCTCGCTGCTGACGCTGCCCACGCTCGTCGCGCAGTTCAACCAGGGCGCCAACGGGGTCAACCCCGGCTGGGTCGACTGGATCCAGAGCTACCTGACCCGCGGTGACCACCCGATCTACATGGTGCTGTACACCGCACTGATCCTGTTCTTCACGTTCTTCTACGTGTCGATCACGTTCAACCCGACCGAGGTCGCCGACAACATGAAGAAGTACGGCGGCTTCATCCCGGGTATCCGCGCCGGGCGACCCACGGCCGAGTACCTCAACTACGTCCTGACCCGGATCACCGTGCCCGGCGCGATCTACCTCGCGCTCATCTCGCTCCTCCCGCTCGTCGCGCTGGTCCTCGTCAACGCCAACCAGAACTTCCCGTTCGGTGGCACGTCGATCCTCATCATCGTCGGTGTCGGACTCGAGACCGTGAAGCAGATCGAGGCCCAGCTGCAGCAGCGTCACTACGAAGGGTTCCTCCGTTGATGCGCTTGATCATCCTGGGTCCGCCCGGTGCCGGGAAGGGCACGCAGGCCTCCCGCATCGCCGAGCACTTCGGCATCCCCGCCATCTCCACCGGCGACATCTTCCGCGCCAACATCAAGAACGAGACCGAGCTGGGGCAGCAGGTCAAGGCGATCCTCGCCGCCGGCGGCTACGTCTCGGACGAGATCACCAACGCCATCGTCGAGGACCGCCTCGGCCAGGACGACTGCGCACGGGGCTTCCTCCTCGACGGCTACCCGCGCACCCTCGCCCAGGTCGAAGCGCTCGACGGGATGCTCGCCGCGTCCGGCGGCTCGCTCGACCGCGTCCTCGAGCTGACCGTCGACGACGAGGTCGTCGTGGGTCGGCTGCTCAAGCGCGCCGAGATCGAGGGCCGCGCGGACGACACCGAGGACGTCATCCGCGAGCGGATGGCCATCTACCACCGCGAGACCCGGCCGCTGTCGCAGACCTACCGCGAGCGTGGCCTGCTCGTCACCGTCGACGGTGACGGCGAGGTCGACGCCGTGACCGAGCGGATCACCTCCGCCCTCGCCTGACGCACCACCTGGGCGCGTCCCCAGTCGAACGACGAGAACATGCCGTGCGAGCCGAGGCTTGCGCGGCATGTTCTCGTCGTTCGACCGATGCCTGTGGATGACGACCCAGCCACGGGTCGCTCGCGGAGCACCATCCCCGGATGGATGCCACGCCTCTGCCGCCCGAGTTCCGGGGCGCCCCCTTCGCCGTGGGGGCAGCCCGGCGGGCGGGTGTGGGCGCACATCGTCTGCGCAGGTCGGACCTCGTGCGTCCCACCCGTGGCGCGCGGTGCCACGACGTGCCTGCCGATCTCGTGGCCCAGATGCGTGCCTGCGCCCCCGGGCTGGCCGACGGAGTCGCCTTCTCGCACGTGACGGCCGCGCGGTGGTGGCGCCTCCCGCTGCCCTCGGACCTCGAGCAGCTGGACGGACTCGACGTCATGACCCGGTCGGGCTCGGGGCAGCCGCTGCGCCGGGGGCTCCGCGGTCACCGCGGTGTGGAGTCGCGCGCGGTCGTGCGCGACGGGAGCGTCGTCCTGGTCGAGGTCGCGGACACCTGGTGCGACCTCGGGGACCTCGGCAGGCGGCGGCTCGGCGTCGAGGACCTCGTGGTGGCTGGGGACGCGGCCGTCACGCGCATCGACGAGGCGGCAGGCGTGACCCGGGCGGAGTCGGTGGGGCGGCAGGTGCTGGCCGAGACGCTCCGACGGCGGGTCCGCCCGCGTGGCGCGGTCGCCCTGCGGCAGGCGCTCCTCCTCGTGCGGCCGGGGGTCCGGTCCGCGCAGGAGAGCCGGACCCGGGTCGTCTTCCACGAGGCCGGCCTGCCCGAACCCGAGGTGAACGCGGTCATCGCCGACCGTGCGGGCTGCTGGCTCGCCGAGGGGGACCTCGTCTGGAGGCAGCAGCGCGTGGTCGCCGAGTACCAGGGAGAGGTCCACGCCGACCGTCGTCGGCGCAGCGCCGACGCGTCCCGTCGAGGGCTGCTCGTCGACGAGGGGTGGAGCGTCCACGAGGTCTGGGCCGAGGACCTCGCCTCATGGGGGCGCCGGGCGGCGCTGGTTCTTCGGGTCCGCCGCTCCCTCGGGCTGTGACACCAGTCGAACGACGAGGACGTGCCGCGTCGCGCAGGGGCAAGACGGCATGTTCTCGTCGTTCGACCGGGGGGATGCGGGGATGTGGGGGTGCGTCGGCGGCGCGGGTAGGGTTCGCCGCATGGGTTTGTTCAGCCGTGACCGCGTCGAGGCCAAGACCCCGGAGCAGCTCGCGAAGATGCGGACCGCGGGCCTGCTCGTCGCCCGCACCCTCGAGCTCGTCAGCGCGCAGGTGCGCCCGGGGATGACGACGCTCGACCTCGACGCCCTCGCCGAGGCGCACATCCGCGACCACGGGGGCATCCCCAACTTCCAGCTCGTCCCGGGCTACCGGCACACGCTGTGCACGAGCGTCAACGACGAGATCGTCCACGGCATCCCGCGCGGGCGCGTGCTCGAGGCCGGCGACCTGCTCTCGGTCGACTGCGGCGCCGAGGTCGACGGCTGGAACGGCGACTCCGCCCTCACGCTCGTCGTCGGTGGCCGCGAGGCCGGGCGCCCCGAGGACCTCGAGCTGAGCGACGACACCGAGACCTCCCTGTGGGCCGGCATCGCCGCGCTGCGCGTCGGCCGCCCGCTCTACGACGTCGGCGCCGCCGTCGAGGACTCGCTGACCACCTCCGGCGACGGCCGCGGCCGTGAGTACGGCATCGTCGAGGACTACGTCGGTCACGGCATCGGCACCTCGATGCACATGGACCCGCAGGTCCCGAACTACCGCGTCGACGGCCGCAGCCCGACCGTCGTCGACGGGATGACCATCTGCATCGAGCCGATGGTGACCCTCGGCGACCAGGACAACACCGTGCTCGAGGACGAGTGGACCGTCGTCACCCGCGACGGCTCGCGCGCCGCGCACTGGGAGCACTCGATCGCCGTGACGGCCGCGGGCACCTGCGTCCTCACCGCGCTGGACGGGGGCCGCGAGCGGCTCGCCGCGCTCGGTGTGCCCTTCGCCGACATCGCGCCCGCCTGACGCCTGACGCCGGACCCCGACCCGCACGCCCGGCCGGGTGACCGATGTCTCGGTGATCGGCGGGTGCCCGCTGGCTAGGGTGGAGGCGGAGCAGACCACCGACCCCAGGAGTGCCCGATGACGACGTCGTCGCCTCCGCAGGGCCACCTGCCGCTCGCCGAGGGGTTCGACCCCCGCACGCGCGAGGACTGGCAGCGGCTCGTCGCGGACGTGCTGGACAAGCGCCGGACCGACGACGCCAGGACCGACCCGGCCGACGCCGAGCGGGCGCTCGTCACCGCGCTCGACGGCGGCCTGACGACGGCCGGCCTCTACCTGCGCGAGGACCGACCGCTCGGTGTCCCCGGCGCGATGCCGTTCACCCGCGGTCGCGTCGTGCGTGAGGCCACCCTCCCGTGGGACGTCCGCCAGCTGCACGACGAGCCGGATGCCGCCCGCGCCCGGGTCGCCGTCCTCGACGACCTCGAGCACGGCGTGACGTCGGTGTGGGTGCACGTCGGTGACGACGGCGTCGCGCCCGGCGACCTCGCCGAGGTCCTCGCCGACCTGCGACTCGACCTCGCGCCGGTCGTCGTGTCCTCCGCCACCGACCAGCCCGGCGCCGCCCGCGCGCTGCTCGACGTCGTGGGGGAGCGGCCCTCGGTCGGCGGCAACCTCGGCCTCGACCCGGTCGGGGCCGCCCTGCGCACCGGCGGCACACCGGACCTCGAGCCGCTCGCCGACCTCGTCGCCGCCCTCGACGGCCGCGACGGGTGGCGGGCCATCACCGTCGACGCCCGCGTGCTGCACGACGCCGGCGCCAGCGAGGTCGACGCGCTCGCCGTCGCGCTCGCGACCGGGGTCGACTACCTGCGCCACCTCGAGCAGGTCGGCGTCGACCCCGCAAAGGCGTTCCGGCACATCGAGTTCCGTGTCAGCGCCACCGCCGACCAGTTCCTCACCGCCGCCGTCCTGCGCGCCCTGCGCCGCGCCTGGGCGCGGGTCGGCGAGGCCGTCGGCGTGCCCGAGGCCGACCGCGGCGCCCGCACCCACGCGGTGACTAGCCTGCGGATGGCCACCCGCGAGGACCCCTTCGTCAACGTCCTGCGCAACACCCTCGCGACGTTCGGCGCCTCCATCGGCGGCGCCGACGCGATCACGGTGCTGCCCCACGACACGGTCGCCGGCCTCCCGGAACGGTTCTCGCGCAGGCTCGCCCGCAACACGCAGATCCTCCTCGCCGACGAGTCCAACGTCGGTCGCGTCACCGACCCCGGCGGCGGTTCGTGGTACCTCGAGTCCCTGACCGACGAGGTGGCCGAGCGGGCCTGGGCGCGCTTCCAGGACCTCGAGCGCGCCGGGGGAGTGCGCGCCGCCCTGCGCGACGGCCTGCTGCGCGAGTGGGTCGACGCGGCCACGGCCGAGCGCGACCCCCTGCTCGCCACGCGGCGCCGGCCGATCACCGGCGTCTCGATGTTCCCCAACCTCGCCGACACCGCCCCGGAGCGCCGGCCCCGCGCCGCGCTCGCGGTGGCCGAGGGCGCCTTCGTCCCGCGCCGCGACGCCGCCGTCTTCGAGGGGCTGCGCGACCGCGCCCGGACCCTCGACGCCCCGCAGGTCACCGTGCGCACCCTCGGCGCCCAGCGCGACTTCGGTGCCCGCCAGGGGTTCGTCCTCAACCTGCTCGCGGTCGGCGGCCTCGCCGCGACCGACGAGGTCGGCCCGGTGGCCGTCCTCGCGAGCAGCCGCGAGCAGTACGCCGAGCACGGTGCCGCCGCGGTGGCAGAGCTGCGCGCCGCGGGCGCCGAGCACGTCCTGCTCGCCGGCCGCGCCCGCGAGCTCGGCGACGACGCCGGCGTGGTCGACGGCGAGGTCTTCGACGGCACGGACGTCGTCGCCCTGCTCACCGACCTGCTCGACCGGCTCGGCGCCCCGACCGAGGGAGAGACCCGATGACGACCGTCCCCGACTTCACCGGCCTCGACCTCGGCCCCGGCACCCCGGCCCCCGACGTCGTGCCCCCCACCGACGCACCCGCCGCGACGGTGTGGACCACCCCCGAGGGCATCGACGTCGCGCCCCTGCACACCGAGCGCGACCTCGAGGGCCTCGACTTCCTCGACACCGTCCCCGGCGCGCCGCCGTTCCTGCGCGGCCCCTACCCGACGATGTACACGACCCAGCCGTGGACCATCCGCCAGTACGCGGGCTTCAGCACCGCCGAGGAGTCCAACGCCTTCTACCGGCGCAACCTCGCCGCCGGCCAGAAGGGCCTGAGCGTCGCGTTCGACCTCGCGACCCACCGCGGCTACGACTCCGACCACCCGCGCGTCGCCGGCGACGTCGGGATGGCCGGCGTCGCCATCGACTCGATCTACGACATGCGCACCCTCTTCGATGGCATCCCGCTGGACCGGATGTCGGTGTCGATGACGATGAACGGCGCCGTCGTGCCGGTGCTCGCGCTCTACGTCGTGGCGGCCGAGGAGCAGGGGGTGAGCGCGGACCGGCTGACCGGGACCATCCAGAACGACATCCTCAAGGAGTTCATGGTCCGCAACACCTACATCTACCCGCCCGAGCCCTCGATGCGGATCATCAGCGACATCTTCGCCTTCACGAGCCAGGAGATGCCGCGCTTCAACTCGATCTCGATCTCCGGGTACCACATGCAGGAGGCCGGGGCGACGCAGGACCTCGAGCTCGCGTACACCCTCGCCGACGGTGTGGAGTACCTCCGCGCCGGGCAGGCGGTCGGGCTCGAGGTCGACCGGTTCGCGCCGCGGCTGTCGTTCTTCTGGGCCATCGGGATGAACTTCTACATGGAGGTCGCGAAGATGCGGGCCGCGCGCCTGCTCTGGGCGCGGCTCGTGCGCGAGCAGGGGGCGAGCAACCCGAAGTCGCTCAGCCTGCGCACCCACAGCCAGACCTCCGGCTGGAGCCTCACCGCGCAGGACGTCTACAACAACGTCGTCCGCACGTGCATCGAGGCGATGGCCGCGACGCAGGGGCACACGCAGTCCCTCCACACCAACGCCCTCGACGAGGCCATCGCCCTCCCGACCGACTTCTCGGCGCGCATCGCCCGCAACACGCAGCTCGTGCTCCAGCAGGAGTCCGGCACGACGCGCACCATCGACCCGTGGGGCGGCTCGGCGTACGTCGAGCGGCTGACCCGCGACCTCGCCGAGCGCGCGTGGCAGCACATCGAGGAGGTCGAGGCCGCCGGCGGGATGGCCAAGGCGATCGAGGCCGGCATCCCGAAGATGCGCATCGAGGAGGCCGCGGCCCGCACCCAGGCCCGCATCGACTCCGGCCACCAGCCGGTCATCGGCGTCAACACCTACCCCGTCGACGAGGACGAGCCGATCGAGGTGCTCAAGGTCGACAACGCGGCGGTGCGCGCGAGCCAGGTCGCCAAGCTCGAGCGGCTGCGGGCCGAGCGCGACGAGGACGCCTGCCGCGCCGCGCTGGCCCGGATGACCGAGGCCGCCCGCGCCGGGTCCGACGGCTCGATGGGCACCAACCTGCTCGCGCTCGCCATCGAGGCGGCCCGCGCCAAGGCCACGGTCGGCGAGATGTCGCTCGCGATGGAGGAGGCGTTCGGCCGCTACACCGCCCAGATCCGTACGATCGGCGGCGTGTACAGCGCCGAGGCCGGGGAGGACGCGACCGTGCGCGAGGCCCAGGCCGCCGTCGAGGAGTTCGAGGAGGAGCAGGGCCGCCGCCCGCGCATCCTCGTCGCGAAGATGGGCCAGGACGGCCACGACCGCGGGCAGAAGGTCATCGCCACCGCGTTCGCCGACCTCGGCTTCGACGTCGACGTGGGCCCGCTGTTCCAGACGCCGGAGGAGGTCGCCCGGCAGGCCGTCGAGGCCGACGTGCACGTCGTCGGCGTCAGCTCGCTCGCGGCCGGCCACCTGACCCTCGTCCCGGCGCTGCGCGCGGCCCTGGACGACCTCGGCCGCGACGACCTGATGATCGTCGTCGGCGGCGTCATCCCCGACCAGGACCGCGAGGCCCTGCGCGCGGCCGGCGCCGACGCCATCTACCCCCCGGGCACCGTCATCAGCAAGGCGGCCGTCGCCCTCGTCCACGAGCTGCGCGAGCGGCTCGGGTGAAGCCCGTCCCCGTCGACGAGCTCGTCGCCGGCGTCCGGGAGGGCTCGCGCCAGCACGTGGCGCGGGCCATCACCCTGCTCGAGTCGCGCCGCCCGGACCACCGCGAGGCGGCCCGAGCGCTGCTGGCGGGGCTCGCGGACCGCACCGGGGGAGCGGTCCGCGTCGGCATCAGCGGGGTGCCGGGCGCGGGCAAGTCGACGTTCATCGACGCGCTCGGCGTCCGGCTCGTCGAGCAGGGGCACCGGGTCGCGGTCGTCGCCGTCGACCCCAGCTCGCGGCGCACCGGCGGGTCGATCCTCGGCGACCGCACCCGGATGGCCCGGCTCACCGCCTCCGACGCCGCGTTCGTGCGGCCGAGCCCTTCCGGCCGCCACCTCGGCGGGGTGGCCCGCGCGACGCGCGAGTCGATGCTCGTCCTCGAGGCGGCCGGTTTCGACGTCGTCGTCGTCGAGACCGTCGGGGTGGGCCAGAACGAGATCGCGGTGTCCGAGATGGTCGACACCTTCCTCCTGCTCACCCTCGCCCGGGCGGGGGACCAGCTCCAGGGCATCAAGCGCGGCATCCTCGAGCTCGCCGACGTCATCGCGGTCAACAAGGCCGACGGCGACGGCGAGCTCCCGGCCCGCACCGCCGCCCGCGAGCTCATGGGCGCGATGCGCCTGATGATGCCCGGGCGCGACGTGCGCCGGCCGCCGGTCCTCACCTGCTCGGCCCTCACCGGCGCCGGGCTCGACGAGGTGTGGCAGGCGGTGCTCGAGCACCGGGCCCACCTCGAGGAGCGGCACTCGCTCGCCGGGCGGCGCGCCCAGCAGCAGCAGGACTGGATGTGGGCGCTCGTCGACGCAGAGCTGACCGACGGCGTCCGTGCCGCGCCGGGGGTGCGCGCCGAGCGCGAGGCCATCGAGTCCGCCGTCCGCGCGGGCACGACGAGCGCGGTCGAGGGGGCCGCGCGGGTGCTCGCCCTGTACGCCGACGAGCTGCGCGGGGCCGCGCAGGAGGGTCCGACTCCTCCGAACGGCTGATGTCGCACCGGCCGGACGTCCGTGACTCCGGGGGCCGAAACGGCACGAGGTGACCGTGGGGTTGGTGGGTCGTTGACAGAGAGGGAAGAGTCGTCCTCAGCACCCCGGTGATGCCGGACCCCACGGTCCAGGCCCCTGTCCACCGGGGCGCGGGGACGGGCGTCCACCCCCTGCACGGACGCCCTCTCGAACTACCCACCGGGTCGGCCACCCCCCCTGCATCGGCCGGCCCGGTGGCGTGTTCCCCGGGGCTTTCCACGGATTTCGTGATGTGCCCCGCCTCGCGTAGCATTGAACGTCGGTCACGTGTGCGTTCCGCATGGTGCGTCCTGCGAAGCAGCACGGGGCCGATTTCCATGGGCGGTCCGACCTGACGAAGGGCTGCCCAACGGCGGATTGAGAGGGTATGGCCAAGAAGGACGGCGTCATCGAGATCGAGGGCACGATCGTCGAGGCTCTCCCGAACGCGATGTTCAGGGTTGAGCTCACGAACGGTCACAAGGTGCTCGCGCACATCTCCGGCAAGATGCGGCAGCACTACATCCGGATCCTCCCCGAGGACCGTGTGGTGGTGGAGCTGAGCCCGTACGACCTGACACGCGGCCGCATCGTCTTCCGCTACCGCTGAGACACATCGACGAGACAGCAAAGGCGACATGAAGGTTCAGCCGAGCGTCAAGAAGATCTGTGACAAGTGCAAGGTGATCCGCCGCAACGGCCGGGTCATGGTGATCTGCGAGAACCTGCGCCACAAGCAGCGCCAGGGCTGACGCGAGTCAGACGCACCACCGCCCGCAAGGGCCCCGCACGGGTCATCGATCCGAGCACGCAGACCAGAAGCACGCAGCACCCGACCCCCGACGGGTCACCTGGATCGCAGGTGGACGCGGGACGTCACCCCCGGCCCGGAGGCCGGGGACCGGACCAGGATGGCCGGACCGGTGTTGCTCCAGACCTCCGGACACCACGAGAAGGAAACATCCCCACATGGCACGTCTGATGGGCGTCGACCTCCCGCGCGACAAGCGCGCCGAGGTCGCACTGACCTACATCTTCGGAGTCGGGAAGACCAGCGCGCAGAAGGCCCTCGCGGCCACCGGCGTCAGCGCCGACACCCGGGTCAAGGACCTCGGTGACGACGACCTGGTCAAGCTCCGCGACTGGATCGAGGACAACCTCAAGGTCGAGGGTGACCTGCGGCGCGAGGTCGCCGCGGACATCCGCCGCAAGGTCGAGATCGGGTCCTACGAGGGCCTGCGTCACCGCCGGGGTCTCCCCGTCCGGGGCCAGCGGACCAAGACCAACGCGCGCACCCGCAAGGGCCCCAAGCGCACCGTGGCCGGCAAGAAGAAGGCCGGTAAGTGACCCGCGCCTGACGCGCGTCACGCCACCACCGCTTCCGAAGACTTCGTAGGAGAAACACATGCCTCCCAAGGGACGCAACACCGGCGCCAAGAAGGTGCGCCGCAAGGAGAAGAAGAACGTCGCCGTGGGCCAGGCCCACATCAAGAGCACGTTCAACAACACGATCATCTCGATCACCGACCCCACCGGTGCCGTCATCTCCTGGGCCTCCGCCGGCCAGGTCGGCTTCAAGGGTTCGCGCAAGTCCACGCCGTTCGCCGCGCAGACCGCCGCCGAGGCCGCTGCGCGCCGTGCCATGGAGCACGGGATGCGCAAGGTGGACGTCTTCGTCAAGGGCCCGGGCTCCGGTCGTGAGACCGCCATCCGTTCCCTGACCGCGGCCGGCCTCGAGGTCGGCTCGATCCAGGACGTCACCCCCCAGCCGCACAACGGCGTCCGTCCGCCCAAGCGCCGCCGCGTCTGAGCGACACAAGACTTCGCGAAAGGTAAGAGAGAGACATGGCCCGTTACACCGGACCCATCACCAAGAAGTCGCGTCGCCTGAAGACCGACCTCGTCGGCGGTGACAAGAACTTCGACCTCCGCCCGTTCCCGCCCGGCCAGCACGGCCGTCGCCGGATCCAGGAGAAGGAGTACCTGACCCAGCTCCAGGAGAAGCAGAAGGCCCGCTTCACCTACGGGGTCATGGAGAAGCAGTTCCGTCGGTACTACAAGGAGGCGGCCAACCGCCCCGGCAAGACCGGCGAGAACATCCTGACGATCCTCGAGTCCCGTCTCGACAACGTCGTCTACCGTGCCGGCCTCGCCCGCACCCGTCGTCAGGCGCGCCAGCTCGTGACGCACGGCCACTTCGAGGTCAACGGCCAGCGCGTCGACGTCCCGAGCTACCGGGTCGAGCAGTACGACATCATCACCGTGCGCAAGCAGTCGGTGGAGGCGTTCCCGATCCAGCTCGCGCGTGAGTCCTTCGGCGACCGCCCGACCCCGGCCTGGCTGCAGGTCGTCCCGGGCTCGCTGCAGATCCTCATCCACTCGCTGCCGATCCGTGCGCAGATCGACACGGTCCTCACCGAGCAGCTCATCGTCGAGTTCTACTCCAAGAACTGACCTGACGTCCGCGGTCGCCGGTCCTCCCTCGTGGTGGACCGGCGCCGCGGACGAAGCCCGTCCCGGGGACCGAGCCGGGGCAGGTGCCGGGATGGTGCCCGGCGTTCACGAGGCGTCATATGGCGGTCGCCCGTGGGAAGGAAGAACCACCGTGCTCATCGCACAGCGTCCCGTCCTCTCCGAGGACGTCGTCTCCGAGTACCGGAGCCGTTTCAGCATCGAGCCCCTCGAGCCTGGCTTCGGCTACACGCTCGGGAACAGCCTGCGTCGCACCCTGCTCTCGAGCATCCCGGGTGCCGCGGTCACGAGCATCCGCATCGACGGCGTGCTCCACGAGTTCTCCACGATCCCCGGGGTCAAGGAGGACGTCACCGAGATCATCCTCAACGTCAAGAGCCTCGTCGTCTCCTCGGAGCACGACGAGCCGGTCGTCATGTACCTGCGCAAGCAGGGTGCGGGTGCCGTCACCGCCGCGGACATCGCGCCGCCGGCCGGTGTCGAGGTGCACAACCCCGACCTGCACATCGCGACGCTCAACGACAAGGGCACCGTCGAGATGGAGCTGACGGTCGAGCGTGGCCGCGGCTACGTCTCCGCCGTGCAGAACAAGGCCGGCGACCAGGAGATCGGCCGCATCCCGGTCGACTCCATCTACAGCCCGGTCCTCACCGTGACCTACAAGGTCGAGGCCACCCGCGTCGAGCAGCGCACCGACTTCGACCGCCTCGTGGTCGACGTCGAGACCAAGAGCTCGATGGCCCCGCGCGACGCGCTCGCCTCGGCGGGCAAGACCCTCGTCGAGCTCTTCGGCCTGGCCCGTGAGCTCAACGTCGAGGCCGAGGGCATCGACATGGGCCCGTCGCCGACCGACGCCGCCCTGGCCGCCGACCTGGCGCTGCCGATCGAGGACCTCGACCTCACCGTCCGGTCCTACAACTGCCTCAAGCGCGAGGGCATCCACACCGTGGGCGAGCTCGTGGGCCGCAGCGAGGCCGACCTGCTCGACATCCGCAACTTCGGTGCGAAGTCGATCGACGAGGTCAAGGCCAAGCTCGCCGGCATGAGCCTCGCGCTCAAGGACAGCCCCCCCGGGTTCGACCCGAGCATGATCGCCGACCGCTACGACGACTTCACCTTCGGTGAGGGCGAGGACGACTCGGCGTTCGCCGAGGACGAGCAGCTCTGACCTAACGCCTCCCGGCACGTCACTCAAGGAGAACAGCAATGCCTACCCCCACCAAGGGTCCCCGTCTCGGAGGCGGTCCCGCTCACGAGCGGCTCATCCTCGCCAACCTCGCGACGTCGCTCTTCGAGCACGACCGCATCACGACGACGGAGGCCAAGGCCAAGCGCCTGCGCCCCCTCGCCGAGCGCATGGTCACCTTCGCCAAGCGCGGTGACCTCTCGGCCCGCCGTCGCGTGCTGACGGTCGTGCGCGACAAGGGCGTCGTCCACCGCCTCTTCGTCGAGATCGCTCCCGACATGGCGGAGCGCAACGGCGGCTACACCCGCATCACGAAGATCGGCGCGCGCAAGGGCGACAACGCCCCGATGGCGATCATCGAGCTCGTCCGCGAGCCCGTCGCCAAGAAGGCCACCGTCAAGGAGGCCGAGGCCGCCACCAAGCGTGCGGCCAAGGACTCGGCGAAGGCCGAGGAGGCTCCCGTCGAGGAGACCACCACGGACGAGACCGCTGCGGCGGAGCTCCCCGAGGGTGCCGTCGCCGCGACCGAGGACGGCGCCGCCCCCGAGGGCTACACCGTCAAGGGCAACGCCGACTCGGGCAAGTACCACGTCGAGGGTTCGCAGTGGTACGACCAGACGGTCGCAGAGTTCTGGTTCAAGGACGCCGCGGCCGCCGAGGCCGCCGGCTTCGAGCCGGCCGGTGGCGCCGCGAAGCAGCAGGTCGAGGACGAGGCCTGAGCCTCCCGCGACCGCACCGACGAGGGCCGTCTCCCGTGAGGGAGGCGGCCCTCGTCGTGTGTTCGGCGCCCGTACGCTGGAGCGCGTGACGGTGCGCCTGCGGATCGACCTCGCCTACGACGGGACCGACTTCTCGGGATGGGCGGCGCAGCCCGGGCTGCGGACCGTCGAGGGGGAGCTGTCGAGCGCGCTGGCCACGGTGCTGCGCGCGCCGGCGCCGGTCAGGGTGACCGTGGCGGGGCGGACCGACGCGGGGGTGCACGCCCGGGGGCAGGTGGTGCACGCCGACGTCGACGACGAGGCGTTCGCGCAGCTGCCCGGGCGCTCGGACCGTGGGCCGGAGGAGGCCGCGCGGACACGGCTGACGGGGGTGCTGCCCGCCGACGTCGTCGTGCGGTCGGTGCGGCGGGCGCCGACGGGGTTCGACGCGCGCTTCTCCGCGCTCCAGCGGCGCTACCGCTACCGGGTGTGCGACGCCCCGGGGGGGATGGACCCGTTGCGCCGGCGCGACACCGTGCTCGTGCGCGACCGCCTGGACGTGGAGGCGATGGACACCGCGGCCCGGGGGCTCGTGGGGCTGCACGACTTCGCCGCGTTCTGCAAGCGACGGGAGGGGGCGAGCACGGTGCGCACGCTCCTGCACTACGCCTGGGCCCGGGGGGAGGACGGCGTTCTCGAGGCGAGCGTCGTCGCCGACGCCTTCTGCCACTCGATGGTCCGCGCTCTGGTCGGCGCCGTGGTCCCGGTGGGGGAGGGGCGCCACCCGGTGGGGTTCCCGCGCGAGGTGCTGCTCGGTGCGGTGAGGGACCCGCGGGTACGGGTGATGCCGGCGCACGGGCTCTCGCTCGAGGAGGTGCGCTACCCGCCCGACGAGGAGCTCGCCGCGCGCGCCGAGGAGGCGCGCGCCGTCCGGGTGCTGCCGCCCCCGACGCCCTGACCTGCGCGAACGCCGCGCGTCGCGCCGGCTCACCACGTCGGGAGGGGGCGGATTTGTGTTCGGCGCCGGGAGTCATCTACTGTTCTCGACGTCAGCCCGAGAGGGAGGAACGGACACCGCAGAGGGAGACCTCGCCGCGGAGGCCGGTCCCGGGGCCGACACCCACCAGCTCCACTCCACCAGCCCGCTCGGGCCGGAGTGAGTGGAGAAGGGCCCGGAACGGGTGCTACAGTGTGGGTCGCACCGCAGAGATCCAAGCGCGATCGAAGCCGGCCGCTCCAAGAGCGGGTCACGGATTTGACGCCCAAGCATGGACGCGGGTAAGTTTGAACAGTTGCTTCAGCGCGACTGGGACAACACAGAACAGCCCCGGCGAGATGTTCGCAGAACAGACCGTGGGTGCGCGTTCGAACCTTGAGAACTCAACAGCGTGTCAAGAATCGATGCCAATTTTTACCTCGTCGCATCGCTCTTAGCTCGTCCCGTCTGGGGTGGGTGTGGGTGGTGCTCGAGTTTTTCCTTTGGTTGATGACGAACAAACAGCTTTATTGCTGGTTGTTCGTGCTCAGCCGGGTTTCACACGTTTCGTGTGTATGAGTTGTTCACTGGTTGCTTAACGGCGCTGGTGGATGTGATTCATCAACGGAGAGTTTGATCCTGGCTCAGGACGAACGCTGGCGGCGTGCTTAACACATGCAAGTCGAACGGTGATCTTGAGAGCTTGCTCTTGGGTGATCAGTGGCGAACGGGTGAGTAACACGTGAGTAACCTGCCCCAGACTCTGGAATAACCCCGGGAAACCGGAGCTAATACCGGATACGACATCAGGCCGCATGGTCATGGTGTGGAAAGTTTTTCGGTCTGGGATGGGCTCGCGGCCTATCAGCTTGTTGGTGAGGTAGTGGCTCACCAAGGCGACGACGGGTAGCCGGCCTGAGAGGGCGACCGGCCACACTGGGACTGAGACACGGCCCAGACTCCTACGGGAGGCAGCAGTGGGGAATATTGCACAATGGGCGAAAGCCTGATGCAGCGACGCCGCGTGAGGGATGACGGCCTTCGGGTTGTAAACCTCTTTCAGCAGGGAAGAAGCGAAAGTGACGGTACCTGCAGAAGAAGCACCGGCTAACTACGTGCCAGCAGCCGCGGTAATACGTAGGGTGCGAGCGTTGTCCGGAATTATTGGGCGTAAAGAGCTTGTAGGCGGTTTGTCGCGTCTGCCGTGAAAATCCGGGGCTCAACCCCGGACTTGCGGTGGGTACGGGCAGACTAGAGTGTGGTAGGGGAGACTGGAATTCCTGGTGTAGCGGTGAAATGCGCAGATATCAGGAGGAACACCGATGGCGAAGGCAGGTCTCTGGGCCATAACTGACGCTGAGAAGCGAAAGCGTGGGGAGCGAACAGGATTAGATACCCTGGTAGTCCACGCCGTAAACGTTGGGAACTAGGTGTGGGTCTCATTCCACGAGATCCGTGCCGCAGCTAACGCATTAAGTTCCCCGCCTGGGGAGTACGGCCGCAAGGCTAAAACTCAAAGGAATTGACGGGGGCCCGCACAAGCGGCGGAGCATGTGGATTAATTCGATGCAACGCGAAGAACCTTACCAAGGCTTGACATATGCGAGAACGCGGCAGAGATGTCGTTCTCTTTGGACACTCGTATACAGGTGGTGCATGGTTGTCGTCAGCTCGTGTCGTGAGATGTTGGGTTAAGTCCCGCAACGAGCGCAACCCTCGTTCTATGTTGCCAGCGCGTGATGGCGGGGACTCATAGGAGACTGCCGGGGTCAACTCGGAGGAAGGTGGGGACGACGTCAAATCATCATGCCCCTTATGTCTTGGGCTTCACACATGCTACAATGGCCGGTACAAAGGGCTGCGAAACCGCGAGGTGGAGCGAATCCCAAAAAACCGGTCTCAGTTCGGATTGGGGTCTGCAACTCGACCCCATGAAGTCGGAGTCGCTAGTAATCGCAGATCAGCAACGCTGCGGTGAATACGTTCCCGGGCCTTGTACACACCGCCCGTCAAGTCACGAAAGTCGGTAACACCCGAAGCCGGTGGCCCAACCCTTGTGGAGGGAGCTGTCGAAGGTGGGACTGGCGATTGGGACTAAGTCGTAACAAGGTAGCCGTACCGGAAGGTGCGGCTGGATCACCTCCTTTCTAAGGAGCACAGGCCAGGCCGGCCTCTTCGGAGGTCAGGGGTTCTGGTCCATGTAACGCCCGGTCTGTCCCCGAGTGTGGGGCAGCGGGTGCTCTGGGTGGAACATCGATTCTGGCACCGTGGACCTGGTGGTCCTCGCAAGTACGGCTGATCCTTCGGGGTGGGTGTGGAACGCGGGATCCTGGGGAGGCGGTGCCTGACACGTTGTTGGGTCCTGAGGGCTCGAACGACCTGCACGCCTTCTGGGTGTGTGGGTGTTCGCTCTCTGGGTCGCCTTCTAGGGCGGCCAGGACCCCTACCGCGGACGAACCGCCGAGCGTGAGTGCTTGGTAGGCGCCGGCGCACGGTGGGGGCCCGCCCGTATGTTGAGAACTACACAGTGGACGCGAGCATCTTAAAATCTTTGTGCATCAAGTTTTTAAGGGCAAACGGTGGATGCCTTGGCACCAGGAACCGAAGAAGGACGTAGGAATCTGCGATAAGCCTCGGGGAGTCGATAACCAGACTGTGATCCGAGGATTTCCGAATGGGGAAACCCGGCTGGAGGCAAGTCCAGTCACTCCCGCCTGAATATATAGGGCGGGTAGAGGGAACGTGGGGAAGTGAAACATCTCAGTACCCACAGGAAGAGAAAGCAACCGCGATTCCGTGAGTAGTGGCGAGCGAAAGCGGAAGAGGCTAAACCGTATCTGTGTGATAGCTGTCAGGCGTTGCAGGTACGGGGTCGTGGGACTTTTCGGATGAGGCTGACACCTTGTCATGGAGTCAAAAAATCGTGTCATAGTCGAAGGACATTGAAAGGTCCGGCACAGAGGGTGCGACCCCCGTAGACGAAATGTCATGATCTCCAGAGAAGTATCCCAAGTAGCACGGGGCCCGAGAAATCCCGTGTGAATCTGGCGGGACCACCCGCTAAGCCTAAATATTCCCTGGTGACCGATAGCGGACAAGTACCGTGAGGGAAAGGTGAAAAGTACCCCGGGAGGGGAGTGAAATAGATCCTGAAACCGTTTGCCTACAATCCGTCGGAGCCTCCTTGTGGGGTGACGGCGTGCCTTTTGAAGAATGAGCCTGCGAGTTAGTGCTCAGTGGCGAGGTTAACCCGTGTGGGGAAGCCGTAGCGAAAGCGAGTCCGAATAGGGCGATTGAGTCGCTGGGTCTAGACCCGAAGCGGAGTGATCTACCCATGGCCAGGTTGAAGCGACGGTAAGACGTCGTGGAGGACCGAACCCACTTAGGTTGAAAACTGAGGGGATGAGCTGTGGGTAGGGGTGAAAGGCCAATCAAACTCCGTGATAGCTGGTTCTCCCCGAAATGCATTTAGGTGCAGCGTCACGTGTTTCTTACCGGAGGTAGAGCTACTGGATAGCCGATGGGCCTCACCAGGTTACTGACGTTAGCCAAACTCCGAATGCCGGTAAGTGAGAGCGTGGCAGTGAGACTGCGGGGGATAAGCTCCGTAGTCGAGAGGGAAACAGCCCAGATCACCAGCTAAGGCCCCTAAGCGTGTGCTAAGTGGGAAAGGATGTGGAGTTGCATTGACAACCAGGAGGTTGGCTTAGAAGCAGCCACCCTTTAAAGAGTGCGTAATAGCTCACTGGTCAAGTGATTCCGCGCCGACAATGTAGCGGGGCTCAAGCACACCGCCGAAGCTGTGGCATTGACATATTGCCCGGCCACCACGCCTGCGGGTTGGTGGTCCAAGCGTGTCGATGGGTAGGGGAGCGTCGTGTGGCCAGGGAAGCGGCGGAGTGATCCAGCCGTGGAGGCCACACGAGTGAGAATGCAGGCATGAGTAGCGAATGACGGGTGAGAAACCCGTCCGCCGAATAACCAAGGGTTCCAGGGTCAAGCTAATCTGCCCTGGGTAAGTCGGGACCTAAGGCGAGGCCGACAGGCGTAGTCGATGGACATCCGGTTGATATTCCGGAACCGGCGAAGAACCGCCCATGACGAACCTTCTGATGCTAAACGCCTGAAACCGGCCACTGCCTGCTCTCCTTCGGGAGTGTGGGTCGGCCGGCGGAACGCGTGACCCGAGGTTGTAGTAGTCAAGCGATGGAGAGACGCAGGAAGGTAGCCTCCGCGTGGCGATGGTAGTCCACGTCCAAGGGTGTAGGGAGTGACATAGGCAAATCCGTGTCACACATATCCTGAGACCTGATAGTGACCGCGAATGCGGGAAGCAGGGTGATCCTATGCTGCCAAGAAAATCTTCTAGCGAGGTTCGAGCCGCCCGTACCCCAAACCGACTCAGGTGGTTAGGTAGAGAATACCAAGGCGATCGAGTGAATCGTGGTTAAGGAATTCGGCAAAATGCCCCCGTAACTTCGGGAGAAGGGGGGCCCAGACCTTGAAGGACTTCACGTCCTAGGGGAAAGGGCCGCAGAGACCAGGGAGAAGCGACTGTTTACTAAAAACACAGGTCCGTGCGAAGTCGCAAGACGATGTATACGGACTGACGCCTGCCCGGTGCTGGAAGGTTAAGAGGACGGGTTAGATCCCTTTGGGGTCGAAGCTCAGAATTTAAGCCCCAGTAAACGGCGGTGGTAACTATAACCATCCTAAGGTAGCGAAATTCCTTGTCGGGTAAGTTCCGACCTGCACGAATGGCGTAACGACTTCTCCACTGTCTCAACCGCGAACTCGGCGAAATTGCACTACGAGTAAAGATGCTCGTTACGCGCAGAAGGACGGAAAGACCCCGGGACCTTTACTATAGCTTGGTATTGGTGTTCGGTACGGCTTGTGTAGGATAGGTGGGAGACTGTGAAGCATGCACGCCAGTGTGTGTGGAGTCAACGTTGAAATACCACTCTGGTCGTTCTGGATATCTAACCTCGGTCCGTGATCCGGATCAGGGACAGTGCCTGGTGGGTAGTTTAACTGGGGCGGTTGCCTCCTAAAATGTAACGGAGGCGCTCAAAGGTTCCCTCAGCCTGGTTGGCAATCAGGTGTCGAGTGTAAGTACACAAGGGAGCTTGACTGCGAGACTGACAGGTCGAGCAGGGACGAAAGTCGGAACTAGTGACCCGGCGGTGGCTTGTGGAAGCGCCGTCGCTCAACGGATAAAAGGTACCCCGGGGATAACAGGCTGATCTTGCCCAAGAGTCCATATCGACGGCATGGTTTGGCACCTCGATGTCGGCTCGTCGCATCCTGGGGGTGGAGTTGCTCCCAAGGGTTGGGCTGTTCGCCCATTAAAGCGGTACGCGAGCTGGGTTTAGAACGTCGTGAGACAGTTCGGTCCCTATCCTCTGTGCGCGTAGGAAACTTGAGAAGGGCTGTCCCTAGTACGAGAGGACCGGGATGGACGAACCTCTGGTGTGTCAGTTGTTCTGCCAAGGGCACCGCTGATTAGCTACGTTCGGAAGTGATAACCGCTGAAAGCATCTAAGCGGGAAGCACGCTTCAAGATGAGGTTTCCATGGGACTTGTTCCCGAGAGGCTCCCGGCTAGACTACCGGGTTGATAGGCCAGATGTGGAAGTGCAGCAATGCATGCAGCTGACTGGTACTAATAAGCCGACAACTTGATACACACTTACAAGACTTTCTGTGTTCGCGTCCACTGTGCAGTTCCCGAGATACGGTCGGGAACCCGATTTGAGATCTCCATAGAGTTTCGGCTGTCATAGCGAAGGGGAAACGCCCGGCTCCATTCCGAACCCGGAAGCTAAGCCCTTCAGCGCCGATGGTACTGCACTGGTGACGGTGTGGGAGAGTAGGACGCAGCCGGACAACCAATCCAGAAAGGGCCCACCAACACGTTTGGTGGGCCCTTTCTCGGTTTCCCGAACACCTCGCGTCCACTGCTTTGGCGTTCAACGTTTCAGCAGTCAATGCCTGGACGTTCAGTGCCAGAGTGTTCGATGCCAGAGCGTTGAACGTCCTGAGCGGTCGTCATCGCCCACACCGTGTCCTCCCCAGAGCCCACCGCACCCGCGGTGGGCTCTCGTGCGTCCGGCGGCCACGCCGGCCAGGCGTGTGCGGCTCTGAAAATGCGGGTGCCGAGCGCCTTCTGACTTGGCACCATGACGGGGTGGGACACGTGGACATCGCCGGCGTCGGCTACTCGCTCCCGGACGGCCGTCCTCTCCTGCGTGAGGTGAGCCTGCGGGTCGGGGAGGGAGCCAAGGTGGCGCTCGTCGGGCCGAACGGGACCGGCAAGACGACCCTGCTGCGCATCCTCGCCGGGGACCTCGACGCCCAGGACGGCGTCGTGACCCGCAGTGGTGGTCTCGGGGTGATGCGCCAGTTCATCGGCAAGGTCCGTGACGGCTCCACCGTGCGCGACCTCCTCGTCTCGGTGGCCCCGGCCGCCATCCGGGCCGCTGCGGCCGAGGTCGAGCGGACCGAGCTGGCGATGATGGAGCGCGAGAGCGAGCAGGACCAGCTCGACTACGCCCAGGCCCTCGTCGACTGGGGCGACGTCGGCGGCTACGAGTGGGAGACCCTCTGGGACGTCTGCACCGTCGCCGCGCTCGGCGTCCCGTACGAGCGCGCCCAGTGGCGCCCGGTGACGACGCTCTCCGGGGGCGAGCAGAAGCGCCTCGTGCTCGAGGCCCTGCTGCGCGGCCCGGAGGAGGTGCTCGTGCTCGACGAGCCCGACAACTACCTCGACGTGCCGGCCAAGCGCTGGCTCGAGGAGCAGCTCGTCGCCTCCCCGAAGACCGTCCTGTTCGTCAGCCACGACCGCGAGCTCCTCGACCGGGTCGCCAGCCGCATCGTCACCCTCGAGCCGGGGCACGGCGGCAACACCGCCTGGGTGCATCCGGGGCGCTTCTCCACCTACGACGCGGCGCGGGAGGACCGCAACGCCCGGCTCGAGGAGCTGCGGCGGCGCTGGGACGAGGAGCACGCCAAGCTCAAGGCCCTGGTCGTCATGTACCGGCAGAAGGCGGCCTACAACTCCGACATGGCCGCCCGGCTCCAGGCCGCGGAGACCCGGCTGCGGCGGTTCGTGGAGGCCGGTCCGCCGGAGGCCGTTCCCCTGCGGCAGAGGGTGTCGATGCGCCTGACCGGCGGCCGGACGGCGAAGCGGGCCGTCGTGGCGTCCGGGCTCGAGCTGCGGGTCGGCGGGGAGCGGCTCGTCGAGCCGTTCGACACCGAGCTGTGGTTCGGCGAGCGGGTCGGCGTGCTCGGCAGCAACGGGTCGGGCAAGTCGCACTTCCTGCGGCTGCTCGCGGCCGGCGGCACGGACCCCGAGCGCGAGCACGAGCCCGTCGGGGAGATCCGTCCCGGCCCGGTCGAGCACGGTGGACGGGTCGTCCTCGGCAGCCGGGTGCGCCCCGGCTGGTTCGCCCAGACCCACGACCACGCGGCCCTCCACGGCCGCACGCTGCTCGAGATCCTCCACCGCGGGGACGAGCACCGGGCCGGGATGCCCCGCGACCTCGCGGCACGGGCGCTGGACCGGTACGGGCTCGCCGGCGCAGCGGAGCAGTCCTTCGACGCGCTGTCCGGTGGCCAGCAGGCCCGGCTGCAGATCCTCCTGCTCGAGCTGTCCGGCGCGACCCTTCTCCTGCTCGACGAGCCGACCGACAACCTCGACCTGCACTCGGCGGAGGCCCTCGAGGACGCCCTCGCGGCGTTCGAGGGCACCGTTGTCGCGGTGACCCACGACCGGTGGTTCGCCCGCGACCTCGACCGCTTCCTCGTCTTCCGCCAGGACGGCCGGGTCGTGGAGGCCGACGAGCCGGTGTGGGACGAGGGACGGGTGCAGCGCACGCGGTAGGTCCGCCCGGGGCCGACGCCGAAGGGTAAAGACTTGGTCAGGACGGTCGCTGCCCCTTCATGTAAAGCGTTTACGCATCTAGGTTCACTGGTCGGAGAGCCCGCGCCGGACGGGACCGCCCGTCCGCCACCCGAGGAGCAACGATGCCCCGAGCCCATCGCCGCCTGTCCACCGTCGTCGCGACGGCCCTGGTCCTGGGGACACCGGGCCTGCTGGCCGCCGTCCCCGCCTCGGCCACCGACCGCTCGGTCGCCCTCGTCGGCGACCTCCAGAGCGAGCTCGGCTGCGCCGCGGACTGGGCGCCCGACTGCGACGCGACCGAGCTGACCCGTGAGGGGAGCACCGACACCTGGAGCGCGACCTTCCGCCTGCCGGCCGGCAGCTACCAGTGGAAGGTCGCCCTCGACGACGGCTGGACCGAGAACTACGGCGCCGGCGGGGTGTTCGACGGCCCCAACGTGCCACTCGTGCTCGAGGGCGACGCCCGCGTGCGGTTCACCTACGACGACGCGACCCACGCCATCTCGATGACGCCCGTCGACCTCGCGGGCGGCACGTCCCGGGCCGACCGCCGCCTGGCCCAGGACTCGCTGCGCTCCAGCCTGACGCGCGAGCGGTTCTACTTCGTCATGGCCGACCGGTTCGCCAACGGCTCCACCGCCAACGACCGCGGCGGCCTGACCGGGGGCCCGCTGACGACGGGCTTCGACCCGACCCACAAGGGCTTCTACCACGGTGGTGACCTCAAGGGCCTGACCCAGAAGCTCGACTACATCAAGGGCATGGGCACGACGGCCATCTGGCTGACGCCGAGCTTCACGAACAAGCCGGTGCAGGGTGGCCCCGGCCAGGAGAGCGCCGGCTACCACGGCTACTGGATCACCGACTTCACGAAGATCGACCCCCACCTGGGCACGAACGCCGAGATGAAGAAGCTCATCGACGCGGCGCACAGGAAGGGGATGAAGGTCTTCTTCGACATCATCACCAACCACACCGCCGACGTCATCGACTACCGCGAGGACCAGTACACCTACCGGACGAAGAAGGCCTTCCCGTACAAGGACGCGAGCGGCACCGCCTTCGACGACCGCGACCACGTCAACCAGGCCTTCCCGACGCTGGACCCCGCGGTCTCCTTCCCGTACACGCCGTTCCTCCACCCGGGCGACGAGAAGGCCAAGACCCCGGCCTGGCTCAACGACGTGACGATGTACCACAACCGGGGTGACTCGACCTTCGCCGGCGAGTCCTCGACCTACGGCGACTTCGTCGGCCTCGACGACCTGTTCACCGAGCGGCCCGAGGTCGTCGACGGGATGGGCGAGATCTACAAGCAGTGGGTCGACTTCGGCATCGACGGCTTCCGCATCGACACCGTCAAGCACGTGAACCTCGAGTTCTGGCAGAAGTTCATCCCGGACATCCTCGGCGAGGCCAAGCGGGTCAAGAACAAGGACTTCTTCGCGTTCGGTGAGGTGTACGACGGCAACCCGGCCGTCATGTCCGAGTACACGACCTCCGGCAAGCTGCAGGCGACGCTCGACTTCGGCTTCCAGCAGCAGGGCGTCGACTTCGCCAAGGGCAACCCGGCCAACGTCCTCGCCGACTTCTTCGCCAAGGACGACTACTACACCGACGCCGACAGCAACGCCTACCAGCTCCCGACCTTCCTCGGGAACCACGACATGGGCCGGGTCGCGATGTTCCTCAAGGGCGCCGCGAAGGACGACGCGGACCTGCTCAAGCGCGTCCTGTTCGCCGACTCGCTGATGTTCACGATGCGCGGCAACCCGGTCACGTACTACGGCGACGAGCAGGGCTTCATCGGCACCGGCGGCGACCAGCTGGCCCGCCAGGACATGTTCGCGAGCAGGACGCAGGTCTACAACGACGAGGCCGTCCTCGCCGGCAAGCCCGGTTCGCGCGACCGCTACTCGACCACGCACCCCATCTACCGTCACCTCGCCGAGCTCTCGCGGCTGCGGGCCAAGCACCCGGTGCTCGCCGACGGGGCGCAGGTGCAGCGCTACGCCGACGAGGGGGCCGGCCTGTTCGCGGTCTCGCGCGTCGGGTCCACCGACGAGCGCGAGCACCACCCCAAGGGGCACGAGAAGGACGCGCAGCGTGAGTACCTCGTCGTCGCGAACAACGGGACCACCCCGAAGACCGCGACGTTCGACACCTGGACCAGCCGCAGCGGGTTCCAGCCCCTGTACGGCACGAAGAGCACGCTGCGCACGGGCGCCGACGGCTCCGTCACGGTGACGGTCCCGCCGCTCACGGTCGCCGTCTGGCGGGCGTGGTCGCCGGTCGACACCCGCGTCGCCGCGCCGCGCGTCACCCTCGACCTCGACGGGGACGCCGTGCACGGTCGCACCGAGGTCGGCGCGAGCGTCGAGTCCGGCACCTTCAGCCAGGCGACGTTCCTCTACCGGCCGGTCGGCACCCGCGACTGGCGCCTGCTCGGCACCGACGACAACGCGCCGTTCCGGGTCTTCCATGACGTCAGCGGGATGCCCGTCGGCACCGCGCTGGAGTACCGCGCCGTGGTCGAGGACGCCGCCGGGCGCGTGGCGGCCGACAGCGGGTGGGCCGTGACGGCGCAGCCGCCGTCGGCGACGGTCCCGCAGAACGGTGACCGCCCCGCCACCCAGCCGGGCACCGTGGCCTTCGCGGGCACGCTCAACAGCGAGATGGGCTGCACGGCCGACTGGCTGCCCGACTGCGAGCAGGCGCAGGCGACGCTCGACACCACGGACGGCATCTGGAAGAAGACGGTGGACCTGCCCGTCGGCCCGTACTCGTACAAGGCCGCGCTCGACCGGGCGTGGACCGAGAACTACGGCGCCGGCGGTGCGCGCGACGGCGCGAACATCGACGTCGAGACGACCGACGGCAAGGTCACCTTCTACTACGACCCCGCGACGCACTGGGCGACGTCGGACGAGCAGGGCCCGGTCGTCGTGGCCGGCGGCTCGTTCCAGTCCGAGCTCGGCTGCGCCGCGGACTGGGCGGCCGACTGCCTGCGGCCGTGGCTGCAGGACCCGGACGGCGACGGCGTCTACGCGCTGACGCTCACCGGTATCCCCGCCGGGACCTACGAGTTCAAGATCGCGCACGACCTCTCGTGGGACACCAACTACGGGGACGGCGGCGTGCCCGACGGGCCCAACATGTCGGTGACCGTGCCGGTCGACGGGGCGCGGACGACGTTCCTGTACGACGTGCGCACGCACGAGACGACGGTGACCTCCGAGGCGCCCTGACCCGGGTCTCGCACCGGACCGACGACGGGTCCGCCACCTCCACGAGGTGGCGGACCCGTCGCCGTCCCCGGGTGGTGCGTCCCGGTGACGGGCGCCAGGTCAGCGACCGAGGACGACGTCCTGTCCGTCGAGCCGGACGGCGAAGCCGGCGCCGTCGACCCCGACCTCGCGCAGGACCATCCCGTCGGGCAGGCCGGTCACGGGGGTCCGGATGGTCACCAGCTGCCGGGCCGCGGCGCCGAGGGCCGCGTCGACCGGCCCGGGGCCGCCGACGTCGACGGTCTCGGGCTCGAGGACCAGCAGGCCGCCCTCGGCCCGGACCCGCCCGGTGGCACGCACGAGCAGGTCGCGGCCGAGGACGTTCACCTGCCGCTCGACCCCGGCGCGTCCCTCGCCCGCCGCGTAGAGGCGGGTCCCGGCGCCCACCTGCTCGGCGACGGTGCCGAACGGCAGGGTCGCCCGCACGGCGAGGGTCGTGGCCCGCAGGCCGTCCGGCCCGAAGCGCACACCGGTGCCGGTCGCGTCGACGTCGACGAGGTCGCCCTCCGCGGCGAGCACCTCCCGGCTCTGGAGCCGGACGGCGCCGAGCCAGGTCTCGTCAGGCCCGAGGTCGCCCGGCGGCGATACGCGCACCCCCGACGGGGGCGGGGAGGGCAGCGCTGCCGGAGTGGCCCCCGAGCCGAGCGAGAGCCCGAGGACGATCACGCCGAGCACGAGGACGACCAGGGTCGTCAGGACACCGAGGAGGAACCGCTTCACCCGGTCAGCGTGGCACCTGCGCGGCGCCGAGCGTGCGGGTGAACCCCTCCGGCACGAGGATGTCGTCGCGGGTCAGCTCCTGGACCGAGCCGCGCCCGAGCCCCAGCAGGGCCGACGACACCCCGCCGGAGAGTATGTCGAGGACGTTCTCGACGCCGGCCTGCCCGTTGGCGGCGAGCCCCCAGAGGTAGGCGCGCCCGATCATCACGGCCTTCGCGCCGAGGGCGAGCGCCTTGACGACGTCGCCGCCGCGCCGGATGCCGGAGTCGAGGACGACCTCGACCTGGTCGCCGACCGCGTCCGCGATGCCCGGGAGCATCCGGATGGCACCGGGGATGCCGTCGAGGTTGTTGCCGCCGTGCGTCGAGACCGAGATGGCCGTGGCCCCGGCGTCGACCGCGCGGCGCGCGTCGTCGACCCGGCAGATGCCCTTGACCATGAACGGGCCGCCCCACGTCTCGCGCAGCCAGGCGATGTCCTCCCAGGAGGGCGGCGGCGTCGTCATCCACTCGCCGTAGGCACCGAAGAAGGTCGGCCCCTTCTGCCCGCGCGGTGCCATGTTCGGGGTCGTGAGGTCGGGCAGGGCGCCGGAGCGCACGAAGTCCAGCAGCCAGCGCGGCTTGCGGACGACCTCGGGGGCGAAGGAGAGCATCGCCCGGGGGGTGAGGGCCTCGGGGATGGTCGGGCTGCCCCAGTCGCGGCCGTGCGAGAAGGTCCAGTCGAGGGTGGCGATGACGCCCTGCGCGCCGGCCGAGCGGGCCCGCTCGAGCCGCTCGGTCATCGTGTCGCGGCCGCCGGACCAGTAGATCTGGAACAGCGTGCGGTCGTTGGCGGCCACGACGTCCTCGATCGGGCTGGACCCGAAGGAGCTGAGCCCGACCGCCGTCCCGCGCGCCGCGGCCGCCCGGGCGACGGCGACCTCTCCCTCGGGGTGCACGGCCTGGACCCCGGTGGGCGAGATGATGACCGGCAGGGCGAGGTCCATCCCCATGACGCGGGTGGCGAGCGAGCGCTCGGCGCTGCCGCCCGCGACGTGCGGCGCGAACCCGAGCTCGGCGAACGCGGCGATGTTGTCCTCGTAGGTCTGCCCGCGCTCGGACCCGGCGAGCAGGGCCTTGTAGACGGAGCGGGGGAGCCGCTTCTCGGCGCGGCGCTGGGCCTCCGCGACGGTCTCGAACCATCCGGTGCTGCTCATGAAGGTCACCTCTCGGGGTGGGTGGTGGGCGGGGCCGGCCGGGGCCGGAGGACGGGGAGGAGTGCGCGGGGGGAGCGGGCGCGCAGGCAGCCGCGCCACAGGCCTGCGCCGTAGGCGAGGTCCTCGGCGCGACGCAGGGCCGTGTAGCGCAGGACGTCGAGGTCGGGGCGGACCCGGCGGTGGTCGAGCACGCCGTCGAGGACGGCCGCGGCGAGGGCCACCCGGCGCGCCCGGCGCGAGAACGGCACGAGCGCGGCCGTGACCGGCCAGTGGTGGCGCACGACGAGGGCGGTGGTCTGGGTGAGGGTGGCGTGCAGGGCGACGCCGAGGACGGCCGCGGCGGCCCGGTGCGGGTGGTCGCTGCCGCGCAGCCGGCGCGCGAGGGTCACCTGCGCCACCGCGCTCGCGGCCACGGCGGCCGGGATGCTCCAGCGGCGCTGCGCGAGGAGGGCGCCGGCGAGCACCGCCGTCCAGGGCGCGAGCACGGCCGGGGCGACGGCCTCACCGTGCCGGGCGGCGAGCAGTGCTGCTCCGGTGCCGTAGAACGCCTTGCGGGACAGCCACGCCCGCGCGGTCGTGCGGTGCTCGTGCCGGACGACGACGGTCGGGTCGTAGCGCACGTCGTGGTGGCGGGCGACCCGCCACACGAGGTCGACGTCCTCGGCCACCTCGAGCGACTCGTCGAAGCCGTCACCCAGGGCCTCCCGCCGGGCGAGGAGGACCGCGCTCGGCACGTAGGACACCCGCCCGTGCGGGTGCACGCGTGCCGGGGAGGCGCCGAGGTCGAGGGAGGAGCGGGCGGCCTCGTAGCGGGCGAGCACGCCGCGGCCCTCGTCCAGCCCGAGGACCCGGGGCGCCGCGAGAGCGACCCCCGGGTCCTCGAGGTGGCGTCGGAGGGCCGCGAGGGAGGCGGCGTCGAGGACGACGTCGGAGTCGACGAACGCGACGACGTCGGTGGTCGCGACCCGCAGCCCGGTGTTGCGGGCGGCCGCCGGGCCCCGGCGCTCGGGGTGGCGGACGTAGCGCGCCCCCCGGCGTCGGCAGACCTCGACGATCGCGGCCGGGTCGGTGGAGCCGTCGTCGACGACCACGACGGTCGTCCCCGGGAGCCCGCCGAGCAGCCGGTCCAGCGCGGCCGGGCGGTCGAGGACCGGCACGACGACCGTGACGTCCCCGGTGGTCGACGACGGACGGCTCCCGTTCCACCACGGGTGCGCGAGACCGCGGTCCAGCAGCATCCGGGCGACGCGTGCGGAGGTGGGGTCGTCGACGCGCAGCACGCCGGCGTCGTCGATGCGTCGCAGGGCGGCCGGGCGCAGGTGCACGAGGCGCCCCGAGGAGCCGCCGAACAGCGTGCGCCCGTCGTCGCAGCGGTGGGCGTCGTCGGCGAGACGCACCCGGAAGCCGTGGGGGAGGTCAGCCACGGCCGGACCCCCCGCCCGCGTCGAGGACGGCCCCGTGCAGCACGGTGCCGGCGCTCGCCGCGAGCTCGACGACGGCGGCGACCTCGTCGGGGTCGAGCGGGCGCCGCGCCGCCTGGTGCTCGGTCAGGGACCGGACGTCGTCGAGGCCGTAGAGGCGGGCGGTGGCGGCGAGCATCGGGGAGCCGGTCGCGCCGGGGGCGACGCCAACGGCCGTGACCCCGGTGCCGACGAGGTCGGCGGCCAGGGCGCGCACGACGCCGGTCGCGGCGTGCTTGGCGACGACGTAGGCCGACAGCCCGTAGAGCCCGCGCTCGCCCGCGGTGGAGGTGAGAACGACGACCGTCGGTCGGGAGTCCGCGGGACGCCGCAGGAGGTGGGGGACCGCCGCGCTCGCGAGGTTCCACGCGGTCGCCGCGTCGGAGGCGAAGAGCCCGTCGCGGACCTCGGCAGCGGTCTCCCACAGGGGCGCACCGCCGGCGATGACCGACGCGCACGACACCGCGACGTCGAGCCCGCCGTGCTCGTCGGCGACGGCGTCCACGGCGGCGCGCGTGGCGTCGAGGTCGCGCAGGTCGACCACGCGGCAGGGGATGCCCTCGGCCGCCAGCGCGTCGCGGTCGGTGGCCGACGCGTGCGCGTACCCGAGCGTCTCGCCGCCGACGTCGTCGAGGACGGTGACCGGCCCGGAAGCCGTGAGCCGTCGCGCGACGGCGGCGCCGATACCGCGAGCCCCACCGGCGACGACGGAGACGCGGCCGCTCATCCCGGCACCCCGGCGGGCGCGGGCCGCACGAGCCGGCCGTGCTCGTCGACGTCCGCGGCGAGCACCTGGGCGGTCACGCGCTCGGCGACCCGGGTGAGGTGGGAGCGGCCCTCGGCCGCGCTCGCGCCCCGGGGGTCGCCGAGGACGCCGGTCGCCGTCACCGCGGCCACGCCGCCCGCGCGCAGCCGGGGCAGCAGCTCGGGCAGCGGTGCGGTGGCCCCGGGCACGGCGGACGCGGGGGACACCGCGTCGGGTGCGAGGGCGAGGACGAGCGAGGTCTCGGCGCGGCCGGCGTGGGCGTCCCACCCCGGCTCGGCGCACGAGGTCCACCCGACGTCGTGGCCCTCCCACCGCAGGCGGCGGGTGGCGGCCGCGACCGCCTCCGCGTTGCCGCCGTGCCCCGTGACGAGCACGACCGGGCCGCACCAGCGACGGGCCGAGCGGACGAGCTCGACGAGGACCAGCCGCAGCGCCTCGGTGCCGATGGAGACCGTCCCCGCGAACCCCTCGTGCTCGCCGCTCGCGCCGTACTCGAGCGTGGGGGCGACGAGCACCCGGCGCCCCGGGTCGCGCTCCGCGAGGAGCACGGCGACCCGCTCGCACACGGCCCCGGCGACGAGGGAGTCGGCGGCGAGGGCGAGGTGCGCGCCGTGCTGCTCGCAGGCCCCGAGGGGCACGAGCAGCGTCGCCCCGACGAGGTGCTCGCCGCTGGCGGCCGTCCCGAGGTCCACGAGGCGTCAGCGCGCGCGGAGCGCGTCCCGACCCGGGCCGACCGGGCTCTCGTCGCACGGCGAGGCCGGCGGGCGCCGGGCGATCGTCACCGGGACCGGCGCGTTGCGGACCGGGCCGCGGTGGCTGTGGTCCTGGCTCGGCGACGGGCGCACCCCGTCCGCCACGGCGGCCAGCGAGGCCTCGGCGTTGCCCTTGACGCACTCGGGGTCGGGGCCGTCGAGGGGGAGGCCGGTGAAGAACTTCGCCGCCATGCACCCGCCGCGGCAGGCGTCGTACGCCGAGCACCGGGTGCACGCGCCCCCGGTCTGCGGGGAGCGCAGGTCCGCGAAGAGCGCGGCGTCGCGCCAGACGCTGCCGAACCCGGCGTCGCGGACGTTGCCGGCGAGGAAGCGGTCGTGGATCGCGAAGGGGCAGGCGTAGACGTCGCCGACGGGGTCGACGAGGCAGACCACCCGGCCGGCGCCGCAGAGGTTGAGCCCGGGCAGGGCGTCCCCGAACGCGGCGAGGTGGAAGAAGGAGTCACCGGTGAGGACGCCGTCACCGTGCGCCACGAGCCAGTCGTAGAGGACGCGCTGCTGCTCGGCGAGCGGGTGCAGGTCGTTCCACACGTCGGCGCCGCGGCCGGCCGGGCGCAGCCGGGTCAGGCGCAGGACCGCGCCGTGCTCGTCGGCGATCTCCTTGAACCGGTCGAGCTGGGGGATGTTCTCGCGCGTGCAGACGACGGAGAGCTTGGTGTCGGTCATCCCCGCGTCGCGCAGGTTGCGCAGGGCGCGCAGGGCGGCGTCGTAGGTGCCGGCGCCGCGGACGGCGTCGTTGACCTCGGGCGTCGCGCCGTCGAGGGAGACCTGGACGTCGACGTAGTCGGTGGCCGCGAGGCGAGCCGCGCGCTCCTTGGTGATGCGGAAACCGTTGGTGGAGAACTTGACCCCGACGTCATGAGCCACGGCGTGGTCGACGATCTCCCAGAAGTCGGGGCGGACCGTCGGCTCGCCGCCGCCGATGTTCACGTAGAACACCTTCATCCGCTGGAACTCCTCGACGAGCGAGAAGCACTCCTGCGTGGTCAGCTCGCGCGGGTCGCGGCGGCCGGAGGACGACAGGCAGTGGACGCACGCGAGGTTGCAGGCGTAGGTCAGCTCCCAGGTGAGGCAGATGGGAGCGTCGAGGCCGTGCTCGAAGTGCTCGACGAGCCGGGTGCCGGGGGCGGGCGGCGCCGCGGGGCGCTCGGGGGCGAGGGTCATCCGGTCCTCCTGGTGATCATCCGCTGGTCGGCGAGGCGGCGCAGGGCCGCGTCGAAGCCGGGGCGGTCGGCGGCGGGGACGCCGGCCCGGTCGAGGGCGTCGGCCACGGTGGGTGCGGCCTGCAGCCCCTCCACGACGGCGACGAGCCGCGGGTCCTTGAGGAAGGTGAGCCGGCGGCTGGTGAAGTCGTAGAGCAGGGCACCGAACGGCTCGGGGCGGATCGCCACCGAGCCGTTCAGCTCCCAGGACTGCTCGAGCACGTCGCCGGCCTCAGTAGACGCCGCACATGCCGTCGATGGACACGTCCTCGACGAGGGTGTCGGCGAGCAGCTCGTCGGGCTCGACCTCGGTGGTCTCCTGCGCCATCTCCTCGGGGGTCATGGCGACTCCTCTCCCAGCATCGTCGGTAGGTCACGACCCGCGTCACGGGGCGTGCCACCACGCTAGGAACGCACCACAGGGGCGCCCACCCCTCGCCCGGTCGGTGCCCTCCTGCCGGACCGGGTAGGGCGCCCCCGGGCAGGCGGGCGGTTTCCCGGTCCTCGTCTATGCACGCCGCCGCGGCGCTCCTAGCGTCGAGGCCGCTGACCCCCAGTGCCTCAACGAGGAGGATGTCCGATGCAGGTCGACGAGCTGCTCAAACCGTTCCCCATCAAGGAGTTCCACCCCTTCCCGCGGGCCCTCATGGGTCCGGGGGCGCACGAGATGATCGGTCCGGAGGCCCTCAAGCTGGGCTTCCGCAAGACCCTCGTCATGACGTCGGGCCTGCGCGGCACGAACGTCGTGCACAAGATCGTGGAGTCGATGAAGTACCACGGCCTCGAGGTTGTCGTGTACGACAAGGTCGAGTCCAACCCCAAGGACTACAACGTCATGGACGCGGTCTCGCTCTACCAGGACAACGAGTGCGACTCGTTCGTGTCCATCGGGGGCGGCAGCTCGCACGACGCCTGCAAGGGGGCCCGCGTCGCGGTGGCCCACGACGGCCGCAACGTCAACGAGTTCGAGGGCTTCAACAAGTCCGAGAACCCGAAGAACCCGCCGCACATCGCGGTCTCGACGACGGCCGGCACCGGCTCGGAGACGTCGTGGGCGTACGTCATCACCGACACGACGACCGACCCCGACAACCCGCACAAGTACGTCGCGTTCGACGACGCCTCGGTGACCACGCTGGCCATCGACGACCCGGTGCTCTACTACGACTGCCCGGTCGACTACACGGCGCAGTGCGGGTTCGACGTCCTCGCCCACGCGAGCGAGCCGTACGTGTCGCGGCTCAACTTCGAACCCTCGCTCGGCAACGCGCTGCGGGCCATCAAGCTGACCGCGGAGAACCTGCGCCAGGCGGTGTGGAACGGCCAGGACCTCGCCGGCCGCCAGGGGATGATGTACGCCCAGTACATCGCCGCGCAGGCGTTCAACTCCGGCGGCCTCGGGATCATCCACTCGATCAGCCACGCGGTGTCGGCGTTCTACGACACCCACCACGGGCTGAACAACGCGATCGCGCTGCCGCGCGTCTGGGCCTTCAACATGCCGACCCAGTACAAGCGCTTCGCCGACATGGCGCAGGCGATGGGTGTCGACACCTACGGGATGACCGACGTGCAGGCCGCCGACGCCGCCCTCGAGGCCGCGATCCGCCTCCTGCGCGACGTGGGCATCACCGAGAAGTTCACCGACGTGACCGCCGACAGCTACTCGAAGAACCGTCTGGGACAGGGCCCGACGAAGTTCTACGAGAACGCGAAGGTCATCACCGGTGACGACGCCGACGTCGACCGCATCACCAACCACGTCCTCGGCGACGCCTGCACCCCGGGCAACGCCAAGGAGTGCACCTTCGAGACGGTGCGACCGGTCGTCGACCACTGCATGAACGGCGACCTGGACGACCTGCTCTCGTGACCGGAGCCCCGGAGCCACCCGGGCGCGCTCGCTGCGCCCGGGTGGCTCCGGCCCCACGGCCCACCACCGACGACGCTGGAGGACACCGCCCGTGAGCACCGACCCCGCCACCACCCCGTCCACGTTCGCGAGCGTCGAGGACGCCCGCGAGCGGCTGCGCGAGGTCGGCTACCTCACCGACGACCGGCTCGCGACGACCGCCTTCCTCCAGTCGGCCCTCGGCAAGCCGCTGCTGCTCGAGGGGCCCGCCGGCGTCGGCAAGACACAGCTCGCGCAGAGCGTGGCCGCCGCGACGGGTAGGCGGCTGCTGCGGCTGCAGTGCTACGAGGGGCAGGACGAGACCAAGGCCCTGTACGAGTGGGACTACGGCAAGCAGCTGCTCTACACGCAGATGCTCCGCGACAAGATCGGGCAGGTCGTCGAGGACGCCCCCGACATCGCGGCCGCGGTCGAGCGGATCGCCGCCCAGGACAGCGTCTTCTTCTCCGAGCGCTTCCTCGTCGCCCGTCCGCTGCTCGAGGCGATCACGTCGGAGGACCCCGTCGTGCTGCTCATCGACGAGGTCGACCGGGCCGACGAGGCGCTCGAGGCGGTCTTCCTCGAGCTGCTCGCGGAGTTCCAGGTGTCGGTGCCCGAGGTCGGGACCTTCGTCGCCGAGCAGAAGCCCCTCGTCGTCCTCACCTCGAACAACACCCGCGACCTGTCGGCGGCCCTCAAGCGCCGCTGCCTCCACCTCTTCCTCGACTACCCGACCGCCGAGCGCGAGCTCGAGATCATCCGCTCCAAGGACACCGGCCTCGCCGACGCGCTCGCCGAGCAGCTCGTCGGGGTCGTGCGCGGCCTGCGCGGGCTGGAGCTGCGCAAGGCGCCGAGCATCTCGGAGACGATCGACTGGGCCCGCACGCTCGCCGTGCTCGGCGTGACCGAGCTGTCGGCGCCGGTGCTCGCCGAGACCCTCAACGTCGTGACGAAGTACGAGCGCGACCTCGGGCTCGCGACGCGCGAGCTGCCGCGGCTCGTCGACCCGAACCGGGAGGTGCCCGCCGAGCGCGGGTCGGGCCACGGGCACGGACATGGCCACGGGCACGGTCACGCGCACGACGGGACCGACGGGACCGACGGCCCCGACGGGCGCGACGTGCGGGCGGGCAAGGACCGGCCGGGGCGGCACGACGAGGCGTACTACGGGTCGCCGAGCGCGGCGCCGGCCGAGCCGAAGCAGGTCTCCAGCAGCCAGGGCCAGCGCTCGTTCCGCAGCGGCGGGGCCCGGCGGCGGCCGGTCTGACGAGGCGTCGTGGAGAGCTCGCTGCACCGCTTCATCCGCTTCCTGCGCCTGCACGGGATGCGGGTGAGCGTCGCCGAGACGGTCGACGCGCTCGAGGCCGCGGCCCAGCCCGGGATCATGGCCGACCGCGAGGTGCTGCGGTCGGCGCTGCGGGTCACGCTCGTCAAGGACCGGCGCGACCTCGAGGTGTTCGACGCCGTGTTCGACCGGTTCTTCCGGCTGCGCTCGGTCGTCACCGAGGCGCAGGGGCACGGTCACGCCCACGACGACCTCTCCGACGACGGGGAGCTGAGCGGGCTGACGATCTCGGACGAGCTGTCCGACACCCCGCAGCAGGGGCACAGCCACGGTGCGCCGCAGGACATCCGGGAGTTCTTCCGCCCCGAGGACCTCGCGCAGCAGTACAACCTCCACCAGGAGGCGAACAAGATCGACATGGCGTCGATGACCGACGAGGTCGTGCTCTCGAAGGACGGGGTGACGCCGCAGGGTGAGGCCGCCCGGGTGCAGGTGTCGGCGTCGCGGCTGCACAACCCCGGCACGCCCGGTCGGCTGACCGAGGCGCGCGGCGCCGAGCTCGACGTCGAGCTGACCGTGGCCGAGGAGCTCGCCCTGCTCAGCTGGCTCGGCGAGCCGGACGACGAGCTCGAGGCCCTGCTCGACGACCCCGACACCGCCCGGCTGCGCGCGCAGCTGGCCCCCCTGCTCGCCTCGCTGCCGGAGCGGATCAAGCAGCACATCGAGCAGCTGATGGCGACGCAGGCCGAGGTCGAGGAGCGCGAGCTCGACGTCGCGCGGGCGGAGGTGCTCGCGGAGTCCGACCGGCTCGCCTTCGAGGAGGCGGTGCGCCGGCTGCTGCGGGCACTGCGGGGCGCCCCCCGGCCGCGGCGCCACGTCGCCGGCCGCGGGGTCATCGACAGCCGGCGGACGATGCGCTCGAACATGCGCTACGACGGCGTGCCGTTCCGGCCGGTGCTCGTGAGCAAGCGGGAGGACCGCCCGCAGCTCCTCGTGCTGTGCGACGTGTCGCTGTCGGTGCGGGCGGCGTCCGGGTTCGCGCTGCACCTCGTCCACGGGCTGCAGTCGGTGGCGTCCAAGGTGCGCTCGTTCGCGTTCGTCGACGAGGTCGCCGAGATCACCGACCTGTTCGACGACCACCACGTGCAGCAGGCGCTCGCGATGGTCATGGCCGGTCGCTCGGACGGCGGCGTCGTCGACGTCGACGCCGACAGCGACTACGGCAGCGTGCTGCGGCAGTTCCTCGACGAGTACGGGTCCGCGATCACCCGTCGGACGACGGTCGTCGTCATCGGGGACGGCCGGGGCAACGGCAAGGACCCGGCGGTCGGGGCGTTCGAGGAGATCGCGCGCCGCGCCCGGCACGTCGTCTGGCTGACGCCGGAGCCGCGGTACTCGTGGGGACTCGGCCGCTGCGACCTGCCGCTCTACGAGCCGTCGTGCGACCACATCGAGGTGGTCCGCAACCTCGTTGCGCTGGAGTCGTTCTCGCACCGGATGTCGGAGGTGCTGGTGTGACCGTCGCGCCGATCGACGCCCTCGCCCCGCTGGTGGGGGCCTGCTACCGGGACGGGGTCGTGACGGTGCGGCCGCGACGCCCCGACACCCGGATGCGGCTCGGGGCGGTGCGCACGCCGCACTTCGACCTCGTCCACGACGGCGCCGACCTCGTGGTCGAGCACGGGCTCGGCCTGTCCGACGTCGACGACGACCTCGCCGGGCTGCTCTCCGACGAGCTGTTCGAGGCGGGGTGGCTGCGCGGGTCCGAGCTCTTCGAGCGGGTGTTCACCGGGGTCGTACTCACGTGCGCCGACCGGCCCGAGGTCGCGTGGGAGGCGTTCTACGCCAACACCCTCGCGGCGGTCGGCGCGGCCGCGCGCTCGCAGCCGACCCCGGGCACGGCCGCCGGCCACGGGTGCATCCGCGACTACGCACCGGTGTACGCCCGGGCCGAGTCGCTCGTGCGCGGCCGGTCGGTCCTCGAGCTGGGGAGCTGCTTCGGTTTCCTCGCCCTGCGGGTGGCCGCCGACGGCCGCACGGTGACCGCGTCGGACGTCTCGGGCGGCACGATGCGGCTGCTCGCCGCGATGGCACCGCGCTTCGGCGTGGACGTGCAGACCCTCGCCTGCGACGCGGCCCACGTCCCGCTGCCCGACCGCAGCGCCGACACCGTCCTCGCGGTGCACCTGCTGGAGCACCTCGAGCCCGACCACGCGGCCCAGGTGCTGCGGGAGGCCTGCCGCGTCGCGCGCGGGCGGGTCGTCGTCGGCGTGCCGCTCGAGGACTCGCCGTCGGAGCAGTACGGACACCTGTGGGCCGTCTCGCTCGAGACCCTGCGGGAGTGGGGCCGTGCGGCCGCGGGCTGGCGGGCGGACGTGTCCGAGCACCACGGCGGGTGGCTGGTGCTCGACCGCGGATGACCTCGGCGGGGGTCGCGTCCGGCTGCTCCGGGGACACGCTGGGACACCGCTGTCGGGACGGACGGGGAGGGGTTACCCTCCTCGTGTACAGCGGCTTTGACAGGGGAAGGCGCCGTGGCACCAACTGGTCGGACCATGCTCGCGATCGCAGCAGCCATCGGGCTCTGCGCGCCGACGCTCGCTCTCTCGTCCGCGCAGGCGCGGCCCGTGTCGTGGGCCCCGTCGTCGGCCTCCGTGGCCGCGTCGCCGGGCTACGTCACGTCCGTCCGGACGGGGGTGGGCCTCCTCGGCGCGAGCACCGACATCGGCAACCACTGCGGCAGCTACGACGAGTGGAACAACACGAGCGCGTGCACGACGCCGCTCGAGTTCCCCTTCCCGGTCAAGTTCTTCGGGAAGACCTACACGTCGGCGCTCGCCGACACCGCCGGCAACATCCAGTTCTCCGGTGACGCGACGCGCACCGAGTCGATCGGCTGCTTCCCCGACCCCGAGGTGGGTGCGGCCTTCGCCGTGCACAGCGGGTTCGCCAAGCAGACCTCGCAGAAGCCGACCCTCGGCATCTTCACCGGCGTCCACGGCACGGCGCCGCACCGCACGTTCGTCGTCCAGTGGCGGGCCGGCCTCGCCGGGCTCAGCTACTCCGACCCCTACGCCGAGTGGGCCTTCGAGGCCCAGTTCGTCGAGGGCTCCTCGACGGTCAGGGCGGTCTTCGGCGACAGCTACCAGAACGACCTCGGGCCGGACGACACGTGGGTGCGGACGAGCCCCGCCCCGTGGCGCGGGACGACGGCCGTCCAGGACGGTCTCGGTCACGCCACCGGCGGATGCGGCGCGACTCCGGCCGCCGGCACGGAGGTCAGCTTCACGACGACCCAGGCGGCGCCGACGCTCGTCGAGCAGGACGCCGCGGCGGTCCGCTACTCCGGCACCTGGCGCACGGGCACGTGCGGCGCGTCGACCTGCAGCCCGGGCAACGTGCAGAAGAACAGCTCGGCGTCGGGGGCGAAGGCCACCCTCACGTGGACCGGGACGCGCGCCGACTGGGTCGCGTCGACCGGGCCCGGTGGCGGCAAGGTCCGGATGTCCGTCGACGGCCGGTACGTGCGGACGGTGAACCTGTCCAGCCCCACGATCGTCGACGGCCGGATGGTCGCCGGGCCGACCCTGACGGCGGGCAAGCACACGATGGTGCTCGAGCGGCTGAGCGGCCGCGTCAACGTCGACGCCTTCCGGGTGCGCTGACCCGACCCGCGGTCGTCCGCGTCAGACCCCGCCCGGCGGTGCGAGGTCGGGGAGCGTCGGCCAGCGCGTGCTCGCCCAGCGGTGCCACGTCGGGTGCCCGGCTGGTGGGGCGGGCAGCGGACCGCCCGAGAGCTCGGCGGCGTCCGGCAGCCGGACCGCGGCGAGGAAGCGGTCGTGGTCCGCGTCGGTCATCTCGAACGTGGTCTCCGGTGCGTCGAGCCAGCGCTGCCGCGCCCGCCGTCGCCGCTCCTCCTCGGCCGCGTGGACCACCTCCAGGACGAAGCGTCCGCCGGCGGACTCGGTGACGGCGCGGATCGCGTAGCGCTCCTCCGGGGACCAGCAGCCGACGTCGAGGACCACCCCGACGCCGCTGCGCAGCACCTCGTGGGCGACCCAGACCATCCGGCCCTCGAGCACGTCGCGGCGGCCGTCGGCATCGCTGTCGCCGAGGAGCGGCGCCATCCAGTCGTCGGGGGTGAGCCGCAGGATGCCGTGGGTCGCCGCGAGCTCCCGGGCCCGGGTCGTCTTGCCCACCCCCGGGAGGCCGACGGTGAGGAACAGGGTCGGCCGGTCGGTCACGACGCCACTGTGCGCGCGTGACGCGCCGGCGGGCAACCGATTTCACGGCCGGTACCCCCGGGGCCCGGGCGAGCGTCAGGCCACGGCGTCGGCTTGGTCGGGTGGGTGTTCGAGGGTGTCGAGGTGTCGGTCGTAGGAGTGGGGGGTGAGGTCCCAGGTGACGTGGGTGCCGTGGTCGTCGGGGTGTTGGTGGACTTCTGCCCAGAGGCGGCGTCGGTGGACGTGGGTGTGGTGGCGTTCGCAGAGGAGGGCGGCGTTGGTGATGTCGGTGGGGCCGCCGTCGGCCCAGTGGTGGACGTGGTGGGCTCGGGTCCAGGCGGCGGGGGCGGTGCAGCCGGGGTAGGTGCAGCCTCGGTCTCGCAACAGGAGGTGGCGGCGTTGTCCGCGGGTGAACAGGCGCAGGATGCGGGTGAGGGTCAGGGGTTCGCCGCGGGTGCCGAGGAGGTGGACCAGGAGGGCGGCGTCGCAGCCGAGGCGGCGGGCGGTCTCGGGGGTGAGGAGGGTGCCGTCGGCGGTGGTGGCGAGCACGGTCCCGGCGCCGCGGGCGGGTGTGCCGGTGGGGGTGGCGAACAGCCCACCGGTGTCGGAGGTGGTGGCGGGGGTGGCGGTGTCTGTGGTGGTGAGGTCGGCGAGGGGGATGGTGAGGTGGAGGGTGGTGTCGGGGCCGCGGTCGGTGTCGTGGGCGCCGGTGGTGTGGGCGGTGGCGGTGGCGCAGACGACGGTGAGGGCTTCGACGCGGCGTTGGCCGGCGGGTCGCAGGTCGGCCTCGCCGGTGTCGTCGTTCGGCGCGGGCGCGGACGGCGGCCCGATGGCGGCTTCGAGGGTGGCGGCCTGTGCGGGGGTCATCCAGAGCTGGTACTCGGTGAGGTCCCCGGACTCCACGTGCGGCATGGACAGGCGGGCTGCGGCGGCCAGGCGGGTGTGGAGGTCCTCGAGGGCGCCGTCGTGGCCGTGCTCGGCGAGGAGCCGGGGGCGCAGGCGGCGCATCACGGACGGCCCGTACTCGGCGGCCAGGGCGAGGAGCCCCGAGGTGGCGGTGGGCAGCGCGGCGGACTCGAGCAGTGGGGCGAGGCGGGTGGTCTCGCGCAGGACGGCGCACCCGGTGTGGGCGTCGATGTGTGCGTCGTGGACGGCGGCCCAGACGATGCCGAGGGGGGTGTCGGGGCCGGGGTCGTTGCGGTGGGTGGGGGTGTCGTCGGCGGCGACGTCGAGGGCGAGGCGGGTGACGGCGGCGGCGCCTGACTGTCGCAGGGAGGGGGCGTGGGTGCGGACCCAGGCGTGGGTGGCGGAGCCGGCGACCTCGCCGCGGCGGACGGCTTCGAGGGTGACCTGGACGCGGGCGGCGGACGCGCGCGCGGCGAGGGTGTCGAGCAGCTCCATCAGGTCGCCGAGGTCGTCACCCGGTGCGGCGGCCAAGGCCTCGTCGAGGTCGGTCAGGGCGTCGGTGGCAGCCTTCAGCAGGGAGCGTCGCTCCTCGAGTTCGCCTGTCCCCGTTGCCATGTGACCAATCTGGCAGGGGCCACCGACAGTCCGTCAGCCCCGGACGCAGACCTGTGGACGACCGACGACCATCACCAAGGCTGTGGAAAACCGCTCTCCCGCAGCAAAGAACAGGAGTACGCGGCCGGGATCCGAACGTCGTCACGGTGGGCGCGGTGCTCCCGGGTGCACCGCCTGCCGCACCGCCTGCTGCAGCTACTGCAGCAGCCCGCGCTTCGTCGCCTCGTAGACCGCCTCGGCCCGCCCCGACACCTCCAGCTTGCGCAGGATGTTGCCGACGTGGAACTTCGCCGTCGTCTCGGAGATGTAGAGCCGCTTCCCGATCTCCTTGTTGGACAGCCCTCGGGCCAACAGCTGGAGCACCTCGTCCTCGCGCGCCGACAGCGTCGGCGCCACCGGCTGGGGCGGCGCCTGCATCCCGCGCACCATCGCCGCGGCCGACCGCGCGTCGAACGCCGACTCGCCCTTGCTCACGTCGTGGATGGCCCGCACGAGCGCGGCGGTGTCGACGTCCTTGACGACGTAGCCGCGCGCCCCGGCCCGCACCGCCTCGAGGACGAGCGTCTCGTCGAGGAAGGTCGTGAGCACGAGCACCGCGACGCTCGGGTGGCCGGTGCTGATGGCCTGCGCGAGCTCGAGGCCCTCGGTGTCGCTCGACGACGACAGCTTGAGGTCGAGGAGCAGGACGCGTGGCGTCACCCGCTCGAGGACGGCCAGCGCCTCGCCGCGCGAGGAGGCCTCGGCGACGACCGTGATGTCCGGTTCCCGCTCGAGCACGGAGCGCAGCCCCTGCCGGACGATCGCGTGGTCGTCGACGAGCATCACCCCGATGGTCTCGCGGTCGTCGGGGGCGGTGTCTCGGACGTCGGTGGCGCTCAGCACGGCGTGGCCTCCTCGGCGGTCGGGGGAGCGAGCCCGGCGGGGACCCGGACGACGGGCAGGGGGACGCGGAAGGTGAGCCGGACGCCCCCGAGGCGCGAGCGGCGGAACGCGAGCGTGCCGCCGAGGCCGCGCACGCGGCAGTCCATGTTGGCCAGGCCCTGGTGCCGGCCGTCGCGCACCGTCCGGCGCTCGAGCTGGAGCATCCGGCGCAGCGCGGCGGGCTCGCCGTCGCCGTCGTCGGACACCGACACCACGAGCGCGTCCGGCATCCACCGGACCCGGACGACGGCCCGCCGCGCCCGGGCGTGGGTGACGACGTTGAAGAGCGCCTCGCCGACGACCCGGGCGACCTCGTGGTGCACCTCGTGGCCGAGCGCGGTCGTGCGCCCGGCGACCCGTACCTGGATGTCGAGCGTCGGCCGGTGGTGGTGCACGACCTCGCGCAGGAGGTCCTCGAGCGAGGCGACGGAGTCGGTGTGCGGCCGGGTCAGGGCGAAGATCGCGGTGCGCAGCTGCTCGACCGCCGTCTGCGTCAACGACTTCGCGGTCTGCAGCTGCGCCCCCACGTCGCGCGCACCCATCGCCTCGGCCTCGCCGCGCGCGACCTCGACGGCCATCCCCGCCGAGAGCACGTACTGCGTCACGCTGTCGTGCAGCTCGCGGGCGATGCGGTGCCGCTCCGCGTCGACGAGCTCGCGCTGCTCGGCGACGGCGAGCCGGTGCTCGGCCGCCTCCAGCTCGGCGGTGCGGGCTGCGAGGTCGCGCGCCTGCGCCCGCGTCTCCTCGTGCAGGCGCTGCGCGCGGCGGTGCAGGGAGAGCCCCGCCTGGTACTGCTCGCTCGTGTGGAGGGAGACGGCCGCCTGGTTGGCGAGGATGCGCAGCACGGCGAGGTCCTCCGGCTCCGGCTCGTCGTGCAGGCCGTGGCGCGCGGCGAGCCCGCCGACCCGGCGCCCCTCGAGGTACATCGGGACGCGGACCCAGACGTCGGTGCGCGCCGACGGGCCGGCGTACCCGGAGCGCACCGCCGACAGCTCGAGCCGCACCGCCTCGGGGACCTCGGTGGGGTCGCCGACGCTGCGCCGGTCCGGGCCGATGACGACGAAGCGCGGCCGGGCCCGCTCGAGGTGGCTGTCGGCGAGCGCGAGGACGGCCCAGTCGGCGTCGAGGTGGTCGGCGGCCGCCCGGGCGACCTCCTCGAGCAGCCCGCGCGGGCCCTCCACGGTGCGCACGACCGCCCGCGAGATCGTGTCCATGGCGCGCACGGCCCGCTGCGTCCGCTCGGTCGAGCGCAGGTACGCCGGGTAGTAGGAGTTCTTGCCCGACCGGACCCCGGTGAGCCGAGAGATGTCGGTGGCGCCCTCGCTCACAGCGCGGCCCGGAAGATGCGCTCGATGTCGGCGGCGTCGGTGGGGCGCGGGTTCGTCGTGAGGCAGGCGTCCTCGAGGGAGTTCTCCGAGAGCGTCACGAGGTGCTCCTCGGTGATGCCGAGGGAGCGCAGCGAGCGCGGCACCCCGACCTCGTCGGCCAGCGCGCGCACCTTCGTCGCGAGGGCCTCGGCGGCCTCGGCGGGAGGCATCCCGTCGACGGCGATCCCGGCGGAGCGTGCGAGCGGCACGAACCGGTCGGGGGAGGACGCGGCGTTGTAGCGGATGACGTGCGGCAGGAGGATCCCGTTGATGACGCCGTGCGGGGCGTCCAGGAGACCGCCGACCTGGTGGCTCATCGCGTGCGTCGCGCCGAGGATCGCGTTGGTGAAGGCGAGCCCCGCGGCCAGCGCAGCCTCGGCCATCCCGGTGCGGGCCTCGGGGTCGTCGGGCCTGCGCATCGTCTGCACGAGGTGCTGGTCGACCAGGCCGACGGCGTTGAGGGCGTGGACGTCGGCGAGGGCGTTGTGCGCCCGCGACACGAAGGCCTCGATCCCGTGGGTCAGGGCGTCGAGACCGGTGGCCGCGTTGAGCCACTCGGGCATCGTCGTCAGCAGGCGCGGGTCCGTGATCGAGATGTCGGGCACGAGCGCGCGTCCCATGATCGTCACCTTCACGTGGCGCGTGGTGTCGGTGACGATGCAGAACTGGCTGACGTCGGCGCCGGTGCCGGACGTGGTCGGCACCATGAGCGTCGGCGGGATCTCGCGGTGCACCTGGTCGACGCCCCGGTAGTCGAGGATCGAGCCGCCGTTGCCGGCGAGCACGGCGACCCCCTTGGCGGCGTCCATCGCGGAGCCGCCGCCGAGGCCGATGATGACGTCGCAGTCGTTGGCCCGGTAGAGGTCGTGCGCGGCGGCGACCTCGACGTCGCGCGGGTTGGGCGAGACGTCGCTGCACACGACGGGGGAGAGGCCGACCTCGCGCAGGTGGCCGAGCAGCTCGTGGGCCCAGCCCGCCTCGACGAGCCCGGGGTCGGTGACGACGAACGGCCGGCGTGCCCCGAGCCGACGGGCGGCGTACCCGGCCTCGGCGAGCGCGCCGATCCCGAAGACGATCTCCGGGGCCTGGAACTTGACGAGCGCGGACGCGTCGAGCGGCCACGTCGTGGTCGTGGTCCCGGCTCCGTTGCCGCCCAGCGCCGTCATCCCGGCCCTCCTGGCCCCTCGGGTGCAGCCACGGTAACCCTCGCGGCGAGGTCGCGCACCCGTCCGCCCGGGTCGTGACCGGGACCGGCCAGACCCTCTCCGATCGGTCAGGTCGCGTGTCCTTCGGCGAGGGTCCCACCCTCCACCGAGACGACCTCGAGGACCGCGATGCGCGCCGGGGGGAGGGAGGTGGCCCCGACGACGCGGATCCGGGCGCGGTCGGTGGCGGACCACGTGGCCCCGGTCTCGCGCGTGCCGTCGGTCGAGTGCACGACCAGCGCGTAGCGCCCCGTGCTCGGCAGATCGAGCACCTCGAGGGCCAGCTGGGTCCCCCAGGGGCGGGGGGCGAGATCGGCGCGGCCCGTGGTGCCGGAGCCGGGCGCCGGGGCGAGCGCGATGGCGGCTGCGACGGGGGGTGGGTCCTGGGGACCGTCGAGGCGTGCCCCGAGCGCGACGCCCCCCACGAGGGCGACGGTCGCCGCGAGCGCGCCCAGGGCGAGCGTGCGGCGGCGACCGGCGCGGCGCTGCGCCGCCACGGCCAGGAGGAGGGGCGCGAGGTCCCCCGGCGGGGCGCCGTCCGTGGCGGGTCGGGCCCACTCCTGCGGGGGGACGCGGCGCAGGAGGCCCGCCACCGGCGTCGAGGCCTCGACCTCGGCCCGGCACACGGGGCACCCGTCCAGGTGGGCGCCGAAGCGGGCACGGTCGGCGGCGTCGAGCCCGCCGAGCACCCACGGCCCGAGCAGGTGCCTCAGCTCGTCGTGGTCCTCGGTCACCGGGTGACTCCCATCTCCTCGAAGGCGACGCGCAGGGCGCGCACCGCGTAGTGGCTGCGTGACTTGACCGTGCCCTCCGGCACCCCGAGCCGGGCGGCCGCCTGGCGCACGGACAGGCCCTCGTGGAAGAGCAGCCGCACCACCTCCCGGTGGTCCGGCCGCAGCCGCCCGAGCGCCTCCGCGACGAGCCAGCCGTCGACGGCCTCCTCCAGGCCGTCCTCCTCGGGCAGGGCGCCCAGGACCGAGCCGTCGTCGAGGAGCTCGGGCCGGCGGCCGGCGGAGCGCCAGGCGTCGGTCGCGACGTTGCGGGCGACGGTCAGGAGGTAGGCCCGCACCTCCCGCTCGTCGCGCCCCGCCTCGAGCCGGCCGATGGTCCGCCACACCCGCAGGAAGGTCTCCTGCAGGAGGTCGTCGGCCACCTGCGGGGAGGCCGCCCGTCGACGCAGGTACGCCAGCACCGCAGGGGCGTGCGCGGCGTACACCGTGGCGAGGGCGGCCTCGTCCGCCGGAGGGGTCATGGGGGAGATGGTGGCGCGCTCAGGGTCCGGTGACCACGAAGTCGACCGAGGCCACGCGCGACGCGAGCCCGAGGGCCCGCAGGTCACGGGCGTCGACGTCACCGTCACCGTCGGCGTCCGGCACCACGGCCGGCGCGTCGTCGTAGCGGCCGTCCTGGTCGAGGTCGTCGACGACGGCCGCGAGGATGGTCGAGCGCGTGCTCGTGCCGAAGGACGGGGCGCCGACGATCCACGTGTCCATCACCGACACCCGGTCGGGCCGGAGGTCGGTCAGGGCGGTGAGGTTGAACAGGCCGGCGAGGTTCTGCCCGGCACCGGCACCGATCGCGGTGGTCGAGTCGAGGACGACCAGGCCGGGCAGCGCCTCGTCGGCGCCGGGGGCGAAGGCGCCGGGGAAGGGCGCGGTGCTCGCGTGGGCGGCCGGACCGGTCAGCTGCGGGGAGAAGCCCGACCGGGCCAGGGCGTCCCGGCCGTGCACGGTGACGCGCAGGTCGACCGCCCAGCCGCGGCCCGCGACCCCCACGACGTCCTGCCGGGCGGGGGCCACGATCCGCACCTCGGCGGCCCGTTCGGTGTGGTGGTCCCCGTCCCCGTCCGCGACGGCGGGTGTCGTGGTGCCCACGGCGACCGCGACGACGGCGGCGGTGCTCGTGACGGCGATGGCCAGTGCGGTGCTTGGTCCCATGGTCTCCTCCTCGGCCGGCGGGTCCGTCCCGCCGTCGCAGGGAGGTACGCCGGCACGGCCCGGACGGTTCACCGGGCGGCCGGGTCCTCGGCGGGGCCGGCGTCAGGCGCCCGTGGGGAGGGCGCGCTCCTGCCGCAGCGCGGGGAGGTAGCACAGCGCTCCGAGGACGCTGAAGGCCCCGGCGACGAGGATGCCGGTCGCGGTGCTCGTCGCCTCGGCGAGGGGGCCGAGCACGAGCAGCCCGAGGCTGTAGCAGCCGCCCCCGACCATCGAGTTGATCGACAGCACCGTCGTGCGGTTGCCGGCGTCGGCCTGCCGGTGCAGGAGCGTGCTGTGCACCGGGCCGGCGGTGCCGTGCAGCGTGTAGACGACGAAGAACGCCGTGACGAGCCCGACCGGGCCGGTCATGAGCGCCATGACGACGACGAACCCGCCCTGGAGGACGCGGGAGGCGATGGCCGTCCAGGTCACGCCGACCCGCCGGGCGACCAGGGCCGCGGCGGCCGAGCCGGCCGCGAACAGCCCCCACGCCACGGCGGACACCGGGCCCATGAGCGCGCCGGCCTCGGTCTCGCCCCCGACGAGCTCGGACAGGCGGACGGGCAGGAAGGTCTCGAAGGCGATCATCCCGACGCTCCAGAAGACCTCGACGAGGACGAGCGCGCGCAGCACGCGGTTGCGCCCGAGCAGGCGCAGGGCCGCCGCCACGACCCGCGGCGCCTCGCGGGCGGAGTCCAGGGCCCGCCGCACGCCGCGCGCGTCGACGTGGGTGCGCGGCTCGCGCAGGAGCAGGAGGGTGGCGACGAGGTTGAGGGCGACGAAGACGAGGGAGAGGCAGTAGGCGTTCTCGAGCGCGGTGAGGGTGCCGACGGGGTGCCAGGCGATGACGCCGCCGGAGACGACCGCGCCGGTGGCGATGGCCGCGCCGAGCACGGTGCCGGCGCGCGCCAGGCCCCGCTCGACGGCGACCCCGGGGTCGTCGGCCTGGGCGGTGTCGACGTACCAGGACTCCAGCGGCCCGGAGTCGAGCGCCCGGAAGACGCCCTGGAGCAGCAGGGCCACGCAGAACGCGGCGAAGGTGTGCGCCGTGACGAAGACGACCGCGGACAGCAGCGCGACGAGGCTCGAGGCGACGAGCAGCGGGCGGCGCCCGAGGGCGTCCGCGAAGCCGCCGGTCGGCAGCTCGAGCGCGAGGACGACGAAGCCCTGCATCGAGAGGATGACGCCGAGCTGGGCCAGGGACATGCCCCGCTCGAGGGCGAGGAGCGTCGTCACGCCGATGACGAGGCCGACGGGGAACCAGCGGGTGAAGGTGAGCAGGAGCAGGACGCGCAGCGCCTGCGCCGCCCCGAGCGTGGCCGTGGTCCGCGCCGGCGCGCTCACCGCTGCTCGCCGCCCCGCGGGGCGCGGTCGAGGTCGACCGGGTACATGACGGCATAGACGGCGACCCGGCGGGCCGAGGGGTTGCCCTGGCCGACGCGGCGGTAGCGCGCGACGACGTCGTCGAGCTCCTGGCGCAGGGCTCGGGCCTGGTCGGGGGTGGCGACGACCCACGAGTCGTCCATCCCCATCGCGTCGCGCCAGTCGGTGGGCCACGCCGACTCGACGTCGAGCCAGCGCTCGTAGCGCTCGCCGAGGTGGCGGGAGTAGTCGCGCTGGAGCCAGCCGAGCGCGCTCTCGGCGTCGTCGTCGCCCGCGAAGTCGCTGGGCTCCCACTGGTGGCTCTCGGTGGCGGCGCGCCACAGCCGGCGCTTGCCCTCGCCGTCGCCGGTGTCGGCGACGAGCCCGACGGACTCCAGGCGACGCAGGTGGTAGGAGGTGGCGCCGGAGTTGGTCCCGAGCGCCGCGGCGAGGTCGGTGGCCGTCGCGGGGCCGCCGACCCGCAGCGCCGAGAGGAGCCGGCTGCGCAGGGGGTGGGCCAGGGTCTTCAGGGACGCGGCGTCGAGCCGCAGGCCGGTCAGGTGGCCGTCATCGGTGGGCTCCGGAGGGGTCATGTGTGCACAGTACCTGTGCACAGTTTGTTTGCACAAGAGTGGTGCACGAAGGATGTGGACGGCGTCGGTGCAGGTCAGGTGGCCTGTCGCGACGATTTGGGGGAGCGGGCCGGGGGTCCGTAGCATGGACGACTGGTGTGCCGTGCGCTGTCACGAGGGCCGTCGCTCCCTCGCGGGAGCACTCGGCACACGCCATCCGACCCGCAACAAGAGGACTCTCATGCGTACCTTCACCCCGAAGCCGGGCGACGTGACCCGCGCGTGGCACGTCATCGACGCCACCGACGTCGTGCTCGGCCGGCTCGCGAGCCAGGCCGCCGTGCTGCTCCGCGGCAAGCACAAGGCGACCTTCGCGCCGCACGTCGACACCGGTGACTTCGTCATCATCATCAACGCCGACAAGGTCGCCCTGACCGGCGCCAAGGCCGAGAAGAAGAAGGCCTACCGCCACTCGGGTTTCCCGGGCGGTCTCCGCTCGACCTCCTACACCGAGCTGCTCGCCAAGAGCCCGGAGAAGGCCGTCGAGAAGGCGATCCGCGGGATGGTCCCCAAGACCTCCCTCGGTCGCCAGCAGCTGACCAAGCTCAAGGTCTACCGCGGCGCCGAGCACCCCCACGCTGCCCAGCAGCCCAAGCCCTTCGAGATCACCCAGGTGGCCCAGTGATGTCCGAGAACGCCCAGATCGACGAGACCGCCGGGACGGACGTCAACGACGCCCCCGTCACCGAGTACACCTCCGAGTCCGACGGCACCGTCGCGACCGAGGCGACCCGCCGCCCGAGCGCCTCGGCGCCCGGTGGCGCGACCGGCCGCCGCAAGCAGGCCGTCGCCCGCGTCCGCATCGTCCCGGGCAGCGGCGAGTGGAAGATCAACGGCCGCTCGCTCGAGCAGTACTTCCCGAACAAGGTCCACCAGCAGATCGTCAACGAGCCGCTCAAGGTCCTCGAGCTCGACGGCGCCTACGACGTCCTCGTGCGCGTCCACGGCGGTGGCCCCTCGGGTCAGGCCGGGGCCGTCCGCCTCGGTGTCGCACGCTCGCTCAACGGGGTCGACGAGGAGCTGAACCGCCCGGCGCTCAAGAAGGCCGGCCTGCTCACCCGTGACGCCCGCGTCCCCGAGCGCAAGAAGGCGGGTCTCAAGAAGGCCCGCAAGGCGCCGCAGTACAGCAAGCGCTGATCCGCCCCTCGCGGAACGAGCCGACGGCGGCACCCCTCGCGGGTGCCGCCGTCGCCGTGTCCGGGCCCGCCACGCGGTAGGTTCGGTCGCTGCCCCACCACCGAAAGGCCCCTCCATGTCCCGTCTCTTCGGCACCGACGGCGTGCGCGGTCTCGCGAACCGCGACATCACCGTCGAGCTCGCGCTCGACCTGAGCATCGCCGCGGCCCACGTCCTCGGTGACGCCGACCGCCGTTCCGGCCGTCGGCCTCGTGCGGTCGTCGGGCGCGACCCCCGGGCCAGCGGCGAGTTCCTCTCCGCCGCGGTCACCGCGGGCCTGGCCTCGGCCGGTGTCGACGTGCACGACGTGGGCGTGCTGCCGACCCCGGCGGTCGCCTTCCTCACCGCCGACATGGGCGCGACCTTCGGCGTGATGCTCTCCGCGTCGCACAACCCGATGCCCGACAACGGCATCAAGTTCTTCGCCGAGGGCGGGCACAAGCTGCCCGACGCGCTCGAGGACGAGATCGCCGCCCGCATCGGGCAGGACTGGGACCGCCCGCAGGGCGCCGAGGTCGGCCGCATCCAGAGCAACCGCGCCGGGCAGGCCCGGTACGTCGCGCACCTGCTGCGCACGCTGCCCAACCGCCTGGACGGCCTGACCGTCGTCATCGACGGCGCGCACGGCGCCGCGAGCGCGGTCTCGCCCGAGGTCTTCCGGCTCGCCGGGGCCGACGTCGTCGAGATCGGCACCGACCCCGACGGCCTCAACATCAACGACGGCTACGGCTCGACCCACCTCGACCGGCTCAAGGCCGCCGTCCTCGAGCGCGGCGCCGACCTCGGCATCGCCCACGACGGCGACGCCGACCGCTGCCTGGCGGTGGGCCACGACGGCCGCGAGGTCGACGGCGACCAGATCATGGCCGTCCTCGCCGTCGCCCTCAAGGAGCGCGGCGTGCTGCGCGAGAACACCCTCGTCGCCACCGTCATGAGCAACCTCGGCCTCATCCAGGCGATGGAGCGCGAGGGGATCAAGGTGCGCCAGACCGGGGTCGGCGACCGCTACGTCCTCGAGGAGATGCGCCGCGCCGGCTACTCCCTCGGCGGCGAGCAGTCCGGGCACGTCATCATGCTCGAGCACGGCACGACCGGCGACGGGGTCCTCACCGGCCTCATGCTCGCGGCCCGCGTCAACGAGACCGGCCGCCCCATCGCGGAGCTCGCGACCGTCATGGCGCGCCTGCCGCAGGTGCTCGTCAACGTCAAGGGCGTCGACAAGGCGCGCGTCGAGAGCGACGAGGTGCTCCAGGCCGCCGTGCGCTCCGAGGTGGAGGCGCTCGCCGGTTCCGGCCGGGTGCTGCTGCGCAAGTCCGGCACCGAGCCGGTCGTCCGCGTCATGGTCGAGGCCGCCACCGAGGAGCACGCCCGCGAGGTGTGCGACCGGCTCTGCGCCGTCGTCAAGGAGCGTCTGGCCCTGTGAGCGCGGCGTCGTCCGGGACCCGGACGCCGCCACGACCGGGGAATGACCCCGGCGGCCGGACGGTTGGCCTCGATGACCACCTTGTCGACATCGAAGGAGAGCCTCCGTGCCCCACGAGTCCGTGACCAAGAAGTTCTACAGCATCTCCGCCACCTCCACCGGCGGCCGTGACGGCCACACCAAGAGCGCCGACGGCACCGTCGACGTGAAGCTGGGCAAGCCGAGCACCTCGAACCCGGTCGCCAACCCGGAGACGCTCTTCGCCGCCGGCTACGCCGCCTGCTACAACGGTGCGCTCGCGCACGTGGCCCAGCAGGACGGCGTCGACGTGTCCGGCGCGGAGACGACCGCGGACGTGACCCTCGGCGAGACCGCCACGGGTGTCGGCCTGGCCGTCGAGATCGTCACGACCATCCCGGGTGTCGACGCGGAGACCGCGCAGGCCCTCGCGGACAAGGCGCACGAGTTCTGCCCCTACAGCAAGGCGACCCGCGGCAACATCGACGTCACCGTCGTCGGCAAGCCCGCCTGACGCCCCCCGCACCACCCCACCGGCCTCCTCCCGTCACGACGGGAGGAGGCCGGTGACGTGTCGGGCGATCGCGAAGGCCGCGGTGGCCGCGGGCGAGGGCGCGTTGAGGACGTGCACGCAGCGCCCCGAGCGCTCGACGAGGAAGTCGTCGACGAGGGTGCCGTCGGGGCGGACGGCCTGCGCGCGGACCCCGGCCGGGGCCGGGAGCAGGTCGTCGTCGCGCAGCGCGGGGACGAGCCGGCGCAGGTCGTCGGCGAAGCGCCGGGCGTCGAGGGAGCGGGCGACCTCGCGGACACCGGTGCGGGCGTGCCGCCGGGCCAGCCGCCACAGGCCGGGGTAGGCCAGCGTGCCGGCGAGCTCGCGGGGCCGGACGACACCCCAGCCGTAACCTTCGCGGGCCAGGGCGAGGACGGCGTTGGGGCCGGCGTGGACGTGCCCGTCGACGCCGCGCGTCAGGTGCACGCCGAGGAAGGGCAGCTCCGGGTCGGGGACCGGGTAGACGAGGCCCCGGACGAGGTGGGCCGCGGCGGGGGCGAGCTCGCGGTACTCGCCCCGGAACGGCACGATGCGGGCCGAGGGGCGGTGGCCGAGGGCCTCGGCGACGAGGTCGGTGCGCAGGCCCGCGCAGGTGACGACGAGGTCGGCGGGGACGTCGCCCGCGGTGGTCTCGACGACGACCTCGCGCGCCGACTCGCGCCCGCCGACGACCTCGGTGCCGGTGCGCAGGTCGGCGCCCGCGGCGCGCAGCCCGTCGACGAGGGCGGAACAGACGCCGGGGTAGTCGACGACCCCGGTCTCGGGGACGTGCAGCGCCGCCAGGGCCGCCACGTGCGGTTCGTGCTCGCGCGCCCCGTCGGCGTCGAGTCGGGTGACCGCGAGGCCGTTGGCGAGTCCTCGTGCGTGGAGGGCGGCCAGTCGGGGCAGCTCGTCGGACGTGGTCGCCACCACCAGCTTGCCGGTGACCGCGTGGGCCACCCCGTGCTCGCGCGCGAACGCCGTCAGCTCGGCACCGCCGGTGCGGCACCAGCGCGCCTTGGCGCTGCCGGGCGGGTAGTACAGCCCGGAGTGCACGACGCCGCTGTTGCGCCCGGTCTGGTGGCGCGCCCAGCCGGTCTCCTTCTCCAGCACCGTGACCCGGACGCCGGGGTCCTCGGCCAGGAGCCGGTGCGCCACGGCGAGGCCGACGATCCCGCCGCCGACGACGACGACGCGTCGGCTCATCGACGCCTCATCGCTCGTTCACACCCGGGTCACGCGCGGCCGTGGTGCTCCGCGATGACCCGCGCGTACTCGAGTCCGGAGTCCTTGACGGTCCGGACCTGGGTGTCGTAGTCGACGTGGACGATGCCGAAGCGCTTGTCGTAGCCGTAGGCCCACTCGAAGTTGTCGAGGAGGCTCCAGGCGAAGTAGCCGCGCACGTCGGTGCCGCCCTCGATGGCGTCCGCGACCGCGCCGAGGTGGTCGCGCAGGTAGCCCACGCGCTCGGGGTCGTGGACCGCGCCGTCGTCCGAGACGGTGTCGTCCCAGGCCGAGCCGTTCTCGGTGATGTAGATCGGCAGGCCGCACTCGCGGGCGGATCGCTCGATGATCATCCGGTGCGACTCGGGGGACTGCTCCCAGCCCATGGCGGTGACCGGCGGGCGGGGGGCGATCTCGGAGACGCGCTCGCAGCCGGGCAGCAGGTGGGTGTCGCCGGCCGGCTCGTCACCCTCGGCGGTCGCGCGCACGCGGGTGGGGAAGTAGTTGTTGACCCCGAGGTTGTCGAGCGGGGCGGAGATCGTCGCGAGGTCGCCGTCGTGGACGAACGAGCCGTCGGTCAGGTGGGCGACGTCGTCGAGCATCCCGTCGGGGTAGGCGCCGTGGAAGAGCGGGCCGAAGAAGACGCCGTTGAGGGCGTTGTCGGCGCGGCGGACGGCGTCGAGGTCGGCATCCGTGGGGTCGGCCGGGCCGTGGACCTGGGTCGGGTTGAGGGTGATCGACACCTGGGCGTCGGCGCAGTGCTCGCGGATGACGGGCACCGCGGTGCCGTGGGCGAGCATCAGGTGGTGGGCGGTGAGCAGGCCCTCCATCGGGTCCCGGTGGCCCGGGGCGTGGGCGCCGATGGAGTGGCTGAGCATCGAGGAGCACCACGGCTCGTTGAGGGTCGTCCAGTGCGCGACGCGGTCGCCGAGGGTGCCGACGACGTGGGCGGTGTAGTCGGCGAACCAGCCGGCGACGTCGCGCGAGCGCCAGCCGCCGCGGTCCTCGAGGGCCTGGGGGAGGTCCCAGTGGTAGAGCGTGACGACCGGGCGGATGCCGGCGCCGAGCAGCGTGTCGACGAGCCGGTCGTAGAAGGCGAGGCCGAGCGGGTTCGCCGGGCCGGTGCCGTCGGGCTGGATGCGCGGCCACGCGACCGAGAACCGGTAGGCCTCGAGCCCGAGGCGCTGCATGAGCGCCACGTCCTCGTCGACGCGGTGGTAGTGGTCGCACGCGACCTCGCCGGTGTCGCCGTTGGCGACCTTGCCCGGGGTCGCGGAGAAGGTGTCCCAGATGGACTGGCCGCGGCCGTCCTCCTTCGTCGCCCCCTCGATCTGGTAGCTCGCGGTGGCGGCGCCGAAGAGGAAGCCCTCGGGGAAGGTGCGCTCGGAGGTCGTCATGCGGACGAACCTACCGAACGGGCCGCACCTCGTCGCCGACGCGGACCTCGCCCGTGGACTCCGGCACGAGCTGGGCCGCGAACCAGGTCGAGCCCTCCCACCGCCGGTGGCGGGCCAGGGTGCGGATCGGCTCGTGCCCGCGCTCGCGGGTCACGGGGTCGATCGTCGTCATGACGCAGCGGTCGACCGGCTTGACGACGCGGAAGGTGACGGCGCCGACGGTGACGGCGCTCCAGCCGTCCTCCTCGAAGGGCTCGAGGCCGCCGTCGACGACGAGGTTGGGCCGGAACCGGTCGATGCCGATGGTCGTCGGCTCCTCGCCGCGCTCGAGCGCGGTCTCCGCGACCCAGTCGCCCAGTCGGCGCAGCGAGGCCACCGACGCGAGCGTGACCGGGTAGCCGTCGGCGAACGCGGTCGCCTCCCCCGGGCGGCCGTGCTTCGGGTTGAGCGGTCGTGGGTCGGCGACGTGCACGAGCCGGACGTCGGTGCGGCGCAGGGCGTCCCGCAGCCAGGCGTGGGCGGCGTCGTCGGCCACGCGACCGGTCAGCGCCCGGCCGTGGACCGTCACCGGCACGGCGTCGCCGTGCGGGGGCTCGACGAGCAGGTCGTCGACGCCGTCCGCGCGCAGCCGGAGCGCCGTCCCCAGGCCCGGGTCGGTGGCGGGGGTGTCGGCGCTCAGCGCGAGCAGGGCGTGCTCCTCGCGGGCGGTCAGGCACTCGCCGTCCGGCGTGACGACCATCCAGCGACGGTCGTCGCGCAGACCCCACGGCTCGACCGCGGCCGCCGCGACCGCGCGGACGGCGGTGCTCTTGACCGGGTGCAGCGCGACCCGGTCCAGCCGGACGCTCACGCCTGCCGGCTGATGCGCCCGCTGTCGACGTCGTACATGAAGCCGCCGACGAGGGCCCGCTCGCCGATGAGCGGGTGCGAGCGCAGGACGTGGACGTCGTGCTCGAGGGCCGCCTGCTGGTCGGCGACGACGTTGAAGTCGTGCCACGACGCGTCGACACCGGCCGACTCGCCGACCCGGCGCTGCAGCTCCTCCTCGCTGTTCGAGGCGACGGCGCAGCGGGTGTGCGGGACGACGAGGATGCGGTCGACGTTGAGCAGGTGCACCGCGAGGACGAGCGCCTCGAGCGCCTGCGGCGTGACGCGGCCGCCGGGGTTGCGGAAGATCTTGGCGTCACCGGGGTGCAGGCCGAGCATCGCCAGCGGCGCGATGCGGCTGTCCATGCACGTGACGATGGCGATGCCCGCGTGGGCGACGCCGTCGAAGCCGGCGAGGTCGAAGGTCTCGGCGAAGTGCTCGTTGGCGGCGAGCAGGTCGTCGAAGTCGGTGGGGGTGGTGGTGGGCTCGCTCACAGCAGTCCGGTCCTCTTCTCGATGGTGAACGCGACGGGCTTGGTGACGCCGGCGAAGAAGTCCTCGCCCTTGTCGTCGACGACGATGAACGCCGGGAAGTCCTCGACCTCGATCTTCCAGACGGCCTCCATGCCGAGCTCGGGGTACTCGAGCACCTCGACGCTGCGGATGCAGTCCTGCGCCAGGCGGGCGGCCGGGCCGCCGATCGAGCCGAGGTAGAAGCCGCCGTGCGCCCGGCAGGCGTCGGTGACCTGCTGGCTGCGGTTGCCCTTGGCGAGCATGACCATCGAGCCGCCGGCGGCCTGGAACTGCTCGACGTAGGAGTCCATCCGGCCGGCGGTCGTCGGGCCGAAGGAGCCGGACGGCATCCCCTCGGGGGTCTTGGCCGGGCCGGCGTAGTAGACCGGGTGGTCCTTGAGGTACTGCGGCATCGGCTCGCCGGCGTCGAGGCGCTCCTTGATCTTCGCGTGGGCGATGTCGCGGGCGACGACGAGCGGGCCGGTGAGGCTCAGCCGGGTCTTGACGGGGTACTTCGTCAGCTCGGCGAGGATCTCGTCCATCGGCCGGTTGAGGTCGATCGGCACGACCGCGCCGGCGCCGGTGCCGCTGACGCCCTCGGCGTCCTCGAGCCCGGCGTGGGTGGTGTCCGGGAGGAAGCGCGCCGGGTCGGTCTCGAGCTGCTCGATGAAGACGCCCTCGGGCGTGATCTTGCCGAGCACCTGGCGGTCCGCGGAGCACGAGACGGCGATGGCGACCGGGAGGCTCGCGCCGTGGCGGGGGAGACGGACGACGCGCACGTCGTGGCAGAAGTACTTGCCGCCGAACTGGGCCCCGATGCCGAACTGCCGGGTCAGCTCGAGGACGCGCTCCTCGAGCTCGGTGTCGCGGAAGCCGTGGCCGGTGGCGGGGTCGCCCTGCTTCGGCAGCTGGTCGAGGTACTTGGCGCTCGCGTACTTGGCTGTCTTGAGGGCGAACTCGGCGCTGGTGCCGCCGATGACGATGGCCAGGTGGTACGGCGGGCAGGCGGCGGTGCCGAGGCCACGGAGCTTCTCGTCGAGGAAGCGCATCATCGCGTCCGGGTTGAGGATCGCCTTGGTCTCCTGGAAGAGGAACGACTTGTTGGCGCTGCCTCCCCCCTTGGCCATGAAGAGGAACTTGTAGGTGCTCTCGTGGCCGGGCGCGGTGTCGGCGTAGAGCTCGACCTGCGCGGGGAGGTTGGAGCCGGTGTTCCTCTCCTCCCACGTCGTGACCGGGGCCATCTGCGAGTAGCGCAGGTTGAGGCGCGTGTAGGCGTCGTAGACACCGCGGCTCACGGCGGCCTCGTCGGTGCCCTCGGTGAGGACGTGCTGGCCGCGCTTGCCCATGACGATGGCGGTGCCGGTGTCCTGGCACATCGGGAGCACGCCGCCGGCGGCGATGTTGGCGTTCTTCAGGAGGTCGAGCGCGACGAACTTGTCGTTGTTGCTCGCCTCGGGGTCGTCGAGGATGTTCGCGAGCTGCTGCAGGTGGGCCGGCCGCAGGTAGTGGGCGATGTCGTGCATCGCCGTCTCCGTGAGCAGGCGCAGCGCCTCGGGGGCGACCTGGAGGAAGCGGCGGCCGCCGGGACCGTCGACCGTCTCGACGCCCTCGGTCGTCAGGAGGCGGTACGGGGTCTCGTCGGCCCCGACGGGCAGCAGGTCCTCGTAGGCGAAGTCGGTCATCGGATCTCCTCCCGGGTGGGGGCGTAGGCGCCGGCGTGGCGGACGGTGACCCCGCTCGTGGCGAGGGCCCGCTCGACGGCGGGGTCGACGTCGGCGAGGCTCGCGCGGGCGAGGCGCTCGCGGGCGTCTGGGCTGCCGAGCAGCCCCGTGTCGAGGAGGCCGGACACGAGGCCGGCCATGAAGGAGTCGCCGGCGCCGACGGTGTCGACGACGTCCTTGACGCGGGCATCGGCGCGGCCCTCCTCGCCGGACGCGGCGCGCCAGACGACGCCGTCGCCGCCGAGCGTCACGACGGTGAGCGAGGCGCCGAGGTCGGCCCAGCGCGCCATGACGGTCGAGGGGGTGTCGCCGGGGTAGAGCCACTCGAGGTCGTCCTCGGAGCACTTGACGACGTCGGAGAGGCCGACGAGGTGCTCGACGCGGGGGCGGACCGCGTCGACGTCGCCCATGATCGTCGGGCGCACGTTGGGGTCGTACGAGACGGTGCCGTGCTCGCGAGCCCGGCGCATCGCGTCCTCGACCTCGGCGTCGCCGGGGGTGAGGGTCGTCGCGATGGACCCGGTGTGCAGGTGGCCGGTGCCCTCCGGCAGCCGCACCGGGGGGAGGTCCCAGTGCAGGTCGAAGACGTAGGACGCCGCGCCGTGCTCGTCGATCGTCGCGAGCGCGGTGGAGGTCGGGTGGTGCGGGCTGCGGCTGCCGGGGAGCAGGTGCGCCCCGCTGGCCTCGACGTGCTCGGCGCAGCGCTCGCCGCGCGCGTCCTCCCCGACGAGGCACGCGACGTGGGTGTCGTGGCCCAGCCGGGCCAGGCCCACGGCGACGTTGGCGGGCGAGCCGCCGACGTGCTCGGCCGACCGCCCGTCGGGGTAGCTGACGATGTCGACGAGGAGCTCGCCGACGACGACGACCGGCGGTGCGGAGGCGCTCACGGCATCCCAACCTCTCTGGCGGCTGCTGACGGACCGCCCACGCGGCCGGCGCGGCCGAGGGCGGCGTGTCGAACCCTATCGTCGGCACCGATTGGGCGTCTGCGCCGCCCGTCGGCGACGATGGGGGAGTGAGCACGCCGACCGCCCCCAAGAGCCGCTACTCGATGGGGTCGACGAAGAACCTCGTCCTGTCGCTGCTCGCGGTCCTGGGGATGGTGCTCGTGCTCGTCTTCATGGTGCCGCGGGTGGACCGGGTCGGCGGTCCGGTCGTCGACGTCGCGGCCAAGGCCCAGGAGATCAAGCAGTCCTCGGGCTGGCCGATCGTCGAGCCCGAGGGGCTGCCGAGCGGGTGGTCGCCCACGTCGGTGCGGTACGTGCCGGTCACCGACGGCGTCCGCACGTGGCACGTCGGCTACCAGACCCCCTCCGGCACGTTCGTCGCCGTCGAGCAGGCCAAGGACCCCGGCCGCGGCTGGGTCGCGGCGCAGACCAACCGGGCCCCGCGCGAGGGCACGCTCGAGATCGCCGGACGGACCTGGGAGAAGTTCGTCCGCGACAACAAGGTGCAGAACAGCCTCCTCTACCTGCCGCCGGCCGGTTCCGGCGAGCTCGCGACCCTCATCACGGGCACGGCGACCTTCGAGGACATGCAGACCTACATCGAGTCCCTGCGGCCGGTGGGCTGAGGCGCTCGCGGGAGCCACCGCGGCCGCGGTCGAGGTGATGCGCGACCCTCTCGTGGTCGGGTCTCACCTCGAACGGGGTGGCTGGGGTCCGGGACCGATGAGTTCCGGGTGGCCGGCGGGTCCATCCCTGCGACACCATCGTCGTCGCCCGACCCCAGCACCGGAGGACCCCATGACCCGCCGCGTCACCGCCCACCTGTTCCACTCCGTCAACGGCGTCGCCCAGTCGCCCGACCAGTGGCAGTTCGGGCTGTTCGGCCCCGAGGAGGGCGAGGCGATGGGCCGCGCCCTCGCCCCCGTCACCGACGTCGTCATCGGGCGCGTGCTCTGGCAGGAGTGGTCCGAGTTCTGGCCGGCCGCCGCAGAGGGCGACCCCTTCGCCGCGTTCATCAACCCGGTGCCCAAGCACGTCGTGTCGACGACGCTCGGTGACGACCTCGGGTGGAACAGCACCCGCATCGACGGGGACCCGGTCGCCTACGTCCGCGCCCTGCGCGAGGGGGAGGGTGGCGACATCGCGGTCGCCGGCGGCATCGAGACCGTCCGCTCGCTCTTCCTCGGCGGGGTGGTGGACCGCCTCACCCTCACGACGCACCCGGTCGTCGGCGCCGGGCGCCGCCTCTTCGACGACGGCGTCCCCGTCACCCGCCTCGAGCTGCTCGAGTGCACCTCGACCCCGGCGGGCAACGTCATGACCACCTACGGCCTGCGCGCCGGCGACTGACCCGGCCGCGCGGCCGCGCCCATCCGGAGCGGAGGGGGCCGGCCCGCGGGCTCAGTCCTGCGGGCCGGCGACCCGCTGCTCGGCCTGGTCGAGCCAGCGGCCGCAGTGGGCCGCGAGTGCCTCGCCGCGCTCCCACAGCACCATGCTCTCCTCGATGCCGACCTGCCCGCTCTCGAGCCGGGCGACGATGTCGACGAGCTCGTCGCGCGCCTGCTCGTACCCGAGCTCGGCGACGTCGGCGTTCGCGCCGGTGCCGGCGTCGGGGGCGGGGGCGTCCTTCGGCATGCGGCGAGACTACCGACGCCCACCGACCCCCGCTGGTCGAGGGCGCACGGAGTAGCCGAGGCTGACGACCCCGTCGACCACGACGACGACCGACCACAGGCGCAGCATCCCGAGGAGGGCCTCGGTCCGTGCGGAGTCACCGATGACGAGGATGCCGACGCCGAGCAGCGACGCCCCCACGGCGTACGCGACGAGGTGGCGCAGGAAGCCGCGGCGCTCGTGGGCCGCGTGCGCCCGGCCGGCGCGGGGGCGAGGAGCCGGGGCGGGGCCACCCGCGAAGCGGTGCGCGAAGCGCGCGTCTGCCCACCGGACCATCGAGTGCCCGAACCCGACGGAGACGCCGAGGTAGACCGCGGCGAGGGCGTGGGCCGTCGTCGCGCTCGCCCCACCGCGCAGGTCGAGCACGGTGGCGACGAGGAGCACGAGGTCGACGAGCGGGGCGGCGAGGAGCAGCCACCCGCCGAGCCGCGGTCGGCGCAGCAGGTAACGCGTGGCGAGGCCCGCGAGGACGAGGACCCAGAACAGGACCTCGCAGGTGACGATGACGGCGACGAGCACGGTGGTTCCCTCCCCTGTATCTGGTACGAGCGTACCAAAAACGAGGACGACGGGCGCGGTGCTGCTAGACAGGGTCCGTGCCCAAGGTCGTCGACCACGCGGCGCGTCGCGAGCTCATCGCCGACGCGTTGCTCGCCGTCGTGCGCCGCGACGGTGTCGGGGCGGTGTCCGTCCGGACCGTCGCCGCCGAGGCCGGCCTGTCCGTCGGGTCGATGCGCAACACGGCCGCGAGCCAGGACGAGCTCGTCGCGTTCGCGATGCGCGTCGTCGCGGACCGCGTCGGGCAGCGGGTCGCGGCCCGGGTGGGGGGATGGGACGCCGCGCGGGTGCCGAGCACGGACGACCTCGCCGACCTCTGCGGCGAGGTGCTGCCGCTCGACGCCGAGCGACGCGCGGAGGCCGCCGTCTGGCTCGAGCTCGTGACCCTGGCGCGCACGGACACCCGGCTCGCGGAGGTGTCGGGGCAGGCGCACGCCGGCATCCGCACCCTCGTCGACCGCGTGGTCGGTGCGCTGCTGCCGGCCGGCGACACGGCGCGGCACGAGGCGGAGGCGGTCCGCCTGCACGCCCTGCTCGACGGCCTCACGCTCCACGTCGTGCTGCACCCGGGGGCCACGGACGTCACGGCCGTGCGCGCGGTCGTGCGCGACCACCTGGCCGGCCTCGCCACGCGCTGACCCCTGGGGGCCGACACTGGGGGAGCCCGGTCAGGACCCGAGGACGCGGACCCCGAAGTCGCCGCGCGCGACGCGGACCCGCAGCAGCTCGTCGGGGGCGAGCTCCGCGGGGTCGGTGACCAGTCCGCCACCCACCTGCTGCACGACGGCGTACCCGCGGTCGAGCGTGGACTGCGGCGAGAGGGCCCGGGCCTGCGCCCGCAGGTGGTCGACGCGGTCGCGCTGGCGGTGCAGGCCGGCCTCGACGCGGTGCAGCGCCCGCGAGCGCAGGGCCTGGACCACCTCGCGCTGCGAGCGGACGAAGGCGCCCTTGTCGGCGAGCACCGGGCGGCTTGCGAGCTCGGCGAGGCGCCGGCGCTCGTGGTGCAGCCGGCCGGCGAGCGCCCGGTGGCCGCGGTCGCGGGCGGCCTCCAGCCCGCTCCGCTCGGCCTCGGCGTCCGGGACGATGGCCTTTGCGGCGTCCGTGGGGGTGGAGGCGCGGTGGTCGGCGACGAGGTCGAGCAGCGGGGTGTCGACGTCGTGGCCGATGGCGCTGACGACCGGGGTGGTCGCGGCGGCGACCGCACGCAGCATCGTCTCGTTGGAGAACGGCAGGAGGTCCTCGACGCCCCCACCGCCGCGCGCGATGACGACGACGTCGACCTCCGGGTGGGCGTCGAGCTCGGCGAGGGCGGCGGTGACCTCGGCGACCGCGTTCGTGCCCTGGACCGCGACCTGCCGGATCTCGAACCGGGCGCTCGGCCAGCGGCGCAGCGTGTTCTCGACGACGTCCTTCTCGGCCGCGCTGGCCCGGCCGCAGACGAGGCCGATGCGCCGGGGGAGGAAGGGCAGCGGACGCTTGCGGTCGCGGTCGAAGAGGCCCTCCTGCCCGAGGTGGCGCTTGAGGTACTCCAGCCGGGCCAGCAGCTCGCCGACGCCGACCGGCCGGATCTGGCGGGCGTCCATGACGAGCGAGCCGCGCTGGCTCCAGAACGACGGCTTGGCCTGGAGGACGACGCGGGCGCCCTCGGCCAGCGGCCCGGGCATCGCGTCGAGCGCGTTGACGTGGACCGAGCACGAGAGGCTCATGTCGACGTCGGGGTCGCGCAGCGTGATGAAGGCGGTGCGTGCGCCGGGACGGCGGGTCAGCTGGACGACCTGGCCCTCGACCCAGAGGACCGACATCTTCTCGACGTACTCGCCGATCTTCATCGAGAGCAGGCGGACCGGCCACGGGTTCTCCGCCGTGGTGTCGACCGCCCGCTCGGGCAGGGGCGCGCGCGCCGGGGTGCTCACGGGGCCACCCTAGGCGGCACCGCCGTCAGCCCGGCCGTGCGCGATTCGGGGTCGGCCGGTGGCCCGACCTACGATGGACGTATGTCTGAGACGACCAAGCGCGTGCTCCTCGCGGCCCCCCGCGGCTACTGCGCCGGTGTCGACCGGGCCGTCGTCACCGTCGAGAAGGCCCTCGACCTCTACGGCGCGCCCGTCTACGTCCGCAAGGAGATCGTCCACAACAAGCACGTCGTCACGACGCTGCAGCAGCGCGGCGCGATCTTCGTCGACGAGACCGACGAGGTGCCCGAGGGTGCGACCGTCGTCTTCTCGGCGCACGGCGTCGCGCCCGTCGTCCACGAGGAGGCGCGCGCGCTCAGCCTGCGCACCATCGACGCCACCTGCCCGCTCGTCACGAAGGTCCACCGCGAGGCCGTGCGCTTCGCCGACGCCGACTTCGACATCCTCCTCATCGGCCACGAGGGCCACGAGGAGGTCGTCGGCACCGCCGGCGAGGCCCCCGAGCACATCCAGCTCGTCGACGGCCCGGACGACGTCGACAACGTGACCGTCCGCGACCCCGAGAAGGTCGTGTGGCTGAGCCAGACGACGCTCTCGGTCGACGAGACGATGGAGACCGTCCGCCGGCTGCGCGCGCGCTTCCCGAAGCTGCAGGACCCGCCGAGCGACGACATCTGCTACGCCACCCAGAACCGCCAGCTCGCCGTCAAGCAGATGGCCTCCGACTGCGACCTGATGATCGTCGTCGGCTCGCGCAACTCGTCCAACTCGGTCCGCCTCGTCGAGGTCGCGCTCGAGCACGGCACGCGCGCCGGTCACCTCGTCGACTACGCCGACGAGATCGACGAGACCTGGCTCGACGGCGTCTCGACGGTCGGGGTGACCTCCGGCGCGTCGGTGCCCGAGATCCTCGTGCGCGGCGTGCTCGACTACCTCGCGACCCGCGGCTTCGAGGACGTCCGCCCCGTAGTCGCGGCCGAGGAGTCGCTGATGTTCTCGCTGCCCAACGAGATCCGGCGCGACCTCAAGGCCGCCGGGATGTCGGACAAGATGCGGCACGACGGCTCGTTCGCCGAGACCAGCGCCCTGCACTGACGGGCCCGCCGTGGACGACCGGGTGGAGCTCGCGACGACGGACTCCGCCCTCGCGCTCGCGGGCGACCTGCTCGACGCCTTCAACGCGGAGTACGGCGACCCCTCGCCCGGGGCGCAGGCGCTCGCGGCACGGCTGCGCGGGCTGACGGCACGGGGCGACACCGAGGTCCTGCTGGCCGGCCGGCACGGCGTGGCCGTGCTCCGCTACCGGCCGTCCCTCTGGAGCGACCGCGACGAGGCCTACCTCGCCGAGCTCTGGGTGGAGCCGGGCACCCGGGGACGGGGCCTCGGGCGGGCGCTCCTGCGGGCCTGCCTCGAGCGGGCCCGGGGGCGCGGCTGCGACCTGCTCGACTTGTCGACGAGCGCCGACGACGTCGCGGCCCGGGCCCTCTACGAGAGCGAGGGGCTGCACGCCACCGAGGGGCCGGGTGGCCCGACGACGTACCACTACGAGATCGACCTCTGAGCCTCCCCGTCGTCGGTGCGGGGGTCGTCGAGCACCAGCTGCGGCCGGGCGTCGGCCTCGGTGACGGCGTCGATGAGCTCCTGCGCGGTGAGCGGCCGCGGGCCGGTGCGCACCGGCTCGAGGACGGTCAGCTCGTCGGTGACGACCTCGAGGTCGCGCATCCGTCGGGCGGTGACGAGCACGCGCGACTCCAGCGCGCCGACCATCGCGTTGTACGCCTCGACGCTGGACTGCAGGGAGCGGCCGACCTTGGCCGTGTGCGCGCCGAGGGTGCCGAGCCGCGCGTAGAGCTCGCGGCCGAGGTCGAGCAGCTCGCGGGCGCTGGCCGAGAGCGCGTCCTGCTGCCACGTGAAGGCGACAGTGCGCAGCAACGCCATGAGCGAGGCCGGACCCACGAGGACCACGCGTCGCGCGAGGGCCTTCTCGTGCAGGCCCGGCTGCGCGGCGAGGGCGGCGGCGAGCATCGCGTCGCTGGGGACGAAGCAGACGACCATCTCGGGGCCGTCGCGGAACGCGGCCCAGTACTCCTTGGCGGCGAGCGTCGCGACGTGCCCGGAAACGGCGTCGGCGTGCCGGCGCAGCAGGGCGGTGCGCTCCTCGTCGGTCAGCTCCTCGGCCTGCGCGTCGAGGAAGTGGGTCATCGGGGCCTTGGCGTCGACGACGAGCGACTTGCCACCGGGCAGCCGCACGACGACGTCGGGCCGGACCTGACGGTCGTGGGCGCCGAGGGCCGTGACCTGCTCCTCGAAGTCGCAGCGCGGGAGCATCCCCGTCGCCTCGAGGACCCGGCGCAGCTGGACCTCGCCCCAGGCGCCGCGCACCGAGGACGAGCGCAGCGACCCGGCGAGCGAGGCGGTGGCGCGGCCCAGCCCCTGCGTCTCGGCCTCGACCCGCCCGAGCAGCGCCCGCAGCGAGCCGTACTGCTGCGACCGGTCGCGCTCGAGGACGCCGACGTGCTCCTCGACCCGCACCAGCGCGTCCTTGAGCGGCGCGAGCAGGGCGGCGGTCTCCATGTCCTCGGCGAGCGAGGTCTCGAGGTCGAGCACGCGTTCGCGCAGGAGGTCGCGCTCGGTCTCGACCCCGGCCACGGCCGCCCGGTGCACGAGCCGCGCCACCATCCACGCCACGGCTGCGCCGACGACCAGCCCCACCACGCCCCACGTCATCCCGTCCATGCGAGGACCATGGCAGAGGCCGCCGACAGCCCCGGCAATCCGCGCCGGTGCGCCGGTCCGAACCACGCGCCGACCCGCGCCCCCGCGCGTCGTGCCACCGGAAGGACCACCCCGTGCCCGTGCTCCAGGACTTCTCCGCCACCTCGCTCTCCGGCGCCCCGCAGACCCTCGACGACTACGCCGGCCAGGTCGTGCTCGTCGTCAACACCGCGTCGCAGTGCGGCTTCACGCCCCAGTACGACGGGCTCGAGGCCCTCTGGCAGGAGTACAAGGACCGCGGGCTCGTCGTCCTCGGCTTCCCGTGCAACCAGTTCGGCGGCCAGGAGCCCGGCAGCGCCGAGGACATCGGCGAGTTCTGCCGGGTCAACCACGGCGTGACGTTCCCGCTCTTCGACAAGGTCGAGGTCAACGGCGACGGCGCCCACCCGCTCTTCCGGTGGCTGCGCAGCGAGGCGAAGGGCGCGCTCGGGAGCGAGAAGATCAAGTGGAACTTCACGAAGTTCCTCGTCGGCCGCGACGGCACGCCGATCAAGCGCTTCGGCTCGAGCACCAAGCCCGAGAAGCTGCGCGGCGCCATCGAGAAGGCGCTCGCCGCCTGACGCGACCTACTGTCGGGGGCATGCCCGAGAGCGCCGAGGACTACTTCGCCCGCATCGCCGCCGCCCAGGACGCCGACGGGCGCATCCCGCTCGACCCCGAGGGCGTCCTCGCCTGGGACGTCTTCCCGTTCGAGGCCGAGGGGCTGCGCCTCAAGCCCGGGCCGGTGCCCGGCCCGGAGCGGGTGCGGTCGGGGGAGGACCCCGCCACCTGCCAGTGCGCGCAGCCCCCCGCCCGCGGCCCCCGGGAACCCTTCGGGGTGGTCTGGGAGGACGAGCACTTCCTCGTCAAGGCGCCGCCGCCCTCCGGCGCCCCGCTGATGCTCTCGGTCGTCACGCGCGAGCACCTCGACGTGCCCGAGATGGACGCCGACCTCGCGGCCGCCTTCGGGCGGCTGCACGTCGCCCTGGTCGCCAGCGTCGAGGAGCTGCCGAGCGTCGGCCGCTGCCACGTGATGCGGATCGGCGACGGCGGCGCCCACGCGCACTGGTGGTTCCTCGCCCGCCCGGTGAACCTGCCGCTGGTCCTCGGGTCCTTCATGGTCGACTGGGACGACTTCCTCCCTCCGCTGCCGCTCGACGTCTGGGCCGAGAACGCCGCCTTCGTCGCGCAACGGCTGCACGAGCGGCTCGGCGGCCGGGCCGTCACCGCGCTCACGTAGGGTCGCGGCCATGGCACGACGCGAGGAGACCGAGGCCGAGCGCCTGCGGCGGATCGCCATCCTCAACGCCCGGCTGCCCAAGAAGCGCAACATCGCCCAGGGGCTGCTGCGCAACCCCGCCGGCGAGGTGCTGCTGTGCGAGCTGTCGTACAAGCAGGAGTGGGACCTGCCGGGCGGCGTCGTCGACCCGGGGGAGCCGCCCGCCGTCACCGTCGCCCGCGAGATCGACGAGGAGCTCGGGCTGCACGTCGCGGTCGGCGGTCTCGTCGCCGTCAACTGGCTGCCGCCGTGGCGCGGCTGGGACGACGCCCACCTCTTCCTCTTCGACCTCGGCGTCCTCGACGGCGAGCTCGACCCGGCCCGCTTCCTGCCGCGCGAGATCGCCGACGCCCACTGGGTCCGCCCCGAGGCCGCGGCCGAGCACGTCGCGCCCTACACGGCGCGGATGCTCGAGGCCGTCGCCGGCTGGACCCCCGGCACGACCCTCTACCTCGAGGACGGCGAGCCCACCGGTGGGGCGGCGTGAACCGGGAGCACCGCCTCGCCCTCGTGCTGCTCGGCGGCCTCGTGCTCGTGAGCGTCGGCATCCTCGGGTACATCCTCGTGTCCGCCCTCACGGCCTGAGCGCCGTCCGCGCGCCCGGCCGGGCCGCGATTTCGCCGCCCCCGGGGCGGTGCGGCACGATGGGTGGTCGCGTCGCCCCACCGGCGACGTCCTGCACACGTGGTCGGAGAGAGGACGCGCCGTGGCGCTCACCATCGGAATCGTCGGTCTGCCGAACGTCGGCAAGTCGACGATGTTCAACGCCCTGACGAAGAACGACGTCCTGGCGGCGAACTACCCCTTCGCGACCATCGACCCCAACGTCGGCGTGGTCCCGCTCCCGGACGTCCGGCTGCAGCGGCTCGCCGAGATCTTCGGCAGCGAGAAGATCCTGCCGGCCACCGTCTCCTTCGTCGACATCGCCGGCATCGTCCGCGGCGCGTCCGAGGGGGAGGGGCTGGGCAACAAGTTCCTCGCGAACATCCGTGAGGCCGACGCCATCTGCCAGGTCGTGCGGGCCTTCGAGGACGGCGACGTCGTGCACGTCGACGGCCAGGTCTCGCCCGAGTCGGACATGGAGACCATCCACACCGAGCTCGTCCTCGCCGACCTCCAGACCCTCGAGAAGGCCGTCGTCCGGCTCGAGAAGGAGGCGCGGATCAAGAAGGAGTCCAAGCCGCTCCTCGAGAACGCGCTCGCGGCCCAGAAGGTGCTCGAGGACGGCAGGACCCTCTACGCGCACGGCGCCGCGGCCGGGGTCGACCTCGGGATGGCCGCCGGCCTCGGGCTGCTGACGACCAAGCCGTTCATCTACGTCTTCAACCTCGACGAGGACCAGCTCGGCGACACCGACCTGCACGCGCGCCTCGCGGCCCTCGTCGCACCGGCCGACGCGGTCTTCCTCAACGCGAAGCTCGAGATGGACCTCATGGAGATGTCGCCCGAGGACGCCGCTGAGATGCTGCAGTCCTTCGGCGCCGAGGAGTCGGGCCTGGACCAGCTGGCGCGCGTCGGCTTCCACACCCTCGGCCTGCAGACCTACCTCACGGCCGGCCCCAAGGAGTCGCGCGCCTGGACCATCCGGCAGGGATGGACCGCGCCGCAGGCCGCCGGGGTCATCCACACCGACTTCCAGCGCGGCTTCATCAAGGCCGAGATCGTGTCGTTCTCCGACCTCGACGAGCTCGGCTCGATGGCCGCCGCGAAGGCCGCCGGCAAGGCGCGCATGGAGGGCAAGGACTACGTCATGCAGGACGGCGACGTCGTGGAGTTCCGCTTCAACGTCTGATGTGACACGCCTTGGCAGGTCAGACGGGGTGTGGGTCTCCGTAGTCTGCACACGGTCCGCAGGAGACTGAGCAGGGGGGGCTGACAACGGTCAGCCCGAGGGCGCGTGTCGCCGCTCCGGAGTAACCGTGTAATCGGCCGCGTGGCAGCCCCTTGCTGGCATTGTCAGAAGGTGAAGCGGTGCGCCGCGAAGGTTTTCGCGCCTCCCCTCGTCAGGTGATGGCCCGCGGCAGCCACGCTATTCCGCACCTCGTCGGTGGCGAGTCAGAGTCCGAGAGTCAGTCGCGCGATCAGCTCCCGGCGACGAAGGTCGACGACTGCGAGGCCGCCCGTCGGTTCGAAGACGGTCAACAGCCCCTCGTGGATCCGTGGGTGCAGTTCCACGCCCATGGCCGTGTGGACGTGGACGCCGGCAGGCCCGGCAGCAGCCGGAAACACGGTCAGCAAAGCATCGGGCCCGGTTTCGTCGAGGAGGGCCATACCGTCTCCGACGGTGCAGAGCGTCGACTGGGGGTGGACGGTCCTGTCTGCACACGCGTGCGCTCCAGCCAAGCTGGTCACCGAAAGCCGGTCCTCGACCCTTTGCACCACCTCACCCCGTGCCGTGAGCACCATCGTGTCCTCCGGCTCAAGCAGACCCCTGCCTCTCAGCAGCGGTGACGCAACGTCCCAGTGCCAACCTTGCAGGCCCTCGGCCGAGGCGAACACCGCCGACATCGACGTGGCGGTCCGTGCGACCTGATAGATCCGCGTGCCAGGGTCCTTGAGTTCAGCCCAGCTGACTCGCCAACGGTTGTGGTGGTGCTCCAGCCACTGGATTCCGTCATCGCCGATCACGATGGGGCGGGCACCGTCGTAGGTGTCCAAAGGCGGCCCCGACCGCAACGGTGGCAGCGTGACGGGTGTGGACATCGGAAGGTCCAAGCGGTGCAGGACTTGGACGGGTCCGCGTGACCGGGCGAGGAGAACCTGGCCTCCCCCGTCAGCCACGAGGATGCGATCGGCCGGGGTGTCCCAGCGAGCACGCACTTTGCCGCGACGGTCGAGGAGGCGCACGCCCAGTTCGCCCAGTGCCACCAGGACCGTGTTGAGACCCAGTGCGACCGCGTCGTACACGTGGGCCTGGCCATCGCCGGGCAGCTCGACCTGCACCGTGTCGACGCGCGCGTCGAGGCGTTGCGTCTGACCGCGTGGGAGGTCGGCGACCACAAGACCATCGGCGCGACGGCGAAGATCTCGGCGGACATCCATGGCCTCGCGGCTGGACTCGAAGAGACCCGCTCTCAACGTGGCCATGACGCCGATGGTCGCGAGCTCGCGGTCCAGCACCGGGTCGGCGGTCGGCATGACAGCCAGTGCGAGGAGAAATGCTCGGCGCTGCGGGACAGCGTCGGGGGCCTCGTCCCGTACGAGGCGTCGCGCCGCATCGGCGGCCGGCCCTCCTGGCTGGATACTCAGCAGGTGCGCCAGCATGGTGCCCGCCCGACGACCACCCAACGCCATCCCCGTCGCGATGTCTGGCAGCAGCTCATGTCTCAGGTCGCTCTCGGGCCAGCCCGCCTGGACGGCGCCGAGGGGGTCGCCTGCCTGCCTTCTCTCGGCCACCCACTCCCGCCGCAGCGCCAGCGCGGCGTCCCGATCGACCCGCTCCAGAGCCTGGACCGCGGCGGCGAAGGCGCCGCGCGCCCGGCCGACACTCACTGCGCGAGATCGGTTCCCAGCTCGCCACCACAGTCGCACGACGAGGGCCGGGGACAGCGACCAGCCCTCGGCAAGGGTCGCTGCGCGCTCGTGGACGCCGTGGCGTTCGAACAGCTCGACAGCTGCCAGCGGCTGTTGAAGCAGGTCGGCATGGACGAAGGCGGCCAGTTGCAGCTGTCCCTCGGATTCCAAGCGTCTTGCTGCTTGCCGGTAGACCTCGGAGAGGTGGGACTGCAAGGTCGGCCCGTAGGGGACGCTGCCGCCGACCGTCGTCCGCCTGTCCGCCGGCCCTCGGACGGTGTCTCTGGGGCGCGGAAGGCGCAGGGACAGCGCGCCGCCCTCGCCGCCGAGCGCGATCGCCGACCGCAGGGCTGAGTCCCAGTCCTGCTGTTCGAACATCCTCGTGAGATCGTCGACGTAGCGCTTGTGCCGGCGACCGAGAACATCCTTGGCGGGCGTTCGCATGAGTAGCCGGACCAGCGACCATCGGGGTTCGGGCCGAGGACCTCGGCTGAAGGACCCCTGGCCGCCGCGTCGCGCGCGAACAACGCCGCGAGGTGATCCCTCGAGTTCCCTCTTCGACTTGGCAAGCGATCGGATGGCCTCGCCCACCCCGGCGTCGCTCCGGAGGTCGGGTGCCGTCGGGGTGGCGGGTGTCTCCGGGACCGCGGTGACGTCTTCGTCCGGCAGGGCCGTAGGCGCCGGGGCGAGGATCTCGAGGACGAGATCGGCCCAACCGAGAACCGACCAGAGGTCCGCGTCCTGAAGGTGGGACGGGTCGAGCGCCTGTTGGACTCCCGCCCACGGGAAGCACAGCTTCCCACCGTCGAGGTGGACCGGTAGGCCAGGCGCACGTTCGGAACGGATGTCAGCCGGGCTGCCCAAGAGGAGGATCAGGAGTTCATTCCATCTGAGCAGTCGGGAATCGTCCTGCCAGTGCTCCCGTATTCGACGACGCACCGTATCCGCGCCGAGTACGGAACGATCGAAAAGGAAACCGTCGCAGGGTCGTTGGCCGACGAACCATGCGTCAGTCGGCATGGTCGGTCACCACACGGAGCAGCTGTGAGTTGGTTGCCAGATCCACCACGCGCACGTCGGTGTCGGTGCTCCTCACGATCCACGGCATGCGCGGGTGCAGCGAGAAGTGCGCGGGCCCTGCGAGGTCGGTCAGTGTCTTGGTGTGCCTCGCAGACACCAGACGTACGACCAGGGTGCTGTCGCTGACCGTGAGCAGCGCCGGATAGCCGTCGGACATCACGACCCCGGCCACCCGATCGTGCTCACCCACACCAATGGGTTCCCAGTCGCGGCCGGAGCCCTGGACGGTCCACACCCGGTGGCGCAGGGAGCAGGCGACCAGGCCCGCAGGCCCGAAGACCGCCCGTGGAGGGGCGTCCGCGTCGTCAGCCCGGAACCTGTACCTCCCGGCATGAACAACTCGTGCGAACTGATACGCGCGATCGGGTGCGTCGAGGGTGGGGCTCGATGAGGCGGCGATCAGGGATGGCGCCCTCGTCAGCCCATCCCGACCGAGCTGCCACCACGAGTCACCCAGGCTGAACAGCAGGTCCCCTCCGAGAAGCCAGAGCGGTGTGAGTGGCGCCGAAAACAGGTCCGCGAGGTCGAGGGGCACCTCGTGGAAGTTCTCGACCGGTGCCTCGACACCGCGCAGAGACTTCAGCTCCTTTCCGATGACGTGTGGCCAGACCTTCTCCCCGTCGTGAAGCAGTGTGACCAGCCGCCGGTTGAGCCATGCGGCCGCCAGCACGTCACCGGGAAGGTGGTGTGCCTTCACGCGCGGGGGCTGAGGCGGAAGAGAGACCGTGGCAGAGAACAGCTTCGAAGCCTGCGGACCGCGCCAGAGCAGCGTAGGGTCCGCCGATCCGAACACGGCACCTCGAGCGGTCGTGGGCACGGTAGGACGGTCGGTCGGCCGCGTGTGGGGCTGTTTGGCCAAGAGCCCCTCGCCTCGAAGAGCGCGCACTGCCGCAGGCCCATCGGGGACGTGGAGAACCGCGTGACTGTTCGCGACCCGGATCGAGACTGCGTCCACACCATCCTCGCTCCACGTCGAGACCTCCGACTGGAGCAGACGAGCCCGTCCTCGGAGCAGGCTCGCCGTGGCCGGGCCGCAGAGGACCCACGCGCGATCGGGTTCCTCGATCGACGCCAGCACCTCGGGCAGTCGGTCCTCTCCGCCCTCCGCCGAGCGTGACTCGAGCCACCTCGGGACCACTGCTTCGAGCGGACCTTCGAATCGCTCACCCGACTGCAGGACTGCCACGACCAGCTCGCTTCCTGCCGTCACAGCACGCCGGTGCAGCACCACCAGAGCGGCGAGCTGGACCAACCGACCCGCGCCGATCTGGTCGGGACCGACATCGACCACCGCCACGGTCTGGCCCCGCGCCCGTGTGTCAGGGGTCGAAGGATCGAGGTAGAGAAGCTCCCCGTCGGCTGCTCGGCGCAGGAACTCCAAGGGCGCCTCGCCCGCGAGGAGCCACTCGCTGGCCAGCAGTCGCTCAGGGATTCCCCGGTGGGTGGTGCCGTCGTAGCCGTCGAACACGCCGTCCCCGGCGCTGGGTCGTTCGACGCGACCGATGAGGTCGTCGAGCACGTGCAGCATCGGCCCCAACGCCGTGGCCAGCGCGGGATCAAGAGACGCAAGCGAGCTCGCCCACGGCGCCAGGCTGGGCGGAAGTCCGGTCACGCTGCACCCTGTTCTGCGAGTGCAGTCAACCAGCCGATGTCAACGGGCTCGGTAGCGATGTCGAAGCCGAACACGGCCCCCGGAAGGACCACGAATCGTCGGGCGCCGAAGCGTTGGCGCAGCGCAGCGGCCGCCAGTGCTGGGTGGCTGTCGTTGGCCAGGGTCGTCGGGACCAGCACACCGCTCGCGTGTCCCAGATAGATGACGCCTTCAGCCCAGGGAAGGACGTCCGCGGCTCCGAGGAGCAGCAACGCCGACGGGCCGCCCGCGGCGCGGAGGTGCCGGTCGGCGACCCCTCTCGCCGCCGCGGCAGCCAGACCAGGGACGGCTCGGCCCTGCGCAAGGACTGCCGTGGGTTGCAGGGGCGGCTCCCGGGGTCGCCAGTCGCCGGTAGGCGTCATCGCGCTTCCGGCTCGCCGGCCATCTCCGGCAGTGCGCTGGCCAGCTCCGAGCGGATCTCGGCGAGGTCCGCGGGCAGGGTCTCCGGCCCGAACGACGCGTCGATCTCCCGGAGCAGTGCCTCGGCCCGCAGAGCCCGATCAGCGGCGTGCTCGTCCGCGAGCAGGTCCAGGGCCGCGTTGCGCATCCTCGCGGCTCGTGCCGCTGGTCCGTGCGAGAAGGCCTCTGCCGCATGCGGCAGCCCCAGGTTGCTGGACGACGAGATGAGCTCGGCGAGGACCTCACTCGCGAGCGCCTGGGCATCCGCAGTCGGCGCGATCAGCGGGAGCACCCACAGGTCTCGCTGGTCCGCGCGGACGCGACCGTCCAGGACGGAGGCAGCAGCGACAAGTCGTTGTGCTCGGACCACCCTGCGGTCACTGAGCAGGATGCCTGCCGTGCGCAACGTGCGCACCGCTGTGCCCACCAACGGCACCACGTCGACCAGCTCGACCGACCGGGCTGCGGCCGAGAGCCGATCCAGCTCCGCAGCCATCGAGCTGGGCGATGCCTCGCTCTGGTGGGCGTCGCCCTGCCAGCCGAGCTCGAGCAGTTCCTCGAGGCGAGCATCGGGTACGGGGTCGACGAACACGTGCGCGAGGAACCGGTCGGCGAATGCGGCGAGCGAGGGATCTTCGGGGAGCACGTTGCAGGCGCCCACGCAGGTCCGGAGCGGACTGTGCACGTGCGTGCTGCCCCGCCGGTACTCCCTCTCGTTGAGCAGCCCGAGCAGCGTGTTCAGGATCGCTGTCGAGCCGAGGAACACCTCGTCCAAGAAGACGAGCTCGGCCTCAGGGAGCATGCCGCTGGTCTCGACGCGTACGACTCCGTCACGCAGAGCGGTCAGGTCGATCGGGCCGAAGATCTCGTTCGGTTCGGTGAACCGGCCGATGAGGTACTCGAAGTAGCTCTCACCCAGGTGCCTCGCGACCCGGCGGATCGCTTCGGACTTCGCCGTCCCCGGAGGACCCACCACGAGCACGTGCTCCCGAGCCACCGCGCACAGGACCACAACGTCGACGAGAACCTCACGGTCGACGAGTCCGGTGCGGGCGGCGGCGGTCGCCGACGCCACCGTCGCTGCGTCCCCCCGAATCTGCTCAAGTTCCTCCACGCCGGCGAGTGTATGAGCCATGCCCTCACCGGCCCGGCGGTTTGCGGCTTTCGTGTCGGGCGCTCGGATTTGCTGCGACGGCATGCGGCGCGGGGGGCGCGTCCTGACGCGCACCGACCAGGTCGCCGCCCAGCTGGTCGCCAAACGACGACCGGTGGGCAGACACCTCGACGTTCAACCGCGGCCTCATCGACCTGGCCCTGATGAACCCGCACACAACCTCGCTGAGCGCCGGCGCCGAGACGGCGGTCGCTGCGTACTGCGGAACGGTCGGTCAGAGCCTCGACAAGGCGGTCGCCCACCGCCGGGACCGCCCGCCCGTCTCGACGACTGCCTCCGAGCGCTGAGGGTCGACGTGCCCCGAGCGGTGGTCTGTCAGAGCATCCGCGAGCGCTCCGCACGGTGCGCCGCGCTCGACGGAGTGCGCCCAGGGTCGGACTGACGTGACCCACGGCGCCGGCCGGGTCAGGCCGGGGCGGTGAGTCCGACCCGGTTGCCCTCGGTGTCCTCGACGTAGGCGAAGACGCCACGGCCGCCGCCGATCTCGGTCGGCGGCACCAGGACGCGGCCGCCGGCCTCCTCGGCGCGGCCGACCCAGGCCTGGAGGTCGGGGCCGGCGTCGAAGTAGACGCGCGACCCGCTGTGCGACGGATGGTCCTCGGGGGCCAGGAAGAGGCACCCGGCCGACCCGCCCTCCTGCGCGGGGAAGAGGGCCGTCTCCTTGTCGGCGCCGACGGGCAGCCGCACGAGCGCCTCCCCGGTCAACGCCTCGTAGAACGCCACCGCCCTGCCCATGTCACCGACCGGGATGTCGAACCACACCACACGCGCCATCGTCACCACTCCTTCTCGAGGACCTGCCGACGCATCCTCGCCGCGACCACCGACATCCTCCGGCAGGACTCGAGAAGAGGTCCCGGACGGGCGTCAGGGCGAGAATCTTGACGTTCCGTTGAAGCACGGAATGCCCCGGGTTGACCCTCGCGGTGCTTTCCACGGGGCCTCCGGACACCCTCCGGAGGCCGCGCGGACAGGGCGCCGAGACGCCTCGGACGCTGCAGATCGGACGTGAACGGTTGTGCGCCAGCCATCTACGGCGAAACGCGAAGCACCGGTGATCGACGCCGCTGCCCTGCCGGGACCCGCGCATGACGACTTCCTGACGACGACCTGAGGGCCTGGTGACGGTCGGCTGAGCGGTCGGTGACGGTCGGCTGACGGGCGCCTCACGTCTGCGTGACAAGTGGCCTCCAGCCCTCGGCACGGAGGGGTCCCGGGCTGTCACATGGTCCGCGTGGAGCGCCGCAGGGGGCGCTCCCGAACATGCAGGGGTTGGTCGTGATGCAGGGACACCACCTTGTCGACATGCAGGGCACGGACGGCGCGTCGCGTCGGTCGGGGCGCCGGCGGGCGCCGCGCGCGCTGCTCCGGCGGGCCGTCACGCTCGTGGGGTCGCTCGCGCTGACGCTGGGGTCGGCCGTCGCCGTGCCCGTGCTGACCGCGGCGCCCGCGCAGGCCGCCACGACCAACAGCGTGTCGCTGCGGGTCACGAGCGCCCGCGACGGGCTGCACCCGCCGAACGACACCGTGCGCAAGGGTGACCCCGTCACCGGCTACCGCTACATGATCAACGTCGACGACACCGGGACCGGCGACCCCGTCGGCGCACCGACGCCCGGCTCCGGGTGCTCGGCCGACGACGCCGGCTACCCGGCGAGCTGCACCTGGGCGTCGCTCCACGAGGTGACCGGGGCCCCCATCTACACCCAGGGCACCGCGCAGGACTTCGCGGACGGCGCCGCGCTGGACCTCCCCGACGGCCGCTACGTCGTCAGCGTCCTCGCCGACGGCTTCAAGCTCGACGGTGCGCACTTCACGGTGCCGCTGACGGCCACCGACGCCGGTCCCGGCGTCGTCGACGTCACCGTCCAGCCCGACCCGCTCGTCGACTCGACGCTGCGGGCCTTCGTCTACCGCGACGAGGGCTCGACCAACGGCGCCATCGACAACGGCGAGGACGGCCTCGCGGGCTTCCAGGGGCACATCAACGACATCCTCGGCGAGGTCACGACCGACGTGTACGGCAACCCGCTGTGCACCCGGTACAAGAACGAGGACGCGAGCCACCAGATCCCCTGGGACGCCGCCTCGCGCGACGCCGACGGCGCCCCCATCGTCGCCACGGTCGGCGGCAAGTGCTTCAGCGACAGCACCGGCATGCTCGTCATCCCGCACCTCGGGACCAACCGCTACACGACGTGGATCAGCGCGCCGGAGGGCCAGGACTGGATCCAGACGACGACGCTCGAGGGCAACCACGACTGGGACACCTGGCTGATGGAGGGAGCCACCGGCTACGACACCGAGTTCACCCTCGCCGGCGAGCCGGTGCCGACCCCGCAGTTCGGGTTCGTCCAGCCGAAGAACCAGCTCGGTTCCACCGCAGCCGGATCCGTCACCGGGACGATGGTCGCCGTCAAGCAGTACTACCCGCCGCGCGGTGGCAGCTTCAACCAGTACTGGGGCAGCATCGGCAGCAAGCTCGACAAGCCGATCTCGGACGGCGTCCTCTCGCTCAACGACCTCGACAGCGGCGACCGCGCCGTCTGGGTCGGCCGCGCGGCGAGCAACGGCACCTTCACGATCCCGCACGTCCCCGACGGCAACTACATGCTGACGTGGTGGGACGAGGCGCAGAACTACATCCTCCAGCTGACCAACGTCACCGTGACCAACGGCGAGACGGTCGACCTCAGGCAGCTGCCGCTCAACGGCTGGTGGACGCCCATCTCGGGTCACGTCTTCCTCGACGCCAACAACAACGGCAAGCGCGACTCCGGTGAGCAGGGCGTCGCCCAGTTCCCGCTGACGCTGCGCAAGAAGGACAACTCGCTGATGGACCGCGGCTCGACCGCGGCGTCGACGGACAGCGCCGGCTACTACGAGTTCCCGAGCGGCTACCCGCTCGCCGAGTGGCTCGTGCTCGAGGCGTACTCCGACAGCTTCTACACGACCGGGATCACCTACCAGGCCGACAACCAGCCGACGCCGACGACCGTCAAGGGCTCGGGCGTCGACGTGAGCGTCCTGCCGATCATCGGCCTCGGCGGCACCGTCGACTGGGGCGTCCAGAAGTACGACGCGACGGGCCGCACCAGCCGCCCGCGCAACGGCGGCATCGTCGGGTCGGTCTCGTACGACACCACCCGCAACGAGCTCGACCCGCAGTACGCGGCGACGGAGGACTGGCAGCCCGGTATCTCCGACGTCCCGGTCAAGCTCTACGCCCCGGTCCGGTGCGGCACGAACGCCGGCACCCCGTGCGACGCGAGCGGCACCTACGAGCTCGCCCCCGACGGCTCCTACGCCAAGGGGAAGCTGCTCAACTCCTACGTCTCCGAGCGCTGGAGCCGACCGACCGGCTGCACCGCGCGGGACGCCGACGGCGTGGCCTACGCGCACGGCACCGACGAGAACGTCACCGCGCACGACCAGGACACCACGGGCGAGTGCATCTCGGCCCTCGTCCAGGGCTTCCAGGTGGGCACGTACGCCACCGACCAGGGCACCGCCGACGCGAGCTTCGGTGCGGCGGTGGACGGCAACTACGGCTTCGGCGACGCGTGCACCGGGACGCTCGACGCCCACGACCCGGCGAACCCCTCCTGCACCAGCACCTTCGCGCCGCTGGCCGCCGGTGACTACCTCGTCTCCGTCGACGTGCCGAAGGACGCCCGCGGGCGCCCGATGTACGACGTGACCTCGGAGGAGGACATCAACATCGGACGCGGCGACCAGGTCGTGCCGCAGGTCCCGCCGCCCGCGTGCGTCGGTGCGCTGCACACGGTCGACGTCAAGGACGTCGCCGACGACGGCTACGCCGCGCGGTCGGGGACGGCCGACGGGCTGCCGGCCGGCGTCAGCGTCCCGGCCTCGACCTCGGTCGACAACGCGACCTTCGCCGACATCGGCGGGTCCCCCTACGAGGGGATGGTCAAGCCGCGCTGCGACACCAAGCTCGTGAGCCTCAACAACGGCAAGTCGATCGTGCCGATGTTCCACCTGTTCACCGACGTCCCGGTGCCCTCGCGGATGCGCGGCATCGTCGTCGACGACCTCAACTACTCGACGGACAAGCGGACCGTGCTCTTCGGCGACAAGGCCGGCCTGGCGAACGCCCCCGTCGGCATCTACGACTTCGCCGGCGACCTCAAGTACACGGCGCACTCGGACTACAACGGTTCCTACGACGTCCTCATGCCGTCGACCGACCACATCAGCTGCCCCACGCCCTCCGGTGTGTGCCAGGGGATGTACCGCTTCGTCGGCAACGACCCGGGCGTCCCCGGCGCCCTCAACGCGGACTACAACCCGCGCTTCCGGACGATCGCCACCGAGTTCGAGGCGACGCCCGGTGTGACGATCCCGACCGACCTCGCACCCACCCAGGTGGGGGTCAGCCTCGGGACGCCCGGCACGAGCCCGACGACGGTCAAGTGCCTGGTCAACCCGGTCCGGCCGCAGCTGCTGTCCGTCGACAAGCCGGTGCTCACCCCGGCCGACACGACCACGGCCCAGCGGCGGGTCACCCTCGAGGGCACCGGGTTCGGCGCCACGCGGGGGACCGGCTCCGTGCGGCTCGGCTCCACCGCGCTGACGGTGGCGAGCTGGAGCGACACGAGGATCCAGGTCGACGTCCCGGCCGCCGGGTCGGGCACCGGGCAGGTGCCGGCCGGGTCGCTGCAGCTGGCCGTCACCGCCGGCAACGGGCTCGCGTCCGTCACCGGGCTGTCCTTCCAGCTCCTCGGCGCCGTCACCACGACGAGCTCCTACCTCCCGACGGTCTACCGGGTCGGGCCGGGCGCGGCCGTCGCGAAGTACGACCCCACCAGCGCCGCGAGCCAGACGGGCACCGCCGGTGTCCCGCACGCGATCCAGAACGCGATCGACGACGCGGTGCGGGCCGGTGGCAACGCGGTGGTCGTCGTGTACCCCAACACCCCGACGACCACGAACCCGCGTGGCGCGTACTACGAGAACCTCGTGGTCAACGGCCCGGTCAAGCTGCAGGGCGTCGGGGCCGGAGGCTTCCGGGGCAGCGGCAGCACCGCGACCTGGGTTCCCGGGTCCGTCGTCGACGGCAGCGCCTTCGGCGGTGACACCGACCTCGCGACCGACTGGTTCACCAAGGTGGGATCGCTCGACTGGTCGGGCAACCAGACCGTGAGCGACGGCGCCGTCGTCTACCTCCTCGGCTCGGCCGGCGGCTCGTCCACCGTGCGGACCTACCCCCTCGGCGCCGCGTTCAAGCCGGCCGTCGACGGGTTCGACCTGCGCGGCGGCGACCAGACGGGCTTCCCCGGCAACATCAACGACCTCACCGGGCAGGCGACCGGCCTGCCGCCGAACATCACGACGCAGGGTGGTGCGGTGTTCGCCAACGCCTACGTGCGTGAGCTCCAGGTGACCAACAACGTCGTCGAGAACAACGGCGGCGGGTACGGCACCATCCGCGTCGGCACCCCCGACCTCACCGGGGCCGACGAGAGCCAGCACAACGAGAACCTCCGGATCGCGAACAACCGGATCGTGCAGAACGCCGGCACGAACTACGCCGGGGCGATCGGCCTCTTCGCCGGCACCGACGGGTACGAGGTGTCGGGCAACGAGATCTGCGGCAACTTCTCGCTGGAGTACGGCGCGGGCATCACCCACCTCGGGTACAGCCCGAACGGCCGGATCCACCACAACCGGATCACGCTGAACAACTCCAACGACGAGGGCGCGGGGATCATGGTCGCCGGTGCGCTGCCGGCCGACCCGACGACCCTGTCGCACGGCGCCGGCGCGGTCGAGATCGCCGCCAACGAGATCCAGGGCAACCTCGCCAACGACGACGGCGGCGGCATCCGCTTCCTCATGGCGGGCAACTACCGGATGTCGGTGCACGACAACGTCATCACCAGCAACGTCTCGACCCACGAGGGTGCCGGCATCGCCATCGACGACGCCCCCGACGTCCGGATCGTCAACAACACGATCATGGACAACATCACGACCGCGACGGCCGTCACCTCCGACGGCTCGGCGGCCCCGTCCGGCATCGCCACGGGGCAGAACAGCGACCAGTTGCAGGCAACCCTGCCGCCCGGCTCGCCGACCGCCAGCACCCCGGTCCTGCTCGACAACGTCCTGTGGAACAACCGCGCCGGCACCCGGGCGGGCACCACCGTCACGGGCATCGGCCTGGGCGGCGCGGGCGACGTCGAGACCTGGGACGTGGGGTCGCTCGACCCGACGGTCTCGCTGGCCCCGGTGGGGTCGGTCCTCCAGCAGGACCCGGCGCTCCACCCGTACACGGACGCGGCCTCCAACCGCCACGCCGACCCGAAGGTGGTCCGCACCTGGCCGGTCTCGGTCTCGTTCGCCACCTGGCGGCAGAACCCGGCCTTCGTCGACGCGAACATCGCGGTCGTCGAGGTCCCGGCCGACCTCATGGGCGACTACCACCTCCTCGGCTGCGGCGCGGGCCAGTCGCCCGCGTGCGACATCGGCCTCGCCTCCGCGGGCGGTGCCTCGGTCGCGACGGTCGACATCGACGGTGACGCCCGCCCGGCGACGACGGCCGACCCGGTGGACGCCGGCTCGGACGAGGTGCCCCGCGTGCCGCCGCCGCCGCCCCCGCCGCCGTCGTTCGACTTCTCGATCACCGGTACCGGGACCATCCCGGGCGTCGCCGGCACGGCCAACGGCTCGGACGTCCACCACTACGACGGCGTGACCAACGCCTACTCGCGGCTGGTCGACGTGCAGGCGACGCCGCGGCCCGGCCTGCCCACGACCGCCCTCGTCGACGGTCTCGCGGTCGTGGACGCGACGCACTTCTACGTGTCGTTCGCCGAGAACACCTCCGTCCCCGGCATCGGCACGGTGCAGGACGAGGACGTGGCCTACTACAACGCCGGGACGTGGTCGGTGTGGTTCGACGGCACCGCCCGGGGCCTGACGACGGCGGCGCTCGACATCGACGCGATCTCGGTCAAGGGCGGCGTCCTGTCGTTCTCGACGACCGGCAACGCCAACCCGCCGGGCGTGACGGGAACCGCCGACGACGCCGACGTCTACAGCTGGAACGGCAGCAGCTTCAGCCGGGTCTGGGACGCCACGACGAAGGGCGTCCCCGGGACGGCCCGGGTCGACGGAGCCGTCTACGACACACCGACCCACGCGTGGTTCTCGTTCTCCGGCAACCTCACCGTGGCCGGCCTCGGCACCGTCCAGGACGAGGACGTCCTCGAGTACACCAACGGGACGTGGAAGGTCTGGTTCGACGGCACGTCGCACGGGCTGACCACGGACGGCCTCGACATCGACGCCTTCTCGCTCCCGGGCACCACGACCACGACGACCACCGCCCTCCGCGCGCTCACCACCAAGGGGACCCGATGACCAGCCTCGACCCGCGGCGCGGTGCCGCGACCACCCGTGAGCGGACCGACACCCGGGGGATGACCCGGCGCCGGGCCCTCGGCCTGGCGGGCAGCGCCGTCGCCGTGGCCGGCGTCGGGTCCTGGGCCGGTCGGGTCCTCGCCCCGGAGCAGGTGGCCTCGGCGAGCGACGCCCCGCCGAACCTCTACCTGGCCGGCACCGACGGGTGGATCCACCTGCCGCCGACCCCGGCCATCCCGCCCTACCACCCGGACCCGCTCGCTCCGGGCGGAGGGGCCACGACGTACGTCTTCGGCTTCCGCAACGTCACCGGGATGAGCGACGTGCAGCGCCTCGGGCAGAAGTACCACGCCCAGCACTCGGCGCCGCTCTTCTGGGTCGACGAGTACGACGGCGACCCGGCGCACGAGTTCCGGGTGCGGCTGACCAACCTCGGCCTCGAGCTGCGCCCCGACCTCTTCGACGCGCACACCCTGCACTGGCACGGCTTCCGCAACGTCATCCCGTTCTTCGACGGGGAGCCGAGCGGCTCGGTGTCCGTGCGGGCCGGCGGCGAGTTCACCTACGTCTACCGGCCGCGCGACCCCGGGACGTACATGTTCCACTGCCACGTCGAGGACGTCGAGCACGTGCACATGGGCATGACCGGAATGGTCTTCGTGCGGCCGAAGCAGAACGGGCAGAGCAAGACCCACGACGGCCGCACCTACACGAGCTTCCTCTACAACGACGGCGACGGCAGCACCGGCCACGACCGCGAGTTCTCGATGTTCCTCTCCGAGGTCTGGGCCGAGGCGCACTGGGCGGACGCGCACATCCAGCTGCCGGAGTGGAGCGACTACCGGGCGGACTTCGCGCTCCTCAACGGGCGCGTCCACCCCGACACGCTCGCCCCGAACGGCCCCGGGGTCGACGCGTTCGACGTCGCCGAGGGCCGCACCTTCGACGCCGACGGCGACCTCATCGCGCCGCCGGGACGACCGGACCTGAAGTACCAGCCGATCTCGTCGCTCGTCACGTGCGTCGAGGGCGAGCGGGTCGCCCTGCGCTTCGCCAACCTCGGCTTCCGGGAGGCGGCGATGACCGTCGCGGGCCTGCGGATGCGCGTCGTCGGCCGCGACGCGACGCCGATGCGCGGACGCACCGGTGCCGACACCTCGTACGAGACCGACACGCTGAACATCGGCCCGGGCGAGAGCTACGACGTGCTCGTCACCGCCCCGCCGAAGACGGGGTCCGGCGACTACGACACCTACCTCCTCTACAACCGGTCGTTCACCCGCTCCGACAACCTCGCTCCCGGAGGCCTCGGCGGACAGGCGACGGAGATCAGGGTCTACGCCGACGGGCCCGGAGCGCCTGCGGCACAGTCCTTCCCGAACGACTGGGGGTTCTCGGCATGACCACCGACCAGCGATCCGTCCGACGCGGCCTGCGCCGCGGCGCGGTCCTCGCCACCGGCGCGCTCGTCGCGCTCGCCGGGGCCGTCGCCCCCGGCGCCGCCTCGGCCGGGGCGGCCACGCCGCCCCGCAACGGCATCGTCTGCACGACGGGTGGGCCCGGCGCCGCCGACCACCACCCCGTCTTCGACCTGACGACCCGCACCGGCTACATCGACCTGCCGGACGGCAACACGGCCTACATGTGGGGCTACTCGAGCGGCTTCGACGACTTCCAGCACCCCGGTCCCGTCCTCTGCGTCACCGAGGGTGACGTCGTGACGGTCATCCTCCACAACACGCTCGACGTCCCCGCGTCGGTCGTCTTCCCCGGCCAGGACGACGTGCTCGCCGACGGCGTCCCGTCGCAGCCGCAGACCGGGTCCGGAGGCTTCATGACCAGCCTCGCGCAGCCGGCCACGGCGCAGACCGGGACCGTCACCTACAGCTTCACGGCCGGTCACGCCGGGACCTTCCTCTACGAGTCCGGGACCGACCCCGAGACCCAGGTGCGGATGGGCCTGTTCGGGGCGCTCGTCGTCCGCCCGTCGCTCGGGCCGGACTACGCCTACGACTACGCCGACACGCAGTTCGAGCCGACCGAGGAGTTCATGGTCCTGCTCTCCGAGATCGACCCGTACCAGCATGCGGCCGTCGAGCAGGGCAAGCCCTTCGACCTCACCCGCTACAAGGCCCGGTACTGGCTGATCAACGGGCGCGGCTACCCCGACAGCATCGCCGACAACGGCGCCTCGTGGCTCCCGTCGCAGCCCTACGGCTCCCTCGCCACCGTCAAGCCCTACGACCCGGTGACGCACCCCCGCTCGGGGATGGCGCGCTACCTCAGCGTCGGCAGCGAGGACTACCCGTTCCACCCCCACGGCAACAACGGGCTCGTCGTCGGGCGCGACGGCCGGCCCCTGCGGGCGCAGTCCAGCGGGCACGAGGACCTCTCGATGGAGAAGTTCGCCGTGAACATCGGCCCGGGCCAGACGTGGGACGTGCTCTTCCGGTGGAAGGACGCCGAGGACTACAGCGTCGCGAACCCGGTGACCGTCACCGTCCCCAGCCTGGCCAACCAGGTGGTCGGCACGTTCTACAGCGGGAGCCCCTACCTCGGGAACACCCACGACCTGCCACCGGGCGTCCAGACGCTCAACCAGTGCGGCGAGTTCTACATCATCTCGCACAACCACGCCCTCTTCCAGATCACCTCCTGGGGCGTGAACATGACCGGCCCGATCACGTACATGCGGATCGAGCCCCCCGAGCCCAACACCTGTCCGTGAGAGAGGGGACGACGATGACGAAGCACCTGCGCACAGCCGCTCTCTCGACGCTCGGTGGCGGGGCCCTGGTCGCCCTCGGCCTGCTGTTCGGGCCGGTCGGGACGGCGAGCGCCGCCGACGTGGACATCCACCTGGAGGCGACGAGCGGCACGACGAGCCTGCCGTCCAAGAGCGGGCCGGTCACGGTGCCGGTCTGGGGCTACTGCGTCCGCCCGGACGCCGGGACGGCCTGCGGGCCGCTCGAGCGCCCCGGTGGGCCGACGCTGACCGTCGACGAGGGCGACCACGTGACGATCACGCTGCACGACGCCCTGACCGAGCGCACCTCGCTGCTCCTCGGTGGCCAGCAGATGGTGCCGGACACCCAGGGTGCGGCCGCCGGCGGCGAGCGCACCTACACCTTCACCGCCTCGCGCCCCGGCACCTACCTCTACCAGGCCGGACCCACCGGGAACTTCCAGCACCAGGTCGCGATGGGGCTCTACGGCGCGCTCGTCGTGCGTCCCGCGACGGCCGGACGCGCCTACGACGACGCGGCCTCGGCCTACGACACCGACCAGGTCCTCGTCGTCGGCGAGCTCGACCCCGCGCTCAACACGGCGAACGACCCCGCGGCCTTCGACATGCGGAAGTTCTCCGCGGCCTACGAGCTCGTCAACGGCCGGGTGCACCCGGACACCCAGCCCGTCGTCGCCGCCTCCGGCCAGGAGGTCCTCCTGCGCTGGGTCAACGCGGGGGTCGGCTACCACTCGATGGCCGTGCTCGGCGCCGACCAGCGCGTCATCGCCTACGACGGCAGCCGCCTGCTCAACGACGGTGGCGCACTGGACATCTCGCGGAGCCTGGTCGCCGACACCTTCGGCCCGGGGCAGACCGCGGACGCGATCGTCCACGTGCCGACGACGACCACCGACCGGCGCCTGGCCGTCTACGACGCCGGGCTCGGCCTGCACAGCGGCACGGCCGCGAAGGCGGGCGGGGCGCTCACCTTCATCGAGGTGGCCGCCTCCGGCGCCGCCGTCGACAACACCGGGCCGGTGACCAGCGGGGCCCGCTGGGACGCCGGCTCGCTGTCGGCCGACGTCAGCGACGAGACGACCGGCGGCGGCACCGTCGAGGCCGTCGAGTACCTCGTCGACACGACCGTCGGCAGCGGGACCGCCATGACCGGCACCTTCGGGACGAGTCCGGTCCACGTGACGGCCGCGTACGACGTGCCGGCCGGCCCGCACGTGCTCTACGTCCACGGCCGCGACGCCGACGGCGCGTGGGGCCCGTGGAGCTCGGTCCTCGTCCAGGGCAGCGACACCGTCGGGCCCTCGACGACGGGTCTCGAGCTGACCCCGGACCACACGAACGGCGCTGCCGCGGTCGCGCTGTCCGCCACCGGCAACGACTCGGCGACGGGCAACCACGAGATCGCCGCGGCGGAGTGGTCCGTCGACGGCGGCGCCGCGAGCCCGATGACCGTCGCGACGAGCGGTCCGGTGGCCAGCCTCACGGCCACCATCCCGGCCGGTGCCCTCTCCGGGCTCGCGGACGGCCTGCACACCGTCGGGGTCCGCTCGCGCGACAGCGCCGGCGCCTGGGGGCCGGTCTCGGGCGTCCAGCTCGCGGTCGACCGCGCGGCGCCGGTGGCGAGCGGCCTCTCGCTCTCGCCGAACCCGAACAACGGGACCCTCGCGATCAGCTCCACGACCCCGGCGGTCCGTCTCGTGGCGACGCTCACCGACGAGATGACGGGCGACGGCGCCGGGTTCGACCCGGTCCAGAGCGTCGTCGACCGCGGCGAGGTGTTCCTCGACACCGTCGGGCCCACCGGCAGCGGCATCCCGGTGGAGGCGTCGGACGGCGCGTTCTCGACGAGCACGGAGAACGTCTACCTCGACATCCCGCTCGCGACCGTGCGCCAGCTGTCCGCCGGCACCCACAAGGTCTGGGTGCGCGGGCACGACGCCGCGGGCAGCTGGGCGACGCCCGTCTCGGTCGACCTCGTCATCGACAAGACGGCCCCGACCCTGGCGGCCTTCTCGGTCTCCGCGAACCCCACGGCCGGCGCGACCCGCGTCACCGTCACGGGGGGAGCGGGCACCATCGGCGCCGACCCCTCCGGCTTCGGGCTCGTCGAGGTCTTCGCGGGCGCCGACCCCGGTGTCGGCAAGGGGACCGCGGTCTCCCGCAACGCCGACGGGTCGTTCAGCGCGACGCTGCCGGTCGACCGGGTGGCCGAGGGAGCGACGACCGTGCGGCTGCGCGTCCGGGACGGCGCCGGCAACACGGCCACCCGCTCGGCGCCCCTGACCGTCACGCACCCGCTGTGGTTCACGACGAACCCCGCGGTCGCCCCGACCGGCGTCCCGGCCCCGGCCCGCACCACGGACGTGTTCCGGTGGGACGGAGCGGCGGCGAGCAAGGGCTACCAGCTCTCCACGCTCGGGGTGCCGGCCACGGCGGACGTCGACGGTTTCGCCCGGGTGGACGCGACGCACTTCTACGTGTCGTTCTCCAACCCGAGCGTCACGGTCACCGGGCTCGGGGCGGTCAACCCCCGCGAGGTGATCTACCGGGACGGCACCACGTGGCGCCGCTGGTTCAACGGCGCGAGCGCGGGCATCGTCGCGACCGCCAACGTCGACGCCATCGACGTGGTCGGCAGCTGGCCGAGCCCCACGCTGTACGCCTCGGTCAGCACCTTCGCGGTGCCGGGCGGCGCCGCGACCGGTGGCACCGGCAGCCCGTCGGACGTCTACCGGTGGAACGGCGGCAACGCCTGGACGCGGGTCGTCGACGCGTCGACGATCGGGATCCCGGACGCCGCCAACACGGACGGCTTCGTGTGGCTCGGCGCCGACGACTGGGCGTTCTCGTTCGCCGCCACCACCACCCGGGTCACCGGGCTCACCGCCCTCGTCGCCGACGAGGACGTCGTCCGCCGGACCGCCGGCACGTGGTCGACGTACTTCGACGGCTCCACCCACGGGCTCGGCGGCACGAACGTCGACGTCGACGCGGTCGACCTGCCCTGACCCACCCCGACCCGGGGCGCCGACCGCGAGAGCACTCGCGGCCGGCGCCCCGGCACCACCTGGAGGACCGATGAGCACCGCAGCCGCCACCGCCCCCGTCCGGCCCACCCCCGAGACCCCGGAGCCGCGCGCTCGGCGACGTCTCCTGCTGCTCGCCGCCCTCGTCGTCCTCGCCCTCGCGGCCACGCTCGGCGTGCGCGCCGTCATGGCCCACGCCGACGACGTCCGGTCGGGCACCGAGGCCGTCTCCGCCGAGGCGTTCGCGAGCCGGACCGGCGCCAAGATCACGCTCCTCGGGGTGACCGGGGGAGGCGGGATGGTCGAGCTGCGCTACCAGGTGACCGACCCCGACAAGGCGAGCCTGCTGCTGCACCAGGAGGACAAGCGGCCGGTCCTCGTCGTCGAGGACACCGGGGCCGTCCTCGCGATGGTCTCGCGCCCCCACAACCACAAGGCCGAGCTCACCCTCGGCGGCACCTACTTCTTCCTCATGGCCAACACGCGCAACGCCCTCCACGACGGCACACGGGTCACCGTCATCGTCGGGGACGTCCGGCTCGAGCACGTGGTGGCGCAGGCGTGAGCGGGCGGCGGCGCGGGAGCGGCCCGGGGGCACGGCGGGCCGTGCTGCCGGCGGTGCTCGCGCTGCTCGCGCTCCTGCTCCTCGCGCCGGCCGCCTCGGCCCACGCGACGCTCGAGCGGTCGGACCCCCCGAACGGCGGGATGGTCGCGACCGGCCGGACCTCGCTCACCCTGTGGTTCGGCGAGGACATCGCGCCCGCCGCGAGCAGCATCAGCCTCGAGGGCGCCCAGGGCCGGGTCCCCGTGACCGTGACGGTGGAGCCGGGGGATCGGGTCGTCCACGTCGCCACCCCGCCCCTGACGCGCGGCACGTACACCGTCACCTGGGCGGTCGTCGCCGCCGACGGGCACCCGACCCGGGGGACCCTCGTCTTCGGGAGCGGCTTCCGCCCGGACGGGCTGCCGGAGGCCGACAGCCCCCTGCCACCGGTCACGCCCGTCCTCCTGCGCGCGCTCGACCTCGCCGGGACGCTCGTCGCGCTCGGGGCCCTGCTCGCCGTGCGTCGGGTCGTCCCGGCGCTCGGTGCGCTCGCCGGCCCGACCCGTCGCCGGGTCGTCCGGGCCGGTGCGCTCGGGGCGACCCTCGCGCTCGTCGCCGCGCTGGCGACGCCGCTCGTCACGACGACGACGCAGACGGGGGCCGCGGTGGGGTCGGGGGAGTGGGTGGCCGCGCTCGGCGACGTGCTGCTCGACAGCACGTGGGGTCGGCTGTGGCTGTTGCGGCTCGCGCTCCTCGCCCTGGCCTACGCGGCCCTCTGGCGGGGCCGTCTCGGGCTCGCCGGCGCGGGGCTCGTCCTGGCCGTGGCCCTCGACGGGTGGGCCGGGCACGCCTCGGCCCTGCCGAGCGGCGTCCTCGTCGCGTGGGTCGCGGCCACGCTCCACGTGCTCGCGGCCGGGGCCTGGGCCGGCGCCCTGCTCGTCCTGGCCGTCACGCTGCGCCCGCTGGCGCGGGTGGACGGGCCGGACCGCGGCCCGCTCGTGCTCGACGCGTGGCGGGCCTTCAGCCCGGCTGCCGCCGTCTCCTCGCTCGTGCTCCTCGCGACCGGGCTCTACGAGGCGGGGGTGCACGTCGCGACGTGGCCGGCCCTCCTGCGCGGGGTCTACGGTCCCGCGGTCCTCGGCAAGGTGCTCGTCGTCGCCGTCGCGCTCGCGCTCGCGGCGTGGAACACGGTGCTGGTCAACCCGCCGGTCGCCCACCGGGTCGGACGGCTCCTCGGGCTCGGACGGAGCTGGCGGCCCTCGACCCGGCGGCTGCGCACGACCGTGCTCGTCGAGGCCCTCGTCCTCGTCCTCGCGGTCGGGCTCGCCGCCCTCATGACGGCCGTCCCGACCGCGCGCGAGGTGACCGCGGCCCGCTCCGCCGACGCCCCGCAGAGCGCTCGCGCCGACGGCGTCTTCGTCACGGTCGACGCGGTCCCCACCGGTGACCGGCTGCGGCTCGTCGTCCGGGCCCAGCCCGTCGTCCGCCCGGTCGGCGCGCCGGTCACCGGGGTCGACGTCGCGGTGTCCGACGGTGTCGTCACGGCCCCGACATCGGCGGGCACGGACCGGGTCGCGCTCTCGCGCACCGAACCCGGGCGCTGGGAGGCGACCGTCGCCGACCCCGGAACGCGCGACTGGACCGTGGAGGTCCTGCTCCACCGCGCCGGTGCCCGCACCACCGTCGTCCTCGTCCCGTGGAGCAGCGCCCCCGAGCGGTCGGGGCTGGGCACGGCCGCGACCTCGGCCTCCCTCGTCCTGCTGGCCGTGCTCGCCACGGCGCTCGGGTGGGCCCGCCTGCGCCGTCGCCGGGCCGACCCGCCGGAGCCCACGGGCCCCGCGCCCGCCGTCGTCCCCGTCCTCGAGGAGGTGGGTCGCCGATGAGGCGCTCGCTCGTCGTGTCCCTCGTCGCCCTGACCGCCGCGGCGCTCGCGGCGCCCTCGGCGGCCGCGCTCCCGTCGAGCGCCCCCACGCCACCCTCGTCGCCGGCCGTCGAGGCGCTGCTGGCGCACGTCCCGCAGGACGGGACCGTCAAGGTCCTCGTGCGGATGCGGCCGACCGGACCTGTTCCCCGCAGCCTCGCCGGGGCAGGTCCCGCGCGCCGGAGGGCCCTGGTCCGCGGCCTGCGCGACGGGGCCGCGGCGCACCAGCGGGGCGTCCTCGACGCCGTCGACCGGCTGGCCCGCCGGGGGGAGGTGCGGGCGCACACCGCGCTGTGGGTCACCGACGCCGTGGCCGTCACCGCCTCGCCCGCGGCGGTGCGCGAGCTCGCCGCCCGCCCGGACGTCGCGTCGGTCGTCCCGGACCGGGTCGTCGTCACCCCGGCGGCGGTCTCCGTGGAGCCGACCATCGACGCCACCGGCGCGCCGGCGCTCTGGGCGGGCGGGCGCACCGGCACCGGCGTCGTCGTCGCGTCGCTCGACTCCGGCGTCGACCTGACCAACCCCGACCTCGCGGCGTCCTGGCGCGGGGGAGCCGGCTCGTGGTTCGACCCCTACGGCGAGCACCCCGACACCCCGACCGACCTCCTCGGGCACGGCACGGCCGTCACCGGGACGATGGTCGGCGGCACCGACGCCGGCTCCGCCTACGGGATGGCCCCCGGCGCCCGGTGGGTCGCGGCGCGGATCTTCGACGACCGGGGTGCCTCCTCGCTCACGGCGCTCCACCAGGCGTTCCAGTGGGTCCTCGACCCCGACCACGACCCGACGACCGACGACGCCCCCGACGTCGTCGACCTGTCCTGGTCGCTCGGCACCGGACCCGGCTGCGACCTCGCCGTCCAGCCCGACGTCGCCGCCCTGCGCGCCGCCGGCATCCTGCCGGTCGCCGCGGCCGGGAACTTCGGCCCGGGCGCGGCGACCAGCGCGAGCCCGGCCAACTACCCGGAGGCCCTGTCGGTCGGGGCGGCCACCGCGGACGGCGCGGTCTGGGCGTTCTCGAGCACCGGTCCGAGCGGGTGCGGGGGCCGCACGCGCCCGTTCCCGGACCTCGTGGCGCCGGGCGTCGACGTGCTCACCGCCGACCTCTACGGCTCCTACCAGGCCGTCGACGGCACCTCCATCGCCGCACCCCACGTCGCCGGCGCCGCGGCGCTGCTGCTCCAGGGCCGGCCGACCACGACGCCGGACGTGCTCTCCGCGGCCCTCGCGACGACGGCACGGGACCTCGGTGTGCCGGGTCCCGACGACGTCTTCGGCTCCGGCCTCGTCGACGTCGCGGCCGCCGACACCGCGCTGGGGCCGGTCGCGCCGACCGGTGACTTCACGGTCGTGGTGCGCCCCACCCGCCTGGTGCTCGCCCCCGGACCCACCGCGTCCGTCATCGTGCGCGTCGCGCCCACCGACGGCTACGACGCGTCGACCGCCCTCTCGCTCAGCGGGATCGAGCCGCGCGAGGCCTGGTGGAGGTTCGTCCGCGAGCAGGTCGGACCCGGCGCCTGGCGGACCCGGCTGCGGCTGCGTCTGCGCCCCGGGGCCGCGCGCGGCGTCCACCGGCTCGTCGTCACGGCGACGGGTGGTGGGCTCGAGCGGTCCGCACCGCTGACGCTCGTCGTCCGGGCGCCGTAGGACGCCGGCTCAGCCGCGCGGGACCACCAGCGCCACGCGGGCGCCACCGTCGGTGCCCCGGCCCGCGACGAGGTGGCCGCCCGCGGACCGGGCGATGCCCTGGACGATGCGCAGGCCGAACCCGGTCTGGGAGTAGGCGTCCCGCAGCAGCGCGGAGACGTCGGCCTCCTCGTCGTCGTCGGGGGCGGACTGCCCGCGGTTGACGGTCTCGACGAGGTCGGCCGACATCCCCGGGCCGCTGTCCTCGACGCCGACCTCGACCCGGTCGTCGTACGACTCGCTGAAGAGGCAGATGCGGTCGCCGGCGCCGGTGTAGCGCACCGAGTTCTCGACGAGGGTGTCGAGCGCCGCCCGCAGCCGCTCCGGGTTGAGGGCGACCGGTCCCTCGTCCGCCCGCACGACGAGCTCGCGGTCGGTGATGACCGACCAGCGTCGACGGACGTCGTCGAGGAGCTCGGCCGCGTCGGAGGGCACGTCGGGCGCGCCGAGGTCGAGCGAGACCGCCCGCACGAGCCGGTCGGCGAGGCGGGTCAGCTGGTCGAGCTCCTCGCGGACCGTCGTGAGGTCCTCGCGCCGCTGGTCGTCCGGCTCGCTCGCGGCGAGATGGTCGACATAGCCCCGGGCGATGGTGAGCGGCGTGCGCAGCTCGTGCGAGGTCATCCGGCCGAGCCGCTCACGGGCCCGGGCCCGGCGACGGTCGGCGGTGGCCAGGGCCTCGGCGGTGTCGATCGCGTCGTCGCGCCGGCGCACGTGGTAGGTCACGACCGCCGCGAGGACGACGGGCGTCACGACCTCGACGAGCTCGACGGCGGGCAGGTCGCCGCGCAGGACCCGCGGCAGCATGATCGCGGCCGCGACGACGGCGAAACCGGTGACCGACACCACTGTCCGCACGACCGGCCACGAGCCGAAGCCGTAGAGCACGGCGAAGGACAGGACGACGATCTCGACGGCCGCGAGCTCGACGCTCGGCACGAGCAGGAGGAAGAGCCCGCAGACGACGAGGATGCCCAGCCAGAGGAGGAAGAGGGCGCCGACGCGGTGCTCCTCACGCCTCCGCGACGCAGTACCCCACACCACGGACGGTCTCGATCGTCGACGGGGTCCCGATCTTCGTGCGCAGCCGGGCGACGCAGACCTCGAGGACGTTGCTGCCGGGGTCGAAGTCGAAGCCCCAGATGTCCTTGAGGAGCTCCTCGCGGGTGCACACGTCACCGACCCGGCGCAGGAGGTAGGCGAGGACGGCCGCCTCGCGCTCGCTGACCGAGCGCGTGCCCTCGGGGGTGACGAGCACGCGCCGGCGGGTGTCGAGGCTGAGGTCGCCGTGGGTCAGGTAGCGCCCCGACTCCGAGACCGTGCGCGGGACCCCGAGGTGGCGGTTGACGCGGGCGAGGAGCTCGGCGGTGACGAAGGGCTTGGTGAGGAAGTCGGTGGCGCCCTCGTTGATGGCCTGGACGCGCGTCCCGACGTCGCCGACCCCCGAGAGGACGATGACCGGCGGGGGGCTCTCGAGCTGCTGGATCTGCCGCAGCACCGTGAGGCCGTCCATCCCCGGCATGACGAGGTCGAGCAGCACGAGGTCGACCGTGCGCGCGCGGACCGTCTGGCACGCCTCGGCGCCGTCCGCTGCCGTGAGCGGCCGGTGACCCGCGGCGACGAGGGTCCGGCTCAGCAGCGTGCGCAGGCGGACCTCGTCGTCGACGATGAGGATGTCAGCCACTCCCTGCTGCCTCTCGTGACGTGTTGCTGACGCGAGGCTAACCGTCGGATGACCTGTGCGTAAGTCCTTGGTGAGAACTTGCCCCCGGCGCTGGTGGCCGGGGGGCGCGAGAGGGAGGCTGGGGAGGTCGGGGAGCGACGTCCGGGTACCCCACCCGGCCGACGGTCACGGCGACCACCCTGCCTCGGTGGAGCCACTTCGTCGACGGTCGCCGTGACCGGTTCCACGGGGTGCCTGTGACCCACGAGACTGCGCCCGCGCCCACGCGCGGAGGACCATGGGGACATGGCCGAGAACGTGCTCTCGCAGCAGTCGGGCCCGGGTCCCGAGGGACCGGCCCACCCCCCGGTCGTCGCCGCGCTCGACGGCTCCGCCCACGAGGCGGCCGTCCTCGCGTGGGCGTCGGCCCTCGCCGTGCGGAGGGACGTGCTGCTCGAGCTGGTCCACGTCGTCGAGATCGGCGCCACGCTGGCGCCGTACTCGGTGCTCGCCGTCGAGGCGCCGTGGTTCGGCGAGCAGCTCGAGGAGGCCGAACGCGCCCGCCTCGACGGCATCGCCGCCGGGCTGCGCGAGCGGCACCCCGGCCTCGAGGTCCTGGTCCGCACGCCCGTCGGGTCCCCGGCCGGCGTCCTCGTCCACCTCTCGGAGCGCGCCACGGTGGTCGTCGGCGCCTCCACCCACGACCTGCTCGAACGCCTCGTCCTCGGGTCGACGGCGCTCGCGGTCGTGGCCCACGGGCACGGGAGCGTCGTCGTCGTGCCCGAGTCGCTGCCGCCGGTGCAGCCGCACCGGGTGGTCGTCGGAGCCGACGGCAGCGACGCCGGGGCCCGGGCCCTCGCCCACGCGGTCGACGAGGCCGCGACGGTCGGCGGCCGGGTCACGGCGGTGACGGCCTGGACGGTCGAGGTCGAGGACGGCGTCGTCGTCACCGAGCCCGGCACGGTGCGCTGGGCCCGGGTCGAGGAGCGGCTGCGGGCGGCGGGCCACGCCGCGCTCGCCGCGGCCGCCGCCGCCCACCCCGAGGTGCCCGTCGACGTCGTCGTCCGCAACGGGCCGCCGGCCCGCGCCGTGCTCGACGTCGCCGCGGAGGTCGGTGCCGACCTCGTCGTCGTCGGCCGGCGGGGCCGTGGTGGCTTCGCCGGGCTGCTCATGGGCAGCGTGAGCCGCACCGTGGTGCAGCGTTCGTCCGTCCCGGTCGCGGTCGTCCACTGAGCGGTGGCCGGCCCGTCGTGGGCCGGCCGACGGCTCAGCCCATCGCGGCCCGCACGAGCGGCGCGAAGCCGTCGCGGTGGCCGGCCTTCGTCGGGTGGTAGATGTCGAGCAGACCGGTCTTCTTGCCCCAGACGAACGGCGTCGCCGAGCAGACCTCGTGGCCCGTGAACGTCGACGCGGGGTCGAGGTAGGTGAAGCCCGCGGCCTTCGCCCGGGCCGCGAGCACCCGGTCGAGGTGCGCGGAGACGCCGTCGAGCAGGCCGGCCTCCCGGGTGTTCACCCCGCCCGCCTGGCTGCACGAGACATTGCCGGCGAACGGCTTCGGGTACCCGAGGACCATGACCTTCGCGCCCGGGGCGCGGGTGCGGATGTCGGCGTACGTCGCGTCGAGCCTCGCGGGGAGCTCGGCGTCGATGCGGGCGTCGACCTTCGCGACGGTGGAGCGGCACAGCAGCTCGTCCCAGCTGTTGACGCAGCTGAGGATGAGGTCGACGAAGCCGACGTCGTTGCCGCCGATGCTCACCGTCACGAAGTCCGTCGAGGACGACAGCGCGGCGGTCTGTCCGCCCGTGACGTCGCCGGTCTCGGCGCCCGAGCAGGCCCTGAAGGTCAGGCTCGTGTTCGGCCGTGCCTTCGCGACGAGCGGCGCGTAGGCGAGGCTGCTGCGGTAGCAGGAGAGGCTGAGGTCCGGCCACCCGGTGCCGTTGCCCGACGCGTAGGAGTCGCCGAGGGCCACGTACTGGTCCGGCTCGGCGGCGGCCGCCGAGGGCACCAGCATCCCGGCGAGGACGAGGGGCACCGCCGCGACGGCGGCGGCGAGCGAGCGCAGGCGGGGGCGGACGGACAACGGGCACTCCTTCGTGCGGTGTCGCGGGCGGTCGCGCCGCCCCGGGGCCCCCAGCGTGGACCGGGTGCGGGGGAGCCGCAACCGGAGCGCGACCCCGCTCAGGCGCGCTCGAACGGCCAGCCCTCGACGAGCCCCGGTGCACGCCCCGGCTCGAGGTAGTGCTCGAAGCCGAAGACCGCCTCGAAGACCTCCGGCGGCATCGCCAGCATCATCCCGACGTCGCTCGTCTGGCTCGCGTGGGCGGCGAGCGCGGACCGCTTGCGCTCGACGAGGCCCCGCACGTCGACCCGCCAGTGCAGCTCGGCCTCGGGCGTGCCCATCGGGTTGCCGTCGTCCATCGGCGCGTCGGGGTCCCAGTCGTCCTCGCGGCCGGCCGCCTTCGCCATCTCGAACATCCGGCGCATCGCGTCGCGGTTCATCGAGGACTCCAGCAGGCGCGGCGTGCGGGCGGCGAGCTCGACGCCGCGGTGCAGGACGCGGTGGACCTGGACGTGGTCGGGGTGGCCGTAGCCGCCGTGCCAGTCGTAGCCGACGGCGACGTCGGCGTCCTCCTCGTCGAGCACGTCGGCGAAGCGCCGCCCCGCCTCGTCGAGGTCGGCCCCGGTGAACGCGCCCTCGTGCCCGTTCTGCTCCCAGCCGGTCATCCCCGAGTCGGCGTAGCCGAGCCACACGACCCGGTGCAGGCCGATGGCCTCGGCCGAGCGGGCGAGCTCGGCGCGGCGGCGCTCGACGACCGTCTCGCCGTCGGCGAGGTCGTCGGGGGCGGTGCCGTGGTCGCCGTTCGTCGCGACGACGAGCACGACGCGGTGGCCCTCGTCGACGGCGCGGGCCATCGTGCCGGAGGTCTGCGAGGCCTCGTCGTCGGGGTGGGCGTGGAGGAAGACGATGGTCGACACGACGCCCATCATGCCGAGCCCGACCGACACCCGCCGACACCGACCGGGGCGGAAAGTCCCCACGCGCCCCACCAGTCCCTACGGTGTCGGGTGGTCCGGCCGCCGCCGGGCGTCCACCGGGGGTCTCAGGAGGGTCCATGAGCAACGTCCACACCGGGCACGACGGGGAGGGCGGCGCCGACGCCGTCGACCACGACACCGTGCCGCCCGCGAACAAGGGGCTGCTCGCCGTCGCCGGCGTGCTCCTCGCCCTGCCCGTCGTCGCCCTGCTCTGGGTCGGCAGCTACAGCCGCGTCGAGCCGCGGCTGTGGGGCTTCCCCTTCTTCATCTGGTACCAGTTCCTCTGGGTCTTCCTCTGCTCGGCGCTCACGTACACGGCCTACCGGCTCGTGCTGCGCGCCCGGCCGCACCGCCCGATGACCGGCCACGGCGCCGGCGACCGGACGGGGGAGCAGGCGTGAGCGGGGTCGACGGCGTCGCGCTGGCCGTCCTCACCGCGCTCTTCCTCCTCGTCACCGTCATGGGCTTCCTCGCCACCCGGTGGCGCCGGCCCACGTCGATGGAGTCGCTCGACGAGTGGGGCCTCGGCGGCCGCTCGTTCGGCACCTGGGTCACGTGGTTCCTGCTCGGCGGCGACCTCTACACGGCGTACACGTTCGTGGCGGTGCCGGCCGCGATGTTCGCCGCGGGCGCGGTCTCGGGCTTCTTCGCGGTGCCGTACACGATCGTGCTCTACCCGATCATCTTCGTCTTCATGGCGCGCCTGTGGTCGGTCAGCCACCGCCACGGGTACGTGACGACGGCCGACTTCGTCCGCGGCCGGTTCGGCTCCCGCGGGCTCTCGCTCGCGGTCGCCGTGACGGGCTTCCTCGCGACGATGCCGTACATCGCCCTGCAGCTCGTCGGCATCCAGGCGGTGCTCGAGGTCGTCGGCCTCGGCGGCGGCAGCAACATCATCGCCAAGGACGCCCCGCTGTTCATCGCCTTCGCGCTGCTCGCGGCCTACACCTACTCGGGCGGCCTGCGCGCGCCGGCCATCATCGCGTTCGTCAAGGACTTCCTCATCTACCTCGTCATCATCGTCGCGATCATCTACCTGCCGACGAAGTTCGGTGGCTGGGAGGCGATCTTCTCGGCGGCCGAGCAGAAGATGGCGACGCCGAACCCGGTGGACGGCAAGCCGACCGGTGCGTTCGTGCCCGGCCTGCAGGCGCACTGGGCCTACGCGACGCTCGGGCTCGGGTCGGCGCTCGCGCTCTTCATGTACCCGCACTCGGTCACGGCCAGCCTCTCGGCCAAGGACCGCAACACGATCCGCCGCAACGCCGCCATCCTGCCGGCGTACTCGTTCGTGCTCGGCCTGCTCGCCCTCCTCGGCTGGGTCGCCATCGCGGCCGGCACCAAGCCGATCGGGCTGGACGGCAAGCCGAACGCGCAGCTGGTCATCCCGCAGCTGTTCGAGGACTCCTTCCCGTCGTGGTTCGCGGGGGTCGCGTTCGCGGCCATCGCGATCGGCGCGCTCGTGCCGGCGGCGATCATGTCCATCGCCGCGGCCAACACCTTCACGCGCAACATCTACAAGGAGTGGCTCAAGCCCGACGCCACCCCGCAGCAGGAGGCCAGGGTCTCCAAGCTCGTGTCGCTGATCGTCAAGGCGTTCGCGCTCGTGTTCGTCCTCACGCTCGACAAGCAGAACGCCATCAACTTCCAGCTGCTCGGCGGCATCTGGATCCTCCAGACCTTCCCCGCCGTCGTCCTCGGGCTCTACACCCGCTGGCTGCACCGGTGGGCGCTCACCGCCGGCTGGGCGGTCGGGATGGTCTACGGCACCTGGCAGGCGTGGAGCGTCGCCAACCCGCGCGCCAACATCAACCACTTCGGTGGCTCGCTCGCGGAGATCCCGGTCATCGGCCAGATGGGCTACATCGCGGTGACGGCGTTCGCGCTCAACCTCGTCGTGGCGCTCGTCGGCACGCTCGTCCTGCGGGCGGCCAAGGCGCCCGAGGGCGACGACGAGACCATCCGCGGCGACTACTTCGCCGACGCCGGTGACCCGCGCGTCCAGAAGGTCCTCCAGCCGCTGCACCAGGAGACGCCGAACCCCTGAGGCGGGCCCGGCACGGGGCGGCACGGAGGGCGGGCGCGGACCGGGAGTCCGCGCCCGCCCTGCCGTTGGCAGGATGGGGGCATGCAGCCCACCCCGTCGCCCCGGCTCGTCGAGCTCGCCCAGGCGCACGGCGTCGCCACCGAGTACTGGGACTGGCGGGGGCAGCACGTCGTCGTGTCCACCGCCTCGATCGTCGCGGTGCTCACGGCCCTCGGGGTCGCCTGCGACGACGACGCCGCGGTCGAGGCCGCGCTGCTCGACCACGCCGACCTGCCGTGGCGGCGCACGCTGCCCCCGACCGTCGTCGCCCGCGCCGGCCGCGCCGCGCAGGTACAGGTGCACGTGCGCGCCGGGGCGTCCGTCGGGCTCGTCGTCGAGCTCGAGGATGGCGGCCGGGTCGAGGCCGCGCAGGTCGACCGCTGGGTGCCTGACCGCGTCGTCGACGGGGTCTCGCTCGGCGAGGCGACCTTCGAGCTGCCGGCCGACCTCCCGCTCGGGTGGCACCGCCTCGTGGCCGTCGGAGACGCCGTGCCGCTGGACGCCGCGTCGACCGAGGCCACCCTCGTCGTGACGCCGGAGCGCCTCGAGCTGCCCGAGCCCGTCGCCTCGCGCCGCGTCGTCGGCCTCATGGCCCAGCTGTACCAGGTGCGCTCGTCGACGACGTGGGGTGTCGGGGACCTGCGCGACCTCGCCGGCCTCGCGACGTGGGCGGCTGCCGCGCACGACGCCGACTTCGTCCTCGTCAACCCGCTGCACGCCGCCGAGCCGGTGACGCCGATGGAGGCCTCCCCGTACCTGCCGACCACCCGGCGCTTCGTGAACCCGCTCTACCTCCACGTCGAGGACGTCCCCGAGGTCGCCTCGCTCGACGCCACCGGCCACCGGGTCTTCCTCGGGCTGGCGGCGCGCGGTCGGGCGCTCAACGCCGGTGACCGCATCGACCGAGACGCCGCGTGGGGCATCAAGCGCGAGGCGCTGCGGCTGGTCTTCGACGCCGGGCTCTCCGGCGCGCGGGCCGAGGCCTTCGCGGCCTTCTGCGCCCGGGAGGGCTCGGGGCTCGCGCGCTTCGCGACGTGGTGCGCGCTCGCCGACGTCCACGGGCTGCCGTTCACCGCGTGGCCGGCCGAGCTCCAGGACCCCGACGGGCCGGGGGTGCGCGCGTTCGCCGCCGCGCACGCCGACGACGTCGACTTCCACCGGTGGATGCAGTGGCTCCTCGAGGACCAGCTCGCCGGCGCCCAGCGCGAGGCGACGGCGGCCGGGATGACCCTCGGCGTCGTCCACGACCTCGCGGTCGGGGTGCACCCGGTCGGCGCGGACGCGTGGGGGCTCGGCGACGCGCTGGCCCGCGGCGTGACGGTCGGTGCGCCGCCGGACCCGTTCAACCAGCTCGGGCAGAACTGGAGCCAGCCGCCGTGGCGCCCCGACCGGCTCGCGGAGCTCGGGTACGCGCCCTTCCGCGACATGGTGCGAACCGTGCTGCGCGACTCCGGGGGCATCCGGGTCGACCACATCCTCGGGCTGTTCCGCCTCTGGTGGATCCCGACCGGTGGCTCGCCGGTCGACGGCACGTACGTCTACTACGACCACGAGGCGCTGCTCGGCATCCTCGTGCTCGAGGCGCAGCGGGCCGGCGCCGTCGTCATCGGCGAGGACCTCGGGGTCGTGGCCCCCAACGTGCGCGACGTGCTGCTCGAGCGCGGGCTGCTCGGCACGTCCATCCTGTGGTTCGAGTGGGACGACGACACCGTGCGCCCGCCCGAGGCCTACCGCGACCTGTGCCTCTCGACCGTGACGGTCCACGACCTGCCGCCGACCGCGGGGTACCTGACGCTCGAGCACGTCGCGGTGCGCGAGCGGCTCGGGCTGCTGACCCGCCCGGTCGAGGAGGAGCGCGAGGTCGAGCAAGCCGCCATCGGTCGGGTGCGCGCGGCGCTGGTGGAGCGAGGTCTGCTCGCGGAGGGCGCCGACGTCGACGAGACGGTGGTGGCGCTGCACCGGTGGCTGGCCCGCACGCCGAGCCGGATGCTCGCCGTCGCCCTGCCGGACCTCGTCGGGGACCGCCGGGCCATCAACCAGCCCGGCACCAACGACGAGTACCCCAACTGGCGGCTGCCGCTCGCCGGGCCGGACGGCACCCAGGTCGACCTCGACGACATCCGCGAGTCCCCGCTCGCCGAGGCCCTCTTCGCCGCCCTCCGCGGCGACTGACCCCACCCGCCGCGCCCCCACCCCAGCCCACAGTCCCTCGGTGACACGCACCGCGTGTCAGGTCGAGCAGGTGGCCCTCGTGGCTCGGCCGGTGGCGCCGGAACGGGGGTGATGACCCCCGTTCCGGCGCCGGCAGTCACGCCACCCGTCCCACCCACGGGTCGAGGCGGGTGGCCTGCACCGGAGGGCGAGGGCGCGCTGCGGCCACGGCGTAGGACTCCTCGAGGCGGCGCAGCACCGCCTCCGGCGTACGGTCGATGCTCCGCGGCGTGACGCCGACGACGACGATCCCGGCCGCCGTCGAGGTCGCGTCCGCCTCGACGGTCGCGTCCCAGTCATCGCCCTGGCTGTGGAAGCGGTGCGAGTGCACCATCACCGCCATCGCCACGTCGTCGAACCACGCGTCGGGAGCGACGAGCCGCACGCCCGCCGCGGTCTCGAGCCGAGGGTTGAGCCACGGCTCGGGGAGGAGCGACGACGAGCGGACGAGGGTCGCGAGCGCGTGCTCGGGTCGCGACCACGCGCCGCCGGCCGCTGCGGCGAGGCCGGTGGACACCTGTCCGCCGGCTGCCGCCCGCGTGCGATGGGCCCACTCCGCGACGTCGTCGAGCGGCGCGATCCCCTTCTGGACCACCTCGACGAGGATGGCCACCGCGGTGTCCGACGTGGGGGCGAGGGCGGCCGCATCGACCGCGGCCCGCGCCCGCGACGACATCCGCAACGGCCCACGCACGACGACGTCGGGGTCGTGCAGCGCGGTGCGCCGGAGGGAGGCGAACCCTGCCGTGCGGTCCGACCCCGGTCGGGGGACCAGCAGGTGGACGGTGCCGTCGTCCTGCGCCGAGGTGATGCCGTGCAGACGGGCGGCGGTGCTCCCGGCGATGACGGACCCGGGGCCCGCCCACAGCAGGGCGGCCACGAGGCGCTGTCGCGGCGACGGCTCCGCGCGGGACACCAGCACCACGCGCGGGAGGACCACCCGCCACGTCCGTCCGGCGTTCCAGCGCCATGTCTCGACGCCCACCCCGAGGGCGAGCAGCTGGGAGCGGCTCGCGACGCCGTCCTGGCGGGCGAGGAGGTCGCGGACCTCGGAGGGGAGCTCGGGCACCCGTGCATCGTCGTCGGCCGCCGCACCCATGCGCGAGGCCCGGGCGCAGAGCTGTGGACAGCCGGAGGCGCCGCCGGCGACTGTGGACGGTGCCGCCGAGGCTCGTCGACCGCTGCGCCGCGGTGGAGGTTGCACGTCACCGGCATCGCCGCGGCCGTGGTTTCCGTCGAGGCGCTGCTGGTGGCGTCGGAACGGGGGTGATCGCCCCACTTCCGACGCCTTGGGGGGAGCCACCGAAGCCGCCACGGGCAGCGTGCGGCCATCCGCCGGGTGCCGGCACCTGGGCTGAGGTGGATGCGCGTCGTCGGCTGCGCCGCGGTGGTGGATGCACGTCGTTTGCGGCGTCGCGGCCGCAGTTCCCGTCGTGGTGCTGCTGGTGGCGTCGGAAAGGGGGTGATCGCCCCATTTCCGACGCCATGGGGGGAGCCACCGAAGAGGCCACGAGCAGCACGAGGGGCCAACAGCAGTGAGCCGACACGTGCGGGGTTGTCGTCGTCGGGCTGGGGCGCTGGTCGAGGTGAGCCGGCACGTGCGGGGATGGCGTCGTGGTGGATGCACGTCGTCCGCTGCGGCGCAGCAGTGGCCCCGTCTCGGTGTTGCCGGGGGCTCGGTCAGGTGAGCTGGGCGGCGAAGCGGGCGGCGAGGGGCTGCCAGGCGGTGCGCAGCGCCTCCCGGGCGGCGGTGACGTCGGCGAGGGCCGCGGCGCCGGACGCCGACGCCGGCTCGGCGCGCACCCAGTCGGCGAAGACCTCGGGGGAGGTCTCGGGGTGGAATTGCACCGACCACGCCCGCAGCCCGATCCGCAGCGCCTGCGGCCGACCGTCCGGCAGGGTGGCCAGCAGGGTCGCCCCGGGCGGGAGGTCGAGGACGACGTCGTCGTTGTAGTGCACGGCGGGCGCCCCGGCCGACCCGGCGAGCAGCGGGTCCGCCGCGCCCTCGCGGGTCAGCGCGACGGGCACGACGCCGATGGTGCGCCCGGACGGGTTGCACCCCGCCCGACCGCCGAGCGACACGGCCGCCAGCTGGTGCCCGAGGCACACGCCGAGCACCGGCTCGCCGGCCCGGGCGGTGTCGCGCAGGAGCGCCTTGGCCGGCGCGAGCCACGGGTGCTCGGCGTCGTCGTTCGCGCCCATCGCGCCGCCGAGGACGACGAGCCCGTCGTGCCCGCCGTCGGCCAGCCGGGCCGGCACGGGCTCGCCGAGGTCGCCGCGCACGACGTCGAGATCGACGCCGAGCGCGGACCACCACTCGCCGAGCCAGGCCGGCGGCGCGTCCGGCTCGTGCTGGACGACGAGGAGGCGCGGCACGGCCTAGCCGACCTGGGTGCCGACGAGCGAGCCGATCGCGTACGTGATGGCCATCGCGAGCAGGCCCCCGACGACCACGCGCACGGTCGCCCGCTGCGCGTCCGCGTCGCCGAGCCGGGCGCTGACCAGCCCCGTGAAGGCGAGGGCGAGGACGACCGCGAGCACCGTGACGGGCACGCGCCAGTCCTGCGGCGGCAGGAGGATGGCCACGAGCGGCAGCAGCGCGCCGACCGTGAAGGCGATCATCGACGCCCACGCGGCGTGCCACGGGTTGGTGAGGTCGTCCGGGTCGATGCCCAGCTCGACCTCCGCGTGCGCGGCGAGCGCGTCGTGCGCCGTCAGCTCGACGGCGACCTGCCCGGCGAGCTCGGGGGAGAGGCCCTTGCCCTCGTAGATGGCCGCGAGCTCGGCGAGCTCGGCCTCGGGCTCGTCGCGCAGCTCGCGGATCTCCTTGGCGATGAGCGCCTTCTCGCTGTCGCGCTGGGTGCTGACCGAGACGTACTCGCCGACGGCCATGCTCATCGCCCCGGCCGCGAGCCCGGCGAGGCCCGCCGTGAGGACCGGGCCGCGCTCGGACGTGGCGGCCGCGACGCCGATGACGAGCCCGGCGGTCGAGACGATGCCGTCGTTCGCGCCGAGGACGCCCGCCCGCAGCCAGTTGAGCCGGCTGGAGAACGAGCGGTCGTGCGCCTCGTCGTGGCCGTCGAGCGCCGTGGTGTCGACGGGGTCCGGCGCCTGCACCCCGGACGCCTGCACCCCGGACGCCTGCACCCCGGGGGCCGACCGGTCGGGGGTCACGTCACTCACCGACGCTCGCCCCCTCGGCACGCGCGGCGGTCGAGATGCGGTGCGCCAGCTCGATGTCGAGCTGGGTCAGGCCGCCGGCGTCGTGGGTCGTCAGCAGCCAGCGGGTCGTGCGCCAGCGGATGTCGATGTCGGGGTGGTGGTTCATCTGCTCGGCCTCGTCGGCCGCGGCGGCGACCATCCGGATGGCGGCCGGGAAGTCGGGGGCCTCGATCGAGGCCACGAGGGTGTCGCCCTCGCGCGCCCACCCGGGCAGGTCGGCGAGCTGGCGGGTGACCTCGTCGTCGGTGAGGAGTCGGCTCATCCCGTCATCATCCGCCACCCGAGCGCCCGGCGGCACGTCAGGTGAGCCTCACCGCCCCCGGTGTCAGAGACCGCCGCCGTACCCGCCCTGGTGGCCCGGGGGGTGGATCTGCGCCTCGGCGACCGAGGCCGGCCCGATGACGTCGCCGTCGTCGTCGTCGCGCCAGTCCTGCGTCGTCGCGGTGGCGGTCACCTCGTGCCGCCGGATCTCGCCGCGGGCGATCTCCTCGGCGAAGTGGCACGCCACCCGGTGCGAGGCCGGCACGCCGTCGACCTCGACGACGCGCAGCTGCGGGCGCTCGTCGTCGCAGCGCGTCTCCTGGCGCCACGGGCAGCGGGTGTGGAAGCGGCAGCCCGACGGCGGGCGCGAGGGGGAGGGCAGGTCGCCGACGAGGAGGATCTGCTCGCGCGCGTCCTCCGCGGCCGGGTCGGGCACGGGCACCGCCGACAGCAGCGCCCGCGTGTACGGGTGCAGCGGAGCGGCGTACAGGTCGTCGGCCTCGGCCTCCTCGACCATCCCGCCGAGGTACATGACCCCGATGCGGTCGCTGATGTGGCGGACGACCGCGAGGTCGTGGGCGACGACGAGGTAGGTGAGGTCGAACTCGTCCTGCAGCTCCTCGAGCAGGTTGATGACCTGCGCCTGCACCGACACGTCGAGCGCGGAGACCGGCTCGTCGGCGACGATGAGCTTGGGCTCGACCGCGAGCGCGCGGGCGATGCCGATGCGCTGGCGCTGGCCGCCGGAGAACTCGTGCGGGTACTTCTTGAGGGCCGCCGCCGGCAGCCCGACCGCGGCGAGCAGCTCGCGCAGGCGTCTGGCCGTCGCCTTGTCGTCCGTCGCGAGGCCGTGCGCCTTCATCCCCTCGACGAGGAGGGACTCCACCGACTGCCGCGGGTCGAGGCTGCTCATCGGGTCCTGGAAGACCATCTGGAAGTCCTTGCGCCGCTTGCGCAGCGCCGACCCCTTGAGCGACGAGACGTCGGTCCCGTCGACGAGAACCGTTCCGCCGGTGGGCGGCTCGAGATTGAGGATCGCCTTGCCGAGCGTCGACTTGCCGCAGCCGGACTCGCCGACGAGGCCATAGGTCTCGCCCTTGCGGATCTGCAGGTCGACGCCGTCGACGGCGTAGACGTGCCCGATCACCTTGTCGAAGATGACGCCCCGCTTGATGGGGAAGTGCACCTTCACGCCCCGGGCGTCGACGAGCAGCTCGCGCTCGTCCTGCGGCGTCGCGGCGGGCGTGGGCTCGGCGGTGGCGGTCATCGCGGTCCTCCGACGGGGTTGAAGCAGCGCAGGGCGCGGCTGCCGGTCTCCTCGAGCGGCGGCGTCTTCCGGGTGCAGACGTCGACCGGCTGGGAGCAGCGCGGGGCGAACGCGCACGCGCTCGTCCACGGCAGGTTGTCCGACACCGACCCGGGGATGGGCGTCAGTGGCGCGCGCTCGGCGTCGAGCCGGGGGATCGAGGCGAGCAGGCCGTTGGTGTACGGGTGGCGCGGTTGCCCGAAGAGCTCGTGCCGGCCGCCGCGCTCGACGATCCGGCCGCCGTAGAGGACGTTGACCTCGTCGCAGAGCCCCGCGACGACCCCGAGGTCGTGCGTGATCATCACCAGGGCCGTGCCGGTCTCCTGGACGAGCTCCTTGAGCAGGCTGAGGATCTGCGCCTGGATGGTCACGTCGAGCGCCGTCGTCGGCTCGTCGGCGATGAGCAGGCGCGGCGCGCAGGCCAGCGCCATCGCGATGAGCGCGCGCTGGCGCATCCCGCCGGACATCTGGTGCGGGAAGTCCTTGAGCCGGCGGTCGGGGTCGGGGATGCCGACCCGCTGGAGCAGCTCGCGGGCCAGCGGCGTCGCGGCCTTGCGCGACATCTTCCGGTGCCGCTCGAGGACCTCGGTGACCTGCAGGCCGACCGGGACGACGGGGTTCAGCGACGAGAGCGGGTCCTGGAAGATCATCGCGATGTCGCGCCCGCGCCGGTCGCGCATGTCGGAGGACCCGAGGCGCAGCAGGTCGGTGCCGTCGAAGGTCGCGGTGCCCTCGACGCGGTTGCCGCGCTGGGGGAGCAGCCCCATGATCGCGAGCGAGGTGACGGACTTGCCGCACCCGGACTCGCCGACGAGGCCGACGGTCTGGCCGGGCCGGACGTCGAAGGAGACGCCGTCGACGGCGGTGAAGGGCTCCTCGCCCTGACGGGTGAACGTGACGCGCAGGTCGCGGACGGACAGCAGCGGCTCGTCGCCGTGCCGGGACGTGCGGGGTGTGGACGCCGTGGCGGTCATCGGCGGGTCACCTCCTGCTCTTGGGGTCGAGGGCCTCGCGCAGCGACTCGCCCATGAGGGTGAAGCCGAGGGCGACGACGATGATGCACAGCGCGGGGTACACGGCGAGGTGGGCGTTGTCGTAGATGTACGGCTGGGCGCGGCCCAGCATCTGGCCCCACTCGGGACGACGGTCGTTCGGGTTGCCGAGGCCGAGGAAGGACAGGGCCGCGGCGTCGATGATCGACGTCGCGAGGACGAGCGTCGACTGGACGATGATCGGCCCGAGCGAGTTGGGCAGCATGTGGCGGAAGACGACCGCCCGCTCGCTGACGCCGAGGGCGCGGGCGGCCAGGACGTGGTCGCTGTGCCGCTGGACGAGCATCGAGCCGCGCAGCAGGCGGGCGAAGATCGGCACCTGCACGGCGGCGACGGCGATGATGACCGTCAGCTGGCTCGGTCGCGCGGCGAGCGCGGCGATCGAGAAGGCGAGGAGCAGCGAGGGGATCGAGAGCAGGACGTCGACGATGCGCATGACGAGCGCGTCGACCCAGCCGCCGAGGGCGCCCGCGAGGATGCCGAGCACCATGCCGCCGGTCAGCCCGAACAGCGTCGCGACGACGCCGACGATGAGCGTCTGCTGGCTGCCGACGAGCAGGCGCGAGAGCAGGTCGCGCCCGGCGTCGTCGGCCCCGAGCGGGAAGCCCGGCTGCGGCCCCGGCACGGGGTTGGTCTGCGGCCGCACCTGGTCGATGAGGAGGTTCGCGGCCGGGTCGTGGGGCGCGATGAACGGCGAGATGAGCGCGAGGACGACGAAGACCAGCGTGATGCCCGCGCCGATGAGGAAGACCGGGTTGCGGCGCAGGCGCTTCCACGCGCTGGCGATGAGCGAGACGCCCGGCTTCTCGTCGACCGAGCCGGCCTCGCGCACGAGGACGGCCGTGTCGCCGGAGGAGGCGGCGAGGTCGTCGATCCGGTCCTTGCGGCGGTTCATCGGGTTCGTGGGGCTCATCGGGTCCTCACCCTCGGGTCGATGATCGCGTAGGCGATGTCGACGAGCAGGTTGATGATGACGTAGATGGCGGCCGCCGCGAGGATGAGGACCTCGAGGACGGGGTAGTCGCGCCGCTGGAAGGCCACCGCGAGGGCGTTGCCGATGCCGCCGAAGTTGAAGACCTGCTCGGTGAGCACCGCGCCGGCCAGCAGGCCACCGGTCTGGAGGCCGATCGTCGTGACGACGGGGAGGAGTGCGTTGCGCAGGACGTGCCGGCCGCGGACGACCCGCGCGGTGAGGCCCTTGGACTCGGCGGTGCGGACGTAGTCCTCGCCGAGCACCTCGAGCACCGACGCCCGGGTGATGCGGTAGATGACGGCGAAGGGGATCGTCGCGAGCGCCACCGACGGCAGGACGAGGTGCTTGAGGGCGCTCGCGGAGCAGTCGAACTCGCGGGTCAGCAGCCCGTCGAGGACGAAGAAGTTGGTGACGCGCGTGCAGCCGAGGTTGTCCTGGCGGCCCGACACGGGGAGCCAGTTGTGCTCGACGGCGAGCTGGTTCTGCAGGACGAAGGCGAGGAAGAAGACCGGGACCGCGACGCCGATGAGGGAGATGACGACGAGGCCGCTGTCGACCGGCGAGTTGGCCCGGCGCGCCGACACGTAGCCGAGCGGGATCGCGAGGACGACGGCGATGACGAGGGCGACGAAGCTCAGCTCGATCGTGGCCGGCAGGCGGTCGAGGAAGATCGAGAGGGCGTCGGTGCCGGGCAGGACGCCGGTCGAGACACCGAACTCGCCCTGGAGGGCGCGGGTGAGGAACTTCCAGTACTGCACCCACACGGGCTGGTCGAGGCCGAGCGCCCGGGTCAGCGCCTCGCGCGTCTCGGGGGTGGCCCGCTCACCGAGGATCGCGGAGACCGTGCCGCCGGGCAGCGAGCGCAGCCAGAGGAACAGCAGGAGCGAGAGCACGAAGACCACCCCCACCATCTGGAGGAGTCGTCTGATGATGAAGCGCGCCAACGTGAGGCTCCTGGTGTTCCCGGTGGACGACGGTGGCCGCCCCGAACGTCTGTGTTCGGGGCGGCCACCGACCCTATACGGATGTGCTCGCGGGGTGGGGACCCCGCGCGGTCACTTGCCTGCGGTGACGGTGTCGAACATCTCCGCCGTCAGCGGGCTGGCCGTCAGGCCCTGGACCTTGCCGCTCGTGACGAGCGCCGGCGGGGAGTGGCTGACCGGGATGCCCGGCAGGTACTCCTCGGCGATGCGCTTGTTGAGGTCCTGGTAGGCGGCCTCGCGCTCGCCCTCGTCGACGACCGCGTCGGCCTTCTTGAGGTCCTCGGACAAGGTCTTGCCCCACGGCATGACGCTCGTGTGGAAGTCGTTGCCCTTGAGGTCGCTGAAGAAGGTGCCGAGGAAGTTGTCCGCGGCGTTGTAGTCACCGGTCCAGCCGAGCAGCCACATGTCGTACGCGCCGTTGGCGGACACGTCGTCGAGGTAGCCACCGTTCCACGGCTTGCTCACCTGCTCGACCTTGATGCCGACGGCCTCGAGGTCCTTGGTGAACGCGGCGTGGATCTTCTGGGGGTCCGGCATGTACGGCCGCGAGACCTCGGTCGGGAAGGCGAACTTGAGGGTCATGCCCTCGGCGCCGGCCTCGGCGAGGAGCGACTTGGCCTTCTCCGGGTCGTACGGGTACGGCTGGAGCTGGGTGTTGTAGCCGGACACGGTGTCGGGCATGAACTGCGAGGCGACCTTCGCGCCCTCGGGCAGCTGGCTCTTGACCATCTGGTCCCGGTTGAGGGCGTAGGCGATGGCCTGGCGGACCTTGAGGTCCTTGAGCTTCGGGTTGCGCTCCGGGTTCAGGCCCAGGTAGAGGATGTTGAAGGCGGGACGGACCTCGACCTTGTTGCCGGCGTCCTCCAGACCCTTCCAGTCGACCGGGTTGGGCAGGTCGTAGCCGTCGATCGAGCCGGCCTGCAGCTCCTGGCGACGGGTGCTCTCGTCGGGGATGATCTTGAAGACGAGGGTCTTGGTCTTCGGCTGCTCGCCGTAGTACTGGTCGTTGGCGACCAGCGTGACCGTCTTGTTGGCCTCGTCGTACTTCGAGAGCTTGTACGGGCCGATGCCGACCGGGTTCTTCGAGTACTCCGGGTAGGTGAAGCCCTCGCCCTGCGCCTGGACGTTGTTGGCGTCGCCCTTCTCCAGCGCCGTCGGCGACTGCATCGAGAAGGAGTCGAGGGAGAGGATCGTCGGGAAGGACGAGGTCGTGCGCGTCACGTTGATGACGGCGTTGGAGGCGTCCTTGGCCTCGCAGGACTTGTAGAGCGAGCCCTCGGGGTCGTCGCTGAAGGTGCCGAAGAAGTACGTCCAGTACTCGGCGGCGGTCTGGCCGGCGCCCTTCTGGTTGTACATGCGGTCGAGGTTGTAGCAGACGGCCTCGGCGTCGAACGGGGTGCCGTCGGAGAACTTGACGCCCTGGCGCAGCTTGAAGGTCCAGGACAGGCCGTCGTCGGACGGGGTCCAGCTCTCGGCGAGCTCGGGCTGGATGTCGGCGGTGCCCGGCTTGATGCCGAGCAGGCCCGAGTGGATCTGCCGGGTGACCCGGAAGGTCTCGCCGTCGGTCGCGTACAGCGGGTCGAACAGCTCCGGGGCCCCTGCCGCGCCGAAGGTGAAGGTGTCCTTCACGCTCCCGCCGGTGCTGCCGGTGTCGCCGCCCGAGTCACGCTCGGACTGGGCGCACGCCGACATGCTCAGGGCGGCCGCCGTGAGCAGGACGAGCGGCGCCGTGCGCTTGAGTGTCATCTGTGTGAACCTCGCTTGGGTGTGCGATCGCTCGGACCGCCCGGGTCGGGCGGACGAGGTCCCGCGCGGGCACCGGGCGACCGGCCCCTCGCGGTTGCACGGACCCTAGCCAGCAAATTGCGCGGGGGGAACGGCCCGACGCGAGTGGTTACCCAAGTGAGACCGAATCCGTGGCGCAGACCTTTCGGCAGGCCCCCGGAGCCGCGCCACTACGCCGATTCGGTCGCTGGCGCAAGACCTGAGAGACTGGTGGGCATGTCTGCCTCCCGCCGCGACGACCTCCGTAACGTCGCCATCGTCGCGCACGTCGACCACGGAAAGACCACGCTCGTCGACAAGATGCTCTGGCAGTCCGGAGCCTTCGGCGAGCACCAGCACGTCGACGAGCGCGCCATGGACAGTGGTGACCTCGAGCGCGAGAAGGGCATCACCATCCTCGCGAAGAACACCGCCGTCCGGTACGCCGGCCCGGCGGCGCTCGAGGCCGGCATCACCGACGGCATGACGATCAACATCATCGACACCCCCGGCCACGCCGACTTCGGTGGCGAGGTCGAGCGCGGCCTGTCGATGGTCGACGGCGTCGTCCTGCTCGTCGACGCCTCCGAGGGCCCGCTGCCCCAGACCCGCTTCGTCCTGCGCAAGGCGCTCGCCGCGCAGATGCCCGTCGTCCTGTGCATCAACAAGGTCGACCGCCCGGATGCCCGCATCGCCGAGGTCGTCGACGAGGTCTACGAGCTCTTCATGGACCTGCTCGTCGACGCCGAGCACCACCAGGACCAGCTCGACTTCCCGGTCGTCTACGCCTCGGCCAAGGCCGGTCGCGCCTCGCTGACCCGCCCCGCCGACGGCGGCCTGCCCGAGGACGAGGACCTCGAGGCCCTGTTCAAGACGATCATCGAGACCATCCCGGCCCCGTCCTACGACGACGAGGCCCCGCTCCAGGCGCACGTCACCAACCTCGACGCCTCGAACTTCCTCGGCCGCCTCGCGCTGCTGCGCGTGCACAACGGCACGATCCGCAAGGGCCAGCAGGTCGCCTGGTGCCGCCGCGACGGCTCGACCGTCCCGGTGAAGATCACCGAGCTGCTCATGACGAGCGCCCTCGAGCGCCGCCCGGCCGAGTCCGCCGGCCCCGGCGACATCATCGCCGTCGCCGGCATCCCCGAGATCACCATCGGCGAGACCCTCGCCGACATCGACGACCCGCGCCCGCTGCCGCTCATCACGGTCGACGAGCCCGCGATCTCGATGACCATCGGCATCAACACCAGCCCGATGGCCGGCCGCGTCAAGGGCGCCAAGGTCACCGCGCGCCTGGTCAAGGACCGCCTCGACCGCGAGCTCATCGGCAACGTCTCGATGCGCGTCCTGCCGACCGAGCGTCCCGACGCCTGGGAGGTCCAGGGCCGCGGCGAGCTCGCGCTGGCCATCCTCGTCGAGCAGATGCGCCGCGAGGGCTACGAGCTGACCGTCGGCAAGCCGGTCGTCGTCACCCGCGAGGTCGACGGCAAGGTCCAGGAGCCGGTCGAGCGCCTGACCATCGACACCCCCGAGGAGTACCTCGGCTCCATCACCCAGCTGCTCGCCGCCCGCAAGGGCCGGATGGAGCAGATGACCAACCACGGCACCGGCTGGGTCCGGATGGAGTACCTCGTCCCGTCGCGCGGCCTCATCGGCTTCCGGACGCAGTTCCTCACCGACACCCGCGGCACGGGCATCGCCAACCACGTCTTCGAGGGCTACGAGCCCTGGCTCGGCGAGATCACGACCCGCATCAGCGGCTCGCTCGTCTCGGACCGCTCGGGGCCGGCGACCGCCTACGCGATGATGAACCTCCAGGAGCGCGGCACGCTCTTCATCCCCCCGACCACCGAGGTCTACGAGGGGATGATCGTCGGCGAGAACTCGCGCGCCGACGACATGGACGTCAACATCACCAAGGAGAAGAAGCTCACCAACGTGCGCTCCGCCGGGGCCGACGTCCTCGAGCGGCTCGCGCCGCCGCGGGCGCTCTCCCTCGAGCAGTCCCTCGAGTTCTGCCGCGAGGACGAGTGCGTCGAGGTCACCCCCGAGGCCATCCGCATCCGGAAGGTGGAGCTCGACCAGACCCTGCGCGCCCGCGCCGCGGCCCGCGCCAGGAGGAGCTGACCCCCGGGCATGTCGAGCAGGAGCGACCGCAGGGCCGAGCAGGCCGCCGTCTCGCGCAGCGCGCGGCGGCGGGCCGGCCGGCGACGTCCGACGCGTGCGGTGGTGGGGCTGGTCCTCATCGTCGTCGCGGCCCTGGTCGGTGCGGGGGTGGTCGTGGCGCGCCAGCGCGGCGACGCCACGGACCCCGACACGCTGCCGACCTCCGCGGTCGGTGACCGGGTCGAGACCCGTGGCGGCACGCTGAGCGCGCTCTCGCTCGGGCCCGTGCCCTCGTGGGACCCGCAGCGCATCGCCTCGCGCGCCGACATGGCGTTCGCCGGGCGGGTCTTCGCCCGCACGCTCACGGCGTTCGCGCCGAGCACGGACCCCGCGCAGCAGTCCCGGCTCGTCGGTGACCTCGCGACCGACACCGGCACCGCGAGCTCGGACCTCAAGACCTGGTCCTTCACCCTGCGCGACGGCCTGACCTGGCAGGACGGCAGCGAGCTCACCTGCGAGGACGTCGCCTACGGCATCTCCCGGACCTTCGCCACCGACGTGGTCAAGGGCGGCCCGACCGACGCGCTCGCCGTCCTCGCCATCCCGCGCCAGGCCGACGGCTCGAGCACCTACGACGGGCCCTACGGCTCCGGCGAGAAGGCCAAGGCCGCGCAGGCCGCCTTCGACAAGGCCGTCACCTGCGAGGACCGGCAGATCACGTTCACGCTGAGCACCCCCGTCGGCGACTTCGCGGAGATGCTCTCGCAGCCGGCCTTCGGCCCGGTCAAGCGCTCGGCCGACCGGCGCGAGGACGGCACCTACGACGTGTTCAGCAGCGGCCCGTACATGCTGCGCGGCGCGTGGGAGCGCGGCCGGGGCGGCCTGTTCGTCCGCAACCCGCACTGGGACGCCGCCTCCGACCCGGTGCGCAAGGCCTACCCGGACCAGATCCGCTACCAGGAGGGCCTGGACACCGAGGCCGTCGCGCAGCAGGTCACCGCCGACAACGCGGCCGGGCGCAGCTCCGTCGCGCTCGGGTCGGTCCCGCCCGCGATCCAGCAGCAGGTCACCGCGGTCCAGAGCCTCGACGAGCGCTCGGTCAACCCGCTGACCGGGGTCGTCGACTACCTCGTCCCCAACGTCCGGAGCACGGTCTTCGAGGACGAGAAGGTCCGCCTGGCCCTCGCCGCCGCGACCAACCGCGACGCGTACGTCACCGCGATCGGCGGGGCCACCGCGGCCCAGCCGTCGATCTCGCTCCTGCCGAGCGCCCTGCCCTCCGCGCACGACGACGACCCGGTCGGGACCGGCCTGCGGGGCGACCCCACCCGCGCCAAGGCCCTCCTCGCCGAGGCGAAGGTCGAGGAGCCGGTGGAGTTCACGCTGGCCTACCGCTCGGACCCCACCGCCGACAAGGCGGTCGCCGCCCTCGTCGCCGGCTGGCGCCAGGCCGGCTTCGCCCCGACCCTCAAGCCCATCACCGAGAGCTACTTCTCGACGATCGCCGAGAAGTCCGCGGTCGACGACTACGACCTCTTCTGGTCGAACTGGGCGCCCGCCTGGCCCTCGGGCTCGACGGTCCTGCCGCCGCTGTTCGACAGCACGATCAACATCACCGCCGAGGGGCCCGGCCGCGACTACGGGTACTTCAGCGACCGCCGGCTCGACGAGCAGATGGCCAAGACCTCGACCGTCGCCGACCGCACCGCTCGCGAGCGCGGCTGGGCCGACGTCGACCGGCGCCTGCTCCAGCAGGGCGCCTACATCGGCCTCGCCGAGCGCAGGGCCCTGTACGTGGCCGGCAGCGACGTGCGCAACCTCTCGGCCAACGCGGTGCTCGGCGGCGTCGTCGAGCTCGCCGACATCGCGGTCGTCCCGTGAGGGGCCTGCTCGACGGGCTCGACCTCGGGGGCCGGCCGGCGCGGATGCTCTTCGTCCACGCCCACCCCGACGACGAGACCCTGACGACCGGGGTGGCGCTCGCGCACCACGCGGCCCGGGGCGACGAGGTCCACGTCCTCACCTGCACCCTCGGCGAGGAGGGCGAGGTCATCCCACCGGCGCTCGCGCACCTCGAGGGCGACGGGCCGGCGCTCGCCGCCCACCGCCGCGCCGAGCTGCACCGGGCGATGGCCGTGCTCGGCGTCACCCACCACCTGCTCGAGGACGCCGACGGCGGCTTCCGCGACTCGGGGATGGCCGGCTCGGCCGCCGCGGCCGACCCGCGCGCGTGGGCCGGAGTGCCGCTCGAGGTCTCCGCGGCAGCGATCGGCGCCGTGCTCGAGCGCCTCGACCCCGACGTCGTCGTCACCTACGACGCCGGCGGCGGCTACGGGCACCCCGACCACGTCCGCACCCACGAGGCGACGCGGGCCGCGCTGCGCGCGCACGGCGCCGACGTCCCCCTCCTCGCCGTGCTCACCCCCCTCACCTGGGCCACCGAGGACCACGCCTGGCTGACCGCGACGGTCCCCGGCGGCCAGGGCTGGGTCGTGCCGGACGCGAGCAGCGAGTACGCCGGTGACGTCGTCCCCGACGAGGTCGTGACGCGGGCGGTGCTCGACCCCTCGGTCGTCCCGGCCCAGGAGCAGGCGCTGCGGGCGCACGAGACCCAGGTCGTCGTGGGCCCGGGCTGGTACGCCCTCTCGAACCGGCACGTCTTCCGGCTCGCCGGCCGCGAGGGCTACGCCCGCCTCGACCTCGACAGCGGCCGACCGGTGGGGGAGGCGTCGTGAGCACCCCCGACGAGGCCGTCTTCCGGCAGGCGATGGGCCGGATGGCCCAGGGCGTCAGCATCATCTCGACGAGCCAGGGCGGCCACGACCACGCGATGACGGCCGACACCGTCACCTCGGTCTCGCTCGACCCGCTGCTCGTCCTCGTGTGCGTCGAGACCGAGAGCCGCTTCCACGACGCCGTCGTCGACGCCGGGGTCTGGGGGGTCAGCGTGCTCGGCCTGGACCAGCGACCGCTCTCGGAGTGGTTCGCGACGCGCGGGCGGCCGCTGCACGGGCAGCTCGACCGCGCCCCGCACCACCGGGGGCCGCAGACGGGCGTGCCGCTCATGGACGGCGCGCTGACGACGCTGGAGTGCGTGACCACCGCGGTCCACCCCGCGGGCGACCACGTCATCCTCGTCGGCGAGGTCCTCGGCGTCGAGATCCCCGACACCGTCGGGCCCGCCCTCGTCCACTACCGCGGCCGCTACGGGAGCATCGCATGACCGAGGACCTGCTCGAGCAGGAGTCGTGGGACGAGCCGACGTGGGAGGAGCCCGGACCGGGCCGCCGGCGCTGGCCGTTCGTCGTCGGCGGGGTCGTGGCGCTGCTCGCCGTCCTCTACGGCGCCACCGCGGCCTGGGCCGGCGACCGCGTCGCCCGCGGCACGACCGTCGCCGGCGTCGACGTCGGCGGGCAGGACGCGGACGCCGCCCGGGCCGCCCTCGAGCGCGCGCTCGGCGGGGCCTCGGGGGAGCGGCTGACGCTCACCTCCTCCGCCGGGAAGGCCACGGTCGTCCCGGCCGACGCCGGCCTCTCCGTCGACGTCCCGGCCACGGTCGACGGGCTCGTCGGCTTCAGCCTCGCGCCGGCCGACGTCTGGCGCCACCTCGCCGGCGGCGGCGAGCGGCCGGCCGTCGTCCGCGTCGACGACGCCGCCTTCGCGCAGGCGCTCGAGGGCGCCCGCGACGACCTCGACGCCAAGGCCGTCGAGGGGACCGTCTCCGTCACCGGCGGCAGGCTGACGTACAAGGCACCGGTCGCCGGCGTCGAGACCGACGTGACGCGCACGGCCGCGGCGGTGCGCCGCGACTGGCCCGGCCGCGACACCGTCGCGGTCGTCGGTGAGGTCCGTGCGCCGAAGGTGTCCGCGCAGGAGCTCGAGCGGGTCCGCGACGACTTCGCCCGGGTCGCGGTCTCCGGCCCCGTCACCCTCGAGGTCGGCGAGACGTCGTTCGAGGTGTCCGCCCGCCGGCTCGCGCCCGCGGCCGTGCTCACCCCGGCGGCGGACGGCACCATCACGCCGCGCGCCGACGTCGAGAAGCTGCGGCGCATCGTCCACTCCGCCGCGCGGGAGGCGAAGGTCGAGGTCGAGCCGCAGGATGCCGTCGTCACCTTCGCCGGCGGCGACTGGCGCAAGCCGCGGGTGCGTGACTCGGTGGCCGGGAGCCGGCTCGACGACGCCTCGATCGACGCCACCGTCTGGAAGGCCTTCTCGACCTCGTCGAGGACCGCCACGGTGACGACGGAGGAGGTGCAGCCGGAGTTCACCACCGCCGTCGCGAAGAAGACGCTGCCGAAGGAGAAGGTCGCGAGCTTCACGACGTACTTCGAGGCCGGCGCGCCGCGCGTCACGAACATCAAGAACGCCGCCCGGATCATCGACGGGACGTACGTGCCGCCGGGGGAGCAGTTCAGCATGAACGGCGTCCTCGGCCAGCGCACGCCCGACAAGGGCTACGTCAAGGCCGGCATCATCCTCAACAACCGGCTCTCCGAGAGCTACGGCGGCGGCATCTCGCAGGTGTCGACGACGATCTTCAACGCCTCGTTCTTCGCCGGCGTGCAGCTCGACGCCTGGCAGGCGCACTCCTTCTACATCTCGCGCTACCCGGAGGGGCGCGAGGCGACGATCTCGTGGCCGGACCTGCACAACAAGTTCACCAACACCCTCGACGGCGGCATCCTCATGGACGTCTCGACGACGGACACCTCGATCACCGTCACCTACTGGGGCACGAAGAAGTACGACGTCGAGGCGACCAAGAGCGCGCGCTACGACATCGTCGCGCCGAAGGTCATCCGCGACGACAGCCCGACGTGCAAGCCGCAGAGCCCGGTGCCCGGGTTCAAGGTCGACATCGGCCGGATCTTCACGGAGAAGGGCAAGGTCGTCCGGAAGGCCTCCTTCACGACGTCGTACGTCCCCGAGGACGACGTCACCTGCACGACCAAGGCCCCCTGACCCGGGTCGAGCGGCTCAGGGGCGGCGCAGCGTCGTGTACTCGTGGTGCACGACGAACCCCGCGCGGCGGTACAGCCGCTGCGCGGCGGTGTTGTCGGTGTCGGTCTGCAGGTGCAGCGAGCGGATGCCGCGCGACCCCGCCTCGTCCGCGAGCCGCCGCAGGAGGGCGGTCGCGACCCCGCGCCGGCGGGCCCGCGGCGCCACGTACATCGCCGCGATGCCGCCCCACGTCGACGCGACGCCCAGGCGCCCCACGCCGAGGACGTCCTGGTCGTCCTGCGCGGTCGCGAACACCTGCTCCGGCGAGCCGGTGAGGACGGCGCGGGCGGGCCCCTCGGGCGCCTCGCGGTAGCCGCGGTAGGCCGCGAACCAGCGGTCCTCCAGCGTCGCCGATGTCGTCAGCGCGACTCCGGGGGAGGACTGCTCGGGCAGGACGGCGAGCACCCCGTCGACCGAGGCCGTGAAGGCGCTCGTCATGACCCGCGGGAGGTAGCCGCGCGCGAGCAGCAGGGCGCCGAGCGGGTCCTCGGCCGGGCGGAACCCGGCGGGGCCGGCGAGGGTCAGCATCGGCGGCAGGCCACGGGCGGCGTACCAGCCCTGCACGGCGTCGACCGCGGCCTCGAGCGTCGTGCCCGGGTCGCCCACCGTCAGTGCGGAGTTGGCGCGATGGGTGAAGCCGTCGGCGGCGCGCAGCAGCCAGTCGCCGAGGTGCTCGCCCTGCGGCGCCGGCCAGGCGCCGACCATGACCCGCTCGAGGTCCTCGACCGACAGCGCGAGGTGCGGGGCGCCCCGGCGGGAGGGACGCGGCGGCAGCTCCTTGACGACCGTGACCGACGGCCGCGGGACGGCGACCTCGCCCCGCCGGGTGCGGACGAGGAGGTGGTCGGGGCCGGCCTGCACGAGGTCGCCCACGACGTCGGTGAGGGTCGCGCCCGAGACCGGGTCGGGGGCGGGCAGGCGGTGCCGGACGACGACGCGCGTCCCGACCGGCGGGACGTCGGGGGAGTGCGTCGGCGGGCCGCCCTCCGGGGTGCTCATGGCGTGAATAGTATGGGCGGCATGACGTACGTGATCGCGCAGCCCTGTGTGGACCTGAAGGACAAGGCCTGCATCGAGGAGTGCCCCGTCGACTGCATCTACGAGGGTGAGCGCAGCCTCTACATCCACCCCGACGAGTGCGTCGACTGCGGTGCGTGCGAGCCGGTCTGCCCGGTCGAGGCGATCTACTACGAGGACGACGTCCCCGAGCAGTGGGCCGACTACTACAAGGCCAACGTCGAGTTCTTCGACGACCTGGGCAGCCCCGGCGGCGCCGCCAAGCTCGGCGTCATCGCCAAGGACCACCCGATCATCGCCGACCTGCCCCCGCAGGAGCACGACGAGTGACGGGGTGCTGACCCTCCCCGACTTCCCCTGGGACTCGCTCGCTCCGGCCAAGGAGCGGGCGAGCGCCTTTTCCGACCCCGACCTGGGGCCGGACGCGGGGCACGGCCTCGTCGACCTCTCGGTCGGCACCCCGGTCGACCCGACCCCGGAGGTCGTGCGCCGCGCGCTCGCCGACGCCGCGGACGCCCCCGGCTACCCGCAGACGTACGGCACCCCCGACCTGCGCGAGGCGGTGGCGGCGTGGTTCGCCACCCGCCGCGGCGTCCCCGGCGTCGACCCCGACGGCGTCCTGCCGACGATCGGCTCCAAGGAGCTCGTCGCGTGGCTGCCGACGCTCCTCGGGCTCGGTGACGGCGACGTCGTCGCCTTCCCCCGGGTGGCCTACCCGACCTACGACGTCGGCGCCCGGCTGGCGCGCGCGGTGCCGATGGCCGTCGACGCCCTCACCGCCCTCGGCCCGCTGACCCCGGCCACCACCCCGAAGCTGCTCTGGCTCAACACCCCCGGCAACCCCACGGGCAAGGTCCTCGGCGTCGAGCACCTGCGCAAGGTCGTCGACTGGGCCCGCGCGCACGGGGTCGTCGTGGCCTCCGACGAGTGCTACGCCGAGCTCGACTGGCGTGCGCGAGAGGCGGGTTCGACCGAGCCGCCGACCACGCCGTCCATCCTCGACCCCCGCGTCTGCGGCGGCTCGCACGAGGGGCTGCTCGCCGTCTACTCGCTCTCGAAGCAGTCCAACCTCGCCGGGTACCGCGCGGCCTTCGTCGCCGGCGACCCCGCCCTCGTCCGGCAGCTGCTCGAGGTCCGCAAGCACGCCGGGATGATCGTCCCGTGGCCCGTGCAGCGCGCGCTCCTCGCGGCGCTGTCCGACCCCACGCACGTCGAGGAGCAGAAGGCCCGCTACGCCGCGCGCCGGGCCGTCCTGCGCCCGGCCGTCGAGGCCTTCGGCCTGCGCGTCGACGTTTCCGAGGCCGGTCTGTACCTGTGGGCCAGCGCCGGCGAGCCCGCCCGCACCACCCTCGGGCGCCTCGCCGAGCGGGGCGTCCTCGTCGCTCCCGGCGACTTCTACGGAGCCGCCGGCCGCGAGCACGTGCGCATCGCGCTCACCGCCACCGACGAGCGCATCGAGGCCGCCGCCCGGCGCCTGACCCGACCGGAGCGTTGAATCTCACGTCGACCCCGTTTTTCCCGTCGGTGACCGGCGGGTAGGGTCGAAAGGACGCCCAACGCCCTTCAACCCAAGGATCGCGACATGACCGACGGAGCAACCCTCCACGCCGCGGGCACGCAGCTCGACCTCCCCCTCGTCCCCGCGACGGAGGGCAACAGCGGCTACGACATCTCGAAGCTGCTCAAGGAGACGGGGAACGTCACCCTCGACGCAGGGTTCACGAACACCGCCAGCTGCTCCAGCGCCATCACCTACATCGACGGCGACGCCGGCATCCTCCGCTACCGCGGCTACCCCATCGAGCAGCTCGCGAAGAGCTCGACCTTCCTCGAGACCTCGTACCTGCTCATCTACGGCAACCTGCCGACCCCGACCGAGCTCAGCAGCTTCGAGGACCGCATCCGCGAGCACACGATGCTCCACGAGGACCTCAAGGGGTTCTTCCGCGGCTTCCCGCGCGACGCGCACCCGATGCCCGTCCTGTCCTCGGCCGTCTCGGCCCTGTCGACCTTCTACCAGGACAGCCTCGACCCCTTCGACGAGGACCAGGTCGAGATCTCGACGATCCGCCTCCTCGCGAAGCTGCCGACCATCGCGGCCTACGCGTACAAGAAGTCGATCGGCCAGCCGTTCCTCTACCCGGACAACGACCTGAGCCTCGTCGAGAACTTCCTGCGGATGACCTTCGGCGTCCCCGCGACGCAGTACGACCTCGACCCCGAGATCGTCAAGGCCGTCGAGCTCCTCCTCGTCCTGCACGCCGACCACGAGCAGAACTGCTCCACCTCGACCGTGCGTCTCGTCGGCTCCTCCCACGCGAACCTCTTCGCGTCGGTCTCGGCCGGCATCAACGCCCTCTTCGGCCCGCTGCACGGCGGCGCCAACCAGGCGGTCCTCGAGATGCTCGAGCGCATCGACGGCGCCGAGTACACCGCCGAGGAGTTCATGAAGAAGGTGAAGAACAAGGAGGACGGCGTCCGCCTCATGGGCTTCGGGCACCGGGTCTACAAGAACTACGACCCGCGTGCGGCCATCATCAAGGACACCGCCCACAGCATCCTCGCGAAGACCGGCGGGAACGACCGGCTGCTCGAGATCGCGATGCGCCTCGAGGAGATCGCGCTGGCCGACGACTACTTCGTCGAGCGCAAGCTCTACCCGAACGTCGACTTCTACACCGGCCTCATCTACAAGTCGATGGGCTTCCCGACGCGGATGTTCACCGTCCTGTTCGCGCTCGGCCGCCTCCCCGGCTGGATCGCCCAGTGGCGCGAGATGATCTCCGACCCGGCGCTGAAGATCGGCCGCCCGCGGCAGGTCTACATCGGTGAGACCGAGCGCGAGTACGTGGCGCTCGACCAGCGCTGACCGACCGCGCACGCCGACGGCCCGGCACCCCTCGAGGGTGCCGGGCCGTCGCGCGTCCGGGCGTCCGGCCGCCCGCTCAGGCGGCGAGCCGGATGACGACCTCGCGGTCGTCGGCGCCGCTGCCCTCGGACCACGTGAACGCGGAGTCGTCCATCGAGCGGTCCCAGCGCAGGCCGTGGGTGCTCACCTGCGTCACGTCGGTGTCGACGGCCCGGGCGACCGCCCAGGAGGCGACGGCCCACGCGGTCTCGGGGGAGTCGGTGCGGACCCGGACGGCGCCGTCGCGCCGGGTGGCGCTCAGCCCGAAGTCCTTCTTCACGAGGGCGACGAGCGCGTCCGGGTCGCCGACCGACTCCGGCGCCTCGAGCGCGCAGCCGATGCCCTGTGCCGTCTGCCCGGAGAGCACCGACGCCGTCGTGCGCGCCTTGTCCTCGTGCTGGGCGTAGGCGGAGCCGGCGGCCGAGCGCTGCACCTCCTGGGCGGCGACGGCGATCTCCATCGAGGTGTAGCCGTCGACCTTCTCGAGGGCGTCGTAGAACTTGTTCGTCGCGTACTCGGGGTCGAGGATCTGCTCGGCCGAGCCCCAGCCCTGCGAGGGCCGCTGCTGGAAGAGGCCGAGGGAGTCGCGGTCGCCGAAGCGCACGTTGCGCACCTTCGACTCCTGCATCGCGGTGGCGATGGCGATGGACGCCGCGCGCGGCGGCAGGCCGCGCTTGACGGCGATCGCGGTGATCGCGGCCGCGTTGCTCGCCTGGTCGGGGGCCCAGTCGTGGGTCGTGCCGTTGGCGGTGACCCGGCACTGCTGGCCGGAGACGGCGTGGAGCAGCCGCTGCACCCCGCCCCAGCCGACGACGCCCAGCCCGACGAGCGCGAGCACGAGCACCGCCGCGACCCGGCGGCCGCGGCGGGCGGGCCGTCGCTGCTCGGCGAGGGTCACGGAGCCCTTGCGGGTGCGCGGCATCGGGGACGGTCCTCCGGGGGTGGGGTGCGGTTAAGGGTGCGCTCGGGTGGGGGGTCAGTCGTTGGCGTGCAGGGCCGAGTTGAGCACGATGCCGTGCCCGTCGCGCGGCCGGGCCTCGACGGTGCCGGTGACCGAGTTGCGCAGGAACAGCAGGCTCGACTGCCCCGACAGCTCGCGCGCCTTGGTGACGGTGCCGTCGGGCAGCGTCACCTTGGTGCCGGCGGTCAGGTAGAGGCCGGCCTCGACGACGCAGTCGTCGCCGAGGGCGATCCCGAGCCCTGCCTCGGCTCCGAGCAGGCAACGCCTCCCGATGCTCACGCGTTCCGTGCCGCCGCCGGAGAGGGTCCCCATCGTGGAGGCCCCGCCGCCGATGTCCGAGCCGTCGCCGACGACGACGCCCTGGCTGATCCGGCCCTCGACCATCGAGGAGCCGAGGGTGCCGGCGTTGAAGTTGACGAAGCCCTCGTGCATGACGGTGGTGCCGCTCGCGAGGTGGGCGCCGAGCCGGACCCGGTCGGCGTCGCCGATGCGCACGCCGGAGGGCAGGACGTAGTCGACCATCCGCGGGAACTTGTCGACGGCGAGGACCTGCACCGGGCCGCGGGCCTGCATCCGGGCGCGGACCAGCTCGAAGCCCTCGACGGCGCACGGGCCCTGGGTGGTCCAGACGACGTTGGGCAGCACCCCGAAGAGCCCGTCGAGGTTGAGCGAGTTGGGCTCGGCGAGGCGGTGCGAGAGCAGGTGCAGGCGCAGGTAGGCGTCCTCGGTGGAGGCCGGGGCGGCGTCGAGGTCGACGGCGACGGTGACCGTCTCGCGGGTCGTGCCGCGCACGTCGTCGGCGACCGCGAGGGAGCGCAGCTCGGTGGGGGCGTCGCTGCCGTCGGGCTCGCCGAGGGCGGGGGCGGGGAACCAGGCGTCGAGGACGGTGCCCTCGGCCGTGCGGGTCAGGAGGCCGTGGCCCCAGGCGGTGCGCGTCATGGTCTCCAGCCTACGGGGGGCGCCCGGGCGGCCCGGACGACCCCGCCGAGCGCTCACTAGGGTGGTCGGCATGACCGGTCCCACGCCCGTCCTCGACCTCTCCCTCGACGTCACGGCGCTCACCGCGCAGCTCTGCGACGTGCCCTCGGTCAGCCTCGACGAGGCCGCGCTCGCGGACGCGGTCGAGGCCGCCGTCCGCGCCGTCGGGCGCCTCGAGGTCACCCGCCTCGGCAACACGGTCGTCGCCCGGACCGCGCTGGGGCGCGCCGAGCGCGTCGTCCTCGCCGGTCACCTCGACACCGTCCCGCTGACGAGCGAGCCGGTCAACCTGCCGACCCGCCGCGTCCCGGGCGCGGACGGCGAGGTGCTCTGGGGCCGCGGCACGGTCGACATGAAGGGCGGCGTGGCGGTGATGCTCCGCGTCCTGCACGAGGTCGCCGAGCCCGAGCGCGACATCACCTACGTCTTCTACGAGGGCGAGGAGATCGACAGCGCGTACAACGGCCTGCTCCACGTCGAGCAGCAGGCGCCGCACCTCGTCGCGGACGCCGACTTCGCCGTGCTCCTCGAGCCGACGGACGGCCGCGTCGAGGGCGGCTGCAAGGGCACGCTGCGCGCCGAGGTCTCGACCAAGGGCATCGCGGCGCACTCGGCGCGCCCGTGGAAGGGGCACAACGCCATCCACGACGCCGCCGAGGTGCTGGCCCGCCTCGTCGCCTACCGGCCGCGGACGGTCGAGGTCGACGGCCTCGAGTTCGTCGAGGCGCTCAACGCCGTCAAGGTCGAGGGCGGCATCGCCGGCAACGTCATCCCCGACCTGTGCGTCGTCACCGTCAACTACCGCTACGCCCCCTCGCTGTCGCCGGACGAGGCCGAGGCGCACGTGCGCCAGGTCTTCGACGGCTTCGAGGTGAGCGTCGGCGACAACGCCGGCGGCGCCCGCCCCGGGCTGCACCTGCCGGCGGCGAAGGCCTTCGTCGAGGCCCTCGACCTGCCCGTCCTCGCCAAGCAGGGCTGGACCGACGTCGCCCGCTTCTCGGCGATGGGCGTGCCGGCGGTCAACTTCGGGCCCGGCGACCCCAACCTCGCGCACATGGACGACGAGCAGTGCCCGGTGGACCAGTACGCCGCGTGCGAGGCCGCGCTGCTGCGCTGGCTGCGCCGGTCGGAGGGCTGAGCGACCTAGGCTGACGCCGTGGAGACCCCCCAGCAGCCGCAGGAGCGCGACTACCACCAGGGCCCGGTCGTCATGCGCCGGTCCAAGGTCCCGCGCTCGACCACCGACCAGCGCCTCCTCGACAGCCGGGGCTCGGCCGAGTGGGTGCACTCCGACCCGTGGCGCGTCATGCGCGTAACGTCCGAGTTCGTCACCGGCTTCGGCGCGCTCGCCGAGCTCGGCCCGGCGGTCAGCGTCTTCGGCTCGGCGCGGACCCGCCCGGACAGCCCCGAGTACGCGCTGGGGGAGCGGGTCGGCCGCGCCCTCGTCGAGGCGGGCTACGCCGTCATCACCGGCGGGGGACCCGGCGCCATGGAGGCGGCCAACAAGGGCGCCCTCGAGGCGGACGGCACGTCGGTCGGGCTCGGCATCGAGCTGCCCTTCGAGGCGGGCCTGAACCCCTACGTCGACCTCGGCGTCAACTTCCGCTACTTCTTCGCGCGCAAGACGATGTTCGTCAAGTACGCGTGCGGCTTCGTCGTCCTGCCCGGCGGCTTCGGCACCCTCGACGAGCTCTTCGAGGCGGTGACCCTCGTGCAGACCCAGAAGGTCACGAGCTTCCCCATCGTCCTGCTCGGCACCGAGTACTGGGGCGGCCTGCTCGACTGGCTGCGGGGCACCGCCGTCGCGGCGGGCACCATCAGCGAGAAGGACCTCGCGATGCTCATCGTCACCGACGACCCCGACGAGGCCGTGCGCGTCGTCGTCGAGGCCGACCGGGTGGTCGCCGAGCAGCGTGCCGCGAACGCCCGGCCCGAGTGACGCGCACGGCCCGGCGGGCCCGCAGGTCCGGATCGTAGGATCCCCCTCGTGGTCCCGGTCCTGCTCGTCCTCGTCGCGCTGGCGCTCGTCGCCGTCGTGGCCCTCGTGGCGACCGGGCGGCTGCGCGTCGACCCCCTCGCGGACGCGGTGACGAGCACCCCCGACCACGGGCTGCCCGACGCCCCCCGGGCCGACGACGTGCGCTCGGTGCGCTTCGACACCGCCGCCCGCGGCTACCGGATGGACGAGGTCGACGCGCACCTGCTCGACCTCGCCGACACCCTCGCCGCCCGGGAGCGCGAGGTGGCCGAGCTCCGCGGTGACACCGCCCCCGACCCCACGCTCGACCCCACGCCCGACCCCGCCCCCCAGGAGCGCTGATGGCCTTCACGATCCGGCGCGCGAGCGACCTCCCGCGGCAGGCCGCCTGGGACGCCGTCACCGACCTGCGCGCCCACACGGCCCACGTGCCGCTCACCGACGTCGAGGTGCCCGACGGCGGCCTCGCCCTCGGGGCCGAGGTCAACGCGGTGACCCGGCTCGGCCCGGTCGCCGGCTCGGACCGGATGCTCGTCGTGGCCCTCGAGCCCGGGCGCCGGCTGCGGCTGGTCAAGACCGGGTGGTTCCTGCGCGGCTGGGCCGACATCACCGTCGAGGACGATCCGGCGGGCAGCCGGGTCACGTGGACCGAGGAGATCTGGCTGCCCGGGCTGCGGCGCGTCACGCGCCCGGTCGGCGACCGCCTCGGGCCGCTGCTCTTCGGCAAGGTGGTCGAGGGCCTCGTCGCCGGCGCCGAGCGCCACCGGGGCGGCTCGTGACCTGGTCGGTCCTCGCCGCGCTCCTCGGGGTCGCGGCGGTCCTCGGCGCCGCGTGGTGGCTCGGCCGCCAGCGCGCCGACGACGAGGTGCTCGTCGACGAGCCCCGCGCGGCCACCTACCGCACGGCCTTCCGCGGCTACCGCGCCGACCAGGTCGACGAGGTCGTCGACCGCCTCGAGGCCCGCATCGCCGAGCGCGAGACCGAGCTGCGCGTGCTGCGCGGCGAGGAGCCCGCGGCGCACCCCGGGGGGCCGGCCGGTGCGGGGGAGGACGAGCCGCCCCCTCGAGGTCGTCCGGCGGCCGGGCCCGACCCGGTTGCCGGACACCCCGCGCCCCTGCGCCGCCTCGACCTCCTCGCGCCGCTGGCCTACCTCCTGGTCGCCGCCTACGTGACGATGCACCTGCTCGGGGCGCTGCGCACCGGCTACCTCTCGCAGGGGGTGCAGGACCAGCAGGCCTTCGAGTGGTACTTCGGCGCGACCGCGCACAACCTCGCGACCTTCTCCAACCCGCTGCTCAGCGACCTCCAGAACTTCCCCACGGGCGTCAACCTCATGGCGAACGCCGCCGTCCTCGGCCTCGGCGTCCCGCTCGCGCCGCTCACGCTGCTCGCCGGCCCGGAGGTCACCTTCGTCCTCGTCGAGCTGCTCGGCCTGGCCCTGACGGCGAGCGGCTGGTACTGGCTCGTGCGCCGGCGCCTGGCGGTGCACCCGCTCGCGGCCTTCCTCGCCGGGGCGCTCGCGGGCTTCGGCCCGGGGATGGTCAGCCACGCCAACGGCCACCCCAACTTCGTCGTCCAGGCCCTCGTGCCCCTCGTCGTCGACCGGGTGCTGCGCCTCGCGGAGGGGCGCCGGCCGGTGCGCGACGGGGTCGTCCTCGGGCTGCTCGTCGCGTGGCAGGTGCTCATCGGCGAGGAGGTGCTCCTCCTGACGGCGGTCGGGCTGCTCGTCGGCGGCGCCGTGTGGGCGGCCCACGGCCGGGTCCGCTGGCGCCCCCTCCTCACCGGGGCCGGCGTCGGCGCGCTCGTCGCCCTCGTGCTCGTCGGGTTCCCCCTCTGGTGGCAGTTCCTCGGCCCGCAGAGCTACGCGTCCATCTGGCACCCGCCGGGCGGCAACGACCTCGCCCAGCTGTGGGGGAGGGCCACCCGCACCGTCGGCGCCGACCCCTGGGCCTCGGCCGCCCTCTCGATGAACCGCACGGAGGAGAACTCGTTCTTCGGCGTCGCCCTCTGGGTCGCCGTCGGCGCCACCGTGCTCGCCCTGTGGCGCAGCGTCGTCGTCCGGGCGCTCGCAGCGGTCGTCCTCGTCCCCTGCTGGCTCTCGCTCGGCGAGGAGCCGACCCTCGACGCCACGACGCTCGGCGTCCCCGGTCCCTGGGCCCTGCTCGAGCACGTGCCCGTCGTCCAGAACGTCCTGCCCACCCGGTTCACCCTCGTCGCGCTGCCGGTGCTCGGGGTGCTCCTGGCCCTCGGGGTCGAGCACCTGCGCCGGGCCGTCGACCGCCTCGCGGACCAGCCCGGGCCCGGCCTCCTGCTCGGCGTGGCCGCCGGTGTCGTGGCCCTGCTGCCCGTCGTCCCGACCCCGCTCGTCGTCGAGCCGCGCCCGGTCGTGCCGGCGTTCTTCACGCAGGGGACCTGGCGCGAGCACGTCGACCCCGGCGGCTCGGTCCTCGCCGTGCCGCCGCCGAACGTCGCCGACGCCCGCGCGCTGGAGTGGCAGGCCGCCGCCCGCTGGGGCTTCCCCGTCGTCGCCGGGTACTTCGTCGGGCCGGACGGGGGACCGGACCGCGGTGGCCAGTACGGGGCCACCCCGACCGGGCTCACGGTGTGGCTCGCCGAGGTCGCGCAGACCGACGTCGTCCTGCCGGCCTCCGCGCAGCAACGGCCCGGCTTCGTCGAGAACCTGCGCGCGGGACGGGTCGACGCCGTGGTCCTGCCCGACGACCGGCCGGCCGCCGCCTCCCTGAGAGACTCTCTCGTGACGTTCCTCGGTGACCCGCAGCACCTCGACGGGGTGTATCTCTGGGACGTGAGGAGGCTGACCGATGGCGCAGGCTGAGCTGGCCACCGTCACCGAGCCCGACACCGGCGTCGGTGGCGGGTCGGTGCTGCGACGGCTGACGACCTCGGCGGGTCGCCACGAGCTCGCGGGCCGCGCCCTCCAGCGTCCGGTGCTGACCATCCTCGCGGTGTACGCGCTCTCGCGCGTCGTCGCCCTCGCCGCGCTCTGGGTCGCCGCGACCTGGTTCCAGAACCCCGCCGGCGTCGGCCACCCGGACCCCACCGTCGGCGACCTCGTCGGGCTCTGGGACGGCGTCTGGTACCACCGCATCGTCGAGGACGGCTACCCCGTCCCCCTCCCGCGCGACGCCGACAACGGCCGGATCACCTACAGCGCCTGGGCCTTCTACCCGCTCTACCCCTACCTCGTGAAGGGGCTGATGCTCACGGGGATGAGCTTCGAGGTCGCGGGGGTCGTGCTCAACCTCGTCCTCGGGGCCGTCGGCGCGGTGCTCATCCACGCGCTGTTCCGCAGCACCTACCACGCGGCGCGCCAGCCCCAGCGGGAGCGGCTGGCCCTCGTCGCCGCCTGCCTGTGGTGCTTCTACCCGACGACCTCGGTCATGCTCAAGCCGTACACCGAGGCCCTGGCCGTGGCGCTCGTCGCCGCCGCGCTGCTCGTCCTCGTCCGTCGCCAGTACCTCCTCGTCGCCGCGCTGGCCATCCCGCTCGGCTTCACGCGCGGGGTGGCGCCGGCCCTCGGGCTCGCCGTCCTCATCCACCTCGGGGTCCGCTGGCGCGAGGAGCGGGCCGCCGGCCTGACGCCCCTGGCCGGCCAGTGGCCCCGGATCGTCACGATGCTCTCCGCCGTCGGCGTCAGCGCGGTCGCCTGGCCGGCCGTCGCCGGCTACGCCACGGGGGTCCCGACGGCGTTCTTCGACGTCCAGGCGGCGTGGGGCCAGAAGCCCGCCGACGGCCCGTTCGTCCTGTGGTTCCAGTGGGCGTGGGACGGCAAGGGCCTCGCGGGGGTGCTCGTCCTCGTCGCGCTCGCCGCCACGTACGTCGCCCTCGTCCTCGGCCGCCACGGCCGCTGGATGAGCGTCGAGATGCGCGTCTGGGCCCTGGCCTACCCCTTCTTCCTCTTCGCCGTCGTCCGGCCGATCACCTCGATGTGGCGCTTCCTCCTCCTCGACATGCCGCTCGCGGCGCTCCTGGCGTCCGTCGCGATGCGCACCGCCGACGGGCAGCAGGTCGTGCCGCACTGGAAGCGGCGGGTCGCGGTCGTCGTCCTCGTCCTCGTCGGCGGCATCCTCTGGTGGACCTGCAGCCTCCTCACGTACACCCCCTGGGGCTCCTTCCCCCCGTGACGTGCAGGTTCGGATTTCGTCACGCCGCACGGCTGCTGCGATAATGGAGGTCGAGTCTCGGCGGTCCGGCGTCGAGCAGGACGCGGAGCGACCCACGCTGCCGCGACGAAGAAGGGAAACACGCCATGGCGGCAATGAAGCCGAGGACGGGCGACGGCCCGCTCGAGGTCACCAAGGAAGGTCGCGGCATCGTGCTGCGCATGCCCCTCGAGGGTGGCGGACGGCTCGTCGTCGAGATGACCCCCGACGAGGTGCGCGCCCTGGGCGAGGCCATCGACAACTGCGACGGCCTCTGACCCGCGTCGCAGGCCGCTGACGGGAGCCCCCACCGACCCATCGGTGGGGGCTCCGTCGTGTCCGGGGCACGCGGTGAGACGGTGTGGCGCGCCCCCGCCGCGCCCGCCTACGGTCGGGGCCACGACACGACGACCCCGCCGGAGCCCCGGCGGTCGAGGAGGACCCACGGATGAACGCCGGCTACGGACTGACGGTGCGCTGGTCGCTCGAGGACGCCCCCGCGGGGGTGGCCGACGAGCTGCGCGAGTACGTCGTCGGCACCTCGATCGCGCGCTTCATGTTCCTCGACGGTCTCGCCTTCAAGGTCTGGCGGATGCGCGAGGGGGAGTGGTTCGAGGGCACCTACGTCTTCGACAGCGAGCAGGAGCGCTCGCACTTCCGCGAGGGCTTCGAGCCGGGCGCCGCGAGCGCGCCGGGCAGCGCGATCATCGGGTCGGGTCCGAGCACGATCGAGGAGTGGGAGGTCGTCGCGATCGCCGAGGGCCCGGCCGGCTTCCGTCGGGGCGCCGGACCGTCGGTCAGCTGAGGCCGCGCGGCCGCACGGCGGGCCGTCCGCTCAGCGGCGGACGGCGACGAGCACGCCGTCGCTGACCGGCAGCAGCGCCGTCACGAGCGAGTCGTGGTCGCGCAGCGTCTTGCCGAGGTCGCGCAGCGTCGTCGTCGTCGCGTCCCGCGAGGCGGGGTCGGCGACCTTGTCGTGCCAGAGCATGTTGTCGACGACGAGCACGCCGCCGCTGCGCAGCAGCCGGACCGCGTGGTCGACGTAGGTCGGGTAGGTGTCCTTGTCGGCGTCGACGTGGACCATGTCGTAGCCGCCGTCGGCCATCCGCGGGAGGACCTCGGCGGCCGCGCCCGTGATGACACGCGTGCGCTGGTGCGGGTAGCCGGCCTCGGCGTAGGCCTGCTTGGCGAGGCGCTGGTGCTCGGCGGAGACGTCGATCGTCGTGAGGACGCCGTCGTCGTCCATCCCCGAGAGCAGCCAGAGCCCGGAGGTGCCGGCGCCGGTGCCGACCTCGAGCACGTGCTTGGCCCGGACGGACGCGGCGAGCAGCCGCAGCACGGCCCCCGCCCCCGTGCCGACGGGGGAGGCCGCGCCGAGCTCGGTGCCCCGGCGGCGGGCCGCCTCGACGACCTCGGGCTCGGGGACGAACTCCTCCGCATAGGACCAGCTGGCCGGCTTCAGTCCGCTCATGGCGGCAACCCTAGTGCGCCGCACGGGGGGCGTCGCGCCACCGGTTCCCAGCCGACGTTCAGGCTTCCCGGGAACAATTCACGGTTCCGGCACGTATCGATGGGTGGCATGAGCAGCGTGGTGAGCGAGGAACCGATGGCGACGACCGCAGACCCGGCCCCGGTGGGCACGGGGACGGCGTGGGTGCCCCCGTCGTGGGAGGAGGTCGTCGAGCAGCACTCGGCCCGCGTCTACCGCCTGGCCTACCGCCTCACCGGCAACGTCCACGACGCCGAGGACCTCACCCAGGACGTCTTCGTCCGGGTCTTCCGCTCGCTGCACACCTACCAGCCCGGCACCTTCGAGGGCTGGCTGCACCGCATCACGACCAACGTCTTCCTCGACAAGATGCGCCGCAAGCAGCGGATCCGCTTCGACGCCCTGTCCGACGAGTCGGCCGCGCGCCTGCCCAGCCGTGACGTCGGCCCGGAGCAGACCTTCGCCGACACCCACCTCGACGACGACGTGCAGCGGGCGCTCGACGCGCTCTCGCCCGACTTCCGGGCTGCGGTCGTCCTCTGCGACATCGAGGGCCTCTCGTACGAGGAGGTCGCCGCGACGCTCGGCATCAAGCTCGGGACGGTGCGCTCGCGCATCCACCGCGGCCGGGCCCAGCTGCGCGAGGCGCTCGCGCACCGCGCACCGCGCCCCCGCCCCGAGGTCACCGCTCCCGCCCGTCGCGGCCCGATCGTCCGGCGCCCGGCCGCGGGAGTCGTATGACCTCTCGCGCGGGTGTGCAGTGCCTCGGTGACGAGCTCTCGGAGTACGCCGCCGGGCGCCTCGGCGCGTCCCGCGAGCACGCCTGGGACCAGCACCTCGTCGCGTGCGAGGTGTGCCGGCACGCCGTCGGGCAGGAGCGCCGGCTGCGCGCCGCCCTCGCGGGTGCACCGTCGATGCCCGGTGACCTGAGGGTCACCCTCCTCGCCCTCGGTCGCGACCTCCAGCCGCCGGCCCCGCCGGTGCTCGCGGGTCCCGACCCCCTCCGCCTGCTCGCCCCGACGGCGCCCCCCTGCCACCGCAGCGCCCTGCGGGCCACCGTCGTCGCCGCGGCCGCGGCCGGGGTCTCCGCCGCCGCCGCGTGGAGCCTCACCGTCATCGGCGCCCCCGGGGTCGTGCGCCCCACGGGGGCACCGGCCTCCCCGGTGTCCGCCACGACCCGGGTCGTCACGCACCACGGCACGTCGGCGTTCGCGCAGGTCAGCCTGACCACGCGCACCTCCTCGCCCGCGCCGTCGCGCCAGCAGGCACAATCGACCCCATGAGCGAACGGGACCGCGGGTCCGACGACTGGCAGCCGTGGGACCGTGAGCCCGCGGCCGCGCCGACGCAGCCCCAGCCCCCCGTCGACGCGGGCCCTCGCGGCCCCGAGCCGCACTGGGCGGACGCGGTCGGCGCGGAGCCGACGACCGAGCTCCCGACGACGCCGCCCCCGCCGCCGGCCGGCGCCCCGACCTCGCCCACGACCCCGTACCAGCCGATCAGCGGCTCGTGGGGCGTCCCGCCCGCCACCCCGCCGGCCTCGGCCGCGTACCCCGTCTCGCAGCCCGAGCCGCGCCCGGCCCGGCGCGGGCCGGGCTGGGGGGCCCTGGTCGGTGTCGCGCTCGCGAGCGCGCTCGTCGCGGGGTCGGTCGGCGGCATCCTCGGCGGGGCCCTGTCCGACCGCGCCACGGGCTCCTCCGGCACCTCGGTCGCCGCCCCCTCGCCCGGCGCGGGAGCCACGACGCGACCGCGCGGCTCGGTCGCCAACATCGCCGCCACCGCCCTCCCGAGCGTCGTGACGCTGCGGGTCGAGGGCGCCGACGGCGGCGCCACCGGCTCCGGCTGGGTCTACGACGACGCGGGCCACGTCGTGACGAACAACCACGTCGTCGCGGGCGCGGGCGACGACGGCACGATCACCGTCGTCCTCTCCAACGGCAAGCAGGTCTCCGGCAAGGTCGTCGGCCGGGACGCGTCCTACGACCTCGCCGTCGTGCGGGTCGAGGGCGCCGACCTGGCGGCGCTGCCCGTCGGGCGCTCGGCCGACGTCGTCGTCGGCGACGAGGTCATCGCCGTCGGCGCACCGCTCGGCCTGGACTCGACCGTCACGAGCGGCATCGTCAGCGCCCTCGACCGGCCGGTCACGCCGGGGCAGCAGGACGACCAGTCGTTCATCAACGCCATCCAGACCGACGCTGCGATCAACCCGGGCAACTCCGGCGGCCCGCTGCTCGACATGGCCGGTCAGGTCATCGGCGTCAACTCCGCCATCGCCCGCGTGCCCGGTACCTCGCTCGGCGGGCAGAGCGGCAACATCGGGGTCGGCTTCGCCATCCCGAGCGACCAGGTGGCGACGACGGTCGACCAGCTGATCCGTACCGGCAAGGCCGAGCACCCGATCATCGGCGTCTACCTCGACAGCGGCTACGACGGCGAGGGCGTCCGCGTCGCCGACGACGGCCCGAACGGCGACCCCGCGGTCAACCCCGGCGGACCCGCCGACGAGGCCGGCATCGAGGCGGGCGACGTCATCACCGCGTTCGAGGGCAAGCCCGTCTCCGACGACGGCGAGCTCGTCGTGAAGATCCGCTCGCGCAAGGTCGGGGAGTCCGTTCAGCTGACCATCGTGCGTGACGGCCGGGAGCGGGATGTCACCATGGTGCTCCAGGGGTCGGAGTGACCCCCCGGCACGAAGGGGTGTGACGCGGTGTTCGGCGTCAACGGGTGGGAGATCATCCTGCTCGCGCTCATCGCGGTCTTCGTCCTCGGCCCGGACAAGCTCCCCGAGTACGCGGCCAAGCTCGCGCGCGGCATCCGCCAGCTGCGGGTGATGGCCGAGGGCGCGAAGACCTCGCTGCGCGACCAGCTCGGCCCGGAGTACGAGGACATCGACTGGCGCCAGTACGACCCGCGCCAGTACGACCCGCGGCGCATCGTGCGCGAGGCGCTCCTCGAGCCGCTCGACGAGGCGGTCGCGCCGATCCGCGGCGAGATCTCGACCGTCCGCGACGCCGCGCGGGTCCGGCGGCCGGGTGGCGACGCCGCGACCGCTGCCGCCGCGGGGGCGGCCGGCGCGGGTGCGGCTGCTGCCGGAGCCGCGGCCACGACCACGGGTGCCTCGTCCGGCACCGCCGCTGCCGCCCCGGCGACCGACCTCGGCGACGGGTACGTCGAGGACGGCTACGACGACGAGTACGTCACCGTGCAGCCGTGGATGACGCCGCAGGCGTTCGACCCGGCTCTGCCCACCCCGTTCGACACCGACGCGACCTGAGCGCGGCGCCGTCGGCGGGGTCCGTCAGCGGCCGACCGGCGAGAGGCCGAGCGAGCGCCCGGCGAGCCCGCGCGAGCGCGTGGCCAGCCCGGAGGCGATGCCGCGCAGCGCGACGGCCGCCGGGGAGTCCGGCTCGCCGAGGACGACCGGGCTGCCCTGGTCGGCGCCGATGCGCAGGCGCGTGTCCAGGGGGATCTGACCGAGCAGCGGGACCTCGGAGCCGATCGAGCGCGAGAGCGACTCGGCGACCTCGCGGCCGCCGCCGGAGCCGAAGATCTCCTCGCGGGAGCCGTCGGGCAGCTCGAGCCAGCTCATGTTCTCGATGACGCCGGCGACCCGCTGGTGGGTCTGCAGGGCGATCGAGCCGGCACGCTCGGCGACCTCGGCCGCCGCCTGCTGCGGCGTGGTGACGACGAGGATCTCGGCGCCCGGGATGAGCTGGGCGACGGAGATCGCGATGTCGCCGGTGCCCGGCGGCAGGTCGAGGAGGAGGACGTCGAGGTCGCCCCAGAAGACGTCGGCGAGGAACTGCTGCAGCGCCCGGTGGAGCATCGGGCCGCGCCAGACGACCGGCTGGTTGCCGGGCACGAACATCCCGATCGAGATGACCTTCACGTCGTGGCTGACCGGCGGCATGATCATGTCGTCGACCTGGGTCGGCTTGTGCTCGACGCCGAGCATCCGGGGGATCGAGAAGCCGTAGATGTCGGCGTCGACGACCCCGACCCGCAGGCCCTGCGCCGCGAGGGCGGCCGCGAGGTTGGCCGTGACCGAGCTCTTGCCGACGCCGCCCTTGCCGGAGGCGACCGCGTAGACCCGGGTCAGCGAGCCGGCCTTCGCGAAGGGGACCTCGCGCTCGGCCGTGCCGCCGCGGAGCTTGGTCTTGAGCTCGGCGCGCTGCTCGTCGCTCATGACCCCGAGGGTGACGGCGACGTCGGTGACGCCCTCGACCGCGCTCAGGGCGTTGGTCGTGTCCCGGGTGAGGGTGTCCTTGAGCGGGCACGCGGCCACCGTGAGCAGGACCGTGACGGCCACGCGGCCGTCGTCGTCGTACGCGAGGTCGCCGACCATCCCGAGCTCGGTGATGGGGCGCCGGATCTCGGGGTCGATGACCGTCTCGAGGGCGGCGTGGAGGGCGTCGGTGCTGACCTGCGGCATACCCCCGAGTCTAGGTGCGCGGCGTGGTCCGGCCGTCGTCGGCCCCGGTCGGGGGCAGGGGCTGTTGCACCACGACGAGGCCGCGCTCCTCCATCTCGTCGAGGAGGTCGCGCAGCTCGCTGCGGACGAAGTCGCGGGTCGCGGTGTCGCGCATCGCGATGCGCAGCGCGGCGACCTCCCGGGTGAGGAACTCGGTGTCGGCGAGGTTGCGCTCGTCGCGCGAGCGGTCCTGCTCGAGCGCGACGCGGTCGCGGTCGGCCTGCCGGTTCTGCGCGAGGAGGATGAGCGGGGCCGCGTAGGAAGCCTGGAGCGACAGGATGAGCGTCAGCAGCGTGTAGTTGAGCGAGCGGGGGTCGAACTGGAGGACCGCCGGCAGGAAGGTGTTCCAGACGAGCCAGACGATGACGAAGACCGTCATCCCGATGAGGAAGTACGCCGTGCCCATGAAGCGGGCGAACTTCTCGGACAGGACGCCGAACGCCTCCCCGGAGAACGCGGCCGGCAGCGTGAAGCGGCGGCGCCCGGCCTCGCGGGGGGTGTCGATGCGGGCGCGGCGCTCGCGCTCAGCCACGACGCACCTCCTCGTGGGCGACGACGTCGTGGCGCTCCTCGCGCCAGTCGTCGGGGAGGATGTGGTCGAGCACGTCGTCGACGGTGACCGCGCCGAGCAGGTGCCCCTCCGCGTCGACGACCGGCATCCCGACGAGGTCGTAGGTGGCGAGCGTGCGGGTGACCTGCCCGAGGGTGGCGGTCGGGGGCAGCGGCTCGACGTCCTTGTCGAGGATGCCGCCGATCGGCTGGTGGGGCGCCTCGCGCAGCAGGCGCTGGATGTGGACGACGCCGAGGAACTTGCCGGTCGGGGTCTCGAGCGGCGGCCGGCAGACGAAGACGGTGCAGGCGAGCGCGGTCGAGAGCTCCTGGCGGCGGACGACGGCGAGGGCCTCGGCGATGGAGGCCTCCGGGCCGAGGATGACCGGCTCGGTCGTCATGAGGCCGCCGGCGGTGTTCTCGTCGTACATGAGGAGGCGGCGCAGGTCGGCGGCCTCGTCGGCGTCCATCTTCTCGAGGAGCTCCTCCTGGCGCTCCGGCGGGAGCTCGGAGAGCAGGTCGGCGGCGTCGTCGGGCTCCATCGCCTCGAGGACGTCGGCGGCGCGGGCGACCTCGAGGCCGACGAGGATCTCGACCTGGTCGTCCTCGGGCAGCTCCTCGATGACGTCGGCGAGGCGCTCGTCGGTCAGGGCCGCGGCGACCTCGGCGCGGCGGCGCGGGCTGAGGTCGTGGATGACCTCGGCGAGGTCGGCGGGCTTGAGGTCCTCGTAGGTCTCGAGGAGCTTGGCGGCGCCCTGGCCCTCGCTCGCGGTGCGCAGGCCGACGACGTCCTCGATCGTCGCGACGAAGGTCTCGCCGCGCCGGCGGCCCAGGCGCCCGAGGCGGGAGGGGCGCGAGGCGTCGAGGCGGACCGCGACGCGCGTGACGTTCCATCCCCGCTGGCCGAGCTGCTCGATGCCGACGTCCTGGACGGTGGCCGTCGCGATGTCGCCGTCCTCGGTGCGGACCTGGACGGTGCGCTCGAGGAGCTCGGCGACGACGAGGGTCTCGTTGGGGCGCTGCTCGAAGCGGCGCATGTTGACCAGCCCGGTCGTGATGACCTGGCCGCCCTCGACCGAGGTGACGCGGGTCATCGGGACGAAGACGCGCCGCCGGCCGGGCACCTCGACGACGAGGCCGATGGCGCGCGGACGGGCCTTGCTGGCGCTGAACGTGACGACGACGTCGCGGACGCGGCCCACCTTGTCACCGAGCGGGTCGAAGACGTCCAGCTCGGACAGGCGGCCGACGAAGGCGCGGGTCGGCGTGCTCACGTCCGACAGGCTATCCGCCGTCGGGCGGGGTCGAGGACGGCTCGTGGGTCGTGTTCTCGGGGGTCGTGTTGCGGCGGGCGCCGGCCCGGCCGCGCCAGTGCCAGGGGCGCCGGCGGGCGGTCGCCGGGGCCGCGGGGCGGACGGGGGCGGCGCCGCTGCCGTCGTCGTAGTGGCCGGGCTGCTCGCCGGGGCGCCCGTGGGGGGTGAGGACGTGGAGGGTGTTGTGGTCGCGCCAGCGCTCGAGGACCTCCTCGGCGCTGCCCGGCGCGTTGAGCCGCTCGGGTCGCAGGACGGCCGCCGCCTGCTCCCACGCGTCGGTGCCCGGCTCCAGGGCGCGGGCGGTCGCGTGCATCGTCAGGAGGCGTCCGCCGGTGTCCTTGCTGCGCAGGACGAGCTCGACCTCGTCGGGCAGCCAGGGCAGGTGCTGCTCGCCCGGGCCGGAGACGACGTAGGCCGCCGGCCCCGTGCCCCGCTCGTCGCCGTCGTCGTGCCAGACGTGCCACACCGGGTGCGTCGTGCCCTCCGGGAGGCGCACCCAGAGCAGGCCGGACTTGGACGCCGCCTCGTTGACGAGCTTCGTCACGTCGACCCGTGGGGGAGCGGGTGGGACGGCGGTGTCCGGTGCGTCGGTGGTCGCCTCGTCGGGCATGGGTCGCACTCTCCCACACCGAGCGTGTGGCGGGCTCCCGGCGGACCTCCCGACCGCCTGCGTGGGTCGGGTCGTCGACGAGGTCAGGTCGCGCCCGGCGGCGCGTGCGGGCGCAGGCGCTCGGGACACGAGATCGTCTGTGGGGGAGTGATTTTGGTCGTCCACAGGTGCGCTTGGATGCTTGCCCGTCGAACGCGTGTTCGGTAGGATGGGGCATGGACACCGGGACCCTCTCCCGCCGCGTGACGGCGTTGCGCGAGGAGTGCGCGCGGCTGGGTCGTGAGCTGGTGGAGGGCGGTCACCGGTTGTCGGAGGACGAGGCGTTCGCGCTCGCGGGTGAGCTGCAGGGGTTGGTGAACGCAGCCGAGGGTGCGACGGCAGTGGCGGGGGCGTGGGGTGCGCGGTTCGAGCTGACGCTGATGGGCACGGAGCGGGTCCACCCGTTGGGGTTCATGGACCAGATGTCCGGGACGCAGATGTCCTTGGCGACGGGTGTGACGGAGGGTCTGGCCACGCGGAAGGTCTCGCTCGGGGCGGCGTTGGGTGGGTGCTTCCCGCGGCTGTTGGACCTGCTGCTGGGTGGTGAGGTGCCGGCGGCGTCGGCGCACAAGGTCATCGACGCGTGTGCCGGGCTGGACGTCGAGGCGTGCGAGCGGGTCGACGGAGCCCTGGCTCCTCGTCTGGCGGGGATGGACCCGGCGCGCGTGACGGGTGAGGCTCGCCGGGTGGCCTCCCGGGTGGCGGCGGACCAGGTCGCGGCGCAGGTGGCGCGGACGAGGAAGGGTCGGCGGGTGGAGGTGTGCCCGGGTGAGGACGGGTTGACCGAGTGGCTCGCCGCGTTGCCGACGGCCACGTCGAGCGCGATGTGGACGGCGGTCGAAGCGCTGGCCGGGGACTATCGCGCGCTCGACGACGCCCTGTCCCTGCCGGAGTCCCGCGCGGACGCCCTGACCGATCTCGTCCTCAGAAACGTGACGGTGTCCGCGCAGGTGACTCTCGGGGTGCCGGTGGTCACCGACCGGCCGGCGCCGGAGCCGGTGGCGGGGACGCGGTTTCGGGTGGAGTGGGACGACGACGACACCCTCGTCGACGCGACGACGGGTGAGTTCGTGCGGTACGGCGACCTGGACCCTCAGTCGCGGGAGGAGCTGTCGTGGCTCGAGGAGCCCGCCGACGACCCCAGCGACCACGCCGTCCTCCAGGCCGAGGTGACTCCCGGGTACGCCGTGTCCGGCACCCAGCTCCCCGGCCTGGGGTGGGTCGAGCCCGCCACCCTGGCCAACCTCTTGAAGCTGCTGCCGGTCGAGGTCGCCCGGGCCGTGCTCGAGGCGGGCAGTGGCACCCTGTCCTCCCTCACCACTGCGGCGTACCGGCCACCCAGGGCCGTCAGCGACTTCGTCGAGACTCGCGACGGGACGTGTCGGATGTGGGGCTGCACCCGCCCCGCCGCACGCTGCGACCTCGACCACGTCCGACCCTGGCCCGGCGGCAGCACGTCACCGGGCAACCTCGCTGCGCTCTGCCGACGCCATCACCGCCTCAAGCAACAAGGGCGTTGGCGACCGATCCTGGCACCGGACGGGACCGTCACCTGGCACGGACCCGACGGCGCCACCCGCACCACCGAACCCGCTCACCGCCTCTCCGGGTGAGCCGCGGCGGCGACCGTCACCCCTGCCCCTGAGTGCTCCGGGCCGGCCGCGGCGTGGGTCACACCGTGACGTGGCTCATGCGGGAGGCGCCCACCCCGCTGCTAGCGTCCGAGGCGACCGTGCACCCCGCCTCGGAAGGCTCGACGATGCGCAGCGCCAAGGACTTCTTCGCCCCCCTCGCCGTGGGGGCGCCGACGCCGCTCCGCGAGGTGCCGGCCCGCCCCGGCCGGATGATCCACTTCGTCGACCCGAGCAACCCGAAGATGGCCGCGAAGGTCCCGGACCTGGTCGGCACGGTCGACGTCCTCCTCGGCAACCTCGAGGACGCCGTCAAGGCCGAGAACAAGGAGGCGGCCCGCCAGGGGCTCGTCGACATCGCGCAGGCCACCGACTTCGGCGAGCACACCCAGCTCTGGACGCGCATCAACGCGCTCGACAGCCCGTGGGCCCTGGACGACCTCACGACGCTCGTCACCGAGATCGGTGACCGGCTCGACGTCGTCATGGTCCCCAAGGTGCAGGGGCCCGAGGACATCCACTACGTCGACCGGCTGCTCGCGCAGCTCGAGGCGAAGGCCGGCGTGACCCGCCCGATCCTCGTCCACGCGATCCTCGAGACCGCCCGGGGGATGGCCAACGTCGAGGCCATCGCCGGCGCGAGCCCGCGGATGCAGGGCATCAGCCTCGGCCCCGCCGACCTCGCGGCCGACCGCCGGATGAAGACGACGCGCGTCGGCGGGGGCCACCCCGGCTACCTCGTGCGCCGGGACCCGGTCGACGGCGACGTCGAGGGTCCGCGGCCGGTCTTCCAGCAGGACCTGTGGCACTACACGATCGCGCGGATGGTCGACGCCTGCGCGATGCACGGGATCTTCCCGTACTACGGGCCCTTCGGGGACATCAAGGACGTGGTCGCGTGCGAGGACCAGTTCCGCAACGCCTTCCTCCTCGGCTGCGTCGGGACGTGGACCCTGCACCCGGTCCAGATCGCCATCGCCAAGAAGGTCTTCAGCCCCTCGGCCGACGACGTCGCTCACGCCCGTCGGGTGCGGGCGGCGATGGGTGACGGCACCGGCGCCGTCATGCTCGACGGCAAGATGGAGGACGACGCGAGCCTCAAGCAGTGCCTCGTCATCCTCGAGCTCGCGGAGCGCCTGTCGGCCAACGACCCCGAGCTCGCCGAGCTCTACGCCGAGCGGAGCGACGCATGAGCGACACCTACCGTCCCCGCCGCTCGGTCCTCTACATGCCGAGCAGCAACGAGCGTGCCCTCGAGAAGGCGAAGACGCTGCCGGTCGACGGCCTGATCCTCGACCTCGAGGACGCGGTCGCCCCGGACGACAAGCCGAAGGCTCGCGAGAACGCCTGCGCCGCAGCGTCGTCCGGTGAGTACGGCCACCGCGAGGTGACCATCCGCGTCAACGGGCTCGGCACCGAGTGGCACGACGCCGACCTCGAGGCCGCCTGCGCGGCAGGCCCGGACGGCATCGTCGTCCCCAAGGTCGGCTCGGCACAGGAGGTTCGCGACCTCGTGGCCGCGATGGAGCGCCACGGCGTCCCCGACCGCACGCGTCTCTGGGCGATGGTCGAGACCCCCGGCGCCGTCCTCGACGCGCGCGCCATCGCGTCCGCCTCCGACCGGCTGGCCGTCCTCGTGCTCGGCACCAACGACCTCGTCAAGGAGCTCCAGGCGCGCTTCGTGCCCGGGCGCGCGCCCCTGCTGACGGCGCTGTCGACCGTCCTCCTCGCCGGCCGCGCGGCCGGTGTCGCGGTGCTCGACGGCGTGTTCAACGACGTCCGGGACGCCCGCGGCTTCGCGGCCGAGTGCCGCGAGGGACGTGACCTCGGCTTCGACGGCAAGACGCTCATCCACCCCGGTCAGGTCGACCCCTGCAACACCGCCTTCGCCCCGAGCGAGGAGGAGGTCGAGGACGCCCGCGGCCTGCTCGCCGCCTGGGAGGCCGGCGCCGGCCGCGGCGTCGTCACGCACCGCGGCCGGATGGTCGAGAACCTCCACGTCGAGGTCGCCCAGCGTGTCCTCGCGGTCGACGAGGTCGTCCGCGCCCGCTGACCGCCGGCCGGCGGGGCGGGCCGGCGTGCGTGCTCAGGCGGTGCGGACCGACTGCGCCTCGCGGTACGCGGCCTCCGCGGCGGCCCACGGCCCACGCCGCCCGGCCAGGGACGGCACGAGGGGCACGAGGTCGGCCGAGAAGGCGACGCTCGCCTCGCGCGGCAGGAGCGAAGGCAGGTTGTCGACGGCGATGACGTCGAGGGCGGGCTCGTCGGCCACGCGGCGGGCGGGCTCCTCCCACGACGTGATCGAGGTGTTGACCGGCACGAGGTTGTGCTCGGAGGTCACGTCGCACGTGACGTCGGCGACGACCCGCAGCTCGCGGTCCGCGTCGAGGTCCTCCGCGCGGACGAACGCCGGCTGCGGCGTCGTCGAGAGCACGCAGTTGACGAGCAGCTCGTGCTCGAGGATCGCCTCGTGGTCGAGGTCGCGGGTGTCCTCGCGGTCCCACCCGTCGAGGACGGTGCCGGCGCCGACGAGCGCGTCGAGGGCGCCGATCCCGCTGCGGCCCTGCGCGCCGATGACGAGGGCGGTCATCCCGTCGGCGCCGGCCGCGCGCACGAGGGCGTCGAGCTCGGCCTTCTCCATCGGGTGCAGCGGCTCCAGCCGCCCGCGCGCCGCGAGGACGCCGAGCGAGGCGCCGACGTAGCCCGCCCAGTAGCCGAAGGCGATGACGCGGCGGCCGTCGACGGTGAGGTACTCGAGGTCGAGCAGGCGCCCGCCGCCCGCCGTGAAGCGGCGCAGCAGCGCGTCGGCGCCGTCCTGGCCCTTGTAGGCGTGCCCGAAGAAGATGTGGGTGTGCCGCAGGGCGGCCGGCTCGTCCGGCAGCTCCTTGATGCCGAGGACGTGGGCGTCGTCGGGGGCGTCGACCCAGGAGCCGGCGGGCGCGACCTCGCAGCCCCCGGTGCGGTAGGCCTCGATGCCGAAGACGCGCTGCGGCGACTCCTCGACCGTGACCCGGACGCCGTCGGCGACGAGGCGCGCGGCGTCGTGCGGGACGAGCGGTGCACGGCGCTCGGTGGGACGGGTCTCGTGGCGCAGCCACAGGTGCGGTGACGACATGGTGCTCATTCTCCCGGGTAGACGACGCCGACCTGGTGGCGGACCTCGTCCATGACCCCCATGGCCCGCCGGGTTGCCTCCCACGGCACCGACCAGGTCTCCTGCCGCCCGGCGGCCACCGCCCGCGCGACCTCGGCCGCCTCGTAGCGGAAGCCGTGGTCGGGGTGCTCGGGCTCGAAGGTCTCGACGAGCGTCCCGGCGGGGTCGAGCAGCCGCACGGTGCTCGCCGAGCCGTAGAAGTGGCCGGGGCCGGTCAGCTCCAGGCGCCCGGCCGAGCCCGCGACGAGCGCGGCGCACGGCGTGGCGGCGGCCATCGTCGAGGTCATCCGGGCCAGCGTCGACCCCTTGACCGAGCTGATGCCGACGGTGACGTCGACCCCCTCGGGGCTCAGGGTCCCGCGCGCGGCGACGGCCCCGAGCTCACCGAGGACGTGGTCGACGAAGTGGATCGGGTAGACGCCGAGGTCGAGGAGCGAGCCGCCGGCGAGCTCGGGGTCCCAGAGGCGCTGCGGGCCGTCCGGCCACAGGAGCTGGCCGTGGTCGGCCTGGACGAGCACGACCTCGCCGATCGCGCCGGACTCGACGGTGCGCCGGACGACGTCGTACTGGGGCAGGTAGCGGCTCCACATCGCCTCGGCGGCGAGCAGGCCGTGCGCCTGCGCGGCGGCGAGCACCTCGTCGGTCTCGGTGCGGTTGCGGGCGAACGCCTTCTCGACGAGGACGTGCTTGCCGGCGGCCAGGGCGAGCAGCGCGTGCGCGTGGTGCTCGCTGTGCGGGCTCGCGACGTACACGGCCTCGACGTCCGGGTCGGCGACGAGCTCCTCGTACGAGCCGTACGCGCTCGCGACGTCGTGCCGCTGCGCGAAGGCCCGGGCCCGGTCGACCGACCGGGAGCCGACGGCGACGACGCTCGAGCGCGTGCCCTCGCGGACCGCGTCGGCGAAGACGTGGGCGATGCCCCCCGGGCCGATGACGCCCCAGCGCAGCGGAGGCGCCTCGAGCGGGTCGGGGGTCGTCGGCGGGGCGAGGGAGAGCGGCGACGGCATGGGTGAACCCTAGGCGCTCGCACGCCCGTCGAGCACCGAGCGGATCCAGCGCAGCTGCGGCCCGCCGTGCTCGCGCCAGTAGTCGCCGGTGTGGCCCCCCGCGTCGATGGCCACGCGTGCCGACGGCAGCGCCTCGCCGAAGGCCCGGTTCGCCGCGGCGAAGGAGTCGTCGCGGCCACAGGCCATCCGCACCGGGATGCGCCGGAGCACCCGGCGGCGGGCGGTGTCGAAGACGTCGTGCGCCTCGAAGTCCTCGCGGTCGTCGAAGGCCCCGGGCGCCGACGCCCCCGGCGAGGTCCACAGGGCCGCGCTGAGCGGTGCCACGGCGGCGACGCGCTCCGGCCCGAGGGCGGCAGCGAGCAGCAGCGAGCCGTAGCCGCCCATCGACCAGCCGAGGAAGGCGACCCGGTCGGTCGCGCCGTACGCGTCGGCGACGAGCGGGAGGAAGTCGTCGAGCACCATCGCGCCGGAGTCGGTGCCGTCGTCGCGCCGGTGCCAGTAGCCGTTGCCGCCGTCGACCGCCGCGACCGCCAGCCCGGTGGCGGCGACGTGGTCGTCGAGGTGCAGCAGGTCGAGCGCCTGCTCGCCGTGGCCGCCCTTGCCGTGCAGGACGACGACGGGCGGTCGGGCGACGGGCCGGTCGCGGGGCATCGCGAGGACCCACGGCAGGTCACGTCCCGGCACGTGCCGGGAGCGCAGGGTGCCGCGGCGCACCTCGACGTCGGAGCGCGAGCAGCCGGCCGCCGCCAGCGCCGCCCCCGACACCGCACCGGCGAGGACGCGGCGGCGGGAGGGGGTCGGCACGGCCTCAGGGTAGGCGCGCCGGCGCCCCGGCGTCAGAAGCGGGCGGTCGCCTCCGCGACGAGGTCGCCGACGAGCTCGCCCGCGTCGACGTCGAGGCCGCGCCGGACGAACCAGGTGGCCATCGTCGTCGCGTCGCGCTCGAGGAACTCGAACCCCTGCGGGTTGCCGATGACGTCGACGACCTGCGGCCAGTCGATGAGGACGAGGCGCTCCTCGTGGACGAGCACGTTGTACGGGCTGAGGTCGCCGTGGGTCCAGCCGTGGTGGGCGAGGGTCAGCATCACCGAGCGCAGCTGCTCGTAGAGCTCGCGCAGCAGCGCGGCGTCCGGGCGGGTCTGGACCAGCCGGGGCGCCGCGACCGGCGTCGGGCCGTCGAGGCTGCCGACGAACTCCATGAGCATCTCGGACTCGTCGAGCTGCACCGGGTAGGGCACCGGCAGCCCGAGCTCCCAGAGGCGCGCGAGCGCGGCGAACTCGGCGGCGGCCCACTGGCCGGCGATGACCTGCTTGCCGAAGTCGGTGCGCCGGGCCATCGCCCGCGACTCGCGGCTCTTGCGGACCCGGCGGCCCTCGAGGTAGCCGGCGTCGCGGTGGAAGAGGCGGTGCTCGCCGCTGCGGTAGCGCTTGGCGGCCATCGTCGAGACGGCGGCGTCGCCGGGGACCCAGCGGCGGACGACGTGGACGTCGGCCTCCTTGCCGGTCTTGAGCACGCCGAGGTCGGCGTCGACGGCGCCGAGGGCGGTGACGACCCAGCCCGGGCGGGGCTTCGGCCCGTGGGTCGCGCCGTCCCAGGAGGACCAGCGCTCGCCCTCGGGCGGGGCGTCAGGGGAGGTGTCGGTGGAGAAGGCGGCCTGCCGGTCGGGCAGGTGGAAGGGCATGTGGGACAACGGGGTGCTCCTGGTCGAGGAAGGGGGTGGGGGCCGGGGTGCGGCCCGTGACGGTCGTCGACATGTCGGCCTCCTCCTTCGCTCGGGAGCACGCGGATGCGCGCCTGCGTCCCAGCGTGGCCCAGCCGCCCGGGAGGCGCCACTGCATTTCCCACCGACCCCACCGGTATCGGGTGACCCGATACCGGTGCGCCTCACCCGGGAACCGTTCCGGGGTGAAGCGCGGCCGTATCGGGTGACCCGATACGCGTGTGACTCGGGCCGTGGGCGGCGTCACACGGTGGGGGGACTCACAGTCGACGGCCGTTCCGGGGCACCTCCGCCGCAGGCAGACTGAGCGGCGACACCACCGACCCACGCGAAGGCGGCGATCTGCGCATGTCCCGACTCCAGACCACCGACGGTCTCACCGAGGAGCAGCACGAGCTCATCAAGCTGGTCCGCGAGTTCGTCGACGAGCAGATCCTCCCCGTGGCGACCGAGCTGGAGCACAAGGACGAGTACCCGACGCAGATCGTCGAGGGCATGAAGGAGATGGGGATCTTCGGGCTGATGATCCCCGAGGAGTACGGCGGCCTCGGCGAGAGCCTGCTCACCTACGCGCTCGTCGTCGAGGAGATCGCCCGCGGCTGGATGAGCGTCAGCGGCATCATCAACACCCACTTCATCGTCGCGTACCTGCTGCTGCAGCACGGCACCGAGGAGCAGAAGCAGCGCTACCTGCCGCGGATGGCGACCGGCGAGGTCCGCGGGGCGTTCTCGATGAGCGAGCCGGGCCTCGGCTCGGACGTCGCGGCCATCCGGACCAAGGCGGTCCGGGGCGAGGACGGCGGCTGGACCATCGACGGCCAGAAGATGTGGCTGACCAACGGCGGCTCGGCCAACCTCGTCGCGGTGCTCGTCCGGACCGACCTCGGGGAGTCCTCCAGCCCGTACAAGAACATGACGACCTTCCTCGTCGAGAAGGAGTCCGGCTTCGGCGAGACGGCGCAGGGCGTCACGGTGCCCGGCAAGATCGAGAAGATGGGCTACAAGGGCGTCGACACGACCGAGCTCGTCTTCCAGGGCCACCGCACGAGCGACGCGCAGGTCCTCGGCGGGGTCCCCGGCCAGGGCTTCTACCAGATGATGGACGGCGTCGAGGTGGGCCGGGTCAACGTCGCCGCCCGCGCCTGCGGCCTCTCGCGGCGGGCCTTCGAGCTCGGCATCGCCTACAGCCAGCAGCGCGAGACCTTCGGCAAGAAGATCGCCGAGCACCAGGGCATCCTCTTCCGCCTCGCCGACATGGCGACCAAGGTCGAGGCGAGCCACCAGATGATGGTCAAGGCCGCCCGGCTCAAGGACGCCGGCCAGCGCAACGACCTCGAGGCGGGGATGGCGAAGTACCTCGCGTCCGAGAACTGCGCCGACGTCGTCGAGCAGTCCTTCCGCATCCACGGCGGCTACGGCTACTCCAAGGAGTACGAGATCGAGCGCCTCTACCGCGAGGCACCGATGCTGCTCATCGGCGAGGGCACGGCCGAGATCCAGAAGATGATCATCGGCCGCCGGCTCCTCGAGGACTACAAGGCCCGCTGACCCTCGGCACGGGCGGTCTCCGCCCAGCGGGCGCCCAGCCCGCGTCCAGCCGACGGTGACACACTGGTGCCATGAGCACCCAGCCGATGCGCCCGGGCCTGCGCGCCGCCCTGTCGCTGGAGTACCCGATGAGCCTCGGGGTCCACGACACCTACGAGGAGGCGCAGAAGGCCGTCGACTACCTGTCCGACCACGAGTTCCCGGTCCAGGACGTGATGATCGTCGGCACCGACCTCAAGCAGATCGAGCGGGTCACCGGCCGGCTCACGCAGGGCCGCGTCATCGGCGCCGGCGCCCTGTCCGGCATGTGGCTCGGCCTGTTCGTCGGGACGATCTTCGCGGTGTTCGACCCCAACGGGCTCAACTTCGTCAACATCCTCGGGACGGTCGTCTTCGGTGCGGTCTTCGGGATGATCTGGGCCTGGTTCGGCTACCGGCTGACGCGCGGCCAGCGCGACTTCACGTCGGTCAGCCAGGTCGTCGCGGCGAAGTACGAGGTGCTCGTCGAGCACCGCCACGTGACCCGCGGCCGCGAGCTGCTGACGCAGATGGACCCGATGAAGGCCGCGCAGGAGCAGGTCCGCCAGGCCCAGGAGGCCGAGCGGGCACGCCTCGCGACCGAGCACGGGCACCCGCAGCAGCAGCCGCCGCAGGCCTGACGCGCCGGGCGCCGTCGCGCGTATCGTCGGCCCATGGCTGACGAGCGCCCCGACCTCGCGCCCCTCGAGGGCCCCTTCACGTCCGTCCTCTGCGTCGTCGCGCACCCGGACGACATCGAGTACGGGACCGCCGCGGCCGTCCACCGCTGGGTCGGCGAGGGCGCGCGCGTCGCGTACTTCCTCCTGACCCGGGGCGAGGCCGGCATCGACACGATGGAGCCGGCCGAGGCCGGCCGGGTGCGGGAGGCGGAGGAGCGCGAGAGCGCCCGCCGCGTCGGGGTCGGGACGGTCGAGTTCGCCGGCTGGGCGGACGGGGCCGTCGAGCCCGGCGTGCCGCTGCGCCGCGAGATCGCCGCGGTGATCCGTCGCCACCGCCCCGACCTCGTCGTCGGGCAGACGTGGGCCGAGTTCTTCGGACCGAACATGGTCAACCAGGCCGACCACCGCGCGGTCGGCCTCGCGACGCTCGACGCGGTGGCCGACGCGGGCAACCGGTGGCTGCACCGCGACCTCCTCGACGAGGGTCTCGAGCCCTGGAACGGCGTCAAGGTCGTGGCCGTGGCAGGGGCGCCGCAGCCGACGCACGTCGTCGACGTCTCGGGCGAGCACTTCGAGGCGTCCGTGCACTCGCTCGAGGCGCACGAGGCCTACAACGCGGCTCTCCCGGACGACTTCCCGTCGCCGCGCGACCTGCTGCAGATGGTCCTCGGGGGCGCCGGGCAGGCGGTGGGCGTCGAGCACGCGTGGGCGGCGCAGGTCGTCATCGACCGGCGCTGACGCCGTGGCCGACGTGCGCCGGCTGACCGACGTCGCGGTCGGCGACTGGCTCGTGCAGCGGCTGGACCGTCGTCGCGACGCGTGGGGGACGGCCGGGTCGGCGGTGCCCACGGGCTTCCCCCGCGTGGTGCGCGTGCTGCACCCCGTGTGGGGTGGTGGTCGCTGGGCGGACGAGGCGGCGAGGACGGGCCGCACGATGCACCCGCTCGTCCAGTGGCGCTCGATCTCGGCCGACCACCTGGCCGGCCGGCCGTGCGAGGACGAGCCGGAGGAGGGGAGCATCCCCGCGGAGACGCTGGAGAGGGTGCTGCGGCACTGCCCGGCCCAGGGTGAGGTGGTGCACGCCGTGTGGGACGGCTTCGGCGCCGTGGACCCGCCGGGCCCGCTGCTGATCGGCCACGGGCGAGCCTTCGCGCTCTTCTCCGGACCCCGGGCAGCGGTCACCGACTGGCCGGGCCTGGACACCCCGTGGGGCCAGAGCGCCAACCTCGTCTGGCCGGCCGACCGCTCGTGGTGCCTGGCGACCGAGATCGACTGGGACTTCACGCTCGTCGCGTGCGCGGACGACGTGGCCGACGCCCTGCGCGCCGACCCGGGCCTGGAGACCTACGACGTCGCCGTGACCGACGACCTGACCTGGGCCGGCGACCGCGTCAACGGCCCTGGACGCGCCTGACCCACGCCTCGACGTCGGCCGAGCTGCGCGGCATCGCGGCCGAGAGGTTCTCGCAGCCGTCCTCGGTGACGAGCACGTCGTCCTCGATGCGGACGCCGATGCCGCGGAAGCGCTCGGGTGCCTTGAGGTCGTCGGACTTGAAGTACAGGCCGGGCTCGACCGTGAGGACCATGCCGGGGCGCAGCTCGGCGTCCATGTACTCCTCGCGGGTGGCGAGGGCGCAGTCGTGGACGTCGAGGCCGAGGTGGTGCGAGGTGCCGTGCACCATCCAGCGGCGGTGGTACTGGCCGTGCTCCTTGTCGAGGCTGTCCTCGACGGACACGCCCTCGGGCAGCAGACCCCACGCGTGGAGGTGCTCGGCGATGACGCGGATGGCGGCCGCGTGGACGTCGGAGAACTTGTTGCCCGGCTTGACGGCCGCGATGCCGGCCTCCTGCGCCGCGAAGACCGCGTCGTAGACCTCGCGCTGGGCGTCGGTGTACGTGCCGTCGGCGGGCAGGGTGCGGGTGATGTCGGCCGTGTAGAGGCTGTCGACCTCCACGCCGGCGTCGATGAGCACGAGCTCGCCGGCCGTGACCTCGCCGGTGTTCTTGATCCAGTGCAGCGTGTTGGCGTGGTCGCCGGCCGCGCAGATGGAGTCGTAGCCGACCCCGTTGCCGCGGTGGCGCGCCGTGAGGCCGAACGTGCCCTCGAGCCACCGCTCGCCGCGGGGGTCGCCGACGGCGTCGGGGAGGGCGGCGATCATCGCCTCGAAGCCCTCGTGCGTCGCGGCGACGGCCTCGCGCATCTGCTCGACCTCGTAGCCGTCCTTGCGCAGGCGCAGCAGCGAGACCTCGTGGGCCAGGGCGTCGTCGGACTCCTGCAGGCCCTCCTCGGCCGCGCCGTTGGCGACGCGGGCGGCGTCGAGGCGCGCGGTCAGCTCGGCGTCGGCGTCCCGGACGAGGCGGACGGTGACCTCGCCCGCGTCCTTGGCGACGGCGTCGACGAGACCGTCGACGTGGCGCGCGGTGAGGCCGAGCTCGAGCTCGACGTCCTCGAGGGTCGGGCGGGCGCCGACCCAGAACTCGCCGTAGCGGGCGTCCGCGAAGAACTCGTCGCTGTCGCGGTCGGCCAGCGGGCGGAAGTAGAGGACCGCCTCGTGGCCGCCCTCGTCGAGCGGCTCGAGGACGAGCACGGCGTCCGGCTCGCGGTCGGCCCCCAGGCCGGTCAGGTAGGCGAAGGCGGTGTGCGGGCGGAAGACGTAGTCGGTGTCGTTGCTGCGGACCTTGAGGCCACCGGCCGGCACGACGAGCCGCTGCTTCGGGTAGGCGGCGCTCAGCACGGCCCGACGCTCGGCGGCGGGGCCGGCCGCGGGCGAGGGCCCGGTGACGGTCGGGCGGCGCGGCGCCCAGTCCTCGCGGATGAAGGCCCGCAGCTCGTCGGTGGTCGCTCGCGCGCGGTTGTCGGCCTGCTTCTGCTCCTCGCTCACCCGCCCCATGCTGCCACGGACGCCGACGTCGCCGTGCGGGCCGGGTGGGCAGCGTTTGCGGGGCCCGGCCGGGCGTTGCCACACTCTGCCCGTGGCAGCACAGCAGGCGGCGTCGGGCCGCGAGACCGGCGGTGGTCCCACCCTCGCCGACCGCTTCCGGGAGCACTTCGGCGGGCGCGACCACCTCTACGGGGTGCTCCTCGCCGAGATGGCCGACGACTGGGAGGAGGGCGGCGTCACCCGCGAGCTCTTCGAGGGCTGGGAGGGCGCCGAGCCGCGCCAGTTCGTCCAGCTGCGGCTGCTCGCCGGTCTCTTCCGCATCGTCCTGCGCGGCGACGCACCGCAGCTCGTGCCCTTCTACCCGGTGCTCGGCGGCGACGCCGACCCCGAGGAGGCCTGGGCGGCCGTCCGGCCGGTGCTCGCCGCGCACGTCGAGGAGCTGCGGGCCTCACTCTCGGACGTCCCGCAGACGAACGAGCCGGCCCGCACCGTGGCCCTGCTCGTCGGCATCTCCGAGGCCGTCCGGCGCACCGGCCTGCGGCGCGTCCGGCTGCTCGAGCTCGGGGCGTCGGCGGGCATGGGCCTGCAGGTCGACCGCTACCGCTTCGAGGGCGACGGCTGGAGCGCCGGCCCGGAGGACGCGCACCTCGTCATCCACGCCTGTGGCGCAGCGGGTTTCGACCCCCAGCCGTTCCAGGTCGTCGAGCGCCGCGGCTGCGACCTCGCCCCGGTCGACGTCTCGACCCCGGAGGGCGAGGCGCACATGCGCTCGTTCGTCTGGCCGTGGATGCTCGACCGCCACCTGCGCTTCGACGGCGCGCTCGACGTCATGCGGCAGCACCCGGTGACGGTCGACGCCGCACCGGCCGGGGCCTGGCTCGCCGAGCAGCTGACCGTGGCGCCGCCCGAGGGCGTGCTCACCGTCGTGTGGCACTCGGTGACCCGGGTGTACTGGCCCGTCGAGGAGGCGCGGGCGGTCGACGCCGCGCTCGCCGACGGCCGCACGCGGATGCCCGTCGCGCACGTCTCGATGGAGACGCCGTGGTCCGCGTGGGAGGCGGCGATGGCCCGGCCGCTGCCGCGGCTGCCGCGCATCGAGGTCGACGGGGACCTGCTCGGCACGTGCGACCACCACGGGCCGCCGGTGCAGCTCGAGCGGCGGTGAGCGACCCGCTGCCGCCCGGCCCGGTCAACCTCGCCCGGACCTGCCTCGGCCCGGCGCCGTACCGACCGCCGGACGGCCTCGGGCTGGTCGTCACCCACGACCTCGACGACCCGTCGGCGGGCGAGGAGCGGTGGACGTGGGGCGAGCTGGCCGACGCCGTGCTCGGGGTGGCGGCGGGGCTGCTCGCGGCGGGGATCGCGCCGGGGGACCGGCTCGTCCTGCGGCTCGGCGACACGAGCGACTTCGCGCTGGCCTTCTTCGGGGCCGCCGCCGCGGGAGTGGTCCCGGTGCCGACGTCGGACCAGCTGACCGCCGACGAGGTGGCGTTCGTGGCGGCCGACTGCGGCGCCGTGGCGCTCGCGGTGGCCCCCGGGCTCGAGGTGGCGACGACGCTGCCCGTGGTCGGGCCGGCCGACCTCGCCCGGTGGCGCGCCGGTGGCGCCCGGGCGGACTGGGCCGCGACCGCGCCCGACGACCCGGCGTTCCTCGTCTACACGTCGGGGACGACGGGGCGGCCCAAGGGGGTCGTGCACGCACACCGGTCGGCGTGGGGCCGCCGGCCGATGCACGCGGGGTGGCTGGGCATCGGGCCGGGCGACGTCGTCCTGCACGCCGGCTCGTTCACGTGGACCTACACGCTCGGGGTGGGGCTCACCGACCCGTGGTCGGTCGGTGCCACGGCGGTCGTGCACAGCGGGCGACGCGACCCCGCCGCCTGGCCCCGACTCGTGGAGCACTGCGGCGCAACGGTGTTCGCCGCGGTTCCCGGCGTCTACCGCCAGCTGCTGGCGCGCTGGGCGGGTGCGCCGCTCGACGCACCCGACGGGCCGCTGCGGTCGCTGCGGCACGCCGTGACGGCGGGGGAGGCGCTGACCCCCGACCTCCTCGAGCAGTGGCGGGCGCGCACGGGCCTGGAGCTGTTCGAGGCGCTCGGGATGAGCGAGGTGTCGACGTTCGTGTCGTCGGGGCCGTCGACGCCGGTACGCCCCGGAAGCCCCGGGCGGGCCCAGCCCGGCCGGCGCATCGCCGTCCTGCCGGTCGAGGGCGGCGAGGTCCCCCTGCCGGTGGGGGAGGCGGGGCTGCTGGCCGTCCACCGCAGCGACCCCGGGCTGATGCTCGGCTACTGGGACCGCCCCGAGGAGGACGAGTCCGTCCGGCGCGGAGACTGGTTCGTCAGTGGCGACCTCGTCCACCTCGACGACGACGGCTACGTGCACCACCACGGCCGCGCCGACGACGTCATGACCTCGATGGGCTACCGGGTCTCACCGCAGGAGGTCGAGGCCGTCCTCGTGCGCCACCCGGCCGTGGCCGAGGCGGCGGTCACGGAGGTGCCCGTGCGCGACGGCGTGCGCATCGTCACGGCGTTCGTCGTGCCGGCCCCGGGGCAGCACGTGGACGAGGAGTCGCTGCTCGCGTTCGCCGCGGAGCACCTGGCCCGGTACAAGTGCCCGCGGGCGGTCCGGGTCGTGGAGCGGCTGCCCCGGACGCCGAACGGCAAGGTCGTCCGACGAGCCCTGGCGGAGGGCTGAGCGCCGAGCGTCGCTGCGGCAGAAGGTGGCTCAGTCCTCGACCCAGTCCAGGGTGCGGTCGACCGCCTTGCGCCATCCGCGGTAGCCGTCGCGCCGCTGGTCCTCGGACCAGGTCGGCTCCCAGCGCTCGTCCTCGGCCCAGTTGGCGCGCAGCTCGTCGGTGTCGGCCCAGAACCCGACCGCCAGGCCGGCCGCGTAGGCGGCGCCGAGGGCGGTCGTCTCGGCGACGACCGGCTTGCTCACCGGGACCCCGAGGACGTCGGCCTGCAGCTGCATGCACAGTCGGTTCGCGGTGACGCCGCCGTCGACCTTGAGGCAGGTCATCTCGACGCCCGAGTCGGCGACCATCGCCTCGGCGACGTCGCGCGACTGGTAGCAGATGGCCTCGAGCGTGGCCCGGGCCAGGTGGGCGTTGGTGTTGAAGCGCGACAGGCCGACGATCGCCCCGCGGGCGTCGCTGCGCCAGTAGGGGGCGAAGAGGCCGCTGAACGCCGGCACGAAGTACACGCCGCCGGAGTCCTCGACCTGGGCCGCCAGCCGCTCGACCTCGGAGGCGCCCGAGATGATGCCCAGCTGGTCGCGCAGCCACTGGACGGCGCTGCCGGTCACCGCGATCGAGCCCTCGAGCGCGTACACCGGCTTGGCGTCGCCGAGCTGGTAGGCAACCGTCGTCAGGAGGCCGTTCTCGCTGCGGACGAGCTCCTCGCCGGTGTTGAGCAGGAGGAAGTTGCCTGTGCCGTAGGTGTTCTTGGCCTCGCCGGGCGCGAAGCAGACCTGGCCGACGGTCGCCGCCTGCTGGTCGCCGAGGACGCCGGTGATGGGCACCGCACTCGTGCCGCGCCGGTCGCCGGTGTGCCCGTACGCCTCCGCGTGGCTGCTCGCGCTGATGGTCGGCAGCATCGCGCGGGGGATGTCGAAGAACCCGAGCAGCTCGTCGTCCCAGTCGAGCGTCGTGAGGTCCATGAGCATCGTGCGACTGGCGTTGGTCACGTCGGTGACGTGCAGGCCGCCCTCCGGGCCGCCCGTGAGGTTCCAGACGACCCAGGTGTCGGGGGTGCCGAAGAGCGCGTCGCCGCGCTCGGCGGCCGCGCGCAGGCCGTCGACGTTCTCGAGCATCCACTGGACCTTGCCCGCGCTGAAGTAGGTGGCGGGCGGCAGGCCGGCCTTCTCGCGGATGACGTCGCCGCGGCCGTCGGCGTCCAGCGCCCGGGCGATGCCGGCGGTGCGCGTGTCCTGCCAGACGATCGCGTTGTGGAACGGCCGGCCGGTCCGCCTGTCCCAGACGATCGCCGTCTCGCGCTGGTTCGTGATGCCGATCGCCGCGAGGTCGCTCGTCGAGAGGCCGGAGGTCGTCAGCGCCGAGCCGATGACGGTCTGGGTGCGGTCCCAGATCTCGAGGGGGTTGTGCTCGACCCATCCGGCGCGGGGGAGGACCTGCGCGTGCTCGAGCTGGTGGCGGGCCACCTCCCGCCCGTCGTGGTCGAACACCATGAACCGGGTGCTCGTCGTGCCCTGGTCGACCGCGCCGATGAAGTCCGCCATGCCCCGACCCTAGAGCCCCCGCCGTCCCGCCCCGCAGGTCATGGGCGGGGTTGTCGGCATCGGGCGGGGTCGTCTCCGCGCCCGGCGCCGACAACCCCGTCCTGGCCGGACCCTGTGGACAACCGCACGGCCGGCGCGCCGGACTGCAGCAGCATCACGGGGTTGGACGGTCGACTGACGGCGTTCGCGCTGGCGCGGGGCGGGGTGTTCACGAGCGCCGAGGCGATCTCCCTCGGCGTCGAGGAGACGGCGCTGCGCCGGGCTAGGGCGTCGGGCGCCGTCGTGCGGGTGCGGCGTGACGCCTACGTGCTCGGTGGCTGCTGGGAGGACGCGGTGCCCGAGCAGCGGCTCGCGCTGCGGACGAGGGCCGTCCTGCGCACCCGGGGCACCGACGTGGCCTCGCACCAGTCGGCCCTCGCACTGCACGGGCTACCTCTCGTCGACCTCCCGCTCGACGTCGTCGACGTCCTCGGTGCGTCGAGGCGCACCCGCTCGGCCGGCGGGCTGCGGATCCATCCCCGCGACGGCGCGAGCCACGTGGTCGCCGACGGCTACCGGTGCGTCCCCGTCGCGCACGCACTGGCACAGGTGGTGGTTCGCTCCGGGGTGCAGGCAGGTCTGGTGCCGGTCGACGCCGCGCTGCACGCCGGCCGGGTGTCCCGCGAGGAGCTGGGTGCGGCGCTCGCGGCGGTCGCGCGACGCCCGGCCCAGCAGCTGCGGGCGGAGTCGGTCACCGCACGGTGCAGCGCCCTGTCCGAGTCGCCCGGCGAGACCCTGGCGCGGCTGTTCCTCGTCGACGCCGGCTTCGAGGTGCGTGCGCAGGTGCCGGTCACCGACGAGGACGGTCTCGTCGGCCGCGTCGACCTGCTCGTGGAGGGCCGGGTCGTCGTCGAGTTCGACGGGGCGCTCAAGTACGGCGGGGCGCAGGGGAGGGAGGCGCTGGTGGCCGAGAAGCGCCGGGAGGACCGGCTGCGGGCGGTGGGGTACGCGGTGGTCCGGGTCACGTGGGCCGACCTGGCGCATCCCGAGCGGGTCGTGGCGCGGGTCCGCCGGGCGCTGGCGGGGTTGTCGGCGTCCGGCGTGGCTACAGCCGTGTCCTGAGCCGCTTTCCCTGCCCACGGGAGTGAGAGGCGCCGGTCAGCCGTGCGGAGGAGCGACGTGACGCGCGGGGCGTCGGGTGTGGGGAAGGGCACGTCGTGGTGGGCTGCCGCCCGTCGCGGGGCCGCGCGAGGATGTCCCGGACACCGGAGCGAAGGAGATCGACGTGCAGTTCGGGCGCAGCTACGAGGAGTTCGAGGTCGGGGCCACGTACAAGCACTGGCCGGGCAAGACCGTCACCGAGGCCGACGACCACCTGTTCTGCCTGTTGACGATGAACCACCACCCGCTCCACCTCGACGCCCACTACGCCGAGGGGACGACGCAGTTCGGCAAGAACGTCGTCGTCGGCAACTACGTCTACTCGATCCTCCTCGGGATGTCGGTGCCGGACGTCAGCGGCAAGGCGATCGCCAACCTCGAGATCGAGAGCCTGCGCCACGTCGCGCCGACCTTCCACGGCGACACCCTCTACGGCGAGACCCGCGTGCTCGACAAGTGGGAGAGCACGAGCAAGGACGACCGGGGCGTGGTCCACGTCGAGACCATCGGCTACAAGCAGGACGGCACCGTCGTCTGCATCTTCCGGCGCAAGGTCATGGTGCCGAAGGAGTCCTACCTCGACGCTCGCGGCGGCGAGCAGCCCGGCCGCCCGTCGCCGCAGCCGGACCGGAACTGGCCCGGTCCGGCCGCGACCCCGCAGGCCTGAGGGTCAGGGCCGCTCGGTGACCGTGCGGCCGCCCTCGTCCCACGTGATGCTCCGGTAGCCCGACCCCTCGACCGACTCCGGCGCGGAGTACCGGGTCCAGAGGATCGCGAGGTCGGTGCCCGGGACCGGGGCGACGGTCAGCGGGTCCGTCACCTCGGTGCCCGTCGTGGGGGTGAGGGTGCCGGGCGTCGTCCCGGCGGGCACGACGGCGGCGAACAGGTAGTCGATCCGCGAGCCCTCGCCCCGGCCGGAGCCGAGGAACGGGCGGCCGCTGCTGTTGCGCGAGCCGTCCAGCGCCATCATCGACTGCCCACCGTCGGTCGAGAAGGTGCCCATCCGGTCGAGGCCCTCGGACACGAAGACGGTCGTCCGCTCCGCGTCGCCGAGCGTCACGGCGGGGACGACGGCCCCGGTCTCGTCGTGGACCGTCCCCCGACCGTCCCACCAGAGGAGGTGCCGGACCGTGTCGGCGTCGCCGGCCACCTCGAACCGCACGGCGAAGGCCTGGCGACCGGTCCCGGCCAGGGGCGCCCGGACGGAGGTCGAGGCGTGGCCGCCCTCGTCGGTCAGCGGCGTGACGAGCTGGACCTCCTTCGCCTGCTCGGGCAGGACGCCGACGAGGACGTGCGAGTCCTCCCCGGCGGTGCCCGAGGTCGATGCGAGGGGCGCGATGCCGTCGAGGCTCGAGCCCCCCATCAGCGACGTGCTGCCGTCGGCGCCGATCGCGAGGTACTCGAGGTCGGGCGTGCCGCCGGGCACGACGCGCACGCCGACCCGCTGCGGCCCGGGGATCGAGAGCGGTTGGCCGTCGGTGCTGCTCGAGAGGTCGGAGAACGGCTCGAGCAGCGCGGTCACCGGTCGCGTCGCCGGGGCGCTGGTGCGGGTGGCCGGGACCTCCAGCGCGCGGTCCGAGGAGCCGTCGAGGGCAGCCCATGACCCGATCCCGACGACCGTGGCGGCGGCCAGCGCGGCGCCGGCCGCGGCCATCCGGCGGCGGCGCACGACGCGGCGGCCGCTGCCGAGGACCTCGGCGGTGTCGACGTCGTGGAAGGCGGGGTTCTCGGCGTCGGTGGCACCGCGCAGCAGCGTGCGCAGCTCGTCCTCGAACACGTCGTGGCTCATCGGGTGCCTCCCTCGGTGGTGGTGAGCTGGGTGCGCAGCGTGGCGAGGCCGCGTGAGGCGGCGGACTTGACGGAGCCGAGCGAGATGTCGAGCAGGTCGGCGACGGCCTGCTCGCTGAGGTCGGTGTAGTAGCGCAGCACGACGACGCGTCGCTGCTGGTCGGGCAGGGCGGCGAGGAGCCGGACGACGAGGTCGCGGTCCTCGCTCGTCGTGGAGGCGGCCGTCGTCGCCTCGGGCACCTCGCCGACGCTGACCTCGCCGCGGCGCCGGCGCCAGGAGTCCGTCCGCTCGTTGACGAGGATCTTGCGCGAGTACGCGAGCGCCCCCTCCGGACGCACCCGTGGCCACGCGACGTAGGTCTTGACGAGCGCGGCCTGCACGAGCTCGTGGGCCGCGTGGTGGTCGCCGGTCAGCAGCCACGCCGTGCGCAGCAGCGACGGCGACGCCTGCTCGACGAAGGCCGTGAACGCGGCGTCGCGCTCGGCCCTCATCCGTGTGCTCATGGACCCTCCCGGTGCTCGGTGTCACCCTCTCTACGGCGGCACCCGGGGAAAGGTTGCCCCGGTCCGGGGGGTGTTCGCTCGCCGATAGCATCGGCGGGTGATCGACCTGCACACCCACTCCACCGCGAGCGACGGCACCCAGCCGCCGGCGCAGGTCGTGGCCTCCGCGGCGGCGGCCGGCCTCACGACGGTCGCGCTGACCGACCACGACACGACCCTCGGGTGGGACGAGGCCGCGCGGGCCGCCGGCGACCTCGGCATCACGCTCGTGCGCGGCATCGAGGTCTCGTGCGCCCGCGGCCACCGCTCCGTGCACCTGCTGGCCTACCTGCCGGACCCCACGCACCCGGCGCTCGTCGCCGAGCTCGAGCAGGCGCGCGACAGCCGCGAGACCCGCCTGGACCGGATGGTCGACCGGATGGCCGCCGACGGGCTGCCCGTGTCGGTCGCCTCGGTGCGCGCCGAGGTCGAGGACGGCGCGACCCCAGGGCGCCCGCACATCGCCGACGCCCTCGTGCGCGCCGGCGCCGTCGCGCACCGCGACGAGGCGTTCGCCCACCTGCTCTCCGACAGCGGCCCCTACTACGTCTCGCACTACGCCCCGGACCCCGTGACGGCCGTCGAGGTCGTCCGCGCCGCCGGCGGCGTGCCCGTCGTCGCGCACCCCCTGTCGGTGACGCGCGCCGGCACGGTCGACGACGCCCTCCTCGAGGAGATGGTCGCCGCCGGGATGGCCGGCATCGAGGCCCACCACCGCGACCACGGCCCCGACGCGGTGCGCCACCTCGTCGACCTCGCGGGCTCGCTCGGCGTCGTCGTCACCGGGTCCAGCGACTACCACGGCGACGGCAAGCAGAACCGGCTCGGCGAGCGCACGACGACCCCCGAGGCGCTCGAGCGGATCGAGGCGCTCGCGACCGGCGCGGAGGTGGTCCGTCCGTGAGCTGGTTCGACGTCTCCGCGTTCACGACGACGTTCGTCACGCTCGTCGTCATCCTCGACCCCCCGGGCGCCATCCCGATCTTCCTCGCCCTCACCGGGCCGCTGACCAAGGAGCAGAAGGTCTCGGCCGCCCGCCGGGCGAGCCTCGTCGCGCTCGGCGTCATCGCGTCCTTCGCGGTGTTCGGCCAGCGCATCCTCGACTACCTGCACATCTCGCTGCCCGCGCTCCAGGCCTCGGGCGGCCTGCTGCTGCTCATCGTCGCGCTCCAGCTCCTCACCGGGTCGGAGTCCGAGCAGCACGCGGACGCGGGGGTGAACGTCGCGCTCGTGCCGCTCGGCACGCCGCTGCTCGCGGGGCCCGGCGCCATCGTCGCGACGATGCTGGCAGTGCAGGACGCCGACGGCACGGCGGGCGTCCTCGCCGTGGCCACCGCGCTCGTCGCGGCGCTCGGCCTGGTCTTCGTCGTCTTCCGCTTCGCGACGCCGCTGGCGCGCCTGCTCAAGGACAGCGGCATCGTCCTGCTCACGCGCATCGCCGGCCTGCTGCTCTCGGCCATCGCCGTGCAGATGGTCGCGGACGCCGTCATCGCCTTCGTCCGCGGGGCCGGCGCCGCGCACTGAGCGCCGCCCCCACCGAGGTCGCCCTCAGGGCAGGGTCAGCTCGAACGCCGCGCCGGTGCCGGTGTCGAGCAGCCGCAGGTCCCCGCCGTGGGCGCGGGCCAGGCCGCGCGCGATGGGCAGGCCGAGCCCGGCGCCGCCCCGGTCGCGGGAGCGCGCCTCGTCGAGCCGGACGAGCCGCTCGAAGATGCGCTCGCGGTCCGCGCGCGGCACCCCGGGGCCGTCGTCGGCGACGACGACGCGGCCGCCCGGGCCGACGTCGAGGTGGACGCGTCCGTCGGGGCCGGCCGCGCGGCGGGCGTTGTCGACGAGGTTGGTCAGCACCTGCACGACCCGGTCGGGGTCGGCCTCGACGAGCGCGGGCCCGTGGGCGGTCCCGACGGTGACCGGGGCGCCCGGGCGCCGCACCGCGGAGGCGGCGACGTCCTCGGCGAGGCCGTGGAGGTCGACCGGGCGCCGCTCGAGCTCGACGCCGCGGTCGATGCGGGCCATGAGGAGCAGGTCGTCGGCGAGGCGGCCGGCGCGCTGCGACTCGCGCACCACCCCGGCGAGCAGACGCTCCCGCTCCTCGCGCTCGGGCCGGCCGAGGAGCAGCGCCTCGGCGGAGGCCTGCACGCCGGCGAGCGGGGTCCGCAGCTCGTGCGCGGCCTCGAGGACGAAGTCGCGCACCCGGGCCTCGGCGGCGACGGCACGGCCCTCGGCGCCCTCGACCGCGTCGAGCATCTCGTCGAAGGCGCCGGCCATCCGGCCGAGCTCGGTACCCGGCCGGTCGGGGCGCAGGCGGCGGCCGCGGTCGCCGGCCGCGATGGAGCGCGCCGTCGTCGTCATCGTGTCGAGGGGGCGCAGGAGCCGGCCGGTGAGGAGCGCGACGAGCAGCGCGGCGACGAGCAGCACGCCGAGCGAGGACAGGGCGAGGACCCAGCGCACCTGGGTGAGGGTCTGCTGCAGGCCGCCGGCGTCGGTCGTCAGGAGCAGCTCGCCGACGGGCAGGCGGCGCTCGACGCTGTAGACGTCGCCGCTGCGCGAGACCGCGTCGCGCGCGGCCGGGCCCGGCTTCGGACCCGGGCCGGCGGGCGCCGTGGGGGCGGACGACGGGGCGGCCTCCTGCGGCCCGGCCGTCAGCACGCTCCCGTCCGAGGTCGTCAGCCGCACCGACACGCCCTCGCCACCGATCCGGTCGACGAGGTCCTGCGCCGACACCTGGTCCGCGAGGGCCTGCGCCACCGCGACCCGGTCGAGGAGGCGCTGCTCGAGCTGGCCCTGCGTGCGCGCGGTGAGGACCCGGTCGACGGTGACGGACAGGACGAGCAGCAGGACGACGAGCAGCGCCATGACCGCCGCGACGACCCGCCAGCGCAGCGAGCCCGTCCGCAGGGCGGGGGAGGGCTCGAGGGGCTCGGGCAGCGGGGCGCTCACGCCCGCACCACGTAGCCGATGCCGCGCACGGTGTGGACGAGGCGGTCGCCGTGCGCCTCCAGCTTCTTGCGCAGGGCCGAGACGTGCACCTGGACGAGGTTCTCGGCGACGTCCTCGTAGCCCCAGACCTGGGTGAGGATCTGCGTCGTCGACATCGTCCGGCCGCGGTTCTCGACGAGGAACCCGAGCAGCCGCAGCTCGGTGGCGGTCAGCTCGACCCGGTGGCCCGCGCGGGTGACGACCGCGCCGTCGAGGTCGACGACGAGGTCACCCACCTCGACGGTCGAGGGCACCCGACCGAGCCGGCGCAGCAGGGCCCGCAGCCGGGCGAGCAGCTCGGCCATCGCGAAGGGCTTGGTCACGTAGTCGTCGACGCCGGAGTCGAACCCGCGCAGCCGCGAGGACACCCCGTCGCGGGCGGTGAGCATGACGACCCCGACGTCGCCGAAGCGGCGCACGACCCGTGCGAGGGTCGGCCCGTCGCGGCCGGGCAGCATCCAGTCGAGGACGACGAGGTCGGGCCGGAAGGCCTCGAGGTGCTCCTCCAGCGCGTCGCCGTCGGGGCGCGTCGCGACCTCGTACCCCTCGTCGCGCAGCGCGACGGCGACGGCCTCGCGGATGGCGTCGTCGTCCTCGACGAGCAGGATGCGTGCGGTGGCCATGGCTCCAGTCTGGGTCGCCGGCCTCAAGGTTTCCTCAATGTGTGCCGACCGGTCCCCGGCTTGAGGCTCGCTTGAGGATCGCTGCGCAGGCTCGATGTCGACGGCCCACCACCGAGGTGGGCCCCGTACCGAGGAGTCCCCGTGGACGACAACCTGTACCGCAACCAGCCCGACCGTGACCCGCAGTGGTGGGACACCCACGAGATGGCCGCGCTGCCGTCGTCGGCCGCGCCCGTCGCGCAGGCGCCCGCCCCCAGGAACCGCACCCGCTTCACCGTCGCGGCCGGCGTGGCCGCGGCCGCGCTCATCGGCGGCGGGATGTGGATGGGCGCGGCGTACGCCGACGGCCCGTCGACCCCGACGAGCACGACCGCCCCGTCCGCGGCGACGCCCTCGGACGGCGGATCCGGGACGACCGGCTCCGGGACGACCGGCGACGGCACGACCGCGCCGTCCGACGGGGGCACCGGGACGACCGCCGGCAGCGACTGCGGGTGCGCCGCGCTGCCGGCGCCGCCGGCCCCGCCGGCCGGTGGCGAGGCGCCGACCCCGCCGAAGGACGGTGCCGCTCCCGCTGCTCCGAAGGACGGCGCCGCCCCCGCCGCGCCGAAGGACGGCGCCGCTCCCGCCGCGCCGAAGGACGGTGCCGCTCCCGCCGCGCCGAAGGACGGCGCTGCCCCCGCCGGCCCCGGTGCCGGCACCGCGCCCGCCGCGCCGACCCCGCCCACCGGTGGTGCGGACTGCGCGCCGGCTCCCGCCCCGTCGGCGGCGCCGTCGACCTCCGGCAGCTGACCGGCCGACGGGCGAGCACCCGGCCCGGCGGACGCGCACGCGCCGCCGGGCCGGACCTCCGTACCGTGGACCCGTGCCCGAGTACGTGCTGCTCCTGTCCTGCCCCGACCGCCCCGGCATCGTCGCGGCCGTCACGACCCTGCTCTTCGAGCACGGCGGCAACATCGAGGAGAGCCAGCAGTACGACGACGTGCGCACCGACCAGTTCTTCCTGCGCATCCGCTGGTCGGTGGCGGGCGAGGACCACGGGGTCGGGCGCTGGCAGGAGCTGCTGGCCCCCGTGGCCGAGCGGTTCGGGATGCAGTGGTCGCTGCGCGACGCGCACACGCCGTCCCGGGCGCTGCTCATGGTCAGCCGCTTCGGGCACTGCCTCAACGACCTGCTCTTCCGGTGGCGCAGCGGGCAGCTCAACCTCGAGATCCCCGCGGTCGTCTCCAACCACCGCGACCTCGAGCCGCTCGTCGCGAGCTACGGAATCCCGTTCGTCCACGTGCCGGTGACCGCCGACACCAAGGCCGAGGCCGAGGCGCGGCTGCGCGAGGTCGTCGCCGAGCACGACGTCGACCTCGTCGTCCTCGCGCGCTACATGCAGGTCCTCTCGGACTCGCTGGCCCGCGACCTCCAGGGGCGCGTCATCAACATCCACCACTCGTTCCTGCCCTCGTTCAAGGGCGCGAAGCCCTACCACCAGGCGCACGAGCGGGGGGTCAAGCTCGTCGGGGCCACCGCGCACTACGTGACGCCGGACCTCGACGAGGGGCCGATCATCGAGCAGGACGTCGTGCGCGCCGACCACCGGATGACGCCGGAGGCGCTCGTGCGCGCCGGCGAGGAGGTCGAGTCGCGGGTGCTCGCGCGGGCCGTGCGGTGGCACTGCGAGTCGCGCATCCTCCTCAACGGGACGCGGACGGTCGTCTTCGACTGAGCGTCCGGATTGCCCTGCGGCTCAGGGCGTCCGGTGCCGCGCGACGCCCAGGTGTGGCAGGTGGGGCGCCGGCCGCGGGATGCGGGGCAGGTGCAGCCGGCGCGGCTCGTGCTCGCGGCGCGCGAGCTGCTCCGTGGTCCAGTCCGACGGGGTGACGGCGCGGGCGATGCCCGGGGTGATGGTCCTCATGCCACTCAGGAGCACCGGCCGGCCGCCGGTGATACCCGGTGGCACCCGCGGGGCTCAGCCGCGCGAGGAGTCCTCGGGGGTCGCGGCGTGCCCGGCGCGTCCGGCGGTGCGCCGGTCCTCCTTCATCTCGGCCTCGAACACGTGCCGCCGACCGTCCATCAGCTCCTCGCGCGCGCGGCGCTCGTGCTCGCGGAAGGTGGCGTAGTAGCCGTCGTCGTACTCCTCGACGACCTGGAAGGACCACCGGCCGGCGAGGATGTTGCGCCCGACGAGGTCGGTCTCGACGCGGTCGGCGAGCTCGTGGTGGCCGGCGTCGCGCAGCGCGTCGACCGCCTCGCCGAGGGTGAGGTCGGCGGTGCCGCAGCGGCGGTGGAAGGCGTAGAGGTGGCCGCGGGCCTCCTCGACCACCTCGAGGGCCTCGGAGAGCTTGCCGAGCGCGGCGACGGTCGCGTCGCTCGTGCCGGAGGGTCGGGTGTGCGCGTCGTCGACGGAGTCGTGGGCCATGGACCGACGCTACGGCGGCAGCCCTGTGGAAAAGTCCGCGGCGGTCGGGCGCGTTTCGGCCACGCTCACGGCATGAGCTTTGACGACCTCCCCGAGACCTGGCCCGACCTGCCCCTCGACGACCCGCTCCTCGCGGCCGACGTCGTCGACCTCGTCGTGGGCCACACCGACCGCGTCGACGGGTGCGCGGCGTTCCTCCTGCTCGAGCCCGACCTGCGGCTGCGGACGCCGTTCCTCGTCGGGGGCACGGGCGACCACCGCGACCCGTGGGAGCTGCGTGACGGCCTCGTCGAGGCGCTGGCGCCGCTCGGGTTGGGTGGCGTGGTCCTCGCCCGGGGCCGGGACGGGTCGGTCCTCCTCACCGACGCCGACCGCACCTGGCACGAGATGGTCCTCGACGTCTGCCGGCGGGTCGACCTGCCCCTCGTCGCGGCGTTCGTCGCCACCCCGTCGGCCGTGCGGTCCTACCCCGGGCCGCTCAGCGCGGTCGGCGGCCTCGCCTCGTGAGCCGCCACCCGCCCCTGCCGCGGGCTCAGGCGGTGCGGGTCCGCCGGCGGTGGGCGGCGGCCTTGACGCGGTTCTGGCAGCGGGTGGAGCAGAAGCGCCGGTGGGTGTTGCGGCTCCTGTCGACCCACACCCGGTCGCAGCCCGACGCCTCGCACACCCCGAGCCGGGAGCCGAGGTCGCCGCCGATGGCCATCGCGAGCCCGGCGGCGATGCCGGCGGCCCACCCGCGGGCGAAGGTCGTGTCGGGCCCGTGGAAGTGGATGGCCCAGCGGCCGTCGGGGGAGCGGTCGAGCTCGGGGTGGGCCCGCGTGCGCCGGAGCATGCCGTTGACGAGGGCCGCCGCGGCGTCGTCGTCGCCGGCGTCCAGGTGCTCGACGACCTCGCGCGCCGCGTGGACCTCCGGCAGCAGGGCGGCGAGGTCGCGCGCCGACGGCCGGGGCTCGTAGCCGTCGTAGCGCACGGCCTCGACGACCGCGCCCCGCAGCGCGGCGCCCACGGGCGCCGGGTGCTCGCGGCCTCCGTCGGTCCCGGGGGTCAGCGCGTTGACGAGCCGGACGGTCGTGTCGAGCACCGCGTCGACGTGACTGTTGAAACGCATGACGGAAGGTACCTACTCTCCACGGTGTGTCACTGCTGAAAAAGCCTACGTCAGTCATCACCGTCCTCGTCGCGGCGCGCGTCGTCAACCGCCTGGGCGGGGCGGGGATGGGGTTCCTCGGGGTTCGCCTCACCCGCGACCTGGGGGTCCCGCTCGGCACGGCGTCGCTCGTCCTCGCGCTCTTCGGCGCCGCGACCATCCCGTCACGGGTGCTCGGCGGTGTCGTCACGACACGGTGGGGCGCCCGCGCGGCCCTCGTGGCCGGGCTGGCCGCGGCCGGGCTGGCCCAGGCGGTCGTCGCCGTCGGGGACTCCCTGCTCGTCGTCGGGTCCGGGGTCCTCGCCCTCGGCCTGGCCTACGAGGTGGTGGAGCCGGCGACGCAGACCGCCGTCGTCGCGGGCGTCGCCCCGGAGCGACGGGCCTCGCGCTTCTCCCTGCTCTGGGCGAGCCTGTCGGTGGCCGGGGTCGTCGCCGGTGTCCTCGCCGCCCTCGTCACGCGTTGGGGGGTCGGCGCCCTCTTCGCGGTCGACGCCGCGAGCAGCCTCCTCGCGGCGGCCCTCGTCGCGCTGCTCCTGCCCCGGCTGCCGCGCCCGGCCCGCGTGCCCCGGGTCTGGCGGGCCGCGCTGCGCCGCGACGTCCTCGCGTGGTCGGCGCTGTGCACCGTCTCGGCCACCGTGGTCATGGTCGTCGTGCTCGTCCTCCCGCTGGCGGTCGATTGGGCCGGCCACCCGCCGTCGACGACCGCCTGGCTCCTCGTCGCGGGCGCGCTGTCCGCCGTCGCGACCCACCGCGTCCTCGCGCGGGTCGAGGTCACGGCCCCGACGCACCGGGTGCTCGCCGCCGGGTACGCGCTCCTCGCCGCCGCCCTCGCGTGCTGGGCGGTCGGGGGAGTGCCGGCCCTCCTGACCGGCGCCGTGCTCGAGGGCGCCGCCGGCAGCCTCGTCGTCGGCACCCAGCAGGCGGTCGCCTCCCGGCTGGCGCCGCCCGGTGCCGAGGCCGCCGTCATGACCGTCCAAGGCCTCTCGTGGGGCGTCGCCACGCTGCTCGCGCCCCTGGTCGGTGGGGCGCTGCTCGGGGTCGGCCCGCGCGTGCCGTGGCTCGCCGCGGCGGGCGTCGCGCTGCTCCTCGCCGCCGGCCACGCCCGGCCGCCGGGGGCGCTCAGGCCGGTGCGCTCGGCTGCGTGAGGCGCAGGAACTCCAGGTGGCGCTCGTAGTGGTCGAGGCAGTCGTGGATGACCTGCGCCGCCGACCAGCCCATGACGTCGTACCCCTGCCCGCCGTCGGCGAGGTGCACCTCGAGGCGGGCGTAGGAGTCGCGGCGCTGGACCATCCGGCCGCCGTAGGTCGGCACCGGCGCCATCTCGACCTCGACGCGGTAGACGAACGGCGGCTCGGCGGTCGGCGTGCGCAGGGTGACCGACGGGCTCTCGCCCTCGAGGTCGACCTCGCAGGTCGTCTCGACCTCGTGGCGGCAGAGCTCCTCGCCGACCTCCGCCAGGGCGGGGGCGACGACGTCGCGCAGGTGGCCGAGCGCGTCGCGGCGGTCGACGAAGTTCGTCGCCCGGGCCACCCGGGCCCGCCACGACGTCGCGCGGTCTTCACGACGCGTGGTCGCGGCCCGTGCCGACAGCAGCCCGTACACGCTCTGCTCGCGGCTGTCCGCCCGACGACCCTCCACGCGCAGGGCGCGCACGAGCCCGACCATGACGAGCACGAGCACGACGGCGAAGGGCAGCCCGAAGATGATCGTCGCGTACTGCAGCGCGGTGATGCCGCCGACGAGGAGCATCGCGATGGTCAGCAGCCCGGTGGCCGCCGCCCAGGTGATGCGCAGCCAGCCGGCGGCGTCCTCGGTCAGGTCACCGAGCCGGCTCGTGAGGTTGGCCATGACGAGCGCGCCGGAGTCGGCGGAGGTGACGTAGAAGAGCAGCCCGACGAAGAAGGCCAGGGCGATGACGACCTTGCCGGCGGGGTACTGCGAGAGCAGGTCGTAGAAGCCGACGCCGGTGAAGTCCTGGGCGGCCTGCGCGAAGTCGGTGTCGCCGGACCGGATCCGCTCGATGGCGGCGTTCCCGAACACGGAGATCCACATGACGATGTAGGCGAACGGGATGACGAGGGTGCCGAGGACGAACTGCCGGATGGTCCGGCCGCGCGAGATGCGCGCGAGGAAGAGCCCGACGAAGGACGCCCACGCCACCCACCAGGCCCAGAAGAAGAGCGTCCACGTGCTCATCCACGTCGCGTTGTCGACGAAGGGGAAGGTCTCGAGGGTCTTCGCGGGGAAGGTGCGCAGGAAGTCGCCGACGTTGGCGACGGCGCCGTTGAGCAGCAGCGCGGTGTTGCCGGTGACGAGCACCCAGCCCGCGAGCCCGAGGGCCAGCAGCACGTTGAGCTGCGACAGGAACCGGATGCCGCGGTCGACGCCGCTCGTGGCCGAGACCGCGGCCATGAGCACGGCGAGGGCCGCGAGCGCGATCTGCGCACCGGTGCCGACGGGGACGCCGAAGAGCACGTTGAGGCCGACGTTGAGGAAGACCACGCCGATGCCGAGCGAGGTCGCGACGCCGAAGATCGTCCCCAGCACCGCGGCCGTGTCGACGGCGTGGCCGAGCGGGCCGTCGATCCGCCGGCCGAGCACCGGGGCCAGGGCCGAGCGCACCGCGAGGGGCAGGCCCTTGCGGTAGCAGAAGTAGCCGAGGGCCAGGCCCATCAGCGCGTACATGCCCCACCCGGTGACGCCGTAGTGGAAGAGGGTCCACACGGTGGCGTCCCGGGCCGCCTCGATGCTCTCGGGCGCGGGGCCGCCCGCGGGCGGCGCCATGTAGTGCGACGCCGGCTCGACGACGGAGTAGAACATCACGTCCGTGCCGATGCCGGCGGCGAACAGCATGGACGCCCACGCGAAGGTCGAGAACTCCGGGCGCGAGTGGTCCGGCCCGAGGCGCACGCCGCCGTAGCGCGAGAGGCCGAGCCAGACGACGAAGCCGAGCACCACCGTCGCGAGGAGCACGTAGAACCAGCCGAACCACTGCGTGGCCCACGTCGTCACCGCCCCGAGGGCGCTCTCGGCCGAGGTCGGCGCGAGCAGCGCCCACAGGGCCACGAGGAGCACGCCGGTGAGCGAGGCGACGAACACGGGCACCCGCACCGGTGGCCCGCCGAGCACCCCCGGCGTCCCGGACCCTCCGGGCTCGGGCTCGGTCGGGGTGGTGGGTCGGTCGGTCGCGGTGCTCATCGGGTCCTCCGGTGGCTCGGGGCTCAGGGGGTCGGCGGGTCCAGGGGGCTCCCGGCGCGCACGTCGTACCAGGGGGCGTCGGACGGCGGCAGCGGCGTGGCGCCGGTGATGAGGTCGGCCGCCTTCTCGGCGAGCATGACGACCGGCGCGTAGATGTTGCCGTTGGTCACGTAGGGCATCGCGCTGGCGTCGACGACGCGCAGGCCCTGCGTGCCGTGGACGCGCATCGACGTCGGGTCGAGCACCGAGAGGTCGTCGGTGCCCATCCGGGCCGTGCAGCTCGGGTGGAGGGCGGTCTCGGCGTCGGCGCGGACCCAGTCGAGGATCTGCTCGTCGGTCTCGACCTGCGCGCCGGGTGAGATCTCGCCGCCGTCGTACGGGGCGAACGCGGGCTGCGCGAGGATCTCGCGCGAGACGCGGATCGCCTCGACCCACTCGCGTCGGTCCTGGTCGGTGGAGAGGTAGTTGAACTGCATCGCCGGCTTCATCCGCGGGTCGGTGCTGCGGATGCGCAGCCAGCCGCGGGCGTCGGAGTACATCGGGCCGATGTGCACCTGGTAGCCGTGGCCCTCGACCGGGCTCGAGCCGTCGTAGCGGATGGCGATGGGCAGGAAGTGGAACATGAGGTTCGGGTAGTCGACGTCGTCGTTGCTGCGGACGAAGCCGCCGCCCTCGAAGTGGTTCGTCGCGCCGAGGCCCTTGCGCAGGAAGAGCCACTCGGCGGCCAGCTTCGGGCGGTTCCTGTAGGCGAGCCCGGGGGCGATGGACACCGGCTGCGTGCACGCGTGCTGGATGTACACCTCGAGGTGGTCCTGGAGGTGCTCGCCGACCCCGCGCAGCCCCGAGACGACGTCGATGCCGAGCGGCCGCAGCAGCCGGGGGTCGCCGACGCCCGAGAGCTGGAGCAGCTGGGGCGTGTTGATCGCCCCGCCCGCGAGGACGACCTCGCCGGCGCGCACCGTGTGCCTCCGCCCGAAGGCGAGGTACTCGACCCCGACGGCGCGGGTGCCCTCGAAGAGCACCTTCGTCGTCAGCGCGAGGGTGCGCACGTGCAGGTTGGGGCGGTCGATGACCGGGTGAAGGTAGGCCCGCGCGGCCGAGAGGCGCCGGCCGCGGTGGACGTTGCGGTCGAAGGGCGCGAACCCCTCCTGCCGGTAGCCGTTGACGTCGCTCGTGCGGGGGTAGCCGGCCTGCACGGTCGCCTCGAAGAACGCCGTGAACAGCGGGTTGGTGGCCGGGCCGCGCTCCATGACGAGGGGCCCGTCGCCGCCGCGCCAGGTGTCGGCGCCGGCGAGGCAGGTCTCCATCCGCTTGAAGTACGGCAGGCAGTGCGCGTAGTCCCAGTCGGACATCCCCGGGTCGGCGCCCCAGCGCTCGTAGTCCTTGGGGTTGCCGCGCTGGAAGATCATCCCGTTGATCGAGCTCGACCCGCCGAGGACCTTGCCGCGCGCGTGGTAGATCCGCCGGCCGTTCATGTGCGGCTCGGGCTCCGACTCGTACTTCCAGTCGTAGAACCGGCTGCCGATGGGGAAGGGCAGCGCGGCCGGCATGTGGATGAACGGGTCGAGCTTGAGGTCGTTGCGGCCGGCCTCGAGGACGAGCACGCTCGTGCCGGGGTCGGCCGAGAGGCGGTTGGCGAGGACGGACCCGGCGCTGCCACCGCCGACGACGACGTAGTCGACGTGGTCGGGGACCTCGGCCATCGTCGTCCGGTCGCGCAGGCGCCGGGCGGAGTCGGTGACGCGGTCGGCGATGCTCATGAGAACCACCCCGTCGGGGCCGGCTCGGTGTTCTCCCACACGTGCTTGGTCTCCTGGTACTCCTCGAGGCCGAGCTCGCCGAGCTCGCGGCCGATGCCGGACTGCTTGTGCCCGCCCCACTCGGCGGGGGCGACGTAGGGGTGGTAGTCGTTGATCCACACCGTGCCCAGGCGCAGCGCCCGGGCGACGCGACGGGCGCGCTCCGGGTCGCCGGTCCACACGGCGCCGGCGAGGCCGTAGCGGGTGGCGTTGGCGAGCCGGACGGCCTCCTCCTCGGTGCGGAAGGTCTCGACCGTGAGCACCGGCCCGAAGGACTCCTCCTGGACGACGTGCATGCCGACGTCGCACCGGTCGAGGACGGTCGGCAGGTAGTAGTAGCCGTTCGCGAGGCGCTCGTCGTCGGGGCGGGCGCCGCCGCAGCGCAGCCGGGCGCCCTCGGCGAGGCCGGTCGCGACGTAGGCCTCGACCTTCTCGAGGTGCTGGGCGCTCGTCAGCGAGCCGGTCTGCGCGTCCTCGTCGAACGGCGGCCCCATCCGGATGCCCGCGGCGCGCTCGACGATCGCGTCGACGACCTCCTCGGCGACCGACTCCTCGACGAGCAGGCGCGCGCCGGCCGAGCAGACCTGGCCGGAGTGCAGGAACACCGCGGTCATCGCGTTGTCGATCGCGGCCTCGCGGTCGGCGTCGGCGAAGACGATGTTCGGGTTCTTGCCCCCGAGCTCGAGGGCGACGCGCTTGACGGTGTCGGCGGCCTGCTTCATGAGGTGCTTGCCGACGGCGAGGCTGCCCGTGAACGACACGAGGTCGACGCGCGGGTCGGTGGACATCGGCTCGGCGCACCCCGGGCCGGTCCCGAGGACGAGGTTGGCGACGCCGGCCGGGACGCCCGCCTCCTCGATCGCGCGCACCATGAGGATCGTCGAGTGCGGGGTGATCTCGCTCGGCTTGAGGACGAACGTGCTGCCCGCGAGCAGGCACGGCGCGACCTTCCAGCTGGCCTGCAGCAGCGGGTAGTTCCACGGGGTGATGAGCGAGCAGACACCGATCGGCTCGCGCACGACCCGGCTGCGCACGTGCTCCTGGCCCGGGTCGACCTCGCGGACGCGCTCGACGTCCTCGCCCTTGCCGGCGTAGAAGCGGAAGACGCTGACGACGTCGGCGACGTCGAGCTTCGCCTCCTCGAACCGCTTGCCGGTGTCGAGGGCCTCGGCGCGGGCGATCTCGTCGGTGTCGCGCTCGAGGAGGTCGGCGATGCGGCCCAGCGCGGCCGCGCGCTCGGTGGGCGGGGTGTCGCGCCAGCGGCCGTCGTCGGCCGCGCGGCGGGCGGCGTCGATCGCCGCGAGGGTGTCGGTCTCGTCGGCCTCGTCGACCTCGCCGACGGTCGTGCCGTCGGCCGGGCAGACGATGGTCCGGCGACCGCCGGCAGCGGCGCCGACCCAGGCGCCGTCGAGGTACAGGTCGGCCATGGTCGTCCTGACTGTCGGGGTGGGGACGGGTGGACCAGCCTGTCGGAGAGGCGCTCCGGCCGTCAAGGACCGCAGGTCAGGCGCGGGTCCTCAGCACTCGATGACGTTGACGGCGAGGCCGCCGCGCGCGGTCTCCTTGTACTTGACCTTCATGTCGCGCCCGGTGTCGCGCATCGTCTTGATCGCCTTGTCGAGCGAGACGACGGCCGAGCGGCCATCGCCGCGCAGCGAGAGCCGGGCGGCCGTGATGGCCTTGACGGAGGCGACGGCGTTGCGCTCGATGCAGGGGATCTGGACGAGCCCGCCGACCGGGTCGCAGGTCAGGCCGAGGTTGTGCTCGATGCCGATCTCGGCCGCGTTCTCGACCTGGCCGGGGGTGCCGCCGAGGACCTCGGCGAGGGCGCCGGCCGCCATCGAGCAGGCGGAGCCGACCTCGCCCTGGCAGCCGACCTCGGCGCCGGAGATCGAGGCGTTCTCCTTGTAGAGCGTGCCGATGGCGGCGGCGGTCAGCAGGAAGCGCACGACCCCGTCGTCGTCGGCGCCCGGGACGAAGCGCGTGTAGTAGTGCAGCACCGCCGGGATGATGCCCGCCGCGCCGTTCGTCGGCGCGGTGACGATGCGCCCGCCGCTGGCGTTCTCCTCGTTGACCGCGAGCGCGTAGAGGGTGACCCAGTCCATCGCGGCGAGCGGGTCGCCGGCGTGCTCACGGCGCAGCTGGCGCACGAGCCGGGGCGCGCGGCGCTGGACGCGCAGCCCGCCGGGCAGGACGCCGTCGGTGCGGCAGCCGTTGTCGACGCACTCCTGCATGACGGCCCAGAGGTGCAGCAGGCCGGAGCGGACCTCGGCCTCGGTGCGCCACGACAGCTCGTTGGCGAGCATGACGCCGCTGACCGGCAGGCCGGTCTCGGCGCAGCGCTGGAGCAGCTGGTCGCCGGTCGTGAAGGGGTACCGGACGGGCGTGTGGTCGGGGACGATCTCGTTCTGCCCGACCTCGTCCTGGTCGAGGACGAACCCGCCGCCGACGGAGTAGTACTCGCGGGTGCGCAGGGGCTCCTCGCCGTCGGTCGGGTCGGCCGAGGCCCACGCCGTGAAGCGCATCCCGTTGGAGTGGAAGGGCAGGGTCGCGCGGCGGTGCAGGACGACGTCGGTGTCGGGGTCGCAGAGCACGTCGTGAGTACCGCCGAGGTGCAGCGTGCGGGCGGCGCGGACCTCGTCGACGCGGTGCTCGGCGGCGCGCGGGTCGGTGCTCTCGGGCGCCTCGCCCTCGAGGCCGAGGAGCACGGCCTTGACCGAGCCGTGGCCGTGGCCGGTGGCGCCGAGCGAGCCGAAGAGCTCGGCCCGGACCCGGCCGACGCGGGGGAGCAGCCCGTCCTCGCGCAGCGACGCGGCGAAGGAGTGGGCGGCGCGCATCGGGCCGACGGTGTGCGAGCTCGAGGGACCGATGCCGACGCTGAACAGGTCGAAGGAGGAGATGGCCATGAGGCGCTCAGTGTGTCATCCGGGACGGGGTCCTGGGGACGGCCCCGCGGGCCCGTCGGTCGCACCGGCTACCGTCGGTGCCGTGACGGGCACGGGGGAGCAGGCGACGCCGCAGCAGGCGGCGTTCCCCGGCATGCCCGAGCCCTTGTGGGGCGGCAGCCCGAGCAAGCTGCTCACCTTCCTCGACTGCCCGCGCCGCTACCGGCTGGCCTACCTCGACCGGCCCCGGCCGCCGGCCCGCGCGCAGCGGGCGCACACCTCCCTCGGCAACGCCGTGCACAACGCGCTGCGCGACTGGTGGGACCAGCCCGAGCGCACCCCGCAGGCCGGGGCCCGCCTCGTGGAGAGGGCCTGGATCGACGTCGGCTTCCGCGACGCCGCCCAGTCCGCGCGCTGGCGGGCCCGGATGCAGGACGCCGTCGTCGCCTACCTCGAGCGCTCCGGGCCGCAGCAGCGGCCCGTCGGCATCGAGCGCACGGTGTCGTTCGTCAGCGAGGACCTGCGCGTCCAGGGCCGCATCGACCGGCTCGACGACCGCGACGGCGAGCTGGTCGTCGTCGACTACAAGACCTCGCGCCGGGTCTCGACCGACGACGAGGCGCGCACCTCGCTGCCGCTCGCGCTGTACGCCGCCGCCGTCTGGAAGATGTTCCGGCGCCCGGTGCGCCGCGTCGAGCTGCACCACGTCCCCTCGGGCACGGTCGCCGCGCACGAGCACACCGGCGAGTCCATCGGCCGGCACGTCGAGCGGGCGCGCTCGATCATGCGCGACGCGCGCCGGGCCGACGCCGACTTCGCCCGGCACGGGGCGGAGTCCACGATGTTCCCCGCCGTCACCGGGCCGCTGTGCGGCTGGTGCGACCTGCGGGCGCACTGCCCCGAGGGGCAGGCCGCCGCCCCCGAGAAGGCCGACTGGGCCGCGCTCGAGGACTGAGGGCCGGCGCCCGCTCAGCCGAGCTCCTCGAGGACCGCCGGCAGCACCTCGTGCATGTCGCCGATGACCGCGTAGTCGGCCTTGGTCACCATCGGGGCGTCGGCGTCGGTGTTGACGGCGATGATCGTCCGGCTCGAGGCGCAGCCCGCCCAGTGCTGGATCGAGCCCGAGATGCCGCAGGCGAGGTAGAGGTCGGGGGCGATGCGCGAGCCGGTCTGGCCGACCTGCTCGTGGTGCGGCCGCCAGCCGAGCGAGGTGACGACGCGCGAGACGCCGACCGCCCCGCCGAGCCGCTGCGCGAGGGCGTCGACGGCCGCGAAGCCGTCCGGCCCGCCCGCGCCGCGGCCCGCGCCGACGACGACCTTGGCCGCGGCGAGCCCTGAGCTGTCGCCCCGCTCGCGCCGCTCGACCCGGACCACCTGGGCGCGCAGGTCCTTGGCGTCGAGCGCCACGGCCAGCGGCTGGACCCGGGCCTCGCCGGGGGTGTCGGCGGGGGTGGGGTCGACGGCGTGGCCGGCCATCGACAGCAGCCGGACCCGGCTGGGCACGGTCGCCCGCTCGAGCGCGGCGCCGCCGACGACCTGGCGCTGGACGACGAGCGGCGAGAGCGACTCGACGGCGACGACGTTGGCGGCCATCCGCAGCCCGCGGCGGGCGGCGACGTGGGCGAGGACCTCGTTGCCGCGGCCGGTGCCGGGGGCCACGACGAGGTCGGCCCGGGCCGCGCGCCCGGCGGCCTCGACGACGGCGGCCCAGGCCGCCGCGGCGTAGCGCTCGAGCGCGGGGTCGGACGCCTCGTGGAGCACCGCGACCCCTGCCTCGCGGCAGTCGGCGAGCACCGCCTCCGGGGCGGCCCCGACGACGACGGCGTGCAGGTCGCCGGCCCCGAGGGAGCGGGCGAAGGCGAGGGTCTCGCGGGAGACGAGCGAGGCCCGTCCCTCCTCGACCTCGACGAGGACGACGACGCTCACGCGTGCACCACCTTGAGCTCGCGCAGGACGGCGACGAGGGCCGGCGCGGCGGTCGGCCCCTCGCCGAGGACGGTCACCTGGCTCGGGGGTGCCTCGGGCACCGAGAGCGCCTCGCGCCCCGACCCGCCGGGCGTGCCCGACCACGTCATCCGCTCGACCTCGGCCTTCTTCGCGCGCATCCGCCCCATGACGCTCGGGTACTTCGGGGCGACCCCGCCCTCGAGGACGGTGGCGACCGCGGGCAGCGCGACCTCGTAGACCTCGGTGCCCTCCGGTCCCTCGGCGTGGAGGGTCGCGACGTCGCCCTCGACGGCGACCGTCTGCACCCCGGCGACGACCGGCCGGTCGAGGAGGTAGGCCAGCCGCACGCCGACCTGGAAGTCGCCGGTGTCGGCGGCGTCGTTGCCGAGCAGCACGAGGTCGTACGTGGTCCCCGCGTCGGCCCGCGCCCCGACGGCCTGCGCGACGGCCTCGGCGACGTCGGCCGGCCCGAGGAGGTCGGCGTCCGCCTCGACGAGGACGCCGTCGGTGGCGCCGACGGCGATGCCGGCGCGCACCTGCTCGAGGCTGTCCTCGGAGCCGACCGACAGCACCGTCACGGTGCCGCCGGAGGGCTCGGCGACCTGCACGGCCAGGGCGACGGCGGCCTCCTCGTGGGCGCTCGTCGTGTAGCCGGCGAACCGGCCGTCGACGCGCAGCCCGTCGGCGGTGAGGACGACCTCGCCGGTCGGGTCGGGGACGCGCTTGACGCAGACGAGGACGTTGGTCACGCCCGCCCCCGGATCCGCAGGTTGTCCGGGTCGAACAGCGGCGTCGCGTCGGCGGCGGCCACGGTGACCGGGTAGAGCTCCTCCATGTACGACACCGCCAGCTCCGTCCCCACGGTGGCGACCTCCGGCGGGAGGAAGGCCATGAGCACGTGCTTGCCGAGGCTCGGCGCGGAGCCGGCGGTCGTCACGTACGGGTGGCGGCCGTGGCCGTCGGTCAGCGTGCCGCCGTCCCGGGTGAGGACCGGCTCGCCCCCGAGCATGTACCGCTTCACCCCGGAGGCCGAGGTGTGGTCGTCGACGGTGAGCGAGCACAGGACGGTCTTCGGGGCCTGGTCGGCCTGCGCGACGACGGCGTCCTTGCCGATGAAGTCCTGCTCCTTCCACTTCGCCCGGGACATGCCGGTCTCCATCAGCGTGCGCTCGGTGTCGAGCTCGTACCCGTACGCGCGGTAGCCCTTCTCGATCCGGCCGGTCGTGCCGTAGACGCCGATGCCGACGGGCACCATCCCGAGCGGCGTGCCGGCGTCGAGGAGCCTGCGCCACAGGGCGGCTCCCGCCTCGAGGGGCACGTAGAGCTCCCACCCGAACTCACCGACGTAGGAGATGCGCGAGGCGAGCACCGACAGGGTGCCGACCTCGATCTCGCGGCATGTGCCGAAGGCGAAGGCGCCGGGGGAGACGTCGGTGTCGGTGAGGCCGGAGAGGATCTCGAGCGCCTTCGGGCCCCACAGGCCGATGGTCGTCCAGCTCGAGGTGAGGTCGACGACGACCGCGCCGCCGTCGTCGGGCATCCGGTCGGAGAACCACTTCTTGTCCGCCATGCCGTGCGCGCCGCCGGTGACGACCCGGAAGCGGTCGTGGGCCAGGCGCATCACCGTGAGGTCGGAGCGGAAGCCGCCGCGCTCGTCGAGCACCGGCGTGTAGACGACCCGCCCGATGCGGACGTCGGCCTGCGCCACGATGATCCGCTGCACGGCCTCGAGCGCGCGGGGCCCGACGACGTCGAAGATCGCGAACGCCGAGAGGTCGACGAGCCCGGCGGCCTCGCGCATCTGGAGGTGCTCGGCGTTGATGATCGGGCTCCACCAGCGGGCGTCCCACTCGTGCTCGCGCGGCATCGTCTGCTCGGGGCCGAACTTCTCGACGAGGCCGGCGTTCGAGGTGTACCAGTGCGGGCGCTCCCAGCCGGCGGTCTCGTAGAAGACGGCGCCGAGCTCCTGCTGCGAGGCGTGCATCGGGGCGAGGCGGACGTCGCGGTTGCTGCCGTACTGCTCGGCTGGGTGGACGATGCCGTAGGTCTTGATGAACGACTCGGACGTGCGCGCCTTGACGTGCGCCCGCGTCTTCTGGTGCGGGTGGAAGCGCGCGATGTCGCTGTGCCCCAAGTCGATCTCGGGGTTGCCGTGGGTCATCCACTCGGCGACGGCCCGGGCCGTGCCGGGGCCCTCCTTGATCCAGACGGCGGCGGCCGACCAGAGGCCCTTCACCTCGGGCGTCTCGCCGAGGACCGGGTAGCCGTCGGGCGTCAGCGAGAGGAGGCCGTTGATGGCGTAGCGGATCTCGGCCCGCTCGTCGCCGAGCAGCTCGGGCATGAGCTCGAGCGCCTGCTCGAGCTGCGGGTCGAAGTCGTCCTCGGTGAACGGCATCTCGGTGGGGGAGAGCTTGCTCTGCTCGATCGAGGGGATGTCCTCGGGGTCCCAGAGGATCGCCCGGTGGGCGTAGGAGCCGACCTCCATGTCGGAGCCGTGCTGGCGCTCGTAGCAGAACGTGTCCATGTCGCGCACGATCGGGTAGCTGATCTCGCCCGGCTTCTCGGCGAGCACCTCGCACGGCCCGACCGAGATCATCTGGTGCACGGCGGGGGTCAGCGGGATGTGCGCGCCGGCCATCCGGGCGATCTTCGGGCTCCACACGCCGCAGGCGATGACGACGGTCTCGGCCTCGATGCGGCCCTGGTTGGTCTCGACCGCGCGGATGCGGCCGTCGACGACCTCCATCCCCGTCACCTCGACGTTGGGGACGGTCGTCAGGGCGCCGCGCTCGAGCGCGCGCTCGCGCATGATCGTGCCGGCGCGCAGGCTGTCGACGACGCCGACGGTGGGGAACCACGCGGCGCCGATGATGACGTCCTTGTCGAGGAAGGGCACCTTCTCGGCGACCTGCTCGGGGGTGACGAGCTCGGCGGGGATGCCCCACGCCTTGGCGCTGCTCATCCGCCGGCGCAGCTCCTCCATCCGCTCCTCGGTGCGCGCGACCTCGAAGCCGCCGGACTCGGTGAAGACCCCGAGCTCCTTGTACTGGCGCATCGAGTCGAGCGTGATGTCGGCGAACTCGCGCGAGTGGTCGACCGGGAAGATGAAGTTGCTCGCGTGGCCGGTGGAGCCGCCGGGGTTGGGCAGCGGCCCCTTGTCGAGCTGGACGATGTCGGTCCACCCGAGCTCGGCGAGGTGGTGGACGAGCGAGTTCCCGACGATGCCGGCGCCGATGACGACGCAGCGCGCGGAGGCGGGGAGAGCGGCCATGGGGTGGTCCTTCCGTCACGCCGGTGGTGCGTATCGCGCAACCCGGCGCTCATCGTGCAACACGTCCGCACAGCATGGCAGACGGCGGACGCCGTGCCAACCGGTCGTCCGCCGTCCGGCTCACGCGTCCCGGCGGGCCGCCGGGTGCTCGCGCAGGTGCCGCCGGATCGGCCCCTGGAGGGTCGACTCGAAGGTCTCCTGGCGCAGCGCCTTCCACAGCGAGAAGCACAGCGCGATGAGCACCATGAGGAACGGGAAGCCGATGATGATGACCCCCGTCTGCAGGGCCCCGAGACCGTCCTCGCCCCCGCTGACGAGCAGCACGGTCGCGACGGCGCCGGTGGCCACGCCCCAGAAGACGACGAGCGAGCGCCGGGGCTCCTCGTCGCCGCCCTGGCTGAGCATCCCCATGACGATGGAGGCCGAGTCGGCGCCGGTGACGAAGAAGATCGCGATGAGGAAGACCGCGAGGGCGACGGTGACGCTCGCGACCGGGTACTCGCGCAGGGTGCCGAAGAGCGTGTTCTCCAGGCCCGAGTCGACGAGCGCCTTCATGTCCTCGCCCTTCGTCAGCTGGAGGTCGAAGGCGGCGCCGCCGAGGATCGAGAACCAGACGAACGAGACGAGCGAGGGGATCGCGATGACGAAGACGACGAACTGGCGGATCGTGCGGCCCTTGGAGATGCGGGCGATGAACATCCCGACGAAGGGGGTCCACGAGACCCACCAGGCCCAGTAGAAGATCGTCCAGCCGTTGAGCCACTCGCTGCCGCCGAAGACGCCGGTGCGGAAGCTCATCGTCGGCAGGTGGGTCAGGTAGCCGCCGATCGACTCGGTGAAGGTCGAGAGGATGAAGACCGTCGGCCCGACGACGAAGAGGAACAGGGCGAGCAGCGCGGCCGCGACGGCGTTGGCGTTGGAGAGCCACTTGATGCCCTTGTCGATGCCGCTCACGGCGGAGACGACGAAGCAGAGCGTGAGGACGGCGATGACGACGACCGCGGCGGTCGTGCCGTAGCCGTCCTGGCCGAAGACGTCGGCGAGGCCGCCGGTGATCTGCAGCGCGCCGAGGCCGAGCGAGGTCGCCGAGCCGAAGAGGGTCGCGAGGATCGCGAGGGTGTCGATGCCCTTGCCGGCCGCGCCGTCGACGCGGTCGCCGAGCAGCGGCCGGAACGCCGCGCTGATGAGGTTGCCCGAGCCCTTGCGGTAGGCGAAGTACGCGATGGTCAGCCCGATGACGGCGTACATCGACCAGGGGTGGAAGCCCCAGTGGAAGAACGTGTACTCCATCGCGAGGTGTGCGGCCTCGTCGCTGCCCGGCGCGGCGAGCCCGAGCGGCGGGGTGTTGAGGTGGGTCAGCGGCTCGGCGACGCCGTAGAACATCAGGCCGATGCCCATGCCGGTCGCGAACATCATCGACACCCACGAGAAGGTCGAGAACTCGGGGACGGAGTCGTCGGCGCCGAGCTTGATGTTGCCGTAGCGGCTGACGGCGAGGAAGGCGCTGAAGAGGACGAAGCCACCGCTGGTCAGGACGAAGAACCAGCCGAAGTTCGTCGTGATCCAGCCGAGGATGCTGCCACCCGTCTCGCCGAAGCCCTCGCCGTCGACCGCGCCGTAGACGAGGACGAGCAGCGCGAGGGTAGCCGCGACCCCGAAGACGACCTTGTCGACGGGGGAACGCCGGTGCGGTTCCGGCGCCTGCTCGGTGGTCAGCGGAGGTGGTGTCGTCGTCGCCATGGCCGTGCCCCTCGGTTGCGCTGGACGGAACGCTGTGCGCATCGCACAACACCTGCAGTGTGAGGTGGATCACTCACGCCGTCAACGGCCGCGTGCCGCGACGCCCGGGTGGGCGCCGCGGCACGGGGGGTGGTGCGGGGGTCAGGACAGCCAGGCGGCGACCTTGTCGGGGTTGGCGTCGACCCACCTCTTGGCCGCGTCCTCCGGCGTCATGTTCTGGTTGGCGATCATCTCGGAGACGGCGTTCTGGTCGTCGTTGGTCCACTGGAACTTCTTGATGAGGTCCACTGCGGGAGAACCGGACTCGGCGAACTTGGTCGAGATGAGCTTGTTGAGCTCGTACGGCGGGTAGTCGCACGCGACCTTCTTGGCGTCGGCGTCGCAGCCGTCGGTGTAGGTCGGCAGGTTGACCTTGACGAGCTTCATCTCGGAGAAGAACCACTGCGGGTCGTAGAAGTACGCGAGCAGCGGCGTCTTGTTCTTCTCGGCCTGCCGGAAGCTCGTGATGAGCGCCGCCTCCGAGCCGCCGGTGACGACCTTGTAGTCGAGCTTGAGGTTGGTGACGAGGGCCTCGTCGTTCGTCACGTACGAGGGGTCGCCGTCGAGCAGCTGGCCCTTGCCGCCGGACTCGGAGGTCTTGAACATCGACGCGTACTTGTTGAGGTTCTGCCAGTCCGTGATGTCCGGGTACTTCTCGGCCATCCACGGCGGGACGTACCAGCCGATGATCCCCCGGTTGCCGGTGAGGCCGGCGTCCTGGACGGACTTCTGCTCCTCGACGTACTTCTTCGTCAGGTCGGCGTGGCCCCAGTTCTCGACGATGGTGTCGATCGAGCCCGACGCCATGCCCTGCCAGCCGACCTCCTCCTTGACGTCGGGGTACGTGACCTTGCAGCCGAGCTTGCTCTGCGCGACGTAGCCGATGACGTGGGCGTTGCTCACGTACCCGGTCCACGGGTTGACGGCGATCCGCAGGTCGCCGCACTCCTTGCCGCCGCCGCCGGCCGACCCGGAGGCGCTCGGCTGCTCGATGTTGCCGCCGCCGCAGGCGCTCAGCCCGAGGGCGATGACGGCGGCGGCCGCGGCCAGCGCGCTCCGGTGGGTTGCTCGTGCCATGGGCTGGACCTCTCTCCTGTCCGCGGTCCTCCGCGGGTCGTGGTGGGGTGCCCGGCTCATCGGCCGAACCGGGCGGCGGCGTGGCGGGCGATGCGGTCGAGCATGATCCCGAGCGCGGTGATGGCGAAGCCGGCGGCCAGGCCCTTGCCGAAGAGCTGGCCCTGGACGAAGCCCTGGACGATGAGGTAGCCGAGGCTGCCGCCGCCGACCATCCCGCCGATGACGACCATCGACAGGACGTAGAGCAGGCCCTGGTTGGTCGCGAGCACGAGGGCCTCGCGGGCCATCGGCAGCTGGACCTTCGAGATCATCTGCCAGCGGGTGATGCCGGTGGAGCGCGCCGCCTCGACGGTCGCCGGCGAGACGCCGCGCACCCCGTCGGCGACGAGCTTGGTGGCGATCGGGACGGCGTAGGCGACGGCCGCCATGATCGCCGTGAAGCGGGTGGCCGCGAAGAGCGCGAGCGCCGGCACGAGGTAGACGAACGCGGGGATCGTCTGGAAGCCGTCGAGGAAGGGCCGGATGACGGTGTCGGCCCGCCGCCCCCGGCCCATCGCGACGCCGAGGACGACCGCGACGAGCATGACGATGAACGTCGCGACGAGGGTCATCGTCAGCGTGACCATCGCGTCGTACCAGAGGCCGGTGCCGAGGATGACGGCCTCGCAGACGAGGGTGACGACGGCCGGGCGCCAGCCGCCGAGGAGGTACGCGACGGCGAGGAGGACCAGCGCCATGACCCACCACGGCAGGTCGGACATGAGCGACTGCAGCGGGTTGAGCATGACCGCCGTGACGAGGTCCTTGAACCCGTTCGTCACGCCCGAGATCGTGTCGACGACCGCGTTGGTCAGGTCGTTGATGTGCCCACCGAGGGGGCCGGCGGTCAGCTCGCCGAGCACCGGCACGCCGGAGAGATCGGGGAACTGCGAGAGCTGGAGGTAGCGCGTGGAGTAGAAGGCGCCGACGAGGACCGGGAGCAGGAGGACGGCGAGGACGAGCCGGCGTCCGCTCGGGGTCAGGAAGCGCCGGTCGGTGCCGCGCCCGCCCTCCTCGGTGGCCCAGCGGGGCAGCTTCTCGAGGACGATCGTGCGCCCCCCGAAGATGCCCGGTGAGCCGACGGCCGCCACGCGCTGGCCGGCGGGAGAGGAGCGCTCGCTCGCGGCGGTCGTCGTGCGGTCGAGCATGATCGCGATGAGGACGATGCCGAGGCCGGCGACCGCGGCGGCGCCGACGTTGAGGGTCTGCAGCGCGGAGATGACCGGCTTGCCGAGGCCGGGCCCGTTGACGAGCGCGGCGATCGTCGCCATCGAGAGGGCGGCCATCGTGCACTGGTTGATGCCGACGACGATCGTGCGCTTGGCCATCGGCAGCTGGACCTGCCGCAGCAGCTGGCCCTTGGTCACGCCGAGAGAGCGACCGGCCTCGATCGTGTTCTCCGCCACCGAGTTCAGCCCGTGCTCGGTGATCCGGACGAGGGGCGGCAGCGCGTAGACGAGGGTGAGGACGATGGCGCACGCCGGGCCGATGCCGAAGAAGAGGGCGATCGGCGTGAGGTAGGCGAAGGAGGGCATCGTCTGCATCGCGTCGAGCAGCGGCGTGACGACCGCGGAGGTGCGCCTGCTGCGCGACATCGCGATGCCGAGCGGCAGCCCGACGATCATGCAGATGACCACCGCGACGATCGTCACGATGAGCGTGTCGATGCCGTCGGTCCACAGGCCGGCGAGGCCGAGGAAGAGCAGGACGACGGTGACGAGGAGGGTCGAGCGCAGCCCGGCGAGCGCGTAGGTGACCCACGCGGCGAGGAGCACGACGCCGAACCAGCCCACCCAGTCGCCGGGCGTCACCGCGCTCAGGTGCTCCTGGAGCACCCCGACGAAGGTGTCGAGACCGCTCGCGATCGTGCCGAGCACGCCGTGGAAGAACCAGTTGTCCTGCCCGAGCAGCTGCACCCGGTCGCGGACGTCGTTGAACCAGTCGTGCAGGCCGGTCGTGTCGGCGTTGGCCAGCTCGAGGGTCTGCCGGCCGCGCAGCGTCGCCCACGCGAGGAGCCAGAGGGCGAGGACGCCGAGGAGCTTGCGACCCGTGCGGCGCGACGTGGCGCGCTCGGCGACGGGCTGCGCCTCCTTCGGCGGGGCCGGCCGGACCGGCTCGAGCGTCGTGGTCACCGGGCGCCGGCCGGGGCGTGCTGCTCGACGACGACCACCCGCAGGATGTCCTCGTCGTCGACGACCCCGACGACCGTGCCGCTGCCGTCGACGACGCGCACCGGCCCGTCGGCGGCGAGCACGGCCCGCGCGGCCTCCCGGACGACCGTCGTGTCCGGCAGGGCGGGGGCGCCGGCGCCCTCGTCGGCGGAGCCGGGCGGGCGCATCACCCAGCGCAGCGTCAGCACGTGCGACTTGGGGACCTCGGCGGTGAAGTCGCGGACGTAGTCGTCGGCCGGGGCGCCGATGATCTCGTCCGGCGCGCCGACCTGGACGATCTCGCCGTCGCGCATGATGAGGATCCGGTCGCCGAGCTTGAGCGCCTCGTCGAGGTCGTGGGTGATGAAGACCATCGTCTTGCCCACCTCGTGGTGCAGCCGGATGACCTCCTTCTGCATGTCGCGGCGGATCAGCGGGTCGAGGGCGCTGAACGGCTCGTCGAACATGAGCACGGCGGGGTCGCCGGCGAGCGCGCGGGCCAGGCCGACGCGCTGCTGCATCCCGCCGGAGAGCTGGTCGGGGTAGTTGAGCTCGTACCCGGACAGGCCGACGAGGTCGACCATCTCCTGGGCGCGCGAGCGGCGCCCGGAGCGTTCCTCGCCGCGCACCTCGAGGCCGAAGGCGATGTTGTCGATGACCTTGCGGTGGGGGAGCAGGCCGAAGTGCTGGAAGACCATCGACACCTTGCGGCGGCGGATCTCGCGCAGCTGGTCCTCGCCCATCCCCGTGAGGTCCTCGCCGTCGAGGACGACGGTGCCGGCGGTCGGCTCGATGAGGCGGGTGAGGAGGCGCACGAGGGTCGACTTGCCCGAGCCGGACAGGCCCATGACGACGAACACCTCGCCCGGCGCGACGTCGAAGGAGACGTCGCGCACGCCGATGACGTGCCCGCTCTTGGCCTGCAGCTCCTGCCGCGACAGCTCGAGGTCGGGGGTGCCGAGGAGCTTGTCGGCGTTCGGTCCGAAGACCTTCCACAGGCCACGCACGGACAGCGCGGCCGAGGTCGCGTCCGTCCCGGGCGTCGTCCTGCTGCTCACGGCCAGGTCGGTCACGCTCCACCTCCGCACCGTTGCGCGATGTGCAACACCGCGTGTACTGCGCAACAGGATGGCGCTCCGGGGTCGCCCCGGTCAAGGACCAAAACTGCGGGTGGACCGCGGTCCTCTCAGGTCGCTCAGCGCTCGACGGGCTGGTGCGCGATCCGGGCCGAGGCCTCGGCGGTCGCCGAGAGCAGGAGCGGGACGAGCTCGTCGACCCGCTGCGGCCCGAAGCGGAAGGTCGGCCCGGAGACGCTGATCGAGGCCACGACGTCGCCGTGCGCGTCGCGGACGGGGGCGGCGAGGGCGGTCAGGCCGACGTCGAGCTCGTCGGTCGCGAGGGCCCACCCGCGCTCGCGGACCTCGGCGAGCTGGGCGTCGAGGACGGCGCGGTCGGTGACCGTCGCGGGCGTGTACGGCGTGAGGTCGCCGAGGCTGCGGGTCAGCTCGGGGTCGTGCTGCTCGCTCACGAGGACCTTGCCGTTGCTCGTCGCGTGGATCGGGATGTGCTGGCCGACCCAGTTGTAGGACGAGAGGGTCGAGGAGCCCGACACCTGGTCGACGTAGAGCGCGGCGCCGCCGGAGAGGACCGCGAGGTTGACCGTCTCGCCGGTCTCGGAGGCCAGGCGGCGCACGACCGGCCGGGCCTCCTTCGCGAGGTCGAGCCGGGCGTTGGTGGCGCCGGCGAGCTTGAGCACCCCGACGCCGAGGCGGTAGCGGCCTCGCTCCTCGACCTGCTCGACGAGCCGGCGCCGCTCGAGCGCGGAGACGAGGCGGCTGGCCGTCGACTTGTGGACGCCGAGCTCGCGCGCGAGCTGCGTCGTGCCGGCCTCGCCGTGCAGGGCGAGCAGCTCGAGGATGGTGACGGCCCGGTCGACGGACTGGACGGTCGAGCCCGCGTCCCGCGAGGTGGTGCGCATGACGCAACCGTAGCGAATGGCGCAACCCCCGGGGGCGGGGGAGGGGGTCAGTCCCCGAGCTCGCGCCGACGGCGGACGACGTACTCCTCGAGCTCGGCGCGCACGGCCTCGTCGAGCGCGGGCTGCTCGTACTCCTCGAGCCGCTTGCGCCAGATCGCGGACGCCCGCGTCGCCGTGTCCTGGGCCCCGTTGCGCGTCCACCGCTCGTAGTTCTCCGAGCTGTTGAGGAACGGCCGGTAGAAGCAGGTCCGGAAGCGCTCCATCGTGTGCATCGAGCCGAGGAAGTGCCCGCCGTGCCCGACCTCCTGGTGGGCGTCGAACCCGAGCGAGCCCGCGTCGATCTCGAGCGGGGTGAACTCGTGCTGGAGCATCTCGACGATCTGGCAGTCGATGACGAACTTCTCGAAGCCCGCGACGAGCCCGCCCTCGAGCCAGCCGGCGCTGTGCATGACCCAGTTGGTGCCCGCGAGGAAGGTCGGCAGCAGCGTCATGAGCGCCTCGTAGCCGGCCTGCGCGTCCGGCACCTGCGAGGAGGTGAGGCCGCCGCCGGTGCGGAAGGGCAGGTTGAAGTGGCGCGCGATCTGGCCGGTGCACAGCAGCCCGACACCGGACTCCGGCGTGCCGAACGTCGGTGAGCCGGACTGCATGTCGATGTTCGACAGGAACGACCCGAAGATGACCGGGCACCCCGGGCGGATGAGCTGCGCGAGCGTGATGCCCGAGAGCGCCTCGGCGATCTGCTGCACGAGCGCCGCCGGGATGGTGACCGGCGACATCGCGCCCATGAGGATGAACGGCGTGAGGACGACCGGCTGCGCGGCGGCGGCGTACTCGAACAGGGCGTCGAGCATCCGGTCGTCCCAGCGCAGCGGGCTGTTGCAGTTGACGAGGCTGATGCTCACCGGCGTCTGCTCGATGGCCTCGCGCCCGCCGAAGAGGATCTCGGACATCGCGATGACGTCGCGGGCGTTCTCGCCGGAGACGACGTTGCCCATGAACACCTTGTCGGTGATCGTCATGAGGGCGTAGGTCATGTCGAGGTGGCGCGAGTCGAGCGGTGCGTCGTTGGGCTCGCAGACGACCCCGCCGGCGGAGTCGAGCACCGAGAACGACTGCGAGAGACGGGCGAAGTTGCGGTAGTCCTCCATCGTGCCGTCGCGGCGGACCTCGCCCTCGCGGACGAACGGCGGCCCGTAGACGGCGCCGAAGGCCATCGAGTCGCCGCCGATGTGGATGCTCCGCTCGGCGTTGCGCGCCCGGACGTCGAACTCGCGGGGGGCCTTGGCGACCTGCTCGAGGACGAACTCCGGGTCGAGGAAGACCGTGTTCTCCTCGACCCGCTGGCCGGCCTGCCGGAACAGCTCGAGGGCCCGCTCGCTCATGAACTCGACGCCGATCTCGGTGACGAGGCGACGCCAGCCGGCGTCGAGCTGGGCCATGGCCTCCGCCGAGAGGATCTCGTAGCGCGGCATCCGGTTCGTGAACATGCGCGTGAGCCTCCAGGGGCAGGACGAGCGTTGACGGTGAGCCGCGCCACATCCTAGCCTCATCATGTGGGCGCACAAGGCCCACATCGTGAGCGGTGACGGACGGTCACCGCCGCCCTGCGAGAGGACCCCCCGTGCCGACCCCGCCCCCGACCACCGGGACCCAGTCGATCGACCGGGCCGCCGACCTCGTCGCCCGGGTGGTCCACGCCGACGGGGGGCTCACGGCGGCGGCGCTCGCCGACGCGACGGGGCTCGCGCGCTCGACCACCTCGCGGCTGCTCGCCGCGCTCGAGCGGGCCGACCTCCTCGCCCGTGACGACGCCGGCGGCTGGGCCCCCGGCCCGCTGTTCGACCTCTACGCCACCCGTCGCAGCGGCGACGAGGTGCTCGCCGAGGTGGCCGGCCCGACGATGCGCGAGCTCGGCGAGATCACCGGCGAGACGGTGAACCTCGGTGTGCCACGCCGCGGCACGGTCGTCCAGGTCGCGCAGGTCGACGCCTCGTACTACCTCGGCTCGCGCGACTGGGTGGGCACCGACGTGCCGGCCCACGCCTCGGCGCTCGGCAAGATCCTCTACGCCCACGGCGCGCTGCCGGTGCCGAGCGGTCCGCTCGACGCGCCGGCCCCCGACGCGGTGACGAGCGGGGTCGAGCTCGCCGCGCAGCTGCCCGGCATCCGGCGCCAGGGCTACGCCACCACGGTCGACGAGCTGGAGCCCGGCCTGACCGGGGTCGCCGCCCCGGTGCGCCACCGGGGCGCGGTCGTCGCCGCCCTCGGCATCTCCGGGCCCACGTCCCGTCTGGCCGGCGACCTCGCGTCGACCGGCGCCCTCGTCGCCACCCACGCCGCGGCCCTGTCCGACCGGCTCGAGCACCACCCACACGAAGGAGCGGCATGACACCCGACGACATCCTCAAGGGCCTGTACGACGAGACGCTCGTCGGCAACGGCCCGGCGGTGCTCGACCTCACCCACCAGGCGCTGGGGATGGAGATGGCCCCCGGCACCCTGCTGTTCGACGCGCTCATCCCGGCGCTCGAGGAGGTCGGGGCGCGGTTCGAGCGCGGCGACTTCTTCGTCCCCGAGATGCTCATCGCCGGGCGCGCGATGGCCGGCTCGATGGAGGTGCTGCGGCCGCTGCTCGCCGACACCGGCGTCCAGACGATCGGCAAGTTCCTCATGGGGACGGTCAAGGGCGACGTCCACGACATCGGCAAGAACCTCGTGAACATCATGCTCGAGGGCGCCGGCTTCGAGGTCATCGACCTCGGGGTGCAGGTCGCCCCCGAGAAGTTCGTCGCCGCCATCGACGAGCACCAGCCGGACATCGTCGGCTTCTCGGCCTTCCTCACGACGACGATGCCGATGTTCAAGGCGAACATGAACGCCCTCGAGAAGGCCGGGATGCGCGACTCGGTCATCGTCATGGTCGGCGGCGCCCCGGTCACCCAGGAGTACGCCGACGCGGTCGGCGCCGACGGGTACGCGGCCGACGCCTCGGCCACCGTCAAGAAGGCCAAGGCCCTGCTGCAGGAGCGCCGCGCGAAGGTGCTCGCGTGAGCGCGCCCCTGCGGCACACGGTCCTTCGTTCGGCGACCAAGGAGGTCGTCCTGGGCGGTGACAAGCCGTTCTGCGTCATCGGCGAGCGGATCAACCCCACCGGCCGGCCGTTGTTCCAGGCCGCGCTGCGCGAGGGCGACCTGTCGATCATCGCCAAGGACGTCGCGGCGCAGGTCGCCGGCGGCGCGGACGTGCTCGACATCAACATGGGCGTGCCCCTCACCGACGAGGCCGAGCTGCTCTCGAAGGCGATCCAGCTGGTCCAGTCGCTGACCGACCTGCCGATCTGCATCGACTCCTCGGTCGTCGAGGCGCTCGAGGCCGGCCTGTCGGTGTACCAGGGTCGGGCACTGGTCAACTCGATCACCGCCGAGGACGACCGGATGGCCGCCATCCTGCCGCTGGTCAAGAAGTACGACGCCGCCATCGTCGCCCTGCCGAACGACGAGGACGAGATCCCGATGGAGGCCGAGAAGCGCCTCGCCCTCACCGAGAAGATCGTCCGCGTCGCGACGCAGGAGTACGGCATCGCGATCGAGGACATCGTCATCGACCCGCTCGCCATGCCGATCGGCGCCGACTCGACCGTGGGCCGCACGACGCTCGAGGTCATCCGCGGCATCCGGGAGCGCTGGGGCCTCAACACGACCTGCGGCGCCTCGAACGTCAGCTTCGGCATGCCGGGGCGGCACGCGATCAACGCGGCGTGGCTGCCGCTCGCGATGTCCGCCGGGATGACGAGCGCCATCATGGACGCCCGCACCCCGCAGGTCGTCGACGCCGTGCGGGCCTCGGACCTCCTGCTCGGCAACGACGAGTGGGGCATGTCGTGGATCGGGGCGCACCGGGCCCGGCAGGCGGCGCAGGCCGCGGCCGCCGGGACGGCGTGACGGGCGAGCGCGGGCCGGACCAGCCCTTCGACGACGTCGTCGAGGGTCTGCGCCGCGAGGGGCTCCTCGAGCCCCCCGCCCCGCTGACCCCCGAGGTCGACGACTCGGAGCACGCGGGCGCCGGCCGGGTCACGTTGTCGTTCAGCCCGGCCGAGCGCGTGGTGCGCGTGCCGCCCGGGGTGTCGGTGTTCGACGCCGCGTCGTGGAACGGCATCGCCGTCGACTCGACGTGCGGCGGCCACGGGACCTGTCGCAAGTGCCGTGTCCGGCTGACCCGCGGCACCGCCCCGGTCAGCCGGCACGACGTGCGGACCTTCACGCCGGACCAGATCCACGACGGCTGGCGCCTCGCGTGCCTCGTGCGTGCCACCCACGACCTCGGGGTCGAGGTGCCCCCGCTCGTCACCCGCCCCAAGGCGTCGACCGTGGGCGTCGGCCGGCAGGTGATCCTGCGGCCCTCGGTGCAGAAGCGCTACGTCGAGCTGACCGAGCCGACCCTGGCCGACCAGCGCACCGACCTCGCCCGGCTGCGCGACGCCGTCGACGACCTCACCCTGAACCCGGACCTGTACGCGCTGCGCCGGCTGCCGGTCGTCCTGCGGCAGAACGACTTCAAGGTGACGGCGGTCGTCGTCGACGAGACGCTCGTCGACGTCGAGCCCGGTGACACGACCGGGCGTCGGCACGCCATCGCCTACGACCTCGGCACGACGACGGTCGTCGCGACGCTGCTCGACCTCGAGACGGGGACACCGGTCGCGGTGTCGTCGGTGCTCAACCGGCAGCAGCCGTTCGGCGGCGACGTCATCACCCGGATCAGCGCGACGATGATGGACCCGCAGGCGCTGCCGCGGCTCACGGCGCTGGCCCGCGAGACGCTCGCCGGGCTCGCCGCCGAGGTGTGCGACGAGGGCGGCGTCGACCCCGCCGGGGTCTACGAGGTGGCCCTCGCCGGCAACGCGACGATGACCGCGCTCCTGCTCGGTGTCGACCCCGAGCCGCTCGGGGTCGCACCCTTCGTCCAGGCGACGGCCGACTGGCCCGTGCTGCTCGCGTCGGACCTCGGCCTCACGCTGCACCCGGGTGCCCGGGCCGTCGTCTTCCCGGCCCTCGGCGCCTACGTCGGCGGGGACATCGTCGCCGGGATGCTCGCGAGCGGGCTCGACCGCGACAAGCGGGTGCGGCTGTTCATCGACGTCGGCACGAACTGCGAGATCGCCCTGACCGACGGCGAGCGCATCGTCACGACCGCCGCCCCGGCCGGGCCGGCGTTCGAGGGCGGCGCGATCCGCTGCGGGATGCGCGCGGCCGACGGCGCCGTCGAGGTCGTGCGGCTCGACCCCGAGGCCGAGGACCCCACGCTCGCGGTGGCCCTCGGCGTCATCGGCGACGTCGAGGCGCGCGGCCTGTGCGGCTCGGGCCTCGTCGACGCGGTCGCCGAGCTCGCCCGGATCGGGCTGCTCGACACCTCCGGGCGCTTCGTCACCGACGAGCGCGCGGCCGAGATCGCCCCGGCGCTGGCCGGCCGGATGGCGACCGTGCGGGAGGGCGAGCGCGTGTTCGTGCTGCACCGGCACGCCGACGACGCGCCGACGGAGGAGTCGGTCTACCTCTCGCAGAGGGACGTCCGCGAGCTGCAGTTCGCGAAGGCCGCCATCTCGACCGGGTGGTCGCTGCTCCTCGAGGAGCTCGACCTCGAGGCGTCCGAGGTGCAGCAGGTGCTGCTCGCCGGCTCCTTCGGGTCCTACCTCTCGCCGGCGTCCGCGGTCCGCATCGGGCTCGTCCCGAAGCTGTCGGTGCTGCGCATCGTCTCGGCGGGCAACGTCGCGGGGGAGGGCGCGAAGATGGTCCTGCTGTCGGCCCGGGAGCGGGCCGGCGCCGACGCGCTGATGGAGGAGGTGCGCTATGTCGAGCTCTCCGACCGCCCCGACTTCAACGACCGCTTCGTCGACCAGCTCGCCTTCCCCGTCTGACGGGCGGCGCGCCGGACGGGTCGCGCTCGTCGCGTGCGGCGCCATCGCCCAGCCGGCGGCCGACGCGGCGCAGCGCCACGGGTGGCCCCTCGACGTACACCCGCTGCCCCCGTTGCTGCACAACCGGCCCGAGCGCATCGCGCCCGCCGTCGAGGAGGCCGTCGCGCAGCTGGGTGCGCGCTACGACCGGGTCGTCGTCGGGTACGCCGACTGCGGCACCTACGGCGCGCTCGACGCGGTGTGCGAGCGGCTCGGCGTCGAGCGGCTGCCCGGGCTGCACTGCTACGACCTGTTCGCCGGTCCGTCGGCCGTCGAGGCGCTGAGAGAGGAGGAGCCGGGGACCTACCTGCTCACCGACTTCCTCGTCCGCTCCTTCTCGCGCACGGTCGTGCGCGAGCTCGGCCTCGACCGCCACCCCGAGCTGTGCGACGACTACTTCCGCCACTACGCGCGCGTCGTGTGGCTCGTGCAGACGCGCGACCCGCAGGAGCTGGCCGAGCTGCGGGGGATGGCGCAGGACGCCGCCGACCGCATCGGGCTGCCGCTGACGGTGCGGCACACCGGTGCCGGTGGGCTCGAGACCGCCCTGGCCGCGCTCGTCAGCCCGCGGTGAGCGCGCCGGCCATCGCCCGCAGGTGCTCGGGCGAGGAGCCGCAGCACGCGCCGATGACGTCGATGCCGAGGGCGCGCAGCTCGAGCGCGTGCTCGGCCATCGCCTCCGGTCCGACCGTGTAGACGAAGTGGTCGCCCTCGAGCTCGGGCAGGCCCGCGTTCGACTGGGCGACGAGCAGCACGCCGTCGGGCCGGGCGGCGACCAGCTGCTCGGCGATCGTCCGCATGTCGTCGGGCCCGCGCCCGCAGTTGGCGCCGACCGCGTCGACGCCGTCGGCCGCGAGCGCCGCGACGGCGGCGGCCGGCGTGACGCCCATCATCGTGCGCAGGTTGGTGTCGAAGGAGAGCGTGACGACCAGCGGCAGCTCCGGGGCCTCGGCGCGGGCGGCGGCGACCGCGGCCCGGGCCTCCTCGAGGTCGCTCATCGTCTCGACGAGCAGGAGGTCGGCGCCGCCGTCGCGCAGGCCGCGGACCTGCTCGGCGAACAGCGCGCGGGCGGCGTCCGGTGTGAGGGTCCCGAGCGGCTCGAGGAGCTCGCCCGTCGGCCCGATGTCGCCGGCCACGAGCGCGTCGTGGCGCCGGGCGACGGTGGCGCACAGGGCGGCCGCGGCCCGGTTGACCTCCTCGGCCCGCCCGGCGTGACCGTGCTGGGCCAGCCGGCGCTCGGTGGCCCCGAAGGTGTTGGTCGTCAGCAAACGGGCACCCGCGACGGCGTACTCCTCGTGGAGGGCGGCCACGGCGTCGGGGTTCGTGAAGTTCCACGACTCGGCGCACTCGCCCATCGGGAGGCCGCGCTCCTGGAGGAGCCAGCCGTAGCCGCCGTCGGCGATGGCCGGGCGCCCGGCGAGGAGGGTGGTGAGTCGGTTGGTCACGGGATCTACGGTAGCGAGGCCCGAGGCCTCATCCGGGCGGTCGGACCCGAGCCGATGCCGCCTCGTCGAGCATCCGGCGGCGCCACGACTCGATGACGCCCACCTGGTTGAAGGTGAAGACGTGCAGCCCCTCGATGTCGAGCGCGGGGTTGGCGGCGAGGGCCGCGACGCGGCTGACGAACCGGTCGGTGGAGAAGCCGGGGGAGGCGATGCGGGCGAAGACCGACTTCTGCTTGCGCAGGAAGCGCAGCGACTCGCCGACGCCGATCTTCGTCGCCATGCCGAGGAGCTTCGTGCGGTCGACGGGGCCGGGGACGCCGACGAGGATCGGGAGCGTGACGCCGCGACGGCGCACCCGCTCGGTCCACGTGCCGAGGTGCTCGGCGTCGAAGGTCATGTTCGAGACCACGTGCGTGGCGTAGCGGCGCTTGTCCCACATCGACTGCACCGTCACGTCGTCGTCGATCGTCGGGTGCGACTCGGGGTAGCCGGTGATGCCGACGTGCGTGAAGGGGTGCTCGATCGCGGCGAGGTCCTGCAGCAGGTCGAGGGCCGAGGTGTAGTCGCCCGCCGGGTCGGCGTCGCCGCCGGGGACGAAGACGGCGTTCACTCCGGCCCCCGCGAGGCGGGCCACGACCTCCTCGAGCTCCCCGCGGCCGGAGACCATCCGCGCGGCGAGGTGCGGCACGACGCGGTAGCCGGCGGTGGCGAGGGCGACCGAGGTGTCGAGGGTGGCGGCCAGGCCCTTGCTCGGGGCGGCGGTCACGGTGACCGTGAGGCTCGGGGGCACGTGCTCGAGGACGGCCTCGGTGATCGAGGGCGTGGGCATCACCTCGTAGCGCGCCCCCTCGAGGAGGTGGGCGAGGGCCACCGTGGGGAGTTCGTTGCTCATCGTGCAACCCGTCTCGTCATACGCACCGACCGGCCCAGCGTAGGGGTGCGGCGCCCCGCCGCGCCAGAGGTCGGTCGGCCCGGTGTGGCAGGCTGCGGGGGATGGAGCAGCGCATCTCGTTCGTCACCCTGGCCGTCGCCGACCTCGCGCTCTCGCGGCGCTTCTACGTCGACGGGCTGGGGTGGGTCCCCGAGCTCGAGGTCGACGGTGAGCTCGTGATGTTCCCGGCCGGGGAGCGGCTCGTGCTCTCGCTGTGGGACCGGGCGCACTTCGAGGCCGAGCTCGAGGGTGTGACGGTGGGCGGGCCGGGGCTGCTGCCGTTCACGCTCGCGCACAACGTCGAGACCCCGGCGCTCGTCGACGAGGTGCTGGCGCTCGCGGCCCGGGCGGGAGCCGAGGTGGGCGTGGCGAGCGACCGCGACTGGGGCGGCCGCTCGGGCTACTTCGCCGACCCGGACGGCGTGCGGTGGGAGGTCGCCTGGAACCCGGGCCCGATCGGTCGGCGCGTGGTGCCGGGCACCGACCCGTCCCCGCGCGGCTGAGCCGGGTCCTTCTCGCCCACCCGGCCCGCCATGGCGGGGGTGTGCTCACCCGGCCTCCGGACGCTCCGGGAGGTTTCCCTTCCACCCCGGGAGGTTTCCCTCCCACCCCGGGAGGTTTCCCTGTCAGCTGGCGACGTTTTCCTCTCGCCCCGGGAGGTTTCCTGCCGGACGCGAGAATCCCCCGCGCCGCGCCAGGAACTGCTTGCGCGGTGCGAGGGATTCCTCCCGGGGCACCTGGTTCCCGGGAGCGCACACATGGGGTGGTCGCTCTCGCGAACCCGGGCCGGGCGCCGCGCGGAGCGGCGCGACCGGCGGGCCGTCGGGTGTGGTCAGAGGCCGGCGGCGCGGCGGACCGGCGACTGGGTGCCGTAGTACGCCTGCAGGTTCTCCTGGAGGATGGAGCGGATGAGGGGGGCCTCGGCGGTCGCGATGCCCTGCGCCTCCTGGGTGTCCACGGCGACGAGGAGGTCCTCGATCTCGTGGGGGGTGCGGTAGTGCGAGAGGTCCTCGCGCAGCCGGCGGACCGCGGCGCGCTGCTCGCGGCGCTCGCGGAGCTCGTCCTTGACGGTGGTCCAGAGTGCGGTGGTGTTCGTCATGCATCCAGTGTGCGAGTGGGACCATCCATGCGTCCAATGAAAACGACGCAACCGACACTTGCACTATCGTCATGGGATGGACACCGAGTCCCTCCGCTGGTTCCAGCTCGTCGCCGACGGCTACACCGTGACCGAGGTGAGCGACGTCTTCGGCGTCAGCCAGTCCGGGGTCTCCCGGGCGCTGGCCCGGCTCGAGACCGAGGTCGGCACGCCGCTCCTGCACCGCCAGGGCCGCGTCCTGCGGATGACGCACGCCGGCTCCGCGTTCAAGCGCCACGTCGACGCCCTCGTCAACAGCCTCGACGACGGCCTCGCGGCGGTCGGCGAGATCGTCGACCCGGAGAGCGGCGTCGTCACCCTCGCCTACCCCCTGAGCCTCGGCAGCTGGCTCGTCCCCGGCCTCGTCGGCGCCTTCAAGGAGCAGCACCCGCGCGTGCGGGTCGTCATCGAGCGCACCGCGGTCGGCGAGGACGGCCGGATCTCCACGCAGCTCGCGACCCGCCGGGCCGACCTCGAGCTGACCGCGGCCCGCGTCGCCGGTCAGGGCGTCGTGTGGCAGCACGTCCTCGACGAGCCGTTCGTCCTCGCCGTCGCCACCGACCACCCGCTCGCCGGCCGCTCCGAGGTGGCGCTCGAGGAGGTCGCCCACGAGCCGTTCGTCCTGCGCGCCCCGCCGTCGGGGATGCGCCAGCAGACGCTCGACCTCTGCCGCGCCGCCGGGTTCATCCCCGCCGTCGCGATGGAGGCCGAGGACCTGCCGACCATCCGCGGCTTCGTCGCGGCCGGCCTCGGCGTCTCCGTCGTGCCCGCCCAGGGGCTCGCGGTCCCGGCCACGTTCGCCCGCACCCGGATGCTGCCCCTCACCGACACCGGGGCCCACCGCGAGGTCGGGCTCGCGTGGGTCGACGGGCGGCCGCTGCTGCCGTCGGCCGAGGCGTTCCGGCGCTTCGTCCTCGCGTCCGGCCGCCGCCGCGCCGGATGAGAGGATCGAGGCATCCCGACGACGACCCCGAAAGGGCCGCCCCCATGGCGCCGAAGCGCAAGGCCACGATCATCGCCCTCGCCAACCAGAAGGGCGGGGTCGCCAAGACGACCTCCGTCGCCTCGCTCGGCGCCGCCTTCGCCGAGGCCGGCCGGCGGGTGCTCCTCGTCGACCTCGACCCGCAGGCCTGCCTGACCTTCAGCCTCGGCGTCGACCCCGACACCGTCGAGTCCTCGGTCCACGACGTCCTCCTCGGCCGGGCCGAGCTCGCCGACGTCGTCCAGACCTGCGCCGACGGCGTCGACCTCGTCCCCAGCTCGATCGAGCTCGCCGGCGCCGAGGCCGTGCTCCTCGGCCGGCCGGCCCGCGAGTACGTCCTGCAGGGCGCGCTCGACGCCGTCCGGAAGAGCTACGACGTCATCCTCCTCGACTGCTCGCCGGGCCTCGGGGTGCTCACGCTCAACGCGCTGACCGCCGCGCAGGGGCTCATCGTGCCGATGCCCTGCGAGATGCTCAGCCACCGCGGCGTCGGCCAGCTCCTCGACACCGTCGCCGACGTCAAGAAGATCCTCAACAAGAAGCTGCGCGTCATCGGCATCCTCCCGACGCTCTACGACGGTCGCAGCACCCACGCCCGCGAGGTCCTCGAGGACGTCGGCCAGCGCTACGGCCTGCCGGTGCTCAGCCCGCCGATCCCCAAGACGGTGCGCTTCGCCGAAGCCCCGGCCGTCGGCCGCTCGATCCTCGCGACCGCCCGGTCGAGCAAGGGTGCGGCGGCCTATCGCGAGGTCGCGGCCGGGCTGCTCGAGCGGCTCTGACCGTATTCCCGACGACGGGGTGAAGATCCTCATCGTCAAATGTTTGTCCAGAGTTTGACCGAGGGTGGGGGAGCGGTCCTAGCCTGCTGGGATGACCACCACCACCCCTGCTCTCATCGCCGACTCCGCGACCTCCGGCTTCCGCCAGGGCACGATCGAGCGGCGCGACCTGCGTCCGGACGACATCCGCATCGCCATCGCCTTCGCCGGCATCTGTCACTCCGACATCCACACCGCCCGTGAGGAGTGGGGCCCGGCCCACTTCCCCCTGACCGTCGGCCACGAGATCGCCGGCACCGTCGTCGAGGTCGGCTCCGAGGTGACCCGCCACTCGGTCGGCGACCGCGTCGGCGTCGGCTGCCTCGTCGACTCCTGCGGCGAGTGCGAGCAGTGCAAGGACGGGATGGAGCAGTTCTGCTCCAAGCCCTCCGTCGGCACCTACAACGCCCAGGGCTACGACGGCGAGTGGACCATGGGCGGCTACGCCCAGGAGGTCGTCGTCAGCGAGCGCTTCGTCCTGCGGATCCCGGACGGCATCGAGCTCGACGTCGCCGCCCCGCTCCTGTGCGCCGGCATCACCACCTACTCGCCCCTGCACCGCTGGGGCGCCGGCACCGGCAAGCAGGTCGCCATCGTCGGCGTCGGCGGCCTGGGCCACATGGGCGTCAAGATCGCCGCGGCGATGGGCGCCACCGTCACGACCATCTCGCGCAGCGACGCGAAGGCCGCCGACGCGATCGGCCTCGGCGCCACCGCGCACATCGCCTCGAAGGACGAGGACGCGATGAAGGCGGCCAAGGGCACCTTCGACATCATCCTCAACACGGTGAGCGCGGACATCCCGATCGCCGACTACGTCGCGCTGCTCAAGCCGGCCGGTGTCGTCGTCAACGTCGGCCTGCCGCCGGCCCCCTACGAGATCCCGCCGGGCGCCCTCATCGGCGGCAACCGCGCCGTCGCCGGCTCGCAGATCGGCGGCATCGCCGAGACCCAGGAGATGCTCGACTTCTGCGCCGAGCACGGCATCGCCGCGACGATCGAGGTCGTCGACGCGGCCGACGTCGACGCCGTCTGGGACCGCGTCGTCGACGGTGACGTCCGCTACCGCGCCGTCATCGACACGAGCACCATCACCCCGCAGGACTGACGCCGGGCCCGGCACCGACCGGGCGCCGGCACGCGAGAGGGGCCGCATCCCACCGGGATGCGGCCCCTCGTCGTCGTGCGGGGGAGGGTCGGGCCTCAGCCCTGGGCGCCCTCGCCGGCCGGCTTGCCACCCTGGGTGCGGCGGCGGTTGCGGCTGCGGCGCGGGCGGTCGCCGCCCTCGGCGGGGCGGTCGGACGAGCGGTTCTCGCTCCGGCCGGAGTCGCGGCCACCACGGCCGCCGTCACGTCCGCCACGACCGGAGTCGCGGCCGCCGTCGCGGCCACCCCGGGGCCCGCGGCCGCCGGACTTGCCGGTCTCGCCGAGGTCCTCGAGCACCTCGGCCTCGAGGCCCTCGCGGGTCCGCTGGGCGCGCGGCAGGCGGCCCTTGGTGCCCTCGGGGATCGAGAGGTCGGTGTAGAGGTGCGGCGAGGAGGAGTAGGTCTCGACCGGCTCGGGGATCCCGAGGTCGAGGACGCGGTTGATCATCCCCCAGCGGTGCAGGTCGTCCCAGTCGACGAAGGTCACCGCGGTGCCGGTGTTGCCGGCGCGGGCGGTGCGCCCGATGCGGTGGAGGTAGGTCTTCTCGTCCTCGGGGCACTGGTAGTTGATGACGTGCGTGACGTTCTCGACGTCGATGCCGCGGGCCGCGACATCGGTGGCGACGAGGATGTCGACCTTGCCGTTGCGGAACGCGCGCAGCGCCTGCTCGCGCGCGCCCTGGCCGAGGTCGCCGTGGATGGACGCGGCCGCGAAGCCGCGCTCGACGAGGTCGTCGGCCACCTTGGCGGCGGTGCGCTTGGTGCGGCTGAAGACGATCGTCAGGCCCCGGCCCTCGGCCTGGAGCATGCGCGCGAGCATCTCGACCTTGTCCATCGCGTGGGCCCGGTAGACGTGCTGCTCGACGGCCTTGACCGTGTGCGCGTTCTCCTGGTCATCGCCCATCGCGCGGATGTGCGTCGGCTGGTTCATGTACCGGCGGGCCAGGGTGACGACCGCGCCCGGCATCGTCGCCGAGAAGAGCATCGTCTGGCGGCCGGCGGGGGTCATCGCGAGGATCTTCTCGACGTCGGGCAGGAAGCCGAGGTCGAGCATCTCGTCGGCCTCGTCGAGGACGACGATGCGGGCGTTGCCGAGGTCGAGGTGGCCCTGCTGGGCGAGGTCGATGAGGCGGCCGGGGGTGCCGACGACGACCTCGACACCGCGGCGCAGCGCCTCGACCTGGGGCTCGTAGGCGCGCCCGCCGTAGACGGTGAGGACGCGGATGCCGCGCTGGGCGCCGGCGCGCTCGAGGTCGCCGGCCACCTGGACCGCGAGCTCGCGGGTCGGGGCGACGGCGAGGGCCTGGGGCTTGCCGGCGGCCGGCAGGTCCGCGAACGCGGCGTCACCGGGGGCGACGACGCGGTTGAGGATCGGGATGCCGAAGCCGAGGGTCTTGCCCGTGCCGGTCTTGGCCTGGCCGATGATGTCGTGGCCGCCGAGGGCCACGGGCAGCGTCATCGCCTGGATGGGGAACGGGCTCGTGATGCCGTGCCCGGCGAGCGCCGCGACGATGTCGGGGTGGATCGGGAAGTCCGAGAAGCTCGGGGTCGGCTCGGTGGGGGCGGCCTGCTCTTCGGCCTGGGCGTCGGTGACGTCGGTCATGGACTCTCTTCTTCGGTCGGCGGGCGCGCGAGGCGCACCAGCGCACTGGCTGCGGGCCGATCGGAGGTCATCGGGGGCGGTCGCGGCGTCCGGGGACACCGGGCGTTCGCCCATCAAGGTCACTACACGGGTGCAAGCCGACCGGGCACCGTGGTCCCCGCCACTCTACCGTTAGGCTCCGTCGCATGGACGCGGACCCGGCGCAGGAGCGCGGCTACGACGCCGCCGTCGTCGACCTCCTGGGGGTGCTGGCGTACGGCGAGCTGACCGCCTTCATGCGGATGGCCGCCGACTGCGACCTCGCACCGACGCTGTCGCTCAAGTCCCGGATGGGGCGCCTGGCGACGACCGACTTCCACCACTACGAGCGGCTCGCGGCGCACCTCGAGGGCCTCGGCGTCGACTCGGAGGCCGCGATGGCCCCGTTCGTCGGCCCCTTCTCGGCCTTCCACGAGCGCACGCGTCCGCGGGGCTGGCTCGAGGGGCTCGTCAAGGCGTACGTCGGCGAGGGCATCGCCAAGGACTTCTACCGCGAGATGTCGGCGCTCGTCGACGAGGAGACGCGCGAGGTGATGCTCGGCGCGCTCGACGACGGCGGGCACGCGGAGTTCGTCGTCCAGATCGTCCGCGACACCATCCGCACCGACCGCACGGCGGCCGGCCGGCTCGCGCTGTGGGGCCGGCGGCTGCTCGGCGAGGCGCTCTCGCAGGCGCAGGCCGTGGCGGTCGAGCGCGACGCGATGGCCGCGCTGCTCGTGGGCGGCGGGGTCGACCTCGGCGAGGTCGGACGGATGTTCACACGGCTGACCGAGAACCACCAGAAGCGGATGGCGCGGATGGGCCTGGAGTCCTGAGAGTCCTGAGGGGCGGCGACCCGCGCCGCGCACGACGACGGCCCCCGCCACGTGGCGGGGGCCGTCGTCGTGCGCCGTCGGTCAGGCGCGGGTGCGGGGCGCACCGCCGCGCGAGGCCATGACGCGCTCGTAGACGACGACGAGCACGGCCGCGACGACGACCGAGATGACCCAGCGCAGCCAGTCGATGCCGCCGGTGGTGCAGACGCCGAGCTGGGCGGAGAGCCAGTAGCCGATGAGGGCGCCGACGATGCCGATGACGACCGTGACGACCATGCTGATCGCCTGCCGGCCCGGCAGGACCAAGCGGGCGAGGACGCCGATGACGGCGCCGAAGATGATGGTGCCGATCCATCCGCCGACACCCGACGGGGCGCAGCTGGCGGCCATGGGAAGGAGCTCGGTCATGCGGTTCTCCCGTTCCGGGCCCGAGGGCCCCGTCGCACGTGCCCGGATCTCGGGCACGGTGCGACGCTAGACCTGCGACGAACTTTAGTCAAACCTTCGACACCGAGTGTCGCGACGGGGGATCGGCGCAGGTCAGCGCGGGTGTCGCTCAGATGCCGAAGCCGACCTTGCCCTTGTCGCTCTCGCCGACCTGGATCCAGCCGACGGAGCGCCCCGGCACGAGGACCGTGCGGCCCTTGGTGTCGGTGAGGCGCAGGATGCCCTCGGGGGAGGCGAGCGCGGCGTCGACGGCCGCGGCGACCTCGTCCGCGTCGGCGTTCGTCTCGAGGCTGAGCTCGCGGGCGACGTTCTGGACACCGATGGTGACCTCCACGGGGCACGCACCTTTCGTCGGTCTCGCGGGCTCGGGCCCGCTCGGATGGGTACTCGCGCTCAGGCTAACCCGCGGCGCGGTGGTGCTGTTCCGGTGCTCGGGCGTGTTCGCCGAGGGCGCACCCGCCGGGCGTCAGGCGCCGAGCTTGGGGAAGGAGCCGAGCCCGCGCCACGCGAGCGTGCTGATCGTCGCCGCGGCCTCGGCCTCGGGGATGTCGCCGTCCTGCGCGAGCCAGTGGCGGGCGGCGACCTGGGCCATCCCCGCGAGGGCCGAGCCGAGGAGGAGCGCCCGCTCGTCGTCGGCCCCGGTGTCCTCGGCGATGACCTCGGCGATGGCCTCGGCGCAGGCGAGCTCGACGGCGTCGAGGCGCGAGCGGACCTGGGGGACGCTCGTGAGGTCGGACTCGAAGACCATCCGGAAGGCCGCGTCCTCGCGCGTCACGAAGTCGAAGTAGGCCGCGACGGTGGCGCGCACCCGGGCCTCGTTGTCACCGGTGTCGGCCCCGAGGGCCCGGCGGACCAGCTGCTCGAGGGTGTCGCAGTGGGTGTCGAGGAGGGCGAGGTAGAGGTCGAGCTTGCCGGGGAAGTGCTGGTAGAGCACGGGCTTGGAGACGCCGGCGCGGTCGGCGATCTCGTCCATCGCGGCCGCGTGGTAGCCGGACTGGACGAACACGGCCTGGGCGGCCTCGAGCAGCTGCGCGCGGCGCTCGCTGCGCGGCATCCGCGAGCTGCGGGGGGTCGTGGTGCTGGTCATCGGGTCCTCCGGTGGTGGGCTCGCGCGTCATCCTACGGACGGGTAGCTCCCGGCCGGGGGCTGTGTCCCGCGCCGGTGCTAGGTTCGCGGCATGGCGCGACCCCCGCTGGTGCCGCCCGGCCCCGAGCTCACCGCCGCCGAGCGGACCCGCTTCGCCCGCCACCTCCTCCTGCCCGACCTCGGCCTCGACGGCCAGCGCCGGCTGCGGAACGCGCGGGTGCTCGTCGTGGGCGCGGGAGGGCTCGGCTCGCCCGCGCTGCTCTACCTCGCGGCCGCCGGCGTCGGCACGATCGGCGTCGTCGACGACGACGTCGTCGAGTCGACCAACCTCCAGCGGCAGGTCGTCCACGGCGTCGCCGACGTGGGCCGGGCCAAGGTCGACTCCGCCGCCGACGCCGTCGCCGCCATCTCGCCCGACACGGTGGTCGTGCGGCACGGCGGGCGGCTCGACGCGGTGACCGCGATGGACGTCCTCGCCGACTACGACCTCGTCCTCGACGGCGCCGACAACTTCCCGACCCGCTACCTCGTCGGCGACGCCTGCGCCCGGCTCGGCATCCCCCACGTCTGGGGGTCGGTGTACCGGTTCGACGGGCAGGTGTCGGTGTGGTGGGCCGGCGAGGGGCCCTGCTACGCCTGCGTCTTCCCGCAGCAGCCGCCGCCGGACGCCGTGCCGTCGTGCGCGGTCGGCGGCGTCCTGGGCGCGGTGTGCGCCTCCGTCGGGTCGGTCATGGCGACCGAGGCGGTCAAGCTCGTCACGGGCTCGGGCGAGGTGCTCGTCGGGCGGCTGCTCGTCCACGACGCCCTGCGCCAGACCTGGGACGCCGTGCCCGTGCGGCGCGACCCGGGGTGCCCGGTCTGCGGCGCCGGCGCGGCCGCGACGCGACCGCTCGGATGGGCGACGCAGCGCGAGGACGCCTGTGCGACAGCCGATCTGCCCGAGGTCGAGGCGCCGTCCCGGCCGTCGGTGGCGGTCGAGGAGCTCGCGCGGATGCTCGCCGACCGGGACGCGGGGCGCGCCGACTTCGTGCTGCTCGACGTCCGCGAGCCGGGGGAGCGCGACGTCGCGGCCATCCCGGGCTCGGTGCTGCTGCCGGTCGGCGAGGTGCGGGCCGGTGCGCCGGTGCCGGGTGGCGACGGGCGACGTGTCGTCGTGCACTGCAAGGCCGGCGGGCGCTCGGCCGAGGCCGTCGACCTCCTACGAGCCCGCGGGGTCGACGCCTGGGACGTGCCCGGCGGCATCCTCGCGTGGTCGCGCGACGTCGACCCGTCGGTGCCGGGGTACTGACCGTGCCCGGGTCGGCGGAGGGCCTCGAGCGGTTCGTCGAGGCTCAGGACTCCGGCGGGACGTACGCCGCCGCGCTCGCGGAGCTGCGGGCCGGGCGCAAGCGCTCGCACTGGATGTGGTTCGTGCTGCCGCAGGCCGCGGGGCTGGGTCGCAGCGCCATGGCGCAGCGATACGGGGTCCGCGGCGTGGCCGAGGCGCGGGCCTACCTCGACCACCCGGTCCTGGGGCCGCGGCTGCTCGCGTGCGTCGAGGCCCTGCTCGCCCAGCCGGGGTCGGACGCCGAGGAGGTGCTCGGCGGCATCGACGCCGTCAAGCTGCGCTCGTCGATGACGCTCTTCGCGGTGGCCGCGGGGGAGGGCGCCGACGCGCCGTTCCGCGCGGTGCTGCGGCAGTACTTCGGCGGCGTCGAGGACCCCGAGACCCTTCGCCGCCTCTGATGCGCGTGTCGGTGCTCGGCGCAGACGTTTTCGAACGGGAGGGGGCGAGATGACGATGGGTCGGCCGTCACCGCCGGCAGGACCGTGGATGGTCCTGACCGGTCCCGCGGGCGCGGGCAAGACCACCGTGGGGCGGGAGGTCGCGTCCGTGGTGGAGCGGCCTTTCGTCGACCTGGACGCCGTCGCCGAGGAGTACTACGCGGAGGCGGGGTGGAGCCTCGCGAGGCTCCGGACCCGCATCGCCGCCGTCGGACGCCGCGCCGCCGAGACCGAGTGGGAGCCTGCACGAGCCCACGCGGTGGTGCGTGCCGCCGCCGACCACCCCGGGTCCGTCCTCGCGCTGGGCGCCGGTCACACCTGCTACACCGACGCCGGTCGGCTGGCCACGGTCCGCGCCGCCCTGAGGCGTTCCGCGGATGTCGTCCGCCTGCTGCCCTCGCCGGACCGCGACACGTCGTTGAGGGTGCTGCGACACCGATGCCTGACGGGCAAGGACAGGTCGTGGGTGATCGACGGGCACGACTTCCTCGCCCAGTGGCTCGACGACCCGGCCGCGCAGCTGCTCTCGACCCGGACCGTCTACACCGGCGGCGAGACGGTCGCCGACACCGCGAGGCTCCTGCTCCGAGGCGCCTGACCGCGGGCTGGAGGTCGGTCGATCAGGCACTGGTCGGATCGAGAGCGGCCCGCTGCTGATCGCTGCGATCTTGTTCTGCGCAAGGTGATTTGGTCGTCCACAGGTGGTTGCCGGCCCTTGTCCGTCGAACGTGCGTTCGATATGATGAAGTATGGATACCGAGGCCCTCTCCCGCCGCGTCGCGGCGCTGCGTGAGGAGTGCGCGCGGCCGGGTCGTGAGCTGGTCGAGGGTGGTCACGTCCTGTCCGCGGAGGAGGCGTTCGCGCTGGCCGGTGAGGCACAGGGGTTGGTGAACGCGGCGGATGCGTTGGTCGCGGTGGCGGGGGCGTGGGGTGCACGGGTGGAGACGACGGTGCGGTCGGGCTCGTGGGAGCGGGTGCATCCGGTGGGGTTCGTCGACGCGATGGCCGCGACCCGGATGTCGTTGGCGACGGGTCTGACCGAGGGGCTGGCGGGCCGGAAGGTGGCGCTGGGCGCGGCGGTGGGTGAGCGGTTCCCGCTGGTGCGTGACCTGTTGGTCGCTGGCGACGTGGCCACCGCGAACGTGCAGAAGATCCTCGACGCCCGCGCAGGGCTGGACGTGGAGGCCTGTGTGCGGGTGGATGCGGAGCTCGCGCCGCGGCTGGCGGGCATGGACCCGGCCCGGGTCGCGGGTGAGGCGCGCAGGGTGGCCACGCGGGTGGCGGCCGACCAGGTCGCGGCGCACGTGGCGTTGCGCAGGCGTGGCCGGTGTGTGGAGGTCCGTCCCGGGGAGGACGGCCTGACCGACTGGTTCGCGTCCCTGCCGACCGCGACGTCCTCGGCGATGTGGGCGGCGGTCGAGGAGCTGGCCGGCGAGTACCGGCAGACCGACGACGGGTTGTCGGTGCCGGAGTCCCGCGCGGACGCGCTGGCCGACCTGGTGCTGCGAAACGTCAAGGTCACCGCGCAGGTGACCCTCGGGGTGCCGGTCGTGAGCGACCGGTCAGCGCCGGAGCAGGCGGCGGGGACGCGGTTCCGGGTGGAGTGGGACGACGACGACACGCTCGTCGACGCGACCACCGGTGAGGTCGTGCGGTACGGCGACCTGGACGCGGAGTCCCGCGAGGAGCTGTCGTGGCTGGAGGAGCCCGCCGACCTCGACGTCGACGGGTTGCTCCTGCAGGCCGAGGTCACGCCCGGGTACGCGGTGTCCGGGACGCAGCTGCCCGGCCTCGGGTGGGTCGAGCCCGCGACGCTGGCCAACATCTTGCGGCTCCTACCGGTCGAGGTCTCCCGAGCGGTCCTCGAGGCCGACACCGGCACCCTCGCCTCCCACACGAGCAGCGCGTACAAGCCACCGAAGGCGATCAGCGACTTCGTCAAGACCCGGGACGGGACGTGCCGGATGTGGGGCTGCGCCCGACCCGCCGAACGGTGCGACCTCGACCACGTCCGTCCCTGGCCCACCGGGCAGACCACCCCCACCGGGCTCGAGTCCCTGTGCCGGCGCCATCACCGCTTCAAGCAACAAGGACGGTGGCGACCCACCCTCGCCCCGGACGGCACCGTCACCTGGCACGGACCCGACGGCGCCACCCGCACCACCGAACCCCAGCACCGCACCAGCGGCTGAGCCCGGGCGTCAGCGAGCCGGGAGGACGACGAGCTCGGTGCCGGAGGGGTCGGTCATGGTGACCGAGTCGCCCTCGGCAAGAACGGCATCCGCACGGGTGGCGCCCAGGCGCTCGAGCTCGGCCACGGCGTCCTCGAGGTCGGAACCGGGCGCCGCAGCGACCTCCAGCCGGAGACGGCTCGCACCGTCCTTCGGCGCCACCGGGCCGCCGCCCCAGGCGACCTTCGTCCCACCGGCAGGGGACTGGACCGCGGTCTCGTCGTCCTGGTCCCACACGAGCGGCCAGCCGAGCGCCTCGCTCCAGAACACGCCGGTCGACCGACCGCCGTCGCCGGCGACCTCGCCGAGCCGACCGGTGCCCGCGAGGAAGCGGTTCCAGGGCGGGATGACGCACAGCGCGTTCCCCTCCGGGTCGGCGAGGACGACGTGCTCCTCGTCGGCCGCCTGTCCCACGTCGAGGTGCCAGCCACCCAGGGTGAGGACGCGCTCGACCGTCTCCGCCATGTCGTCCGTCGAGGTGCTCGTCACGTGCAGGTGGTACCGGCTCGACGCACCCGCGGCACCCGGCCCGCCGGCCGAGGGGCGGACGCGCAGCGGCACGCACAGCGCGTCCGACGGCACGAGCGTGCGGGCGCCCGGACGGTCCTGCACCACCGTCCAGCCGAGCAGGGCGGACCAGAACGCGGCGAGCCGCGCGGGGTCCTCGGCGTCGATCGTCAGGGCCTCGAGGTGCAGTGGCACGGCCGGTCCTCCCTGTCGTCGGTGGTCCCGCGACGGTAGGAGCGCGGCCGTCCCCACCGCAACGAGATTGCCGACCCCCCACGGCGCCGCCCCGGGGCGCGCGGGTGTCGGGGGGACGTGGTGGAATCGCGACGTGCTCGTCCTCCGCCGCCCCGCCACCGCCTCGGTGGCCGAGCCGGCCCTCGACCCGCAGCAGCGGGCCGCCGTCGACGCCGACGACCTCGTGGTCCGCGTCCTCGGGGCACCCGGCACGGGGACGAGCACGGTGGCGGTCGAGCGCGTGGTGCGTGCCGTCCGGGACGGGGCCCCCGCCGACTCCTGCCTGCTGCTCGCCCCGACCCGCCTCGCGGCCGCCCGCCTGCGCGACGTCGTCACCGCCCGCCTCGGCGGCACGACCTCGACCCCGCTCGCGCGCACCCACCAGTCCTTCGGCTTCGGGGTGCTGCGCGAGGCCGCGGCCCTCGTCGGCGACCCCGCACCCCGCCTGCTCAGCGGCCCGGAGCAGGACGTCATCCTCCGCGAGCTCCTCGCCGGCCACGCGAGCGGCGAGGCACCGACCCCGCCCTGGCCCGCGTCGGTCCGCCCGGCGCTCGCGACGCGCGGCTTCCGCGCCGAGCTGCGCGACCTGCTGATGCGCGCCCTCGAGCTCGGCCTCACCCCGCCCGACCTCGAGCGGCTCGGTCACGAGCACGGCGTGCCCGAGTGGGTCGCGGGGGCCGCCGTCCTCGCCGAGTACGAGGACGTCACGGCCCTGTCCGCCCCCGGCGCCTGGGACCCCGCGACCGTGCTCACCGCCGCGGCCGACCTCCTCGAGGAGGACCCCGACGCCCTCGACCGGATGCGCGCCCGGCTGCGCCTCGTCGTCGTCGACGACGCCCAGGAGCTGACGCCGGCCGCCGTGCGCCTGCTCACGGTGCTCACACGGGGCAGCGGCATCCCGCTCCTGCTGGCCGGCGACCCCGACGCCGCCACCCAGACCTTCCGCGGCGCCGACCCGCGCCTCGTCGTCACCGCCTGGCCGCAGGCCGCGGCGCACGTCCTGCGCACGGGCCACCGCTGCACGCCGGCGCTCTCCCGCGCCGCGAGCCGGGTCGTCGCCCACGTCGGCGTCGTCGGTGGCGCGGCCCACCGGGGGCCCGAGCCCGTCCCCGGCGAGGGGGCCGTCGAGGCGCACCTGCTGCGCACCGGCGCCCAGGAGTCGGCCTTCGTGGCCGGGCTGCTGCGCGAGGCCCACCTGCTGCACGGGCTCCCGTGGTCCCGGATGGCCGTCGTCGTCCGCGGCGGCTCGCGCACGGCCTCGCTGCGCCGGGTGCTGCGCTCCTCGGGCGTCCCCGTCGACACCGCGACGGCCGAGCTGCCGGTGCGCGACGAGGTCGCCGTCCGGCCCTTGCTGACCCTCCTCGGCTGCGCGCTCGAGGTCGCCGCCGGCGCGGACGAGCTCGACCCCGACACGGTCGTCGACGTCCTCGCCTCGCCCCTCGGCGGCGCCGACGCCGTCGGCCTGCGGCGGCTGCGCCGGTCGCTGCGTCGCCTCGAGCTGGACTCCGGCGGGGGCCGCACGAGCGACGCGCTCCTCGCCGAGTCCGTCCTCACCCCGGCCGCGCTCGACCACGTCGGCCCCGAGGCCCGTCCGGCCCGCCGGGTCCACCGGGTGCTCGCCGCCGGGGTCGAGGCCCTGCGCGACGGGCTCGGCGTCGAGGAGGTCCTCTGGGCGATGTGGTCGGCCGCCGGCCTCGCCGACACCTGGCGCGAGGCGGCCCTCGCCGGGGGTTCGGCCGGGCAGCGCGCCGACCGCGACCTCGACGCCCTCATCGGTCTGTTCGACGCGGCCGCCCGGTACGTCGACCGGCTGCCCGGCGCCCGGCCCGCCGACTTCCTCGAGCACCTGCGCGGCCAGGAGGTCGCCGGCGACACGCTCGCCGCCCGGGCGGTGGCCGGCGAGGCCGTCGCCCTCCTCACCCCGGCGGCCGCCGCCGGTCTCGAGTGGGACCTCGTCGTCGTCGCGGGCGTGCAGGAGGGCGCCTGGCCCGACCTGCGCCTGCGCGGGTCGATGCTGCGCTCCACCGACCTCGTCGACGTCGTCACCGGCCGCGACCCCTCGCCGCGTGCGGCCCGCACCCAGGTCGCCCACGACGAGACGCGCCTGTTCCACGTGGCCGCGACCCGCGCGCGCCACCGCCTCGTCGTCACCGCCGTGCGCAGCGAGGACGAGCAGCCCTCGCCCTACCTCGACGTCGTCGACCCGCGCCCGGACGCCCGCCCGCTCACCGACGTGCCCCGCCCGCTGACGCTGCCCGGCCTCGTCGCCGAGCTGCGCCGCTCGCTCGTCGACCCGGACCCGGCCCTGCGCGGCGCCGCCGTCACGACCCTCGGGCGCCTCGCCCGGGCCGGCGTCCCCGGCGCCGACCCCGCCCAGTGGTGGGCCCTGCGCGGCACGACCGACGACCGCCCCCGCCGCGCCCCCGACGCGCCCGTCCGCGTCTCGCCGTCGATGGTCGACCGCTTCGGGCAGTGCGGCCTCCAGTGGCTGCTGCGCACGAGCGGCGGCGACGGACCCTCGATGGGCGCGCAGGACATCGGCACGCTCGTCCACGAGGTCGCCCACGACCTCGGCGACACCGACGCCGCCACCTACGCCGCCGAGCTCGAGCGGCGGTGGGGCCGGCTCGGGCTCCCCCCGGGCTGGCTCTCGCGGCGCGACCTCGGCCGGGCCCGCGAGATGACCGCCCGGTTGGCCGCCCACCACCGCGAGGCGAGCGCCGAGGGCTGGCGCCGCGCGGCCTCCGAGGAGCGGATGCGGGTCGCCCTCGGGCGGGCCGTCGTCTCCGGCACCGTCGACCGCATCGAGGTCGGGCCCGGGGGAGCGGTGCGCGTCATCGACCTCAAGACCGGCTCGCGCAAGCCGACCAAGGACGAGCTGACCCGCCACGGCCAGCTCGGCGCCTACCAGCTCGCCGTCGAGGAGGGGGCGTTCGCGGCCCACGGCAGCGGCTCCGGCGGCGCCGCCCTCCTCCAGCTCGGCCGGGCCGCCAACCGCACGACGACCCTGCAGGTCCAGGCCCCGCTCGCCGACGACCCCGAGCCGACCTGGGCCCGCGACCTCGTGGCGCGCACGGCCGAGGGGATGGCCGCCGCCACCTTCGCGGCGACGCCCTCCCGCGACGTCTGCGGCACCTGCCAGGTCAAGGACTCCTGCCCGACCCAGCCCGAGGGGCGACGCCTGTGACGACCACCGGACCGGTTGCGGCACAGGCGCCCCCGCGCTGGAGCGCGGTCGGCCTCGCCCACGCACTCGGCCAGTCGTACGCCCCCACCGCCGAGCAGGCGGCGGTCATCGAGGCCCCGCTGCGACCGCTGCTCGTCGTCGCCGGGGCCGGCTCGGGCAAGACCGAGACGATGGCCGCCCGCGTCGTCTGGCTCGTCGCCAACGGGCTCGTGCGCCCCGACGAGGTCCTCGGCCTGACCTTCACCCGCAAGGCCGCGGGCGAGCTCTCCGAGCGGCTGGCGGCCCGCCTCGCGACCCTGCGCGACGCCGGGCTGTGGACCCCCGAGCCGGAGGCCGGCGCCGCCGTGCTCGACGACACCCCGACCGTCTCGACCTACCACGCGTACGCCGGGCGGATCGTGCGCGAGCACGGCCTGCGCCTCGGCGTCGAGCCCGAGAGCCGGCTGCTCACCGAGGCCGCCGCCTGGCAGTTCGCGCACGAGGCCGTCGTCGCGTGGGACGGGCCGATGGACGCGGTCGACAAGGCCGAGTCGACCGTCACGACCGCCGTCGTCGACCTCGCGGGCGAGATGGCCGAGCACCTCGTCGAGCCGCGACAGGTCGCCGCGCACCTCGCCGAGGTCGTCGAGGCGCTCGAGTCCCTGACGAAGCCCGAGGGCTCGCGCAAGCGCACGAACCCGATGCGCGACACCGTCGAGGTCCTGCGCGCCCGCGCCGCCGTCGTGCCCCTCGTCGAGGCGTACCACGCGCTCAAGCGCTCGCGCGACGCGATGGACTTCGCCGACCAGGTGGCCCTCGCGGCGCGCCTGGCCCTCACCGTCCCCGAGGTCGGGGCGGCCGAGCGCCAGCGTTTCCGGGCGGTCCTCCTCGACGAGTTCCAGGACACCTCCGAGGCCCAGCTCCAGCTCCTGCGCGCCCTGTTCGTCGCCGACGGCGAGCCCGTCCCGGTCACCGCCGTCGGCGACCCGCACCAGTCGATCTACGGGTGGCGCGGCGCCTCGTCGACGACGCTCGACCGCTTCCGCTCCGACTTCCGCGACCCCGCCCCGGCCGACGTCCTGCACCTCTCGACGAGCTGGCGCAACGACCGGGCCGTCCTCGCCGCCGCCAACGTCGTCGCCGACCCCCTCGCGACGACGACGCGCGTCCCCGTCGAGCGCCTCGTCGAGCGGCCCGGCGCCGGCCCCGGCCACGTCGCCGTCGCCCGCCTGGGCACCCTCGAGGAGGAGGCCCGCCACGTCGTCGGCTGGCTGGGCTCCCGGATGGCCCGGCCCGGCCGGCGCACGGCGGCGGTGCTGTGCCGCAAGCGTTCCCAGTTCGACCCCGTCGTCGAGGCGCTCGAGGAGGCCGGGCTCCCGTACGAGGTCGTCGGCCTCGGCGGGCTCCTGCACACCCCCGAGGTCGCGGACCTCGTCGCCCTGCTCCACGTCGTCGCCGACCCCACCCGCGGCGACCGGCTGATGCGCCTGCTCACCGGCCCGTCGTGCCGGCTCGGCGCCGCCGACCTCGACGGCCTCGGCGAGTGGGCCCGGGTGCGCCAGGGCGGCCACCGCCCCGAGCGGGGGGCCGACCTCGCCCCGGACGCCGCCGACGCGGTGAGCATCGTCGAGGCGCTCGACGCCCTGCCGCGGCCCGACTGGGTGGGGGAGGAGGGCCAGCGTCTCGCCCCCGCGGCGCTGACCCGGCTGGCCGGACTCGGGGCCTGCGTGCGCCGGCTGCGCGGCCTGACCGGCCTCGGGCTGCCCGAGCTCGTCAGCGAGGCCGAGGTCGCGCTCGGCCTCGACATCGAGGTGCTCGCGCGACCGGGGTACTCCACCGGGGCCGCGCGCGCCCACCTCGACGCCTTCGCCGATGTCGCCGCCACCTTCGCCGCGAGCGCCGACCGCCCCGGCCTCGGCGGCTTCCTCGCGTGGCTCGAGGCCGCCGTCGACGAGGAGCGCGGCCTCGACCTCGGCTGGGTCGAGGCCCGGCCCGACGCCGTCCAGGTGATGACCGTCCACGCGGCCAAGGGCCTGGAGTGGGACGTCGTCGCCGTCCCCGGCCTCGTCGAGTCCTCCTTCCCGGCGCACTCCGCCACCCAGAGCCGCCCCCTCGGCGAGGTCTGGGGCCACGGCGACCCCAACGACAAGGCGTGGCTCGTCGGCCTCGCGGCCCTGCCGCACGACCTGCGCGGCGACCGCGCCGGCCTGCCCCGCTTCGGGTGGGCCGACGACCACGACTGGGAGAGCGCCGCCGAGGCCCTCACGCGGTTCACGGCCGCCTCTGCCGACCACGGCGTCGCCGAGGAGCGGCGCCTGGCCTACGTCGCGACGACGCGGGCGCGCCTCGACCTGCTCCTCACCGCGCACGTGTGGGGCACCGCCGCGTCCCCGCGCGTCACCTCGCGCTTCCTCGAGGAGGTGCGCGGCCTCCCCGGTGTCGCGCCCGGCCCGTGGGCCGACCTGCCGCCCACCGACGACCCGAAGCCCCAGAACCCGCGCACCGCCGAGTCCGTGACGACCGCGTGGCCGACCCCCGACCACGTGGCCCGCCGCGAGCTGCTCCTGGGCCCGGCGCGCGAGGTCGTCGCGGCCGCCGCCGACCCGCAGCCCCTCACGGGGTCGGGGCCGTGGGACGCCGAGGTGCGGATGCTCCTCGACGAGCGCGGCCGCCGCCGCGACGGCGCCGACGTCGACGTCGTCCTCCCGGCGCACCTGTCGACCTCCGCGCTCGTCTCGCTCGCCGAGGACCCCGAGGCGTACACGAGCCGGCTGCGCCGCCCGATGCCCCAGCCGCCCGCGCTCGCGGCCCGCCGCGGCACGGCGTTCCACGCGTGGGTCGAGGAGCACTACTCGCGCGCGGCCATCGTCGACGTCGACGCCCTGCCGGGGTTCGCCGACGACGACGCCGGGCCGGAGGACCTCACGGACCTGCGGGAGGCCTTCCTCGCCTCCGAGTGGGCCGGGCGCACGCCGCTCGAGGTCGAGACGAGCGTCGAGACCGTCCTCGACGGCATCGCCGTGCGCGGGCGCATCGACGCCGTCTTCGCGGGCCACGGGGCCGACGGCGAGCCGGAGTGGACGGTCGTCGACTGGAAGACCGGGCAGCCGGCCACCGGCGCCCGGTCGCGGGCCCGCGCGGTGCAGCTCGGGGCCTACCGGCTGGCGTGGGCGCGGCTGCGCGGGGTCGACCCGCAGCGGGTGCGGGGGGCGTTCTTCCACGCGGCCACGGGCGAGACGGTGTGGCCGGACCTGCCGGACGAGGCCGAGCTCAGCCGAGTCCTCGCCGCGGCTCGCTGACCTCGTCGGCCGTCTCGGTCGCGTCGGTCACCTCGTCCTCGGGGTCCGCCGCCTCGTCGCGCACGACCTCCGGCAGCTCGTCCTCGTCGTCGTCGTCGACGACGAGCGCCGGCGGGGGCGCCGGGCGCGAGCGCGGGCTGACCGGGGCGAGCGAGGTGCGGCGGTAGTCGTCCTCGCCGCGCTCCATCGCCGCGTGCACCGAGGCGTCCAGGCGCCGCAGCTGGGTCGAGAGCACCTCGACGGCCGGGACGTCCTGACGGGCGAGGGCGCCGGTGAGGCGGCCGAGCATCCGCAGCTCGGCACCGAGCCGGGCCCGCACGAGGAGGTTGGGGTCCGGGCGCTCGACGCGGACGTGGGCGTACGCCTCGAGGACGGTGTCGACGGCCTCCGGGGACGCCTCGGCGACGAGGGCCGCGAAGTCGTCGGCGGGGTCGGCGACCTTGGCGTCCTCCCAGCCCGTCATGGCCTTGACCCGGCCGGAGGCGGCGTCCTGCTGGTCCTCGAAGACCGCGAGGACCTCCTCGCCGCCGAGGTCGCCGTGGGTGGGGGTCGCCGCGAAGCGCCACAGCGCGACGTCCTCGAGGGCCTCCTCCCAGCGGGTGAGCAGGGTGGTCGGCACGCGGCCGGTCTCGGCGGCGCGGTCGAGCTCGGTGAGGCGGCGGGTGCGGTAGGCGTCGGCGTCGTAGGCCGGCAGCCCGGCCTCCTCGAACAGCGCGGGGTCGGTGTTGTGCAGCGCCCCGATCGCCCGGCCGAGCTCGGCCGCGAGACCCGGTCCGGCGGGCAGGGCCGAGAGCTCGAGCGGGTGGCCCGGCAGGAAGGGGTAGACGGCCGCGCGACCGCCCGTGCCGAGGGCGACGAAGCCCCGGGGTGCGGGGACGGCGAAGGGCAGCCGGCGGGCGAGCAGCCCGAGCAGCGCCACGGAGCGGTCCATCTCGGCGCCCGCGACCTCGGTGCGCGGCACGCGCACCACCCAGCGGCGGTGCTCCTGGTCCTCGACGAAGGCGACGTCGAACGCCTGACCGGGCAGGCTGGGGAGTGCCTCGACGCTCACCGGGTCCAGTCCCGGGACGGCGGCACTCGCCAGGGCGGCGAGTTGTGCGGGGCTGCGGTCCACGTGCCCCACGGTAGGCGGTGCCCGGCACCTAGGCTGGGATGGTGGCCCGTGCCGAGCGAACTCTTCCCGACGTCGCCCTCACCCGGCGCACCCTCGAGCGTCACGCGGAGCGCCGCGGCGACCCCACGCTCCTGACCCGCCTCCTCGCGGACCCCTCCTCCCGGGTGGTCCACCTGTGCGGCGACCGGGCGCCGGTCACCACCGACGACGACGGGGTCGTGCGGGTGTCGACCCGCGCGCCGGTGGCCGCGGACGCCGAGCACCTCGTGCTCTACCTCGGCGAGCACGAGGGTGCCCAGTACCTCGCCGTCGTCGAGCCCACGCCCGAGGGACAGGAGCCGGTCGCGGGCACGGCCACGCTGCGCGAGGTCGGGGCCCACGTCGACGACCTCGGGGCGGCGCTGTTCGCGGCGACCCTCGCGCTCGCCAACTGGCACCGCGTCCACGGCTTCTGCCCGCGCTGCGGGGCCCGCACCGAGCCGGTGCAGGCGGGCTGGGTCCGCCGGTGCGTCGCCGACGGCAGCGAGCACTACCCGCGCACGGACGCCGCCGTCATCATGGCGGTCGTCGACGACGACGGCCGGATCCTCCTCGCCCGCGGGCGGGGCTTCCGCACCAAGGGGATGTCGGTGCTCGCCGGCTTCGTCGAGCCCGGCGAGACGCTCGCCGCCGCCGTCGCCCGCGAGGTGGCGGAGGAGGTCGGCCTCGAGGTCGACGACGTCCGCTACCTCGGGGACCAGCCCTGGCCCTTCCCCTCCTCGCTCATGGTCGGGTTCACCGCCCGGGCGCGCGCCACGGACCTGCGCCTGCAGGAGGACGAGATCGCGGAGGCGCGCTGGTTCACCCGCGAGGAGCTCGCGGCGGCGGTCGCCGACGGCTCGGTCGCCGTGCCGGGGCGGGTCTCCATCGCCCGGCGCATCGTCGAGCACTGGTACGGCGGCCCGATCGAGGCGCCCGAGGTCACCTCGATGCGCTGAGCCGCGCGGCGCCGGATGTCAGCCGAGGCGGCTGCGCACCTCGGCGAGCGAGGGGTTCGTGGCGGCGCTGCCGTCCGGGAAGAGGACGGTCGGCACGGTCTGGTTGCCGCCGTTGACGAGCATGACGAAGTCGGCGGCGTCGGGCTTGCGCTCGATGTCGACCTCGGTGAACTCGATGCCCTCGCGCTCCATCTGGGACTTCAGCCGGCGGCAGTAGCCGCACCAGGTGGTCGTGAACATCGTGACGGTGCCGGGGGCCGGGTTCGTGGGGGCGCTCATGCCGTCGTCAACAGCGCGCCGACCGCGGTCCTTCCCGTCGCCGGTGCCCGCCCCGGGGGAGCGTCGGTGGGGCGACCTAGGATCGACCCCGATGACCATCCTCCCCGTGCACCCCGGCGCCGACGACGTCCTCGACGCGCTCGACCCCGAGCAGCGCGAGGTCGCGTCGCACCCGCTCGGCCCGATGGCGGTCCTCGCCGGTGCGGGCACCGGCAAGACCCGCGCCATCACCCACCGCATCGCCTACGGCGTGCTCTCCGGCGCCTACCAGCCCCAGCGCGTGCTCGCGGTGACCTTCACGGCCCGCGCGGCGGGCGAGATGCGCACCCGGCTGCGCGACCTGGGGGTCGGCGGGGTGCAGGCCCGCACCTTCCACGCGGCCGCGCTGCGCCAGCTGCACTACTTCTGGCCGCAGGCCATCGGCGGTGCGGCGCCCGAGGTGATGCCGCACAAGGCCAGCGCCGTCGCCGAGACCGGCGGCCGGCTGCGGCTGGGCCTGAACTCCGCCGGCGTGCGCGACGTCGCCGCCGAGATCGAGTGGTCCAAGGTCTCGATGCTCACCTCCGACACCTACGCCGCGGCCGCCACCCGGGCGCGGCGCGAGCCGCCGGCGGGCCTGGACGCGACGGCCATGGCACGGGTCATCGAGCAGTACGAGATGGTCAAGACCGAGCGCGGGGTCATCGACTTCGAGGACGTCCTGCTCCTCACCGCCGGCATCCTCGGCGAGCACGAGCAGGTCGCCCGGGCGGTGCGCGCCCAGTACCGGCACTTCGTCGTCGACGAGTACCAGGACGTCAACCGCCTGCAGCAGACCCTCCTCGAGCTGTGGCTCGGCGAGCGCGAGGACGTCTGCGTCGTCGGGGACCCGGCCCAGACCATCTACTCGTTCACCGGCGCCTCGCCGGCGCACCTCCTCGGGTTCCGCTCGCGCCACCCGCAGGCCCGGGTCGTCGAGCTCGTGCGCAACTACCGCTCGACCCCGCAGGTCGTCGGGCTGGCCAACCTCGTCCTGCGCAGCCCCGGCGGCGGCCGGCGCTCGGGCTCGGTCGAGCTGCGGGCCCAGCGCGAGGACGGCGTCGTCCCCGAGCTGCTCGTCGCCGACGACGACCCGCACGAGGCCGACCAGGTCGCCGAGCGCATCCGCGCCCTGCTCGAGGCCGGGCACCCGGCCTCCGAGATCGCCATCCTCTTCCGCACCAACGGGCAGAGCGAGATGCACGAGTCGGCGCTCGCCGAGCGCGGCATCCCCTACCTCGTCCGCGGCGGCGAGCGGTTCTTCTCGCGGCGCGAGGTGCGCGAGGCCATCGTCCTGCTGCGCGGCGCGGCCCGCAGCGACGACGGCGAGGTGGCCCTGCCCGAGCTCGTCCGCGACGTCCTGCTCGGGGTCGGCTGGACCCGGGAGCCCCCGACCTCCGGTGGCGCGGCTCGCGAGCGCTGGGAGTCGCTCTCGGCCCTCGCCGCGCTCGCCGACTCCTTCGCGGCGACCGACCCCGAGGCCCGGATGCCGGCCCTCGTCCGCGAGCTCGACGAGCGCGCGGCCGCGCAGCACGCCCCCACCGTCCAGGGCGTCACCCTCGCCTCGCTCCACGCGGCCAAGGGCCTGGAGTGGGGCACCGTCTTCCTCGTCGGCTGCTCCGACGGGCTGATGCCGATCACGATGGCCGAGACCCCCGAGGAGATCGAGGAGGAGCGCCGGCTCCTCTACGTCGGCGTCACCCGCGCCCGCGACCGCCTCGTCCTCACCTACTCCCGCGCGCGCACGCCCGGCGCCAAGGGCACCCGGCGGCCGTCGCGCTTCCTCGACGGCACCGAGTCCGTCCTCGGCGCCGCGGCCCGCAGCCAGCCCAAGCGCCCGCGCGCGGCCAAGCGCGAGCGGGCGTCCCTCCCGACGACCTGCCGGGTCTGCGGGGGAGGGCTCGCCACCGCCAAGGAGCGCACCATCGGCCGGTGCACGGCCTGCCCGCCGACGATGGACGAGCAGCTCTTCGAGGAGCTGCGGACGTGGCGCCTGGCCACGGCCAAGGAGCTCGACGTGCCCGCGTTCGTCGTCTTCACCGACGCCACGCTCACGGCGATCGCCGAGCGCGAGCCCGCCGACGCCGGCGAGCTGGCGCGCATCGCGGGGGTCGGACCGGCCAAGCTGGAGCGCTTCGGCGAGGCCGTCCTCGATCTCGTGCGAACTTTTTCCGAGGCCCAGAACGCCTGAGGCACAGCGGGATCCGGCTGCTTCGCGGAGGAAAGTCACGAACCGGCACGTTTAATCCGTTGCCGACGCTTCGGGGGCCGCCCTACAGTTGCGTGCATCACCTCGCGTGCCCGCCCGGGCACCGACACGACCGAGACCGCGAAGGAGGGTTGGACCGATGGAAAAGACGATGACGACGAACGGCACGGCGATGGCTGCTGCCCGTGAGGCCGGCACGACCGTCTGGTACGGCTCCAACACCGCCCACGCGGTCGATCTCCGCCAGGTCCAGGGGCGCACCCTGTCCGCTGCCGATCTCGGCATGCGCGACCGCGTCGTCGCCGGCACCCAGGCCGGTTTCGGCATCGCCCTCCCGTCCACGGGATCCGCGTACCCACGCCTCGAGGCACCCCCCGTCTGACCCCAGACAGGGCCACCTCGAGGCCGCGGATCCCCCCAGGGATCCGCGGCCTTTCTCGTGTCCCCGGGCCGCCCGGGCGCCACACCACAGACCACCACAGCACGCGAGGACCAGCAGACATGACCGCAGTGAGCGACCGGACCGACACCGACCGCCCGCCCAGTACCACCCCGCGCCACACCCGGCGCTCGACGAACGGAGGTGACCCCCCGATGCAGCTGACCGACCTGATCGACCTGCAGGACCCGGACGTCATCGACGGCGAGGGCATCCCCTGCCGCGAGAACGACGCCGAGCTCTGGTTCGCCGACACCCCGGAGGGGGTCGAGTTCGCCAAGGCCCTGTGCCGCACCTGCCCGGTGCGCCGCAGCTGCCTCGCCGGCGCGCTCGAGCGGCGCGAGCCGTGGGGCGTCTGGGGTGGCGAGTACTTCGTCCAGGGCGTCACCGTGGCGCGCAAGCGCCCCCGGGGCCGCCCCCGCAAGACCGAGGTCGCCGCCTGACGGCCGCCCCGATCACCAACGCACACAAGCACTTCCGACAGGAGAACGACATGTACCACCGACGGATGCAGCGGCTCCGTCGCGTCGCGCACGAGCGGCGCGTCCACCGGACGCAGCGCCTGGAGCGCGAGGCGGCGACCCGCGAGCAGATGCAGGCGGTCGTCCACGCCATCGTCCGATGAGGACCGGCGTGAGCACCGCGGACCGCACCGCCCCCGGCACCACGCCGGGGGCGGTGCCCGTCCCACCCCTGCGGGCGCGGGACTTCTGGCGCGCCGTGGCGGCGGACCTGCTGGCTACGCTGGCCCCATGGCCGCGCTGACGATCGCCCAGGACCCCGACGCCGACCGCGTCCTCTCGCAGGACCCCTTCGCGCTCCTCACCGGGATGCTCCTCGACCAGCAGTTCCCGATGGAGCGCGCCTTCGCCGGGCCGGCCAAGGTCCTCGAGCGCTTCGGCACCCTCGACCCCGCGGCCCTGGCCGAGGCCGACCCCGAGGCCTTCGCCGACCTCTGCGCCACCCCGCCGGCCGTGCACCGCTACGGCCGCTCGATGGCCGGGCGCATCCAGGCGCTCGCGGTCGTCGTCCGCGACGAGTACGACGGCGACGCCTCCCGGCTGTGGAGCACCGCGTCGAGCGGCCGCGAGCTCGTGGCGCGGCTCAAGGCCCTGCCCGGCTTCGGCGACCAGAAGGCCCGCATCTTCGCGGCCCTGCTCGGCAAGCAGCTCGGCGTGCGACCCGAGGGCTGGCGGGAGGCCTGCGGCGCCTACGCCGAGGACGGCTCGTTCCGCTCGGTGGCCGACGTCGTCGACCCCGACTCCCTCCAGAAGGTCCGTGACTTCAAGAAGTCCGCCAAGGCCGCCGCGAAGGCGAAGGGCTGAGCGTGCCCGACGCGGCGGGGGAGGAGCGCCCGGTCTGCGCGACGTGCGGGAGCACGCCGCCGGACGCCGAGGCCGCCGCCCTCGCCCGGCTCACGTGGAGCCGCGGCACGGAGAACGGCCGCGAGGTCTGGACCTGCGCGGCGTGCAGCCGACGCCACCTGCGCAGCATCGAGGGGAAGCTCGACACCGCCTGGTGGTGAGGCCTCAGGCGGCGTCCGGGTCCGGGGGGATGCGTGACTCGTCGACACCCGGCAGGTAGGCGCAGACCATCTCGCGCAGCGGCACGGTGCCACCGATCTGGCTCAGCACGCCGATGCCGCCGAGCCACACCCGGTGGATGAGCAGGTACTCGGGCGGCAGGTTGAGCTTGAGCCCGATGAGGAACTGCGGGCGGCGCGGGTCCTGGATCTGGGCGGCGGCCCCGCGCAGCCACTCGCGGGTCGGGGTGAACTGCTCGTGGAGGATCGGCTCGACGAGCGGCTGGAGGTACTCGACGAGCCCGTCCGGGTCGATCTGGATGCTCGGGCGGATGAAGCCGGCCCGGCGCAGCACCGCGGCGAGCTCCTCGCCGTCGCCCGCGAGGCTCGCGGTGAGGATGGCGCCCATCTCCGGCGGCATCCCCTCCGGCAGGCGGTTGACCGCCCCGAAGTCGAGGACGCCGAGCCGCCCGTCGGGCGTGATGCGGAAGTTGCCCGGGTGCGGGTCGGCGTGGAGCAGGCGCGCGCGGGTGGGGGCGCGCAGCTGGAACTCGAGGTACAGCGAGGCGGCCTCGTCGCGCTCCTCGGGCGTGCCGTCGGCGATGACCCGGGCGAGCGGGGTGCCCTCGACCCACTCGGTGACGAGGACCTGCGGGGACTCGACGAGCACGTCGGGGACGAGGACGTCCTCGTCGTCGCGGAAGGCCTTGGCGAAGTGGCGCTGGTGGCGGGCCTCGAGCGAGTAGTCGAGCTCCTCGCTCATCCGGGCGCGCAGCTCCTCCATGATCGGCTTGACGTCGATGCCGGGGACCCACGAGCCGGCCATCCGGGCCATCCGCGAGAGCTGGTTGAGGTCGGAGAGCAGGGCCTTGCCCGCGCCGGGGTACTGGATCTTGACCGCGACCTCGCGCCCGTCGCGCCACACCCCGCGGTGCACCTGCCCGATGGAGGCGGCCGCGGCCGGGACGTCGTCGAACTCGACGAGCTTGGTCGTGGCCCAGCGCGGCCCGAGCTCGTGGGCGAGGATCCCGTGGACGCGGTCGGCGCCCATCGGCGGCCCGGACTCCTGCAGCTTGGTCAGCGTGGCGCGGTAGGGCCCGAGCACCTCCTCGGGCATCGCGGCCTCCATGACGGACAGGGCCTGGCCGAACTTCATCGCGCCGCCCTTGAGCTGGCCGAGGACGGCGAACATCTGCTCGGCCGTGCGGGCCTGGAGCTCGGCGGCGACCGTCTCGGCGGGCTTGCCACCCACCCGCTTGCCGACCCCGAGGGCGACCCTCCCGGCATGGCCGAGGGGCAGGCCCGCGAGCCGAGCGGCCCGGGCGATGGAGGATCCGGGGATCTCCCGGTCGCGTTCGCTCACCCCGCCATTCTCACCGACGCACACGGGCAGCCGGGCCGGGAGGTCCAGACGCGGTGCACGACCGTCGTGCCTCGGGGCCCGATCTCGGTCGAGACGGCGCCGAGGGAGTGGTCGCCCGCGAGCGTCGCGAGCGCGGTGACGGTGGCGACCGCGGCGGCGAGCACGACGGCTCCGTCGCCGAGCGTCGCCGCGGGGGAGGCGACCCGCGGCGGCGGGGTGACGCAGACGAGGCACGGGGTGCGACGCGGGACGACGAGCGGCCCGACGTCGACCCCCGCGCCGTGGTGCACGACCGGCAGGAGGGCGACGTCGTGCGCCTGCCACGGCGCCCCGAGCCAGGGCGCGCTCCACCACTCCGGCGGGCCGTGCTCGGCGACGAGCACGACGAGGTCCGGCCCGGGCAGGCCGGCGACGAGCGCGAGCTCGGAGGCGTCGGCCTCGTGGGCGCCGGCGCGCACCGCGACCCCGCAGCGCCGCAGCCGGCCCGTGGTCTCGGACGCGAGGGCGCCCCACCCGTCGACGACGACCCGCACCCGCTCCATCGCTGCCTCCTGACGGGAACCCGTGGGCCGATCCTGCCCGGCCGCGCGCCCGCGCCGCGGGCGTCGTCCACAGGCCCCCGCCGCCCTCACGGCCCTGCGCCGCCCCGACGCACGACGACGGCCCCGGACCGTGGGGTCCGGGGCCGTCGTCGGGGAGCGGTGCTCAGGCCTTGCCGAGGATGCGGTTGAGGTTGGTCCCGCAGACCGGGCACTGCCCCTTCGCCATCCGCCGCCCGTTCTCGGAGACGACGACCTTCCCCTCGGCCTCGCGCTTCTCCTTGCACTTCACGCAGTAGAACTCGCCCTTGTAGGTCTCGTCAGCCATCGACGTACTCCTTGTCACCGGCCGGGTACCCGTCCGGAGTGGTTGGACCGCCCCCCGGGGGCGGCCTGGACCGCCCCACCCTAGCCACGCCGGGCGCCGCGGCCCCCCGTGACGCGCGGCCGGGCCCGGCGCGGTGTCCTCGCAGGTCACGCGCGTCCCACCGGCCCCACCGCCACCGCTGCCCGTAGAGTCGGGGCGTGGCCACGAGGGACGTCGAGGTCCGCCGCAGCCGGAGACGCCGCCGAACCGTGAGCGCCTACCGGGACGGCGGACGCACCGTCGTGCTCATCCCCGCCTCCTTCTCCGCCGCCGAGGAGGCCCGGTGGGTCGAGCGGATGCTCACCCGCCTGGAGCGCGGCGACAGCCGCAGCGCCCTCGGTGACGACGCGCTCGCGGCCCGGGCCGCTCGCCTGTCCGAGCGCTACCTCGGCGGCCACGCCCGCCCGAGCAGCGTCCGCTGGGTGTCGACGATGGAGAAGCGCTGGGCCTCGTGCACGCCCACCGACGGGACCATCCGGGTCTCCGACCGCCTCCGCGAGGTCCCGGCGCACGTCCTCGACTACGTCCTGCTCCACGAGCTCGCGCACCTGCTCGTCGCCGGCCACGGCCCGGCCTTCTGGCGCCTGCTCGGCTCCTACCCGCGCCTGGAGCGGGCCCGGGGCTTCCTCGACGGGCTCGCGCACGCCTCGGGGATGCCGTCCTCAGAGGAGCCCGAGGGCCCGCCGACCGGCCTCGACGAGGGGTGACAGCTCGGCCCGCGTGCCCTCCGGCAGCGCGTCGACCGGCCACCAGCGCACGTCGTGGGACTCTGCGCTGACCCGCGGCGCCGCGCCGGCCGGGGCCTGCGCCACGTAGCGGACGTCGAGGTGCTCGCGGCAGCGCCCGAAGTCGCCCTCGAGGGTGTGCCGGTCCAGCTGCACCGGCTCCGGCAGCGGCTCGAGGTCCTCGAGCCCCGACTCCTCGCGGGCCTCGCGGCGGGCGGCGTCGTGCAGGGTGGCGTCCCCGGGCTCGAGGTGCCCACCGAGCTGGAACCACAGGCCGGCGCGGCGGTGGTGGGTCAGCAGGACGTGCTCGCCGGTGGCGTCGAGCACGACGCAGGACCCGGTGAGGTGCGCCGGGGGGCCGGCCTTGGCCACGCCGTCCGGGTGCGCCGCGAGGTGGGCGAGGTAGCCGTGGCGCAGACCCTCCTGGCCCGCGTCGGGCGCCGCCCACCGGCGCAGGACCGCGGTGGCGTCGGCGTGCAGGTGGGCGTACCCGGCGGCGACGTCGCCCGCGGTCACCGCTCGCCCTCGCCGCGCAGGAGCGCGTCGAGCTCGGCGTCGAGGTCGTCGGTCACCGGCCGGGCCGTGCGCTCGGCGTAGCCCAGCGGGTCGTCGAGGTCGGCCGAGGACGGCGCGAGGTCCGGGTGGCGCCACGCGGCGTCCCGTCCCTCGGGGCCCGCCTGGTCCTCGAGCGCCCGGAAGAGGTTGGCCGCGTCGCGCAGCCGGCGCGGGCGCAGCTCGAGGCCGACGAGCGACCCGAAGGCCTTCTCGGCCGGGCCACCGCTCGCACGGCGCCGGCGCACCGCCTCGCCGAGGGCCTCGGCCGCCGGGAGGTGCCCCGCGACGGCGCGCTCGGTGACGACGTCGACCCAGCCCTCGACGAGCGCGAGCAGCGTCTCGAGCCGGCCGAGGGCGGCCTGCTGCGCGGGGGAGTGCTGGGGGTTGAACAGCCGGCCCTGGAGGGCCTCCTGCACGGCCTGCGGGTCCGAGGGGTCGATCGAGCGGACCGCCTCCTCGATGCCGTCGGTGTCGATGGTGATGTCGCCGGCGTAGTCGCGCACGGCGGCCCGCAGGCCGGCCGAGAGCCAGGGCACGTCGGCGAACAGGCGAACCCGGGCCACCTCGCGCACGGCGAGGTAGAGGCGCGCCTGCGGCTCGTCGACCTCGAGGCCGGCGGCGAGCTCGCGCAGGGCCTGCGGCATGAGGACGACGTCGGGCGCGGGGACGAGCGGCAGCGACACCTCGCAGCCGGTGACGACCTCGCCCGCGAGGCTGCCGACGCCCTGGCCGAGCTGGAGGGCGAACATCGAGCCGTGCATCCGGCGCAGCATCGGCCCGGCCTGGTCGAGCATCCCGGCCATGCCGGCGGGCAGGGCGTCCTCGGGCAGGTCGGACAGCTGGCGGGTCATCGCGGCCGTCACGGCGTCGGTCACACCCTCGGCGACGGGCTCGACGAGGTCGGTCCAGACGGGCATCGTCGCCTCGACCCACTCGGCGCGGCTCCACGCGACACCGCGCAGGGCCGGGGCGGTGAGGTCGGTGACGGCGTCGAGCCAGAGGTTCGCGACGTGGACGGCCTCGGCCGCCGCCCGCTGGTCGGGCTGCGCCGCGAGGGCGTCACCGCCCGCCGCGACGGTCTTGCGGGCGGTGTCCGTGGCCAGCACGGGGTCGAGCGTCGTGTCGCCGGCCGGGGCCGCGAACATCGCCTGGACCTGGCCCATGACCATCTGCAGCATCTGCGGGTCGATGCGGTCCAGGCCCATCGAGCGCATCATCGCGACCATCTGCGGGTCGAGCTCGGCGCCGCCGGTCAGGCCGCGCAGCATCTGCTCGAGCTCCGGGGGGAGGTCGGGGGTCTCGTCGTCGTCGGCGTGGTCGGTCACGGCCGGGCTCCTGCAGGTCGGATGAGAGGATGGGCGTCTGTCGTACCCAACCACGACCGCGCGCGAATCGTTCCGGTGGTCGTCCCCCGAGGAGCCCCATGGCCACCCATGACTCCGCGGTCGCGCTCGTCGCGGTCCGCGACGAGCCGCTGTCCGTCGACGAGGCGCTCGACGCCGTCCGTCACCCCGCGTGCGGCGGGGTCGCGCTCTTCGTCGGGCTCGTCCGCGACCACGACCACGGCGACGCCGTGACCGGCCTGGAGTACTCGGCCCACCCGAGCGCGCTCGCGACGATGCAGGAGGTCTGCGAGCACGTCCTCGCCACCTCGGACGCCGTGCGGGTCGCCGCGGTCCACCGCACCGGCACCCTCGCCATCGGCGACCTCGCCGTCGTCGTCGCGGCCTCGGCCCCGCACCGCGGCCAGGCCTTCGACGCCTGCCGGGCGGTCATCGACACCCTCAAGGCGCGCACGCCCATCTGGAAGCACCAGTCGCTCGGCGACGGCTCGACCGAGTGGGTGGGGCTGCCGTGAGCCCCGTCGACGCCCTGCCCCCTCCCGGGCAGGGCGAGGGCCGGCGCGTGCCCCCGCCCTCGCCGCGCGGCGGCCGGCTCGCCGCGACCCTCCTCACCTCGCTCTTCGTGCTCATCGTCCTCGCGGCGGGGATGACCTTCGTCGGCCTGCCGTACGTCATCCTCTCGCCCGGCCCGGCGACCAACGTGCTCGGCGAGGTCGACGGCAAGCCCGTCCTCTCCGTCGAGGGCGCCGAGACCTACCCGACGCAGGGCGCGCTCGACTTCACGACCGTCGCCTTCGAGGGCGGCCCCGGCCGGACCGTGACGATCTACGACCTCGCCGAGGCGTGGTGGCGCGGCGACACCGACACCGCGCCCGAGAGCGACTACTTCCCGGACGACACGACGGCCGACCAGGTGCAGGAGCAGAACGTCGAGCTGATGAACGAGTCGCAGGTCGTCGCCGCGGCGACCGCGCTGCGCGCCCTCGGCAGGACGGTGACGACGGACGTCGCCATCGCCGACGTCCCGGACGGCAGCCCGGCGGCCGGCGTGCTCGAGAAGGGCGACGTCCTGCGCAGCGTCGACGGGGTCGACGCCAGCGACCCCGACGCCGTCCGCGGCGCGGTGCGCGAGCACCGGCCCGGCGAGGAGGTCGCGCTCGTCGTCGAGCGCGGGGGCGAGGAGAAGCGCCTCACCGTGACGACCGGCGACGTCCAGGGGCAGCCGGTCATCGGCGTGCTCCTGCGCTCCGACTACGACCTGCCGGTCACCGTCACCCTCAACACCGGCGAGGTCGGCGGCCCCTCCGCCGGGCTGATGTTCACCCTCGCCATCTACGACGCGCTGACGCCCGGGTCGCTGACCGGTGGCCAGCGGATCGCCGGCACGGGGACGATCGCCGACGGGGGAGCGGTCGGGCCGATCAGCGGCATCCGGCAGAAGATGGTCGGCGCCCACGAGGCCGGCGCCCGCTGGTTCCTCTCGCCGGCCGACGACTGCCCCGACGCCGTCGGGCACGTGCCGGACGGCATGACGCTGCTCAAGGTCACGACGTTCGACGACGCCCGCACGGCGGTCGAGGGCATCGCGAAGGGCGACACCGCCGGCCTGCCGCGCTGCGGCTGAGGTCAGTCCAGGGTCGCGCGCAGGGCGTGGACGATGCCCGGCGCGAGGTCCTCGCCGAGGGCGACCTCGTCGTCGCTGTCGTGCGCCCGCTGGCGCAGCAGGCAGCGCGCCGACCCGTCACGCGTGACGGCCACGAGCAGCCGGACGTCGGCGCGGTCGGGGTGCGCGGCGACGGCGCGGACGGCCTCGTCGGGGTCCTCCGGGAGGTCGCGCTCGGCCGCCGGGGGCAGCACGACCCGCTCGACGGCGACGGCGCACCCGACGACCTCGCTGGGCCAGGCGATCCGGCCGAGGAGGTCCTCGAGGCCACCGGCCTCCGGCAGCTCGTCCTGCTCGACGGCGGAGAGCGCCCCGGTGACGGCGTCGTGCGTCGCGAGACCCTGCGCGAGCTGCGGCTCACGCTCGACGAGCTCCGCGGTCGGGACGAGCGCGAAGAGCCGCACCGGCTGGTCCCAGCCGGAGCGGGCGACGTGCCGCTCGGTGTCGAGCGCGGCGAGGGTCAGGGGGTCGGTGACGGGGCGTCGGTCGTGGCTCACGGGCTCCATGGTGCCCGACGCAACCTTTCCCGCCCGCCGCGCGTTCGGGAGGGCGAGATAGGTTGGCCACACCCATCGCACGACGACCCCGGCACACGGGACGAGGAGAGCTGTGAGTCGCTCGGAATGGTTCGACGGACGCGACGGTCCGGACGGACCCGATGACGGAGCCGGGGGTGCCGGCGAGGCGGCCCGGCCCGGCCGGATGCGTCGACGGGGGCCGCTGCTGCCCACCCTGCTCGTGCTCATCGCGCTCGCGGTGCTCGGCGGGATCGCCGCCGACGTCCTCACCGACGTCTGGTGGTACGAGTCGGTCGGCTACCGCGGCGTGTTCACGACGGAGCTCGCGACGAAGGCCGTCATCTTCGTCATCGCCTTCCTCCTGACCGCCGGCGCGGTCGCGGCCTCGCTCGTCGTCGCCTTCCGGACCCGGCCGATCTACGTCCCGGTCACGCCGGCGCAGCAGGTCCTCGAGCAGTACCGCCAGGCCATCGAGCCGCTGCGGCGCGTCGCGCTGTTCGTCGTCCCCGGCGTCCTCGGCCTGCTCGCGGGCTCGGGCTCGATGGGGGCCTGGCGCACCTACCTCCTGTGGGCCAACCGCCAGCCGTTCGGCACCACCGACCCGCAGTTCGGGCTCGACGTCGGCTTCTTCGTCTTCACCCTGCCGTGGCTGCGCTTCCTCGTGAGCTTCCTGACGGTCGTCCTCGTGCTGACCTTCCTCGCCGGGGCCTTCACGCACTACGTCTACGGCGGCCTCCAGCTGCCGGGCCGCGGACCGTCGACGCGGGCCGCGTACGTGCACCTCGGGGTCGTCGGCGCGCTCATCGCGCTGACCCGGGCCGGCTCCTACTGGCTGGACCGCTACTCCCTCTCGACGCAGAAGGGGTCGCTCCTCACGGGCATCACGTACACCGACGCGAACGCGGTCCTGCCGACGAAGGCGATCCTCGCGGTCGCGGCCATCATGTGCGCCCTGTTCTTCCTCGCCGCGATCTGGAGCCGCAGCTGGCGGCTGCCGATCATCGGCGTCGGCCTCCTCGTCGTCACCGCGGTCGTCGCCGGCACGATCTACCCGGCGCTCATCCAGTCGCTGCGGGTCAAGCCGTCCGAGCGCTCGCTCGAGGCGACGTACATCGAGCGCAACATCAAGGCGACGAGCTCGGCCTTCGGCCTGGACCGCGTCGAGCGCATCGAGAACACCGTCCCGGCGACGGCTCCCTCGGAGAACACCCTGCGCTCGGGCGCCGAGGCCATCCCGGGCGTGCGCGTCATCGACCCCAACGTCGTGGCGCCGACCTTCCGCCAGCTCGAGGGCGAACGTGACTTCTACGCCTTCCCCGACACCCTCGACGTCGACCGGTACACGATCGACGGGCGGGTCAACGACGCCGTCGTCGCCGTGCGCGAGATGAACCTGTCCGGCCTGCCGGACAGCCAGCGCAACTGGATCAACGACCACACCGTCTTCACCCACGGCTACGGCTTCTACGCGGCCTACGGCAACCAGCGCACCCCCGAGGGCGACCCCGTCTTCTTCGAGGGCGGCACCCGCAACAACCTCGGTGAGTACGAGCCGCGGATCTACTTCGGCGAGCTCTCGCCGTCGTACTCCGTCGTCGGCGGCCCGGCCGGCGGCCCGACCCGCGAGTACGACCGCCCGGGCTCCTCCGAGGGGTCGTCGGTCAACAACACCTACGGCGGCGGTGGCGGCGTGGCCATCGGCTCGACGCTGCGCAAGCTCGCGTACGCCGTCAAGTACCGCGAGGCGAACTTCTTCCTCTCCAACGCGGTCAACAGCAGCTCGCGCATCCTCGACCACCGCACGCCGCAGGAGCGCGTCGAGCGGGTGGCCCCGTGGCTGACGCTCGACGGCAACGTCTACCCGGCGGTCGTCGACGGCCGCGTCCAGTGGATCGTCGACGGGTTCACGACCTCGTCGGCCTACCCGAACAGCCGCCTGCTCGACCTCGCGAACGCGACGTCGGACTCGGTGGCCAACCGCAGCAACGTCGTCCAGGTCCGCTCCGGCGAGGCCAACTACGTGCGCAACGCGGTCAAGGCGACCGTCGACGCGTACGACGGCTCCGTCAAGCTCTACGGCTGGGACACCAGCGACCCGATCCTCAAGGCGTGGAGCCAGGCCTTCGGCAACACGGTCCGGCCGATCTCGGAGATCTCCGGCGACCTCATGTCGCACATCCGCTACCCGCAGGACCTCATCAAGATCCAGCGCGACCTGCTCAACGAGTACCACATCACCAACCCGGACGACTTCTACACCGGCAACGACCGCTGGCGGGTCCCGCGCGACCCCTCGCTCTCGACCCAGGACATCCCCGTGGTGTTCCAGTCGATCGCGCTGCCGGGGGAGGAGCGGCCCTCGTTCTCGATCACCTCGCCGTTCGTCCCGGCGAGCAACGCCGAGGGCGGCCGCGAGATCCTCCGTGGCCTCCTCGCCGTCGATGCCGACGCGGGGTCGACCGCGGGCCAGCGGGCCGAGAACTTCGGCAAGCTGCGGCTCGTCGAGTACTCCTCGAACCAGGCGCCGTCGGGTCCGGGCCAGGTGCGCAACCAGATCCAGAACTCCAACGTCCGCTCGCAGAACCCGGCGGAGCAGCTGGGCCTGGCGCAGTACATCACCAACAACTCCAGCGGCGGCAAGAAGCTGACCTTCGGCAACCTGCTGACCTTCCCCCTGCAGGGCCGCACGTTCTACGTGCAGCCGGTCTACGTGCAGGCCTCGGAGGGCTCGGGCTCGTTCCCGCAGAACAAGATCACTGTCGCCGTCTACGGCTCGAACGTCGCCTGGGGCGACACCCTCGACCAGGCGATCACCGGGCTCTTCGGTGAGGGAGCGGGCGACTCGGGCGGCACCGACGGCGGCGGGGACGGCGGCGGAGGGACGCCGACCGACCCCGGCACCGGTCTGCCGCAGCAGCTGAGCGCTGCCATCGGCGAGATCCAGGCGGCCTACCAGGCCGGCCAGGAGGCGCTGAGCAAGAGCGACTTCACGGCCTACGGCGAGGCGCAGAAGCAGCTGTCGGCGGCGATCGCCCAGGCCGACGAGCTGGCCCGGCAGCTGGGCACGACGGCCCCGACCCCGACGCCCTCGGCGTCCCCGTCGGCCTCGCCGTCCCCGACGCCGTCGGCGTCGACCACCGCGAGCGCGGGCTGACGACGGCCTCCGCCGGGGCCGATTTGGTCCCGGCGGAGTCCATCGTCTAATCTCGAGACATACCGAGCGCGCCCCCCGGGGTGCGACTCACCACGACGCGGGGTGGAGCAGCTCGGTAGCTCGCCGGGCTCATAACCCGGAGGTCGCAGGTTCAAATCCTGCCCCCGCTACCAGTACGAACGAGGCCCCGACCGGCGACAGCCGGATCGGGGCCTCGTTCGTGAGCGCGGGTCCTGCCCAGGCGACCGGCGCGCAAGCGCGGGTCCTGCCCCCGGGACGAGGCGTCATCGCAGACGCCCGACCCGCAGCACCCTCCATCTCAGCCCTGCTCGCCCGCCCCCACGTGGCGCCGCGAGCCGGGATGATCGGGGGAGCCCACCACCCCCGGGACCGCCGTCGCTCCCTCCGCCCGCGCGGGCACCGCCCCTCCCGCGCCCAGCCCCAGGAGACCCCGCCGTGACCCCCAGCACCCCGCAGCCCCGGCATACCGACAGCGCCGTGCACGTTGACCCGGACGTGAGCACCCCCCTGAACCGCAAGCACCGCCTCGTCGTCATCGGCTCGGGGTTCGGTGGCCTCTTCGGCACGCAGGCCCTCAAGCGCCGCGACGACGTCGAGATCACCCTCGTGGCGCGCACCGCCCACCACCTCTTCCAGCCGCTGCTCTACCAGGTGGCCACGGGCATCCTCTCCGAGGGCGAGATCGCCCCGAGCACCCGTGAGGTCCTCGCGAAGCAGAAGAACGCCCGCGTCATCCTCGGCGAGGTGACCGACGTCGACCTCACGGCGCGCACCGTCACCTCCGAGCTGCTCGGCACGACGACGGTCACGGAGTACGACTCGCTCCTCGTCGCGGCGGGGGCCGGCCAGTCCTGGTTCGGGCACGACGAGTTCGCGGAGTTCGCGCCCGGGATGAAGTCGGTCGACGACGCGCTCGAGCTGCGCGGCCGCATCTTCGGGGCCTTCGAGCTCGCCGAGGTCGCGACGACCGAGGAGGAGGTGCGCCGCGCGCTCACCTTCGTCGTCGTCGGGGCCGGACCGACCGGCGTCGAGATGGCCGGGCAGATCGCCGAGCTCGCGCGCCGCACGCTGCGGCACGACTTCCGCCGCATCGACCCCACGCAGGCGCACGTCATCCTCCTCGACGCCGCGGACACGATCCTGCCGAGCTTCGGCGAGCGGCTCGGGGGAGCGGCCCGCAAGCGGCTGCAGGAGCTCGGCGTCGACGTCCGCACCGGCGCGATGGTCACCGGGGTGGACGAGGAGGGGCTGACCTACAAGGACCGCCAGGACCACGTGACCCGCGTCGAGTCGCTGACCAAGGTGTGGGCCGCCGGGGTGCAGGCCAGCCCGCTCGGGAAGCAGCTGGCCGAGCAGTCGGGCGTCGAGCTCGACCGCGCCGGGCGCGTCAAGGTGCAGGACGACCTCACGCTGCCGGGTCACCCGGAGGTCTTCGTCGTCGGCGACATGATCGCCCTCAAGGACCTCCCGGGCGTCGCGCAGGTCGCGATCCAGGGCGCGCGCTTCGCGGCCAAGGAGATCGCCCACCGGCTCGACGGCAAGCCGTCGCAGGGCGAGTTCGAGTACTTCGACAAGGGCTCGATGGCCACGGTGTCGCGCTTCAGCGCCGTCGCGTCGATCGGCCGCCTGCGCTTCCACGGCTTCCTCGCCTGGGTGCTGTGGCTGGCCATCCACCTCGTCTACATCATCGGCTTCAAGAGCCGCATCACGACGCTGCTGCACTGGGCGGTCAGCTTCCTCGGCCGCGGCCGGGCCGAGCGCGTGGCCACCCACCAGCAGGTGTTCGGGCGGCGGGCCATGCAGCAGGTCGGCGAGGAGCTGCGCGGGGCCCCGCGCGAGGACCTGCGCGACGTCGGCTGACGTCCGGTCCGCCCGGGGCTGGGACGTGGGGGCGGCGCTGACCTAGGGTGACGGCCATGCCGCTCGACTACCCGGTGCACCGCCGCACGCTCCCGAACGGGCTGCGTGTCGTGGTCTCCCCGGACCACACCGTCCCCAACGTCACCGTCAACCTCTGGGTGGGCGTCGGCTCCCGCCACGAGCAGGCGGGACGCACGGGGTTCGCGCACCTCTTCGAGCACCTGATGTTCCAGGGCTCGCGCAACGTCCGCAGCGGCGAGCACTTCGAGGCGCTCATGGCCGAGGGAGGCCGGCTCAACGCGACGACCTGGTTCGACCGGACCAACTACTTCGAGACCGTGCCGAAGGGCGCGCTCGAGCTCGCCCTCTGGCTCGAGGCCGACCGGCACGGCTACCTCCTCGACGCGCTGACCCAGGAGAACCTCGACAACCAGCGCGACGTCGTCAAGGAGGAGAAGCGCCAGCGGTACGACAACCAGCCGTACGGCACCGCGCTCATCGACGTCTACGCGACGGTCTTCCCCGAGGGGCACCCCTACCACCACCCGACGATCGGGTCGATGGAGGACCTCGACGCCGCGGACCTCGAGGACGTCCACGCGTTCTTCCGCCGCTTCTACGCGCCGGACAACACGGTGCTCACCCTCTGCGGCGACATCGAGCCCGAGGAGGGGTTCGCCCTCGTCGAGCGCCACCTCGGCGGCCTCGACGCCCGGGCGCAGACCCCCCGGCCGGCCCTGCCCCAGCTCGAGCCGCTGACGGCCCCGGTCCGGGTCGAGCGCCGCGAGCAGGTCCCGAACGACCGCCTCCACGTCGCCTTCCGCCTGCCCGTCGACGGCACCGACGAGCTCGTCGCCGCGACCGTCGCCCTCGACTGCCTCGGCGGCCTGTCGACCTCGCGGCTCGTGCGCCGGCTCGTGCGCCGCGAGCAGAGCGCGGTCGGCGCCCACGCCACGGCCTGGGGCTTCGTCGACGGCGTCTCGCTCGGCTTCGTCGTCATCGACGCCGCCCCCGACGCCGACCCCGCCGACCTCGAGGCGGCCCTGCTCGAGGAGCTCGAGCGGCTCGCGGCCGACGGCCCGACCGAGGCCGAGCTCGAGGCGTCCATCGCCCAGTCCGAGCGCGCGTGGCTCTCGGCCCTCGCCTCGCAGGAGGAGCGCGCCGACCTGCTGAGCCGCTACACGCTGCTCCACGACGACCCCGAGATCGTCAACACCCACCTCGACACCGTGCGCGCGGTCACGGCCGAGCGCGTCATGGAGGCGACCCGGCGCTGGCTGCGCCCCGAGAGCCGGGCGGTGGTCGCCTACCTCGACGCCGCCGACGACGCCGAGTCGACGGAGGCGGTCGCGTGAGCACCGTGGGCACCCGACCCGTCGTCCTCCCGCCCGCGCCGTGGGCCTTCCCGACGGCGCAGGAGCACCTGCTGCCCAACGGGGTCCGCCTCCTCCTGCACGACCTGCCCGGCCAGTACGTCCTGTCGCTGCGGGTCGTCGTCCCGGCCTCGCTCGCCGACGAGCCCGAGGGGCTCGAGGGCATCTCCTCGATGACCGCGCGGCTGCTCGACGAGGGGACGGCCGAGCACGGCCCCGAGGAGTTCGCCGAGCTGATGGAGCGGCACGGGATGGCCCTGGGCGCCGGGGTCTCCGACGGCGGCCTGCTCGTCGACGTCGACGTGCCCCAGGCGCACCTGCCGACCGCCGCCCGCCTGCTCACCGAGGCGCTGGCCCATCCCGTCTTCCCCGAGGCCGAGGTGCGCCGCATCCTGCGCGGCCGGCTCGCGGAGATCGAGCAGGAGCGGGCCTCGGCCGCGCACCGCGCCGCGCGCGAGGTCGCCGCGACCCTGTGGGACCCGAGCGAGCGCGCCTCGCGCCCGGCCGCCGGCACGGTCGAGTCGGTCGGGCGGATCACCCGCGAGGCGATCGTCGAGCACCACGCCCGGCGGGTCGGCCCGCAGGGCGCGACCGTCGTCCTGGCCGGCGACCTCACCGGCACCGACGCCGTCCGCGTGCTGACCGAGACCCTGGGGGAGTGGGCGGCCCCGCGCCACGAGCCGGGCAGCCGGCCGGGCGCGCCGCGGCCGGCGGCCGACCGCGCCCGCGTCGTCGTCGTCGACCGGCCCGGGTCGGTCCAGACCGAGATCGCCGTCTCGTGCCCGGGCCCCGACCGCTCGACCCCGCACGGCTGGGCGCCGCACCCGGTGCTCGCCTTCGTCGTCGGCGGCTCCCCGAACGCCCGCCTCGACGCCGTGCTGCGCGAGGAGAAGGGCTACACCTACGGCATCCGCTCCTCGTTCCGGCCGCGCGTGGCGGGCGGCTCGTTCGTCACGTCCGGGTCGGTGCGCTCCGAGGTGACGGGCGAGGCGGTCGAGCTGCTGCTCGGCATCCTCGCCGGTGCGCGCGACGGGTTCACCGCCGCCGAGCTGCGCTCCGGCGTCGACTTCGTCAGCAAGACGGCTCCGGGTCGGTACGCGACCGCCGACGCCGTGGCCGACGAGACCGCCGCGCTCGCGCTCGAGGGCCTGCCGCTGGACTTCACCACCCGCAACCTCGCCGCGCTGCGCGAGCTCGGGGTCGACGACCTCGACGCCGCCTACCGCCGGGTGGCGACGGGGGAGTGGACGGTCGTCCTCGTCGGGGACGCCGCGAGCATCGTGCCGGCGCTCGAGGGCCGGGTGCCCGGGCCGGTGACGACGGTTGCCCGCTGACGTCGGCACCGGCTCGCTCGTCGTCCGCTCCCCGGTCGGCGCGCTGGAGCTCGTCGCCGACGACGGCGCCCTCGTCGCGATCCGGTTCGACGCCGCCGGGCCGGTGGAGGAGGGCGCCGACGTCCCGCCGGTCCTCGCCGCGGCCCGCCGGCAGCTGGCCGAGTACTTCGCGGGGGAGCGCACGGTCTTCGACCTGCCGCTGCGCCCGGCCGGCACGGAGTTCCGGCAGCGGGTGTGGCGCGAGCTGGCCGCCGTCCCGTGGGGGACGACGACGACCTACGGGGCGCTCGCGGCGCGGCTCGGCCTGCCGCCGGGCGCGTCACGGGCCGTCGGTGCCGCGAACGGGGCCAACCCGCTGCCCGTGGTGCTTCCCTGCCACCGGGTCGTCGGCAGCGACGGGACCCTGACCGGCTACGCCGGTGGCCTGGAGTGCAAGGCCCTCCTGCTGCACCTCGAGGGTGTGCCCACCGAGGCCGACCAGGCGCCGCTCTTCTAGGAGCCGCTCTTCGGGGAGCCGTCGCCGGCCAGGCGCGCGAGGACCTCGTCGTGGAGCAGGCCGTTGGTCGCCACGGCGTTGCCCCCGAACGGCCCGTCGACCCCGTCGAGCGAGGTGAAGCGGCCCCCGGCCTCGGTGACGACCGGGACGAGCGCGGCCATGTCGTAGGTCGACAGCTCCGGCTCGGCGGCGATGTCGACCGCACCCTCCGCGACGAGCATGTAGGACCAGAAGTCGCCGTAGGCCCGCTCGCGCCAGCAGGAGCGCGCGAGCCCGAGCATCGCGTCGAGCCGGCCGCCCGCCTCCCACGAGGTCGTGCTCGAGATGGACAGGGAGGCGTCGTCGAGCGTCGAGACACCGGACACGCGCAGCCGGCGGGCGCTGGTCAGGCTGCGGCCGGACCACGACCCCGTGCCCTGCGAGGCCCACCAGCGCCGGCCGAGGGCCGGGGCCGCGACGAGGCCGACGACGGGGACGCCGTGGTCGACGAGGGAGATGAGGGTGGCCCAGACCGGCACGCCGCGGACGAAGTTGTGGGTGCCGTCGATCGGGTCGACGATCCACTGCCGCGGGCTGGAGCCGGTGTCGGGCAGCTCCTCGCCGATGACGGCGTCGCGCGGGCGGGTGCGCTTCAGCTGCGCGCGGAGCAGCTCCTCGGCGGCGCGGTCGGCGTCGCTCACGAGGGTGAGGTCGGGCTTGGTCTCGACGTGCAGGTCCTCGGCGCGGAAGCGCTCCATCGTCAGGCGCTCGACGGCGTCGGCGAGGACGTGGGCGAGGCGGAGGTCGTCGTCGTAGCCCGGCACGCGGCTCAACCTACCGCGGACCGCCGAAGATCTTCCGGCCTGCGGCACGGTCCGGTCGCACTTCGGTCACAATCGGGTCTCGGTGCGCTTCGGAACTTCCCTCGGTGCAGGTTCTGGTCTTAAGTGGTGCGGGCACCGCCGGAGGGCGTTGTCAGGGAGATGCACCCGACCGGGGCATCCTCACGGAGAAGCCCACCCGACCTCGGGTGGCACCACGTCACAGGAGGACATCCATGCGAGGAACTGCTCGCACGGTCGCCGTTGCGGCCATGTCCGCCGTCGCTCTTCTCGCTGCCGGTTGCGGCAGCGGGGACAGCAGCGGCGACCAGAGCTCGGCGGCCGGCGGCAAGACGGGCGGCGAGATCACCGTCCGCGGCTGCAACCCGCAGAACCCTCTCGTCCCGAGCAACACGACCGAGACCTGCGGTGGCAACGTCATCGACGCCATCTTCTCGAAGCTCGTGCACTACAACGCCGAGACGGCCAAGCCGGAGAACGACCTCGCGGAGTCCATCGACACGACGGACAACCAGAACTTCACGGTCAAGCTGAAGCAGGGCCGCAAGTTCCACGACGGCACCGAGATCAAGGCCAAGAACTTCGTCGACGCCTGGAACTACGCCGCGTACGCCCCGAACGGCCAGTCCTCGGGCTACTTCATGGAGCCCATCGAGGGCTACGGCGACCTGCAGTGCACCGGCGCCGGTGACGACCCCTGCGCCGGCGACGGCAAGGCCAAGAGCGACAAGCTGACCGGTCTCGTCGCGGTCGACGACTACACCTTCACGATCAAGACGACCGAGAAGGTCTCGAACCTCCCGGTCCGCCTCGGCTACTCGGCGTTCGCGCCGCTCCCCGACGCCTTCTTCTCGGACCCCAAGGCCTTCGGTGACAAGCCGATCGGCTCGGGCCCGTACAAGCTGGACGCCTGGAACAAGGAGCAGTCGATCGTCCTGTCCAAGTTCGCCGACTACACCGGTGACTTCGGCGGCAAGGTCGACAAGATCACCTTCAAGATCTACACCGAGTCCGACTCGGCGTACAACGACGTCATCGGCAACAACCTGGACATCACGGACGAGATCCCGACCAGCGCGCTGATCGACGACAAGTACAAGTCCGACCTCCCGGACCGCAACGCGCAGAAGGAGACCGGCGTCATCCAGACGGTCACCTTCGCGCCGACCAAGGTCGACCCGAACTACGCGGACCCGAAGATCCGTCAGGCGATCTCCATGGCGATCGACCGCGACACGATCATCAAGCAGATCTTCAACAACACCCGCGTCCCCGCGACCGGCTGGGTCTCCCCGGTCGTCGACGGCTACAAGGCCGACCAGTGCGGTGAGTACTGCACGTACGACCCGGCCAAGGCCAAGGCCCTCCTCCAGGAGGCCGGCGGCTTCAAGGGCGACAAGATCACCCTCTCCTACAACGCGGACGCCGCGCACAAGGACTGGACCGAGGCCACCTGCAACAGCATCAAGCAGGCCCTGGGCGTCGACTGCGTCGCCACCGGTGTCGTCGACTTCGCGACCTTCCGCACGGAGATCACCGAGCGCAAGATGAAGGGCATGTTCCGCACCGGCTGGCAGATGGACTACCCGTCGATCGAGAACTTCCTCGCCCCGATCTTCAAGACCGGCGCGTCCTCCAACGACGGTGACTACTCCAACCCGGAGTTCGACAAGCTGCTCACCGATGCGGCCGCGTCGACCGACGAGGCGGAGGCCAACGGTCTCTACCAGCAGGCCGAGGCGCTCCTCGCGCAGGACATGCCGGCCATCCCGATGTGGTACGGCAAGACCACCATGGGCTGGTCCGACAAGGTCACCGGTGTGAAGATCACCGCCTTCGGCACGATCGACTTCTCGTCGGTCGCCCTGAAGTGACCCGGCGGGCCTCCTGAGGTCCACCCCGCACGCGTCGTCGGCCTGTCAGCAGCAGCTGGCAGGCCGACGGCCGTGTCCGGGCGACGCAGCGGAAACCCCGGGTCCGCTGCTACCGATGCCCGCACGCATGGTCTAGGTTCAACCCGGTAATCCACCCCGACGCCTCTCGCCCGACCCCCGGCGACGCGTCCCTGAACCCCAAGGAGGTGACGTGGGCACCTACATCGTCCGGCGGATCCTGCAGATGATCCCCGTGATCCTGGGAGCGACGTTCCTCATCTTCGCGATGGTCTTCGCCCTACCCGGCGACCCCGTCGCGGGCAAGTGCGGTGAGCGCCCCTGCTCGGCGGCCTACCGCGCGGCCTTCATCGAGAAGTACAACCTCGACGACCCGCTGCCCGTCCAGTACGGCAAGTACGTCATCAACCTGGCGAAGGGGGATCTCGGGACGACCTCCAGCGACATCCCCGTCGCCGACCAGCTCAAGCTGCGCGTCCCCGTCACCGCCAAGCTCGCCTTCATGGCGATCCTCATCGAGGCGGTGATCGGCATCCTCGCCGGCGTGGTGACAGGGATCAGGAAGGGAGGCTTCCTCGACAACCTGGTCCTCGTCTCGACCCTCGTCCTCATCTCGATCCCGATCTTCGTCATCGGCAACGTCGCCCAGCTCTACCTGGGCGTCAAGTTCGGGCTCTTCCCGGTCACGGTGACGTCGGCGAACCCCTCCTTCTACGAGCTGCTCCTGCCGGCCCTCGTGCTCGGCTCGCTGTCGGTCGCCTACGTCGCGCGGCTCATGCGGACCAACCTCGTCGAGAACCTGCGCTCGGACTACGTGCGCACGGCGATCTCCAAGGGCCTGACGAAGCGCCGGGCCTACGGCCTGCACGCGCTGCGCAACTCGCTCATCCCCGTCGTCACCTTCATCGGGTTCGACTTCGGGGCCCTCCTCGGCGGCGCCGTCGTCACCGAGGGCATCTTCAACATCCCCGGCGTCGGCGGGTACATCTTCCGCGCGATCCGGGTGCGGGACGGCGCGTCGGTCGTGGGGTCGGTGACGTTCCTCGTCATCGTCTACCTCATCGTCAACCTGCTCGTCGACCTGCTGTACGGACTGCTCGACCCGAGGATCAGCCATGACTGAGGCCGCTGTCGCCGAAACCACGCCCACCGCCCCCGCCGACGGAGGGGACACGGGCCCGGCCCGCTCGCTCGCCTCGGACGCCTGGCGCACGATGCGCGGCAACCCCCTCTTCTGGGTGGCGTCCGTGCTCATCGTCATCTTCACGCTGATGGCCGTCTTCCCGAGCCTGTTCACGAGCACCAACCCCACCGAGGCGGTCCTGGCCGACGCCCGCGTCCGGCCCAACGCCGACGCGTGGTTCGGCCGCGACATCCAGGGCTACGACATCTACGCCCGCTGCATCTACGGGGCCCGGGCGTCGATCCTCGTCGGGCTCCTGACGACCGTCTTCACGACGCTCGTCGGCGGCATCGTCGGCGTCTTCGCCGGCTACGTGGGCGGCTGGACCGACACGATCCTCTCGCGGCTCGGTGACGTCTTCTTCGCCATCCCGCTGCTGCTCGGTGCGGTCATCGTGCTCGTCACGCTGCCGCCGACGGACAACTACTTCTACATCGTCCTCAAGGTCGTGCTGGCCCTCGTCGTCCTCGGCTGGCCGAGCATGGCGCGCCTCATGCGCTCGAGCGTCATCCAGGTCAAGCCGAACGACTACGTGCAGGCGGCGCGGGCCCTGGGCGCGAGCCCGTGGCGCGTCGTGCGCTCGCACATCGTCCCCAACGCCCTCGCCCCGATGATCGTCGTCGCGACGATCAACCTCGGTGCGTACATCTCGGCGGAGGCGACCCTGTCCTACCTGGGCATCGGCCTGCAGCCGCCGACCGTCTCCTGGGGTGTCGACATCAGCGCCGCGGTCGTGGGCATGCGCACCACGCCGCACATGCTGTTCTTCCCCAGCCTGTTCCTGTCCCTCACGGTCCTCGCGTTCATCATGCTCGGTGACGTGGTCCGTGACGCCCTCGACCCGAAGAACCGGTGACCGCCACGATGAGCACCGACACCACGACCTCGGGGCACACCTACACCCCGAAGGACGGCGTCCTCCTGGAGGTCGACGACCTCTTCGTCGAGTTCCACACCCGCGACGGGGTGGCCACGGCCATCAACGGCGTCTCGTTCGAGCTGCACCAGGGCGAGTCGCTCGCCATCCTCGGTGAGTCCGGCTCGGGCAAGTCCGTCACCGCGCAGGCGATCATGGGCATCCTCGACATGCCGCCGGCGGTCATCCCGCAGGGGCACATCCGCTACTGCGGCGAGGACCTGCTGACGATGCCGGAGGAGCAGCGTCGCAAGACGCGCGGCCCGGAGGTCTCCATGATCTTCCAGGACGCCCTCTCCTCGCTCAACCCCGTCTTCCCGGTGGGGTGGCAGATCGCCGAGATGTTCCGCGTGCACCGCGGGACCAACAAGAGCGACGCGCTCGAGCAGGCCGTGCGCCTCATGGAGCGGGTGCAGATCCCGGCCGCCCGCGACCGGGTCAAGGCCTACCCGCACCAGTTCTCGGGCGGCATGCGCCAGCGCATCATGATCGCGATGGCCATCGCGCTCGACCCGGCGGTGCTCATCGCCGACGAGCCGACGACCGCCCTCGACGTCACCGTCCAAGCGCAGATCATGGCCCTGCTCGAGGAGCTGCAGGAGGAGCGCCAGATGGGGCTCATCCTCATCACGCACGACCTCGGCGTCGTCGCCGACGTCGCCGACCGGATCGCCGTCATGTACTCGGGGCGCCTCGTCGAGAAGGCCGAGGTCCTCGACCTCTACGCCTCGCCGGCGCACCCCTACACGCGCGGTCTGCTCGAGTCGATCCCGCGCCTGGACCAGAAGGGCCAGACCCTCGCGGCGATCGGTGGCCTCCCGCCGAACCTCATGCGCATCCCGCCGGGGTGCCCGTTCAACCCGCGCTGCCGGATGGCGCAGGACGTCTGCCGCACCGAGCGTCCCGCGCTGCGCGAGGTCGCCCCCGGCCGGCTGTCCGCCTGCCACTTCGCCGAGGAGGTCATCGATGCCTGAGGTCGTCCTCAGCGCCAACAACCTGGTCAAGCACTACCCGATCAAGAAGGGTGTGCTGCGCCGCACGGTCGGCCACGTCAAGGCCGTCGACGGGGTCAGCTTCGACCTGCACAAGGGCGAGACCCTCGGGATCGTCGGGGAGTCCGGCTGTGGCAAGTCCACGCTCGGCCGGCTGCTCATGCGCCTCGAGGAGCCGACCGCCGGCTCCGTGCAGTTCGGCGGCCAGGACTGGTCCGGGGCCTCGGCCCGCGAGACCCGCCGCCTGCGTCGCGACATCCAGATCGTGTTCCAGGACCCGTACACCTCGCTCAACCCGCGGATGACGGTCGGCGACATCATCGGCGAGCCGCTCGAGATCCACCCCGACGTCGTCCCCAAGGGCGGTCGCCGGCAGCGGGTCCAGGAGCTGCTCGACCTCGTCGGCCTCAACCCGGAGCACATCAACCGCTACCCGCACCAGTTCTCCGGCGGTCAGCGCCAGCGCATCGGGATCGCGCGCGGCATCGCGCTCAACCCCAAGGTGCTCATCTGCGACGAGCCGGTCTCCGCGCTCGACGTGTCGGTGCAGGCGCAGGTCGTCAACCTCATGGAGAAGCTGCAGGACGAGCTCGGCCTGGCGTACGTGTTCATCGCGCACGACCTGTCCGTCGTCCGGCACATCTCGGACCGCGTCGGGGTCATGTACCTCGGGCGGATGGCCGAGCTCGGCGAGGAGGACGAGGTGTACTCGCGTCCGACGCACCCGTACACCCAGGCCCTCCTGTCCGCCGTCCCCGTGCCGGACCCGACCCTGCGCGGCAAGCGCGAGCAGATCGTGCTCGTCGGCGACGTGCCCTCGCCGGCGAACCCGCCGTCGGGGTGCCGGTTCCACACCCGGTGCTGGAAGGCGCAGGACCTCTGCAGCCAGGAGGAGCCCCAGCTCGAGGTCCGCGAGGACGGCAGCGGAGGCCACCTGTCGGCGTGCCACTTCGCCGAGCCGCGGCTCATCGTCGAGACCGTCGACGTCTCCGACCTCGAGCCCGACGCGCGGTTCGTCAGCAGCGAGACCGACGACCTCGTCGACGTGGGTTCCGGTCTCGGGCAGGACGACTCGCTGGCCCCCGACGACCGCTCCACGGTCGAGCGGTCGGCGGTCTCCGACCCGCAGGCGCCGGTCGACACCAGCCGCGTCGTCCAGGACACGGACGACCAGCAGCGCTGACGCGCCCGGCGCGTCACCCGTGACGGCCGCCGGTGGGGATCACTCCTCGCCGGCGGCCGTCCGCGTGCGCAGGAGGCGCCGGAGCGAGTCGAGGCGGGAGGGGCCGGCCGGCCCGGCGCCGCCGCTCGCGACGAACGCGTCGAGGGCGCACTCCTCCTCGTCGTGGGTGCAGCCCCGCGGGCACCCGTCGGTGCCGGGCTCGAGGTCGGGGAAGTGGTGCACGATCCGGGTGGGGTCGACGTGCGCCAGCCCGAAGGACCGCACGCCCGGGGTGTCGACGACCCACCCGTCGTCGTCGGGCAGGGGGAGCGCCACCGCCGAGGTCGAGGTGTGTCGACCCCGGCCGGTCACGTCGTTGACGACACCGACCGCGCGCAGCGCGTCGGGGACGAGCGCGTTGACGAGCGTCGACTTGCCGACCCCCGAGTGGCCGACGAGGACGCTGACCCGCCCGCGCAGGACGTCGAGGACCGCCTCGAGGCCGTCGATGCCGTCGGCGGTGCGGGAGGTGACGACGTGCCGCACCGAGAGCGGCGCGTACTGCTCGAGGAAGGGCGCGGGGTCGGTGAGGTCGGCCTTGGTCAGGACGAGCAGCGGCTCCATCCCGGCGTCGTAGGCGGCGACGAGGCAGCGGTCGATGAGGCGCGGGCGCGGCTCGGGGTTGGTCAGGGCCGAGACGACGACGAGCTGGTCGGCGTTGGCGACGAGCACCCGCTCGACCGGGTCGGTGTCGTCGGCGGTGCGGCGCAGGAGGGTGACCCGCGGGCCGACCCGGACGATGCGGGCCAACGAGCCCTCGGCCCCGGTGGTGTCGCCGACGAGGTGGACCTCGTCACCGACGACGATGCCCTTGCGCCCGAGCTCGCGCGCCCGCATCGCGACGAGGTCGTGGTGGCCGTCCGGCGTGGTGACCCGGACGCGGTAGCGACCCCGGTCGACCCCGAGGACGCGGCCGACGACGGCGTCCTCGTGCTTCGGGCGGTCCTTCGTGCGCGGCCTCGACCCGCGGCGGTTGGGACGGATCCTCACGTCGGACTCGTCGTAGTCCCGGCTCGACCTCACCATCAGGCGTCCGCGGGGACCCGCTCGTCGAGCATCCGCTCCCAGAGCGTCGTGAACTCGGGCATCGTCTTGCCGACGGTCCCGACGTCCTCGATGACGATGCCCGGGACCGCGAGCCCGAGGACGGCGGCGGCCATGACCATCCGGTGGTCGGCGTACGTCCGGAACCGGTTGCCGTGCAGCGGCTTCGGGACGATGCGCAGGCCGTCGTCGGTCTCGGTGACCTCGGCGCCGACGTCGGTCAGCTCGGTGCGCAGGGCGGCGAGGCGGTCGGTCTCGTGCCCGCGGATGTGGGCGACGCCGCGGATGACGCTCGGCCCCTCGGCGAGCGCGGCGACGGCCGCGACGACCGGGGTCAGCTCGCTGGACCCGTGGAGGTCGACGTCGACGCCGAGGATGCCGCCGGTGCCGGACACGGTCAGCCCCGAGCGGTCGAGGACGACCTCGGCGCCCATCATGTCGAGGACCTCGCGGACGAAGTCGCCGCCCTGGGTCGTGTACTGCGGCCAGCCGGGGACGTGCACCGTGCCGCCGGTCACGAGGGCCGCCGCGAGGAACTGGGCGGCGTTCGAGAGGTCCGGCTCGACCTGGACGTCGAGCGCGTTGACCTCGCTCGGCTCGACGCGCCAGGTGTCGGGGTCGCCGTCGTCGACGACGACCCCGGCGTCGCGCAGGGTCTCGACCGTCATCTCGATGTGCGGCAGGCTCGGCAGCGTCCCGCCGACGTGGCGCACCGTGACGCCCTGCTCGTAGCGCGGGGCCGACAGCAGGAGCCCGGAGAGGAACTGCGAGGAGGCCGAGGCGTCGATCGTCACGTCCCCGCCACGGATCGTGCCGGTGCCCCGCACCGTGAAGGGCAGCACACCGCGGCCACCGTCCTCGACCTCGACCCCGAGGGCGCGCAGCCCGTCGAGGACGGGGGCCATCGGGCGGTGCCGGGCGGCCTCGTCGCCGTCGAAGCGGGTGGCGCCGACCGCGAGGCCCGCGAGCGGCGGGACGAAGCGCATGACGTTGCCGGACAGGCCGCAGTCGACGCTGCCGCCGCCGGTCAGGGCCGCCGGCGTGACGAGCCAGTCGCCGTCGTCGACGTCGTCGACCGCGACGCCGAGCGTGCGCAGGGCGCCCGCCATGAGCAGCGTGTCACGCGAGCGCAGCGGCGCCCGCAGCCGGGAGACGTCGCCGGCCAGGGCCGCGAGGACGAGGTAGCGGTTGGTGAGGGACTTGCTGCCGGGGAGGACGACGCGGGCGTCGACCGGGGCCCCGGCGGTCGGAGCGGGCCAGTCAGGAGAAGGCATGCTGCGCCTGGGCCGCCTTCAGCTTCGCCTCGGTGGTGGCGGTCCGCGCCGCGTGCCGCACCTCGCGCCGGGTGGTCCGGGTCGCGCGGTGGACGCTCTCGTTCGCGAGGTGGGCGCGGTAGGCCAGCCCCGGGCGGCCGTCGGTGTCGACGGCGGCGAGGAGCAGGCCGCCGAGGAGGCCGAGGTTCTTCAGCAGGTGGACGCGCTGCTGGGCGCGGGTCGCGGGGTCCTCCTCGCGCCAGTACGCGTGCCCCGCGAGCGTGGTGGGCACGAGGGAGGCCGCGAGCACGGCCGCCGAGAGGCGGGGCAGCTTGCCGAGGGCCAGCATCGTCCCGGCGCCGACCATGACGATCCCGTTGGCCCGCACGAGGAGCTCGGTGTCGTCGGGGAGCCCGAGCCGCGGGGCGACCTTCTCGACGAGCGGGCGTGCCGAGGCGGACTTCGCCGACGGGTGCTTGAGCTGGTCGGTGCCACCCACGACGAACATCGACGCGAGCAGGGGTCGGGCGATGCGTCGGACCAAGGACATCCGGGACCTCCGGGTCGGGGTCGCTGCTGGTCAGGACCTCCCGGCCTACCGTAGTTGCTCGGGCTGCCGCTGCGTAGCCTGAGCACCATGTGTGGGCGCTACGCGGCGACGGCGAACCCCGACGAGCTCGTCCTCGAGTTCGAGGTCGAGGAGGACCGGACCGGCGAGCCCGGGCGCAGCGTGCTCGTCAACCCGCAGCAGCCACCACCGGGGACGCCGGACCACAACGTGGCGCCGACCAAGCAGGCCCCGGTCGTCCTGAGCCGCCCCCCGCGCGAGGACCGCGACGCCGCCGCCCGCCGCCAGCTGCGCCTCCTCACGTGGGGACTGGTGCCCAGCTGGTCGAAGGACGTCAAGGGCGGGGTCCGGATGATCAACGCCCGCGTCGAGTCGGTCGCGCAGAAGCCCGCGTTCGCCCGCGCGCTCGCCGCCCGCCGCTGCCTCGTCCCCGCCCGGGGCTGGTACGAGTGGCAGGCCTCGCCGACCGCGACGGACGCCAAGGGGAAGCCGCGCAAGCAGCCGTTCTTCACCTCGCGCGCCGACGGCGGGAGCGTCGCGATGGCGGGCCTCTACGAGCTCTGGCGGGACCCGGCCGTCACCGACCCGGGCGACCCGCTCGCCTGGCTGAGCACGTTCACGGTCCTGACCGGCGCCGCCGAGCCCGGCCTGGACCGCATCCACGACCGCCAGCCGGTCGTGCTCGAACCGGGGGAGTGGGCGCGCTGGCTGGACCCCCGCGTCCCCGCCGCGGACGTCGCGGACCTCCTGCTCCCGCGGGCGCCCGGTCGCTTCACGGCCCACCCGGTCTCGCGCGCCGTCAGCAGCAGCCGGTCCAACGGCCCGGCGCTCCTCGAGCCGGCCCCGCTCGAGGAGCTCGTCGGGGTGGTCGACCCGATGACGGGTGAGGTCGTCGGCGGGACCGGGGCGTGAGCGAGCGGCTGCACGCGACGCCCGCCGGCCCGGCCCGGAGCACGACCACCGAGCCGCCCGGTGCGGACGTCGGGACCTTGGTCCTCGGCCACGGCGCCGGGGGGCTGCGGTGGACCGACGACGTGACCGCCGTCCGCGACGCCGCGGTGGCGGACGGGTGGCGGGTCGCGCTCGTCGACCAGCCCTGGCGGGTGGCGGGCAAGCGCATCGGGCCGGCCCCCGCGACGCTCGACCTCGCCTGGGCCGCCGTCCTCGCCGACCTCGCGCCCGGCGGCGTGCTCGTCGTGGGCGGCCGCAGCGCCGGGGCGCGCGTTGCGTGCCGCACGGCCGCCGACGTCGGGGCCGCCGCGGTGCTGGCGCTCTCCTTCCCCCTGCACCCGCCGGGGCGCCCGGAGCGCTCGCGGGCCGAGGAGCTCGCCCGGCCGGCGTCCGCCGGCCTCGCCGTCCACGTCGTCCAGGGCTCGACCGACCCGTTCGGCACCCCGGCGGAGGTGCGGGCCGTCCTGCCGGCGGGCGCGTCCCTCGCCGAGGTCGCCGGGCCGCACTCGCTCGAGCGCTCCGCCCGGGCCGTGGCGGCCGCGGCGCTGACCGCCCTCGGGACGCTCGGGGGATGAGCCCGCCGGTGGCGGCGGGGCGGAGGCGGCGGCGGAATGACTCCGCGCCGCACGGCGTTCCTGCAACCGTCAGCATCGTCCCCGACCGGAGGCTCCACCCGTGTTCGTCCTCGACACCTCGACCCGCCCCCGGGCCCGGATAGGCTGGGAGGCGATGAGCACCCCCCAGACACCCCTCGAGGAGACCTCGCAGGAGGTCGACCTCGCGACCGAGACCCCGCAGGAGCGGCAGGCCCGCTTCGAGCGCGAGGCCATGCCCCTCATGGACCAGCTGTACGCGGCCGCCATGCGGACCACCCGCAACCCGGCCGACGCCGAGGACCTCCTCCAGGAGACCTACGCGAAGGCCTACGCCGCCTTCCACCAGTACCGGCCGGGCACCAACCTCAAGGCGTGGATGTACCGCATCCTCACCAACACCTACATCAACACCTACCGCAAGAAGCAGCGCGAGCCCCAACAGTCCGACGCCGCCGAGGTCGAGGACTACCAGCTGGCCCGGGCCGAGTCGCACACCTCCGCCGGCCTGAAGTCGGCCGAGGCCGCGGCGCTGGAGCACCTGCCCGACACCCAGGTGACCCGGGCGCTCCAGGAGCTCCCCGAGGACTTCCGGCTCGCCGTCTACCTCGCCGACGTCGAGGGCTTCGCGTACAAGGAGATCGCCGAGATCATGGGGACGCCGATCGGCACCGTCATGTCGCGCCTGCACCGCGGGCGCCGCCAGCTGCGCGCGCTGCTCACGGGGTACGCCCGCGAGCGCGGCCTCGTCGGGGCGGAGGTGGAGTGATGGGACACCAGCACGCCGACCACCAGGGCCACGCCGACTGCTCGGAGGTCCTCCACCACATCTACGAGTACCTCGACGGCGAGATGAGCCCCGAGGACGTCAAGCGGGTGGCGACCCACCTCGCGGAGTGCCGTCCGTGCCTCGCCGAGCACGACCTCGACGCCGCGGTCAAGGCCGTCGTCAAGCGCTCCTGCACCGAGTCCGAGACGCCGGCCGCGGTGCGGATGCAGGTCCTCCAGCGCCTCACCGTCGTCCGCGTCGAGCACGAGGACTGACCCCCGGCACGGCGAAGGGCCCGGAGTGCGATGCACTCCGGGCCCTTCCACGTGCGGCGGCTCAGGCGTTGGGCTTGCGGCCGTGGTTGGCCTTGTTGCCCTTGCGCGAGCGGCGCTTGCGGGCGCGCTTGCTCATGGTGACTCCTCGTCCGTGTGGTGCCCAGCGCGACGACACGCGCGGGCGATCTGTCCGTTGCGATTGTCGCACACCACCGCCCGTGAAAGAATTCCGCTTGTCGCGGCCGCCCCGGAGAGCCAGGGCCTCGACATCCACCCTCTGGAAGGACTCATCATGCGCACGTTCCGTACTCTCGCCGCCGCCGCGCTCCTCGCTGCTCTCGCCACGATCACCGCCACGGGGACCGCGTCCGCGGCGCCGACCGACGGTTCGCAGCAGACCGTCATGGTCTCGAAGGGCTCCTGGAGCTGGTGACCTCGAGCGCTCCGGGGCGGCGCCGATGAGCGAAGCGCCTCGGGAGCGTCGGTCCACGAGGGCCGCGACCGCCGCGTACATCGCGGCGGTCGCGGCTCTCGCCGTCGCGCTCGGGGTCTGGTCGGGCCTGCGGTACGGGCTGCCCGACCCCGTGGCCCTCCTCGTCTTCCTCCTGTTCGCCGTGCTGCAGGTGCTGCTGCCCGACGCCGTCGTCGAGGGCCGCGTCCGGGTCTCCCTGTCGGGCGTGATCCTCGTGGCCGGTCAGGCCATCGTCGGTCCGGCCGGCGTCGCGGTCATCGGTGCGCTGCTGGGCGCCATCCAGTACAAGAAGGCCCCGCTGCGCAACCGCATCTTCAACACGGCCCAGTTCTCGCTGCACGGTGTCGTCGGCGGGATCGTCTTCCTCGTCGTCGGGGGCACGACCGACCCCGACAGCCTGCGGGACGTGGGCGCCATCGTCGTCGGCCTGGCGGTCCCCCTCCTCCTCGCCGACCTGGCGCAGGCGGTGACGAACCTCCTCGCCGTCGTCGGGGTGATGCGCGTGGCCGAGGGGATCCCCATGCGTCCCCAGGCGCTCGCCGTGGCGCGAGGCACCGGTCTGGCCCACATCGGGTACACCGCGATCGCCCTCATCATGGTCGTCCTCTGGAAGCCCGCGGGTCTCGGTCCCGCGGCGGCGGTCATCGCCCTCGCACCGCTCGTGGTCGCGCAGTGGGCCTACCGCCAGCACGCCGAGGAGCTCGAGGGCCAGCGCCGGGCGCTCGAGGTGCTCGTCGCCGCCCTCGAGGCCAAGGTGCCGCACCTGAGCGGTCACAGCGCGCGGGTCGCCGAGCTGAGCGCCCACATGGCCGAGCACCTCGGCCTGCGGCCCCAGCAGGTCGCCGACACCCGGGTCGCCGGGATGCTCCACGACCTCGGTCAGACCAGCCTGCCCACTCGGACCGCGCGGGGCATCGACCTCACCGGCGCGAGCGTCGACCTGGAGTACCCGGAACGGGGAGCCGCGATGCTCGACGACCTCCACTTCCTCCACGGCGCCCTGGACCCCATCCGGCGGCACCGGGCCGCCCTCGGGAGCACCGACGAGGCGACGCTCCTCGCGCGGATCGTCGGCGTGGCCGACGCCTACGACGTCCTGACGCAGGTCGGTGTGCCCGGGGGCCACCTCGAGGCGCCGACCCGAGCCCGCGAGATCGTGCTCGCCGCGGTGGTGGACCCGGAGATCTCCCGTGCCCTCGACCACGCGCTCACCCGCCGGGGCGACGGCGGTGGGCGCCGGTGAGGCCGCTCGTGCGCCGCCCCGCCCACGCGGCGGCCACCGTCGTCCTCCTCCTCGGGGCGCTGGCCGTGCTGCGGGGGCTGCTCGCGGCGGGGTGGGAGCTGCCGACGCTGCTCGCGACCCACGGCGAGACCCTGCTCGTCGTCGTGGCCTGCGTGGCCCTCGGCGAGCTGGCCCGGATCCGGATGCCGAGCGGCCGCGAGACCGCGCCCCTGTCGTCGGCCGCCGCGATGAGCGCGGTCTTCCTCGGGCCGGTCTTCGGGGAGCCGCGCTTCGACGTCCAGGCCGGGCTCGTCGTCCTCGTCGTCGCGGCGGGGCTGCTCCTCGCCGCGGGCTACCGGCGGCTGCGGCAGCGGCCCGCGGGGACCCCGGTCCTCGCGGCGCGCGTCGTCGGCGTCGCGGTGGCGGCCTTCCTCACCCGTGACTGGGGCGACCCCACCCTCTGGCAGGCGCAGGTCGACCCCACGGTGCCCCGGGCCGTCGTGGCCCTCGTCATGGGGCTCGTGGCCGCCGTCGGCCTGTGCACCGAGCTCGTCCTCGTCGCGGCGGCCCGGGCGGAGCGGCAGCGCACGCCGTGGTCGGCCGCCGTGCGCGACGAGCTGGGCGAGGCCGCACCGCTCACGCTCGCCGTCGTCGTGACCGGCCCGATGGTGGCCCTCATGGCCCCCGTCCTCGGCCTGCTCGCGCTGCCGCTGGCCCTCTTCCCGCTCGCGATGGCCTACACGGCCGTGCGCCAGTACATCCGCAACCGCGCGACCAACCGCCAGCTCATCGCGACGCTGTCGCACCTCACCGAGCACGGCGGGTACACCCCGGAGCACCACGCCGAGCGGGTGGCCCAGACCTCGGTCCGGGTCGGGCGGGTGCTCGGGCTGGGGGAGCGCCAGCTGCGCGACCTCGAGTTCGCCGCGCTGTTGCACGACCTCGGCCAGATCTCGCTCCTCGACCCCATCCCGGACGGCGCGACGGTGCTCGCCGCACCGGCCGACCAGCGCTCGATCGCGCTCGAGGGCGGCCGCATCATCCGCCGGGCCGAGATCTTCGAGGACGTCGCGGACTACGTCGAGGGGCAGACCATCCCCTACCGGATGGTCCGCGAGCTCGGCGAGGACGTGCCGATGGCGAGCCGGATCATCAAGTGCGCCAACGCGTACGACGACCTCACCGGGGGCTCGGTCGACCCCGCGCTGGTCGACGCGGCGATGGAGCGCATCCACCTCGGCCTCGGCTACGAGTACGACCCCGACGTCGTCGACGCCCTGACCCGCATCGTCGAGGACGGCGCCGTGGGGCGGGTCGGCGAGCGCCGGGGCGGCGCCCGGTAGAGTCGACCGATCCCGCCGCCGCGCCGGCAGCGCCGACCCGAAGGACCCCGTGGACCGCCTCACCCCTGTCGTCTTCAACGACGCGTGGGGCTCCCACGTCGCCATCGCGAGCCTCCAGGGCCGCTCGATCCCCACGCCGCTGCCCGAGTCCGAGCTGTGGATGGGCGCGCACGAGAGCGGTCCCGCCGGCACCGACCGCGAGGGAGCCCCGGACCTGGCGTCCGTCGTCGCCGCCGACCCGGTGCGCGAGCTCGGGGACGCCTGCGTGCAGCGGCACGGCGCGCGGCTGCCGTTCCTGCTCAAGGTCCTCGCCCCGGGGCGCGCCATCTCGATCCAGGTCCACCCGAGCGCCGCGCAGGCTTCCCAGCTGCGGGCCCTGACCGGCGACGCGGTGTACGTCGACGACTCGGCCAAGCCCGAGCTGCTCCTCGCCGTCGCCCCGTTCGAGATCTTCGTCGGGATGCGCTCGGCGGACGAGGTCGCCGAGATCGCCCGCCGGCTCGCCGTGCCCGGGTTCTCGCGGGCCGTCGAGGCCGCGCGCGGCGCCGAGGACCCGTGCCACGCCGTCCTCGCCGGGGTCCTCGCGACGCCGCCGGTCGAGGTCCCGTCGCTGACGCGCGAGGTCGTCGCCGCCTGCCTGCGGATGTCCGAGGACGAGGACGAGATCGGCACCGCTGCGGCGGCCGTCGTCGCCCGCGCCGAGGAGCACCCGGACGACATCGGCCTCGTCGTCCTCCTCCTCATGCACCACCGCGTGCTGCGGCCGGGGGAGTACATCGACGTCGCCGCCGGGGTCCTCCACTCGTACGTGCACGGGCTCGGCATCGAGGTGCTCGCCAACTCCGACAACGTCGTCCGGGCCGGGCTCACCTCCAAGGAGGTCAACGTCGCCGAGCTGCTGCGCATCGTCGACCCGGCCGCCGACGGCGTCGCCGGGCGCGGGGTGGCGCTGGCCGACGGCGTCGAGGTCTACCCCGGCGCCTCCGACCGCTTCCTCCTGCACCGGGTCCGGCCCGGCCGCCGCCTGCCCGGCGGGGACGGGCCGCGGCTGGTGTTCTGCCTGCGGGGGCGGGTCCTCCTGCGCTCCGCCGCCGGCGAGCTCGAGCTCGGCGACACCGGGTCGGCCTTCCTCCCGCACACCGAGGGTCCGGTCGACCTCGAGGGCGCCGGCGAGGTCTACGTCGTCACCGTCCCCGGCCTCTGAGCACCCCCCGGACGTGACGACGGCGGGTGCCCCGGGAGGGGCACCCGCCGTCGACGGGAGGCAGGAGGCTCAGGCCTTCTTGGTCTCCGCGAAGATCGTCGCGATCTCGTCGATCTTGGCGAGCAGCTCGTCGGCCTTCGCCGCGTCGAGCTCGCCCTTGGTACCGGAGGCGCCGGCCAGCTTGGTGGCCTCGTTGAAGAGGGTGTGCAGCTGGGGGTACTTCTCGAAGTGCGGGGCCTTGAAGTAGTCGGTCCACAGCACCCAGAGGTGGTGCTTGACGAGCTCCGAGCGCTGCTCCTTGATGAGGATGGCGCGGGTGCGGAAGTCGGGGTCGTCGTTGTCGGCGACCTTGGCGATGATCGCCTTGATCGACTCGGCCTCGATGCGGGCCTGGGCGGGGTCGTAGACGCCGCACGGCAGGTCGCAGTGGGCCGAGACCTCGGTGACGCGGAACAGGGACAGCATGTGGGTCACTCCTGATCAGAATGGGGGACGCGCGGTCGTCCTCAACCTACCCCAGGGGGCGCCACACCAACCCGGCCACCACCGCGAGGACGTCGTCGCCGGCGAGGGATCCGACGTCGAAGGACGTGACCCCCTCGGCCGGGTTGTCCGAGTCCACCCACCAGCGCTGCGGGGCGTCCGGGTCGGGGCCGGTCAGGCGCTTGACCGCGAGCGGGCGCGGTCGCCCGTCGGCGTCCGGCGGCAGGCGCACGACGTGGGCGCGGCCGGGCCGCGGGCGCAGCCCCCGCAGCACGAGGAGGACGTCACCGTCGCGGTAGGTCGGGAGCATCGAGCGCCCGCGGACGCGGACGAGCGCCGGCCTCACGGCTCCTGCGGGACGTCGCCGAGCGCGGCGACCCCGGCGGTGACCGCCTCGGTGACCGCCTGGGCGTGGGCCTCCTCCTCCTGGCGCATCCGGGAGAGGAAGGCGCGGGTGCGCCCGTGCTGCGGGTTGCCGATGACCTGGCTCGGGGGGCCCTCCTCGACGACGACGCCGCCGTCCATGAAGACGACACGATCGGCTACCTCGCGGGCGAAGCCCATCTCGTGGGTGACGACGATCATCGTCATGCCCTTGCGGGCGAGGTCGCGCATCACCTTGAGGACCTCGCCGACGAGCTCGGGGTCCAGCGCCGAGGTCGGCTCGTCGAAGAGCATGAGCTTGGGCTCCATCGCGAGCGCACGAGCGATGGCCACGCGCTGCTGCTGGCCGCCGGAGAGCTGGCTCGGGTACGCGGACGGCTTGTCCTGCAGCCCGACCTGCTCGAGGAGCTCGTGCGCGCGGGCCTCCGCGGTGCGGCGGTCCTCGCCCTTGACCTGCATCGGCGCCTCGACGACGTTCTCGAGGACCGTCTTGTGCGGGAAGAGGTTGAAGCGCTGGAAGCACATCCCGATGTCGCGGCGCTGGGCGGCGATCCGCTTCTCGGTCAGGCGGTAGAGGGTGCCGCCGCGGTCGTCGTAGCCCATGAGGTCGCCGTCGACCCAGATCCGCCCGCCGTCGATGGTCTCGAGCTGGTTGATGCAGCGCAGGAAGGTCGTCTTGCCGGACCCGGAGGGGCCGAGGAGCACCACGACCTCGCCGGCGCGCACGTCGAGGTCGATGCCCTTGAGCACCTCGTTGCCGTGGAAGGACTTGGTGACGTTGACGGCGTGGACGAGGGGGGCGTCCGAGGCGGCGGGCATCAGTGGTCGGCTCCGATCTCGGTGAACTTCTGCTTCGTGGCCTTCGGGGTCGGGCCGTAGCCGCGGCCGAAGTACCGCTCGAGCCAGGACTGGCCGACCATGAGGATGGTGCAGACGATGAGGTACCAGAGCGTCGCGGCCATGAGGCCGGGCATGATCTTGAAGGCGCGGGAGCCGAAGAACGTCGCCTGGTAGTAGAGCTCGATCGTGATGTTGGCCGCGATGAAGAGCGAGGTGTCCTTGACCATCGCGATCGTCTCGTTGCCGGTCGGCGGCACGATGACGCGCATCGCCTGGGGGAGCACGATGCGGCGCATCGTCCTGCCGGGCGCCATGCCGAGGGCCTGGGCCGCCTCGGCCTGCCCGCGGTCGACCGACAGGATGCCGGCGCGCGCGATCTCGGCCATGTAGGCGGCCTCCGAGAGGCCGAGGGCGATGCCGCCGATGAGGACCGTGCTCGACCACGCGCTGTAGTCGATCGTCGCGAAGTGGATGCTGGAGAACGGGATCCCGACGTCGAACTTGTTGAGGTACAGGTAGCCGAACCCGACCGCGAAGAGCGACAGGAGCACGTAGCGGGGGATCGCGCGGAAGAACCACGTGTAGGCGAAGGCCACGCCGCGCAGGACGGGGTTCTCCGACATCCGCATGATCGCCAGGAGGACACCGAGGAGGACGCCGATGGCCATCGCGATGACCGTGCCGAGGATGGTGCCCATCCACAGCCCGTTGACCACCGACTTCTGCTGCATGATCTGGAACGTGTAGGCCCAGTCCCAGCGCTCGTTGGTGACGAACGAGTTGACGAGCATCGCGACGAGGACCCCGATGACGGCGACCGCGACCCAGCGTCCGGGGTGCCGGACCGGCCGGGCGTCGATCGCGCCCGGCCGGTCGGCGGTGGTGTCGGTCATGGTCAGCCGACGGAGGGGTTGACCGCGAAGTCGGTGATCGCGCCGCCGTCGGTCTTCCACTTCGTGAGGATGTCCTTGTAGGTGCCGTCGGCCTCGAGCTGCTTGAGGGCCTCGACGATGGCCGCGCCGAACTCGGTCTGGTCCTTCGGGAGGACGTAGCCGTAGGGAGCCGAGTCGTACTGCTCGCCGAGGAGCTCGAGCGTGCCACCGGTCGCGTCGACCGCGGCGATGGCCGGGGGCAGGTCGACGAGCATGGCGTCGGCCTTGCCGGACTGCACCATCGCGGTGACCTTCGCCTGGTCGCCGTCGACGAGGGCGTTGATGGCGGGCTTGCCGGCGTCGGTGCATGCCTTGTCGCGGGCCGGCAGGTCGGTGTCGGCCTGGACGGTGCCCTTCTGGACGGCGACGTTGAGGCCGCACGCGTTGTCCGGGTCGACCTTCTTCGGGTTGCCCTTCTGGGTGACCCACTGCGTGCCGGCGCTGAAGTAGCTGACCATCGTCGCCTGCTGCTCGCGCTCGGCGTTGACCGTGAAGCTGGAGACGCCGACGTCGTACTTGCCGCTCTGCACGCCGAGGATGATCGAGTCGAAGGCCGAGGGCTGCCACTCGGTCTTGACGCCGAACTTCGCCATGACCGCGTCGAAGAGGTCGACGTCCATCCCGATGACCGTCTGGCCGTCGGAGTCGAGGTACTCGTTCGGCTGGTAGGTGGCGTCGGTGCCGATGACGACCTTGCCCGCGCTCTTGATCTTCTCGGGGAGCTTGGCGGCCAGCGCCGGGTCGACGCTGGGGGCCGGCGCCGAGGAGCCCGCCGGGGCCGACGTGGTGCTGCCGCCCGTCGAGAGCGAGTCGGAGCCACAGGCCGAGAGGGCGAGGGCGGTCGTGGCGAGAGCGGCGACGGCGATCGCACGGGTGCGGAGCATGCTGGTCCTTTCACGGGTGCCTGACCCCGTGTGGGGGCCCGGCCGAGAGGGTGTGCAGGTGATCCTGCCACCGGAGCGTGCGACGTGCGTCACGCCCGGGTAACTATCCGGGCGTGTCCGGGACCCCGCACCGCGACGTGCGTCACACGCCGAACCCTCGGCCGCAGGAGGCCGCTGTGCCATGATGAGTGCCCTCCGGCGGACACCCCCGCCGTGCGCGACCCCCGCAGACGCACCCATCCCTGCGGGCCGCAGCACCCCTCTCCCGCACGCTGTCCGCTCGCGTGCGTCCCGCCTCCCTCCCGAGGAGCCATCGTGTCCGCGTCCCCCGTCCTGCCGTCCTTCGACCCGGAGAGCCCGGTCTTCCGCGCTCACGAGGGCGGGAAGCTGGGGGTACACGCCACGCAGCCGCTGCGCGGTCGCGACGACCTCTCGCTCCTGTACACGCCGGGCGTGGCGGAGGTGTCCCTCGCCATCGCCGCCGACCCGACGCTCTCGACGCGCTACACGGCCCGCGGCAACACGGTGGCCGTCATCAGCGACGGCACCGCCGTCCTCGGGCTCGGTGACATCGGGCCGCTCGGGGCGATGCCGGTCATGGAGGGCAAGGCGGTGCTGTTCAAGCACTTCGCCGGCATCGACGCCGTGCCCGTCGTCATGGAGACCGGCACCGTCGAGGAGCTCGTCGAGGCGATCGCCCGCATCGCGCCGAGCTACGGCGGCATCAACCTCGAGGACATCTCGGCGCCGCGCTGCTTCGAGATCGAGGAGCAGCTCAAGGAGCGCCTCGACATCCCCGTCTTCCACGACGACCAGCACGGCACGGCGATCGTCGTGCTCGCCGGCCTGCACAACGCGGTCCGCGTGCTCGACCGGCGCCTCGAGGACCTGCGGGTCGTCGTGGCCGGGGCCGGTGCGGCGGGGGTGGCGGTGACCCGCCTCCTCCAGCGCGCCGGGGTGCGCGACGTGGTCGTCTGCGACTCGCGCGGGATCGTCCACGCCGGGCGCCAGGACCTCTCGGAGCACAAGCAGCGGCTCGCCCTGTCGACGAACCCGCGCGGCCTCACCGGCTCGCTCGGGACGGCGCTCGAGGGCGCCGACTGCTACGTCGGAGTCTCCGGGGGCACGGTGCCCGAGGAGCAGGTCGCGGCGATGGCGCCGGACGCGATCGTCTTCGCCCTCGCGAACCCCACGCCCGAGGTGCACCCGGACGTCGCGCACCGGCACGCCGCGGTCGTCGCGACCGGCCGCTCGGACTTCCCGAACCAGATCAACAACGTCCTCGCCTTCCCCGGCATCTTCCGCGGGGCGCTCGACGCCGGCGCGAGCCGGATCACGGAGGCGATGAAGCTGGCCGCGGCCCGCGCCATCGCCGACATGGTCCCCGAGCCGACCGCCGACCGGATCGTGCCGTCGGTGTTCGAGCCGGGGGTCGCCGACGCGGTGGCCGAGGCCGTGCGCCGGCTGGCGCCCACCCGGACGGCGCGGGAGCGCGGCCGGGGCTGAGCGACCGCGGCCGGCCCGCCGCGCTCAGCGCGCGCGGCGGGCGAGGTCGGCGGCGTGCGCCCGGCAGGCGTCCCACGTCGGCAGCCGGCCCGAGTCCACCGCCTCCGCCAGGCGTGGGGCGCTCGCGTCCTCGCGGGAGAGCAGGGGCGTCGGGCCGAGCGGCCAGTCGATCCCGAGGTCCGGGTCGAGCGGGTTCACGCGGTGCTCGGCCGCCGGGTCGTACGCCGCGGTGCACAGGTACACGGCGGTCGTGTCGTCCTCGAGGGCGCAGAAGCCGTGCCCCAGCCCCTCGGAGAGGTAGACCGCCCGGCGGTCCTCCGTGTCGAGGCGGACGGACTCCCACCGGCCGAAGGTGGGTGAGCCCGTGCGCAGGTCGACGACGACGTCGAGGAGCGCTCCGGAGAGGACCGTGACGTACTTCGCCTGCCCCGGTGGCACGTCCGCGAGGTGGATGCCGCGCACCGTGCCCCGCGAGGACACCGACACGTTCGTCTGCACGACGTCCGGGCGGTGGCCGAGGTGCTCGGCGAGGACGTCGCCGCGGAAGGACTCGAGGAACAGTCCCCGGTCGTCGCGGTGCTGGCGGGGCGTGACGACGAACGCTCCCTCGATCCCGAGCGGCGTGACCTCCATCAGCGGGCGTCCTTGCCACGCGCGAGGCACGCGTGGAGGTAGCCGCCGTACCCGGACCGGACGAGCTCGTCGCCGAGCGCCGCGAGCTGCTCGTCGGTGATCCAGCCCGCGCGCCAGGCGATCTCCTCGACGCAGCCGACCTTGTGCCCCTGGCGGGCCTCGACCACGTGGACGTACTGCCCGGCGTCCATCAGGCCCTCGAAGGTGCCGGTGTCGAGCCACGCCGTCCCGCGCGGGAGGACGGTGACGGTGAGGTCGCCGCGCCGCAGGTAGGCGTCGTTCACCGCGGTGATCTCGAGCTCGCCGCGCGCGCTCGGGGTCAGCGAGCGCGCGATCTCGACGACGTCGTTGTCGTAGAAGTACAGGCCCGGCACGGCGTAGCTGCTCAGCGGGTGCTCGGGCTTCTCCTCGATCGAGAGGACCGTGCCGTCGTCGCCGAACTCGACGACCCCGTAGGCCTCGGGGTTGCTCACGTGGTAGGCGAAGATGTGGCCGCCGCGGACGTCGGTGAGCTCGCGCAGCGCGCGGCCCAGTCCGGTGCCGTGGAAGACGTTGTCGCCGAGGACGAGCGCGACCGGCTCGGTGCCGATGAAGTCCGCGCCGATGACGAACGCCTGCGCGAGGCCCTCCGGTCGGGGCTGCACGGCGTACTCCAGCGAGATGCCCCAGCGCGACCCGTCGCCGAGCAGGCGCCGGAACTGGTCGACGTCCTCGGGGGTCGTGATGACGAGCACCTCGCGGATGCCGGCCATCATGAGCGTCGACAGCGGGTAGTAGACCATCGGCTTGTCGTAGACGGGCATCAGCTGCTTGGACACCCCGAGCGTGATGGGGTGCAGGCGGGTGCCGGAACCCCCGGCCAGGACGATGCCCTTCATGGCAGGGACCCTATCCACCACGGCCCTCCACCACCGACAAGTAGCCTGTCGCGCATGAAGGCACTCGTCACCGGGGGCGCCGGCTTCATCGGCAGCAACTTCGTGCACCGCACGCTGCAGACGCGGCCCGACACCGACGTCACGGTGCTCGACGCGCTGACCTACGCGGGCTCCACGACCTCGCTCGACGGGGTGCTCGACCGGGTCCGGTTCGTCGAGGGGGACGTCGCCGACGCGGGGCTCGTCGACCGGCTCGTGCGGGAGGCCGACGTCGTCGTGCACTTCGCGGCCGAGTCGCACAACGACAACTCGCTGCTCGATCCCGGCCCGTTCGTGCGGACCAACGTCGTCGGGACCTTCACGCTCCTCGAGGCGGTGCGCGCCCACGGGGTCCGCTACCACCACGTCTCGACCGACGAGGTGTACGGGGACCTCGAGCTCGACGACCCCGAGCGCTTCACCGAGCGCACGCCGTACAACCCCAGCTCCCCGTACAGCGCGACCAAGGCGGGCTCGGACCTCCTCGTCCGTGCGTGGGTGCGCTCCTTCGGCCTGCGCGCGACGATCTCGAACTGCTCGAACAACTACGGTCCGCGCCAGCACGTCGAGAAGTTCATCCCGCGCCAGATCACGAACGTCATCGACGGGGTGCGGCCCAAGCTCTACGGCGCGGGGCTCAACGTCCGCGACTGGATCCACGTCGACGACCACAACGACGCGGTGTGGGCGGTCGTCGACCGGGGTGAGGCCGGCGAGACCTACCTCGTGGGCGCCGACGGCGAGGTCGGCAACCTCGAGGTCGTCCGGCTCGTCCTCGAGCTCATGGGCGAGGACCCGGACGGCTTCGACCAGGTGACCGACCGGGCGGGCCACGACCTGCGCTACGCCATCGACGCGACCCGGCTGCGCACGGAGCTCGGGTGGTCGCCGCACTACGCGTCCTTCCGCGACGGGCTCGCCGCGACCATCGACTGGTACCGCGCGAACGAGGCCTGGTGGCGCCCGCAGAAGGAGGCCACCGAGGCGAGGTACGCCCGCACCCAGCAGGTGCTGGGTCGCCGATGACGCGCTGGCTCGTCGTCGGCGCCGCCGGGATGCTCGGCACGGACCTCGTCGAGGTCCTCACGGCCCGCGGGCACGAGGTCTCCGGGGCCGACCTGCCGGACGTCGACATCCTCGACCCGGGCTCGTGCGCCGCGGCCGTCCGGGGCGTCGACGTCGTCGTCAACTGCGCCGCGTACACGGCGGTCGACGCCGCGGAGACCGACGAGGCGAGGGCCTTCGCGGTCAACGCCGTGGGCGCGGCGAACCTCGCCCGCGCGGTGGCGTCCGCGGGCGGCTCGCTCGTGCACCTCTCGACCGACTACGTCGTCGCGGGCGACGGCACGCAGCCGTGGCCGGCCGACGCCCCCGTCGCCCCGGCGTCGGCCTACGGACGCACGAAGGCCGCGGGGGAGTGGGCCGTGCGGGCCGAGTGCCCCCGGGCCTGGGTCGTGCGGACCGCCTGGCTCTACGGCGCGCACGGGCGCAGCATCCCCGCCACCGTCGCGCGGCTGGCGCGCGAGCGCGAGACCTTCGGGTTCGTCGCCGACCAGGTCGGCCAGCCGACGTGGACGGTCGACCTCGCCGAGGGCATCGCCCGCATCGTCGAGGCCGGTGCGCCGTACGGGACCTGGCACGGCACCAGCGCCGGTCAGACCTCGTGGTTCGGGCTCGCGCGGGCCGTGCTCGAGGAGCTCGGCCAGGACCCCGACCGGGTCGTGCCGATCGGCACCGACGCCTACCCGCTTCCGGCGCCGCGCCCCCCGTACAGCGTCCTCGCGCACGACATGTGGGCCGAGCACGGGCTCGAGCCGCTGCCGCACTGGCGTGACGCACTCCACCGGGCGGCGCCCGCCCTGTTCGCGGAGCAGCCTCGGTAGGGTCGGCTCCATGCTCGCCGCCTTCGCGAAGTCCCAGTCCGCCGACGACCCGCTGAGCGGCCTCGAGGTGGGGGAGCGCCCCGACCCGCAGGCACCGGAGGGCTGGACGACGGTCCGCCTGCGCACGGCCGCCCTCAACCACCACGACGTCTGGTCGCTGCGCGGCGTGGGCCTGCCCGCCGACCGGCTCCCGATGGTCCTCGGCTGCGACGGCGCCGGCGTGACCGAGGACGGCGACGAGGTGCTCGTCCACGCCGTCGTCGCCTCGCCGGGCTGGAGCGGCGACGAGACCCTCGACCCCCGCCGCAGCCTGCTCTCCGAGGTCCACGACGGCACCCTCGCCGAGGTCGTCGCCGTCCCCACGCGCAACCTCGTCGCCAAGCCCGAGGACCTCTCGTGGGAGCACGCCGCGTGCCTGCCGACCGCGTGGCTCACGGCCTACCGGATGCTGTTCACCAACGCCGCGGTGCAGCCCGGCGCGACGGTGCTCGTCCAGGGCGCCGCGGGCGGCGTCGCCACCGCGCTCGTCCAGCTCGGCTCCGCGGCCGGGCTGCGGATGTGGGTCACCTCGCGCGACGCCGAGAAGGGGGAGCAGGCCGTCTGGCTCGGGGCCGACAAGGCCTTCGAGAGCGGTGCCCGGCTGCCCGAGCGGGTCGACGCGGTCATGGAGACGGTCGGCGCCGCCACCTGGTCGCACAGCATCAACAGCCTGCGCCCCGGCGGCACCGTCGTCATCTCGGGGGCGACCTCCGGCGACGCCCCCTCGAAGGCGGAGCTGACCAAGATCTTCTTCAAGCAGCTGCGCGTCGTCGGCTCGACGATGGGCACCCGCGACGAGCTGGAGCGTCTCGCCCGCTTCGTGGTCGACTCCGGCATCGAGCCGCTCGTCGACTCGGTCATGCCCCTCGCCGACGCCCGCGACGGCTTCGCCCGGATGGTCGAGGGGCGCGTCGCCGGCAAGGTCGTCTTCACCGTCTGAGGCGCCGCCTGCCGGACCCGAGCACCCGCGTCGTCACCGTGGTGACGCGGTGCGGTTCAGCCGATCTGGAGCCACTCGGTCCACCCGTTGTGCAGGACGAGCCAGGCGATGAGCCCGTAGCCGGCCTGCCCGGGGTGGTGCGGCACGCCGGACGCGGCGAGGTCGGTGCGCCACTGGTCGTGCCCGAGCAGCGGGGCGTAGCAGTCGACGAAGGGCACGCCGCGTCGGCCGCAGACGTCGGCCTGCGCGTCGACGAGGACCTCGAGCCGGGAGTTCAGCTCCTCGTCGTCGGTCGGCGGCGGGCTGACGACGAACGTGCCGACCCCCGCGGAGGCGGCGTCGTCGAGGAGGTTGGCGAGGTTGAGCCGGTGCCGCGCGAGCGAGACGCCGGCCAGGATGTCGTCGGTGCCGAGCGAGAGCACGAGCCGACGCTCGGACCGCCCGCGCCAGCGCCGCGGCACCTCGCCGGCCCAGCGCTCGAGCAGGTCGCCGGAGGTGTCGTCGCGCACCCCGAGGTTGTAGGCGCTCACCGTGAGGTCCGGGTGCTGGGTGCGCCCGACGACGCGGGTCACCCAGCCCTGGCCCTTGGGGTCGCCGACACCCGCGACGAGCGAGGAGCCGAGGAAGACGAGCGCGAGGTCGCGCGGGCCGTCGGGGACGACCACCGCCTCCGCGCTCGGGCGGAACTCGATGGGGGCCTGGCCCCCGGGGCCGCCCTGCTCGTCCGGCATGTGCTCGCTCACTCGTCCTCGTCGTCCAGTCGGGCCAGCCAGGTGGCCAGCCTCTCCACGGGCACCTCGAAGTCGGGGTTGAGGTCGACGAACGTCCTCAGCTGCTCCGCCAGCCAGTCGAGGGTGACCTCCTCGTCCCCCCGCCGCGCCTGGAGCTCCTCGATGCCGCGGTCGGTGAAGTACACGTCCTCGACCCTACCGGCGGCGCCGCGTCACCGGTCGAAGGCGCGGGCGACGAGGTCGGCCTGCTCCGCCTGGTGCTGCTTCGTCGAGCCCGCCGCCGGGGACGCCGACCGCGGGCGGGACACGACCCGCAGCGGGCGGTGCTCGCCGTGGGCGGCGAGCTCCTCGGGCAGGTTGAGCGCGAGGAAGGGCCACGCGCCCATGTTCTGCGGCTCGTCCTGGACGACGACGACCTCGGCGTCCGGATACTGCGCGAGGGCCTGGGTCAGCTCGGCGCCGGGGAGCGGGTAGTACTGCTCCATCCGCAGGATCGCGGTCGAGGTGTCGCCGCGCTTGGTGCGCTCGGCCTCGAGGTCGTAGACGACCTTGCCCGCCGCGAGGAGGACGCGGGTGACCGAGCCCTCGGTCGCGCCCGGACGGTCGGGGAGGATCGGGCGGAAGCCGCCGGTCGTGAAGTCCTCGGCCGCGCTGGCCGCCGCCTTGAGCCGGAGCATCGACTTCGGGGTGAAGACGATGAGGGGCTTGCGCGGGCGGGCGTACGCCTGGCGGCGCAGCAGGTGGAAGTACGACGCGGGGGTCGAGGGGTAGCTGACCGTCATGTTGCCCTCGGCGCACATCGTGAGGAAGCGCTCGATGCGGCCGGAGGAGTGGTCCGGGCCCTGGCCCTCGTAGCCGTGGGGGAGGAGGAGGACGACCGAGGAGCGCTGGCCCCACTTCTGCTCCGAGCTGCTGATGAACTCGTCGACGATCGTCTGCGCGCCGTTGAAGAAGTCGCCGAACTGCGCCTCCCAGAGGACGAGCGCGTCGGGCCGCTCGACGGAGTAGCCGTACTCGAAGCCCATCGCCGCGAACTCCGACAGGAGGCTGTCGTAGACCCAGAACTTCGCCTGGCCCTGGCCGAGGTAGAGCAGCGGCGTCCACTCGGACGCGTTCTCCTTGTCGATGAGCACGGCGTGCCGGCTGACGAAGGTCCCGCGGCGGCTGTCCTGCCCGGCGAGCCGGACCGGCGTGCCCTCGATGAGGAGCGAGCCGAAGGCCAGCAGCTCGGCGGTGCCCCAGTCGACCCCGCCGTCGCGGGTGCTCTGGGTGCGCTTGTCGAGCATCTGGCGCAGCTTCGGGTGCACGGTGAAGCCGTCCGGCGGCGTGGCGAAGGAGTCGCCGATGCGGTGCAGCAGCTCGGTGCTGATCGCGGTCTCGGTCGCCGAGTGGGTCGTCCGGTCCGCGAACGGCGCCTGGGCCGCCGGGGGCTCCAGGCCCGAGCCGGCGTCCGCCTTGCGGCCGTCGCGGGCGTCCTTCTCGGCGGACTTCAGCGCCGCCTTGGTCTCGACGAAGACCCGCTCCAGCTGCTGCTGGTAGTCGCGCAGCGCGGCCTCGGCGTCCTCGACGGTGATGTCGCCGCGGCCGATGAGCGCCTCGGTGTAGAGCTTGCGGACGCTGCGCTTGGCCTCGATGAGGTTGTACATGAGCGGCTGCGTCATCGAGGGGTCGTCGCCCTCGTTGTGGCCACGGCGGCGGTAGCACACCATGTCGACGACGACGTCCTTGTGGAACTCCTTGCGGAACTCGTAGGCGAGCTCGGCGACGCGCACGCACGCCTCCGGGTCGTCGCCGTTGACGTGGAAGATCGGGGCCTGGATCATCCGCGCGACGTCGGTCGAGTACGTCGAGGAGCGCGAGCTGCTCGGCGAGGTCGTGAAGCCGACCTGGTTGTTGATGACGACGTGCACGGTGCCGCCGGTGCGGTAGCCGCGCAGCTGGCTGAGGTTGAGCGTCTCGGCGACGACGCCCTGGCCGGCGAAGGCCGCGTCGCCGTGCATGAGGACGGGCAGGACGGTGAAGTCCTCGCCGGCGAGGTCGAGGCGGTCCTGCTTGGCCCGGACGATGCCCTCGAGGACGGGGTTGACGGCCTCGAGGTGGCTCGGGTTGGCCGCGAGGTAGACCTTCGTCGTCGCGCCGGACTCGGCGGTGAACTCGCCCTCGGTGCCGAGGTGGTACTTGACGTCGCCGGAGCCCTGGACCGAGCGCGGGTCCTGCTTGCCCTCGAACTCGCGGAAGATCTGCCCGTAGGACTTGCCGGCGATGTTGGCCAGCACGTTGAGGCGCCCGCGGTGCGGCATCCCGATGCAGACCTCGTCGAGCTCGTCCTCGGCGGCCATCGACAGGACGCGGTCGAGCAGGGCGATGACGGACTCGCCGCCCTCGAGCGAGAAGCGCTTCTGCCCGACGAACTTCGTCTGGAGGAAGGTCTCGAAGGCCTCCGCCGCGTTGAGGCGACGCAGGATGCGCAGCTGCTCCTCGCGGGTGGTCTTCGCGTAGCCGACCTCGACCTTGTCCTGGATCCAGCGGCGCTGCTCCGGGTCCTGGATGTGCATGTACTCGACGCCGATGGTGCGGCAGTAGGAGTCGCGCAGGACGCCGAGGATCTTGCGCAGCTTGAGGAACGGCTGGCCGCCGAAGCCACCGGTCGCGAAGTCGCGCTCGAGGTCCCACAGCGTCAGGCCGTGGTTGGTGATGTCGAGGTCGGGGTGGCGACGCTGCTTGTACTCCAGCGGGTCGGTGTCGGCCATGAGGTGGCCGCGCACGCGGTAGGCGTGGATGAGCTCCTGGACGCGGGCGACCTTGTTGATGTCGTCGTCGTGGGCGGCGGAGACGTCGCGCACCCAGCGGACCGGCTCGTAGGGGATGCGCAGGCTCTCGAAGATCTCGTCGTAGAAGCCCTGCTCGCCGAGGAGCAGCGCGTTGACGATGCGCAGGAAGTCACCGGACTGCGCGCCCTGGATGATGCGGTGGTCGTAGGTGCTCGTGAGGGTGAGGATCTTGCTCACGGCGTTGCGGTTGAGCGTCTCGGCGCTCGCGCCCTGCCACTCGGCGGGGTAGTCCATCGCGCCGACGCCGATGATCGTGCCCTGGCCCTGCATGAGGCGCGGCACCGAGTGCACCGTGCCGATGGTGCCGGGGTTGGTCAGCGAGATCGAGGTGCCCTGGAAGTCCTCGACCGTGAGCTTGCCGCCGCGGGCCTTCTTGACGACGTCCTCGTAGGCGGTCCAGAAGTGCGCGAAGTCCATCGTCTCGGCGGCCTTGATCGACGGCACGAGGAGCTGGCGGGTGCCGTCGGGCTTGGCGATGTCGATCGCGAGGCCGAGGTTGACGTGGGCCGGCGTGATGAGGACCGGCTTGCCCTTCTCGTCGTGGCCGAAGCCGTTGTTCATCTCGGGCATGACCCCGAGCGCCTTGACGAGCGCGTAGCCGATGAGGTGGGTGAAGCTCACCTTGCCGCCGCGGCTGCGGGCGAGGTGGTTGTTGATGACGATGCGGTTGTCGACGAGCAGCTTGGCCGGCACGGCGCGCACCGACGTGGCCGTCGGGACCTCGAGCGAGGCCTCCATGTTCGTGACGACCCGGGCGCTCGCGCCGCGGATCGGCTGCTGCGCCGACTCGGTGAGGGGGCCGGTCTGCTTGGGGGCCTGGGGCTCGCGCGGCATCGGCGCGGTCTTCGGCTCGGCCGGCTTCTCGTCGGCGGGCTCGGCCTTCGCGGGGGCGGCGGCCGGCGTGGCCGGTGCCTCCTTCGCGGCGGGCTTCGCGGCCGGCTGCTGGGCCGTGGGGGCCGGGCTCTTCGGCGCGGCGGCCTTCTCCCGCGGCGCGGCCGCGGGGGCACCGTTGCCGGCGGGGGCGGACCCGCCGTTGGCGTTGCCGCGGGCGGCGTCACCGGGCTGGTAGTCGGCGAAGAAGCCCCACCACGCCTTGTCGACGCTGTTCTTGTCCCGGCGGTACTGCTCGTACAGCTCGTCGACCAGCCACTCGTTGGGTCCGAAGGCGGTCAGGGGGTCGCTGGACGGGGACTGCTCGGCCACGGGCTATGCGCCTCTTTCTGGGCTGGTCACGTGTCGGTCGCGGGTGTTCCACCCAGCCTATTACGTGGGTGTTGTGCCCGTGTCGCCGCACGCCGAGCGGTCCCGAACGCGCGGTGACCGGTGGGGATCGCCCCACCGGTCACCGCGTCACGCCACCCGCTCCGGCGGGTGCGGCCTCACGTGATGTCGGCCCGCGTCGTGCGCGCGACGCCGAAGCCGGCGAGGAGGACGGCGTAGGCGACGAGGGTCAGCGCGCCGCCCCACCACTCCAGCGGCTGCGCGGCGTTCGGGTTCTGCTGCGTCACGCCGCTGACGATCGCGTTGGTCGCCGACTGCGGCAGGAACATCACCACGTGCTCTCGGCCCCACTCCCAGAAGGTGAGGGCGAAGGTGCCGAGCGGCTCGACGACCCAGACGACGCCGACGGAGATGAGCAGCGCGGCGACCTGGTTCGGGATGAGGATGCCGATGCCCAGGCCGATGAGCGCCCACAGGCCGAGGACGAGGAGGCTGAGGGCCAGCGTCCGGACGACCTCGGTGCTGGGGAAGGCGTCGGCGCCCCGGGAGGTGAGGACGATCGCCCCGGCCACCACCGAGCCGACGAGCGAGACGACGCCGTACAGGGCGCCGATGACGAACAGGGCGGCGACCTTGGCCCCCATCGCGCGGGTGCGCACCGGCGTGCTGAGGAAGGTCCCGGTGATCGTCTTGTGCCGGTACTCGGCGCCGATCTGGAAGATGCCGATGACGAGCATGAGGGTCAGGCCCATCGTCAGGCCACCCGTGTAGACGCTGTTCGCGATCTGCGTCGGGTCGCCCGTGGGCTGCCCCGCCGCGACGGCCTCGGGGTCGGGCGCGATCGTGTAGACGAACCCGAAGATGACGGCGAAGGCGGCGGCCGACACGAGCATCGCGATGCCCATGCCCCACCACAGGCGGGTCGTGAAGAACTTGCGCAGCTCGCTGCGGACGGCGGGGATCACAGGTCCGCCCCTTCCCGGCCGGACACGGCATCTCCTTCGGTGGGGGCGGCGCCGACGGAGGTCGCGGCGGCGCCGAGGTTGCGGTTGGTGCCCTCGGTGAGGCTGAAGTACAGGGTCTCGAGGTCCGCGCGCTGGGGGCGCAGGCCGTAGACGGGCAGACCGGCGCGCAGGGCGACGTCGCCGACGAGGCGCAGGTCCGCGGTGTCGGCGAGCAGCGAGCCGTCGTCCTGCACGGTGCTCGTGACGTCGGCGACGCGCAGCGCCCCGGCGAGCGCGGCCGGGTCGGAGGTCTCGACGCGCGCTCCGGGGGTGCCCTCGAGCTCCTCCATCGGGCCGGCCTGCACGAGGCGTCCGTTGGCGATGATGACGACGTCGTCGACGGTCTGCGCGACCTCCTGGAGGAGGTGGCTCGACACGAGGATGGTCTTGCCCTCGGCGGCGAGGTGGCGCAGGAAGCCGCGCAGCCACCGGATGCCCTCGGGGTCCAGGCCGTTGGCCGGCTCGTCGAGGACGAGGACCTGCGGGTCGCCGACGAGCGCGGCGGCGAGGCCGAGGCGCTGGCGCATCCCCATGCTGTAGCCGCCCGCGCGCTTGCGGGCCGCCGCCGGGATGCCGGTCAGCTCGAGGAGCTCGTCGACCCGCGAGTCGGGGATGCCGCCCGCGGCGGCGAGGACGCGCAGGTGGTCGCGGCCGCTGCGCCCGGGGTGGAAGTTGGTCGCCTCGAGGGCCGCGCCGACGCTCTCGAGCGGGCGCGGCAGCTCCGCGTAGGACAGGCCGCCGATGGTGGCGCGCCCGCCCGTCGGCCGCACGAGGCCGAGGAGCATCCGCAGGGTGGTGGTCTTGCCGGCGCCGTTGGGGCCGAGGAAGCCCGTGATCCGCCCCGGCTCGACCCCGAAGGTCAGGTCGTCGACGGCGACGAACTGACCGAAGGTCTTCGTCAGCCCGGTGATCTCGATGCGTCCGGCGTCGCTCCCCGTGGCCCGGCCGGTGGTCGTGGTGGTCAAGGTGTCCTCCGCGTGCTCATGCCGACGATCCTTCCAGCCTGCCGCAGGGGGAGGGTCAACCCCTCGGTGGACCCGGTGCTCCGCCCGCGGGATGAGCGCCGGACGGAACCCGCCGTGTGGCCCGTACGCTGTGGAGGCATGCACCCCCCTAGTCCTCGTTCCCGATGACCCCCTGGCTGCTCCTGCTCCTCGGTGTCGTCCTCACGGTCGGCACCGCCCTGTTCGTCGCGGCGGAGTTCTCGCTCGTGGCCCTCGACCGTCCGGCCGTCCAGCGCGCCGTCGACGCGGGTGAGCCCGGCGCCCGCTCCGTCCTCACCTCCCACCGCACACTCTCGACGCAGCTGTCCGCGTGCCAGGTCGGCATCACGCTGACCACCCTCGTCCTCGGCTTCATCGCGAGCCCCTCCGTCGGCGTCCTGCTCCAGGGCCCGCTGGAGTCGACCGGGCTCGCGGAGGGCGTCGCCACCTCCGTCGGGGCCGTCCTCGCGATGGTGCTCGCCACCGGCTTCTCGATGATCGTCGGCGAGATGGTCCCCAAGACGCTCGCCGTGTCGCTGCCGCTGGCGACCGCCAAGGTCTCGGCGGGCCCCGTGCGCTGGTTCGGCCTCGCGGCCAAGCCGCTCATCGCCGTCCTCAACGGCGTCGCCAACCGCACCCTGCGCGCGCTCGGCATCGAGCCGCAGGAGGAGCTCTCGGCCGCCCGCAGCCCCGCCGAGCTCGCCTCCCTCGTCCGCAGCTCCGCCGAGGCCGGCACCCTCGACCTCGGCACGGCACGCCTCGTCACGGCCTCCCTCGGGTTCGCCGACCAGAGCGCCGCCGACGTCATGACCCCGCGCTCGCGGGCCACGTCCATCGACCGCACCGCGTCCGCCGCCGACCTCGTCGCGCTGGCCCGCCACACCGGCCACTCCCGCTTCCCGGTCGTCGGGGCCGACTGGGACGACGTCGACGGCATCGTCCACGTCAAGAAGGCCATCGCCGTGCCGTTCGAGCGCCGGGCCGACGTGCCCGTGTCCGCGCTCATGGCCCCCGCGGTGTTCGTCCCCGAGACGCTGCGCCTGGACCCGCTGCTCGTGCGCCTGCGCGGCGGCGGGATGCAGCTCGCCGTCGTCGTCGACGAGTACGGGGGCACGTCCGGCGTCGTGACGCTCGAGGACCTCGTCGAGGAGATCGTCGGCGAGGTCAGCGACGAGCACGACCGCGGCCAGACCACGGGTCGCCGTCTGCCGGACGGCTCCTGGACCGTCCCCGGCCTGTGGCGCCCCGACGAGGTGCGCTCGCGCGTCGGCGTCGAGGTGCCCGAGGGGCCCGCCTACGAGACGGTCGGTGGCTTCGTCATGGCCGCGCTCGGCCGGGTCCCGCAGGTCGGCGACGAGGTCGTCGTGGACGGCTGGACCGCCCGCGTCGTCGACATGGAGGGCCACCGGGTCGACCGCGTCCGGCTGCTGCCGGTCCGGTCGGTGCCCGCGCCGCGCGCGACGGAGGTGCAGGCGTGACCACGCTCCTCGTCACCGTCGTCCTGCTCGCCGCCAACGCCTTCTTCGTCGGCGCCGAGTTTGCCGCGATGTCCGCCCGCCGCAGCCAGCTCGAGCCGCTCGCCGAGGCGGGCAGCAAGGGCGCCCGGGTGGCGATGGACGCGTTGCAGCGCACCGGGATCCTGCTCGCCACGTGCCAGCTCGGCATCACCGTCTGCTCCGTGCTCCTCGGTGCCGTCTCCGAGGCCGCGCTGCACCACGCGCTCGTGCCGCTCGCCGAGGGACTGGGCCTGTCGACGGTCGTCGCCGACGTCGTCGCCCTGCTCCTCGCGCTCGCGGTCGTCGTCTTCCTGCACGTCGTCTACGGCGAGATGATCCCCAAGAACATCTCGATCGCGAAGCCCGAGCGGGCCGCCATCGTCCTCGTGCCGCCGCTCGTCTGGGTCTCCAAGGTGGTCGCTCCCGTCATCCACGGCATGGACCGGCTCTCGAAGGCCGTCATCCGGCTCTTCGGCGTCGAGCCGAAGGACGAGCTCGCCTCCGCGTTCACCGCCGAGGAGGTCGCGCACATCCTCGACGAGTCCCGCGAGGAGGGTCTCGTGGGGGCGCAGGACTACGAGCGCCTCGGTGCCGCACTGGAGTTCAGCGACAAGAACGCCTCCGACGTCGGCGTCCCCGTCGAGCAGCTCGTCACCGTCACCACCGGCGCGACGCCCGTCGACATCGAGCGGCTCGTCGCCCGCCACGGCTTCTCGCGCTACCCGGTGCTCGACCGCGAGGGTGAGGTCGCGGGCTACCTGCACCTCAAGGACGTCCTCTACGCCGACGACGCCGAGCGGGTCGAGCCGGTCCCGGCCAAGCGCGTGCGGCGGATGGCGACCGTGCGGCGCGGCGACGAGGTCGAGTCGGTCCTGCAGACGATGCAGGACAGCGGCTCCCACCTCGCGCGCGTCGTCGCCGACGACGGGCTCGTCGTCGGGGTCGTCTTCCTCGAGGACGTCATCGAGGAGCTCGTCGGCGAGGTCTCGGACGCCTCCCAGCGCTGAGCAGCGTCACCGTCGGGCGGCTCGGCCGGTGGGTCAGAGCCGTCCGATGGTGAAGGCGGTGGCGAAGCCGAGCGTCGTCACCAGGCCCGTCAGGAGGTGGGTGCGCTCGAAGGCCTCCGGGATCATCGTGTCGGCGACCATCGCGAGGATGGCGCCCGCCGCGACCGCGGTGATCGCGGCCACCGTCTCGGGGGAGGCGCCCTCGAGCAGCACGACCCCGAGCAGCCCGGCGAGGCCGCTCGCCAGCGCGATGCCGACCCACACGCCGAAGACGTAGCGGGCGCTGCGCCCGGCGGCCTTCATCCCCGCCGCGCTCGAGAGGCCCTCGGGGAGGTTCGAGATGACGATGGCCGCCAGCACCGGCACCCCGACGCCCTGGCCGCCGAGCAGGCTGAGGCCGAGGACCACGGACTCGGGCACGCCGTCGAGCAGCGCCCCGACGGCGATGGCCGCCCCGCTGCCCGCCTGCTCGCCCTCGGAGGGCTGGAGGCCGCCCGACCGCTTGCGGTGCCGGGCGCCCGCCCGCGACAGGGCGAGGTTGGCGAGGAAGTAGACGAGGGCGCCGCCGAGGAAGCCCGAGACGGTCGGGAGCAGGCCGCCCGTGCGCTCGGCCTCGTCGAGGAGGTCGAAGGACAGGGCCGACACGAGCACGCCCGCACCGAACGCCATGACGACGGCGACGACCTGCCGGGGCACCCGGACACACCAGGCGAGCAGGGCGCCGACGACGAGCGCGCCGCCGGCGAGCAACCCCCAGAGACCGGCCTCCAGCGCGACGCTCACGGCGAGGCCCCCGCGTCAGCGCGCGGCGAGGGCGTCCTCGAGGAGCGTGACGAGCGCCTCGAGCTGGACGTCGGTGGAGTCCCCGACCTCCTCGTCGGAGCCGTCGAGCGCCCGGGCCGCGAGCCCGGCCTTCTCGTCGACGAGCTCCGCGAGGCGCGGGTCGAGGGTGCCGGTGGCGATGACGCGCCACGCCGTGACCGGCTCGGTCTGGCCGATCCGGTGGACACGGTCGATCGCCTGGGTCTGCTCGGCCGAGGTCCAGGACAGCTCGGCGAGGACGACGTTGGAGGCCACCTGCAGGTTGAGGCCGACGCCGGCCGCGGTGAGCGAGCAGACGATGACCGACACCTCGGGGTCCTCGAGGAAGGCCTTGATGCTCGCCGCGCGGACGGCGGGGGTCTGGTCGCCACGGACCGAGGAGTACCCGATGCCGCGCCTGGCGAACGTCGCCTCGGCGGTGTCCATGACGTCGACGTGCTTGGCGAAGAAGACGACCTTGCCGACGTTGCGCGCGAGCTGGGCCGCGTAGTCGGCCGCGAGGCCGGCCTTGGCCTGGCCGATCCGCCGCAGGACCGAGAAGACGTTGTCGCCCGAGCTCTCGCCGCCGGTGTCGCGGCGCAGGGCCGCGGCGACACGCCGCACGAGCTCGTGGTCGACGCCCTCGACGGGGGTGCTGCGGGCCGCGGCGGCGGCGTCGTAGCGGGCGAGCAGGCGCTTGGCGAGGTGCTGCTCCGCGGCACGGACCGAGCGGCTCGCCTCGTCGTCGAGCTCGACGGGCAGGTCCGCCACCCGGCGGGCCGGGATGTCGGCCGCGACGTCGACCTTGCGACGCCGCACGATGCCGAGGTCGATGACGCTGCGCCGCGCGGCGGCCGAGAACCCGCGGTCGGCCGGGGTGAGGCCGTTCTCCTCGAGCGCCGCCATGAGGGCGGGGCGCGGTCGGCTGTCGTCGATCCAGCCGAGGAACTGCCAGACCGCCCGGAAGTCCTCGATGTCGTTGATGAGCGGGGTGCCGGTCAGGGCCATGAGCAGCGGCGAGGCGGTGCGCTCGCGGACCTTCTGCGCGAGGGCCAGCACGTGGCGGGAGCGCTGCGAGGTCTTGTTCTTGATGAAGTGCGCCTCGTCGAGGACCATCCCGCGGAAGCCGTGGGTGCCGAGCCAGCCGACGTGCCGGTCGAGGATGTCGTAGTTGACGATGACGATGTCGGCGTAGCCGTCGACGGTGTCGCCGTCGCCGTGGACGACGGTCGCGGTGCGCCGGGGGGTCCAGAGGGCGGCCTCGCGGGCCCAGTTGGCCTTGACGACGTTGGGGACGACGACGAGCAGCGGGAAGGCGTCGGCGGCGTCGGCGGCGAGGAGCGACTGCGCGGTCTTGCCCAGGCCCGGCTCGTCGGCGAGGAGGAAGGTGCGGTGGCCGGCGGCCGCGGCCGCGACGAGCTGCGCCTGGTGGTGCATGAGCTCCAGGCCCTCGATGCCGTGGACGACGCCGTCGGGCTCCGGCAGCGGCATGCAGGTCGCGTCGCCGCCCTGCTCGAAGGCGCGGAACAGCGGCGTCAGGAGCTCCCAGGTGGCCAGCCGGTTGGTGCGCGGCCGGACGGCCTGCACGGCCGAGAGGTCCGGCGCGAGGAAGGGGTTGGCCAGCTGGCGGGCCATCACCGCCGTCGGGACGACCCGGCGCGGGGCGGCGGCGTCGTCCGGGGCGGGGGCCGCCGGCTCGGGCTCGGGCTCCGGCTCGCGGCCGGCCGAGCGCAGCATGTCGTTCTTGAGGTCGCGCGCCTCGGGCGGCACGACGGCGTCGTCGGCGAGCAGCTGCAGCAGGCTCGTGTCGCGCGCGGCGGTCTTCGCGAGAATGGTCGCGACGCCGTCCAGGCGGGTCATCGTCGCGGTGCGCTCGGACTCCGTGACGGAGGGGTCGCTCTTGAGGCGGGCGCGCTCCTCGCGCACGAGCAGCGCGAGGACCTGGAAGGTCGTGCGCTGGCTGGGCCGGACCTGGCCGCGGCCGGCCGCGGCCTCGACCTGCCGGACGGTGCGCGCCAGGACGGGGAGGAGGCCCTCCTCGTGGGTCGTGCGGGTCGGGCGACGGTCACGGGGGCCGCCACCGCGGCGCCGGGGTGCTCGCTGTGCCAAGCGTTCCTTCTCCTGGGTCGTGGCGTCGGCGGGCGCCGGGTCGGGCGCGGGCCGGGGACGCCAGCCGGTGTCGCGGGGGACCTGCTGTGCCCGCCGTCGGCGGGCACGCGGCGGTGCCGTGTCCGGGCCACTGGTTCACCCGGGTGTCCTCGACCGAGGACCGGTCCCCACCCCAGAGTATGCCCGACGCGGAAGGGCCCGGCTCCCTCGCGCTGCGCGCGGTGGTGCCGGGCCCTTCTCGTCGGTGCCCCCGGCAGGATTCGAACCTGCGCCCCCGCCTCCGGAGGGCGGTGCTCTATCCCCTGAGCTACGGGGGCGGCATGACGTGCGTCATGATCGAAATCGCGACGCGGGGAGAGGTTAGCAGCCTAGGCTTGGGGGCATGCAATCCGGGTGGGCGGGCCCGCAGGACGGGCCTCTCGTCCTCGTGTGCGACGACACCGAGGCGATCCGCCGCCTGCTCCGGATCAACCTGGAGCTGGGCGGTTTCCGGGTCGAGGAGGCGGCCGACGGACACGAGGCGATGACCCGGCTCATCGACGCCGACCGCGAGCAGCCCGCCGTCATCGTCCTGGACTCGCAGATGGCGCCGTACGACGGCTGGTGGGCCATCGCGGCCATCCGCTCCCACCACCGGCTCGACGAGGTGCCCGTCGTCCTCGTGACGGCGACCGCCACCGACCTGGACAGCCCCGAGGTGAGCGGCGCCGGCTTCGACGCCTTCGTCGGCAAGCCCTTCGACCCCGACGAGCTCGTGGGGGTCGTCTCACGGCTCGCGGCGGCCGGACGGCGCCCTCACCACCGTCCGTAGACTGGCGCGGGTGACCCCCGAACAGCTCGCCGCCGCCATCCGCGGTGCCCTCGTGTCCGCCGTCGACTCCGGTGACCTCTCCGTCACCGTCCCCGACGAGGTCCGGGTGGAGCGTCCGAGGAACCGCGAGCACGGGGACTGGTCGACGAACATCGCCCTCCAGCTGGCCAAGCCGGCGGGGATGAACCCGCGCGAGCTCGCGACGTCGCTCGCGGAGCGCCTGCGGGCCCTCGAGGGGGTCGCGGCCGTCGACGTCGCCGGCCCGGGCTTCCTCAACATCACCCTCGACGCCGCCTCCGCCGGCGAGCTCGCGCGCAGCATCGTCGAGGCGGGAACGGCCTTCGGGCACAGCGAGGCGGAGGCCGGGCGGGTCGTCAACCTCGAGTTCATCTCGGCGAACCCCACCGGTCCGCTCCACATCGGGCACACCCGCTGGGCGGCCCTCGGCGACGCGATGCGCCGGCTGCTGGACGCCACCGGTGCGACGGTGACGGCCGAGTACTACATCAACGACGCGGGCGCCCAGATGGACAAGTTCGGGGCCTCGGTGCTGGCCCGGGCCGCCGGCCAGGAGCCCCCGGAGGACGGCTACCCCGGCGAGTACGTCGCCGACCGGGCCCGCGAGGTCCTCGCGCAGCGCCCGGACCTGCTCGAGCTCCCGCGCGAGGAGGCCCTGGCCGTGGCGCGCGACCTCGGGTACGTGACGCAGCTCGAGGCGATCCGCCGGACCCTCGACCGGTTCGGGGTCCGCTTCGACGTGTGGTTCTCCGAGCGCACGCTCCACGAGGGCGGCGCGGTCGAGCAGGCCGTGGAGCGGCTGCGGACGCAGGGCCACGTCTTCGACGAGGAGGGCGCGGTGTGGCTGCGCACCACCGACTTCACCGACGACAAGGACCGCGTGCTCATCCGGGCCAACGGGGAGCCCACCTACTTCGCCGCCGACGCCGCCTACTACCTGAGCAAGAAGGACCGCGGCTTCGACGAGAAGGTGTACCTCCTCGGCGCCGACCACCACGGCTACATCAACCGGCTCAAGGCCATCGCGGCCTGCGCCGGCGACGACCCCGAGCACAACATCGAGGTCAAGATCGGCCAGCTCGTCGCCATCGCGGGGCAGCGGATGGGCAAGCGGCTGGGCAACGCCATCTACATGGACGAGCTCATCGAGTGGATCGGCTCCGACGCCGTGCGCTACTCGTTGTCGCGCTACCCCTCCGACAGCCCGCTCTCGCTCGACGGCGAGGAGCTGCGCAAGCAGACGAACGACAACCCGGTCTTCTACGTGCAGTACGCCCACGCCCGGACGGCCAACGTCGCCCGCCTCGCGGCCGAGGACGGCGTGCACCGCGCCGACGGCTTCGACGCCTCGCTGCTGTCCGACCCCACCGAGGCGGCGCTGCTGGCCGCCCTCGGCGACTTCCCGCGCGTCGTCGCGCAGGCCGCCCACCTGCTCGAGCCCCACCGGGTCGCGCGTTACCTCGAGGAGCTCGCCGCGCGCTTCCACAAGTGGTACGACACCTGCCGCGTGCGCCCGATGAACGCCGACGAGGAGGTCACCGACCTCCACCGGACCCGCCTGTGGCTCAACGACGCCACCCGCCAGGTGCTCGCCAACGGTCTCGACCTGCTCGGCGTCTCGGCGCCCGAGCGCATGTGAGGGGCTGAGCCGTGCGCGCGCACGAGGCCGGTGCCCTCCACGCCGAGGGCTACGGCGGGCCCCCGCTCTACCTGCCGACCCCGGGCGACGTCATGGAGCTGCTGCCGCAGCTCTGGGCGTCGTCGGTCGGGCGCGACGAGCAGGGCCGTCTCACCGTCGGCGGGATCGACGTCGTGACGCTCGCCGAGCGGCACGGGACGTCGGCATACGTGCTCGACGAGGAGGACTTCCGGGCCCGCGCCCGGGCGTTCCGCGACGGCTTCGCGTCGGCGTTCGCGTCCTCCGGGGGAGCGGACGTCTACTACGCGGGCAAGGCGTTCCTCTGCACCGCGGTGGCGCGGTGGGTCGACCAGGAGGGCCTGCACCTCGACGTCTGCACCGGCGGCGAGCTCGCCGTGGCGCGGCGGGCCGGCTTCCCGGGGGAGCGGATCGCCTTCCACGGCAACAACAAGACCGTCGACGAGCTGCGCGAGGCCCTGACCTACGGCGTGGGTCGCGTCGTCGTCGACTCCTTCGACGAGATCGAGCGCGTCGTCGCCCTCGCGACCGAGCTCGGGGTGCGGGCGCCGGTCATGGTGCGGGTCACCGTCGGCGTCGAGGCGCACACGCACGAGTTCATCGCGACCGGCCACGAGGACCAGAAGTTCGGCTTCAGCCTCGCCGGCGGCCGGGCCCTCGAGGCCGTGGCGCGCCTCCTCGCGCACCCCGATGCCGTCGACCTGCGCGGCCTGCACAGCCACATCGGCAGCCAGATCTTCGACACCGGCGGCTTCGAGGCCGCCGTCCACCGCCTCGCCGGGCTGCACCGGCAGGTCGAGGCCGAGCACGGCGTGACGATGCCCGAGGTCGACCTCGGCGGCGGGTACGGCATCGCCTACACCTCGCAGCACGACCCCCTGCCGGCCGACGTCCTCGCCGCCGCCATGGCCGACATCGTCGAGCGCGAGTTCGCCGGCCGCGCCCCCCGCGTCTCCGTCGAGCCGGGGCGGGCCATCGTCGGGCCGACGACGTTCACGCTCTACGAGGTCGGCACCGTCAAGACGGTCGACCTCGGCGCCGGGCACTCGCGCACGTACGTCGCGATCGACGGCGGGATGAGCGACAACGCCCGCCCGGCGCTCTACGAGGCCGACTACTCGTGCACCCTCGCCAACCGCTCCTCGAGCGCCGACCCGGTGCTTGCGCGCGTCGTCGGGCGGCACTGCGAGAGCGGCGACATCGTCGTCCTCGACGAGTACCTGCCGGCCGACGTCCGGCCCGGCGACCTCGTCGCCGTCCCCGGCACCGGCGCCTACTGCCGCAGCCTCTCCAGCCAGTACAACCACACCCCCCGACCCCCCGTCGTCGCCGTCCGCGGAGGCGAGAGCAGGGTCCTCGTGCGTCGTGAGACGATCGAGGACCTGCTCGCGCTCGACGTGGCGGACGACTGAGCCCGACGACCGAGGAGACCGATCCCGCCATGGCCCACGAACCCGGCGCACCCCTGCGCGTCGCCCTGCTCGGGTGCGGCGTCGTGGGCTCGTCCGTGGCCCGGATGCTCGTCGAGCAGGCCGACGACCTCGCCGCCCGTGTCGGCGCCCCGCTCGAGCTCGTCGGCATCGCCGTGCGCCGCCCGCAGCGCCCGCGCCCCGACGTCCCGGTCGACCCCGCGCTCTTCACCGCCGACGCCGAGGAGCTCGTGACCCGGGCCGACGTCGTCATCGAGGTCGTCGGCGGCATCGACCCGGCGCGCGGGCTCATCCTGCGCGCGATGGAGCACGGCGCCGCCGTCGTCTCCGCGAACAAGGCGCTCGTCGCCGAGGACGGTCCGACCCTGTTCGAGGCCGCGGCCCGGGCCGGGGTCGACCTGTACTACGAGGCCGCCGTCGCCGGGGCCATCCCGATCCTGCGACCGGTGCGCGAGTCCCTCGCCGGCGACCACGTGCGCAAGGTCATGGGCATCGTCAACGGCACGACGAACTTCGTCCTCGACAAGATGGACGTCTCGGGGGCCGGCTTCGCCGAGACCGTCGCCGAGGCGCAGGCGCTCGGGTACGCCGAGGCCGACCCGACCGCCGACGTCGAGGGCTTCGACGCCGCCGCGAAGGCCGCGATCCTCGCCAGCCTCGCCTTCCACACGCGCGTGTCGTCGGCCGACGTGCACCGCGAGGGCATCACCGAGGTCACGGCCGCCGACATCCGGGCCGCGCGCGAGAACGACTGCGTCGTCAAGCTGCTCGCCATCTGCGAGCGGGTGCAGGCCGACGGCCACGACGCCGTGAGCGTGCGCGTGCACCCCGCGATGGTCCCGCGCTCGCACCCGCTGGCCAGCGTCCGCGACGCCTTCAACGCCGTGTTCGTCGAGGCGGAGGCCGCCGGCGAGCTGATGTTCTACGGCCGCGGCGCCGGGGGCGACCCCACCGCCTCGGCCGTCCTCGGCGACGTCGTCGCCGTCGCGCGCCAGCGGGTCGCCGGCGGCCGCGGACCGGGGGAGTCGGCCTACGCCGACCTGCCGGTCGTCGACCTCGGGCGCGCCGTCACGAGGTACCACATCAGCCTCGACGTGGCCGACCGCCCGGGCGTGCTCGCCCAGGTCGCCGCCGTCTTCGCCGAGCAGGGCGTCTCGATCGAGACCGTCCGCCAGCAGGTCGTCCCCGACGAGGCCGGCCGCGCCCGGCTCATCGTCGTCACCCACCGCGCGAGCGACGCCGCGCTGTCCGCCACCGTCGACGCCCTCGCCGCCCTCGAGGCGGTCGACGACGTCGCGTCCGTCATGCGTGTGGAAGGAGCCTGACGTGGCCCACCAGTGGCGCGGCGTCATCCGCGAGTACGCCGAGCGGCTGCCGAGCCTGGCCGCCGCCCCGGTCGTCACCCTCCTCGAGGGCGGGACCCCGCTCATCCCCTGCGAGAGCCTGTCCGAGCTGACCGGCGCGAACGTGCTCGTCAAGTACGAGGGCCTCAACCCGACCGCGTCCTTCAAGGACCGCGGGATGACGGCGGCGATCTCGGCGGCCAAGCTCAACGGTGCGAAGGCGGTCATCTGCGCGAGCACCGGCAACACGAGCGCCAGCGCCGCCGCCTACGCCGTCAAGGCGGGGATGACGTGCGCCGTCCTCGTGCCCGACGGAAAGATCGCGATGGGCAAGCTGTCGCAGGCGATCGCCCACGGCGCCACCCTGATCCAGGTCGAGGGCAACTTCGACGACTGCCTCACCGTCGCCCGCAAGCTCGCCGAGTCCTACCCCGTCGAGCTCGTCAACTCGGTCAACCCGGCGCGCATCGAGGGCCAGAAGACGGCCGCCTTCGAGGTCGTCGACGCGCTGGGTGACGCCCCGGACATCCACGTGCTGCCGGTCGGCAACGCCGGCAACATCACGGCGTACTGGCGTGGCTACACCGAGTACGCCTCGGAGACACCGGGAGTCGGCGGCGTGGTCCTCCCGCCGGTCGCCACCCGCCGCCCGCAGATGTGGGGCTTCCAGGCCGCCGGCGCGGCGCCGATCGTCCTCGGCCACCCGGTCGACCACCCCGAGACCGTCGCCACCGCGATCCGCATCGGCAACCCCGCGTCGTGGCGCCAGGCCGAGGCCGCGCGCGACGAGTCCGGCGGGCTCATCGACTCGGTGACCGACGACGAGATCCTCGAGGCGCACCGCGTGCTGTCCTCCACCGAGGGCGTGTTCGTCGAGCCGGGCTCGGCGGCGAGCATCGCCGGCCTGCTCAAGATGCACCGCGCGGGCCGCGTCCCGGCCGACGCCACCGTCGTGTGCACCGTCACCGGGCACGGCCTCAAGGACCCCCAGTGGGCCCTGCGCTCGGCCGACGGCGGCGACGTCGAGCCGGTCCGCGTGCCCGTCGACGCCTACTCGGTCGCGGCCGCGCTCGGCCTCGAGGGGTGACGTGAGCGCGCTGCGACCCGGTGCGGCCGTCGACGTCCGCGTCCCGGCGAGCAGCGCCAACCTCGGCCCCGGCTTCGACTCCGTGGGCTGCGCCCTCGGCGTCTGGGACCGCTGCCGCGCGACCGTGACGGACGCGCCCGGCCTCGTCGTCGTCGTCGAGGGGGAGGGCTCGGGCGCCGTCCCGCTCGACGAGACCCACCTCGTCCACCGCGCGATGCGCACGGCGTGGGCCGAGGCGGGCGTCGAGGCGCCGGCCGGCCTGCGGCTGGAGTGCGTCAACGCCGTCCCGCACGGCCGCGGGATGGGCTCGTCCGCGACGGCCATCGTCACCGGGATCGTCGCCGCGCTCGCCCTGGCCTCGGTCTCGCGCGGCGACGGGGGAGCGGTCGACCTGGCGGCGGCCAACTCGCTGGCCGCCCGCCTCGAGGGCCACCCCGACAACGCCTCCGCCAGCGTCTACGGCGGGGCGACGCTGTCGTTCACCGAGCCGGAGGGGACGACGACGGTGCGCCTGCCCGTGCACCCCGACGTCGCCCCGGTGCTCTTCGCCCCGGACACCCAGCTCTCGACCGCCCGCGCCCGCTCGGTGCTGCCGCAGCAGGTGCGCCTGGCCGACGCCGCCGCCAACTCCGCGCGCGCCGCCCTCCTCGTCCACGCCCTGCGCGACGCGCCGGACCTCCTCGTGGAGGCCACCCGCGACTGGCTGCACCAGGAGGCGAGGCGGCCGTCCTACGCCGCGTCGATGGCACTCGTCGACGCCCTGCGCGCCGACGGCCACGCCGCCGCGATCTCCGGCGCCGGGCCGTCGGTGCTCGTCCTGGCCCGGCGCGAGCGGCTCGAGCGGGTCCGGGGCTTCGGCCCCGCCGGATGGCGCGTGCTGACCCCCGGCATCCCCGCCGAGGGGGCCGCCGTCGAGGTCGTCGGCGGCGCCTGACCTGCGACGACACCGTTCGGGCCGGGCCCGGTGGATGCGGCCGCCGCCCTCGGGGCACGGTGGTACTGTGGGCGCAGCGATCGCCGCCGATGCCGGGTCCTGACACCCGATGCCTGCAGCCGACCGCCCTCCCACGCCCCCGGGGCACAGAGAACGCAGCCTGTCCGGCTGCCCGCTCGGGCGTGGCCCCTTCCACCCAGACCGGCTCATCGTGCCGGTCCACGAGCGAGGGAAAGGATCCTTCGTGTCAGACACCACCACCCTCGAGGCGTCGGCGTCCGCCGGCGGTCAGCGCCGGTCCGGCGCCCTGTCGGCCATGCGGCTCGCCGAGCTGCAGGGACTCGCCTCGAGCATGGGCATCGGCGGCACCGCCAAGATGCGCAAGGGTGACCTCGTCACCGCCATCCGTGCCCGCCAGAACGGCGAGAGCGGACCCGCCGCCACCGCGCCCGCCTCCACCGCGCCCAGCGCCGCAGCGGCGGCCACCACCACCGAGGCTCCGGCCGTGCGCCGCTCCCGGCGCGCCGAGGCGCCCGTCGGCCGCGCGGAGGCCCCGGCCACCACGCCGCCGGCCGCCGAGCGTGCGCCCGAGCAGGCTCCGGCCCTCGAGCGGGCCGAGCGCGAGCAGGTGCGCGAGCGCGGCGACCGCGAGCAGACCCGTGAGCGGGGCGAGCGCGAGCAGACCCGACGGGAGCGCCCCGAGCGCGGCGAGCAGCAGCGCGAGCGCGGCGACCGCGAGCAGCAGGGCCGTGAGCGCGGCGAGCAGCAGCGTGACCGCGGCGAGCGCGAGCAGCAGGGGCGCGACCGCGACCAGCAGCGCGACGAGCGCGAGCAGCCCCGCGGCGACCGTGGCGCGGGCGAGCAGCAGCACCGCGACGACGACGACCTCGACGGTCGTGGCCGCCGCCGTCGCAACCGGGGCCGCAACCGCGACAAGCGCACCCGCCAGCCCGGTGACGCCCCCGAGCCCCGCTCCGAGGGCGGCAGCGAGCCCCAGATCCACGACGACGACGTCCTCGTGCCGGTCGCGGGCATCCTCGACATCCTCGACAGCTACGCCTTCGTCCGCACGACGGGCTACCTGCCGGGCAGCAGCGACGTCTACGTCCCGATGCAGATGGTCAAGCGCTATGGCCTGCGCAAGGGCGACGCCGTGACCGGCTCGATCAGGGCCGTCCGCGAGGGCGAGGAGGCGCAGCAGCACACCGTCGGCTCGCGCAACAACCGGCAGAAGTACACGCCGCTCGCGCGCCTCGACACCGTCAACGCGATGACGCCCGAGGACGCCCGCCGGCGCCCCGAGTTCGGCAAGCTGACGCCGCTCTACCCGCAGGACCGCCTGCGCCTGGAGACCGAGCAGCACCAGCTGACGACGCGGATCATCGACCTCGTCGCCCCGATCGGCAAGGGCCAGCGGGGGCTCATCGTCGCCCCGGCCAAGGCCGGCAAGACGATGGTCATGCAGGCCCTCGCCAACGCGATCACGACGAACAACCCCGAGTGCCACCTCATGGTCGTCCTCGTCGACGAGCGCCCCGAGGAGGTCACCGACATGCAGCGCGCCGTCAAGGGTGAGGTCATCGCCTCGACCTTCGACCGGCCCGCCGACGACCACACGACGGTCGCCGAGCTCGCCATCGAGCGGGCCAAGCGCCTCGTCGAGATGGGTCACGACGTCGTCGTGCTCCTCGACTCGATCACCAAGCTCGGGCGCGCCTACAACCTCGCCGCCCCGGCGAGCGGCCGGATCCTCTCCGGCGGTGTCGACTCGGCGGCGCTCTACCCGCCGAAGAAGTTCTTCGGCGCCGCGCGCAACATCGAGGACGGCGGCTCGCTGACCATCCTCGCGACGGCGCTCGTCGAGACCGGCTCGCGGATGGACGAGGTGATCTTCGAGGAGTTCAAGGGCACCGGCAACATGGAGCTCAAGCTCGACCGCCAGCTCGCCAACCGCCGCATCTTCCCCGCGGTCGACGTCAACAACTCGGGCACGCGTCGCGAGGAGATCCTCCTCGCCCCCGACGAGCTGAAGATCATGTGGAAGCTGCGCCGGGTCCTCGCCGCGCTCGACAGCCAGCAGGGCATCGAGCTGCTCCTGGACCGGCTGAAGAAGACCAAGACGAACTACGAGTTCCTCGTCTCGGTCCAGCAGACGAGCTCGATGAAGCCCGAGGACGAGGACGCCTGAGGCGCCGACCCCTCGTCCGACCGCCCCGGTCACGCCCCCGCGTGGCCGGGGCGTCGTCGTCGGCCGGGATCGCTCAGCGCACCGGCCCGAGCGCGAGCCGGCGGCGCAGCTCGGCCCGCCCGGCGGCGTCGTCCGGCAGGTCCCACCACGACTCGACCCACCACGTCGCGCCGGCCTCGGCCCAGGCCTGCACCGGGGGCCGGGCGTCGCCGAACGACCCGTGGGAGTCGCCCTCGACGACGACGTCGTAGCCCTCCATCGACAGGCCGTCGGCGGCGCGCAGGTCGCTGACCCGGGCCACGACCTCGCGCAGCGCGTCGTGGGTCAGGCGCGAGCCGGGGTCCTCGAGGCTGCCGCCGGCCACCGCGGGCAGGATGCCCTGCCACCGCGCGGCCCGCTCGAGCGAGCGCTGGCGTTCGCGCCCGGGCCGGTAGGCGCCGACGCACCAGACCGGCGGGTGGGGACGCTGCACCGGTGGGGGAGGGACGAGCTCGGTGACGGGCGCAGCCGACCAGTGCACGCCCCGGTGCTCGAAGGGCTGCCCGCCCAGGAGGCCGGCGAAGACCGCCAGCCCCTCGTCGAGCTTCGCGGCGCGGGTGGCCCGCCCCTCGTCGGGCTCGAAGGCGAGCCAGTTGCCGTGCAGCGCCCCGAGCCCCACCCCGAGCGTCACGCGCCCCGCGGAGAGCCGGTCGACGGACGCCACCCGCGAGGCGAGGTCCCAGGGCCGGTAGCGCGAGGCGGGCGTGACGACGGTGCCGAGGCGGATGCGCTCGGTGACCATCGCCGCGGCGGCCAGGGTCGCCCAGGCGTCCTGGCCCCACACCGCCTCCCACGTGAAGACCTGGTCCCACCCGGCGTCCTCCGCGACGCGGGCGAGGTCGGCGAACTCGCGCTCGGTGGCCCACGGGACGACGGCTCCGTACCTCATCCGCCCGACGGTAGCGGCGGGGCCCGACGGTCGCCCGCCGACGATGACCGGTCGAGGGGGTCATCGGGTGAACGGCCCGACCTGGCGCCGAGGGCTGGACCGACCCCGGGGGCGGGTCCCTAGCGTGGCGGCATCCCCCGAGGGAGACGAAGGAGCACCCGATGTCCGCCCAGCCCAGCACCCCGACCCTGACCGAGGCCCCCGACCTCGGCGCGCTGCTCGTCGACGCCGTGACGGTCGTCGCGGCCGCCGCGTGCCGTCGCTCCCTCCTGTTCACCGTCGACCTCGACGACGAGCCCCTCGACCTCGCGCTGCCCTCGGCCGCGTGGCACGACCTTGTCGTGTCGGTCCTCGCCCGCGCCGTCGCCACGCTCCCGCCCGGCACCGAGGTGGCGCTGTCCCTGACCCGGCGGGCGGGGCTGCTCACCCTGCGGCTGAGCGACACCGGCCCCGGTGTCGCCCCGGCGGCGTCCGACGGGGGCATCACCCGTGAGGCCGTCGAGGCGCTCGGCGGCGGCCTCGAGGTGACGGCCGTCGCGGGCGTCGGCAACGTCGTCGGGCTGACCTGGTCCGGGGGCGCCCGCGGACGGCACCTCACCGCCGTCTGACGCGCACCCGGCGCCCGACCGACGGCCGGGAATGCCCCCGCCGCCCGCACCGTTGAGGAGGGTGGTCGAGCGTGGAGGGCCGCCGGTTGGGAGACGGTGACCTGCTCTGGCACACTTGACCGCTGGACCGGTTCACGGCACAGACGCGTTTCCTGAGCGGCCTCTCACGAGGGCCGCAGTCGGGGCGCCCAGGGGTGACCAGCAGAGTGCTGGGCCCGCCGACCCGGAGACATCCGAGGAGACATCGTGAAGAAGGACATCCACCCCACGTACGTGGAGACCACCGTCACCTGCACGTGTGGCAACACGTTCACCACCCACAGCACCGCGACGAGCGGCGCCATCCACGCCGACGTCTGCAGCGCCTGCCACCCGTTCTACACGGGCAAGCAGAAGATCCTCGACACCGGCGGCCGCGTGGCCCGCTTCGAGGCCCGCTACGGCAAGAAGACCGCCAAGTAGCACCCACGACGCGCCGGCCCACCCCTCGGGGTGGGCCGGCGCGTCCGTGTTACCCCCCGTCGTCGCCCCAGGAGGTCCACCGTGCTCGAGTCCGCCGAGGTGCTCGTCGCCGAGCACGCCGAGCTCGAGCGCGCGATGGGCGACCCCGCCGTCGCCTCCGACCCCGACCGCCTGCGCGAGGCCAACCAGCGCTACGCCGCGCTCGGGCCGGTCGTCGCCGCGCACCGGGCCTGGCGCGCCGCCCACGACGACCTCGGGGCGGCCCGCGAGCTCGCGGGCGAGGACCCGGCCTTCGCCGAGGAGCTGCCCGCGCTGCAGGAGGCCCTCGACGCCGCGGAGGACCGCCTGCGCCGCCTGCTCGTCCCGCGCGACCCGGAGGACGACCGTGACGTCATCCTCGAGGTCAAGGCGGGGGAGGGCGGCGAGGAGTCGGCCCTGTTCGCCGGCGACCTGCTGCGGATGTACCTGCGCCACGCGGAGCGCCGCGGCTGGCGCACCGAGGTCCTCGACGCCACCGAGTCCGACCTCGGCGGCTACAAGGACGTGCGCGTCTCGGTGAAGTCACGTGGCGCCGCGGTGCCCGGCGAGGCCCCCTGGGCCCGGCTCAAGTACGAGGGCGGGGTGCACCGGGTGCAGCGCGTGCCGGTCACCGAGAGCCAGGGCCGCATCCACACCTCCGCGGCCGGCGTCTGGGTCATGCCGGAGGTCGAGGAGGTCGAGGTGACCATCGACGCCAGCGACCTGCGCATCGACGTCTTCCGCAGCAGCGGCCCGGGCGGGCAGAGCGTCAACACGACCGACTCCGCCGTCCGGATCACGCACCTGCCGACCGGGCTCGTCGTGTCGTGCCAGAACGAGAAGAGCCAGCTGCAGAACCGCGAGGCCGCGCTGCGCGTCCTGCGCGCCCGCCTGCACCAGCTGGCGATGGACGAGCGCCACGCGGCCGAGTCCGACGCCCGCGCGAGCCAGGTCCGCACGGTCGACCGCAGCGAGCGGATCCGCACCTACAACTACCCCGAGAACCGGATCAGCGACCACCGCACCGGCTACAAGGCCTACCACCTCGACGCGGTGCTCGACGGCGACCTCGACCCCGTCGTGCAGTCCGCGGTCGACGCCGACGAGGCCGCGAAGCTCGCGGCCATCTCGGACCGATGACGACGACCGACGCCCTCCTGGCGCGGGGGCGGACCGCGCTCTCCGGGGCGGGGGTCGGCTCGCCGGACGCCGACGCCGTCGAGCTCCTCTCGCACGTCCTCGGCGTCGACCACGGCGAGGTGCGGATGCGGGGCATCCTGCGCACCCCGGTCGTCGAGCGGGACGCGGCGCGGTTCGACGACCTCGTCGAGGACCGGTGCGCGCGGGTCCCGCTGCAGCACCTCACGGGCCGCGCGTACTTCCGGCACCTGACCCTCGCCGTCGGGTCCGGGGTCTTCGTGCCGCGCCCCGAGACCGAGCTGACCGCGGGCCACGCGATCGAGGCCGCGCGGGCCGCGGGCGAGGCGCCCGTGGTCGTCGACCTGTGCACGGGGTCGGGCGCCATCGCCCTCGCCGTCGCCGACGAGGTGCCCGGCGCCCGCGTCCACGCCGTCGAGCTCGGGCCGCCGGCCCACGCCTGGGCGGCGCAGAACGTCGAGCGCCTCGGCCTGCCCGTCGACCTGCGGCTCGGGGACGCCACGACCGCCTTCGAGGACCTCGAGGCCGCGGTCGACGTCGTCGTGAGCAACCCGCCGTACATCCCCGACGGCGCCGTGCCGGTCGACCCCGAGGTGCGCGACCACGACCCGGCGCTCGCCCTCTACGGCCGCTCGGCCGACGGGCTCGCCGTGCCGCTGGCCGTCGCCCGCCGGGCCGCGGCGCTCCTGCGCGAGGGCGGGGTGCTCGTCATGGAGCACGCCGACGAGCAGGGCGAGAGCCTGCCGACGGCGCTGCGCGCGACGGGGGAGTGGCGCGACGTCGTCGACCACCGCGACCTCGCCGGGCGGCCGCGCACCACGGTGGCCGTGCGCGCCGGGCGCGCCTGAGCCCTCCGCGTCCGCGGGGGAGCGGCGCCCTAGGCTGGGGCCCATGAGCCCGGTCTTCGACTGCACCACCGAGGCGGGGCGCGCCGACGCCCTCCCCAAGGTCGCCGAGGGCGTCCGCAACGGCCGCCTCGTCGTCCTGCCCACCGACACCGTCTACGGCATCGGCGCCGACGCGTTCTCGCCGGAGGCCGTCCGCGACCTCCTCGACGCCAAGGGGCGCGGCACCGACATGCCCCCGCCGGTGCTCGTCCCCGAGCCGCGCACCCTCGAGGGCCTGGCCACCGAGGTGCCCGAGTACGCCCGCGCGCTCGTCGCCGAGTTCTGGCCCGGCCCGCTGACCGTCGTGCTGCGCGCCCAGCCCTCCCTCGCCTGGGACCTCGGCGAGACCGGCGGCACCGTCGCGCTGCGGATGCCCGACGACGAGGTCGCCCTCGCGCTGCTGCGCGAGGTCGGGCCGATGGCGGTCAGCAGCGCCAACCGACACGGCTACCCCTCGAGCCGCACGGTGGTCGAGGCCGCCACGCAGCTCGGCGCCAGCGTCGAGTTCTACCTCGACGGGGGCCCCAGCACCGGCGGCCTGGCGTCGACGATCGTCGACTGCACCCGCGACGAGCCGGCCATCCTGCGGCTCGGCGCGCTGTCGGAGGAGGCCGTCATGGCCGTCGTCGAGCGCTCGCGCGCCGACGCCCTAGAGTTGTCGGGCGCCGAGCCCGGCGCGAGCAGCCAGGACGAGCCGCGGGAGAGCACCGACGATGAGTGACACGTTCTACGGATCCGACTTCGACGCCCTCTCGGCGTTCGACCCCGAGATCGCCTCCGTCCTCACCGGTGAGCTCGACCGGCTCCGTGGCGGCCTGCAGCTCATCGCCAGCGAGAACCTCTCCAGCCCCGAGGTCCTCACCGCCCTCGGCTCGACGCTGTCGAACAAGTACGCCGAGGGCTACCCGGGCCGGCGCTACTACGGCGGCTGCTCCGAGGTCGACAAGGCCGAGTCGCTCGCCATCGAGCGGGCCAAGTCCCTCTTCGGCGCCGACCACGCCAACGTCCAGCCGCACTCGGGGGCCAGCGCGAACCAGGCCGTCTACGGCGCGTTCCTCAAGCCCGGCGAGACCATCCTCGCGATGAGCCTCCCGCACGGTGGCCACCTGACCCACGGCACGAAGGTCTCCTTCTCCGGCAAGTGGTTCGACGCCGTCCACTACGGCGTCGACAAGGACACCGAGGACATCGACTACGACGAGGTCGAGCGCCTCGCCAAGGAGCACCGCCCCAAGGTCCTCCTCGCCGGTGGCTCCGCCATCCCGCGCACGATCGACTTCGCGCGCTTCCGGGCCATCGCCGACGAGGTCGGCGCGATCTTCTGGGTCGACGCCGCGCACTTCATCGGCCTCGTCGCCGGGCAGGCCATCGAGAGCCCGGTCCCGCACGCCGACGTCGTGTCGTTCACGACGCACAAGGTCCTGCGCGGTCCGCGCTCGGGCGCCATCGTCTGCCGGGCGGAGCACGCGGCCGCCATCGACAAGGCCGTCTTCCCGATGATGCAGGGCGGCCCGCAGATGCACACGATCGCCGCGAAGGCCGTGAACTTCAAGGAGTGCGCGACCCCCGAGTACGCCGACTACACGCGCCGGGTCATCGCCAACGCGAAGGTCCTCGCGCAGGCGCTCGGCGAGCACGGCATCCGCCCGACGACCGGCGGCACCGACACGCACCTGAGCCTGCACGACCTCCAGGGCGTGCACGTCACCGGCGTCGACGCCGAGGCGCGCAGCGACGCCGCGGGGATCACCCTCAACAAGAACGCGATCCCCTTCGACCCGCAGAAGCCGAACATCGCCTCGGGCATCCGCGTCGGCACCCCGTGCGTCACGACGCAGGGGATGGGCGAGGACGAGATGCGCACCATCGCGCGGCTCATCGCCCGGGCCGTGACCGAGGGCGACGCCGACCCGCAGCACGCGGTCTCGCGCGAGGTCCGCGCCGAGGTCACCGAGCTCGTGCAGGCCTTCCCGGCGTACCCCCGGCCGGCCTGAGGGCGCCGGAGCCGCCGCCCGTGACCGACCCGACCCCGGCCCCCGAACCGCGCCTGCTGACCCGGCTCAACCGCCGGGGCTTCCGGCTCGTCATGGTGCTCGACGCCGGGGCCGTCTTCCTGCTGTCGGTGCTGACGATGGTCTGGCGCTACGGCCTGCCGCCGTGGCCGACGTACCCGCTGGCGCTCTACGCCCTCTCCTTCGCGGTCTCCGCCGGGATCTTCCTCGTCGCGTTCTACTTCGGCGGGCTGTACGAGCGCGAGCCGCGGCTCGGGGGAGCGGCGGTGCTGCCCCGGGCGGCCCGCCTCTCGCTCGCGGCCGGCAGCTTCGTGGCGCTGCTCAACCTCGTGCTGTCGGCGCTGCTGCGCCAGCGCGGCTCGATCGTCGACCGGCCGCTGCCGTTCCCCATCACCAACCTCGTCGCGGTCATGGCCCTGGCGGGCATCGCCGTCGCGGTCAACCGGGCCGTCGTCCACTGGATGCGCACGCGGCGCGAGGGGCCGCCGCGCGTCGTGCTCGCCGGCCTCGCGACCGACATCGAGCTCGCCCGCCAGCACGTCGTGGCCAACCACTCGCCGCTCGAGGTCGTCGCCGAGGTCGACGACCCGCACGCCGTCGTCGAGACGGTGGCGGCCACGGGTGCCACCGACGTGCTGCTGCTGAGTGCCGGCTGGCTCGACCTCTGGTACCCGCGCACCATCGGCCGGCTCGACCAGCAGGACGTCACGGTCCTGCTGCGGGTGGGCGGCCGCGAGACGCTCTTCGGCCTGGACCGCCTGCGGGAGGTCGCCGGGCTGCCGTTCGTCCTCCTCATGCCGCAGACGATGGCCGCCTCGCAGCGGCACTTCAAGCGCCTGCTCGACCTCGTGCTCGTCGTCGTCACGGCGCCCGTCTGGCTCCTGCTCCTCGGGGGCGTGGCGCTGCACCAGCTCGCCGTCGCGGGCCGGCCGCTGCTCTACCGGCAGACGCGCGTCGGCGCCGGGGGAGAGACCTTCGAGATGGTGAAGTTCCGCACGATGCGGACCGACGCCGAGGTCGAGGGCGCGCAGCTGTCCACCGGCTCGGGGGACCCCCGGGTCATCCCGGCCTGCCGGTGGCTGCGGGCCACCCGGGCCGACGAGCTGCCGCAGATCCTCCACATCCTCACCGGCCGGATGTCGGTCGTCGGCCCGCGCCCGGAGCGCCCCGAGCTGACCGCGGGGTTCGAGCAGGAGATCGCGGGGTACACCCGTCGGCACGAGGTGCCGCCGGGCCTGACCGGGCTCGCGCAGATCCACGGCCGCTACCACACCGACGCCGAGTACAAGCTCGGCTACGACCTGCAGTACCTCGTCAACTGGTCGCCCGTCCTCGACCTCGAGATCATCGCGCGGACCATCTGGGTGGTCCTCGCGCGACGGGTCTGACCTGCGCTTTTGTCCTCACCGGGCGCTTGTGATAACTTTCACAAGCCGTCCCGGGAGAGCCATCTCCACCCCATCGACGACAAGGCCGATCACGGATGACCGACCCGCAGCCCAGCGCCGCACCGCACGCCGGTGCCCCCTTCGGAGCGATGCTCCGGGGCGCGCTGGTGCCGTCGGCGCTCGCCGGACTGCTGGCCGTCCTCGTCCTCGCCCTCGTGCGGGGGCCGGACGCCATCGCCGGGGGAGCCCTCGGGCTCGTGGTCTCGCTGGGCTTCTTCGCCTCCGGGATGTTCCTGCTCAGCCGGCTCGTGCGCGACGCCAACCCCACGGCGTTCTTCGCCGTCGCGATGGCCGTCTACCTGGGGCAGGTCTTCCTGCTCCTGCTCGTGATCATCGTCTTCAAGGACGCGTCGTGGGTCGACGGCCCCGCCCTCGGGATCGTCGCCTTCGTCGTCACGATCGTGTGGCAGGTCTTCGCGATGCGGGCCCTGCGCCGCGCGCGCGTGCCCGTCTACGACCTCCCGGACGGCCCGGAGGGACGCCCGTGAGCGCCCACCAGCCCGTCCGACCCGCCGTCGCGACCACCCGCGAGGGTCGGGTAGCGTACGTCCCGTTCCATCGGGCGCCCGTCGAGCGCGCCTGTGAATTCCCCGAGGAGAGGCTGTGAGCCCCAGCGTGGTTCCCGCACACTGGCTTCAGACCGGCGTCGCCGCCGCCGACGGTGAGGGCTTCGTCGCCCCGGGCCCGGAGAGCTTCTGGTGGCCCCTCATCGGTGGCGACACCAACAACTTCGCGCTGACCCGCCCGGCCTTCGTCGTCATCGTCTCGGTCGTCCTCATCGGCGCCTTCTTCCTGACGGTCGCCGGCAAGCTGTCGGTCGTCCCCGGCAAGCGGCAGTTCTACGCCGAGACCGTCTACGGCTTCGTGCGCAACAGCATCGGCCGCGACATCATCGGCGCGAAAGACTTCCGGCCCTTCATCCCGCTGCTGCTGACGCTGTTCACGATGATCCTGTTCAACAACGTCATGGGGATCTTCCCGTTCGTGCAGTTCCCCTCGTTCAGCCGCATCGCGTTCCCGATCGTGCTGACCCTCGTCGTGTACGTCGTCTACCACACCGTCGCGATCCGCCGGAAGCACGGCGTGCTGGGCTACCTCAAGTCGCTCGTGCCCCCGGGGCTGCCCCTGTGGCTGCGCCCGATCATGTTCGTCCTCGAGTTCCTCACGTACTTCATCATCCGGCCGCTGACGCTCGCCCTGCGACTGTTCGGCAACATGCTCGCCGGCCACCTGATGCTCCTCGTGTTCATCCTCGGGGGCGAGTACCTGCTGCTGCACGGCAGCAACATCGGCATCCAGGCGTCGGGCGTGCTCGGCATGGGCTTCGGTGTCGTCATGACCTTCTTCGAGCTCCTGGTGCAGTTCCTCCAGGCGTTCATCTTCACCCTCCTCGCGGCGCTGTACATCAGCGACGCGGTGAGCGAGCACCACTGATCCCCGGACCCGTCCGGTAGCACGACCACCCGAACAGATCACCGACGCCGGGACAGGCCCGGCGCCGTCCGAAAGGAAACGCAATGCTCACTGGTGACATCACCTACCTCGGCTACGGCCTCGCCGCCATCGGCCCCGGTATCGGTGTCGGTCTGATCTTCGCCGCGTACATCAACGGTGTGGCCCGCCAGCCCGAGGCCCGCGGCATGCTCCAGACCATCGCCTTCACCGGCATGGCGCTCACCGAGGCGCTCGCGATCCTCGGTCTCGTGTTCGTCTTCGTCTTCTCTGGCTGACGACGCACCGTCCGCACCAAGATCGTCCGTCCGACAGATAGGTAAGCGACGTGGTTCTCGCATCCGTGCAGACCGCCGAGGGAGTGGGCTGGCCCGCAGCCCTGCCCCTCCTGCCCCACCCCGGCGAGCTCATCGTCGGCGCCATCGCCTTCGGCATCCTCTACTGGCTCTTCGCGACCAAGGTCGTGCCGCGCATGGAGGCTCTGTACGAGGAGCGCACCGCCGCGATCGAGGGCGGGATGGAGCAGGCCGAGCAGGCCCAGGCCGAGGCCAGGGCCGCGCTGGAGCAGTACACCGCGCAGCTCGCCGAGGCCCGCGCCGAGGCCAACTCGATCCGCGAGTCCGCCCGCGAGCAGGGCGCCCAGATCGTCGCCGAGATGCGCGCCCAGGCCCAGGCCGAGGCGTCCCGCATCACGGAGTCGGCCAAGCGCCAGGTCGAGGCCGAGCGCCAGCAGGCCGTCGTCCAGCTGCGCCAGGAGGTCGGCACCCTGTCGACCACCCTCGCGAGCAAGATCGTCGGCGAGTCCCTCGAGGACGAGGTGCGCCAGAAGGGCATCGTCGACCGCTTCCTCGCGGAGCTCGAGGCCGGCGAGGTCCGCCCCGAGAAGGTCACCCCGGCCGGGCAGGACGCCTGATGCGTGGGTCGTCGCGCGGTTCCGAGAAGGCCTCCCAGGAGGCCCTCGGCACCGCCCTGGGCAGCAGCGACGCCGGCACCCTCGCCGACGAGCTCTTCTCGGTGACGGCCGTCGTCGAGGGCAACGCCTCGCTGCGGCGTGCGCTCGCCGACCCCTCCCGCGAGGGCGAGGCGAAGGCGGGCCTGGCCCGCTCGCTCTTCGGCAGCCGCGTCGGCCCCGCCACGACCGAGCTCGTCGCCACGGCGGCGGGCCAGCGGTGGTCGGCCGAGCGCGACCTCGGTGACACCCTCGAGAGCCTCGCCGTCCAGGCGCTGCTCGCGGGGGCCGAGTCCGCGGGCCGCATCGACCGGGTCGAGGACGAGCTGTTCCGCTTCGAGCGGATCGTCGCCGCCGACACCGGTCTGCGCGACACGCTCTCCAGCCGCAACACCGACGCCGAGGGCAAGGCGGGCCTGGTCCGCACGCTCCTCGCCGACAAGGCCGCCCCGGAGACGGTGCGCCTGATCGAGCAGGCCGTGCGCACCCCGCGCGGCCGCCGGCTCGACCGGGTCATGGAGGCCTACCTCGAGCTCGCCTCCCGCCGCCGCGACGAGCTCACCGCCCTGGTGACGAGCGCCGTCGCCCTGAGCGAGCAGCAGCAGGCCCGCCTGCGCAGCGCGCTCGAGAAGCACTACGGCAAGCCCGTCACCCTCCAGGTGGTCCACGAGCCCGCCGTCATGGGTGGCATCCGGGTCCAGGTCGGCGACGAGGTCGTCGACGGGACCGTGCTGCGACGCCTCGACGAGGCGCGCCGGCACGTCACCGGCGGCTGACCGGTACCGCACGACAACTTCAGACGCACGACCACACGAACTGCGGCCCACAGGGGCCGGTGACCGAGGAGAAGATCACACATGACGGAGCTCTCGATCCGTCCGGACGAGATCCGGGACGCGCTGGACAGCTACGTGCGCTCCTACGAGCCTGGGGCGGCCTCCCGCGAGGAGGTCGGCCGCGTCACGGACGCCGGCGACGGTATCGCGCACGTCGAGGGCCTGCCCTCGGCGATGACCAACGAGCTGCTGCAGTTCGAGGACGGCACGCTGGGCCTCGCGCTCAACCTCGACGTCCACGAGATCGGCGTCGTCGTCCTCGGTGACTTCTCCAAGATCGAGGAGGGCCAGGAGGTCAAGCGGACCGGCGAGGTCCTCTCGGTCCCCGTCGGCGACGCCTTCCTCGGTCGCGTCGTGGACCCGCTCGGCACCCCGATCGACGGCCTCGGCGAGATCGCCTCGGACGAGCGCCGTGCGCTCGAGCTCCAGGCGCCGACCGTCGTCCAGCGCAAGTCGGTCCACCAGCCGCTGCAGACCGGCCTCAAGGCCGTCGACGCGATGACCCCGATCGGCCGCGGCCAGCGCCAGCTGATCATCGGCGACCGCCAGACGGGCAAGACCACCGTCGCGGTCGACACGATCATCAACCAGAAGGAGTTCTGGGAGACCGGCGACCCGGAGAAGCAGGTCCGCTGCATCTACGTCGCGATCGGCCAGAAGGGCTCGACGATCGCCTCCGTGCGCGGCACCCTCGAGGACGCCGGCGCGATGGAGTACACGACCATCGTCGCGGCCCCCGCCTCGGACTCCGCGGGCTTCAAGTACCTCGCGCCGTACACCGGCTCGGCCATCGGCCAGCACTGGATGTACCAGGGCAAGCACGTCCTCATCGTCTTCGACGACCTGTCCAAGCAGGCCGAGGCCTACCGCGCCGTCTCCCTCCTCCTGCGCCGTCCGCCGGGCCGCGAGGCCTACCCGGGCGACGTCTTCTACCTGCACAGCCGGCTGCTCGAGCGCTGCGCGAAGCTCTCCGACGAGCTCGGCGCGGGCTCGATGACGGGCCTGCCGATCATCGAGACCAAGGCGGGTGACGTCTCGGCGTACATCCCGACCAACGTCATCTCGATCACCGACGGCCAGATCTACCTCCAGGCCGACCTGTTCAACGCCAACGTGCGCCCGGCGATCGACGTGGGTGTCTCCGTCTCCCGCGTCGGTGGTGCCGCGCAGATCAAGGCGATGAAGTCGGTCGCCGGCCGCCTCAAGCTCGACCTCGCGCAGTACCGCGCCCTCGAGGCCTTCGCGATGTTCGCGTCCGACCTCGACCCGGCCTCCCGCGCCCAGCTCGCGAAGGGTGCCCGCCTCGTCGAGCTCCTCAAGCAGCGCCAGGCCGCGCCGGTCCCGGTCGAGGAGCAGGTCGTCTCCATCTGGATGGGGACCACCGGCAAGCTCGACAGCGTCGCCGTCGAGGACGTGCGCCGCTTCGAGGGCGAGTTCCTCGACCACCTGCGCCGCACCAAGGGCGACCTCCTCGCGGCCATCCGCGAGACGGGCAAGTTCGAGGACAGCACCGAGCAGGCGCTCGAGGGCGAGGTCGAGACCTTCAAGGCCAAGCACTTCGACGCCTCCGGCGCCGAGTCGGTCCCGGTCAACGACCAGGGCGAGGACGGCAGCGAGGCGATGGACTCCGACCAGGAGCAGATCGTCCGCCAGAAGCGCTGACGCCCTCCACCGAGACACGACGAAAGGCGGGATGACATGGGAGCGCAGATCCGGGAGTACCGGCAGCGCATCCGGGCCGTCAGCTCGACGAAGAAGATCACCCGGGCCATGGAGCTCATGGCCGCGGCCCGCGTCGTCAAGGCGCAGGAAGCGGTCCGGGAGTCCTCCCCGTACGCGCGGGCGCTGACCCGGGCGGTCTCGGCGGTGGCGACGTTCTCGACCGAGGACCACCCGCTCACCTCCGAGAAGACCGACGTGCGGCGTGCGGCGGTCGTCATCATGACGTCCGACCGCGGCCTCGCGGGTGCGTACTCCTCCTCCGTCCTCAAGGAGAGCGAGCGCCTCGTCGCCCGCCTGCGCGACGAGGGCAAGGAGGTCGTCCCCTACCTCCTCGGCCGCAAGGCGATCGGCTTCTACAAGTTCCGCCACCGCGACATCGCGGCGGAGTGGAGCGGCTTCTCCGAGAAGCCGTCCTTCGAGATCGCCCGCGAGGTGGGGGAGCGGCTCGTCGCCGACTTCACGACCTCGACGGACGAGGGCGGGATCGACGAGGTCCACGTCGTCTTCAGCCGGTTCGTGTCGATGGTGAGCCAGGAGCCGGACGTCATCCGCCTCCTCCCGCTCGAGGTCGTCGAGGGCCAGGAGAAGCCGTCCGCGGACGAGCTCCTCCCGCTGTACGACTTCGAGCCGGGGGCCGCCCAGGTCCTCGACGCGCTGCTGCCGAAGTACGTCAACGCGCGGCTCTTCAACTGCATGCTCCAGGCCGCCGCCTCCGAGCTCGCCGCCCGCCAGCGGGCGATGAAGTCGGCGACGGACAACGCCGAGGAGCTCATCAAGAAGTACACCCGGCTGGCGAACCAGGCGCGCCAGGCCGAGATCACCCAAGAGATCAGCGAAATCGTCGGTGGCGCCAGCGCGCTGGCCGAGAGCAAGTGAGTGAGAGAGAGACCATGACTGCCACTGTCACCGAGAACACCGAGGCCGCCGCCGCCGGCGGTGTCGGCCGGATCTCCCGCATCATCGGCCCGGTCGTCGACGTCGAGTTCCCCGCCGACGGCATGCCGGACCAGTACAACCTGCTGACCACCCAGGTCGAGATCGGCGGCGAGAAGAAGGCGCTCAACCTCGAGGTCGCCCAGCACATCGGCGACAACATGGTCCGCGCCATCTCGCTGCAGCCGACCGACGGCCTCGTGCGCGGCACGGCCGTCCAGGACACCGGCGGCCCCATCACGGTGCCGGTCGGCGACGTCACGCTCGGCAAGGTCTTCAACACCACCGGTGAGGTCATGAACCTCGCCGAGGGCGAGCGCTTCGAGGTCAACGAGCGCTGGGGCATCCACCGCAAGGCCCCGGCCTTCGACCAGCTCGAGTCCAAGACCCAGATGTTCGAGACGGGCATCAAGGTCATCGACCTGCTCACCCCGTACGTGCAGGGTGGCAAGATCGGTCTCTTCGGCGGTGCGGGCGTCGGCAAGACCGTCCTCATCCAGGAGATGATCGCCCGCGTCGCCCGCGACCACGGTGGTGTCTCGGTGTTCGCCGGTGTCGGCGAGCGCACCCGTGAGGGCAACGACCTCATGGTCGAGATGGAGGAGGCCGGCGTCCTCGGCCAGACCGCCCTGGTCTTCGGCCAGATGGACGAGCCGCCGGGCACCCGCCTGCGCGTCGCCCTGTCCGCGCTGACGATGGCGGAGTACTTCCGCGACGTCCAGAAGCAGGACGTGCTCCTCTTCATCGACAACATCTTCCGCTTCACGCAGGCCGGCTCGGAGGTCTCGACCCTCCTCGGCCGCATGCCGTCCGCGGTGGGCTACCAGCCGACCCTCGCCGACGAGATGGGCACCCTCCAGGAGCGCATCACCTCGACGCGTGGTCACTCGATCACCTCGATGCAGGCGATCTACGTCCCCGCCGACGACTACACCGACCCGGCGCCGGCCACGACGTTCGCGCACCTCGACGCGACGACCGAGCTCTCGCGCGAGATCGCGTCGCTCGGCATCTACCCGGCCGTGGACCCGCTCACCTCGACGAGCCGGATCCTCGACCGCCGCTACATCGCGGAGGACCACTACAGCACCGCGCTGCGCGTCAAGGGGATCCTCCAGCGCAACAAGGAGCTGCAGGACATCATCGCGATCCTCGGCATCGACGAGCTCTCCGAGGAGGACAAGGTCCTCGTCAACCGGGCCCGTCGCCTCCAGCGCTTCCTGTCGCAGAACACCTACGTCGCGAAGCAGTTCACCGGCATCGAGGGCTCCACGGTCTCGCTCGCCGACACGATCGAGGGCTTCACCAAGATCTGTGACGGCGACTTCGACCACGTCGGTGAGCAGGCGTTCTTCATGTGCGGTGGCCTCGACGACGTCGAGCGCCAGTGGGCCGAGATCCAGAAGAACCTCTGATGGCGCTCCAGGTCGAGCTCGTCGCCGCGGACCGCAAGGTCTGGGAGGGCGAGGCCAGCCAGGTCAGCGCCCGCTCGACCGAGGGCGAGCTCGGTGTGCTCCCGGGCCACCAGCCGATGCTCGTCGTCCTCGCCGAGGGTGAGGTGCGCATCAACGCCGGTGGCTGGAAGAGCGCGGTCGTCGACGGCGGCTTCATGTCGGTCGACCACGACCGCGTGACGATCGTCGCCGAGACGGTGGACGCCGCCGGCATGGGTTCCTGACGACTCGGGCGGGGGCGGGCTGCGGATGGATGCACTGGTCGTCTCCGAGCTCGCCCTCGCCCTCGTCGTCCTCACGCTCCTCGGCGCGCTCACCTTCGTGTGGGCGCGCCGTCGGTTCATCTCCGGGGACGGGCGCCCCGTCATGCTCTGCGCCCGCCGCGACGACGCCGAGTCGCGCTGGCGCCTCGGGCTGGCCCGGCTCGGGGCCGAGAACTTCGAGTGGTTCAGCATCGTCGGGCCCTCGCTGCGGCCCGAGGTGTCGTGGCTGCGCGGCGAGGTCGAGCTCGACTCGCCGCACCCGACCGACGACGTCATCCCCGGTCTCGCCGACCCGGTCTCGGTGACCGGGCGCGCGGCGGGGCGCTCGTGCGAGTTCGCGTTCGTCCCCGCCGCCTACACGGCGGTGCGGGCGTGGCTGGAGTCCAGCCCGCCCGGGCTCAACGTCAACGTGGCCTGAGGCTCAGCGGGCGTTGGGGTCCGCCTCGCGACCGCCGCCCGGGGCCCACAGGACGTCCCCACCGGCGTCGACGTTGGCCGTGCGGGCGAGGACGAAGAGCAGGTCCGAGAGCCGGTTGAGGTACTGCGCCGTCGTCGGGTTGACCCCGCCGTGGCCGCGCTCGGTGCCCGGCTCCGTGCCGTAGGCCTCGATGGCCGCCCACGTCGAGCGCTCGGCCCGGCGGACGACGGTCAGCGCCTGGTGGAGGTACGCCGAGCCGGGGGTGCCGCCGGGGAGGATGAACGAGCGCAGCTTCTCGAGCGGGGCCAGCCAGGTGTCGCAGTCGGCCTCGAGCTCCTCGACCCACTCGTCCTTGACCCGCAGCGGCGGGTACTCGTAGCTCTCCTGGAGCGGGGTGCAGAGGTCGGCGCCGACGTCGAAGAGGTCGTTCTGCACGCGCAGCAGGACGGTGCGGACCTCGACGGGCAGCCCGCCGCAGGCGAGGGCGACCCCGAGCGCGGCGTTGGCCTCGTTGACGTCGGCGTAGGCGGCGAGGCGGACGTCGGTCTTGCGGGTGCGGCTGAGGTCGCCGAGCGCCGTCGTGCCGTCGTCGCCGGTCCGCGTCCAGATCCGGGTGAGGTTGACCATGGGCCCAGTCTCGCAGGCGTCCGGGACGGCCACGGCGCTGGCCGCTAGGTGACATGCGCCGCGTCGTTGCCGAATCGTGACCGTGTGCGCTGGGTCACGACGGGGTGTTCGTGGGTCGATAGGGGCACACGACGTCGTGGAGAGGGGGAGCACGTGGACGAGCGGGGAGCACCGGCCGCGAGCATCGTCGAGCAGGCCCGGGGGGACGGGGTGCTCGTCACCGTGACCGGTCGCCTGGACGCCCGCAGCGCGGCCGACCTGCGGGGGGTGCTGCACCGGGTCATCGCGCAGGGCGCGGACCCCATCCACCTCGACCTCACGGAGGCGCACATCGGGGACGCGTGCGCCCTCGGCCTGCTCCTCGAGGTCCACCGGCGCGCCCACCGGGCCGGCCGCCACCTCGCGGTCGTCGCCGCCGACGACCGCACCCGGCGCCTGCTGCTGCGGCTGCGCCTGCCCGGCCTGCTGGCCCTCCCGGTCGCCGCGCGCTGACGCGCCCGCTGCCCCTCGTCCGACCCGTGCGGGCGCCGGGTGGCGTGCCTCACGTGTGGGCACTCTCACCGCCGGACGCCCTCCCCATCCCCGGGGCCCGCGGCTAGCGTTCCGGCCATGTCCGAGAGCAGCGACGCCCCGCGCCCCGAGCGCGACCGCCCGTGGGTCATGCGCACCTACGCCGGCCACTCGAGCGCGGCGGCGAGCAACGCGCTCTACCGGCGCAACCTCGAGAAGGGGCAGACCGGCCTCTCGGTCGCCTTCGACCTGCCGACCCAGACCGGCTACGACCCCGACCACCCGCTGGCCCGCGGCGAGGTCGGCAAGGTCGGTGTCCCGGTCTCGCACGTCGGTGACATGCGGGCGCTCTTCGACGGCATCCCGCTCGCGGAGATGAACACGTCGATGACCATCAACGCGACGGCGATGTGGATGCTCGCCCTCTACCAGGTGGTCGCCGAGGAGCAGGCGGAGGCGGCCGGGCAGGACCCGCGCGAGGCCGTCCGGGCCCTGGCCGGCACGACGCAGAACGACATCATCAAGGAGTACCTGTCGCGGGGGACCTACGCCTTCCCGCCGGGGCCCTCGATGCGCCTGATCACCGACCTCGTCGCGCACACCGTCGCCGAGATCCCGACGTGGAACCCGATCAACATCTGCAGCTACCACCTCCAGGAGGCCGGGGCGACGCCCGTGCAGGAGGTCGCCTACGCGATGTCGACCGCGATCGCGGTCCTCGACGCGGTGCGCGACTCCGGCCAGGTGCCCCCGGAGCGCTTCGGCGAGGTCGTGGCCCGCATCTCGTTCTTCGTCAACGCCGGGGTGCGCTTCGTCGAGGAGATGTGCAAGATGCGCGCCTTCGTGCGGCTCTGGGACGAGGTGACGCGCGAGCGCTACGGCGTGCAGGACGCCCGCCAGCGGCGCTTCCGCTACGGCGTGCAGGTCAACTCGCTCGGGCTGACCGAGGCCCAGCCGGAGAACAACGTCCAGCGCATCGTCCTCGAGATGCTCGCCGTGACGCTGAGCAAGGACGCGCGGGCGCGGGCGGTGCAGCTGCCGGCGTGGAACGAGGCGCTCGGGCTGCCCCGGCCCTGGGACCAGCAGTGGTCGCTGCGCATCCAGCAGGTGCTCGCCTACGAGTCCGACCTCCTCGAGTACGCCGACCTCTTCGAGGGCTCGGTCGTCGTCGAGGCCAAGGTCGAGGAGCTGTTCGCCGGGGCCCGCGAGGAGATGGCCCGCGTGGCCGACCTGGGCGGCGCCGTCGCGGCCGTCGAGGGCGGCTACATGAAGTCCGAGCTCGTCGCGTCGCACGCCCGCCGCCGCGCGCGGATCGAGGCGGGGGACGAGGTCGTCATCGGCGTCAACCGGTTCGAGTCGACCGAGCCCAACCCCCTGACCGCCGACCTCGACACGGCGATCCAGACCGTCGACGCCGGGGTCGAGGCCGCGGCGGTCGACGCGGTCCGGCGCTGGCGCGAGAAGCGCGACGCCGACCCCGCGCGGCGCGAGCGGGCCGAGCAGGCGCTGGCCCGGCTGCGCGAGGACGCGGCCGGGTCGACCAACCTCGTCGCCGCCACGCTCGAGTGCGCGCGGGCGGGGCTGACGACGGGGGAGTGGGCCGGCGCCCTGCGCGAGGTCTTCGGCGAGTTCCGGGCGCCGACCGGGGTCAGCGGGTCGGTCGGCACCGCCGCCGGCAGCGCCGAGCTGGTGCGGGTGCGCGACCTCGTGCGCTCCACCGGCGAGGAGCTCGGCGAGCGGCTGCGCGTCCTCGTCGGCAAGCCCGGCCTCGACGGGCACTCCAACGGCGCCGAGCAGGTGGCCGTCCGCGCCCGCGACGCCGGCTTCGAGGTCGTCTACCAAGGCATCCGGCTGACCCCCGAGCAGATCGTCGGCGCGGCGGTCGCCGAGGACGTGCACCTCGTCGGGCTCTCGATCCTGTCGGGCTCGCACATGGAGCTCGTCCCGGACGTGCTCGATCGGATGCGGGCCGCCGGCGCCGGCGACGTCCCGGTCATCGTCGGCGGGATCATCCCGGACGCCGACGCGGCCCGGCTCAAGGCGCTCGGCGTGGCCGAGGTGTTCACCCCGAAGGACTTCGGGCTCAACGACATCATGGCGCGCTTCGTCGACGTCATCCGCGAGGCCCGGGGCCTGGCCCCCCTGTCCGCCGACAGCGACGCGCCCGCCCCGGCCTGAGCCGGGACGGGCGCGTCGGGGCGGTCGCTCAGGCGCCGAGGGCGTCGGTCAGGGCCTTGCTGAACGCGGGGATGTCGTCGGGGTTGCGGCTCGTGATGAGGTTGTCGTCGACGACGACCTCGCGGTCCTCCCACGTCGCGCCGGCGTTGCGCAGGTCGGTCTGCAGGCTCGGCCACGAGGTGAGCGTGCGGCCGCGCAGGACGTCGGCCTCGACGAGCGTCCACGGGGCGTGGCAGATCGCGGCGACCGGCTTGCCGGACTCCACGAAGGTGCGCACGAACGCGACGGCGTCCTCGTCGGTGCGCAGCGCGTCGGGGTTGGCCACGCCGCCGGGCAGGACGAGGGCGGCGTAGTCGCCGACCTCGGCGTCCGCGACGACGACGTCGACGTCGAAGGTGTCGGCCTTGTCGAGGTGGTTGAAGGCCTGGACCTCGCCGGACTCGGTGGAGACGAGGACGGGGGTGTGGCCGGCCTGCTCGACGGCCTTCCAGGGCTCGGTCAGCTCGACCTGCTCGATGCCCTCGGTGGCGACGAGGAAGGCGACCTTGCGGGGGGTGGTGGTCTCGGTGTCGGTCATGCTCCTCCGCTACCCGCGGGACGGCGGCACGAAACGGCGGGGAGGGCCCGGGCACGCCTCGTCGGCGGGCGTCCGGAGGAACCGCGTCGTCCCTGTGGTGACGCGGGCGGTGGATCAGGACGGGGATGCATCCGCGACGCCGACGAGCTTCCGCGCCGTCACTGTGATGACGTGGAAGCTCAGGCCTGCCGGCGCGTCCGGGCCCTGGCCGGGCTTCTGAGCCGCGGCGCGGCTCAGAAGAGGCGGTGCTCGCTGTTGTCGACGCCCTTGAGCGCGTCGTAGTCGAGCACGACGCAGCGGATGCCGCGGTCCTCGGCGAGGGTGCGCGCCTGCGGCTTGATCTGCTGGGCCGCGAACACCCCCTGGACGGGGGCGAGGTGCGGGTCGCGGTTCATCAGCTCGAGGTAGCGGGTCAGCTGCTCGACGCCGTCGATGTCGCCCCGCCGCTTGATCTCGACGGCCACGGTCGCGCCGGTGCCGTCCTTGCAGAGGATGTCGACCGGCCCGATCGGCGTCATGTACTCGCGGCGGGTGAGGGTCCAGCCGTCACCGAGGGTCGTGATGTGCTCGGCGAGCAGCCGCTGGAGGTGCGCCTCGACGCCGTCCTTGACCAGACCGGGGTCGACGCCGAGCTCGTGCGCGCTGTCGTGGTGGACCTCGTGCAGGCGCACCCGCAGCCGGTCCTCGGACTTCGCGTGCTGGACGACCCAGACCGCGCTGACGCCGTCGGCGGCCTCGCCCTCGTCCGGCTCGACCTCGGCCATCGCGCACGGTGGGGACATCCAGTTGAGCGGCTTGTACGAGCCGCCGTCGGAGTGCACGAGCACCGACCCGTCGGCCTTGACCAGCAGCAGCCGGGTGGCGAGGGGCAGGTGGGCGCTCAGGCGCCCCTCGTAGTCGACCGAGCACGTCGCGATGACCATCCGCACGAGCGTGAACCCTACCCATCGACCGTCGAGGGTGCTTGCCCCGCCTCGGCAGCGGCGCGCACACTGGAGCCCGAGGTGAGGCCGATGAGGGCAGCACTGGTGCCGCTGGTGCTCGTGATGCTGCCCGGCGCCCTCTTCGTCGTCGGCCTCGCGCTGCTGCGGTGGTTCACCGGTGAGCCCGCACCCCGGGCCCTGCTCTCGCTGGCCCGCCCGACCCGCTGGTGCGCCGGCCGGCTCGCCGGCGTGGGGGAGGGGATGGAGCGCGTCGGCCTCGTGCGCCGCACCCGCCCGGAGCCGGTCCCGCCCGTGCTCCTCGTCCTCGAGCTGCGCCGCCTCGCCGCCGAGGTCGTGCGCATCGAGGGCGACGACCAGCCGCACCCCGCCGCGCGCCTGGCCGCCGCGCGCGCCGCCTACGACCACGTGCTCGTCCAGCTCTGCGGGCAGGCCGACGTGCCGACGCCGAGCGGGCTGCTGCCCCTTGACCCGCGCGACCGGCTCGGGCTGGAGGTCGAGCTCGTCGCCGCGGGGGTCGACTGGTGACGGGGTAAGCAGCGTCACGCCCCGCCGCCCTCGTGGCCCGGGAGGCCCTCTGGAAGGATCGCCGCCATGACGCGTGACTTCACCAGCGTGGGTGTGATCGGCCTCGGGACCATGGGCGCAGGGATCGTGGAGGTGTTCGCGCGCAACGGCATCGACGTCGTGGCGGTCGACGCCGACGAGGCCGGGCTCGCCCACGGCCGCGAGATCCTCGCCGGCAGCACGGGCCGTGCCCTGCGCCGCGAGAAGATCACCCAGGAGCAGCACGACGCCCTCCACGCGCGGGTGCGCTTCACGAGCGACTTCGCCGACCTCGCCGGGTGCCAGCTCGTCGTCGAGGCCGTGCCGGAGCAGCTCGAGCTGAAGAAGCAGATCCTCGGCCGGCTGGACGGCATCGTCTCGGCCGACGCGGTGCTCGCGACGAACACCTCCTCGCTCCCGGTCACGGAGATCGCGGTCGCCACGAGCAACCCCAAGCGCGTCGTCGGGATGCACTTCTTCAACCCGGCGCCGGTGCAGCAGTTCGTCGAGGTCATCCGCACGGTCATCACGGCCGACGACGTCTTCGAGGACGTCAAGGCGCTCGCGGAGCGCATCGGCAAGAAGCCGGTCATCGTCGGCGACAAGGCGGGGTTCATCGCCAACGCGCTCCTCTTCGGCTACCTCAACCACGCCGTCGCGATGTTCGAGAGCCGGTACGCGACCCGCGAGGACCTCGACGCCGCGATGCGCTTCGGCTGCGGCTACCCGATGGGCCCGCTGCAGCTGCTCGACCTCATCGGCCTCGACACCGCGTACGAGATCCTCGACACGATGTACAAGCAGGGCCGCGACCGCCTCCACGCGCCGAGCCCGATCATCAAGCAGATGGTGAGCGCCGGGCTGCTCGGCCGGAAGTCGGGCCGCGGCTTCTACACCTACGCCGCCCCCGGCTCGCCCGAGGTCGTCCCCGACGCCCAGACCCCTGCCGGCGGCGTGCCCGCGGGCGTCGACCTGCGCGAGGTGCGCTCGGTCGGCGTCGTCGGCAGCGGCACGATGGCCACCGGGATCATCGAGGTCTTCGCCAAGGCCGGCTACGCGGTGACCTTCGTCGCCCGCTCCGACGCGAAGGTCGCCGACGTCGTCACCGCGCTCGGCCGCAGCTGCGCCCGCGCGGTCGAGAAGGGCCGGATGGAGCAGGCCGACGCCGACGCGCTGCTCGGCCGGGTCGCCGGCGCCACCGGGCGCGAGGCGCTCGCCGACGTCGACCTCGTCGTCGAGGCCGTCGCCGAGGACCTCGCGGTCAAGCAGGACCTCTTCCGCGACCTCGACCGGGTCTGCAAGCCGGGCGCGATCCTCGCGACGACGACGTCCTCGCTGCCGATCATCGACTGCGCCAAGGTCACCTCGCGGCCGCAGGACGTCGTCGGGATGCACTTCTTCAACCCGGCGCAGGTCATGAAGCTCGTCGAGGTCGTCCACACGATCTCGACCGCGCCCGACGTCGTCGCGACCGTCCAGGACCTCTGCGCGCGCACCGGCAAGGTCGCCGTCACCTGTGGCGACCGCAGCGGCTTCATCGTCAACGCGCTGCTCTTCCCGTACCTCAACGACGCGGTGAAGATGCTCGAGGCCAACTACGCCAGCGCCGACGACATCGACACCGCGATGAAGACCGGCTGCGGCCTGCCGATGGGGCCCTTCGAGCTGCTCGACGTCGTCGGGCTCGACGTCTCGCTCGCCATCGAGCGCGAGCTCTACCTCGAGTTCCGCGAGCGCGGCTACGCGCCTGCGCCGCTGCTGGAGCACCTCGTGACGGCCGGCTACCTCGGCCGCAAGACCGGCCGCGGCTTCCGCACCTACGCCTGACCCGCCTCGAGGGCAGGCAACACGCAGGGTTCTCGTCCGGGACGTCTGCGTGTTGCCTCCTCTCGAGGCGTCACCCCAGCCGGAGCGCGCTCGGGTCGAGGCCGAGCGCGCGGGCGAAGCGCCGGAGCAGGTCGCGACGGCGAGCGGGATCGCGGTGGTCCTGCGCGTAGATCTCGAGCACGGTCCACCCCTCGTCGAGGAGCAGGCCGGTGCGCCGCGCGTCGGCGCTGCGCGCGGCGATGCCCCCGTGCACCTCGCCCTGGTACTCGCCGACGACCCGCTGCGGCGTCCAGACGAGGTCGCCCTCGGCGAGCCATCCACCGCCGACGGCGTGGACGGGGGCGCACATCGCCGGCTCGGGGAACCCGGCCCGGACGAACATCAGCCGGCTGCGGGTCTCCATCGGGGAGCGCACCCCGGGTCGCACGAGCGGCAGCGCCGCAGCGAGCAGCCGTCTTCCGCGGGGTGCGTCGCGCGCGTCGAGGGCGCCCCGGAGCGGCGCGACGGCCGACCCGACCTCCGTGGGCGAGCGCAGGACCCCCGGCCCGGCCCACCGGGAGGCCACCGCGTCCCCGACGACGACGAGGTCGTCGAGGTCGAGCCCCGGCCGGCCGACGGACGCGAGGTCGACCCACGTGTCGGCGAGGCCGGTGACCCGCACACCGTCGAGCACGACGACCTCCCGCCGCTCCAGCCCCCGGTGCGGACGGCACCCCGCCCGCTCGACCCGCCCACGGCCGGTCGGCCGCATCACGTCGAGCAGCGGGTCTCGCTCGGGCACCGGCGGCAGCGGCAGACCGTGCAGCCGGGCCGCCGTGACGTGCGAGAAGGCGGAGTCCGTGGGCAGGGCCAGGGCGAACGCGCGGGCCCGCGCGCGCAGGTCCTCGGGGACGGCGAGGGCCCGGACCCCCTGGGTCACCCGGTGCAGGCGCTCGTCGCGCCAGTCGTGGTCCGCCAGCCCCCGGGCGCGGGCGTCCGCCAGCGACAGCGGACCACCCGGGAGCGGTGGCAGGCGGCGCGGGGACATGGGTCGAGCATCGTCGGCGCAGCGGGTGCGCCGAGGTCGTCATCCACAGGCCCGCGCGAGGGGGAGGGAACACGCCGACGTGCGGGCGCGAACGCCTGCGTGTTGCCTCCTCTCGAGCGGCGCGAGGGGCGTGACCGGGCGGGGCGGGCGACCCCCTAGGCTCGGCGCGTGAGTGCCGCAGCGTTGCCGTCCCGCGCCCGTGTCGTCGTCGTCGGCGGGGGTGTCATCGGCACCTCGGTCGCCTACCACCTCGCGCAGGCGGGGGAGAGCGACGTCCTCCTCCTCGAGCGCGACCGGTTGACCTCCGGCACGACGTGGCACGCCGCGGGCCTCATGACCTGCTTCGGCTCCCTCAGCGAGACGAGCACCCGGCTGCGGCTGTACTCCCGCGACCTCTACGGGCGGCTCGAGGCCGAGACCGGGCAGTCGACGGGCTTCAAGCCGGTCGGGCTCGTCGAGGCCGCGGCCGACCGCGACCGCCTCGAGGAGTACCGCCGCGTCGCGACCTTCCAGCGGCGCCTCGGCCTCGACGTCGAGGAGGTCTCGCCGGCGCAGATGGCCGACCTCTTCCCGCTGGCCCGCACCGACGACCTCGCCGGCGGCTTCCACGTGCCGGGCGACGGCCGGGTCAACCCCGTCGACCTGACGATGGCGCTCGCGAAGGGCGCGCGGGCCCGCGGCGTGCGCGTCGCCGAGGGCGTGCGCGTCGAGCAGGTCCTCACCCGTCGGCGCGGCGTCGTCGAGGAGGTGGCCGGCGTCGTCACCGACCGCGGCACCGTCGAGTGCGACGTCGTCGTCAACGCCGCCGGGATGTGGGCCCGCGAGCTGGCCGCGCAGAACGGCGTCGTCGTGCCCAACCAGGCCGCCGAGCACTACTACCTCGTGACCGAGCCGATCGACGGGATGAGCGCCGACGCACCGGTGTTCGAGGACCCCGCGTCCTACGGCTACTACCGCGAGGAGGGCGGCGGCATGATGGTCGGCCTCTTCGAGCCGGTCGCCGCCGCGTGGAAGGTCGAGGGCATCCCGCGCGACTTCTCCTTCGGCACGCTCCCGCCCGACACCGACCGCGTCGGCCCCTTCCTCGAGAAGGCGATGGCCCGCGTGCCCGTCGTCGAGACCGCCGGCATCCGCACCTTCTTCTGCGGCCCCGAGTCGTTCATGCCCGACCTCGCGCCGGGCGTCGGCGAGGCCCCCGGCATCCACGGCTACTTCGTGTGCGCCGGGCTCAACTCGGTCGGCATCCTCTCGGCCGGCGGGCTCGGGCGCATCCTCGCCCACTGGGTGCTCACGGGCCGGCCGGACGTCGACGTCACCGGCATCGACGTCGCCCGCTTCCGCGACCACCAGCTGCTGCCGGAGCACCGCCGCGCGCGCACCGCCGAGGTCCTCGGCACGGTCTACGCGGCGCACACGCCGGGCGTGCAGCTGACGACCTCCCGGGGCGTCTTCCGCTCGCCCGTCCACGACCGCGTCATCGCGGCCGGCGGGTACCTGCGCGACGTCTCGGGCTGGGAGTCGGCCGCCTGGTACGCCGGGCCGGGGGAGACCCCGCGGGCCGAGCCGACGTGGGGCCGTGCGCCCTGGTTCGAGCGGTGGGAGGCGGAGCACCGGGCCGTCCGCGAGGCCGCGGGCCTGTTCGACATGTCGTTCATGGGCCGCTTCGCCGTGCGCGGCCCCGACGCGCTCGCGGTGCTCGACCACCTGAGCGCCGGCGACCTCTCGCTCGACGGCCGGATCACCTACACCCAGTGGCTGGCCGACGACGGCGGCCTGCTCGCGGACCTCACGGTCACGCGCCTGGCCGAGGACGACCTGTTCGTCGTCGCCTCCGACACGCAGCACGCCCAGGTCCTCGGGATGCTGCGCCGCGCGCTCGGCGACGCCGACGCCACGGTCACCGACGTCACGCAGGACGCCGCGATGCTGAGCCTCCAGGGGCCGGCCTCGCGAGCGGTGCTCGACGCGGTGGCGCCCCGGACCGACTGGAGCGACGACGCCTTCCCCTTCCGCGCCGCCCGGACCGTCGACGTCGACGGGACGGAGGTGCTCGCCGTGCGCGTCACGTACGTCGGCGAGCTCGGCTGGGAGCTCTACGTCCCGGCCGCGGCCGCCACGGCCGTCTGGGACCGGCTCCTCGACGCGGGCGCGCCCCACGGGCTGCGGCCCACCGGCCTCGCCGCGCTCGGCAGCCTTCGCCTCGAGAAGGGCTACCGCGACTACGGCCACGACGTCGACGGCACCGACGACGTGCGCACGGCGGGCCTGGCCTTCGCCGTGGCGACCGACAAGCCGGGGGGCTTCCGCGGCCGCGACGCCGTGCTCGCCGGTGCGCAGGCGGGCCCGCCCCGCCACCGCGTCGTCTCGCTCGTCGTGCGCGACCCGGAGCCGCTGCTCTTCCACGGCGAGGTCGTCCTGCGCGACGGCGTCCCGGTCGGCGACGTCCGCAGCGGCTCCTACGGCTGGACCGTGGGCGGCGCCGTCGGCCTCGCCGGCGTCGAGCACGAGAACGGCGTCACGGCGCAGTGGCTGCGCGAGGGCCCCTGGGAGGTCGACGTCGCCGGGACGCGGTACCCGGCCGAGGTCTCGCTGCGCCCGCCGTACGACCCCACGTCCGCCCGCGTGCGCGCCTGAGCGGCAGACTGGTCGACGTGCCCCGCTCCAACCGTCGCCGCCGCGACCTCGAGTCCCGCCCGCTCGGTGGCTCGACCGAGGTCGCGACCGAGCAGTGGCGCGGGCGGCCGTGGCACGTCCGCCGGCTGACCGGCGCGACGTCGAGCCGCGAGTACCGCTGCCCGGGCTGCCACCAGGGCATCCCCGTCGGCACCGCGCACGTCGTCGCGTGGCCCGCGACCGGCGTCGGGGGCGTCGAGGAGCGGCGGCACTGGCACACCCGCTGCTGGGCCTCGCGGCACGCCGCGCAGCCCTGAGCCGACCTCAGGCCTCGCGCTGGCGCGGGACGAGGACCTCTTCGTAGAGCAGCAGCAGGCCGGCGGCGACGGGGATGGCGAGCAGCGCCCCGAGGACGCCGAGCAGCGCCCCGCCGGCGAGGGCCGCGACGACGGTGACGGTGCCGGGCACCGAGACCGTCTGCTGCATGACCCGCGGGGCGATGACGTAGTTCTCGACCTGCTGGTAGACGACGTAGTAGACGACGACGACCAACGCCTTCTGCGGCTCGTCGAAGAACGCGACGAGGGTGACGATGGCGGCGCCGAGGGTCGCGCCGACCATCGGGATGAGCCCGAGCAGGCCGACGGTCACCGCGAGCACCGCGGGGTACGGCACGCCGACGATGCGCAGCATCACGTACGACAGGAGCGCGTTGAGGCTCGCGATGAGCACCTGCCCGCCGGCGTAGGCCCCCACCCGCCGCATGATCTCCTCCGAGAGCGCGACGACCCGCGGCCGCCGGCTCATCGGGACGAGCGCGTAGGCCGCGGTCTTGACGCGGGGCATCGAGACGAGCAGGTAGAGGGTCAGCACGAGGACGGTGAGCACCTGGAAGGTGCCGCTGAGGACGGCCCGCCCGGCGCCGAGGAGGCCGCCGAGCAGGCCCTCGACGAAGGACTGGTCGGTCAGCTTGGTGACGAGCTCGCCCTGGAGGCGGTCGATGACGTCGTAGTGCCGGTCGAGGTCGCGCGCCCACCGGGCGTCGAGGAGGTCGCCGACGTACTCGGGCGTGCGCGCGGCCAGGGCCGATCCCTGGACGACGACCGTCGGCAGGACGAGCGAGGCGATGGCGGCGATGACGAGCAGCAGCCCGCCGAAGACGGCCGTGACGGCGAGCGGCCGCGGCAGCCACCGCTCCGACAGCCGCCCGACGAGGGGGTCGAGCGCGAGGGCGAGGAAGAACGCGACGAGGAGGATGGTGATCGTCGTCGCGAGGCGGCCGAGGCCGGTCCACAGCCCGACGGCGAGCAGCGCCCCCGTGGCACCGAAGAAGCCGATGTAGAAGGGCGAGTGCCGGTTGAGCGGCTGGCCGGCCGACCCGTAGCGCAGCAGCGCGGCGGTGCCGGGGTCGAGCGCCCCCGGCGGGAGCGAGGCGAGGTCGCCGTCGACGGGGATCGCCTCGGGGTCGATGTGGTTGCTCCGCTCGAGCACCTGCCGCTGGCGTCGCCGGTAGTCACCCCACCGGGACACCGGGCCCCACACCGTCGTCATCCTCACCGGACACCTCCGGCCCACACCCTAGTGCGGGGTGCGGGCCGGGGGCGGAGGGTCCGGGGGATGTCGCTCAGGCGTCCCGGAACCGGTTGATCTCGGTCTCGAAGAGCGCGCGCTTCGCGGGGTCGGTGACACCGAGACCGGCCTCGGGCGAGAGGGTCAGCACCCCGACCTTGCCCTGGTGGGCGTTGCGGTGGACGTCGAGCGCGGCCTGGCCGACGTCCTCGAGCCGGTAGGTCTTGGAGAGCGTCGGGTGGACGATGCCGCGGTCGACGAGGTCGTTGGCCTCCCAGGCCTCGCGGTAGTTCGCGAAGTGCGAGGAGAGGATCTTCTTGAGGTTCATCCACAGGTAGCGGTTGTCGTACTCGTGGAGGTAGCCCGACGTCGACGCGCAGGTGATGATCGTGCCGCCCTTGCGCGCGACGTAGACGCTCGCGCCGAAGGTCTCGCGGCCGGGGTGCTCGAAGACGATGTCGACGTCGTGCCCGCCGGTCAGCTCACGGATCTTCTTGCCCAGGCGCTGCCACTCCTTGGGGTCCTGCGCGGTGCCCTCGTCGTTCCAGAACCGGTAGCCCTCGGCCGAGCGGTCGATGATGAGCTCGGCGCCCATCGCCCGGCAGATGTCGGCCTTCTCGGGGGAGGAGACGACGCAGATGGGGGTGGCGCCGCCCGCGAGGGCCATCTGGGTGGCGTACGAGCCGAGGCCGCCGCTCGCGCCCCAGACGAGCACGCGGTCGCCGAGCTTCATGTGGGCGCCGTTCTTGCTGATGAGCTGGCGGTAGGCCGTCGAGTTGACGAGGCCGGGGGAGGCCGCCTCCTCCCACGACAGGTGTGCCGGCTTGGGCATCAGCTGGTTGGCCTTGACGATCGCGAGCTCGGCGAGACCGCCGAAGTTGGTCTCGAAGCCCCAGATCCGCTGCTGCGGGTCCATCATCGTGTCGTCGTGGCCCTCGGCGTCCTCGAGCTCGACCGAGAGGCAGTGCGCGACGACCTCGGTGCCCGGCTTCCACTTGGTGACGCCGGGGCCGGTGCGCAGGACGACGCCCGCGAGGTCGGAGCCGACGACGTGGTAGGGCAGGTCGTGCCGCTTGGCGAACTCCGAGGTGCGGCCGTAGCGCTCGAGGAAGCCGAACGTGGAGACGGGCTCGAAGATCGAGGTCCAGACGGTGTTGTAGTTGATGGCGCTGGCCATCACCGCGACGAGCGCCTCGCCGGGCGCGAGCTCGGGGGTGGGGACCTCCTCGACGTGGAGGGACCGGCGCGGGTCCTTCTCCTTCGTCGGGAGCCCCTCGAACATGTCGACCTCGTCCTTGTGCACGGTGGCGGCGCGGTACGAGCTGGGGACGGCGATCCCCGAGTAGGTCTCGGGGGTGCGGTCACCGGAGAGGATGGCCTCGCGGATCTGGTCCATGGGGTCGTGCTCCTTCGGTGCTGGGCAGCGGTTGCCGGTGAACCTACTGGCCGGTCACCGGGGCCGGTACCGCCTGAGACGGCAGTCACCCGTGACGCCGGTCACGGCGCCGGCAGCGGGTGGGCGGCCGCGCGGGATACCGTTCCGGTGTGTGTCCCGCGCCCATCCGTCGACCCCTGCGCGCCGTGGTAGGTGCGCTCGTCGCGACGGCGTGCGCGGTGCTCGGCGTGGTCCTCGGGTCGGCGCATCCGGCCCTGGCCGCGACGACGGCCGACCCCGTCCCGGTCGTGGTGGTCGGGGCGCCCGGGCTCGCGTGGTCGGACATCGACGGGGCCCGCACGCCGTGGCTCTCGCGGGTCGCGGCCGAGGGGGCCGTCGCGTCGCTGACGGTGCGCGGGCCGCACTCGCGCGCCTGCGCGGTCGACGGGTGGCTGACGCTCTCGGCCGGGCGGCGGGCCGGTGGTCCGACGGCCACCTGTGAGGCCCCGGCCGCTCCGGTCGACGGAGCGGTGCCGGGCTGGGGTGCCTACGTCACCGCGGCCCGCGACGCCTCGTACGGCGCGGTCCCCGGCACGCTCGCGCAGCGGCTGGCCGACGCCGGCCGGTGCGTCGAGGCCGTCGGCCCGGGCGCCGCGCTCGCGGCCGCCGGCGAGGACGGCCGGGTCGGCGCGTACGCCAGCGACGTCCCCGCCACCCCGTCGTGCCCGGTCCTCCTCGTCGACGCCGGGACGCTGCCGGCCGACCCCGACGCCCGGACGGCCGCCCTGCGCCGCCTCGACGCGCTCGTCGAGGGGGTCCTGCGCTCGAAGAGCCCGCAGACCCGCCTCGTCGTCGCGGGGGTCGGTGACGGCGACTCGCCGGTCCGGCCCCGCGCGGTCGTCGTCTCCGGGCCGCCCGCGGGCGTCCTCACCTCGCCCTCGACGCGCCAGCCCGGCCTCGTGCAGCTCCAGGACCTCACCGCGTCGGTCCTCCAGTGGTCCGGCGCCGACGCCACGGGGCTGACCGGGCGGGTCGTCACGGCCGAGGCCGACGACGTGCCCGGGCCGGAGCGCGTCGCCGCCCGCGACGGGTTCGAGGTCCGGGCCGCGACGCTCCGCGAGGTGAGCCCGCAGGTCACGGGCTGGCTCGCCACGGCCTTCGTGGTGTGGTGCGCGGCCGCCGTCGGCGTGCTGCTGCGCCGTCGCCGCACGGGTGGGCGCACCGACCGGGCGCCGCAGTGGCTCGTGGCCGCCGGCACGGCGGTCGCGTCGGTCCCCGTCGCGACCTTCGTCGTCAACGTCGTGCCGTGGTGGTCGACCGGCCGCCCGCGCCTGGCCTTCGCCGGGGCCCTCGTCGCCGCCGTCGTGCTCGTCACCCGGGCCGCGCTCGCGGCCGGGCGACGGCACCGGTTCGGTGTCGCGCTCGTCGTCGGGGTGGTGACCCTGGTCGTCCTCGGGGGTGACGTGCTCGCCGGGTCGCGCCTGCAGCTGTCGTCGGTCTTCGGGCAGAACCCGACCGTCGGCGGGCGGTTCTACGGGTTCGGCAACACGAGCTTCGCGCTCTACGGCGTCGCCGTCCTCACCGTGATGGCCGTCGTCGGCGCCTGGGCGCACCCGCGCCGGCGGGTCGCCGTGGGGCTCGCCGCGCTCCTGCTCCTCCTCGCGACCGCGCTCGAGGGGCACCCCTCCTACGGCGCCGACTTCGGCGGGCCACCCGGTCTCGTCCTCGGCGGGCTGCTCGTCCTCGCGGTCGCGGCCGGCCTGCGGCTCACCGTCGTCCGCGTCCTCGTCGCGGGGGCGGCGGTCGTCGTCCTCACGCTCGCGCTCGCGGTGCTCGACTGGCTGCGGCCCGCCGCGGCCCGCACGCACCTGGGCGAGTTCGTCCAGACGGTGCTCGACGGCGGCGCGGACGACGTCGTCGGGCGCAAGCTCGCGCAGAACCTCACGAACCTCGGGTCGCCGCCGCTGCTCGCCATCGCGGCCGCGGCGACCGTCCTGCTCGTCGTCGCGTGGCGCACCGGGTGGCGCGTCCCCGCCCCCGGCGGCGTGCTGCTGCGGGCCGCCGTCGTCCTCGGGGTCGTCGGGTTCGCGGTCAACGACTCCGGGCTCGTCGTCCCGGCCTTCGTCCTCCTGCCGCTGCTGCCGGTGCTCGCGGCCGCCGGGCGCGCCCCCGACGCCTGAGCGGTCAGTGCGCGGCGTCGGCCGCCGGCTCGACGAGCTCGACGAGGATGCCGCCCGCGTCCTTGGGGTGGACGAAGTTGACGCGGCTGTTGCTCGTGCCGCGCTTGGGGGTGTCGTAGAGCAGCCGCAGCCCTCGCTCGCGCAGGGTCGCGCACACGGCGTCGATGTCCTCGACGCGGTAGGCCATCTGCTGGATGCCGGGGCCGCTGCGGTCGAGGAACTTCGCGATCGTCGACTCCTCCGACAGCGGCGCGAGCAGCTGGATGCAGGAGCCGGAGTCGCCGACGCCCATCATCGCCTCGCGCACGCCCTGCTCCTCGTTGGTCTCCTCGTGCAGCTTCGTCATCCCGTAGGCGCGCTCGTAGAAGGCGACCGCCTCGTCGAGGTCCCGGACGGCGACACCCACGTGGTCGATGGCGGTGAAGAGCTCGGTGGCGGTCATGCGACCAGCCTAGGTCGGGGCCGCGCGGGCCGCGGGGACACGGTGGTGAGCGTCACCGTGCCACGGGGTCGGCAGCGTCACGAGGCGCCGACTAGCATCGGGAGGATCCCCTCGGACCCGACCACGGAGGCCCCCGCATGTCCACCGACCCGACCGTCATCGTCGCCGGCGCCCGCACCCCGATGGGGCGGATGAGCGGCTCCCTCAAGGGCTTCAGCGGGTCCGACCTCGGCGGCTTCGCCATCAAGGGCGCCCTCGAGAAGGCCGGGGTCGCGCCCGACCGGGTCGACTACGTGATCATGGGCCAGGTCCTCACCGCCGGCGAGGGCCAGATCCCCGCCCGCCAGGCCGCGAGCAAGGCCGGCATCCCGATGACCGTCCCGGCGCTGACCATCAACAAGGTCTGCCTCTCGGGCATCGACGCCATCGCCCTGGCCGACCAGCTGATCCGCGCGGGCGAGTTCGACGTCGTCGTCGCCGGCGGCCAGGAGTCGATGACCAACGCCCCGCACCTGCTCGAGAAGAGCCGCGACGGCTTCAAGTACGGCGACGTCACCCTGCACGACCACATGGCGCAGGACGGCCTCTGGGACGCCTTCACCGACCAGGCGATGGGCCTGCTCACCGAGACCGCGAACACCGGCGACGTCGCCTTCACCCGCGAGCAGCAGGACGAGTTCTCCGCCCGCAGCCACCAGCTCGCCGCCCGCGCCTGGAAGGACGGCCTCTTCGACGACGAGGTCGTCACCGTGAGCATCCCGCAGCGCCGCGGCGAGCCGGTCGAGTTCAAGAGCGACGAGGGCATCCGCCCCGACACGACGACCGAGTCGCTCGGCGGCCTGCGTCCCGCCTTCAGCAAGGAGGGCACCATCACCGCCGGCTCCGCGTCGCAGATCAGTGACGGCGCCGCGGCCGTCGTCGTCATGAAGCGCTCCAAGGCCGAAGAGCTCGGTCTCGAGTGGCTCGCCGAGATCGGCGCCCACGGCGTCGTCGCCGGGCCGGACTCGAGCCTCCAGAGCCAGCCGGCCCGCGCCATCGCGAAGGCCTGTGCGCGAGAGGGCATCTCGCCCACCGACCTCGACCTCGTCGAGATCAACGAGGCCTTCGCGGCCGTCGGCCTCGCGTCGACCAAGGAGCTCGGCCTCGACGCCGACAAGGTCAACGTCAACGGCGGCGCCATCGCGCTCGGCCACCCGATCGGGATGTCCGGGGCGCGCATCACGCTGCACCTCGCGCTCGAGCTCAAGCGCCGCGGCGGCGGCGTCGGTGCGGCCGCCCTCTGCGGTGGCGGCGGCCAGGGCGACGCCCTCGTCGTCAAGGTCCCGGCCCGGGGCTGACCCCGCTGGCCGCGGCGCGCGACGTCGACGTCCCCTCCCTCGTCTCCGCGGCGAGGGAGGGGAGCCCGCGCGCCGTCGCCCGGCTCATCTCGCTCGTCGAGGACGCCCACCCGGCCCTGCGCGAGGTGATGGCCTCCCTCGCCCCCGACGCGGGGCGCGCGCACGTCGTCGGCCTGACCGGCGCCCCCGGGGTCGGCAAGTCGACGACGACGAACGCGCTCGTCGCCGCCCACCGGGCCCGCGGACGGCGCGTCGGCGTGCTCGCCGTCGACCCGTCGTCGCCGTTCTCCGGGGGTGCCCTGCTCGGCGACCGCATCCGGATGTCGGAGCACGCCGCCGACCCGGAGGTCTTCATCCGCTCGATGGCCTCGCGCGGCCACCTCGGCGGGCTGTCCTGGGCGGCGCCGCAGGCCCTGCGCGTCCTCGACGCCGCCGGCTGCGACGTCGTCCTCCTCGAGACGGTCGGGGTGGGGCAGAGCGAGGTCGAGGTCGCGGGCACGGCCGACACGACGGTCGTGCTGCTGGCCCCGGGCATGGGCGACGGCATCCAGGCGGCCAAGGCAGGCATCCTCGAGGTGGGTGACGTCCTCGTGGTCAACAAGGCCGACCGCGAGGGGGCGTCGCGCACCACCCGCGACCTGCGGCACATGGTCGAGATGGCCGACCGGGGCGAGACGGGGTGGCGCCCACCGGTGGTGAGGATGGTCGCGACCTCCGGGGAGGGCGTCGGGGACCTCGTGGAGGCCGTGGAGGACCACCGACGACACCTCGGGGAGGCGGGGCTGCGCGACCGCCGGCTCGCCCGGGCCGCGCGCGAGGTCGAGGGTCTCGCGCTCGAGGCGCTGCGGGCCCGTGTCGGCGGGGTCGCCGGGGCGGACCGCCTCGACGCGCTCGCCGCCGAGGTCGTCGACGGCCGGACCGACGCGTGGGCGGCGGCCGACCGGCTCGTCGCGGCGACCCGGGACGCCTGAGGGCCTGCGCCCGGCCGTCAGCCGGTCCAGGCGTCCGGCGCCTCGGCGACCTCGAAGGGCATCGGGTCGGGGACGCCGGCGGTGATCCGGCTGCCGTCGGCGCGCGTGCCGCCGGTCTGCGGGCGCTTGGGCAGCAGGCCGTCGACCCGGGGACCCTGGTGGGCGAGGGCGACCACGGTCGGCGCCCCCGCCGACACGACGTGGTCGACGCCGCGCACGGTCACGGGCACCTCGCCGGCGCCGTCCTCGACCTCCATCACGAGCTCGGACGCGGTGAGCCGCACCGCGACCCGTGTGCCGCGCCAGGTGAGCCGGAAGACGACCGAGCCCCACGCCGCGGGCAGCCGCGGGTCGAGCGAGAGGCGCCCACCGTGGTCGCGCATCCCGCCGAAGCCGCCGACGAGGGTCGCCCACACGCCCCCGGCCGAGGCGATGTGGAGGCCGTCGACGGTGTTGTCGTGGAGGTTCGCGAGGTCGACGTAGAGGGCGTCGTGGAAGTACTCCAGCGCCGCCTGGTGGTAGCCGACCTCGGCCGCCACGACGGACTGGACGACCGCCGAGAGCGTGGAGTCGCCGGTGGTGATGGGGTCGTAATACTCGAAGTCGGCGCGCTTCTGCTCGGGGGTGAAGCGGTCGCCCTGGAGGTAGAGGGCCAGCACGACGTCGGCCTGCTTGAGCACCTGGAAGCGGTAGATGACGAGGGGGTGGTAGTGCATGAGGAGCGGCCGCAGCGACGCCGGCGTACGGCTGAGGTCCCAGACCTCGCGGTCGAGGAAGAAGTCGTCCTGCGGGTGGATCCCGAGGCCCTCGTCGAAGGGGATGTGCATCCCCGCGGCGCAGCGGCGCCACTCGGCGACCTCGTCCGGGGTCACGCGCAGGCGGTGGGCCAGCCGGGCCCAGTCCTCGGGTCGCTCGGTGCGCAGGCGGTCGGCCGCGGACGCGGCCTGCTCGAGGGTCGAGCGGGCCATGACGTTCGTGAAGAGGTTGTTGTTGACGACCGTCGTGTACTCGTCCGGCCCGGTCACCCCGTGGATGTGGAAGCTGTCGGTGCCGTTGCTGCGCCAGAAGCCGAGGTCCGCGTAGAGGCGGGCGGTCTCGACGAGGATCGGCAGGCCGTGCCGGACGAGGAAGTCGACGTCGTCCGTGGCCGCGAGGTACTGCGTCAGGGCGTGGACGACGTCGGCGTCGATGTGGACCTGCGCGGTGCCGGCCGCGTAGTAGGCCGAGGCCTCCTCGCCGTTGATCGTGCGCCACGGGAAGAGCGCGCCGCGCTGCGACATCTCGCGGGCCCGGTCGCGCGCCGCCGGGAGCATGAGGCTGCGGAAGCGCAGGAGGTTCCGGGCGGTCTGCGGCTGGGTGTAGGTGAGGAAGGGGGCGACGTAGATCTCGCTGTCCCAGAAGTAGTGACCCTCGTAGCCCGAGCCGGTCACGCCCTTGGCGGGCACGCCCATCCGGTCGGCCCGGGCGCTGGCCTGCGCGAGGGAGAAGAGGTTGAAGCGCACCGCCTGCTGCACGGCGTCGGCGTGCTCGTCGGCGGTGTCGACCTCGACGTCGCTCGCGGCCCAGAAGGTGTCGAACCACGTGCGCTGCACGGCGTGGTGGTCCTGCACCGTGCGGCGCACCGCGCGGTCGAGGGTGCGCTCGCAGCGGTCGCGCAGCTCGGGCACGGGCAGGCTGCTCGAGGTGTGGTACGCCACGAGCTTCTCGACGCGGATGGTGTGCCCCTCGCGCGCCTCGACGCGGTAGACCGCCTTCGTGAGGTCGTCGCCGTCGCGCACGACGACCTCGTAGGGGTCGTCGATGGAGACGCGGTGGTCGGCGGCGACCGCCACCGTCATCCCCGAGCTCGCGCAGCGGTGGCCGAGCACCTGCCGGTCTTCCGTGGCCGTGTGGAGGCGAGGGAGGAGGACGCGGCCCTCGAAGGCGGAGGCCTTGCGGGGGTCGCTCGTCGTGAGGCGGCTGCGGGCCGGTGCGTGGTACTCGTCCTCGCCGTCCTGGCGGTTGAGCAGCTGCGACGAGACGACGACCGGGGCGTCGCCCTCGAGCATCGTCACCTCGAGGGTGAGCACCGCGAGGTGGCGCTCGGTCATCGAGACCATGCGCGTGGAGTCGACGCGCACCCGCTTGCCCGACGGCGTGCGCCAGACGAGCGAGCGGCGCAGCAGGCCCGCGCGGAAGTCGAGCACGCGCTCGTAGTGCTCGAGGTCGGCCACCCCGACGACGAGCGGCTCGTCGTCGACGTAGAGCTTCATGAGCTTGGCGTCCGGGACGTTGACGATCGTCTGGCCGGTCCGCGCGAAGCCGTACGCGGACTCGGCGTGCCGGATCGGCCAGGTCTCGTGGAAGCCGTTGACGAACGTGCCGTGCTCGTGCGCCTCGCGGCCCTCCTCGGGGTTGCCGCGCATCCCGAGGTAGCCGTTGGCGACGGTGAAGAGGGTCTCGGTCAGGCCGAGGTCGTCCATGTCGGGGGCGCACTCGACGAGCTGCCAGGGGTCGGCGGGGAACCGGAGCCGGTCGACGGGGTCCGGGCCGGTGGCGGTGGTCCTCACGCGAGCTCGCCGAGGTCGGGCACGACGAGGTCGGCGCCGGCGGCGGTGAGGGCCTCGGCCCCGGCGCCCCGGTCGACGCCGACGACGAGGCCGACGTGGCCCGCGGCGCCCGCCCGCACGCCGGAGACGGCGTCCTCGACGACGACGGCGGTGGACGGCTCGGCGCCGCACACCTGCGCGGCGTGCAGGAAGGTGTCGGGCGCGGGCTTGCCCGCGAGGCCCAGCTCGCGCGCGACCTGCCCGTCGACGACGGTGACGAAGCGGTCGGTCAGGCCCGCGGCGGCGAGCACGGCCGGGGCGTTGGCCGAGGACGAGACGACGGCCAGCGGCGTGCCGAGGTCGCGCAGGTGGTCCAGGAGGGCGACGGAGCCGGGGTAGGGGCGCACGCCGTCGCGCTCGAGGACGGTCCGGAAGGCGCCGTTCTTGCGGTTGCCCAGCCCGCAGACGGTCTCGGCGGACGCGGGGTCCTCGGGCGAGCCCTGCGGCAGGGTGATGCCCCGCGCCGCGAGGAGGTCGGCGACGCCCTCGTAGCGGGGCTTGCCGTCGACGTGCGCGAAGTAGTCGGCGTCGGTGTACGGCGAGGTGTCGGCGTCCTCGAACCCCGGGCGCGAGGTGTCGAGCCCGCCGAGGAAGGCGCCGAACATCTCCGCCCAGGCCGCCATGTGCACCTCGGCGGTGGGCGTCAGCACGCCGTCGAGGTCGAAGAGGACGGCGGCGTACGCGTCCCAGGCCACGCTTCTCGAGCCAGTCACGGCCACCACGGTAGGGACCCGGGGGCCGGACGCGCGAACCCCGTGCGTGTCGCGTTCGCTAGCGTTGAGGGGTGAGCGAGCCGGTCCGCCTCCCGTTCGACCCGATCGAGCGGGCGCGGGAGCTGTGGGTGGCGCGGTGGGGCGAGGGGTCGCGGGCGACGTCGATGGCCACCGCCACCTCGGTCATGCGCGTCCAGCAGCTCCTCCTCGGGCGCTTCGACGCCATCGCCGGGCGGCACGGGCTGACCTTCGCCCGCTACGAGGCGCTCGTCCTGCTGGCCTTCAGCCGCGAGGGTCGGCTCTCGATGTCCAAGGTCGGCGAGCGGCTCATGGTCCACCCGACGAGCGCGACGAACATCGTCCAGCGGCTCGTCGCGCAGGGCTTCGTCGAGCGCGTCCCGAACCCGACCGACCGGCGCGGCGCCTTCGCCGTCATCACCGACCCCGGGCGGGAGGCGATGGAGGCCGTCACGCGCGACCTCGAGGCCGCCGACTTCGGGCTCGGGACCCTCTCGCAGGAGCAGCACGACCTCCTGTTCTCCCTGTTGCGGGAGGTACGGGTGGGGTCGCGCGACTTCCTTCCCTGAGAGCACGGGATTTGTCGGGACCCCCGGGCGTTTGTCATCGTGGAGGGATCGCCCAACGCCCGACCGACCCGGCGCGGGGCGTCCCCGGACCCGAAGGAACCCTCTCGATGCTCAGGACACTCACGCGGGTGGCCGGCGCCCTCGCCGCCCTCGTCGGGCTCGCCCTCACGGCGACCGGCGTGTGGTTCGCCGCCGCCCTCGGTGGCAGTGGCACCGCCGAGTTCACCACGAAGCCCAGCCCGGGCGCCCCGGTCGTCATCACCCCCGACGTCCTCAACCGGGTCGACGCCGACGTCAGCGTCAGCGCCACCCCGTCGCGCGGCGCCTCCCTCTGGATGGCCCGCGCCAACCCCTCCGACGCCTCCGCCGTCCTCGGTGACGGCCGACGCGTCGAGGTGACCGGCGTCTCGGTCCGCGACTGGGCCCTCACGACGGCCGGCCGGGGGACCGGCGAGCCGGCCGAGACCGGGACCGCGGACCTCTGGCGCCAGCAGGACGACGCCGAGGGGCCCGTCTCGCTGACCGTCGAGCAGGCCGACGCCCCCGAGAGCGTCGTCATCGCGGCCACCGGCGGCTCGGTCGAGCAGGTCACCCTCACCGTCGTCGACAAGCGCTGGTTCGTCGAGTCCGTCGTCGCCGCGCTCGTCGGCCTCTTCCTCCTCGCCGCCGGCGCCGTCGCGCTCTGGCCGCGCCGGAGCCGTCCGGCGGCCGCCGCCCCGGACGTGCCCGCCCCGCCGTCGGCCGACGCGCCGGCGCCCGAACCGGCCGCCGCCCGCCCCGCCGACGCCCCCGACGCCCCGGAGGACGCCCGATGACCCCCACCCGGATCCCGACCACGCTGCGGCCCCGCCGCCGGACCGCCCTCGCGGCGGCCGCGGTCGGCCTCGCCCTCGCGAGCAGCGGCTGCGGTGCCACCGACGCGCTCGTCGGCGTGCACCCCGCCCCCGCGGAGCAGGCCGCCACGGCGCCGCTCGACGAGGACGGCGCCACCGCCATCGCCACCCGCCTCCTCGCCGCCGCGGCCGCCGACGCCGCGACCAAGGGCGAGAAGGGCCACGACGCCCGGGCGAAGGTCCTCGCCGGCGACGCCCTGACGGTCGCCGACACCACCGCGGCCCGCGGCGCGGCGCCGAGCGCCGAGGCCGACCTCGCCAAGCAGCCGGCGCCGACCGTGCTCGCGCAGTCCCGGGGTCGCGAGTGGCCGCGGGCCATCCTCGCGACGACCCTCGACGAGACGACCTCGACCCAGTCCCTCCACGTCATGGTGTCGCGCAAGCCGACCGAGCCCTACCGCATCGAGTCCTCCGTGCCGATGCTCGCGGGCTCGCGCCTGCCGAGCCTGGGCTCGGAGGGCGGCGGCGCGCCGTTCGTCGACGCCGAGGACGGCGAGGGGCTCGTCATGTCGCCCGCCAAGGCCTTCGACGCCTACGCCGCGGCCCTCGCCCGGCCGGCCCCCGAGAAGGCGCCCGCCGACGTGACGACCGACGACCCCTTCGGCCAGGCCCTCGAGGCCTCGGCGGCCGTCCAGGCCAAGGCCCTCGGCAAGCTCGCCCGCCTCGAGCAGGAGCACGAGCCCGACCTCGACGACGCCGTGGCCTTCCGGCTGGCCGACGGCAGCGCCGTCGCCTTCGGCCTGATGCGCCGCACCGACACCATCACCGTCGGCTCGGGCGCCAAGGAGCTCGTCCTGCCCTCGCGCTACTCCTCCCTCGTCGGGAAGAAGAAGGTGACCCGGTCGGTGCGCCTCACGAGCCTCGAGCCGCTCGTCCTCGTCGTCCCGTCCGAGGGCGAGGTGTCCGCCATCGGCGCCACCGAGCTCCTCTCCTCCGGGAAGGGCAGCTGACCCCGGTCCCGCAGGACGGCCCGCGGTGCGCGAGAATCCGACCATGACGCAGACTCCCGACCCCGCCGGCGCCCGGGGCGCCGTCGACCTCTCCGCCGTGGCGGCGATGACGACGCCGGGCGCCGCGACCGCCGGCGACGGCGCGTCCGCCGGGCCGGTGCCCGGGCAGCCCGCGCCCGCCGCCCCCGCCCAGCGGGCCGTCCCGGACGGCCTCGTCGTCGAGGTGACCCCCGCGACCCTCCAGCAGGCCCTGACCCGCACGGTCAACGTCGCCGGGCTGCTCGTCCTCTGGTCCTCGAGCCACCCGCAGACGCGCCAGCTCATCGACACCGTCGCGGCCGTGGCCGCCCGGCAGGAGGGGCGCGTCCTCGTCCTCACGGCCGACCTCAGCGGGCACCCCGAGCTGCTCCAGGCCTTCCAGCCGCTCCTCGTGCAGGCCTTCGGCCAGCCGACGGTGCCGGCGACCTTCGGGCTGCTCCAGGGCCAGCCCGTGCCGCTGTTCCCGGGCATCGCCGACGAGCAGCAGGTCGGCCAGGCCGTCGAGCAGCTCCTCCAGGCGGCGGTGCAGAACGGCATCACCGGCCGCGTCGACCTCGGCCCGGTGCCCGGCGGCGACGCCGACGAGGAGGAGGCGGTCTCGCCGCTGCACGAGGCGGCCTACGAGGCCATCGAGCGGGGCGACCTCACCGCCGCCGCGCAGGCGTACGAGCAGGCCATCGCCGCGGACGCCTCCGACGAGGACGCGCGGCTCGGGCTCGCCCAGGTGCGCCTCATGGAGCGCACCCAGGGCGTCGACCTCAACGCCGCGCGGGCCGCCGCCGCCGCGGACCCGGCCGACGTCGAGGCCGCCTGCGTCGTCGCCGACCTCGACGTCCTCGGTGGTCACGTCGAGGACGCCTTCACGCGCCTCGTCGACCTCGTCCGCACGAGCGCCGGTGACGAGCGCGACCGCGCCCGCACCCACCTGCTCGGGCTCTTCGACGTCGTCGGCGCGCACGACGAGCGGGTCCGCAAGGGGCGCACCGCGCTCATGAGCGCCCTCTTCTGACGGTGTCCGACGTCGTCACCGACGAGACCCTCGAGCTCGTCCTCGACACCGACGACGCCACCCTGACCGGGGTCTCGCTCGACTGCGACCCCGCCGTGCCCGGCCCCCGGGAGTTCGCGGCGGTGCCGGGCGGGTGGCGGCTGGTGCTGCCGCGGCCGGCGCTCGGGCGCATCGAGTACCGGCTGGCGCTGCACCGCGGCGAGGCCACCGAGGTCGTCTGCGACCCCGGCAACCCGCTGCGCGTCCAGACGGCCTTCGGGGACCGCTCGGTGCTGGAGCTGCCCGGGTACGCCCCGCCGTGGTGGCTCGACGCCCCGGTGGCCGCGGGACGCCTCACGCCGATGGCCGTCGCGGGCGAGACCGCCGACGACGTGCCGGTCACCGTGTGGACCCCCGAGCAGCTCGCCGACGACGAGCCGGCGCCGCTGCTCCTCGTCCACGACGGACCCGAGTACGACCTGCTCGCCGGCATGACGCGCTACTCCGGGGCGCTCGTCGCGGCCGGCGTCCTGCCGCCGCACCGGGTCGCGCTGACCCATCCGGTCCTGCGGGACGCCTGGTACTCCGGCTCGCCCGGCTACCTGCGCACCGTCGCCGAGGCGGGGCTGGACCGGATCGCCGCGACGCACCCCGTGTCGGCGCCCGTCGTCGTCGTCGGCGCCAGCCTCGGCGGCCTGACCGCGCTCCTGCTCGCGCTGGCCGCGGCGCCCCGGGTGGGCGGGGTCGTGGCGCAGTCCGGCTCCTTCTTCCAGGTCCGCCACGACGACTCCGAGAGCGGCTTCCGGTACTTCGGACGCATCTCGCGGGCCGTCCAGGCCGTCCTCGACACCCGGCACACCGACCACCCGCTCGTCGTCGGGATGACCTGCGGCGCGCTCGAGGAGAACGCCGCCAACAACCGCGACATGGCTGCCGCCCTGCGCCGGGCGGGCCACGACGTGCGCCACCGCGAGGTCGACGACCTGCACTCCTACACCGCGTGGCGCGACGCCCTCGACCCCACGCTCACCGAGGTCCTGCGGACGCTCTGGTGCTCGGAGCGCGAGCCGGCCTGAGGCCCGGCTAGGGTCGGGACGCATGGAGCAGCGCAGCGTCCGGCTCGGGGTCCCCGGCCACGACGCCGACCTCGAGGTCGTGCGGTACGGGCACTGGGGGCGTCCGGTGCTCCTCTTCCCCTCGGAGGCCGGCGCGGCGCGCGACGCCGAGGGCGACGGGATGCTCGACGCCGTCCGTCCGCTCGTCGACGCCGGCCGGGTCAGCCTCTTCTGCGTCGACTCGCTCGACGGCTGGTCGTGGTCCGACACCTCGCTGCCGACCGAGGAGCGGGCCCGGCGCGCGGGGGCCTACACGACGTGGCTGAGCGAGGCCGTGCTGCCGTGGGTGCAGTCCGAGACCGGTGGCTCGCAGGAGGTCGTGGCGGTCGGGCCGTCGATGGGCGCCTACCACGCGGTGCACCTGGCGCTCACCCGCGCCGACGTCGTGCCGCTCGCCATCGGCCTGTCCGGCAACTACGACCCGACGACGTGGAACGGCTGGGGCGAGGTCGGCGACGCGACGTACTTCGCGAACCCGTCGGCGTACCTCGCGCACGCCGGCGGCGACCACCTCGACTGGCTGCGCTCGCGGGTGTCCATCCTCCTCGTCGTCGGGCAGGGGCCCTTCGAGGTCTCGCCGACCCGGTCGCTGCCCGCCACCCAGGAGTTCGCGAACGTGCTGTCCGGCAAGGGGATCCGCCACGAGCTCGACGTCTGGGGCCACGACAGCGCCCACGACTGGCCGTGGTGGTCCCGCCAGCTCGCCCACCACCTGCCCCGCTTCACCTGACGAAGGGACCACCCGTGACCGACCCGATGGACCACCCCGTCGGCCTCCTCCTCGGGGCCGAGCAGGACTGGCCGACCGCGTTCGAGGCGCTCGCCGCCCGGCTGGGCGTGCTCACCGCGCCCGACGGCACGCAGCACACCCTCTCGACCGAGCGGATGACCATCGAGCCGTTCAACCTGCGCGACCGGGTGCGCCACGAGCTCGTCATCGACCGGCTCGCGCACTGGTACTACCACCCGCGCGAGTGGCTGAAGAAGGCCGCGCTCATGGACGACGTGTACCTGCTCAACAGCCCGTTCACGTTCCAGTCGATGGAGAAGCACTCGGCGTACTGCGCGCTCATGCGGCTCGGGATGAACGTGCCCGAGACCGTCCTCGTCCCGTACAAGAACCCCGTCGACAACGCGCGGTGGGCCTTCACCTCGGCGAAGTACAACCGCTCGTTCGACCTCGACGAGATCGCCGACTCGCTCGGCTACCCGCTCTACATGAAGCCCTTCGACGGCGGCGGCTGGCGCGGGGTGTCGCAGGTGCGCGACCGCGAGGACCTGCACCGGGCGTACGACGACTCCGGCGAGATGCTCATGCACCTGCAGGCGTCGGTGCCCGACTACGAGCACTTCGTCCGGACGCTGACCATCGGCCCCGAGACGATGGCGATGAAGTTCCGTCCCGAGGAGCCGATGCACGAGCGCTACGCCGTCGTCCACGACTTCCTCTCCGACGAGGTCGGCCGCGAGGTGCTCACGGTGAGCCAGACCGTCAACGCGTTCTTCCGGTGGGAGTTCAACTCCTGCGAGATGCTCGTCAAGGACGGCGTCGTCCACCCCATCGACTACGCGAACGCCTGCCCGGACGTCGCGGTGGCCTCGCTGCACTACTACTTCCCGTGGGCGATGACGGCGCTGCTGCGCTGGACGACGTTCTGCACGGTGACGGGGCGCTCGCCGCGGCCGCACATCGACACCGCGCCGTGGTTCGCCGTCGCCGACGACGAGGTGCTCGACCACCAGGGCCGGCTCGCGGCGTACCAGACGCTCGCCGACGACCACTTCGAGGCCGAGCGCTACCGGGCCTTCTGCGACACCACGCTCAGGCACGTCCCCGAGATGGTGCTCGAGTGGGTCGGCTCCGAGGACTTCCGGCGGATGCTCACCTCCACCGTCCAGCAGACCTACCCGCCGCAGGAGTGGGAGCGCTTCGAGGCGCACTTCTCCGGGCTGATCGCGCTCTGGCTCTCCGACGAGCAGGTGCGGCTCGCGTCGTGAGCACCCGGGTCGGGTTCCTGCGCGCCGTCAACGTCGGGCGGCGCCGCGTCGCGATGAGCCGGGTCGTCGCGCTGTGCGAGGGCCTCGGGTACGACGACGTGTGGACGTACGTCAACAGCGGCAACGTCGTGCTCGACGCGACGGGGTCGCGGGCGGCGGTCGAGCGGGCGGTGGAGGGCGCGCTCGAGGACGAGTACGGCTTCGAGTGCTCGACGTTCGTGCGGACGCCGGCGCAGCTGCGCGCGGTGCTGGCGGACCGGCCGTTCGGGGTCGGCGAGGGCGACACGCACTTCGTGACGTTCCTGCGCTCGGCGCCGTCCGACGGTGACCTGGCGGCGCTCGAGGGGCTGTCGAACGAGGTCGACACGCTGGTGGTCCGGGGGAGCGAGGTCCACTGGCGGATGCACGGGCGGTCGACGGACTCCCGTCTCGTGACGCGGGACTGGGAGCGCATCCTCGGCCCGGCGAGCAGCACGAGCCGCAACGTCACGATGCTGACCAAGCTCGTGGCGAAGATCGACGCCCGCTAGTCCCTGCGGCGCTCGTCGGCCACCGTGCCGCCCCGACCTCAGCTCGCCGTCCGCATCCCGCCCAGCCGGTGTGCCCTGACGCCCCGGCCCGGCGAGGTGTCCCCGACACGGCGAGGCCATCGCGGCACGGCGAGATCGCACCGGCACGGCGAAGTCACCTCGGCACGGCGAGGTCGCCCCGATCCTGCGCTGCCGGGGTCATCCCGCCCTGCCGGTGTGCCCTGACGCCCCGGCACAGCGAGGTCGCCCCGGCACACCAGAGTCACCCCGACATGTGGAGGCGGGTGAGGTGTGCGGGGTGGTGGGGCTGGAGGGGCTGCGGATCAGCCGCCGAGGGCGGCGGAGACAACGTCCTTGGCCTCGGCCTGGACCTGGGCGAGGTGGTCGGGGCCGCGGAAGGACTCGGCGTAGATCTTGTAGACGTCCTCGGTGCCGCTCGGCCGGGCCGCGAACCACGCCGACTCGGTGACGACCTTGAGGCCGCCGATGGCCGCACCGTTGCCGGGGGCCTCGGTCAGCTTGGCGGTGATCGGCTCGCCGGCGAGGGTCTCGGCGGCGACGTCGGCGGGGGAGAGGGCCGCGAGCTTGGCCTTCTGCGCCCGGTCGGCGGGGGCGTCGATGCGCGCGTAGGCCGGCTCGCCGTGGCGCGCGACGAGGTCGCCGTAGTGCTCGCTCGGGGTCCGCCCGGTGCGGGCGATGATCTCGGAGGCGAGCAGCGCGAGGAGGATGCCGTCCTTGTCGGTCGTCCACACCGAGCCGTCGTGGCGCAGGAACGAGGCGCCCGCCGACTCCTCGCCGCCGAACGGGCCGGAGCCGTCGAGCAGGCCGGGCACGAACCACTTGAAGCCGACCGGCACCTCGACGAGCCGCCGGCCGAGGTCAACCGCGACCCGGTCGATCATCGAGCTCGACACGAGGGTCTTGCCGATGAAGCCGTCCTCGCGCCACTGCGGCCGCGCGCCGCCGTAGAGGTAGCGGATCGCGACGGCGAGGTAGTGGTTGGGGTTCATGAGGCCGGCGTCCGGGGTGACGATGCCGTGCCGGTCGCTGTCGGCGTCGTTGCCCGTCGCGACGTCGTACTCGTCGCGCCGCTCGATGAGCGAGGCCATCGCCGAGGGGGAGGAGCAGTCCATCCGGATCTTGCCGTCCCAGTCGAGCGTCATGAACCGCCAGGTCGGGTCGACGAGCGGGTTGACGACGGTGAGGTCGAGGCGGTGGCGCTCGGCGATGGCGCCCCAGTAGTCGACCGCCGCGCCACCGAGCGGGTCGGCGCCGATGCGCACCCCGGCCTCGCGGACGGCGTCGAGGTCGAGGACGTTCGGCAGGTCGTCGACGTAGTGCCCCATGAAGTCGTGTGACCGCGCGGCCGCCCGGGCACGCGCGAAGGGGATGCGCCGCACCCCCTCGAGGCCGGCGCGCAGGTAGGCGTTGGCCGCCGCGGCGATGACCTTGGTCGCGTCCGAGTCGGCGGGGCCGCCGTGCGGGGGGTTGTACTTGAAGCCGCCGTCGCTCGGCGGGTTGTGCGACGGGGTGACGACGATGCCGTCGGCGAGGCCGCGGCCCGCAGGCATGTCGTCGACACCGGAGACCTTGCCGCGGTTGGCCACGAGGATGGCGTGCGAGACCGCGGGGGTCGGGGTGTAGCGGTCGGCGGAGTCGACGAGCACGGTGACGTCGTTGGCGGCGAGCACCTCGAGCGCGCTCGACCACGCGGGCTCCGACAGCCCGTGCGTGTCGCGGCCCATGAACAGCGGTCCGTCGTAGCCCTGCTCGCGCCGGTAGTCGCAGATGGCCTGCGTCGTGGCGAGGATGTGCGCCTCGTTGAACGAGGTGCGCAGGCTCGAGCCGCGGTGGCCGGAGGTGCCGAAGGCGACCTGCTGGTCGACGTCCTCGGGGTCGGGCTCGCGCGTGTAGTAGGCCGTGACGAGCGCCGCGACGTCGACGAGGTCGGAGGGCTGGGCGGGCTGTCCGGCGCGCGAGGAGGTCATGGCGACGATCCTCGCAGAACGGGTCCGCCGCCGACAGGTGACGGTGTCCGCGAGATCACACCCGGACATACCCCACGGGGTAGACATCCGACTACTACCACGAGTAGTACTGAGTCATGAGCGGAACACGGAAGCACCTGCTGGTCCTCGGGGCCGGGACGGCCGGGACGATGGTCGTCAACAAGCTGCGCAAGCGGCTCCCGGCCGACGGCTGGGGCATCACCGTCGTCGACCGCGACGACGTCCACGACTACCAGCCGGGCTACCTGTTCATCCCCTTCGGCCTCACCACCCCCGAGCAGGTCCGCCGGACCAGGCGGCCCCTCATCCACGACGGCGTCGACGTCGTCCTGGGCGCGGTCGAGCGGGTCGACACCGAGGCCCACGAGGTCCACCTCGAGGACGGCCGCGTCCTGCCCTGGGACCAGCTCGTCATCGCCACCGGGACCTCGCCCCGCCCCGAGGAGACCGAGGGCACCCTCGGCCCCCAGTGGCACCGGGAGGTCGGCGAGTTCTACACCTACGAGGGCGCGATCGCGCTGCACGACCAGCTCGACACCTTCGCCGGCGGACGGCTCGTCGTGCACATCACCGAGCTGCCGATCAAGTGCCCCGTCGCGCCGCTGGAGTTCACCTTCCTCGCCGACGACTGGCTGCGCCGGCGCGGCCTGCGGGAGCGCACCGAGCTCGTCTTCGTCACCCCGCTCGACGGCGCGTTCACCAAGCCGGTCGCGAGCCGCACCCTCGGGAGCCTGCTCGAGGAGAAGGGCATCACCGTCGAGCCGGACTTCCTCGTCGAGCGGATCGACCAGGAGCGCAAGGTCCTCGTCTCCTACGACGAGCGCGAGGTCGCCTACGACCAGCTCGTGACCGTGCCGCTCAACAAGGGGGCGGACTTCGTCGCCGCGTCGGGCCTGGGCGACGAGCTGGGCTACGTGCCGGTCGACAAGCACACCTTCCTCGCCACGGGGCACGACGACGTCTTCGCCCTCGGCGACGCGAGCAACATCCCGACGAGCAAGGCCGGCTCGGTCGCACACTTCTCGGTCGAGGTCTTCGTCGAGAACTTCCTCGAGCACGTCGCCGGCCGCCCGATGACGCACTCCTTCGACGGCCACGCGAACTGCTTCGTCGAGTCCGGCCACGGCAAGGCGCTGCTCCTGGACTTCAACTACGACACCGAGCCCCTCACCGGCACCTTCCCCCTCCCGCGGGTCGGCCCCCTCCGCCTGCTCGGGGAGTCGCGCGCCAACCACCTCGGCAAGCTCGCGTTCCGGCACGTCTACTGGAACGCCCTCCTGCCCGGTCGCCCGCTCGGCCTGCCCGCCGAGATGTCGATGGCCGGCAAGAACCCCGCCTGACGCCCCCGACGCCCCCTGACGCACCGACCGGAAAGGACACACCACGATGACCACCACGACGATCGCCGGCCACGAGGTCGAGGTCACCGACGAGGGCTTCCTCGCCCGCCCCGACGACTGGAGCGAGGACCTCGCCCCCGAGCTGGCCGCCCTCATCGGCCTGCGGCTCGACGACGAGCACTGGAGGCTGATCCGCTTCCTGCGCGAGGACTACGCCGTCCAGGGCGAGACCGCCACGCTGCGCCGGGTCTCGACGCAGACCGGCACGCCCGTCAAGCAGCTCTTCGCCCTCTTCCCCGGCAAGCCCGCCAAGAAGATGGCCTACGTCTCGGGCCTGCCCAAGCCGAAGGGATGTGTCTGACATGACCGCCACCGACACGACGCCGCTCGTCCCCTCGTTCGACGACGACTCCGGCAGCGGGCGCAGGCTCGCGATCATCTGCTCCAAGGGCAACCTCGACATGGCGTACCCGGGCCTCATCCTCGCCAACGCCGCCGTCGGCGAGGGCGTCGAGACGCACCTGTTCTTCACGTTCTGGGGCTTCGACATCATCACGCGGGCGACGATGGCCCACCTCAAGCTGAGCTTCGTCGGCAACACCGCGATGCACCCGCCCGGGCACAGCGAGATCGGCATCCACCACATGCTCGGCGCCCTGCCCGGGGCCACCGCCGCGGCGACGAGGATGATGAAGAAGCAGATCGCCGACCTCGACGTGCCGGACGTCCCGGAGTTCCTCGAGCTGCTCACGGCGTCCGGGGTGCACCTGTGGGCCTGCCGGATGTCGGCCGACATGAACCACGTGACCGAGGACGACCTCTACGAGGGCGTCGAGGGCGTCATCTCGGCGAGCGACTTCATCGAGCTGACCGAGGGGGCGCAGCTGCTGTTCATCTGAGCGGTTGGGCTGCGGCGGCGGCCCGGCGGGACCCTGTCCCCCGCCGGGCCGTTCGCCGCGTCAGATGTCGAGGACGGCGGCCGGACGCTCGGTGCCGGGCACCGGCGCGAGGTAGACGGTCGAGAGGCGGGCGACCCGCACGGTGACCGACCAGGGCTGGTCGTTCCAGGGGGTCGGCTCGGCGCTCAGGACCACGCCGCCCTGGCTCGGGGAGCCGGCCTCGTCGAAGCCGCTCGTGTCGAGGACCACCTCCCAGTCGCCCGAGCGGGGCACGCCCAGGCGCACCCACTCCTTGTCCTCGCCGCTGTAGTTGACGGCCGTGACGACGACGTCGCCGGTGCCGTCGGCCCGCTCGTGGCGCAGGTAGGAGAGGAGGTTGCCGGTGTTGTCGTCGGCGTCGAGCCAGCGGAAGCCGGCCGACTGCTCGTCGAGCGCCCAGAGGGCCGGGTGCTCGCGGTAGACGGTGTTGAGGTGCTTGACGAGCGCGTGGACGCGGTGGTGCGCGGCGTGGTCGAGCAGCCACCACTCGAGCGAGCGGCCGTCGGCCCACTCCTGCGGCTGCGCGAACTCCGAGCCCATGAAGAGCAGCTGCTTGCCGGGGTGGCTCCACATGTAGCCGAGGAAGGCGCGCAGCGTCGCGAGCTGCTCGGGGCGCTCGCCGGGGATCTTCGTCAGCAGCGAGCCCTTGCCGTGGACGACCTCGTCGTGGCTGATCGGCAGGACGAAGCTCTCGCTGAAGGCGTACATGAGCGAGAAGGTCAGCAGGTTGTGGTGGTACTGGCGGTGGACCGGCTGCTCCTGCAGGTAGCGCAGGGTGTCGTTCATCCAGCCCATGTTCCACTTGAGCCCGAAGCCCAGGCCGCCCTGCGAGGTCGGGCGGGTGACGCCCGGCCACGACGTCGACTCCTCGGCGATGGTGACGATGCCCGGTACCCGCTTGTAGGCGGTGGCGTTGGCCTCCTGGAGCAGCCCGATGGCCTCGAGGTGCTCGCGGCCGCCATGGACGTTGGGGATCCACTCGCCGTCCTTGCGCGAGTAGTCGAGGTAGAGCATCGAGGCGACGGCGTCGACGCGCAGCCCGTCGACGTGGAACTCCTCGAGCCAGTAGACCGCGTTGGCGACGAGGAAGTTGCGCACCTCGAGCCGGCCGAAGTCGAACACGTGCGTGCCCCAGTCGGGCTGGTCGCCGCGGCGGGGGTCCGGGTGCTCGTAGAGGGGGAGGCCGTCGAAGCGGGCCAGGGCCCACTCGTCGCGCGGGAAGTGGCCGGGCACCCAGTCGAGGATGACGCCGACACCGGCGCGGTGCAGCGCGTCGACGAGGTACTTGAAGTCGTCGGGGTCGCCGAAGCGCGCGGTCGGCGCGTAGTAGCCGGTCACCTGGTAGCCCCACGAGGGGCCGTAGGGGTGCTCCATGACGGGGAGCAGCTCGACGTGGGTGAAGCCGAGGTCGGTGACGTAGTTGACGAGGTGCTCGGCGAGCTCGCGGTAGGTCAGGCCCTGGCGCCACGAGCCGAGGTGGACCTCGTAGACGCTCATCGGGCCGGTGTGCGGGTTGCGGGCCGCGCGCTGCTCCATCCACGCGTCGTCCTGCCACGCGTGGCTGCTCTCGTCGACGACGGAGCCGGTGCGCGGCGGGCACTCGGTGCGGCGGGCCATCGGGTCGGCCTTGGCGCGCACGACGTCGTCGGCGCCCCGGATCTCGTACTTGTAGACGGCTCCCGCGCCGACGCCGGGGACGAAGAGCTCCCAGACGCCGCTGCCGCCGAGCTGGCGCATCGGGTGCACCCGCCCGTCCCAGCCGTTGAAGTCCCCGACGACGCGGACGGCCTTGGCCCGGGGGGCCCACACCGCGAACGACGTGCCGCGCACGTCGCCCATCGGGCCGGGGTAGGAGTGCACCCGGGCGCCGAGGACGGTCCACAGCTGCTCGTGCCGGCCCTCGCCGACGAGGTGCAGGTCGACCTCGCCGAGCGTCGGCGCGAAGCGGTAGGGGTCGTCCTGCTCGTGCTCGATGCCGTCGTCCCACGCGACGAGCAGGCGGTAGTCCATCGTCCGCGTCGCGCCCTCGCGCACGGCCGTCCAGACGCCCTCTGCCTCGTGCTTGAGCGCGAGCTCCTGGCCGTCCTCGAAGCGCACGCGCACCGACCGCGCCATGGGTCGCAGCACGCGGATGCGCAGGCCCGTCGGCTCGAGGTGCTGGCCGAGCAGGTCGTGCGGCTGCTGGTGGCGGCCCTGGACGAGGGCGGTGATGGCGCCCCCGACCTCGGGGCTGGGCATGGGGGTCACGAGAGATCTCCTTGCGGCGGGCTGGCGGGGGAGAAGCGGGCGGTCAGCCGGGTGACGGCGTCGCGGGGGACCGCGAGCCACTCGGGGCGGTTGCGGGCCTCGTAGACCACCTCGTAGAGCGCCTTGTCGAGCTCGAAGGCGGCGAGCACCGCGGCCCGGTGGCGGGGGTCCTCGCCGGCCTCGGCGGCGTACCCGTCGAGGAAGGCGTCCTGGGCGTCGGTGACCCACGTGCGGGCGGAGCGGCCGACGATGCGCTCGAGGGTGCCGCCGACGTAGTCGAAGCTGCGGAGCATCCCGGCGACGTCGCGGACCCACTGGTCGGGCAGCACGCGCTCGTCGAGCGGTCGCAGGGGCTCGCCCTCGAAGTCGAGGAGCACCCAGCCGCGCTCGGGGGAGCGCAGGACCTGGCCGAGGTGGTAGTCGCCGTGGATGCGCTGCAGCGCAGGCCAGTCCGCGGACTTGGCGGCGGCGAGGACGGCCTCGACGGCCGGCCCCTCGGCGGCGAGGTCGGGCACGGCCGCGACGGCGGCGTCGAAGCGCGAGCGCATGCTCGCGAGGATGGCGTCGACCTGCGCGGGGGTGGTCGGCTCGGTGCCGAGCACCCCGGCGAGGGTGCGGTGGACCTCGGCCGTGGCCTCGCCGAGCTCGCGGGCCGGCCCGGTGAAGTCGGTGCCGTCCTCGGCGGCGCGCAGCGCGACGCGCCAGGCGTCCTCGACGCCGGGCAGGAACTCCTGCGCGAAGGCGAGGTGGCCCCGCGCGGGCCGGTCGCCCTCGGGGCCGGGGTGCGGCCACGCACCGGTGACCGAGCCGACGACGGCGGGTACGCGGCGAGAGCCGGCGTCGACGAGCGCGCCCTGGAGGACGACGTCCGGGTTGTCGCCGGGGGAGAGCATCCGGAAGACCTTGACGATGAGCGGCACGTGGGTGCCGTCCTCGTCCTCGGTGTCGAGGATGACCGAGGTGTTCGACTGCTCCCCGGTCAGCACGCGGGAGGAGCGCACGCGGACGGACGAGGTCCAGCTGGGCTGCGGCACACCGGAGACCGAGTCGTCGACGGCGTCGGACGCCGAGGACGAGGCGGCCGGGACCCGACCCTGCACGAGCTCGAGGAGCTGCGTGGCGTACGCCGGGTCGTGCGGAGCGTCGTAGACCCAGCGGCGGCCGAGCACCGAGTGCTCGAGGGTGCCGACGAGCGCGTGGTCCGCGGACGCCAGCGGCTCGCCGCGGTAGGTGAGCGGGACCTGGTAGACCACCGGCTCGTCGCCGGCCTCGTCGACGACGAGCATCGTCTCGATGCCCACCTCGCCGGCCGGGTCGTCGAGCCGCCACGCCGCGAGCCGGCGCACGCGCGGGCGCCGGCCCTTCGCGGCGTACCAGCGCTGCGAGCCCATCCACTCCTCGACGAGCTCCTGCTTCGAGGGGGTGAGGCTCGCGCCGGTGTGGATCTCAGCCACGGTCGCTCCCGTGCGGCGGTTCGAGCGCCAGCCAGAAGAAGTCGCGCGAGCCGAGCGTGACGGTGAGCGTGCCGTCGGCGGAGACGTCGGGGAAACCGGTGCCGCCGAACAGGTCCCGCGTCTCCCAGCCGGCGAGCTCCTCGGGGAGCGTCACCGTCGCGGCCTGCGGGCGCGAGGACAGGTTGTTGATGCAGAGCACGGCCTTGGCCGAGCGGTCCTCGACGTCGCGGTCCCGCCGGTCGACGCGGGTGTAGGCGAGGACGCGGTCGTGCGAGGAGTCGCACACCGTGAAGTCGCCGAGCCCGAAGACCGGGTGCTCGCGACGGACCGAGAGCATCCCGCGCACCCAGTGCAGGAGCGAGGAGCCCGAGGCCATCTGCGCCTCGACGTTGACGTGGTTGTAGTGGTGCACGAGCGACTGCACGACGGGCAGGTAGAGCTTGCCCGGGTCGGCGGTCGAGAAGCCGGCGTTGCGGTCGGGGGTCCACTGCATCGGGGTGCGCACGGCGTCGCGGTCGTCGAGCCAGATGTTGTCGCCCATCCCGATCTCGTCGCCGTAGTAGAGGCACGGCGAGCCGGGCAGCGAGAGCAGCAGCGCGTGGATCAGCTCGATCTCCGGGCGGCTGTTGTCGAGCAGCGGCGAGAGCCGGCGCCGGATGCCGACGTTGGCGCGCATCCGGGGGTCCGGGGCGTACCAGCCGTACATCGCGGCGCGCTGCTCCGGCGTCACCATCTCGAGGGTCAGCTCGTCGTGGTTGCGCAGGAACGTGCCCCACTGGGTGCCGGCCGGGATGGCGGGCGTGTCGGCGAGGACGTCGATGATCGGCGCCGCCTTCTCCTCGCGCAGCGCGTAGTAGAGCATCGGCATGACGGGGAAGTGGAAGCACATCTGGCACTCGGGGGAGTCCTCGGTGCCGAAGTAGTCGACGACGTCGCTCGGCGACTGGTTGGCCTCGGCGAGGAGGATGCGGCCCGGGTACTCGGTGTCGACCATCCGGCGCAGCGAGGCGAGGAAGTCGTGCGTCTTCGGGTGGTTCTCGCCGTTGTGCCCCTCCTCCTCGTAGAGGTACGGGACGGCGTCGAGGCGGAAGCCGTCGATGCCCATGTCCATCCAGAACCGGACCGCGTCGAAGATCGCCTCGTGGACCGCCGGGTTCTCGAAGTTGAGGTCCGGCTGGTGGCTGAAGAACCGGTGCCAGAAGAACTGCCGGCGGATCGGGTCGAAGGTCCAGTTGGACGTCTCGGTGTCGATGAAGATGATCCGCGCGTCGGTGTAGCGGTCGTCGGTGTCGGACCAGACGTAGAAGTCGCCGTAGGGGCCGTCCGGGTCGCTGCGCGAGGCCTGGAACCAGGGGTGCTGGTCGCTCGTGTGGTTCATCACGAGGTCGGTGACGATGCGGATGCCGCGGGCGTGCGCCTGCGTGATGAGCTCGCGGAACTCCGGGAGCGTGCCGAACTCGGGCAGCACCTGCGTGTAGTCGGAGATGTCGTACCCGCCGTCGCGCAGCGGGCTGGCGTAGAACGGCGGCAGCCAGAGGCAGTCGATGCCGAGCCACTGGAGGTAGTCCAGCCGGTTGATGATGCCCTTGAAGTCGCCCTCGCCGGAGCCCGTCGAGTCGCCGAAGGCGCGCACGAGGACCTCGTAGAAGACGGCCGTCCGGAACCACTCGGGGTCGTGCCGCAGGCCCGGCTGGTTCATGCCGAGGCCGGGGGTGCTGTGCCCCATGCCGGGGATCGCGCTCACCAGGGCCTCCTCAGCTCGATCACGTGACAGGGTTCGACCTCCGGGCCGAGACGCACGTAGACATCACGCTGCCACGTCCAGGTCTCGCCGGTCACGATGTCGTGGGCCTCGAAGGAGTCGCCCGCCTGGAGGCCGAGCGCCGGCATGTCGAGGCGCAGGGTGCTCGCCCGCGTCGAGTGCGGGTCGAGGTTGGCGACGACGAGGACGACGTCCTCGGTGCCGTCGTCGAGGACGCGGCGCTTGGAGAAGGCGAGGAAGTTCTCGTCGTCGACGTGGTGGAACTCGATGTTGCGCAGCCGGTGCAGCGCGGGGTGGGCCCGGCGCACCTCGTTGAGCATCGTCAGCCAGCCGGCGAGCGAGCGGCCCTCCTTCGGGCCGCCGGGCTCGTAGTCGGCCCAGCCGCGGTCCTTGAACTCGTACTTCTCGTTGTCGATCTGCTCCTCGGCGCCCGGGCGGGCCACGTGCTCCATCAGCTCGTAGCCGGCGTAGATGCCGTAGGTCGGCACGAGGGTCGCGGCGAGGGCGCTGCGCACCTTCCAGGCCGCGGGGCCGCCGAACTGCATGTACGGCGTGAGGATGTCGTGGGTCGTCGGCCAGAACGAGGGCCTCATGTAGTCGGCCGACTCCCCGGCGAGCTCCTGGAGGTACTCGCGCAGCTCGGGCGCGGTGCTGCGCCACGTGTAGTACGTGTAGCTCTGCTGGAAGCCGACCTTGGCGAGCGTGTGCATCATCGCGGGCTTCGTGAAGGCCTCGGCGAGCCAGATGACCTCGGGGTGGTCCTGTGCGACGTCGGCGATGATCCACTGCCAGAACTCGACCGGCTTGGTGTGCGGGTTGTCGACGCGGAAGATCTTGACGCCGTGGTCGATCCAGACCTGGACGACGCGACGCACCTCGGCGTAGATGCCCGCCGGGTCGTTGTCGAAGTTCAGCGGGTAGATGTCCTGGTACTTCTTCGGCGGGTTCTCGGCGTAGGCGATCGTGCCGTCGGCCCGCGTCGTGAACCACTCCGGGTGCGCCTCGACCCACGGGTGGTCGGGGGAGCACTGGAGGGCGAGGTCCATCGCGACCTCCATCCCGAGCCGCTCGGCCTCGGCGACGAACGCGTCGAAGTCGGCGAAGGTCCCGAGGTCGGGGTGGATGGCGTCGTGGCCGCCGTCGGGGGAGCCGATCGCGTAGGGGCTGCCCGGGTCCTCGGGGCGCGCGTCGAGGGTGTTGTTCGGGCCCTTCTTCGCGGCCTGGCCGATCGGGTGGATCGGGGTGAGGTAGACGACGTCGAACTTCATCGCGGCGATGGCCGGCAGCCGCTCGGCGGCGGTGCGCAGGGTGCCGGTGACCCAGCGGTGGTCCGCCGCGTCGTAGCGGGCGCCCTCGCTGCGGGGGAAGAGCTCGTACCAGGCGCCGTAGAGGGCGCGCTCGCGCTCGACGAGCAGGGCGTGCTCGGCCGAGGGCGAGACCATGTCGCGCAGCGGGCGGTCGGCCAGCTCGCGCTCGACGGCGGCGTCGGTGCCGGCCTTGAGGCGCACGAGGTCCGGGCGCGCGGCGTCGCGCAGCGTCCGGATGGCGTCGACGAGGACCTTCTCCTGCTCGGCGGTGCGCTCGACCTCGTCGAGGGCCCGCTCGAGGACGAGAGCGCCCTCCTCGAGCATCAGCTCGGTGTCGACGTCGGCCGCGACCTTGATCGTCGCGTCGTGCTCCCACGTGCCGTAGGGGTCGGACCACCCCTCGACGCGGTAGGACCACCAGCCGGTGCGGTCGGGGGTCACGCGGGCGACCCACGTGTTGAGCCCCTCGTTCGTGCACGTCATCGGCAGGAGGCGCTCGACACCGTCGGGGTCGGTGAGCACGACGGTCGCGTTGACCGCGTCGTGCCCCTCGCGGAACACGGTCGCGGAGACCTCGAGCTCCTCACCGACGACGGCCTTCGCGGGGCGCGAGCCGTGGTCGACGACGGGTCGGACGTCCTGGACCGGGATGCGGCCGATCGGGTCCTGGGGCGGGGCGGTGCGGAGGGCATCACTCACCCCACCGAACCTACACGGACGGGGGCGGGTGACGCTGGCCGCGCCACCCGCCCGTCCGCGTGCTGGTCAGGCGCGCCAGATGCGCTCGAGGTAGTCGCGCATCGAGCGGTCGGAGGAGAAGAACCCCGAGCGGGCGACGTTGAGGATGGCCGAGCGCGACCACGCGTCCTCGTCGCGGTACGCGGCGTCGACCCGCTCCTGGGCGTCGAGGTAGGGCTGGAAGTCCGCGAGGGCCATGAAGGCGTCCTGGTGGAGCAGGTTGTCGATGACCGGGGCGACGGCCTGGCGGTCGCCGCCGGTGAAGCGGCCGCTCGCGAGGAGGTCGATCGTGCTGCGCAGTCGCGGGTTCTGCTCGTAGTAGCTCGAGGGGGAGTACCCCGGCCGCAGCCGCTCGACCTCGGGCTCGGTCATCCCGAAGAGGAAGAAGTGGTCGTCGCCGACGAGCCGACGGATCTCGACGTTCGCGCCGTCGTCGGTGCCGATGGTCAGCGCGCCGTTGAGCGCGAACTTCATGTTGCCCGTGCCCGAGGCCTCCTTGCCCGCGAGCGAGATCTGCTCGGAGAGGTCGGCGGCCGGGATGAGCTTCTCGGCGAGGGTGACGTTGTAGTTCGCGGGGAAGGCGACCGAGAGCCGGCCGGCGACCGCCGGGTCGGTGTTGACGACGTCGGCGACGGCGTTGATGAGGAAGATGATCTCCTTCGCCATGTGGTAGCCGGGGGCCGCCTTGGCACCGAAGACGAAGGTGCGCGGGACGACCTCGTCGGCGCTCACGCGGCCCGAGACGACGTCGTCGTAGAGCGAGACGATGTGGAGCAGCTTGAGGGTCTGGCGCTTGTACTCGTGCAGGCGCTTGACCATGACGTCGAGCATCGTGTCGCGCGGCAGCTCGAGGCCGTCGCGGACCTTGAGCAGGTCGTAGAGGCGCTCCTTGTTGGCCTGCTTGACCCGGCGGAACTCGGCGCGGAAGGACGCGTCGTCGGCGTAGGGCTCGAGCTCGCGGAGGCGGTCGAGGTCGGTGACCCAGCCCTCGCCGATCGTGTCGTTGAGCAGCTCCGAGAGGCGGCGGTTGGCCAGCCGCACGAAGCGCCGCGGGGTGATGCCGTTCGTGACGTTGGTGAACTTCTCGGGCCACAGCTCGCTGAAGTCGGGGAGCACCTTGTCGCGCAGCAGCTGGCTGTGCAGCTCGGCGACGCCGTTGACCTTCGAGCCCGCGACCGTCGCGAGGTAGGCCATCCGGACCGAGCGCTCGGGGTGCTCGGCGATGACCGACATCCGGCGCACCCGCATCTCGTCGCCGGGGAAGGCCGCGCGGACCTCCTCGAGGAACTCCTCGTTGATCCGGTAGATGATCTCGAGGTGGCGGGGCAGGAGGCGGCCGAGGAGGTCGACCGACCAGACCTCGAGGGCCTCGGGCAGCAGCGTGTGGCAGGTGTAGGCGAAGCACTTCTGGGTGATCGACCACGCCTCGTCCCAGTCGAAGCCCTTGCGGTCGATGAGGATGCGCATCAGCTCGGGGATGGCGATGACCGGGTGGGTGTCGTTGAGCTGGAACATGATCCGCTCGGGGAGGCGACGCAGGTCGAAGTCCGCCGGCAGGGTGTTGTCGATGTAGTCGTGCAGCGAGCAGGCCACGAAGAAGTACTGCTGCTGCAGCCGCAGCTCCTTGCCCTGGGGCGTCGAGTCCTCGGGGTAGAGGACCTTCGAGATGTTCTCGGCGAAGGTCTGGGCGCGCACGGCCTCGGCGTAGTCGCCGGAGTTGAAGATCTGGAGGTCGAACGCCTGCGTGGCGCGGGCGCTCCACAGGCGCAGGGTGTTGACGACGCCGTTGCGGAAGCCGGGGACCATGTAGTGGTACGGCATCCCGAGGACGTTCCAGTCGGGCGTCCACGTCGTGCGCTCGGTGCCGTCCTCGGCCGTCGTCTTCGCCGTCGAGCCGCCGAAGCCCACGAGCACCTGGCGCTCGGGGTGCGGGAACTCCCACGGGCTGCCGAGCGAGAGCCACGAGTCGGGCCGCTCGACCTGGCGGTCGCCCTCGAAGGTCTGGCGGAAGATGCCGTACTCGTAGCGGATGCCGTAGCCGATGCACGGCACGTCCATCGTCGCGAGGGAGTCGACGAAGCAGGCGGCGAGGCGACCGAGGCCACCGTTGCCGAGGCCGGGCTCGACCTCCTGCGCGCGCAGCGTCGCGATGTCGATGCCGCAGCGGCGCATCGCCTCCTCGGCGATGTCCTGGAGGTTGGTCGCGAGGACGTTGTTGCCGAGCTGGCGGCCGAGGAGGTACTCGGCCGAGAGGTAGCCGACCGTCTTCTGCTGCGCCTGGCGGCGGCGGGCGCCCGTCTCGAGCCAGTCGGCCATGAGGTAGCGGCGCACGGTGCGGGCCAGCGCGAGGTACTGGTCGTTGACCGTCGACTGCGACAGCAGGGTGCCCTGGCTGTAGTTGAGCTCGGCGAGGAAGGTCTCGACGAAGCCGTCGACCGTCGTCGCCGGCTGGACGACCGGACCGTTGGCGAGCGGGTGGGTCGTGCGGAACCCCGGGCCGATCCGGCGGGCGTCGGTCGACGGTGACTCGTCGGAGACGAGGGAGCTCGTGGGCACGGTGTCGGTCATCGGTGCTCGTCCTTCGGGCATGGGGTGGGTCGGGCGCGGCGACGGTGAGGCGCTGACACAGGGTAGCGACCGCGTGCGGAAACGCTTGCACACTCGAGGGGTGGTGCGCAGCCCCTCGACCGGATGGCGGTCATCCGGCCGGGGCGCGGACGAGGAGGTCGGGCGTGAGGTCGGCGAGCGTGCGGCACCCGGTGAGCGCCGCGGTGAGGTCGAGCTCGGCGGCGATGTTGCGCAGGACCTCGCCCACGCCGTCCTCGCCGGCCAGGGCCAGGCCGTAGACGTGCGGGCGCCCGATGCCGACGGCGGTGGCGCCGAGCGCGAGGGCGACGAGCGCGTCGACGCCGGTGCGCACTCCGCTGTCGAAGAGGACCGGGGTGCCGGGGGAGCGCTCGCGGACGGCTGCGACGACGCCGGGCAGGGCGTCGAGGGCTGCGACCGTGCGGTCGACCTGCCGGCCGCCGTGGTTGCTGACCCAGAGGCCGTCGACGCCGAGGTCGAGGGCGCGGGCGGCGTCGTCCGGGTGCAGGACGCCCTTGAGGAGCACCGGCAGGCTCGTGAGGTCGCGCAGGCGGGGCAGGTCCTCCCAGGTGAGGGCGGGGCGCGAGAAGACGTCGAGGAAGGTCTCGACGGCGGCGCGCGGCACGGGGGAGCGGAGGTTCTCGCGGGTGCCGCCGGGGTGGTTGCGGCTCATCGCGAGCAGCGTGCGGACGGCGGTCGGGGTGGGGCGGGGCGCGGGCTCGGCCGGGTGGTCCGTGTCGCTGGCTGCGGCGGCGGCGGCGGTCACGCGCTCGGCGACGAGGCGCGCGAAGACCGGGTCCGAGGTGTACTGCGCGATGCCCTCGCCGCGCGCGAACGGGAGGTGGCCGAGGTCGAGGTCGCGTGGGCGCCATCCGAGGTAGGCGGTGTCGAGGGTGACGACGAGGGCCTCGGCGCCGGCGGCCTCGGCGCGGTGGACGAGGGAGGCGGCGAGGTCGTCGTCGCGGCTCCAGTAGAGCTGGTACCAGAAGGGGCTCCCGTCGAGCTCCTGCGCCACGGTCTCCATCGGCACGGAGGCCTGGGTGCTGAGCACCGGTGTGACGCAGGCGCTCCGGGCGGCGCGGGCGACGGCGAGGTCGGCGTCCGGGTGGGCGGAGGAGAGGACGCCGACGGGGGAGACGAGCAGCGGCGTGGGGTGCCGGCGGCCGAGGATCTCGACCGAGAGGTCGCGCTCGGAGGTGTCGACGAGCAGCCGGGGGACGACGCGCCACCGGTCGAAGGCCGCGCGGTTGGCCTTGGCGCCGGCCTCGCTGCCCGCCGAGCCGGCGACGTAGGCGAAGGCGCGGCGCGACATCACCCGCTCGGCGGCCTCCTCGAGGCGGGTGCCGTCGGTCGGGACCGCCGGGCGGCGCCCGAACGAGCCCGCCCTGTAGATCGCCGCCTGCGCGACGCGCCCGATCCCCTCGGCCACCCGCGTCGCCTGCCCCGCCCGTCCCGCACCGTCGACCATGCGCGCCTGTCTACCCGATGCCCTCGCGGCAGGCGACCCCTGCGCCGTGAGGAGGCGAACCTGTCATCGAGGAGGCGTCCTGGTCCGCCGAGAGAAGGCAACACGCAGGGGGAACGGCGTCACCCTCTGCGTGTTGCCTTCTCTCGACGGCGGCCCAAGGTGTGCCGCCCCGGACTCCCCGCGCCGTGGGAGGAGATGCGTGTCGGGTGGGAGGGAAACCTCGCAGGGTGGAGGGAATCGTCTCGACCTGGGGAGACATGCGTGCCGGGTGGGAGGGAAACCTCCCGGGGTGCGTGGAAGCCGGGGAGGGGACATGTCCGGCGCGGGCGCTCGGGACCGACCGGTCGGCGGGTCCGGGGTGCCGCTGGGCGAGGCGCCCGGGGCTGCCCGGGCCGGCACGCCCTAGGGTTCCTCTCGTGCAGCGTTTCGTGTGGGTCGCCTGGGGTCTCCTCGTCGTCGTCGTCGACCTGCCGCTCGCCGGCTGGGACGTCCTGCCCGACCTCGTCGGATACGCGTGGGTGATCATCGGCCTCGCGGGCTCCGCGAGCGTGCACCCCGCCTTCGTCCGCGCCCGTGCGGCAGCCGTGGTCGGCATCCCCGTCTGGGCGGTCCTCGGCACCCCGCTGTTCGCCTCCCCGCGCTACGGCACGCTGCTGCTGACGGCGCTGACCGTCGAGATCGTCGTCGTCACCCTGCTCGTCCACCAGGTCTGCACCGGCATCCTCGCCACCGCCCCGGCCAGCGACCCCGACTCCACCCGCTGGGCCCGCATCCTCCGGGTCGCCGCGCTCGTCGTCGGCGTCCTCATGATCATCGCCCTCGTGCTCACCGCCGGTGGGCTGCGCCTCTACCCGCTCGTCTTCCTCGCGAGCGTGGTCGTCGGGGTGCTCACCGTCATCCTCGTGCAGCGCGTGGCGCGTGCCGGGTGGATCGCCACGGCCTGACCCGCCGCGCCGCACGCACGCCCCACGCGACGAGGCCCCCGGACCGCTCGGTCCGGGGGCCTCGTCGCGTGGGGCGCGGTCAGCGCAGGAACGGGATGGCCCGGTCGAGCAGGCCGCGCTCCTTGAGCTCCGCGCGCAGCGGGATCTCGTCGTCGATCCAGCCGCTCTGCTTGATGCCCCAGAACGACGCGTGGTCGGGGCCGTAGCCGAGCAGCTGCTGGTGCAGCGGCGAGAGGCCCTGGAACCACTCGGAGGACTGGTCGGCGACGGCCTCGTCGAGCGGGCGGATCCAGCGGTAGGTGTAGCCGATGAACATCAGCTTGCGGATGCGCTCGCTCTTGTTCATCGAGCGGCTGTGCCACAGGCGGCGGTCGAAGATGAACGCGTCGCCCGGCTCGAGGAGCACCTCGACGGCGCCCTCCGGCTCGATGATCGGGTCGCCCGGCTTCTCGGGTCGGCCCTCGAGCGTGTTGCTCTTGTGGCTGCCCGGGATGACCTTCGTGTTGCCGTAGCCCGGCTCGGAGAGGTCGGTCAGGGCGTAGCAGATCTTCGTCATGAACATCGGACGCACGTCCATGTCGATGTCCGAGTTCTGGCGGTAGCCGTCCTGGTGCCAGTTCCAGAAGGGCGGCTCGTCCTTCGGCGGGTTGACGTCGATGTGGTTGTGGTGCGTGTAGATGTTCCAGCCCATCGTCCCCCAGATGTAGGGGAACGTCGTCGGCCAGGACAGCAGCTCGGCGAAGCGCGGGTCCTTGTGCAGCCAGCCCATGACGTGGATGGAGCGGTCCGGGCGCAGCTCGCCCGCGGCCTCCTCCTCCGCGTAGATGCGGTCGACGGCGTTCTCGAAGTACGCCCGGTCCTCCTCCGGGAGGGCCCCCTTGATGACGACGAAGCCGTCACGGTCGTACTGCTCGCGGATGGCCGGGTCGAGCGGCTCGAAACCGGTCGGCGCGGGTGCGGTCGCGGTCATGCTCGGTGTCTCCTCGGATCGGTGACTCGCGGACTGCCCGCCAGTCTAGGACGGCCACCGCGACACGCCGGGAGGCGACGCTGAGCGGCGCCTGTGAGGTGTCGGCGTCCTCAGGCGGGGACGTAGAGGCGCACCGACGGCCCGGTGACGGTGACGGTCCCCTCGTGGGGCGCCTCCTCGCCGCGCGGCCGCTCCCACTCGCTGTCGAAGAGCACCCGGTGCGCGCCGGGCGGCAGCGTGACCTCGACGCTCCCGCCCCCGCCGTGGACGACGAGCAGCGCGGCGGTGCTGCCGTCGACCGGCGGCGCGAGGGCCATCTGGAGGACGCGGGTGCCCTCGCCGTGCCAGCGGTCGCCCATCGGCCGGCCGTCGGCGGCGTACCAGGCGACGTCGAGCGTGCCCTCGTCGTCGACCTCGCGGCCGGTCAGCCAGGTGCGCTGGCGCAGCACCGGCAGCCGCCGGCGCAGGGCCAGCAGGTGCCGGGTGGTCTCGAGGAGGTCGGCCTGCCACGGCGCGAGCTCCCAGTCGACCCACGAGACCTCGTTGTCCTGGCAGTACGGGTTGTTGTTGCCGCCCTGGCTGCGGCCGAGCTCGTCGCCGGCGGTGATCATCGGGACGCCCTGCGAGAGCAGGAGGGTCGCGAGGAGGTTGCGCAGAGCGCGGGTGCGGGCGGCGAGGACGGCGGCGTCGTCGGTCGGGCCCTCGACCCCGTGGTTCCACGAGCCGTTGCCGTCGGTGCCGTCGCGGTTGTCCTCGCCGTTGGCGTCGTTGTGCTTGCGGTCGTAGGCGACGAGGTCGGCGAGGGTCATCCCGTCGTGGGCGGTGACGAAGTTGACCGACGCGGTCGGGCCGCGGTCGCGGGCCCCGAACAGGTCGCGCGAGCCGGAGAGCCGGGTCGCGAGCTCGCGGGCGTCGTGGCCGCGCTCGCCGAGCGACTGGGCGCGCACGTCGCCGACCCAGAAGCGCCGGGTGGCGTCGCGGAAGCGGTCGTTCCACTCGAGGAACGGGGGCGGGAACTGGCCGGTGCGCCAGCCGTGGATGCCGAGGTCCCACGGCTCGGCGACCAGGACGACCCGGGAGAGCACGGGGTCGGTGCGCAGGGCGACGAGGAAGGGGTGGTCGGGGTCGTAGTCGTCGCCGCGCCCGCGGCCGAGGGCGACGGCGAGGTCGAAGCGGAAGCCGTCGACGTGGTAGGTCTGCACCCAGTGCCGCAGGCTGTCGAGGACCATCCGGCAGACGACCGGGTGGCGCAGGTCGAGGGTGTTGCCGCAGCCGGTGACGTCGATGTCGCGCCCGCGCTCGTCGAGCCGGTAGTAGGCGCGCTGGTCCAGGCCGCGCCACGAGAGCATCGCGCCGGAGCGGCTCTGCTCGGCGGTGTGGTTGTAGACGACGTCGAGGACGACCTCGAGGCCCGCCGCGTGGAGCAGCTTGACCATGCCCTTGACCTCGTCGACGACGCCCTGCGGGTCGGACGCGGCGGCGTAGCGCGCGTGCGGCGCCATGAAGCCGAGGGTGTTGTAGCCCCAGTGGTTGGTCATCCCGCGCTGCACGAGGTGCGGCTCGTGCGTGAAGGCGTGGACGGGCAGCAGCTCGATGGTCGTCACGCCGAGCGAGAGCAGGTGCTCGACCGAGGCCGGGTGCGCGAGACCGGCGTACGTGCCCCGCAGGTGCTCGGGCACGCCCGGCAGGAGCATCGTCTGGTTGCGGACGTGCGCCTCGTAGACGACCGTCTCGCTGCGCGAGCGCAGCGGCGGGGCGTCGCCCGCCCAGTCGAAGGCGTGGTCGACGACGACCCCGCGCGGCACGTGCCCGCGGCTGTCGAGCGACGAGCGCTGCTCGAGGTCGCCGCGCCACTGCTCGTCGACGCGGTGGGCGTAGACCTCCGGGCCCCACGCGACCGCGCCCTCGACGGCGCCGGCGTACGGGTCGAGGAGGAGCTTGGTCGGGTTGTGGTGCAGCCCGTGGTCGGGCTCCCACGGCCCGTCGACACGCAAGCCGTACCGCGTGCCGGGACCCATGCCGGGCACGAAGCCGAACCACCACCCGTGCGCCCGCTCGCGCAGCGCCACCCGCCGCTCGCTCGTGCCGGCGGTGTCGCCGGCCTCGAAGAGGCACACGTCGACGGCCTCGGCGTGGCCCGCGTAGACGGCGACGTCGGCGCCGCCCGGGACGAGCGTCACCCCGGGGGGCGGCGGCAGGTCACGGGTCGTGGGCCCGGGCGGGGCGGGGCGGGTGGGCACGTCAGGACCCTAGCCGGGCGGGCGCGCGGGGGTGGCGGGGTCCGGGCTCAGGCGCGCAGGGCCTCGGCGAGCTCCCGCACGTGCTCGACGAGGAGGTCCATGTCCTCGTCGGTGTGCGCGAGGGACACCAGCCACTGCTCGTCGAGACCGGGGGGCGTGAGGATGTTGCGGTTGACGCCCCACAGCCACGACAGCTCGGCCATCGCGAAGTCCGTCGCCTTGTAGTCGCGGTAGGTGCGCACCGGCGCGGTCGACCACGTGACGCAGCCCTTGACCCCGAGGCCGACGGTGTGGGCCGGCAGCTCGAAGGTGTCGATGACGTCGTCGATGCGCGACAGGGCCCGCACGTTGATCGCCTCGGTGGCGGCCAGCGCCTCGGGGGTGCAGATCTCGTCGACGGCCTTCGCGGCGGCCATGACGAGCGGGTTGCCGTTGTAGGTGCCGAAGTGGGCCATCCGGCCGTCGACGACGACCTCCATGACGTCGCGGCGACCCCCGAAGGCGGCGAGCGGCAGGCCGCCGCCGATCGACTTGGCGAGGGTGATGAGGTCGGGCTTGACGCCGAGGCGCTGCGCGGCGCCCGCGTAGCCCGCGGTGAGGCCGGTCTTCACCTCGTCGAAGAGCAGGACGACGCCGTGCTCGTCGCACAGCTCGCGCACGCCCGCGAGGTAGCCGGCGTCCGGCACGACGATCGAGAGGTTCTCGACGACCGGCTCGACGACCATGACGGCGATCTCGCGGCCGTGCTCGGCGAGGATCGCGCGCAGGCGGTCGAGGTCGTTGTAGGGGACGACGTGGACGGTGCCGGCCTCCACGTCGAAGGGCACCTCGGGCACGGGGGCCTCGGCCGGGCCGATGTCCTCGAGCGCCGGCTTGACCGACACCTGGAGGGCGTCGTAGCCGCCGTGGTAGCCGCCCTCGATCTTCACGACGGCCTTGCGCCCGGTGAAGGCGCGCGCGGCGCGGATGGCGTACATCAGCGACTCGGTGCCGGAGTTGGTGAAGCGGACCATGTCGAGGCCGAAGCGCTCGCAGAACCGCTCGCTCATCTCGGTCGCCTGCGGGGAGGGGGTGACGAAGAGGGTGCCGGTGTCGGTCAGCGCGCGCTGGACGTGCTCGACGACGGTCGGGTTGAGGTGGCCGACGAGCATCGCGCCGAAGCCCATCGACAGGTCGAGCATCCGGCGGCCGTCGACGTCGGTCAGCCACGCGCCGCGCGCGGAGGCCACCGAGACGGGGTAGGGGTCCCAGTGCTGGAAGGAGGAGGTGACGCCGAGCGGCAGCGTGCGGGCCGCGCGGGTGTTGTGCTCGCCGGACGCCGGGGTGCTCGCCGCGAACCGCTCCCACTCGGCGGCGAGGAGGGACTCCACGCGGGCGGGGTCGACCGGGCGGCTGCTCGCCGGGAGGCGGCGGTAGGTGGCCGGGTCGTGGGCGGGGTACGGGCGGGCCGGGGTGTCGGTCGCGGACATCGTCGCTGCTCCTGGGTGGTGGAATCCGTGGCGAGGGGGCTTCGGGGCCACCCATCACATATGTCTGGGGGCGAATGTACTACCGGATCCGGGGTCGGGGCGAGTCCCGGGAGGTTCGGCGCCGTGGCCCGCCCCCGGACCCGGGCCGGTCGCCGGTGGGGGAGCGGTCGATACGGTGGGGTCATGACCGACCCCACCTCGCTGCCCAACTTCCCGCCGCCCGCGAACGAGCACCCGCTGCGCGGCCGGGTCCTCGACGTCCTCGTCGACCTCGGGCTCGCCCCGAACCTCGACGGCGACGGGGACGTGGCCTTCACGGTCAACGACCAGCAGCTGTTCGTCCGCTGCACCGAGGGCGACGTCGAGATCATGCGCCTCTTCGGCCAGTGGCAGATCCAGGACGAGCTGACGGCCGACCGCCTCAAGCTCCACGAGACGTGCAACGAGCTCAACCTGCACATGAACCACGTGAAGACCGGCATCGCGGGCACGACCCTCGTCGTCACCGGCGAGCACGTCGTCACGCCGGGCGCCGACCTCTCGACGCTCACCCAGGTCTCCATCCAGGTCGTGCTCTCCGCGGTCCACCTCTGGCACCAGCGCATCCTCGGCATCGACCCCGAGACCGGCCAGCCGACCGAGGACGGGCAGTGACCGACCTCGTCCGCCTCGAGGTCGCGGACGGCATCGGGACCATCCGGCTCGAGCGGCCGCCGATGAACGCGCTCAACGCCGAGATCCAGCACGGCCTCGTCGCCGCGTGCCGCGAGGCCGCCGAGCGGCGCGACGTCGCGGCGGTCGTCGTCTGGGGCGGCGAGAAGGTCTTCGCCGCGGGCGCCGACATCAAGGAGATGGAGACGATGTCGTACACCGACATGGTCGACCACTCCGCGCTGCTCCAGGACTTCACGAAGGCGCTCGCCGGCCTGCCGAAGCCGACCGTCGCCGCCATCACCGGCTACGCGCTCGGGGGCGGCTGCGAGGTCGCGCTCGCCTGCGACTGGCGCGTGGCCGCCGACGACGCGAAGCTCGGCCAGCCCGAGATCAACCTCGGCATCATCCCCGGCGCCGGCGGCACGCAGCGCCTCGCCCGGCTCGTCGGCCCGGCGAAGGCCAAGGACCTCGTCTTCTCCGGCCGCTTCGTCGACGCGCAGGAGGCGCTGGCCATCGGCCTCGTCGACCGGGTCGTCCCGGCCTCCGAGGTCTACGAGGCGTCACGCTCGCTCGTCGCCCGCTACGTCGGCGGGCCGGCCTACGCGATCCGCGCCGCGAAGGAGGCCATCGACCGTGGCCTCGAGGTCGATCTCGAGACCGGCCTCGAGATCGAGCGGGTGCTCTTCGCCGGCCTGTTCGCCACGAAGGACCAGTCCATCGGGATGCGCCACTTCGTCGAGAAGGGCAAGGGCCCGGCCCCGTTCGAGGGCGCCTGACCCCGTGACGTGCGCGGCCGCCCTGCACCGCAGGGCGGCCGCGTCGTCGTCCGGGGCCCTGGCTCCGGTGCTCAGGCCCGGGGGAAGGCCGAGCGGACCAGGACGCGCCCGTCGTCGCCGAGGACCTCGAAGCCGCTCGCGCGCTCCCGCAGCACCGACGAGTTGAGGTTGCAGCGCATCGTCCGCTCGCCGGTGCCGACGAACTCGCCGGCGGGGAAGGCGGCGCCGTCCGGCCCGAGCACGACGACCCGGTAGCGGTCGCCGGCCGTGAAGCCGCTCGCGGTCAGCTTGACCTCGACCCCCCACGTGTGGGGGACCAGCCCGGCGCTCGCGACCAGCCCCGGGGCGCCGACGGCGACGGGGACGGCCTCGACCGGCACGACCGGCGCCGCGGGATCGGTGACCAGCCGCGTCACGCCGAGCGTGAGCGCCGCCCCGACCGCCGCCGCCACGAGCAGCGTGCCCGCCCGGCGGGCGAGCCCGGACCCGGGGGCCCCGCGCCGGGCGTCGGCGGCGACCGCCGCGCCCACCCGGTCGGCGAGGTCGGGAGGCGGCTGCGGGAGCGCCGGACGGGTCCCGCGCAGCCCGCCGAGCGCGGCCGCGACGGGCGTCAGCGCGGCGAGCTCGGCGGTGCACGCCGCGCACCCGTCGAGGTGCGCCTCGAGCGCGGGGACCTCGTCGGCGGGGAGGTCGCCCAGCACGTACGGGCCGAGCGCGGTCCGCAGCGCCTCGTGGTCGGTCGGCGTGCTCATCGCTCCACTCCCATCTCCTCCATCGCGACCCGCAGGGCCTTGAGACCGTAGAAGACCCGGCTGCGCAGGGTGCTCTCGGGGATGCCGAGCTCGGCCGCGACCTCGCCGTACGGCCGGCCGGCGAGGTGGGTCTCGGTCAGCGCCTGCCGGTGCGCCTCGCCGAGGCGCCCGAGCGCCTCCTCGACGAGCCAGCCGTGCAGGAGCGCGTCCCAGCCGTCTGTCGCGGGGGCGTGGCGCTCGAGGCCCTCGTGGTCGGACAGGTCGCGCAGCCACGGCCGGGCCTCGCGGACCCGGTGCAGGTCGATGACGACGTTCCGGGCGATGCCGAAGAGCCAGGTGCGCAGCGCGGCGACCGACGGGTCGTAGCGCTCGCGGGCGCGCCAGGCGCGCAGGAAGGTCTCCTGGACGGCGTCCTGCGCCAGGCCGCCGTCGCCGAGGCCGCGCAGGGCGAACCGGTACAGCTCGGCCCCGTGCGCCGCGTACGCCTCCCGGACGCCCTCCTCGGTGAGCGAGGAGGGCGTCCGGGGACGGCGCACGAGCATCAGGGGCCTCGGTCAGCGACCCGTCGGGACCGCGAGGTCGAGCACCTGCGTGCCGCGCGGGAACCAGCCCTCGCGGGTGGCCTTCCCGGTGAGCAGGTCGACGCGGTACAGGCCCGCCCTGCCGTCGACCTCGAGGGCGGCGTACGCGCGGTTCCTCCGGTCGATGTCCATGCCGCCCCGCGTCGCGTCGACGCCGAGCGAGCCGGTCGGGGCCAGCGAGCCGGCGTTGGCCGGCGACTGGACGACCACCTGGTCGGCCTTGGTGTCGATGTCGAAGAGCGTCGTCGCGGTCGCGGCGTCGGTGTCGGGGTTGGTGTACGCGGCGGCGGTGACCCCCGTCGAGGCGGTGGTGGCCCCGGTGACGTTGAGCGGGGTGTCGGCGATCGTCGTGCCGCCGGGGTTGACGTCGTGGCGCAGGTTCTGGCCGGTGTCGCTGATGACGCGCAGCCGGTCGGCGGCCGGGTTGAAGTCGACGCCGAAGTGCTTGCCGTCCAGGGCGACCGTCAGCCGGTTGACGAGCGTCGCCCGGGGAGCCTTCGTGAAGAGCAGGCGGCGCTCGGGGACGGCGACGGTGTAGACGCCGCCGCGGTCGCCGACGGCGTAGAGCCGGCCGTCGGCCGGACGGTGGTCGAGGCCGACGAGGCGGGTGTCCTGCGTCAGTCCGGTCACGGCGCCGAGCGAGCGGGCCGAGCCCGGGCGGTCGAGGTCGACCGAGACGAGGGTCTTCGTGCCGGCGAGGCCGACGGCGTCGGGGGAGTGCAGGAGGGTCGCGGTGGCGGCGGGGGCCATCGGCAGGGCGAGGGCGGCGGTGAGGACGCCGGCGGCGGCGAGTCGGGTGCGGTGCACGGGGAGCTCCTTCGGTCCGTGGGCTGGTACCGGTGGATACGGGGCCCGGGGGGCGCGCGTTGAACGCCGTCGCAGGTTTCTCGCGGCCGGTTCGGCGCGGGCGCGGCCGCCGGATGGCCGGCAAGGCCTGGCGCGGCGGCCGGCCGGACCCTCGACGGGGTGGTGACCGTCACGCCGACCGGGTGGTGAACGAGCGCTCACCGGCTGAGAGGATGGGAGGCGTTGTCGCGCCGGGGACCCCCGGGCGCGAGACCCCCACGACAGGAAGGGACGAGGGACGGATGAACATCGTCGTCTGCGTCAAGCACGTCCCGGACGCTCAGTCCGACCGGACGTTCCAGGAGTCCGACAACACCGTCGACCGCGCGGTCGACGGCCTGCTCTCCGAGCTCGACGAGTACGCCGTCGAGGAGGCCCTCAAGATCGTCGAGGCCGCCGGCGAGGGTGAGGTCACCGTCGTGACGGTCGGCCCCGCGGCCGCCGCCGACGCGCTGAAGAAGGCCCTCCAGATGGGTGCCCACAAGGCCGTCCACGTGCAGGACGACGCGATCCACGGCTCCGACGCCGTCGGCACCTCGCTCGTGCTCGCGAAGGCCGTCGAGAAGGCGACCGACGGCAGCCCCGAGCTCGTCCTCACCGGGATGTCCTCGACCGACGGCGTCATGGGCGTCGTCCCCGCGATGCTCGCCGAGCGCCTCGGCCTGCCGCAGGTCACCTACGCCTCGGAGCTGACCGTCGGCGAGGGCCGCGTCACCATCCGCCGCGACGGCGACGTCGCCTCCGAGACCATCGAGGCCGCGCTGCCGGCGCTCGTCTCGGTCACCGACCAGATCAACGAGCCGCGATACCCCTCCTTCAAGGGGATCATGGCCGCCAAGAAGAAGCCGGTCGAGACGTGGTCGCTGGCCGACCTCGGCGTCGACGCCGATGACGTGGGCCTCGGTGCCGCGTGGACCTCGGTCGTCGCGTTCGCCAAGCGCCCGCCGCGCGAGCAGGGGCAGATCGTCACCGACGAGGGCGAGGGCGGCGCGAAGCTGGCCGAGTTCCTCAGCGCCCAGAAGTTCCTCTGACCGCGGCCGCCCGAGACCAGGAGCACAGACCCATGGCTGAAGTACTCGTCCTCGCCGACTACGCCGGAGGGCGCCTGCGCAAGGCGACCGCCGAGCTGCTGACCCTCGCCCGCCGCCTCGGCGAGCCCTCCGCGGTGCACGTCGGCCCCGGCGCCGAGGCCGCGCAGAAGACCTACGCGAAGTACGGCGCGCACAAGGTGTACGTCGTCGACGACGCCGACGCCGCGTCCTACCTCGTGGCCCCGCAGGCCGAGGTCCTCGCGCAGCTCATCGAGAAGACCTCTCCCGCAGCGGTGCTCATCCCGAGCAACGCCGCCGGCAAGGAGATCGCCGCTCGCCTGGCCATCAAGGCCGGCTCCGGGATGATCACCGACGCCGTCGACGTGCGCGCGGGCGAGGACGGCACGCCGGAGACGACGCAGTCGGTCTTCGCCGGCTCGTACACGGTGACCGCGAAGGTCACGACCGGCACCCCGATCATCTGCGTCAAGCCGAACTCGGCGTCGATCGAGGCGGCCCCGGAGGCCGGCACGATCGAGGCCGTCGACGTCACCGTGAGCGACGCCGCGAAGGCGGCCCGCATCACCGACTCGCAGCCGAAGAAGGCCACCGGGCGCCCGGAGCTGACCGAGGCGGCCATCGTCGTCTCCGGCGGCCGTGGCACCGGCGGCGACTTCAACCCGGTCGAGGAGTTCGCCGACAGCCTCGGCGCCGCGGTCGGTGCGAGCCGTGCGGCCGTCGACGCCGGCTGGTACCCGCACAGCAACCAGGTCGGCCAGACCGGCAAGCAGGTCTCGCCGCAGCTGTACGTCGCGGCGGGCATCTCGGGTGCGATCCAGCACCGCGCCGGCATGCAGACCTCCAAGACCATCGTCGCCGTCAACAAGGACGAGGAGGCGCCGATCTTCGAGCTCGTCGACTTCGGCGTCGTCGGCGACCTCTTCGCGGTCCTCCCGCAGGCCACGACCGAGGTCAGGAAGCGCAAGGGCTGACCGGACCACCGCTCACGAGGCGGTCTCGTCGCGCGCGAGCGCGGCCGGTGAGGGGCGAGCGATCCGCTCGCCCCTCTGCCGTCCCCGGCGGCCGGTCGGGACGGGGCCGAAACGTAGACTCGACCCTCGTGACGCACTACCTCGACCACGCGGCGACCACGCCGATGCTGCCCGCCGCGGTCGAGGCGTTCGTCGAGTCGGCGAGCCGGGTCGGCAACGCGTCGTCGCTGCACACCTCGGGCCGCGCCGCCCGCAAGACGGTCGAGGAGTCGCGCGAGCGGATCGCCGCCGCGCTCGGCGCCCGGCCCTCCGAGGTCGTCTTCACCTCCGGGGGCACCGAGGCCGACAACCTCGCCGTCAAGGGCGCCTGGGCCGCGCGCCGCGACGCCGACCCGCGCCGGGTGCGCATCGTCGCGAGCGGCATCGAGCACCACGCCGTCCTCGACCCCGTCGAGCACCTCGTCGAGCAGCGCGGCGCCACGGTCTCGTGGCTCGAGCCCGACCGGTGCGGCCACCTCTCCGCCGACGACCTCGCCGCGGTCCTCGCCGAGCACGCCGACGACACCGCCCTGGTGTCGGCCATGTGGGCGAACAACGAGGTCGGCACCGTCCAGCCCGTCGCGGCGCTCGCGGCGGCCGCCCGGGCCCACGGCGTCCCGTTCCACACCGACGCCGTCCAGGCGGTCGGCCACCTGCCGGTGCGCTTCGACGACTCCGGCGCGGACCTCATGACCGTCACCGCGCACAAGCTCGGCGGGCCGCTCGGCGTCGGGGCGCTGCTCGCGCGCCGCGACGCCGTCCTCGTCCCGCAGCTGCACGGCGGCGGCCAGGAGCGCCAGGTGCGCAGCGGCACGCTCGACGCCCCGGCCGTCCACGCCTTCGCCGTCGCGCTCGACCACGCCGTCGCCACCCGCGACGTCGAGGCCAAGCGGGTCATGGCGTTGCGCGACCGGCTCGTCGAGGGCGCCCTCGCGCTCGACCTCGGCATCACGGTGAGCGGCTGCTGGCGCCCCGGCGACGCCGACGGACGCCTGCCCGGCAACGCGCACCTCCTCGTCCCCGGCTGCGAGGGCGACTCGCTCCTCTACCTCCTCGATGCCGCAGGAGTCGAGTGCAGCACCGGCTCCGCCTGCCAGGCCGGCGTGCCGCAGCCCAGCCACGTCCTGCTCGCGATGGGTTACGGCGAGACCGAGGCCCGCGGCGCGCTGCGGCTGACCCTCGGGCACACCTCGACCGACGCCGACGTCGACGCCGTCCTCGCCGCGCTGCCCGGCGTCGTCGAGCGCGCGCGGCGGGCCGGGGGCCTGCTCTGATGCGGGTCGTCGCCGCGATGTCCGGCGGGGTCGACTCCGCGGTCGCCGCCGCCCGGATGCTCGACGCCGGCCACGAGGTCGTCGGCGTCCACCTCGCCCTCTCGCGCTCGGCCGCGACCCTGCGGGAGTCCGCCCGTGGCTGCTGCACGATCGAGGACGCGGGCGACGCCCGCCGCGTCGCGGACCGGCTCGGCATCCCCTTCTACGTCTGGGACCTCGCCGCCCGCTTCGAGCGCGACGTCGTGGAGGACTTCGTCGCCGAGTACGCGGCCGGACGCACCCCCAACCCGTGCCTGCGCTGCAACGAGAAGATCAAGTTCGCCGGGCTGCTCGACAAGGCGCTGGCCCTCGGCTTCGACGCCGTCGCGACCGGTCACTACGCGCGCGTCGTCGAGGGTCCGACCGGCCGCGAGCTGCACCGGGCGGTCGACACCGCCAAGGACCAGTCGTACGTCCTCGGCGTGCTCGACGCCGACCAGCTCGCGCGAGCCTTCTTCCCGCTCGGCGACCTCACCAAGCCGCAGGTGCGCGAGGAGGCCGCCGAGCGCGGCTTCTCGGTGGCGCGCAAGCCCGACAGCCACGACATCTGCTTCATCCCGGACGGCGACACCCGCGGCTTCCTGAGCCGCCGGCTGGGGGAGCGACCCGGTGAGCTCGTCGACGCCGTGAGCGGCGAGGTCGTCGGCGAGCACGCCGGCGCCCACGGCTTCACCGTCGGCCAGCGGCGCGGGCTCGGCATCGACCGCTCCCGCCTCGACGGCGACCCGCGCTACGTCGTCGAGGTCGACGCGCCGCGCAACCGGGTGCTCGTCGGCACGGCCGACCTGCTCGGCGTCGACGTCGTCGACGGGGCGCACCTGCGCTGGTGCGGCCCGGCCCCCGAGGGTGAGGTCGCGGTCGGCGCCCAGGTGCGGGCGCACGGCGAGGAGGTGCCGGCGACCGCGCGGGTCGAGGACGGTGGCGTGCGCGTGCGGCTGGACCGGCGGCTGCGCGGGGTCGCGCCCGGGCAGTCGGTCGTCCTCTACGACGGGCCCCGGGTCGTCGGGTCCGCGACGATCACCGGGACCTCGCGTGCCGCCTGAGCCCGGTCCCGGGCAGCGGCTGGCGGCCGAGCGGGCCGCCGTCCTCGAGCGCCTCGCGGGGATGGAGGCCGACATGGAACGCCTCGTCGCGGCCTCGCAGGACTCCAACGCCGACGACGAGCACGACCCCGAGGGCCAGACCATCGCGTACGAGCGCTCACAGCTGGGCGCCCTGACCGACGGTCAGCGCACGCACCTCGCCGAGCTCGACGCCGCGCTGGCGCGGGTGGCCGCGGGCACCTACGGCGTCTGCGAGGTGTGCGGCGAGCCGGTCCCGGCCGGCCGCCTCGAGGCCCGGCCCACGGCGCGCACCTGCGTGCGGCACGCGGGCTGAGCGTCAGCCGTCGCCGCGCCGGCGCCCGCCGAGGAAGGCCAGCGCGAGACCGGCGAACGCGACGAGCGGGCCGACGACCGCCCAGAGCGTGACCCCGGTCATCGGGCTGCCGCTGACGTAGCCGAGCCCCTGGAGCATCCAGAGGACCCCCACGAGGACGAGGACGACACCGAGGACGACGGACACCGAGCGGCTCATGCCCTGCAGGCTAGCCCGTGGGCCCCGGTCCTCACCCGTCCCCGGGTCGCGGAATAGTTGAACTGTCAACTACTGTTGGACGCGGTGACCCTCCACCCCGGAGGATGACCACGAGGAGCGTGAGTGACATGCCGGCCGTGACCGTCGAGAACATCCTGACCCTGCCCCGGGTCTCCGAGCCGCTGCCGACGGCGGTCTCCCGCCCGGTGCGCTCGGTGACGACCGCCCCGCAGGGCTTCGAGGGCGAGGGCTTCCCGGTCCGCCGCGCGTTCGCCGGCGTCGACCTCGCCGCCCTCGACCCCTTCATCCACATGGACCAGATGGGTGAGGTCGAGTACGCGCCGGGCGAGCCCAAGGGCACCGCGTGGCACCCGCACCGCGGCTTCGAGACCGTCACCTACATCATCGACGGCTCGTTCGTGCACCGTGACAGCCAGGGCGGCGGCGGCGTCATCACCAACGGGGACACCCAGTGGATGACCGCCGGCTCCGGCCTGCTCCACATCGAGGTCCCGCCCGAGGAGCTCGTCATGAGCGGCGGCCTGTTCCACGGCCTCCAGCTGTGGGTCAACCTGCCCGCGAGCCAGAAGATGTCGGCGCCGCGCTACCAGGACATCCGCGGTGGCGAGGTGTCGCTGCTCTCGAGCCCGGACGGTGGGGCGCTCGTGCGCGTCATCGCCGGCGAGCTCGACGGGCACCAGGGGCCGGGCATCACCCACACGCCGATCGTCGCGCTGCACGTCACGGTGGCGCCGGGTGCGCGGGTGCGGCTGCCGTGGAACCCGGGCTACAACGCCCTGGTCTACGCGCTGAACGGCAAGGGTTCGGTCGGCCCCGACCGCCGGCCGCTGCGGATGGGCCAGCTCGCGGTGCTCGGCGGCGGCGACGTCGTCGAGGTCGGCGCGGACGAGAGCCAGGAGAGCCGCAGCCCGAGCCTCGACCTCTACATCCTCGGCGGGCGCCCGATCCGCGAGCCCGTCGCGGCGTACGGACCGTTCGTCATGAACACCCGCGACGAGCTGATCCAGGCGTTCGAGGACTTCCAGGCCGGCCGCCTCGGGACCATCCCGAGCGAGCCGCACCCGGGCCACGACGTGCTCTGACCCGCCGGCGCACCGACGCCCCCGTCACCGTGAGGTGGCGGGGGCGTCGTCGTGGGGCGGTGTCGCTCAGCGCTTCTCGCAGGCGATGCCGTCCTTGTCGCGGTCGAGACCCTTGTTGGCGCGCATGGCCTGGGCGTAGAGCGAGTCGCTCTTGCGGAAGGTCGTGACCGGCTTCCCGGAGGTGCGGTCCCTCGCCTTCGCCTTGCCGACGCCGTGCGGGTACTTCTTGTTGACGCTCGTGCAGTTCTTCCACGTGCCGGTGACGGCACCCGCGGGCGCGGCCGGGCCGATGGTGAGCGCGACGGCGACCGCCGCGACGACGGCTGCTGCGCTGGACGTGCGGGACATGGTGGTGCCTTCCCCTCCTGGTACGGACCCGGTCACGCTACCGGTGGGACGGGTTCGGCCGCAGGCGAACCCGTCAGCCGACGACGCCCTCGGCCAGCAGCGCGACGGCGGCGGCGGCCGCGGTCTCCGGGAGCCCGGCGTAGCAGACGACGAGCCCGCGCACGTCGGACTCGACGGCGTACGCCGACAGCGGGCTCACCTCGACCCCGAGGTCCGCGCACCGCCGGGCGACCTCGTGGTCGTCGGTGCCGTCCGGGAGCCGCAGGACGACGTGCAGCCCCGCGTCGACGCCCTCGAGGACGGCTCCGGGCATCCGCTCGGCGACGGCCGCCACGAGCGCGCCCCGCCGGGCCGCGTACGTCCGGCTGGCCCGCGCGTGGTGCGCCGCGAGCGCGCCCGAGGTGACGAGCTCGGCGAGGGCGAGACCGGTCGCCTCGTTGACGACGAGACCGCGCGACTCGACCGCGACGCGGAACGGGTCACGCAGGTGCCGGGGGACCGCGACCCACGCGACGCGCAGCGAGGGGGCGAGGAGCTTGGAGGCGGTGCCGACGTAGGCGACGTGGTCCTCGGCGCCGGGGAGCGAGCGCAGCGCCGGCAGCGGCGAGACGTCGTAGCGGAACTCGCCGTCGTAGTCGTCCTCGACGACGAGGCCGCCGGTCGTGCGGGCCCAGTCGAGCAGGGCCGCCCGGCGGGCCACCGGCATCCGCGCCCCCAGCGGGTACTGGTGCGACGGCGTGACGTAGACCGCGCGCGCGTCCGAGGGCACCAGGGCCGGGTCGAGGCCGTCGGCGTCGACCGGGACGGGGTGGGTGCGCACGCCCTCGGCGCCGAACGCCGTCCACGCCTCGACGTAGCCGGGGTCCTCGAGGGCCACCGTGCGGCCGACGAGCCCGAAGGCCTCGGGCAGGGCCCGGAGCGACCCACCGACGCCGGGCACGACGAAGAGGTCGTCGGGGTCGACGACGACGCCCCGGCTGCGGCGCAGGTGGTCGGCGAGGACGCCGCGCAGGCGGGTGTGGCGCGGGACCTCGCCCGCGTCGTCGCCCGGCAGGGCGTCACCGACGGCCCGCCAGGCCCGCCGCCACGCGGACCGGTCGAGCAGCGAGGTGTCGGGCCGCCCGGGGCGCAGGTCGAAGCGCGGGCCCGCGGCGGGCGGGGCCGGGAGGCTCGGGCGACCCCGGCCCGGCTCGGGGACGTGCGTGGCGGCCCCGGCGCGCGCCGCCGCGTCGGCCCCGTCGGCGACGACCGCCCCGGACCCCGCCCGTGAGACGAGGAAGCCGGCGGCCGCCAGCTCGTCGTACGCCGCGACGACCGGACCGCGCGAGACCCCGAGCGAGGCCGCGAGGGTGCGGGTGGAGGGCAGGGTGTCGCCCGGGCGCAGCCGGCCGGTGCGCAGCGCCCCGACGACGGCGTCGGCCACCCGGTGGCGCAGCGGGGCGGGGGAGTCGTCGAGGGCCAGGGGCACGTCGACGGCGCGGGGGGAGCGGGCCACGCGCCGCACCATACCGGTCCTGCCGATCTGGCCGGTCGTGGTCCTTCCGGGTGGTCCAGTGGTGTTGGCAGGATGGTCCCGTGACCCTGGAGATGCGCCCGTCGTGCGAGTGCTGCGACACCGACCTGCCCGCCGACGCCGTGGGGGCGGTCGTCTGCTCGTTCGAGTGCACGTTCTGCGCCGGCTGCGCCGAGCACCTCGACCGCGTGTGCCCGAACTGCGGCGGTGGGTTCATGCCCCGCCCGACGCGGGTCGACGACGCCCTGCGCCGCCACCCGGCGTCGACCGTGCGGGTCGTCTCCGCGGGGGAGTGCCCCGGCGCCGGCTATGCCGGTCTCGTGCCCGCCGACCGCACGCCCGAGCGGCTCGCGCGCCACGCCGAGCGTGGCAGCACCGAGCGGGCGGCGCTCGACGCGCTCCTCGACGAGGTGCTCGCCGGGACCCTGTCGACGGTCGTCGACGGGCGGCCGTGGGTCGTCCCGATGCTCTTCGCGCGCGACGGCGACCGCATCCTCCTGCACGGCTCGACCGGTGCGGGGGCGCTGCGCCGGGTCGCCGCGGGGGCCCCGGCCGCCCTGACCGTCGTGTCGGTCGACGGGCTCGTCGTCGCCCACACGACCTTCGAGTCCTCGGCCAACTACCGCTCGGCCGTCGTGCACGGCGAGCTCGTCACCCTCTCCGACGCCGAGCGCTCGCGGGCCCTCGACACGCTCTCGGACCGGCTGCTGCCCGGCCGCACCGGTGAGGTCCGCCCGATGACCCGGCGCGAGGAGGCCGCCACCCTGGCGATGGCCCTGCCGATCACCGACGGGCGCTGGCTGCTCAAGGCGCGCTCCGGCGCGCCGAGCGCCCCGGAGGAGGAGACCGGCGGCGCCTGGTGCGGCGTCGTGCCGCTGCGGACCGTGGCCGGCGCCCCCGAGCCCGCGCCGTGGACCGGCGACGCCCCGGTGCCGGTGTCGGTCGCGACGCTCGTCGGGCGGTGGTCGTGATGACCGCAGCGCCGGTGCGCGCCACCGGGATCGGCTCGTGGCCGGGCGCCTCGTCGCGCGAGGCGGTCCGTACCGTGCGCGACCTCCTCGTCGACGGCGACGGCATCGGGCTGCCCTACCTGCCCGAGACGCCCGCGCGCGGCCCGGGGTCGGACATGGTCGGCCGCGCCGCCGGGATGCTCGTCGACCTGCCGGTCGACCTCCAGCCGAGCGGCTGGCGCCTCGTCGACCGCCCGGGCCGCGACGCCGGCCGCACGGCCTCGCTCCTGCGCGAGGACCTCGACGAGCTCGCCGAGGCCTACGACGGCTGGGTCGGCCCGCTCAAGGTCCAGGTCTGCGGGCCGTGGACGCTCGCCGCCACCCTCGAGCTGAACCGCGGCGAGCGGGTCGTCACCGACCCCGGGGCCGCGGCCGACCTGCGCGCCTCCCTCGCCGAGGGGATGCTCCGCCACGTCGCCGACGTCCGCCGCCTCGTGCCCGGCGCCGAGGTCGTCCTCCAGGTCGACGAGCCGGCCCTGACCGCCGTCCTCGAGGGGTCCCTCCCGACGGCGTCGGGCTACGGCCGGGTGCGCGCGGTCGACCCGCAGACCGTGGCCGCGGGCCTGCGCGAGCTCCTCGCCGTCCACGATGGCCCGACCGTCGTCCACTCCTGCCACCCGGCCGCGCCCCTGCCGCTCCTGCGCTCGACCGGGGCGGGCGCCCTCGCGCTCGACCTCACGGCGGCCTCGCCGGCCCGCTGGGAGAGCGTCGCCGCGACCCTCGAGGCCGGCGTCGGCGTGTACGCCGGCGTGCTCGCCACCGACGGCTCGACGCCGGACACGACCGCGCACCGCACCCTCGTCGAGGGCCTCGAGCGTGCGGGCCTCGACGCGTCCGGGGTCGAGGGCCTGACGGTGACGTCCGCGTGCGGGCTCGGGGGCCGCACCCCGGCCGTCGCCCGCGACGTCCTGCGCGCGGCGCTCGACACCGCGCGCCGGCTCGTCGACGGGGCGGGGTCGTGATGGCCGAGCCCCGGGTCGCCTGGCCGGTCAAGTTCGTCGCCCTCGTCCTCATCTGGGGCTCGAGCTTCCTCCTCATGAAGGTCGGCCTCGAGACGCTGGAGCCGGTGCAGATCTCCGCGCTGCGGATCGTCACGGGCGCCGCGGTCGTCACCGCGCTGCTGGCGCTCGGGGGCGGCCGGCTGCCCCGCGGTGCGCGGGTGTGGGGGCACCTGGTCGTCTGCGGGTTCCTGCTCGCCACCCTGCCGTTCACGCTGTTCGCGCTGTCCGAGACGCGGATCTCGTCGGCGCTCGCCGGCATCGGCAACGCCGCGACGCCGATCGCCACCGTGCTCGCGACCCTGGCCATCCTGCCGGGGGCCCGCGTCACCGGCCGCCGGCTGGTCGCCGTCGGGGTGGGCTTCGTCGGCGTCGTGACGATCATGCAGCCGTGGACGACGACGCAGGGGCCGGACCTCGTCGGCTTCGCGATGGCCCTCGCCGGCGGCGCCAGCTACGGCGTCGGCTGGACCTACAACCGCCGCTTCCTCGCCGGCGCCGACCTCGGCGGCCTCGCGATGCCCGCGGCCACGCTGCTCACCGGCCTCGCGCTCATGGCGCCGACGGCGCTCGGCTGGGCGCTCACCCGGCCCGAGGGGCTCGGTGCGCTGTGGGCGCACGGCACGGCGCGTGACGTGCCGGGATGGCTGCCGCTCGCGTGCGTGCTCGTGCTCGGCGTCGTCGGGACCGGCTTCGCCTACGTGCTGCAGTTCGACGTCGTGCGCGGCGCCGGGCCGGTCGTCGGCTCGACGATCACCTACCTCATCCCGGTGGTCTCGGTCCTGCTCGGCGTCCTCGTCCTCCACGAGCGGCTCGGGGTCTGGCAGGTCGTCGGGTTCACCGTCGTCCTCGCCGCGGCGTGGGTCGTCAACCGCAACCCTCGCTCGCCCGAGGCCGTCGTCACCCGCGCGCGCGAGCGGTCAGCCCGGGTCTGAGCCCTCACCGCGGAGCTCCTCGAGCCGGCCGGCCGCGCGCCGCCAGGACCGCTGCGCGAGCAGTCCGGTCGCGACCGACAGCAGACCGAGGACGGCCAGCCCGAGCGACTCGCTGCCTCGCCCCGTCGCCGGGCCGTCCACGGTGCCCCAGGGGGTCGACGTGACGACGCCGCTGACCAGCCCGAGGGCGCCGACGACGACGACCCCGTCCCACGCGGCCGTGCGGCGGTGGTGGATCCGCCACGCCGCCACCGCGACCCATACAACGGACCCGGCGCACACGAGCGCGACCGGGACGAGCAGAAGGCGCACGGCCGGTGGCGGGTCACCCGCCGCGGGGTGCAGCGTCAGCCGCACCACCCACCCGACGAGCAGGCACAGGACGACGCCCCAGACGAGGCAGAGCCCGACCCCGGTCGCCCGCCACAGGTCGGCGGTGCGGACCTCGTGCCGGACGACCGCGAGCGGCTCCTCGGGGTGTCGAGCCACGGCTCAGCCGGCGGGCGCGTGCACCTCGCGGCGCAGGATCTTGCCGGTCGGGCCCTTGGGCAGCGCGTCGACGACCCACACCTTGCGGGGGTACTTGTAGGCGGCGATCCGCTCCTTGGTGAAGGCGATGATGTCCTCCGGCGTGGCGGTCGAGCCCTCGCGCAGCGCGACGGCCGCCCCGACCTGCTCGCCGAGGAGCTCGTCCGGCATCCCGACGACCGCGACCTCGAGGACGTCCGGGTGCTGGTAGACGACCTCCTCGACCTCGCGCGGGTACACGTTCATCCCGCCGCGCAGGATCATGTCCTTCTTGCGGTCGACGATCGTGAAGTAGCCCTCGTCGTCCATCGTCGCGAGGTCGCCGGTGCGGAACCACCCGTCGGGGATGGCCTCGGCGGTGGCGTCCGGGTTCTGCCAGTAGCCCTTCATGACGTTGTCGCCGCGGATCGCGATCTCGCCGACCTCGCCGACGGGGACCTCGTGGCCGTCGAGGTCGACGCAGCGCATCTCGCAGCCGGGGATGGCGACCCCGATGGTCCCGGGCTTGCGCTCGCGGCCGATGAGGTTGAACGAGGCGACCGGCGAGGTCTCGGACAGGCCGTAGCCCTCGAGGATGACGCAGCCGAACTTCTCCTCGAAGGCCTTCATCACCTCGAGCGGCATCGCGGACCCGCCACTGGCACAGGTGCGCAGGCTGCTGGCGTCCATCCCGTCCGAGCTCGGGTGGTTGAGGATCGCGGCGTACATCGTCGGCACGCCCTGCATGATCGTCACCCGCTCCTTCTCGATGACCTCGACCGCGGCCTGCGGGTCGAAGCGGGGGATGAGGGCGAGGGAGGCGCCGGCGATCGTCGCGGCGTTGAGGCCGACGACGAGCCCGAAGACGTGGAAGAGCGGCAGGCACCCCATGACGACGTCGTCGGAGGTCATCTCCTGGATGACCTGCGCCGACCGGGTCGCGTTGAGGTGGATGTTGCTGTGCATGAGCTCGGCGCCCTTGGGGCGGCCGGTCGTGCCCGAGGTGTAGAGGATGATCGCCGTGTCGACGTCCTCGCGGGGCGTCGGCTCGGGGATCGGATCCCCGCCCTCGAAGTCCTGCGGGCCCATCGGGCCGGTCGTGACGACCCGGGTGCCGCTGTTCGCCGCGCCCTTCGTGGCCTCGTCGACGAAGTCCGGCCAGACGAAGGCGATCTTCGCCCCGGAGTTCGTGAAGAAGAAGTCGATCTCGCCCGCCTTGAGGAGCGGGTTCATCGGGACGACGATGCCGCCCGCGAGGAGGATGCCCCAGTAGACGACGGGGAAGGCCGGCACGTTCGGCAGGATGACGGCGACCCGGTCGCCGGGCTGGATGCCGTTCTCGCGCAACGTCCCGGCGACCTTGGCGGCCATGCCGTGCAGCTGGCCGTACGTGATGCCCTGCCCGTTGACCCGGAGCGCGTCCTGGTCGGGGTGCTCGGACGCGGTCGTCGTGAGGTTGGTGGCGAGGTTGGTCATCGGTGCTCCTGGGGGTCCGGCGTCGGTGACGGACCCCCATCCTCATACGGCGGGGTGCGCCCGCGCCAGAGGTCGGCCGCTCGGGGTGCCACCGTGTCGAGGTGGAGGCCGGGGTCAGTCCTCGTCGACCGGGCGCACCTCGACGACGGGGTGGGCCCGCAGCAGCACGCGGGCCGCCTCGACGACCGCCTCGCGGTCCGGCGCCTGCACGACGTAGACGCCGGACAGCTGCTCGACCGTCTCGGCGAACGGCCCGTCGGTGAGGAGCGCCTCCTCCCCGGGGCCGCGGCGCAGCGTCGCCACCCCGGCGCTCGGGCCGAGGGCGGCGCCGCCGGTCACGGAGCCGCCGGCGGCCCGCAGCCGTCCGACGAACTCGACGTCGGTGTCGTAGGTGGCCTGACGCTGCTCCGGGGTGGCGGCCAGCCAGGCGGCCTCGTCGTCGGCGGGGAACATCACGATGAACTCGGGCACGGTGCATCCTCTCGTGGGGGGCTGTCACCGGGATGACGAGCGAGCGCACCGGTTCTCGACCGCCGCCCTCCCACGACCCCGCGGGGTGGCGGGCTAGCCTCGCCGGATGACCGCCGCCGACGAGCTGCTGGCCTCCTGCACGGGCCTGCTCGACCAGTACGAGGCGCTGTGCCGGGACCTCGGGGACGACCTCGTCAGCGCCCGGCCGGAGGAGCTGCCCGGCTCCAACAGCGCCTTCGCCCTCGTCGCCCACGTGGCCGGCGTCATGGCCCGGTGGGGGAGGACGGTCAACCGCGGCCGGCCCGTGCCCCGCGACCGGGACGCCGAGTTCCGGGCGACGGGGACGGTGGAGGAGGCGCTGGCGCTGCTCGGGCGCGCCCGCCGCGAGCTCGTCGAGGACGTGCGGGCCGCCACGCTCGACGCACCGCCGGCCGCCCCGCCCGCCGACGACCCGCACGCCTACCCGACCCAGGGTGCGGTCCTGCTCCACGTCCACGAGGAGCTCGCGCAGCACCTGGGGCAGCTCGAGGTCACGCGCGACGTGCTCCTCGAGCGCGCCCGACGGGACGAGGCCGCGCGCTAGGGTCCGTCGCAGGAGGACGGGGGGTCCGTCCGGGAGGGGCACGTGTGGGGTTCTCGTTCTGGAGCGTGCTGTCGTGGCTCTTCCTCCTGCTCCACCTCGTCCCGCCGGGCGTCGGCCTCCTGCTGACGCTCCGGCTGCGGACCGCGCGGCGCTGGCGGACCTGGGCGCTGCTGGCCTTCGGCCTCGGCCTGTTCTCCGGGCTGTGCCAGGCGGCGCTCACGGGGAGCTACTGGTTCTCCGGGATGTGGGCGATGGGCCCCTACCCGGTCGTGGCACTCGTCCAGACCGGTCTCGGGATGGTGTCGCTGGCCGCCGGGGCGCTCGGGGTGGCGGCGGTGCTCGCCGACCGGCGCGACGACGAGCCGGCCGTGGCGCCGCCACCCGCCCCGGTCAGCCCGTCGTGAGGCTCGTGTGGACCGGCGCCGAGACGGCGCTCGGCGTGACGACCTGCACGCGGTACGAGTAGCGCGTCGCCGCGGCGGGGACGAACACGTCGGTCCACGCGGTGGCGCCGGCGGGCACGGTCGTGCGCAGCGTCCACGGTCCGTCCGGGCGGTAGGCGCCGGTCAGGCCGTCCACGCAGAGGGCGGTGTCGCAGCGCCAGATGCGCACCGGGCCGCGCGCCTGGTTGCGCCAGGTCAGCCGCACACCGGCCGTCACGCGCCGGGCCGCGAGCGACGTCGCGGCCGCGAGGCCGCGACCGGCGGTGTGCGACAGCGGTCCCGTCGTGCTGTCGTGGCCGCTGCGACCGAGCGCCGTGACGGCGTAGAGGTACTCGCGGCCGTCGACGACGGTGTCGTCCCGGTACGACGTGCGGTCGGCGGGCAGCGGCACCCGCACCGTGGTCGCGGCGCAGTCGGCGGCGTCGCAGCGGCCGACGACGTACCCGGCCTCGGTGGTGGCGGCGTCCGACCACGTGACGACGCTCGAGCCGTTCAGGCCCCGTCGGTCGGCGCCGACGTAGGCGGCGGCGAGGGTGGTGGGGGCGGCCGGGGCGCGCCACGCCGTGGTGCCGGTGGCGACCGGCGTCCAGGCGCTGGCGCCCGCGTCGTTGACCCCCCGGACGCGGTAGGACCAGGTCGTGCCGTCCGGCTTGTCCGCGGTGTCGTCGAAGCGGCCCACGTCGAAGCCGGGTGTCGCGTAGCTCATGATGTTCGCGAAGTCGGTGCACGTCGCCCCGAGGCAGCGCTCGATCTCGAAGCGCGTCTCGTTGTCGGGGCTGCTCGCCGGGGTGTTGTCCGTCCAGGTGAGGTGGATCCACCACGCGATCGACGGGTCCGTCGTCGCCACGAGGCCCGAGGGGGCGGTCGGCGGGAGGGTCGCGGCGGCGGCGGGGGACACCGAGGCGCCCGACGCCAGGAGGGCGAGGGCCACGACGGCGAGGGCGGTGCGGGTCGGACGGATCGGCATGGGCACCTCGACAACTCGGGGAGTGGTGCACGGACCGTAGGAGGGGCCCGCGTCCATCCGACAGTGGCCGAAGGTCCTACGACCGGGCCGTTCCGCCCTGGCGAACGCGCCACCACGCCGCCGACCGTCGGTGCCCTGCGGCAGGATGGCGGGGTGAGCGAGACCCCGACCGACCCCGCCGCCCAGGAGCCCGCCGCCCCCGTCCCCGACGACGTGCGGCACGAGTGGGAGTCCCTGGCCGAGGAGGCCCGCGGCCACCAGTTCGCCTACCACGTCAAGGACGCGCCGACGGTGAGCGACGGCGAGTACGACGCCCTCATGCGCCGGCTGAACGAGATCGAGGACGGGCACCCCGCCCTGCGCACGCCCGAGAGCCCCACCCAGCAGGTCGGTGGCGCCGTCTTCTCCACGGAGTTCCAGGCCGTCGACCACCTCGAGCGGATGCTCAGCCTCGACAACGCGTTCTCGACCGAGGAGATGCTCGAGTGGAGCGCGCGGGTCGCGCGTGACGCGGGCGGGGCCGAGCTGCACTACCTCTGCGAGCTGAAGATCGACGGGCTCGCGGTCAACCTGCTCTACGAGAAGGGGCGCCTCACCCGTGCCCTGACCCGCGGCGACGGCCGCACCGGCGAGGACGTCACCCTCAACGTGCGCACCGTCCGGGGCATCCCGACCGAGCTCGAGGCGACCCCCGAGCACCCGGTGCCCGACCTCGTCGAGGTGCGCGGCGAGGTCTACTTCCCCCTCGAGGCCTTCGGTGACCTCAACGCCCAGCTCGTCGAGGCGGGGAAGCCGCCCTACGCCAACCCGCGCAACACGGCGGCGGGGTCCCTGCGGCAGAAGGACCCCCGGGTCACGGCGAGCCGTGAGCTCCGGATGCTCGTCCACGGCATCGGCAAGCGGGAGGGATTCGACCTGACGAGGCAGAGCGAGGCCTACGCCGCGCTCGGGGCGTGGGGCCTGCCGATCTCCACCCACTTCCGCGTCGTCGACTCGATCGAGGAGGTGAACGCCTTCATCGCGCACACGGGCGAGCACCGCCACGACGTCGAGCACGAGATCGACGGGGTCGTCGTGAAGATCGACGAGATCTCGGTGCAGCGCCGACTCGGATCCACCTCGCGCGCCCCGCGCTGGGCCATCGCCTTCAAGTACCCGCCCGAGGAGGTGAACACGAGGCTCCTCGACATCCAGGTCAACGTCGGGCGGACCGGTCGCGTCACCCCCTTCGGCGTCATGGAACCGGTCGTCGTCGCCGGGTCCACGGTGGAGCGCGCGACCCTGCACAACGCGACGGAGGTGCAGCGCAAGGGCGTCCTCATCGGCGACACCGTCGTGCTGCGCAAGGCCGGCGACGTCATCCCCGAGATCCTCGGCCCGGTCGTCGACCTGCGCGACGGCACCGAGCGCGAGTTCGTCATGCCGACCGAGTGTCCTTCCTGCGGAACGCCCCTGGCGCCGGAGAAGGAGGGCGACAAGGACATCCGCTGTCCCAACGCCCGGAGCTGCCCCTCGCAGCTGAGGGAGCGGCTGGCCGGGCTGGCCGGCCGGGGCGCCTTCGACATCGAGGCCCTGGGCTGGGAGGGGTCCGTGGCCCTGCTGGAGTCCGGAGTCCTGGACGACCCCGATCTCGGCGGACCCAGCGAGGCGATGGTGTTCTCCCTCACCGCAGCCGACGTCGCCCGCGTGCCGCTCTACACCCGCGCGGCGAAGAAGACCGACTCCGAGGACGCGGTCGTCGACGGGCGCGTCCTGTCGGCCAACGGGCAGCGGCTCGTCGACAACCTCGGCTCCGCCAAGGACCAGCCGCTGTGGCGCGTCCTCGTCGCCCTCTCGATCCGTCACGTCGGGCCCACGGCCGCCCGGGCGCTCGCCCAGCACCTCGGCTCGATGGAGCGCGTGCGCGAGGCGAGCCTCGAGGAGCTGGCCGGCGTCGAGGGCGTCGGCCCGGTCATCGCGCAGGCGGTCCGCGAGTGGTTCGACGGCGAGGGCTCCGACTGGCACCGGCGCATCGTCGAGCAGTGGGCGGCCGACGGCGTGCGGATGGAGGACGAGCGTGACGAGTCGGTCGAGCAGACCCTCGCCGGCCTCACCGTCGTCGTCACCGGCTCGCTCGAGGGCTACTCGCGCGACGAGGCCAAGGAGGCGATCCTCGGCCGGGGCGGCAAGGCGTCCGGGTCGGTGTCGAAGAAGACCGACTACGTCGTCGTCGGCGCCAACGCCGGCACCAAGGAGGACAAGGCGCGCGAGCTCGGGCTCACCATCCTCGACGAGGGGCAGTTCACCCGCCTGCTCGAGACCGGCTCGCCCGACTGAGCCGCCGGGCCGGGGGCCGTCAGTGGTGGCCCTCGACCTGGTTCTGGATGGCCTCGTTGATGTTCTTGCCCGCGTCGGACGCGTTGCCCGGGACCCCGTTCCGGAACGCCTCGCGCACGACCTTCTCCCAGAGGGCGGGGTCGTTGGCGAACAGGTGCCGGTACTGCGGCTTGACGTTGACGAGGTTCATCGCGTCGCGCACCGACATCCCGTTGAGCAGGTGCGCCGGGTCGTTGACGACGTTGCTCCAGCGCAGGTTCGGGTGGTTCGGCACGGAGTAGCGGTTGCCCAGGAAGCGGGGGATGTCGTTGAGGATGTCCCGCAGCTCGTGCATCAGGCTGTCGAGGTCGGTGACCGAGTTCTTGAGCCCGGTGATCTTCGGGCCGATCTCGGCGACCAGCGCCGAGACGCGGGTCGTCGCCTGGTGGATGATCAGCGGGGTCGCGGCGCCGAGGGTGATGACGAGCTCGGTGACGTAGCTGCAGATCGCGCCGACGATCTGCGAGAGCGCGTCGCGCAGCACGCCGTGGACGAACCCGACGATGACCGCGGCGACCTCGGTGCCGATCGACATCGCCCGCGCCGCACCGGAGTAGAAGGAGAGACGGTCCGACATCTCGTCGACGTGCTGCCGGTAGCGCTCCATGTTGGGGCCCGACATGCCCTCGAGCTTCTGGTTCGCGCCCATGACGAAGGTCGTGTTGCTCGCCGAGATGCTGTTGGCGACGTTGAGCCAGGTGCCGGCGAAGGCGCCGACCTCCTCGGGGTTGCCGGCGAGGTCGTCGAACCAGCCCTTGATCGGGTCGAGGTGGTCGATGATCCACCCGATCCCCGCGGCGAAGAGGCTGCCGAGCGGGTCGCTGACCGTCGCGACGACGTCGAACCCGACCGCCACGCCCGAGAGGGCGGCGTCCACCCAGCTGCGGTCGCCGATGGCCTGGCAGAGCGAGACGCCGGAGTCGATGAGCCCGGCGCCGGAGGTCGCGGACCGCTCGCCCGGGGCGACGACGAGGTCGCTCATCGGCCGGCCCCCGCCACGTTGCCGGCGGCGCTCGCGTCGTCGTCCTGGTAGTTGGTCACCTGCGTGCGCAGGATGCTCACCGTCTCGCCGAGGTCGGCGGCGGCGTCGGAGATGCCGGAGTTGACGGCTCCCGCGAACAGCCCGACCGTCGAGGCGAGGAACTGGTTGATGACCCCGAACGCCGACCCGTCGAGCATGGTCTCCGCGGCGGTCGAGCACGAGCGCACGTCGGCCTCGATCCCGGCCAGGCTCACGGCGTGCTGCTGGATGCCCGTGGGGTTCACGTCGTACTGCACGGTGGTTCCGTCCCTCCCGAGGTCCCTCGACCCCTCCGCCCGTACGATATGCGGACCGCTCCCGGAAGACGATGGGGAGCGCTCCCCACCGGGTGTCGGAGCGGGAAACTCGACCGAAGGGACGACCGATGGCCTGGGGGCTGCGGCTTCTGCTCGTGCTGGCGGGGATCGGGGTGGTCGGCATCGCGGCGCTCGCCCTGTGGCTCATCGTCCGGCCCGTCGTGACCGAGGCGCTCCGCGCACGGGAGGCCGGCAACTGGTGGGTCCCGTTCCTGCCGAACGGGACCGGCGGCTACGGGCCGCTGGCGGAGAACCACTGGTGGTCCGCCATGCGGGCCGAGACGCCCGGCTCCTCCGGTGGCCTCGCGGTGCGGTGGGGCTTCTGGTCGCTCATGAGCGTGCTGCTCGTCGTCGCCGCCGGCAGCATCGTGGTCAACGTCCTGCGCCTGATCGCGCGCGGGTGGACCGCGGTCGGCTAGCGGCTCACCACATCCCCCCGCCGGACGGCGGCGGGGTCGGCGGACGGCGTGGCGCGCGGTCGCCCTCGTCGGTCCCGTTGTGCAGCACGGCCGGCCGGTGGAGGGCGCCGGCCTCCCACTGCTCACGGACGGTCCGGACCTCGGAGGCGTCCTCGCCGAAGGCGTCCTCCGCGGAACGCACGACGTGCCGGGCGACCTCGGCGCGGGCGCGCGAGATGGCTTCCCCCACACGGGCGGCCAGCGCGTCGCCACCGTCGGCGCAGGCGCTGGTCGCGATCCGCAGGTCGACGAGGGCGCCGGTGCCGCTCACCGTGGCCCGCACGCCCTCGTGTTCCCCGGCGGCACGCTGCTGCTCGGCGGTGCGGCGCCACTCGAGGGCGGTCCGCGCGCGGGCCGCGAGCCGGTCGAGCTCCGACTGGCCGAGGCCGTCGATGCGGCTGAGGTCGTCGAACCCGCTCACCAGGCACCTCCCTGCGGCCGGCGGCCGGGGTCCGGATCGTCGCGCTCGGCCCGCGGGGTGAGCCGCTCCACCTCGTCCGTCACCGCCGCGGTCGTGGCCGTCCCGGCGCCCCAGGTGGCCGCGGTGGACTCCTCGGTGCGCCGGCGCAGGTCGCTCTGGGCCTGCGCGTGCGCCTCGAGCACGGCGTGGGCGACGGCCTGCCCGCCGTGCCCGGCGGCGGTGTCGCTGATGCCGAGCCCGACGACGGTGCCGCCGAGGTCGACCTCGACGCTCACGCCGCCGCGCAGGGCCGTGCCCCGGCCGGTCAGCTGCTCCATCTCGCGCGCCCAGACGCCGGCCCGCTGCGCGCGCTCGTGCGCGGCCTCGATCTGGGCGTCGACGTCTCCGTAGCCGTTCCCGGCCGATGACCCCACCATGGGCGTCACCCTAGACGACCGGAGGGCGGCCGGCGCGGGGTCGGGAGGGCTACCGTGCCGGGGTGGACGACAGCGGGCGCGAGGTGGTGGTGCGGGTGCAGCGAGGGCTGCGCCTGCTGGGGACGGTGCTCATGGGTCCGCTCTGCGCGGGCATCCTCGTCGCCGTGCTCGACGCCGCCCGGGCGGGCGACCCCGGTGTCCCGCTGGGCCGCTCGGGCTGGTCGGGCTACGTCGCGCTGGGCTGGGCCGTCTCCCTCGTCCTCCTGCTCGTCATGGCCGGGTCGCTCCTCGTGCTGTGGCGCACCGAGGTCCGCGTGGGTCCGTGGGCCGTCAGCCGGCGGACGGCGTTCGGCCGGCGCGAGACGGGGCTGCAGGACCTGCGCCGGGTCGTGCTGCGCGGGCCGTCCGCGCACGGTCCGACCGGGCCCCGTCCGGCGGCCCTGGTCCTCGTCGACAAGGACGGACGGACGGTGGCGGCGCTGCGGCCCACCGAGACCGGCTTCCCCGAGGCGCTCGCGGTGGTGCGCGGCTGGGTGGAGCGCCGTCCCGACCTCGTGACGGACGAGGACACCGCGGCGCTGCTCGGGGCGGTCGACGCCGGCCCCCGCGCCTGAGCGTCGGCGTCAGTCGACCGGGGTGCTGCGCAGCGCCCGTGGCGCGTTGAGGTCGAGCGCGACCGCCACGACGCGGATGGCGAAGACCAGTCCGACGCAGAGCCACGCGGTGAGGGGCGAGAGCGCCCCGACGTGGTGCAGCAGCACGACGAGCGCGGCCCCGACGAGGGCCGGCACCGCGTAGAGCTCGCGCTGGAGCACCTCGGGCACCTGGCGGGCGAGGACGTCCCGCAGCACGCCGCCCCCGACGGCGGTGATCCCGCCGATGAGGATGGCCGCGAAGGGCCCGGCCGAGCGGTCGAGCGCGACGAGGGCGCCGCTCACCGCGAAGACGGCCAGACCGGCGGCGTCGAGCATCCGGACGGCGTACGAGACCCGCCAGCGCGCGTGCGGGCGCGCGGCGGAGGCCTGCTCCCAGGTGCCGTGCAGGAGGAACACCCCGAGCCCGGCCGTCACCGCCGCCGCGAGGAGCCGCCAGTCGCTCACCGCCACCGGTGGGGTGATCCCGAGGAAGAGGTCGCGGATGATCCCGCCGCCGAGGCCGGCGACCCAGCCGAGCACGAGGATGCCGAAGAGGTCCAGCCCCCGGCGCACGGCGACGATGGCCCCGGACAGCGCGAAGACGAGGACCCCGACGACGTCGAGGACCGTCTGGAGCGACGCCGTGTCGGTGAGCACCCGCAGATTGTCGCAGTGCCCCCACCCATAGACTGACCGCCATGGCCGACCTGACCCGCGACGACGTCGCCCACCTCGCCGGGCTCGCCCGCATCGACCTCTCGGACGCCGAGCTCGACCGGATGGTCGGGGAGCTCGGCGTCATCCTCGAGTCCGTCGCGACGGTGCAGCAGGCCCCGATCGCCGACGTCGAGCCGATGAGCCACCCGCTGCCGCTCGTCAACGTCACCCGGCCGGACGTCGTCCGGCCGTCGCTGACGCCGCAGGAGGCGCTCTCGGGCGCCCCCGAGAGCGAGCAGCAGCGCTTCAGCGTGCCCCGCATCCTGGACGAGGAGTGAGTGACCGCGTGACCACGGACCTGACCCGCGCGACCGCCGCCGAGCTCGCCGACCTCCTCGGCGCCGGCTCCGTCTCCTCCCGCGAGGTGACCCGCGCCCTGCTCGACCGCACGACCGCCGTCGACGGCGTCGTGCGCTCCTACCTCCACGTCGACGAGGACGGCGCGCTCGCCGCCGCCGACGACGTCGACCGCCGCCGCGCCGCGGGGGAGGGCCTGCACGCCCTCGCCGGCGTGCCGATCGCCGTCAAGGACGTCATGGCCACGCGCGGCCTGCCGACGACCTGCGGCAGCCGCATCCTCGAGGGCTGGGTGCCGCCGTACGACGCGACCGTCGTGCGCCGCCTGCGCGAGGCCGGCATGCCGATCCTCGGCAAGACGAACATGGACGAGTTCGCGATGGGCTCCTCGACCGAGCACAGCGCCTTCGGCCCGAGCCACAACCCGTGGGACCTCGACCGCATCCCCGGCGGCTCCGGCGGTGGCTCGTCCTCGGTCGTCGCCTCCTTCCAGGCGCCGCTGGCCATCGGCACCGACACCGGAGGCTCCATCCGCCAGCCGGCCGCCGTCACCGGCACGGTCGGCACCAAGCCGACGTACGGCGGCGTCTCGCGCTACGGCCTCGTGGCCCTGGCCTCCTCGCTCGACCAGGCCGGCCCGTGCAGCCGCACCGTGCTGGACTCGGCTCTCCTGCACGAGGTCATCGCCGGTCACGACCCGATGGACTCGACCTCCGTCGACGCCCCGGTGCCCGCCGTCGTCGAGGCCGCCCGCCGCGCCGACGTGAGCGGGATGCGCATCGGCATCGTCCGCGAGCTGACCGGCGAGGGCTTCCAGCCCGGCGTGCAGGCCCGCTTCGACGAGGCCGTCCAGCACCTCGTCGACGCCGGGGCCGAGGTCGTCGAGGTCTCGTGCCCGTCCTTCACCTACGCGCTCGCCGCGTACTACCTCATCCTCCCGAGCGAGGCGAGCAGCAACCTCGCCAAGTTCGACGCGATGCGCTACGGGATGCGCGTCACCCCGGACGGCGTCGACGCCCCGAGCGCCGAGCAGGTCATGGCCGCCACCCGCGACGCCGGCTTCGGCGACGAGGTCAAGCGCCGCATCATCCTCGGCACCTACGCGCTCTCGAGCGGCTACTACGACGCCTACTACGGCTCCGCGCAGAAGGTACGCCGCCTCATCGCGAACGACTTCGCGGCCGCCTTCGAGACCGCCGACGTCCTCGTGACGCCGACCGCGCCGACCACCGCGTTCCGCCTCGGCGACAAGCTCGACGACCCGATGTCCATGTACCTCAACGACATCGCGACGATCCCGGCCAACCTCGCCGGCATCCCGGGCCTCTCGCTGCCGAGCGGCCTCGCCGACGAGGACGGCCTCCCCGCCGGTTTCCAGGTGCTCGCGCCGGCGATGGTCGACGACCGCCTGTACTCGGTCGGCGCCGCCCTCGAGGCACGCCTGGCCGCCGCCTGGGGCGGCCCCCTGCTGGACCGCGCGCCCGACCTGACGGAGGTGTCCCGATGAGCACGACCACCGGTGAGCGCACGCTCTCGTTCGACGAGGCGCTGGCGACCTTCGACCCCGTCATGGGGCTCGAGGTGCACGTCGAGCTCGGCACGAACACGAAGATGTTCTGCGGCTGCCCGACCGAGTTCGGCGCCGAGCCGAACACGCAGGTCTGCCCGGTGTGCCTCGGCCTGCCGGGGGCCCTGCCTGTCGTCAACGCGGTCGCGGTCGAGTCGGCCATCCGGATCGGGCTGGCGCTCAACTGTTCCATCGCGGAGTGGTGCCGGTTCGCCCGGAAGAACTACTTCTACCCGGACATGCCGAAGAACTTCCAGACCTCGCAGTACGACGAGCCCATCGCCTTCGACGGCCACCTCGACGTCGAGCTCGAGGACGGGTCGACCTTCCGCGTCGAGATCGAGCGCGCGCACATGGAGGAGGACACCGGCAAGTCCCTCCACGTCGGTGGCGCGACCGGGCGCATCCACGGCGCGACGCACAGCCTCGTCGACTACAACCGCGCGGGCATCCCCCTCATCGAGATCGTCACCAAGCCGATCGTCGCCACCCGCGAGAAGGCCCCCGAGGTCGCCAAGGCGTACGTCGCGACGCTTCGCGACCTGCTCAAGGCGATGGACGTCTCCGACGTGAAGATGGAGCAGGGCTCGATGCGCTGCGACGTCAACCTCTCGCTCATGCCGCGTGACGGCGACACCTTCGGCACGCGCACCGAGACCAAGAACGTCAACTCGCTGCGCTCGGTCGAGCGGGCCGTGCGCTACGAGATCGGGCGCCACGCAGCCGTGCTCACCGACGGCGGCTCCATCACGCAGGAGACGCGGCACTGGCACGAGGACACCGGCATCACGACCTCGGGCCGCATCAAGTCCGACGCCGAGGACTACCGCTACTTCCCCGAGCCCGACCTCGTGCCGGTCGCGCCCTCGCGCGAGACCGTCGAGGCGCTGCGGGCCACGCTGCCCGAGCCGCCGGCCGAGCGCCGTCGCCGTCTGCAGACCGCGTGGGGCTACAGCGACCTCGAGATGCGTGACGTCCTCAACGCCGGGCTCGTCGGGCTCGTCGAGGAGACCGTCGCCGCGGGGGCCTCGCCGGCCGCCGCGCGCAAGTGGTGGTCCGGCGAGATCGCGCGCCGCGCCAACACCGAGGGCGAGGACGTGCCGGCCTACGCCGCCCGCCTCGGCGTCACCCCGGCGCACGTCGTCGAGCTCGAGGGGCTGGTCACCAGCGGCCGCCTCAACGACTCGATGGCCCGCCAGGCGTGGGAGGGCGTCCTCGACGGCGAGGGCACCCCGACGGCCGTCGCCGACGCCCGCGGGCTCGAGCTCGTCCAGGACACCGGGGCGCTCGAGGCGGCCGTCGACGCGGTCATCGCCGCCAACCCCGACGTCGCCGCGAAGATCCGCGACGGCAAGGTCCAGGCGGTCGGCGCGCTCATCGGGCAGGTCATGCGCGAGATGAAGGGCCAGGCCGACGCCGGCGCGGCCCGGGCGATCATCCTCGAGCGGCTCGGCCAGGCCTGAGGCCGCCCGCCGTCGCCCACCCCACACGGCGGCCGGTGGGGATGACCAGCGCGGCCGTCGGGTGCATGATCGGGGCATGACCAGCGCCGCCCGAGACCGCGTCCTCGTCCTGCTCCGGCACGCCAAGACGGAGGAGAGCAACCCGGGTGGCGACCACGAGCGGGAGCTGACCGGCCGCGGCCGCCGCGACGCGAGCGCCGCCGGCCGGTGGCTGCACGAGCACGCCATCGGCATCGACGAGGTGCTGTGCTCGACCTCCGAGCGCACCCGGCAGACGTGCGAGCTGGTCTGGGAGGCGGGCTGCCCCGAGGCCGACGTGCACCACGACCGGCGCATCTACGACGCGTCGCCCGAGGCCCTGCTCGACGTCGTCCACGAGGCCGACGACGACGCCGACGTCGTCATGGTCGTCGGGCACGCCCCCGGCATCCCGGCCCTGGCCGAGCTGCTCGCCGACGGCGAGGGCAGCGCCGAGGGGCACCGGGCGATGGCCGAGGGCTTCCCGACCTGCGCGCTGGCGGTGCTGCACTACGCCGGGCGCTGGTCCGACCTCGCCTTCGGCGACGCCGTGCTCGAGCGCTTCCACGTCGCCCGCGGCTGAGCGCCGCGCGCCCGCTCAGGGGCGCAGGTCGAGCGCCCCGGCGACGCCGGTCCAGTAGCGGACGCGGTCGGAGCGGGTCGTGCGCGTCGACGGCAGGACGCTCGTCGGGCGCGGGCGGCGGTCGTGCCAGAGCCGGCCCGGCTCCGGCGCCGGCTCGGTCGCGACCGTCCAGACGGTCGTGTCGCTGCCCGCGGCGTCCGAGCGCAGGACGGGGCGCAGCGCCTTCGAGAAGGTCGGCAGGGAGGCGTCGAGCCCCGGCGTGCGCGCCCAGCCCGGGTGCGTCGCGTGGACCGTGACACCCCGCGGGGCCCAGCGCTCGGTGAGCACCGGCAGCAGCTCGACCTGGCCGCGCTTGCTGCGGGCGTAGGCCACCGAGCCGCTGTAGGTCCCCGTCGTGTACTCGGGGTCGTCGACGGGCAGCGGCTGCGTGTACATCCCGCCGGAGGTGACGAGGACGACGCGGCCGGCGTCCTGCTCGAGCACCGGCAGGAGCAGCTCGGTCATGAGGACCGGGCCGAGGACGTGGAGGGCGAGGGTCAGCTCGTGGCCCTGCGGCGACTCGGTCCGCTCCGCCGGGAGGGCCCCGGCGTTGTGCACGAGGCCGCGCAGCGGCAGGTCGGCGGCGGCGAAGCGGCCCGCGAAGGTGCGCACGGAGTCGAGGTCGGAGACGTCGCACCGCCAGACGCGGGCGGCGTCCGGCCGCCCGACCGCCGCGGCGACCTGCGCGGCCACGCGCTCGCCCCGCTCGGTGTCGCGGACGACGAGGTGGACCGTGGCCCCGAGGGCCGCGAGGTCGAGGGCCGTGCGCCGGCCGAGGCCGGAGGTGGCGCCGGTGACGGCGACGTGCCGGCCGGCGAGGCCGCCCACGGCGGGGTCCGCGGGCCAGCCGGGCAGCCGCCGGCGCACCGCGAGCCCGAGGGCCGTGAAGCCGGGGGCGACGGTGCGGTCGAGGGCGGTGTCGAGCAGCCGGGCGGCGGCCCGGGGGAGGCCGGGGGCGTTCTCGCGCATGCCCCGGACGCTACCGGGGCAGCTCGGCCCGGGCGCGCGCCAGGGCGTCGACGAGCGTCGCCTCGACCGGGCCGGTGAGCGTCTCGGCGTAGGTGGCGGTGACGTGCGACCCCTGGCGCCAGGTGAGGACCCCGCGGTAGGTGGCCCGGCAGAGGTCGCCGGGGCACACCCACGGGTCGAGGTCGGCGAACACCGCACCGTCGATCTCGCGCGCGGTGCGCTCCAGGGCGCTCGAGGAGGGGGTGCGGCGCAGCGGCCAGGTGCAGGCCGACGGGTCGTCCTCGTGGTCGGCGACGCACTCGTAGGCGGGGTCCATCCCGTCCGGGGGGTGCGGGGTGTCCGAGAGCGCGACGACGACCGCGCCGCGGGCGACGAGGTCGCGCCAGGTCCCGGCGAGCGCCTCTCGGTAGGCCGCCCGGCTGCGGCGCCCGTCGACGACGACGCGGTCGAGGAGGGTCGTCGTGACGACGACGTCCGGGGTGGAGCGGCGCAGGCGGTCGAGCACGGCAGCCCGCCACGGCCGGCAGGTGCGGTGGGTGAGGGGCACCTCGGCCCGCGGGTCCAGCAGGGGACAGGCGCTCTTCGTGAGGACCCGCACCCGCCACCCGCGGCGCTCGCCGACGGTGGCGACGACGGCGGCCCACTGGAGCACCTTGGAGTCGCCGACGACCGCGACCTCCACCCCGCCGTCGGGGTCGCCGACGACGCACTCGGAGACCTCGGCCGAGGCGAGGACGGTGTCGCAGCCGCGGTCCTCGAGCGGGCCGAGGTCGAGCGGCGCCCCGGCCGGGGACGGCGTGAGGGCGTCGTAGAGCGCGGGCGGCGCGGCGCCGGTCAGCTCCGCCGGGACGGTGAGGACGGCCGGGGGGAACGGCGCGGCGGTGCGCTCGCCCCGGCGCGAGGCCTCGGCGTGGGCGTCCGCCGCGAGGGCGAGACCGAGGACCACCCCGACCACGGTGATGGTTGCGCCGGTCGCGAGGGCCACGCCCGTGCGCCCGGCCAGCACCCCGCGACGGACCGGGTCCTCGACGAGGTGGAAGGACGCGAGGGCGAGCAGCACCGTGGCGGCCAGGACGCCGACGCGCACCCCGAGGCCGTCGCCGAGCCCCACCCAGCCGGAGACCACGAGCAGGGGCCAGTGCCAGAGGTAGAGCGAGTACGAGAGGGCCCCGACGCGGACGGCGGGCCCGAGGCCGAGGAGGCGCTCGGGGCCGCGCCGGCCGGCCGCGAAGCCCGCGACGACGACGGCCGCCGTGGCGAGCACGGGCGCCAGGGCCGCGGAGCCGGGCCAGGCCGTCCCTGCACCGACGAGGACCGCGGTGGCGCCGAGCACCGCGAGACCGGCCCAGCCCACGACGGCCGCCACCGCCGGGCGCAGGCGCGACCAGCGGCCCGCGCCGAGCGCGACGAGGGCGCCGACCCCCATCTCCCACAGGCGGGTCGGCGTGACGAAGAAGGCCTCCTCGGGGGCGCGGGCGGTGTACCAGAGCGACAGGGCGAGGCTCGGGAGGACGACGAGCCCGCCGAGGCCCAGCGCGAGGTGCCGCCGGCCCGGCCGGACCCCGCGGCGGGTGCCGACCCACAGCAGCGCGACGAGCAGCAGGGGCCAGACGAGGTAGAACTGCTCCTCGACCGAGAGCGACCAGAAGTGCAGGACGGGGGAGGGGCCGAGGTCCTCGGCGAGGTAGTCGACCGAGCGGGCCGAGAACACCCAGTTGACGACGTAGCCCGCCGCCCCCGCCACGTCGGAGCCGACGACCATCCGCTCGGTGCGCGGGGCGAGGAACCAGGCGGCGAGCGTCGTCAGCCCGAGGACGATGCCGGCGGCGGGCAGCAGGCGGCGGGCCCGGCGCGCGTAGAACCGGCGCAGCGACAGGCGGCCGGTGGCCTCGACCTCGCGGACCAGGCCCGTGGTGATGACGAAGCCGCTGACGACGAAGAAGACGTCGACCCCGACGAAGCCCCCGGAGGGCCCGCCGAGGAGGTGGTAGGCGAGGACGAGGCCGACGGCGACGGTGCGCAGGCCCTCGACGTCGCGGCGCAGGCCCGGGCGTGCGGTCGCGTCGGCGTCCCTCCGGGTGGCCTCGGCCACGGTCCCCGACGTCCGCACCGGCCCACCGTAGCGACGGGTGGCGCCGGGGGAGCGGCGCCGCGCGCCGACCGGCTCAGGTGAGCGAGCGCATCGCGGCGATGGCGCCGCGCAGGTAGCGCTCGACGACCTCGCGCTCGGCGGGGCTGAGCGCGGCGTCGGTGCGCGCGAGGCCCTCGAACATCGGGGCGAGGTGGCGGACGGCCTCGCGGCGCCCGGACTCGGTGATGACGACCTCGGTGCGGCGGCCGTCGTCGGGGTGGCGGCGGCGCTCGGCGTGCCCGCGGGCCACGAGGCGGTCGATGACCTGCGAGGAGGCGGCGGAGGTGACGCCGAGGGCGCGGGCGAGGTCGACCGGGCCCATCGAGCCCATCGCGAGGTGGCGCAGGGAGTGCAGCTCGGAGGTCGAGAAGCCCGCGCGGCGGGCGACCTCGTGGGGCACCTGGGCCGCGACGTCGGTCAGCTCCTGGAGCGTGTCGAGCGTGCTCGAGCCGGTCCAGGCCGGCACGAGGTCGGTGACGGCGCGAGTTGCGTCCTGGGGGTCGTGGTCCGTAATATCACTCACCAACTTAGCAATTAGGTGAATCACCTGTTGCTCCGATCGTAGCAATCCCTGACACCGAGCACTGGAGGAAGACCCGTGGGACGCATCGCCGACCTCGTCACCCGCCGGTGGGTCGCCGGCCTGCTGGCACTCGTCGCGCTCCTCGCCGCCGGCGCGGTCGTCGGCGCCGTCGGCCAGGCCGAGAAGCCCGACGGCACGCTGACCGCCCTGCCGCTCGACTCCGACAGCCGCGAGGCGGCCGCGCTGCGCCAGCAGCTGCCCGAGGAGCAGGGGTCGGCCGCGGTCGTCCTCTTCGCCCGGGACGGGAAGCTCACCGACGCCGACACGCAGGCGATCGAGGCCAAGGCCCGCGACCTGCCCGGCGCCGCCGGCATCCCGGCCCAGCGCAGCGAGGACGGCACCGCCGCCGTCGTCGTCGTGCCGGTGCAGGAGGGTGACGCCACCCGGACGGCCGACACCGTCGCGCAGATCCGGGAGGCCGCGAAGGCCGACCTGCCCGACGGCCTGACCGCCCAGGTCACCGGCCCCGCCGCCATCCAGGCCGACCTCGCCGGCGTCTTCGACGGCGCCAACACCCGGCTGCTGCTCGCCACCGCGAGCGTCGTCGCGCTGCTGCTCGTCCTCACCTACCGCAGCCCGGTCCTCTGGCTCGTGCCGCTGACCGTCGTCGGCGTCGCCGACCAGCTCGCGGCCGTCGCCGCCACGCACACCCTCGCGCTGTTCGACGTCGCGTGGGACGAGTCGACCGTCGGCATCCTCTCGGTGCTCGTCTTCGGTGCCGGCACCGACTACGCCCTGCTGCTCATCTCGCGCTACCGCGACGAGCTGCGCACGACCGAGGACCGTCGTGCCGCGATGGCGCACGCCCTGCGCCGCACCACCGAGGCCGTGCTCTCGAGCGCCTCGACGGTCGTCCTCGGCCTCCTCACCCTCCTGCTCTCGGCCTTCCCCGCCACGCGTGGCCTCGGGCTCGCCTGTGCGGTCGGTGTCGTCGTCGCCGCGTTCTTCGTCCTCGTCGTCCTGCCCGCCGCGCTCGTCGTCTTCGGGCGCTGGATCTTCTGGCCGAAGGTCCCCAAGGTCGGCCAGACCGGTCTCGCCGACGGGCACTCGGCGTGGCGCCGCGTCGGTGACGCCGTCGCCCGCCGTCCGGTCGCGGTCGTCGCGGTCGTCGTCGTCGGCCTCGCCGTCGCCGCCGGCGGCATCAGCCAGGTCAGGGCCGGCCTCTCGAGCGCCGACCAGTTCCTCGACACCCCCGAGTCCATCACCGCCTCGCAGCGCTACGGCGAGTCCTTCCCGGCCGGCTCCGTCGACCCCGTCGTCGTCATGACGCGCGGCGACGGCGAGGCGCTCGCGCAGCGGGTCGGGCAGGTGCCCGGGGTCGAGTCCGCGCGGGTCGCGGCCAGCGGTGGCGGCATCGCCGAGGTCGACGCCGTCCTCACCGGCGACCCCGGCTCCGACGAGGTCCGCGACAACGTCCGCGCCCTGCGCGAGGCGCTCGCCGACCAGCCGGACACCTACGTCGGCGGGACCGAGGCCGAGGCCGTCGACACGGCCGACGCCTCCTCCCGCGACCGCGCGCTCATCCTGCCGCTCATCCTCGGGCTCGTGCTGCTCGCGCTCGGCGGGCTGCTGCGCAGCGTCGTCGCCCCCGTCGTGCTCGTCGCGACGGTCGTCGGCACCTACCTCGCGAGCCTCGGCATCAGCTGGGTGCTCTTCACGCAGGTGCTCGGGTTCGAGCGGCTGGACGAGGGGGTGCCGCTGCTGGCCTTCGTCTTCCTCGTCGCGCTCGGCGTCGACTACAACATCTTCCTCGTGACCCGCGCCTCCGAGGAGGCGCGGCGGCACGGCCCGCGCGAGGGGATGCTCCGCGCCCTCGCCGCCACCGGTGGCGTCATCACGAGCGCGGGCATCCTGCTCGCGGCGGTGTTCGCGGTGCTCGGCGTGCTGCCGCTCGTCGTCCTCGCGCAGCTCGGCGTCATCATCTGCGTCGGCGTCCTGCTCGACACGCTGGTCGTCCGCACGCTCCTCGTCCCGGCCGCCGCGGTGCTCCTCGGCGAGCGGTTCTGGTGGCCGCGCCGGCTGCAGGTGCACGACGACGCGAAGGGTGCGACGCGCGACGAGGAGTCCCTCGCCGCCGGCGCCCCGAGCGCCTGAGGGACGCACCGGGCGGGCGGGAGAAAAATCCTGCCGCCCGGTGCATCCGTCCCCGGGGGAGCGGCGGAATCAGGGGTGGGTCGCCACCGGGGCGGCCCACCCTCGACCAGGAGGTCCTCCATGCGAACCCGTCGCCTCGTCACCGCCGCCGTGGCCGTCACGCTCGGTGCCACCACCTTCGCCGCCGCCCCCGCGAACGCGTCGTCCGGCTCGTCCACGCCCACGGGCACCCGCAGCCTCGCGGCGGTGCTCACGAGCGACGGCAACACCTTCGACCGCAACTGGTACGACTACGACATCGTCACCGAGGCAGTCCTCGCCGTCCTCGCCGCGAAGCCGAACAGCCCGGTCAAGGTGCTGACCGACGGCACGACCCCGGTCACCGCCTTCATCCCCGACGACCGCTCCTTCCAGGTCCTCGCCTACGACCTGACCAAGCGCTGGCCCTCGACCGAGAAGAAGACCTTCGACGCGCTCGTCGCGGCCGTCGGCGTCGACGCCATCGAGCAGGTCCTGCTCTACCACGTGGTGCCGGGCGCGACGATCACCAAGCGCGACGCCGTCAAGGCCAACGGCGCGATGCTGACCACCGCGCAGGGCGGCAAGATCACCGTCGCCGTCCGCAACAAGTGGATCCCGCTCATCGAGCTCAAGGACCAGGACCGCAACGACGTCAACCCGTTCATCAACCCCCGTGCCTTCGACGTGAACAAGGGCAACAAGCAGATCGCCCACGGGATCGTCTTCGTCCTGCGGCCCCTCGACCTCTGAGGTGTCCCTCGCGACGGGCGTCGCGCCGGTGGTGGTGGGACAGGACACCACGACCGGCGCGGCGCCGCCGTCGGTTCCGCTCCGGGTCGCACGCCCTAGGGTGGGTGGGGTGAGCGTGGACGCGGAGACCGGGGCCGAGGCGCAGGTCGACGACGTCGCCGCCCGGCTCGTGGCCGGGTCGCGCGAGGCGCTCGAGGAGGCCTGGGCCCGCTGGTCGGGTCTCGTGCACACCCTCGCCGTCCGCTCGCTCGGCAACCACCACGACGCCGAGGACGTGACCCAGCAGGTGTTCGTCGCGGCGTGGCGCGGCCGCCACACGCTCGACCCGGCCCGCGGGTCGGTCCCGGGGTGGCTCGTCGGCATCACCCGCCACAAGGTCGCCGACGTGCACGCGCAGCGGGCCCGGCAGGCCCGCGACGCGGAGGCCGCGGCGCGGGAGGTCCTGCCGGAGGCGCACGCGGCGCCGCCCGAGGACCGCCTGGCCGCCCGCCTCCTGCTCGCCGACGCGCTCGACCGGCTCGGTGAACCTCGCGCCAGTGCCATCCGTCTGGCCCTCGTCGACGAACTCACCCATGAGGAGGTCGCGCAACGGCTCGGCCTCCCGCTCGGCACCGTCAAGAGCCACATCCGCCGAGGACTCACGACCCTGCGACGCCACCTGGAGGAGGTGACCGATGACCACGCCTGACCACGCCGTCCACCCGGACGACGACCTCGTGCTGCTCGCGACCGGTCACCCCGTGCCCGCCGAGGTCTCGGTCCACCTCGACTCCTGCCCCCGCTGCGCCCACGAGCTCGCGGCCCTGCGTGCCGTGTCCGAGCTGCTGCGCGACCCGGTCCACCTCGTCGACGCCCCCGTCGGCCTCTGGGACAAGGTCTCCGCCGAGATCGACCGCGACGAGGACGGCCGGCCCCTGCTGACCGTCGTCGACGGCGAGGTCCCGGACGACGCCCCCGCCTCCGCCGCCGCGGTCGACCGGTCCCCGGCGCCCACGGGCCCGACGCGGCGCCGCCGCTTCGGCGGGGCCTGGCTCGTCGCCGCCGCGGCCGCCGGCATCGTCGTCGGCGGGGTCGGCGTCCGCGCCCTCGAGAGCCCCGCGCCGCAGCCGACGCCCTCGACGGTCGTCCTGGGCCAGACCAAGCTCGACACCCTCGACACCCAGCAGGTCCTCGGGGCGGCGAGCGCCGTCCGCGTCGACGGCCACCTCGACCTCGACGTCGACACGCCGGCGCTCGACCCGGGCCCGGGCTACCTCGAGGTCTGGCTCATCAACAAGGACCTGCGGCGGATGGTGTCCGTCGGCGTCCTGCGGCCGGGCGACGGCAACCAGCGCTTCGCCATCGACCAGTCGCTCATCGACCAGGGCTACGTCATCGTCGACATCTCCCGCGAGGGCTACGACGACAAGCCCGAGCACTCCGGCGACAGCATCGCCCGCGGCACGCTCGCCCTGTGACGAGCAGACGCCGTACGCACGGACGGGCCCCGGGTGCAGGTGCACCCGGGGCCCGTCCGTGCCGGTGGCTCAGCCCTGGGGCACGAGCACGCCGTCGATGACGTGGATGACGCCGTTCGTGGCCTCGATGTCGGTCTGCGTCACGGTGACCTCGCCGCCGGAGGTGTCGGTGAGCGTGACCGTGTCGCCGTCGACGCCGACGGTCAGCTTCTCGCCGTTGACGGTCTCGACCTCCTGGCCGTCCATCGTCGCGACGTCCGCGGCCATGACCTTGCCCGGCACGACGTGGTAGGTGAGGACGTCGGTCAGGGCGCCCTTCGGGTCGGCGAGCAGGTCGTCGAGGGTGCCGGCGGGCAGCGCGGTGAACGCCTCGTCGGTCGGCGCGAAGACCGTGTACGGCCCCTCGCCCTTGAGGGTCTCGACGAGGCCGGCGGCCTCGAGCGCGGTGGCGAGGGTGGTGAAGCCGCCCGCGGCGACGGCGGTGTCGACGATGTCGGCGGAGGCGGCGGCCGACTCCGAGGCGCTGGGCGAGGCGGAGGTGGGCGCGGCCGAGGAGGTGGCCGGGGCGCTCGCCCCCGCGTCGGTGTCGGAGTCCGACCCACAGGCGCTGACGACGAGCGCGAGGGAGAGGGCGGCGGTGGCGGCGAGGGTGCGTCGCATGACGGGGTCCTTCCGGAAGGGGTGTGTGACCTGACACCCCCTCTTCCGCCGGGACCCCGCCCGTGGATGCACTTCCTTCGACAAACTTTAGACGAACCCACGACGGGCACCGCCCCGGGTCGATCGGCGGGACATCCGGGCGCGGCCCCGCCGGCGAACCTAGGATGACCGGCATGACGACGACGCCCGACATCAAGCCCCGCAGCCGCGACGTCACGGACGGTCTCGAGAAGACCGCCGCGCGAGGGATGCTGCGCGCCGTCGGCATGGGCGACGACGACTTCGCGAAGCCCCAGATCGGCGTCGCGAGCTCGTGGAACGAGATCACCCCGTGCAACCTCTCGCTCGACCGGCTGGCCAAGGCGGTCAAGGACGGCGTGCACGCGGGTCAGGGCTACCCGCTCGAGTTCGGCACCATCTCGGTCTCCGACGGCATCTCGATGGGCCACGAGGGGATGCACTTCTCGCTCGTCAGCCGCGAGATCATCGCCGACTCGGTCGAGACCGTCATGAGCGCCGAGCGCCTCGACGGCTCGGTCCTGCTCGCCGGCTGCGACAAGTCCCTGCCCGGGATGCTCATGGCCGCCGCGCGCCTCGACCTCGCCTCGGTCTTCCTCTACGCGGGCTCGATCCTCCCCGGCATCGCCAAGCTGTCCGACGGCACCGAGAAGACCGTGACGATCATCGACGCCTTCGAGGCGGTCGGCGCGTGCCTCGCGGGCAAGATGAGCCGCGAGGACGTCGACGCCATCGAGCGCGCCATCTGCCCCGGTGAGGGTGCCTGCGGCGGCATGTACACCGCCAACACGATGGCCTCCGTCGCCGAGGCGATGGGGATGTCGCTGCCCGGCTCGGCCGCCCCGCCGGCCACCGACCGCCGCCGCGACGGCTTCGCCCGCAAGTCCGGCGAGGCGGTCGTCGAGCTGCTGCGCCGCGGCATCACCGCGCGCGACATCATGACCAAGGAGGCGTTCGAGAACGCCATCGCCGTCGTCATGGCCTTCGGCGGCTCGACCAACGCGGTCCTGCACCTGCTGGCCATCGCGCACGAGGCCGAGGTCGACCTGACGATCGACGACTTCCAGCGCATCGGCGCCCGGGTGCCGCACCTCGCCGACGTCAAGCCCTTCGGCCGCTTCGTCATGACCGACATCGACCGCGTCGGCGGCGTCCCCGTCGTCATGCGCGCGCTGCTGGACGCCGGTCTGCTGCACGGCGACTGCCTCACCGTCACCGGACGCACCGTCGCCGAGAACCTCGCCGACATCCGCCCGCCGGACCCCGACGGGCACGTCGTGCGCGCGATGAGCGAGCCGATCCACCGCACCGGCGGCCTCACCATCCTCAAGGGCTCGCTCGCCCCCGAGGGCGCGGTCGTCAAGTCGGCCGGCTTCGACTCCGACGTCTTCGAGGGCACCGCCCGCGTCTTCGACGGCGAGCGCGCCGCGATGGACGCCGTCGAGCAGGGCGCGCTCACCGCCGGCGACGTCGTCGTCATCCGCTACGAGGGGCCCAAGGGCGGCCCGGGGATGCGCGAGATGCTCGCCGTCACCGGGGCGATCAAGGGCGCCGGGCTCGGCAAGGACGTGCTCCTGCTCACCGACGGCCGCTTCAGCGGCGGCACGACCGGCCTGTGCGTCGGCCACGTCGCGCCCGAGGCCGTCGACGAGGGCCCGGTCGCGTTCGTGCGCGACGGCGACCGCATCCGCCTCGACGTCGCCCACGCGACGCTCGACCTCCTCGTCGACGACGCCGAGATGGAGCGTCGTCGCGCCGAGGGCGTGACCCACCCGGAGCCGAAGTACACCCGCGGGGTGCTCGCCAAGTACCGCCGGCTGGTGCAGAGCGCCAGCACGGGGGCGGTGTGTGACTGACGCCCCGGGGGAGGGGCCGGCGCTCGAGCTCGTCGGCCTCGTCAAGGAGTTCCGGGGGCGACGGGTGGTCCACGGGCTCTCGCTCGCGGTGCCCCGCGGCTGCCTCTACGGGCTCGTCGGGCCCAACGGCGCCGGCAAGACGACGACGCTGTCGATGGCGACCGGTCTCCTGCGGCCGACCGCCGGCACCGCCCGGGTCCTCGGCCACGACGTCTGGGCCGACCCGCCGGCCGCCAAGGCGGTCATGGGGGTCGCGCCCGACGGGCTGCGGCTGTTCGAGCAGCTCGGCGGCCGTGAGCTCCTGCACTACGTCGCCGACCTGCGCCGGATGCCGCAGGAGGTGAGCCGGCCCCGCGCCCAGGAGCTGCTCACCGTCCTCGACCTCGCCGACGACGCCGACACGGTCGTCGCCGACTACAGCGCCGGCATGGTCAAGAAGATCAGCCTCGCGGCGGCGCTCATCCACGCGCCGCGGCTGCTCGTGCTCGACGAGCCGTTCGAGGCCGTCGACCCCGTCTCGGGGCAGGCCATCCGGACCATCCTGCGGCGCTACGTCGCGACCGGCGGCACGGTCGTCATGTCGAGCCACGTCATGGAGCTCGTCGAGGGCCTCTGCGACCGGGTGGCGGTCGTCGCGGGCGGCCGGGTGCTCGCCGAGGACACCGTCGCCGCGCTCACCACCACCGGTTCGCTGCACCAGCGCTTCCTCGAGCTCGTCGGGGCCGGTGACGTCTCGGAGGACGGCCTGACCTGGCTCGGCGGATGACCGGCCGATGACGCTCCTCGTCGTCCGGCTCCGGCTGCGGATGTGGTGGACGGCCATGTCCCGCAGCTCGATCCACCTCGTCTCGTCGATCATCGGCGCCCTCGTGGCGCTCGGCGTGGTCGGCGTCCTCGGGCCGTCGATCGCCCTGCTCGCCGCGCGCCCGCTCGCCCTCACGGCGGTCACCGTCCCGCTCTTCGCCGGGGCCACGCTGTCCTGGCTCGTCCTCAGCCTCGTCGCGACCGGTGTCGACAACGTCCTCGACCCGGCGCGCTTCACGGTCCTGCCGGTGCGGGCGCCCGAGCTCGCCCGGGGGGTGCTGGCGGCGACCTTCACCGGCATCCCGGCGGTCCTGCTCTCGCTCCTCGCGCTCGCGCAGGTGATCGCCTGGTCGGCGCACCCCGCGGCCCTCCCGGCCGCCCTGCTCGCGGCGGTGCTCGGGACGCTCACCGCGGTCCTGCTCTCGCGCGCGGTGACGAGCACGCTCGCCGGGGTCATGACGAGCCGGACCGGGCGCCTCCTCGGGGCCGGGGTCGTCGCGCTCGTCACCCTCCTCCCGCTCGTCCTCAACGTGCTCGTCACGGCGGGCGGGTCGGGCCCGGACCTGCGCGACCTCGACGCGCGGGGCGCGGCGGTCGTCGCGTCGTGGACGCCGGTCGGCTGGGCGTGGGGCCTGCCCTTCGACGTCGCGACCGGGCGGTGGCCCGCGGCCCTCGCCCACCTCGGGCTCGCGCTCGCGCTCCTCGTCGTGCTGTGGCGGGTGTGGGTCCGGCAGCTGGAGCGGGTGCTGGTCTCCCCGATGACGAGCAGCGGAGGCCACCGCATCGGCCCCGGCCGGCTGCTGCCGCGGCTGCTCGGGAGCTCGCCGACGTCGGCGGTCGCCGCCCGCCGGATCCGGGCCTGGTACCGCGACAACCGGCTCGTGAGCATCGCCCTGCGCACGGCCGTCCTGCCGGTGTTCTTCGTGGCCCAGGCGGCCGTCACCGGGACGGGCGCGCTCGCCGGTGTCGGCGTCGTCACCCTCGCCGTCTTCGCCGGCCTCACGCTGATGAACGACCTCGCCTTCGACGGGCCGGCCTGGTGGGTGCACGTGAGCACGGGCGTGCGCGGGTGGGAGGACCGGCTCGGCCGGGTGCTGGCCTCGGCCGTGGTCTTCGGGCCGGTGCTGGCCCTCACCTTCGTCGTCTCCGTCGGCATCGGCGCCATCGAGGCCGTGCCCGCGTGGCTGGCCGTGGTGCTCGCCGCGCTCCTGGCCAGCCTCGGGCTGGCGAGCGGGGTGGGCGCGGTCCTGCCGGGCACCGCGCCGCGCACCGGCGGCAACCCGTTCGCCGCGTCGTCCGGGGGTGCGGCCCAGGGCTGCCTCACCGCGCTCGTGTCGTTCGTCGGCCCCGTCGTCCTCGTCCTGCCCGTCGTCCTCGCGGCGGTGCTGGCGCGGGGGAACGCGCTCGTCGGGTGGCTCGTCGTCGTCGGCGCCGGCCTCTACGGCGCCGGGCTGCTCGTCGCCGGCGTCGTGCTCGGGGGGCGCCACCTCGACCGCACCGCCCCCGAGATGCTCGGCCGCCTCGGCCAGGCCCAGGTCTGACCGGACGGGTCAGCCGCGCCGGCCGGACTCCACCCGCCACAACAGGGCCGCGACGAGCGCGGCGAGCCCGGCGCCCGCCACCGTGAGCAGCAGGCGCTCCACGGCCACCCCCGAGGTCGAGCCGGCGAGGTCGCTGGAGCCGACGAGCACGATGGCCGCGCTCGACGTCCCGGCCATCCAGCGGGTCTCGCGCACCGCCGTCCACGCGAGGGCCAGGACCCCGAGCGCACCGGCGGCGGCGAGGACGACGACGGTGGGGACGAGGGCCACCGCGAGGACCGCGAGGACGACGCCCACGACGGTGCCGACGATGCGGGCCGTCGCCTGCGCGGCGGTCTCGTCCCGCGACACCGCGAGCACCATCGCGACCGCGACGACGAGCCAGTAGCCGTGCCCGAGGCCGAGCGCGCTCGTCACGGTGGTGCCGGCCCCGGCGACGACGGCGGTCGCCAGCGCGTGCCGGCCCGCCTCGGCGGCGGGCACCGGCTGCGGTGCGGCGCCCACCCGGGCCGCGGTCGCCGCCGCAGCGACGAGCAGCGCGCCGAGGCCGACCCACAGGGTGACGGTGCCGCCGGTCCGGCCGAGGGGCAGGCCGGCGCCGAGCGCCGCGAGGACCGGCAGGAAGGTCGCGAGGCGCGCCGCCCGGCGGGTGAGCGGCACCTGGGCCAGCGAGGCCGCGGCCACGGCCGCACCGGCGGCGACCGGGTGGTCGGCGGCGAGCGAGCCGAGCCCGAAGGAGGCCGCGCAGAGCGCCGCCACCACGGCCCGGGTGCGGACGCCGACGTCGGTGCCGGCAGCGGTCCCGACCCCCAGCGCGCCGAGGAGGATGCCGAGCGCCGGGCCGCGCCCGACGACCGTCCCGACGAGCGCGGCCACGACGGCGACGACGACGACGAGCGCGGTCGCGAGGACGAGGACGCGCCGGGGCGGCCACGGGACGGTCACGGCGCGAGGCTAGCGCGGCCCGAGGAGAGGATGCCCACCCTGCGAGCACCGCTGGCCCCCACCGGCGCCGGACGTGAGGATGGCGGTGCCGCCGTCGCCACCCCGGCGCGGCCGCGCCGAGGAGGACCCCGTGAGCCGCTGGCACCCGCAGGCCTGGACGATCGCGACGGACGTCGAGCGCCCCGACCCCGCCCTCGTGGCGCGGCTCGCGCAGCTCCCGACGACGCAGATCGCCGACGGCGGGGGACCGGTCGCGGTCGTGGGGCCGGGCATCGGGCCGATGGTGTCGGCCACCGAGGTCTGCGGGCCGGCCGTCACGCTGTGGGCCGCCCCCGGCGACATCCTCCACGTGCTCAAGTCGCCCGACCTCGTCCAGCCCGGTGACGTCCTCGTCGTCGACGGCGGTGGCCGGCTCGACGCGGCGGTCCTCGGCGACGTCATCAGCGGGCGGCTGCAGGCCCGCGGGGGCGTCGGCGCGGTCGTCGACGGCGCGGTGCGCGACCTCGAGGGGATCGAGGCCCTCGGGTTCCCGGTGCACGCCCGCGGGGCCCACCCGGCGACCGGCTCGACGACCGGCCCCGGCGCGCTCAACGTGCCGGTGCAGCTCGGGGGAGTCGCGGTGCACCCCGGAGACGTCGTGCGGGCCGACCGCAGCGGGGTCGTCGTCGTGCGCCGCGAGGGCCTGGCCGAGGCGGTCGAGCGGGCCGAGCGGGTGGCCCGGCGCGAGGAGCAGTGGCAGGCGGCCTTCGCGGCCGGCGCGGGGGTCGACGAGGTCCTCGGCATCGACGCCCTCATCGCCGAGAAGGCGGCCGCCGCGGGGGCCACCGGTGGCCCCGAGGTCGAGGAGCGGGCATGAGCGCGCCGACGACCCTCGGCGGTCTCCCCGTCACCGTCGAGCGGACGGCGGCCCCGCTCGAGGACGCGGCCCGGGCGGAGCGGATGCGGGACCCGGGCTTCGGCCGGGTCTTCACCGAGCACATGCTCACCATCCGCTGGACGCGCGCGGGCGGCTGGGAGGACGCCCGCCTCACGCCCTACGGCCCGCTCTCCCTGGACCCGGCGACCTCCGCGCTGCACTACGGGCAGTCGGTCTTCGAGGGGTTCAAGGTCTACCGCGGCCCCGACGGCACGGTGGCCGCCTTCCGTCCCGAGGCGAACGCCGAGCGCTTCCGGGCCTCGGCCCGGCGGCTGTGCCTGCCGGAGCTGCCCGTCGAGGTGTTCACGGCCGCGGTCGACCTCCTCGTCGGGATCGACCACGCCTGGGTGCCGTCGACGCCCGGGCACACCCTCTACGTGCGCCCGCTGCTCTTCGCGAGCGAGCCCGAGCTCGTCGTGCGCCCCTCCGAGGAGTGCCTCTTCGTCCTCACCGCCTTCGTCGCCGCCGACTACTTCCCGCGCGGGCCAAGGCCCGTCACGGTGTGGGTCGCCGACCACTTCGTGCGGGCCGCGCCCGGGGGCACGGGGGCGGCCAAGTGCGCGGCGAACTACGCCGCCGGCCTCGCCGCGCAGGCCGAGGCGGCCGAGCAGGGGTGCGACCAGGTGGTCTTCCTCGACGCCGTCGAGCGCCGGTGGGTCGAGGAGCTCGGCGGGATGAACCTCGTCTTCGTCTACGGCGGCGAGACCCCGCGGCTCGTGACGCCGGCGCTCACCGGCACCCTGCTGCCCGGGATCACCCGCGACTCGCTCCTCACGCTCGCCCGCGACCTCGGCATGGAGGTCGAGGAGGGGCGGCTGTCGGTGCAGGACTGGGAGGCCGACGCGCGCTCCGGCGCGCTGACCGAGGTCCTGGCCTGCGGGACGGCCGCCGTGCTGACGCCCGTGGGGCGGGTGCGCCGGGACGGGGCCGAGTGGGTGGTCGGCGACGGCGGCACGGGGCCGGTGACGGCGGCGCTGCGCGAGCGGCTCCTCGCGGTCCAGGGTGGCTCGGCCCCCGACCCGCACGGCTGGCGCCACCCCGTCGGGCCGGTGGCGTGACCGACGCCACGGTCCCGGATGCTGGGACCGGCCGTCTCGCGGGTTGACACACCGGGGGGTGGGGGAGACAGTTGTCCCGTGGCCCGGATCCTCGTACTTCCCCAGCGCGCCTGACGCACCAGCGACCAGGCGCGCTCCCTCCGTCGTCCCGCCACGGGACTGGAGGGTTTTTTTGTGCTCGGACCCATGACACGCCCCTTTCGGCGAGAAGGAAGCGGTGACCCCATCGTGAGCGACACCCGACCGGCGACCCCGGCACCCCTGCACCCGGCGCCCAGCCCGGCCCAGGTGGCCCAGCAGGCGCGCGCCAAGGCCCCGGTGGAGGTCACCGGCGCCCAGAGCCTCGTGCTCTCGCTCGAGGCGATGGAGGTCGACACCGTCTTCGGCATCCCCGGCGGGACGATCCTGCCCGCCTACGACCCGCTGCTCGACTCGGCCAAGGTCCGCCACATCCTCGTCCGCCACGAGCAGGGCGCCGGCCATGCGGCCGAGGGCTACGCCGCCGCCACCGGCAAGGTCGGCGTCTGCATGGCGACCTCCGGCCCCGGCGCGACCAACCTCGTGACGCCGCTCGCCGACGCGTACATGGACTCGGTCCCGGTCGTGGCCATCACCGGCCAGGTCGTCTCCTCCGCGATCGGCACGGACGCCTTCCAGGAGGCCGACATCCGCGGCATCACGATGCCCGTGACCAAGCACAGCTACCTCGTGACCGACGGCGCCGACATCCCCCGCGTCATCGCCGAGGCGTTCCACCTCGCGAGCACCGGGCGGCCCGGCCCCGTCCTCGTCGACATCCCGAAGGACATCCTCCAGGCGCGCACGACCTTCGCGTGGCCCCCGAAGATGGCCCTGCCCGGCTACCACCCGGTGACCCGGCCGCACGGCAAGCAGATCCGCGAGGCCGCGCGCCTGATCTCCGAGGCCGAGCGCCCCGTGCTCTACGTCGGCGGCGGCGTCATCCGCGCCCGGGCGAGCGAGGAGCTGCGCCGCTTCGTCGAGCTCGCCCAGATCCCCGTCGTCACGACGCTCATGGCGCGCGGCGCGCTGCCCGACAGCCACCCGCTGCACCTGGGCATGCCCGGGATGCACGGCTCGGTCGCCGCCGTGACGGGCCTCCAGAAGAGCGACCTCATCATCGCCCTCGGCGCCCGCTTCGACGACCGCGTCACCGGCCAGCTCTCGACGTTCGCGCCCGACGCCAAGGTGATCCACGCCGACATCGACCCCGCCGAGATCGGCAAGAACCGCGTCGCCGAGGTGCCGATCGTCGGTGACGCGCGCGCCGTCATCGCCGACCTCGCGGAGGCCGTCGAGGCGGACATGGAGGCCGGCCGCGGCGGCGACTACACCGCGTGGCGGGCGCGGGTCGCCGGCTGGAAGGAGACCTTCCCGGTCGGCTACACGCCGCCCGAGAACGGCGCTCTCGCACCGCAGTACGTCATCGAGCGGCTGAGCGCCCTCAGCGGCCCCGAGTCGGTCTACGTCGCCGGCGTCGGCCAGCACCAGATGTGGGCCGCGCAGTTCGTCCAGTACGAGCGCCCCAACGCGTGGCTCAACTCCGGCGGCCTCGGCACGATGGGCTACTCGGTCCCGGCGGCGATGGGCGCCCAGGTCGGCGAGCCCGACCGCACGGTCTGGGCCATCGACGGCGACGGCTGCTTCCAGATGACCAACCAGGAGCTCGCCACCTGCGTCATCAACAACATCCCGATCAAGGTCGCGATCATCAACAACAGCAGCCTCGGGATGGTCCGCCAGTGGCAGACCCTCTTCTACAACGAGCGCTACTCCAACACCGACCTGCACACCTCGGTCGGCTCGCGCGTCCCCGACTTCGTCAAGCTCGCCGACGCCTACGGCTGCGTCGGGCTGCGGTGCGAGCGACCGGAGGACGTCGACGAGACGATCCGCCAGGCGCTCGCCGTCACCGACCGCCCGGTCGTCGTCGACTTCGTCGTCGAGCGCGACGCGATGGTCTGGCCGATGGTCCCCGCCGGCGTGAGCAACGACGCCATCCAGGTCGCCCGCGACACGGCCCCGCAGTGGGACCGCGAGGAGTCCGAGGCCATCGAGCAGCCCACCGACGCCGACCACGACGGCCGCTGAGGGAGAACCATGAGCAAGCACACGCTGTCCGTCCTCGTCGAGAACAAGCCCGGCGTCCTCGCGCGCATCGCCGCGCTGTTCTCGCGCCGCGGCTTCAACATCGACAGCCTCGCCGTCGGCGAGACCGAGCACGCCGAGGTCTCGCGGATGACCGTCGTCGTCGACGTCGAGGAGCTCCCGCTCGAGCAGGTGACCAAGCAGCTCAACAAGCTCGTCGAGGTGCTCAAGGTCGTCGAGCTCGAGCCCGGTTCCGCCGTCCAGCGGCAGGTCATGCTCATCAAGGTCCGGGCCGACGCGGCGACGCGCAGCCAGGTCCTCGAGATGGTCCAGATGTTCCGGGCCAAGGTCGTCGACGTCGCGACGGAGTCGCTGACCATCGAGGCGACCGGCACCACCGAGAAGCTCCACGCGCTGCTCGAGGTCCTCGAGCCCTTCGGGGTCCGGGAGCTCGTGCAGTCGGGGATGGTCGCGATCGGCCGCGGTCCGCGCTCGATCACGGACCGGGCGCTCCGCAGCGCCTGAGCCGCACCCACCTAGAGTCCCATCCAGCAGCACACCCGACCCGAAGGAGAGGCCTGTTCCGATGGCCGAGATGTTCTACGACGACGACGCCGACCTGTCGGTGATCCAGGGCCGCAAGGTCGCGGTCATCGGCTACGGCAGCCAGGGCCACGCCCACGCCCTCAACCTGCGCGACTCCGGCGTCGACGTGCGCGTCGGCCTCGCCGAGGGCTCCAAGAGCCGCGCCAAGGCCGAGGCCGAGGGCCTGACCGTCACCACGGTCGCCGAGGCGGTCCGCGAGGCCGACCTCGTCGTCATCCTCACGCCGGACCAGGTGCAGCGCGGCCTGTACGCCGCCGAGATCGAGCCGAACCTCCAGGAGGGCGCCGCGCTGCTCTTCGGGCACGGCTTCAACATCCGCTTCGGGTACATCCAGCCGCCGGCCGGCTCCGACGTGCTCATGGTCGCCCCGAAGGGTCCCGGCCACATCGTGCGCCGCGAGTTCGTCGACGGCCGTGGCGTGCCGGTGCTCCTCGCCGTCGAGCAGGACGCCTCGGGCTCGGCCTGGGACCTCGCGAAGTCCTACGGCAAGGCGATCGGCGGCCTGCGCGCCGGCGGCATCCGGACGACGTTCACGGAGGAAACCGAGACCGACCTGTTCGGTGAGCAGGCCGTCCTCTGCGGTGGCGCCTCGCAGCTCGTCATGTACGGCTTCGAGACCCTCGTCGAGGCGGGCTACCAGCCCGAGGTCGCCTACTTCGAGTGCCTCCACGAGCTCAAGCTCATCGTCGACCTCATGATCGAGGGCGGCATCGCCAAGCAGCGCTGGTCGGTCTCCGACACCGCCGAGTACGGCGACTACGTCTCGGGCCCGCGGGTCATCGACCCCCGCGTCAAGGACAACATGAAGGCCGTCCTCGACGACATCCGCAACGGCAACTTCGCCAAGCGCTTCATCGACGACCAGGACGCCGGCGCACCGGAGTTCAAGGACCTGCGCGCCAAGGGCGCGGCGCACCCGATCGAGGCCACCGGCCGCGAGCTGCGCCAGCTGATGGCGTGGGTCGACACCGACCGCGACAGCGACTACGTCGAGGGCTCCGCCGCGCGCTGACCCCGACGACCGACGAGAACATGCCGTGCCACCCCCGGGGGGCACGGCATGTTCTCGTCCCTCGACCTCCACCTAGGCTGGCCGGGTGCGTGACCTCGTCGACGGGTGGCCCTTCTGGGTCGTCCTCGTCGCGTTCTGGGCCGGGGCCACGGCCCGCGGCACCGCGACGTACTGGGTCGGCCGCGGCGTGCGCGCCGGGGGAGGGCGCACCCGCTGGGCCCACCACCTCGAGCGCCCGGCCGTCGCGCGCGCCGAGCGCTTCGTGCGCCGCGTCGGCCCGCCGGCGGTGACCCTCGGCTTCCTCACCGTCGGCCTGCAGAGCGCCATCAACGCCTCGAGCGGGATGCTCCGGATGCCGCTGCGGCGCTTCCTGCCCGCCGTCGTCCTCGGCGCGCTGCTCTGGGCGCTCGTCTACACGACCGTGGGGATGGCCGTCGTCGACGCCGCGCTCGGCCGCCTGCCCTGGTGGTGGCTGCTCGTCGCGGCGGGGCTCGTGGTCGCCGTCGTCCTGGGGGCCCACCGGGTGCGCCGCGCCGCCGCCCGTTCCTGAGAGGCGACCACGATCACATCGTGGTCATCGGTGTCCACATGCTGGCGTCGACCTACGATGGAGGTCCCGGCACAGCGGCGTGCCGGACGGCAGTCACCGCATCGGCGGACCCCCGACCACCCACCGCACGCAAGGGACCTTTCACGTGACCAAGCCCGTCGTCCTCATCGCCGAGGAGCTCTCGCCCGCGACCATCGACGCCCTCGGACCCGACTTCGAGGTGCGCCACACCGACGGCGCGGACCGCTCCCAGCTCCTGCCGGCCATCGCCGACGTCGACGCGATCCTCATCCGGTCCGCGACCAAGGTCGACGCCGAGGCGCTCGCCGCCGCGAAGAACCTCAAGGTCGTCGCGCGCGCCGGGGTCGGTCTCGACAACGTCGACGTCGACGCCGCCACGAAGGCCGGCGTCATGGTCGTCAACGCGCCGACCTCCAACATCACCTCCGCCGCCGAGCTCGCCGTCGGCCTGCTCCTCGCCTGCGCCCGCAACATCGCGCCGGCCAACGAGGCGCTGAAGAACGGCGCGTGGAAGCGCAGCAAGTACGGCGGCGTCGAGCTGCTCGAGAAGAAGGTCGGCATCGTCGGCTTCGGCCGCATCGGCCAGCTCGTCGCCGAGCGGCTCAAGGGCTTCGGTGTCGAGCTGCTCGCCTACGACCCCTACGTGTCGGTGCAGCGCGCCGGCCAGCTCGGGGCCCGCCTCGTGACCCTCGACGAGCTGCTCGCCGAGTCCGACTTCATCACCATCCACCTCCCGAAGACCCCCGAGACGCTCGGCCTCATCGGCAAGGAGGCGCTCGCCAAGGTCAAGCCGACCGTGCGGATCATCAACGCCGCCCGCGGTGGCGTGCTCGACGAGTCCGCCCTCGCCGAGGCGATCGCCGACGGTCGCGTGGCCGGCGCCGGCCTCGACGTCTTCGCGTCCGAGCCGTGCACCGACAGCCCGCTGTTCGCCTTCGAGTCGGTCGTCGTCACGCCGCACCTCGGCGCCTCGACCGAGGAGGCCCAGGAGAAGGCCGGCGTCGCGGTCGCGAAGTCGGTGCGCCTGGCGCTCGGCGGCGACCTCGTCCCGGACGCGGTCAACGTCTCCGGCGGCGCGGTCGCCGAGGAGGTCCGCCCGGGCATCGACCTCGTCGAGAAGCTCGGCCGCGTCTTCACGGCCATCGCCGGCTCGGTGCCGGTGCAGCTCGACGTCGAGGTCCGCGGCGAGATCACCCAGCACGACGTCTCGATCTGGGAGCTCTCGGCGCTCAAGGGCCTGTTCACCGACATCACCGAGGACCCGGTGACGTACGTCAACGCCCCGCTGCTCGCCAAGGAGCGCGGCCTCGAGTCGCGCCTGGTCACCGACTCCAGCAGCGAGGACTACCGCAACGTCACGACGCTGCGCGGCACGCTCGCCGACGGCACGGTCGTCTCGGTCGCGGGCACGCTCACCGGCCCGAAGCTCGTGCAGAAGGTCACCGGCGTCCACGGCTACGAGCTCGAGGTCCCGCTGAGCCGGCACCTCGCGTTCTTCTCCTACGTCGACCGGCCGGGCGTCATCGGCTCGATCGGCCGCCTGCTCGGCGACTCCGACGTCAACATCGCCGCGATGCAGGTCTCGCCGCACGACGCGGACGGCACCGCGATGGTCGCGCTGACCGTGGACCGCGAGATCCCGGACGAGGTCGTCGCCGCCATCGGCCGCGAGATCGGCGCCGACACCGTGCGCGTGGTCAACCTCGGCTGAGCTCCGGCACCCCACGGCGGCGGTCCGTCCCCTCGGGGGCGGGCCGCCGCCGTCGTGCGCCGCGCAGCCCGGCGCCGAGCGCCAGGCCCCACGCGAGGAAGAGCGGGTCCCACAGCCACGCGTGGCCCCGCACCGCGGCGAGGTCCTCGACCGGGCCGAGCGCGCCGGTCAGGGCGAGGTTCGCCGCGACGACGTTCGCGACGCCGTAGGCCACCAGCGCGCCGGCGACGAGCCAGGCCACGAGGCGCAGGCCGTGGCGCGGGCCCCCGCGACGGGCGGCGAGCACGGGCACCCAGGCGGCGGCGAGCTTGCCCAGCCCGATCGTCGCCAGGGCCAGGCCCGCGGCCACCGGCGACTCGGCCCGCCAGGACCGCGCCCACTCGCCGAGCGTCGAGGCGAGGACGGGGGAGCCGGCCGCCCAGGCGAGGCTCGCGAGGGCGTGGGCCGTCCCGAGGGCGGCGGCGACGAGGAGCCAGGGCGAGGTGGGGCGGCGGGACGGCACGACCCCGACGCTACGGACGCCGCGGGGGCTGCGGGATGGGGGAGGACCCGGGGCCCACCCGGACCGGGGGCCGTGGGAACCCGGGGTCCGGACACACTCGATCCGTCACGGCCGACGCGGATCGCCCCGGTCCGGGGGAGCCCGGGCGACGGATTCCGTCAGTCGGCCAGCGATGTGACGCGCATCTCGTGCGTCACGCGGTCCGCATCGTGGGATGCGTCTGACAGGTAGTAGGACGCCCTCCTACCGTGGAGGCATGGCGCGGCGCGTACTCCTCATTCCCCGCCGCGGCGAGGTCCTCTAGTCAGCACCCTCGCCGCGGAGACCCCGCGACGTCGCTGACCGCTCGCCGGACCATCCCCGGCTCGAGCACAGGACCACCCACCACGAACCCCGAGCGGCCCCGGCCGCGGAAGCGAGAGCACCATGAACACCGAGACGACGTTCGACGAGGCCACCTTGGCGCGCCAGGCCCTGCAGGAGTCGATGGACCTGCGCGACCAGGGCCACAGCAACGACTGAGCACCCGCCGCCGCCCACCGGCGGCGTGACCCCACGGCCGTCCCTCCCTTCCACGGGATGGGACGGCCGTCCGCATCCCGGACCCTTCTCCCTAGGCTGGAACCCATGAGCGACGCCGCCACGACCGCCCCGACCTCCCTCGACCTCGCCGTCATCGCCGGTGACGGGATCGGCCCGGAGGTCGTCGCCGAGGGGCTCAAGGTGCTCGAGGCGGCCGTCGGCGCCGACGGGCCGAAGGTCACGACGACCGAGTACGACCTCGGCGCCCGGCGCTGGCACGCGACCGGCGAGACCCTCCCGGACTCGGTCCTCGAGGAGGTCAAGGGGCACGACGCCATCCTCCTCGGCGCGATCGGCGACCCCGGCGTGCCGAGCGGGGTCCTCGAGCGCGGGGTGCTCCTGCCCCTGCGGTTCGCCCTCGAGCACTACGTCAACCTGCGACCGGCCAAGCTCTACCCCGGCGTCGAGAGCCCGCTCGCCGTCGAGCGCGTCGCGCCGGACGGCATCGACTTCGTCGTCGTCCGCGAGGGCACCGAGGGCCCGTACACGGGCAACGGCGGCGCCCTGCGCGTCGGCACCCCGCACGAGATCGCGACCGAGGTGAGCGTCAACACCCGGTTCGGTGTGGAGCGTGTCGTCCGCGACGCCTTCGCCCGCGCCGCGGCCCGCCCGCGCCGGCACCTGACGCTGGTGCACAAGCACAACGTCCTCACCCACGCCGGCCACCTGTGGCGGCGCACGGTCGAGGAGGTCGGTGCGGAGTTCCCCGACGTCGAGACCGCCTACCAGCACGTCGACGCGGCGACGATCTTCCTCGCGACCGACCCCGGCCGCTTCGACGTCGTCGTCACCGACAACCTCTTCGGCGACATCATCACCGACATCGCCGCGGCCATCGCCGGCGGCATCGGCCTCGCGGCCAGTGGCAACATCAACCCCGAGGGCCGTTTCCCGAGCATGTTCGAGCCGGTGCACGGCTCGGCCCCCGACATCGCCGGCCAGGGCAAGGCCGACCCCACCGCCACGGTGCTCTCGGTCGCGATGCTCCTCGCGCACGTCGGGCTCGCGGACGCCGCCGCCCGCGTCGAGCGGGCCGTCGCCGCCGACCTCGCCGAGCGGGGCACCGCCGCCCGCTCGACGAGCGCCGTGGGCGACGCCATCGCGGCGCGCCTCTGACCGACCGGCTAGCCTCTCGGGAGCACCGTCGCTTCCCGAGGAAAGGACCTTCCGTCCCCATGAGCCTGACCTTCGACCTCGAGCGCCGCCCGGACCCCGCGAGCGACGAGCGTCGTGCCGAGATCCTCGCGAACCCCGGCTTCGGCGTGTACTTCACCGACCACATGGCCAGCGCCACGTGGTCGCGCGACGGGGGATGGCACAGCGGCCGCATCCACCCCTACGGCCCGATCACGATCATGCCGAGCGCCGCGGTGCTGCACTACGCGCAGGAGGTCTTCGAGGGCCTCAAGGCCTACCGGCACGAGGACGGTTCCGTGTGGTCCTTCCGCCCCGAGGCCAACGCCGAGCGGATGCAGCGCAGCGCCCGGCGGCTGGCGCTGCCCGAGCTGCCGACCGACGACTTCCTCGCCTCGCTGCGCGCCCTCGTCGAGGTCGACGAGGCGTGGGTCCCGGCCTTCGGCACCGGCGAGACGAGCCTGTACCTGCGCCCCTTCCTCTACGCGAGCGAGGCCTTCCTCGGGGTGCGCCCGGCGAACGAGGTGACCTACTCGGTCATCGCCTCGCCGGCCGGTGCGTACTTCCCGCGGGGCCTGAAGCCCGTGCGGCTGTGGATCTCCGAGAGCTACGCCCGGGCGGGCGTCGGCGGCACCGGCGCCGCGAAGACCGGTGGCAACTACGCCTCCTCGCTCGCCGGCCAGCTCGAGGGCATCGAGCACGGGTGCGACCAGGCGGTCTTCCTCGACTCCGCGACGCACACGTACATCGAGGAGCTCGGCGGGATGAACCTCTTCCTCGTGACCGACGACGGGCGGCTGCTCACCCCGGAGCTCACCGGCACGATCCTCGAGGGGGTCACGCGCAGCTCCATCCTCGAGCTCGCCAAGGACCTCGGGCTCGCGCCGGAGGAGCGTCGCATCGAGATCCAGGAGTGGAAGGACGGCGTGCGCGACGGCCACATCCGCGAGGTGTTCGCCTGTGGCACAGCCGCGGTCATCACCCCGGTGGGTGAGCTCTGCTGGGACGGTGGCGAAGCGCCGTCGACCGCGGGTGACGAGGGCGGCGAGGTCACGCGCTCGATCCGCCAGGCCCTGCTCGACGTCCAGTACGGGCGCGCGGAGGACACCCGGGGCTGGCTGACCCGCCTGGCCTGACGTGTCCGGAATCAATGGTTCCTGAACGGACCATTGACACCGCCGGAGCGGCGGGTGTTGTCTGTGCACCACTCGATCCGCCCCGGACCCGCGTGGTCCGCTTCTGCACACCAAGAGGTGCACGTGAGCGTTTCCCGGACGACCGAAGGACACTCGGACGACGAGGCCCTCCTCGCCGAGCTGGGTTACAAGCAGGAGCTGAACCGCTCGTGGTCCGGCTTCTCCAACTTCGCGATCTCCTTCTCCATCATCTCCATCCTCGCCGGGTGCTTCACGACCTTCGGCCAGGCCTGGAACAACGGCGGTCCGATCGCCATCTCGATCGGATGGCCGATCATCTCGGCGTTCATCCTCGTCATCGGCCTGTGCATGTCGGAGCTCGTCTCGGCGTACCCGACGTCCGGTGGCATCTACTGGTGGGCGGCCAAGCTGGGCGGTGCCAAGGCCGGCTACTACACCGGCTGGCTCAACCTCATCGGACTGCTCGCCGTCGACGCCTCGGTCGCCTACGGCGCGGCGACGTTCTTCGACCTGTCGTTCAGCACGATGAGCGAGTCGTGGGCCGCGGGCTACAGCCTCCAGCGCGTCTTCTGGATGTTCCTCGTGGTCCTCGTCCTCACCGCGCTCGTCAACATCTTCGGCGGGCACCTGCTCGCGATGCTCAACAACGTCTCCGTCTGGTGGCACGTCGCCGGCGCCGCGGCGGTCATCCTCATCCTCGTGTTCCTGCCCGACAAGCACATGAGCATCTCGGACGTCTTCACGATGCGGGTCAACAACAGCGGCGGTCTCGCCGGCGGTGACACCGACGGCTTCGGGTTCTGGTTCTACGTCCTGCCGCTCGGCTTCCTGCTCACCCAGTACACGATCACCGGGTACGACGCCTCGGCCCACCTGTCCGAGGAGACCCAGGGCGCGGCCGACGGTGCGGCCAAGGGCATCTGGCGCTCGATCTTCTACTCGGCCATCGGCGGCTGGATCCTCCTGCTGTCCTTCCTCTTCGCCGTCCAGGACCCGCAGGCGGTGACCGACGGCGGTGGCGGCGTGGCGCTGATCTTCAACCAGGCGTTGTCGTCGGGCTGGGCGGGCACCGTCCTGCTCATCGCGAGCATCGGCCAGTTCTTCTGCACCACCGCCTGCATGACGTCGACCAGCCGCATGCTGTTCGCCTTCAGCCGTGACGGCGCGGTGCCGGGTGCGTCCCGGTGGGCGCGGCTCAACAGTCGCAAGGTGCCGGCCAACGCCGTCCTCGTCTCGTCCGTGGTCGCCGCCATCATCACCCTCCCGGCGCTCGTCGAGGTCGACATCAACGGGGCGCCCGTCCCGGTGGCCTTCTACGCCGTCGTGTCCGTGGCCGTCATCGGTCTCTACCTCGCCTTCGCCATCCCGATCTACCTGCGCTGGAAGGCCGGTGACTCCTTCAAGCAGGGCCGGTGGAACCTCGGCAGGAAGTGGCGGTGGATGGCCCCGCTCGCGGTCGCGGAGATCGCCGTGGTGTCGGTGTACTTCGTCCTCCCGTTCACGCCGGCCGCGAACCCGCTCAACGACGAGTTCAGCTGGAAGTTCGTCAACTACGCACCGATCCTCACCGGCGGCACGCTGGTCGCCCTGTGGATCGGGTGGCACCTGTCGGCCAAGAAGTGGTTCACCGGTCCGAAGACGACCGTCGACCTCCCGGCCGGGACGAGCGGCGCCGACGAGATCGCGCTGGAGCACCACGGCAAGACCGCCCACGGTGGGGCGGAGCACGACTGGAAGCCCGGCGACCCGCTGAAGTGACCGGGCCCACCGTGACCGGGCACGACGAGGTCCTCGACGGGATCCCCGTCCTCGCCGGGCAGGCGCGCCACGTGACGCGCCTGCCCGGCGGGCTGACCAACACCAACCTGCACGTGCGCACCGGCTCCGGCCTCGACGTCGTCGTGCGCCTCTCGGACCCCGGCACCGGCCTGCTCGGCGTCGACCGCCACGCCGAGTTCGTCAACACCCTCGCGGCGTCGGCCACCGGGGTCGGGGCGCCGGTCGTCGACTACCTCGGCGGGCGCGGCATCCTCGTCGTCGCGTTCCTGCCCGGCCGCACCTGGGGCGACGCGGACGTCGCGGCCAACCTGCCCCGGCTCGCCACCGCCCTGCGGCGGCTGCACACCGCGCCGGGCTTCGTCGGCCGCTTCGACATGACGGCGCTGCGCCGGGAGTACCGCCGCGTCGTCGACGAGCACGGGTTCGCCCTGCCGCCCGGCTACCAGGACCTCGAGGACGAGGCGCTGCGGGCCGAGGCGGCGCTCGCCCGGCGGCCCGAGCCGCTCGTCCCGTGCCACAACGACCTGCTCGCCGCCAACGTCCTCGACGACGGAGGGGACCTGCGCATCATCGACTACGAGTACTCCGGGATGAACGAGCCGTCCTTCGAGCTGGGCAACGCCGCGGCCGAGGTCGGCCTCGGGCCCGAGGCCCTCGCCGAGCTGTGCGCCGTCTACCACGGGCGGCGCGACCCCGTCGACGCGGCGCGGGCCGAGCTGTGGGGCTTCCTCGCCCGCTACGGGTGGACGCTCTGGGGCGTCATCCAGCACGGCCGGGGCGAGATCGAGTTCGACTTCCGGGCGTGGGCGGACGAGAAGCTGGAGGCTGCGCGCGAGCTGGCGGGCGGACCGCGCTGGGAGCCGCTGCTGGCCGGGGCGGTGGGGCGATGAGCGACGGGCTGCCCACTCGCGCACGGGTGGTCGTCATCGGCGGGGGAGTCATCGGCGCGTCGGTGGCCTACCACCTCGCCCACCTCGGCGAGACCGACGTCCTCGTCCTCGAGCAGGGCACCCTGTCGTGCGGGACGACCTGGCACGCGGCGGGGCTCGTCGGGCAGCTGCGCGCGAGCGAGGCCGCCACGCGCCTCGTGCAGTACTCGACCGAGCTCTACGGCCGGCTCGAGGCCGAGACCGGGCTCTCGACCGGCTACCGGGTCTGCGGCGGTCTCACCGTCGCCCGCACCCCCGAGCGGATGGTGCAGCTGCAGCGCACCGTCGCCAACGCCGCTGCGTACGACCTGGACTGCGAGCTGCTGACCCCCGCGCAGGCCGCCGAGCGCTACCCGCTGCTGCGCACCGACGACCTCGTCGGGGCCATCTGGCTGCCGGGCGACGGCCGGGCCGACCCCGCCGACCTCACGCAGGCGCTGGCCCGCGGGGCGCGGCAGCTCGGCGTGCGCATCCGGGAGCGGGTGCGGGTCACCGGGCTCGCCCTCGAGCAGCGCGGGGACCGGCGCCGCGTCACGGGCGTCGTCACCGACCGGGGCGAGGTCGAGTGCGAGGTCGTCGTCAACGCCGCGGGGCAGTGGGCGCCCCTCATCGGGGCGATGGCCGGGGTCGGGGTGCCGCTGCACTCGGCCGAGCACTTCTACGTCGTCACGGGGCAGGTCGACGGCGTGCACCGCGACCTGCCGGTGCTGCGCGACCCGGACGGCTACACCTACGTCAAGGAGGAGGTCGGGGGCCTGCTCGTCGGTGGCTTCGAGCCGGAGGCCAAGCCCTGGGTCGCGCCCCAGGACATCCCGTACCCGTTCGAGTTCCAGCTGCTCGAGGAGGACTGGGAGCACTTCTCGGTGCTCATGGACAGCGCGGTCCACCGGATGCCGGTGCTCGCCGAGACGGGCATCCGCAAGTTCTACAACGGCCCCGAGTCCTTCACCCCGGACAACCAGTTCATCCTCGGCGAGGCGCCGGCGTGCGACGGCTTCTTCGTGGCCGCCGGGTTCAACTCGGTCGGCATCGCGTCGGCGGGGGGAGCCGGCCGGGCGCTGGCCGAGTGGGTCGTCGCGGGGGAGGCGACCTCCGACCTGCTCGCGGTCGACCTGCGCCGCTTCCCGTCGGTGGCCGCCAACCCGACGTGGCTGCGCTCGCGGGTCGTCGAGGTGCTCGGCCTGCACTACGCCGTGCCGTGGCCCAACCGCGAGCTGACCTCCGGTCGGCCGCAACGGTGCTCGCCGGTTCACGACCGCGTCGCCGCGCTGGGCGCCGTCTTCGGCACCCGCAACGGCTGGGAACGGCCGCTCGTCTTCGCACCGACCGGCGAGGAGCCCCGGCTGGAGTACTCGTGGGAGCGCCCGTCCTGGGCGGACTGGTGCGACGCCGAGCAGCGCGCCACGCGGTCGGCGGTGGCCGTCTTCGACCAGACGTCGTTCAGCAAGTACCTCGTGAGCGGCCCGGACGCGCTGGCCACCCTGCAGTGGACGTGCACGGCGGACGTCGACGTGCCGGTCGGCCGCACCGTCTACACCGGCATGCTCGACGAGCGGGCGGCGTACCAGGCGGACGTGACCGTCACCCGCACCGGACCCGAGGAGTTCCTCGTCGTCTCGAGCGCCGCGACGACCGAGCGCGACCTCGACCGGCTGCGCCGCCACCGCGTCGGCCACCCGACCGTCGTCGACGTCACGAGCGCGTACGCCGTCCTCGGGGTGATGGGGCCCCGCTCGCGCGAGCTGCTCGCGCGGCTGACCCCCGAGCCGCTCGACGACACCGCCCACCCCTTCGGCACCTCCCGCGTGCTGCCGCTCGGGCGGGCGATGGTGCGCGCCACCCGCATGACGTACGTCGGCGAGCTCGGGTGGGAGCTGTACGTCCCGACCGAGCAGGCCGCCGTCGTCCACGACGCGCTGCTCGAGGCGGGCGCCGACCTCGGCGCCGTGCCCGCGGGCTACTCGGCCATCGAGGCGCTGCGCCTCGAGAAGGGGTACCGCGCCTTCGGGCGCGAGCTGACCCCCGAGGTGACGCCGCTCGAGGCGGGCCTGCTCTTCGCCTGCGACCTGCGGGAGGGCTCGGACTTCCTCGGGCGGGCGGCGCTGGAGGAGCGCCGGCGGCGCGGGGCGGCCCGACGGGTCGTCTCCGTCGTCTGCGGCGAGCCCACGGCGTGGCTCTGGGGCGGCGAGCTGGTCCTGCGCGACGGCGAGCCGGTCGGGCAGGTGACGAGCGCGGCGTGGGGAGCCACCGTCGGCGCGGCGGTCGGGCTCGCCCTCGTCGGTGACCGGACGGGTGGCACGGCGGCCGACGGGTGGCTCGGCTCCGGGCGGTGGGAGGTCGACCTCGCGGGGGAGCGGCTGCCCCTGACCGTCTCGCGGCGTCCGCCCCTCGACCCACGGGCGGCGCGGACGGTGGCGCCGTGACAGACTCGACGCCACGAAAGGTCCGAAAGGGGACCTTTGCCGGCGGCGTCGCCGGTGCGACCGACGAGGACGGGAGGAGCGGCATGGGTGACCCCGCCGTCGTCACGCACCTGCCGTCGGCCATCCTGCGCCAGACCCCCGGCAACCCGTTCGAGACCACGGTCGAGCAGCTCGCGACGGCCATCCGGCTCGGGGTCTTCTTCGACGGTGACCAGCTGCCGCCCGAGCGGGAGCTCGCCGAGCGGATGGGGGTCGCGCGCGGCACCCTGCGCGACGCGATCGCGGCGCTGCGCGACGCCGGCCTCGTGACGACGCGGCGCGGCCGCGGCGGCGGCTCGGTCGTCACCTACACGGTCCCCGCCCCGGGCAGCGCCGGCCCGGTGCGGCGCGGCGCGACGCTCCTCGACGCGCTCGACTTCCGCCGGGTCGTCGAGCCGGGCGCCGCCTGGCTCGCGGCCACGCGCGACCTCTCCGGGGACCAGCGGACCTGGCTCTCGACGTGCCTGCGCGAGACCACGGAGGCGGCCGACCCGGGCGCCCACCGGCTCGCCGACAGCCGGCTCCACCTCGCGGTGGCCACCGTGTCCGGGTCTCCCATGCTCATCGAGGCCGTCACCCGCGCGCAGGCGGCGCTCGGCGAGATGCTCGGGGCGATCCCCGTGCTCCGCAAGAACATCCAGCACTCGCACGACCAGCACCAGGCGGTCGTCGATGCGATCCTGACCGGGGCGGCCGACGACGCGCGGACCGCCATGGAAGAACACTGCGACGCCACCTCCGCACTCCTGCGGGGGCTCATCGGATGACCGGGAGGACGACCATGACGACCCCGACCCACCGCGGCGGACCCCCGCAGCTGACCCTCGAGCAGCTGCGCAGCGACGTCGCCGACGGCACCGTCGACACGGTGATCGTCGCGTTCACCGACATGCAGGGACGGCTGCAGGGCAAGCGGCTCCACGCCGCCTTCTTCCTCGAGCACGTGCTCGACGCGGGCACCGAGGGGTGCAACTACCTCCTCGCGGTCGACGTCGACATGAACACGGTCGACGGCTACGCGATCTCCTCGTGGGAGCGTGGCTACGGCGACATGCTCTTCGACCTGGACCTCTCGACGCTGCGCCGCACGCCGGCGCACCCCGGGTCGGTCACCGTGCAGTGCGACCTGTCCTGGCTGGACGGCTCCGGCGAGGTCGCCCAGTCGCCGCGGACCATCCTCAAGCAGCAGGTGGCGGCGGCGCAGGAGAGCGGCTGGGGCGCCTTCGCCGGCACCGAGCTCGAGTTCATCCTCTTCGAGGACTCCTACGAGAGCGCGTGGGACCGCCGCTACCAGGGCCTGACGGGCGCCAACCGCTACAACGTCGACTACTCGATCCTCGGCGGCAGCAAGGTGGAGCCGGTGCTGCGCGAGATCCGCAACGAGATGTACCGCGCCGGGATGACCGTCGAGTCGGCCAAGGGGGAGTGCAACCTCGGCCAGCACGAGGTCGGCTTCCTCTTCGACGACGTGCTGCGCACCTGCGACAACCACAGCGTCTACAAGACCGGGGCCAAGGAGATCGCGGCCCGCCACGGCCAGTCGCTGACCTTCATGGCGAAGTACGACGAGCGCGAGGGCAACTCCTGCCACGTCCACCTGTCGCTGCGCGGCGCCGACGGTGAGATCGTCTTCGCCGACGACGAGCGCGAGGGCGGGCGCTCGGAGCTCTTCGACCACTTCCTCGCCGGCCTGCTCGCGACGATGCGCGAGCTGACGTACTTCTACGCGCCGAACATCAACTCCTACAAGCGCTTCGCGGCCGGTTCGTTCGCCCCGACCGCGGTCGCGTGGGGCACCGACAACCGCACGTGCGCCCTGCGCGTCGTCGGGCACGGCGCCGGCCTGCGCGTCGAGAACCGCGTGCCCGGTGGCGACGTCAACCCCTACCTCACGGTGGCCGCGATGATGGCCGGTGGCCTGCACGGCATCCGCGAGGGCCTCGAGCTCCCCCCGGTCTGCGAGGGGAACGCCTACACGGGCGACTACGACCACGTCCCGAAGACCCTCGCGGAGGCTCGGGACCTGCTCGCCGGCAGCGCGGTCGCCCGCGCCGCGTTCGGCGACGAGGTCGTCGACCACTACGTCAACGCCGCCGACGTCGAGATCACCGCGTTCACCGCGGCCGTGACCGACTGGGAGCGGGTCCGCGGATTCGAGAGGCTGTGAGGACCCACCGATGAGCACCACCACGCACGAGGTCGTCGACCCGGCGACCGAGGAGGTCGTCACGACCGTCACGCTCGCCGGGGTCGAGGAGACCGACGCCGCGGTCGCGCGGGCCGTCGAGGTCGGCCCGGCCTGGCGCGCCGTGTCGCCCGCCGACCGCGGGGCGCTGCTGCGCCGCTTCGCCGACCTCGTCGAGGAGCACACCGAGGAGCTCGCGCGGCTCGAGGTCCGCAACGCCGGGCACACGATCGGCAACGCCCGCTGGGAGGCCGGCAACGTCGTCAACGTCCTGCGCTACTACTCGGCCGCGCCGGAGCGCCTCTTCGGGCGGCAGATCCCCGTCGCGGGCGGCCTCGACGTCACCTTCCGCGAGGCGCTCGGGGTCGTCGGCATCATCGTCCCCTGGAACTTCCCCATGCCGATCATGGGCTGGGGGATGGCCCCGGCCCTCGCCGCCGGCAACACGGTCGTCCTCAAGCCGGCCGAGCTGACCCCGCTCACGGCGATGCGCATCGGCGAGCTCGCGCTCGAGGCCGGCCTCCCGGAGGGCGTCCTCCAGGTGTTGCCGGGCGCCGGGGCGGTCGTCGGCGAGCGGTTCGTCACGCACCCCGACGTCCGCAAGATCGCCTTCACCGGCTCGACGCGGGTCGGCCAGGGGATCATGCGTGGCGCCGCCGAGCACCTCAAGCGGGTCACGCTCGAGCTCGGTGGCAAGTCGGCCAACGTCGTGTTCGCCGACGCCGACCTCGACAAGGCCGCGGCCGCGGCCCCGATGAGCTTCCTCGACAACGCCGGCCAGGACTGCTGCGCGCGGACCCGGATCCTCGTGCAGCGCAGCGTGTTCGACACGTTCATGGAGCGGTTCGAGGCGGCGCTGCACGAGGTCGTCGTCGGCGACCCGGGTGACGAGGCGACGCAGATGGGCCCGCTCGTCAGCCAGCGCCAGCGCGAGACCGTCCGCGGCTACGTCGACGGCACCGACGGGCACGACGCCGTCGACGTCGCCTTCCGCGGCAGCGCGCCCGAGGGCGCCGGCTGGTGGTACCCGCCGACCGTCGTGCTGCCCACCGGCACCGGCGACCGGATCTGGCGCGAGGAGGTCTTCGGGCCGGTCGTCGCCGTCCTGCCGTTCGAGGACGAGGCCGAGGCGGTCGGGATGGCCAACGACAGCGCCTACGGTCTCTCGGGCTCGATCTGGACGCGCGACGTCGGGCGGGCGCTGCGCGTCTCGCGCGGCATCGAGGCGGGCAACCTCTCGGTCAACAGCCACTCGTCGGTGCGCTACTCGACCCCCTTCGGCGGGTTCAAGCAGAGCGGCATCGGCCGTGAGCTCGGCCCCGACGCCCTCGACTCCTTCACCGAGGTCAAGAACGTCTTCATCTCCACCGAGGACTGAGCACCGCACCACCCCGACACCACCCACCGCACCACCAGCACCGAGGAGAGAACATGTCAGGCAGGCTCGCGGGCAAGGTCGCCGTCGTCACCGGCGGCTGCTCCGGCATCGGCCTCGCGACCGTGCGTCGCTTCGCCGAGGAGGGCGCCACCGTCGTCGTCGCCGACCTGGCGGACGAGGCCGGGGAGGCCCTCGCCGCCGAGATCGGCGGCACGTACGTCCACTGCGACGTCGCGTCCAAGGACGACGTCGACGCCCTCTTCGCCACGGCGAAGGAGAAGCACGGACGGGTCGACATCGCGTTCAACAACGCGGGCATCAGCCCGCCGGACGACGACTCGATCCTCGACACCGACCTCGACGCCTGGCGCCGGGTGCAGGAGGTCAACCTCACGTCGGTCTACCTCTGCTGCAAGGCGGTCATCCCGATGATGCGCGAGCAGGGCGGCGGCTCGATCATCAACACCGCGAGCTTCGTCGCGGTCATGGGTGCGGCGACGTCGCAGATCTCGTACTCGGCCTCCAAGGGCGGCGTGCTCTCGATGACCCGCGAGCTCGGCGTGCAGTTCGCCCGCGAGGGCATCCGCGTCAACGCGCTCTGCCCGGGCCCGGTCAACACGCCGCTGCTCAAGGAGCTCTTCGCCAAGGACGAGGAGCGGGCCGCGCGCCGGCTCGTCCACGTGCCGATGGGTCGCTTCGGGGAGCCGGAGGAGATGGCGAACGCCGTGCTCTTCCTGGCCTCCGACGAGTCGAGCTTCATGACCGCCTCGACGTTCCTCGTCGACGGCGGCATCTCGGGCGCGTACGTCACCCCGCTCTGAGGCCCGTCGTGCCCACGCGCCGTCCCGTCGTCGGGATCACCTGCTACGTCGAGGACGTCGACCGCTTCCCCTGGGTGGGGCAGCGCAGCGTCGTCCTGCCGCACCGCTACGTCGCGCAGGTCGAGGCGGCGGGCGGCGTGGCCGTCGTCCTGCCGCCGCGCCCGGACGTCGACGAGGCCCTCGCCCGCTCGGTCCTCGAGCGGCTCGACGGCCTCGTCGTCGCCGGCGGGGCGGACGTCGAGGCGGGGCGCTACGGCGCGCAGCCGCACCCGACCTCCCAGGCGCCGCGGCCCGACCGCGACGCCTGGGAGACGGCCCTCGTCCGGGCCGCCGAGCAGGTCGACCTGCCCGTCCTCGGCATCTGCCGCGGGATGCAGGTGATGGCGGTCGCCGACGGCGGGACTCTCGAGCAGCACCTGCCGGACCGGGTCGGCCACGAGGCGCACTGCCCGAGCCCCGGCGTCTACACCTCGCACCACGTCGACCCGGTGCCGGGCAGCCTCCTCGCGGCGATCGTCGGGGAGCTGCCGCTCGACGTGCCGACCTACCACCACCAGGCCGTGCTGGCCTCCTCGCTCGAGGGCTCGGGCTGGGTGCCGGCCGCGTGGCACGGCGACGGCACGCTCGAGGCGATGGAGGACCCGCGGGCGCGCTTCCGGCTCGGGGTCCAGTGGCATGCCGAGGAGGGCGAGCTCGCCGACCTCTTCGCCGCACTCGTGCGAGCCGCATCGGACGTGGCGGCGCTGCGTCCCTGAGCGGGAGGCCGGCTCAGGCGCGGGCGTCCTGCCCGAGCTCCTCGAGCACCCGACGGAATGTGGCGTAGCGCCGCGGCCCGACCTCGGCCGCGAAGTCCTGCTCCGCCTGCGCCATCGCCTCCCGCGCGCGGCCGAGCAGCCGCGCGCCCTCCGGCGTCAGCCGCACCCGACGCACCCGCCGGTCGCCGGGCTCGGCCTCGCGGGTCACGAGACCCGCGGCGGTCAGCTGCGTGACGAACTGGCCGCACCCCTGTTTGGTCATCCCGAGCCGGTCGGCGAGGCTGGTGACGCTGGCGCCCTCGGCCGGCACCGCGTCGAGGACGCGGACGTGCGAGAAGCGCAGACCGGAGCCCAGCAGGCCCGCGACCTCCGACCGCAGGCGTCCGAAGAGCCGCCCCAGCAGCTCGGGGAGGATCTCCTTGACGTCGGTCATAAAGTCACTTTACCGTCTGGACGGACAACCGACTTCAGGAGGAGGGGGCATGGTCGCCACGGACGCCCTCGGCCCGGCCGCCGTCGACGACGCCGAGCTCGCGCGGATGCTCGCCGCGCACCACTCGGTCGACGGCCCGGTGACGGTGCGCGACGTCGTGGTGAGCGAGTACCCCTACGACCTCGTGGCCATCACGACGCGCTCGCGTCATCTCGTGCGCGGGACTCTCGTGACGCCGACGGGGGAGCGGCGCTTCGGGCTGTTCGTCAAGGTCGTCCAGGCCTGGGAGCGCTCGCCGCTCTTCGCGCAGGTGCCCGAGCACCTCCGGGAGGTCGCGGCGGCCGGGGTGCCCTGGCGCACCGAGCCGCTGGCCTACCGGTCGGACCTGCGGACCCGTCTGCCCGACGGCCTCACGATGCCGGCGGCGGTCGCCGTCCGCGACCTCGACGAGCTGTCCTGCGCCGTCTGGCTCGAGGAGCTCGACGTCGTCGAGGTCGCGTGGGACGAGTCGCGCTCCACGCGGGCCGCCCGGCTGCTCGGGCGGCTGTCCGGCAACCGGCACGTCGCGCCGCTCGCGGGGGTCGCCGGCGTCCGCTTCACGCTGCGCGACTACCTCGGCGGGCGGCTCGGCCACCAGGTGCTGCCGATGCTCCGCGACGACGGCGTCTGGCGCCACCCGCTGGTCGCCGAGACGTTCGACGAGGACCTGCGGGCCCGCCTGCTCGACGCGGCGGGACGGGCGAGCGCGCTCGTCGAGGAGGCGATGGCCCTCCCGCACCTGCCCGCCCACGGGGACGCCTGCCCGAACAACCTCCTCCACGTGCGGGGGGTCGAGGGCTTCGTCCTCGTCGACTACGGCTACTGGATGCCGATGCCCGCCGGCGCCGACCTCGGCCAGCTCCTCGTCGGGGACGTGCAGCTCGGCCGCGCACCGGCCGGCGACCTCGCTGCGCGCGACGCGGCCCATCGCGCCGCCTACGTCTCCGGGCTGCGGGACGAGGGGTGCGACGTCCCCGCCGAGCTCGTGGCCCGGGGCCACGCCGTCCACCACCTCCTGCTCACCGGGCTCTCGAGCCTGCCGTGGGAGCACCTCGGCGACGAGCCGTCGCCGGCCCTCGCCGCCCTCGCGCGGGACCGCGCGGCCATCGCCCGCTTCTGTCTCGACAGGGTGGACGAGACCGCCACGGGGTGAGGCGGGGGTGACAATGGGCCGGTGAGCCGACTCAACAGACTGGCCGTCGCCGCCGGGGCCGCGAGCGCCCTCGGGGCCCTCGCCGCCGCGGGGCGCGGGGTGGGCGCCGCGATGGGCGCCCGACCCGACGGGGTGCGCCTGGAGCGGATGCGGCGCTCGCCGCACTACCGCGCCGGGGCCTTCCACAACCGCCGCCGCGGCACGGCCTCGGTGCCGACGAGCCAGCGCGACGTGATGGAGCGCTACCGCGCCAACGCCGAGACGCGGCGGCCGGCCGGCCCCATCCCCGTCGTCAGCGCCCACCGCGAGCCGGCGACGGAGGGCCTGCACGTCACGTGGTTCGGCCACGCGAGCGCGCTCGTCGAGCTCGACGGCGTGCGGCTGCTCCTGGACCCGGTGTGGAGCGAGCGCTGCTCGCCGAGCCAGCACGTCGGGCCGCGCCGCCTCCACGCGACGCCCGTGCCCCTCGAGGCCCTCGGCCGCGTCGACGCGGTCGTCATCTCGCACGACCACTACGACCACCTCGACATGGCGAGCATCCAGACGCTGGCCGAGGGCACGGACGCGGTGTTCGTCGTCCCGCTCGGCATCGGGGCGCACCTCGACGTGTGGGGCGTGCCGGGCTCGCGCGTCGTCGAGTGCGACTGGGGCGAGGGCCACGACGTCGCCGGCGTGCGGGTGACCGCCGTCGAGTCGCAGCACTTCTCCGGGCGCGGCCTGCGCCGCGACGGCACCCTCTGGGCGTCGTGGGTGATCGCCGGTGCCGGCGGGCGCGTCTTCTTCAGCGGCGACACCGGCTACTTCGACGGCTACGCCGGCATCGGCGCCGAGCACGGGCCGTTCGACGTCTCGCTCATGGCCGTCGGGGCCTACGACGCCGCGTGGCGCGACATCCACCTCGACCCGGAGGAGGCCGTGCGCGCGACCGCCGAGCTCGGCGGGGGCCTGCTGCTGCCCATCCACTGGTGCACCTTCGTCCTCGCGCCCCACCCGTGGGCCGAGCCGGTCGAGCGGCTCCTCGTCGCCGCCGCGACCGAGGGCGTGCAGGTCGCGGTGCCTCGTGTCGGCGACCGCGTCGACGTCTCCGACCCGCCCGGGCTCGACCCGTGGTGGGAGGCCGCGGCCGCGCTGGCCGCGCGCGCCTGAGCCGCGTGTCGCGTCCGGCGCCGCCACGATGTGGACGGGTGCTGGCCGGCCGCGCGGACGCGTGCCACGCTGGGCCCGTGACGTTCCGTGACGCGGCCACCACCGCGATCATCATCGTGTAGCGCGACGAGAGCACTTCCTCGTCGCGCAGACCTCCCGCACCCCGGGAGGTCTTTTCGTTGGGAGGGACGTCACCGCGAGGGGGCGGACCGCCGGACGGGAGACGGTCGACCGCCCACCCCCGCGGGCGACCGGGCGCAGGCGAGGCGATGATGGAGCACGAAGCAGCACGCGTCGACGCCCCGGCCCGCACGGGCCGGGGCACGGGCGCCGGGTGACCGGCCTGAACCGCGGATGGATCCGATGACCGACCTGCACGTGTACGACACGACCCTGCGTGACGGGGCGCAGCAGGAGGGGCTCAACCTCTCCGTCGCCGACAAGATGGCGATCGCCGCGCACCTCGACGAGCTGGGGGTCGGCTACATCGAGGGCGGCTGGCCGGGGGCGAACCCCAAGGACACCGAGTTCTTCGCGCGGGCCGCCCGCGACCTGCGGCTGCGGCACGCGACCCTCGCCGCCTTCGGCGCGACCCGGCGGGCCGGCGGCCGCGCCGACACCGACCCGCTCGTCCGGGCGCTCCTCGACAGCCAGGCGCAGGTCGTCACGCTCGTCGCGAAGTCGCACACCGGGCACGTCGAGCGCGCCCTGCGCACGACGCTCGCCGAGAACCTCGAGATGGTCCGCGACACCGTCGGCTTCCTCGTGGGGGAGGGGCGTCGGGTCTTCCTCGACGCCGAGCACTTCTTCGACGGCTACCGCACCGACCGCGACTACGCGCTCGAGGTCGTCCGGGCCGCGATGGAGTCCGGCGCCGAGGTGGCGGCCCTGTGCGACACCAACGGCGGGCTGCTGCCGGGCGAGGTCGGCGGCATCGTCGACGACGTCGTCCGCACGACCGGCGCCCGCGTCGGCATCCACTGCCACAACGACACCGGGTGCGCGGTGGCCAACTCGATGGCCGCCGTCGACGCCGGCGCCACCCACGTCCAGGGCACGGTCAACGGCTACGGGGAGCGCACCGGCAACGCCGACCTCCTGACCGTCGTCGCCAACCTCCAGCTCAAGCAGGGCCGCGAGCTCCTCGAGCCGCACCGGCTGCAGGAGGCCACCCGCATCGCGCACGCCATCGCCGAGGTCACCAACGTGCCGGCGTACTCGCGCCAGCCGTACGTCGGCTCGAGCGCGTTCGCGCACAAGGCGGGCCTGCACGCCAGCGCCATCAAGGTCGACCCCGACCTCTACCAGCACCTCGACCCCAAGCACGTGGGCAACGACATGCGGATGCTGGTGTCCGACATGGCCGGCCGCGCCTCCATCGAGCTGAAGTCGCGCGAGCTCGGGTTCGACCTCGACGCCGCCGACGAGACCGACGCCGCGACGCTGCGCCGGGTGCTCGCCGCCGTCAAGGAGAAGGAGCTGCGCGGGTACACCTTCGACGCCGCCGACGCGAGCTTCGAGCTTCTGCTGCGCCGCGAGGTCGACGGCGGCCTCCCGGCCTACTTCGAGACCGAGTCCTGGCGCGTCATCACCGACGCGCGCGGCGACGAGGACGCGCTGTCCGAGGCGACGGTCAAGGTGCGCGCGGCCGGGCAGCGGCACGTCGAGACCGGCGAGGGCAACGGCCCGGTCAACGCGCTCGACCACGCCCTGCGCGCCGCGCTCGCGACCACCTACCCGGAGCTCGCCGACCTCGAGCTCATCGACTACAAGGTGCGCATCCTCGACGCCGCCCACGGCACCGACGCCGTGACGCGGGTGCTCATCGAGACCTCCGACGGCACGACGTCGTGGACGACGATCGGGGTCGCCGCGAACATCCTCGAGGCGAGCTGGGACGCGCTCGTCGAGTCGGTCACCTACGGGCTGGTCCGCGCGCAGGTCGCCCCGCGCTGAGACCGGCGCGCGCCGCCGTCAGGTGGCGGCGTGCTCGCCGACGCCGGCGGTGAGGTTGCGGCCGCTGCCGACGTCGAAGACGTGCATCTTCGAGGTGTCGACCCACAGCTCGGCCCGCTCGCCGGCCCGTACGCGCGCGGCGGCGTCGAGGCGTGCCGTCACCGTCGTGCCCTCACCGACCATGTCCTGGCCGGTGTCCTTCGCGAGGTCCTCGAGGTCGCCGGAGGTCACCTGCTCGCCCTGGACGGTGAAGTAGGCGTAGACGTCCGAGCCCATCGACTCGACGAGGTCGACCGGCACCGTGACGGTCGCGCCCGGCTTGTCGCCGACGAGCGAGGCGTCCTCGAAGTGCTCGGGACGCAGGCCGATGAGCACCTGCCTGCTCGTCGACTCCTGCACCGCCCGCCGCACGGGGTCCGGGACGGTGAGGTGGCCCAGGCCGGTCTGCAGCCGGTCGCCCTCGATCGTCGCCGGGAGGAAGTTCATCGACGGGCTGCCGATGAAGCCACCGACGAAGAGGTTGGTCGGGTGCTCGTAGAGCTCGGTGGGGGAGCCGACCTGCTGGACGATGCCGCCGCGCATGACGACGACCCGGTCGCCGAGGGTCATCGCCTCGGTCTGGTCGTGCGTCACGTAGACGGTCGTCGTCGCGAGGGCCTTCTGGATGCGCGAGACCTGCGTGCGCATCTGCACCCGCAGCTTGGCGTCGAGGTTGGAGAGCGGCTCGTCCATGAGGAAGGCCTTGGGGCTGCGGACGATCGCGCGGCCCATCGCGACGCGCTGGCGCTGCCCGCCGGAGAGGTTGGCCGGCTTGCGGTCGAGGTGTCCGGTCAGCTCGAGCATCTCGGCGGCCTCGCCGACCTTCTGGTCGATCGTCTTCTGGTCGACCTTCGCGAGGACCAGGGGGAAGGCCATGTTCTCGGCGACGGTCATGTGCGGGTAGAGCGCGTAGGACTGGAAGACCATCGCGATGTCGCGGTCCTTCGGCGCCTTGTCGTTGACGACCTGGCCGTCGATCCGCAGCTCGCCCTGGGTGATGTCCTCCAGGCCGGCGATCATGTTGAGGGTCGTGGACTTCCCGCAGCCCGAGGGCCCGACGAGGATGATGAACTCCCCGTCGCGGATCTCGAGGTTGAGGTCGTCGACGGCGAGGGCCCCGTCCGGGTACCGCTTGACGACGTGGTCGAGGACGATCTCTGCCATGGGGTGCTCCTTCGTGGTCCGGGTCGCGGGCGTCAGCCCTTGACCGCTCCCGAGGTGAGGCCGGCGACGATCCGCCGCTGGAAGAACAGGACGAACAGGACGATCGGGATGGTGATGACGACGGCGGCGGCCGCGATGGCCGCGGTGGGCTTCTCGAAGGTCGTCGCGCCGGTGAAGTACGACATCGCGGCGGGCACCGTGCGCGCCGAGTTCGTCGAGGTGAGCGAGATCGCGAAGAGGAAGTCGTTCCAGCAGGCGATGAAGACGAGGATCGCCGTCGTGAAGACCCCCGGGAGGGCGAGCGGGGCGATGACCCGCCGGAAGGCCTGGTAGGGCGTCGCACCGTCCATCTGGGCGGCCTTCTCGAGCTCCCACGGGATCTCGCGGAAGAACGCCGAGAGGGTGTAGATGCCCAGCGGCAGCGCGAAGGTGATGTACGGGAGGATCAGCCCGGGCCAGGTGTCGAAGATGCCGATCGCCGTCTCGATCTTGAACAGCGGTGTCACGAGGGCGATCTGGGGGAACATCGAGATGAGCAGCGAGGTCGCGACGATGGCCCGCTTGCCGGGGAAGTCCAGCCGCGCGATCGCGTAGGCCGCCATCGTCGCCAGCGTCAGCGCGATGCCGGTGGCGATGAGGCAGATGCCGATCGAGTTGACCAGCGCCCGGATGAAGTCGCTGTTCTGGAAGATGTCCTTGTAGGCGGTGGTGTCCGGGTTGAGCGGCAGGAACTTCCCGTCGTTGAGGGTGTCGCCGCCCTTGAGGGACAGCGAGATGATCCAGACGATCGGGACGAACGCGTAGACGAGGACGATCGCGTTGGCGACGCTCCAGCCGATGCGCCGCTGGGGGGTGATGGGGACTGCAGTCATCGGGACCCGCTCCCTCCCGGGGCCGCGGCCCCGAACAGCTTGACGAACAAGAAGGCGATGATCGCGGTGGTGATGAAGATGAGCACCGCCATCGTCGACCCGATGCCGAGGTTGAGCCCGCGGATCAGGTTGTTGTAGGCCACCATCGACACCGACGAGGTGTCGTTGCTGCCCCCCGTCAGCACGAAGATGTTGTCGAAGACGCGGAAGGCGTCGAGCGTGCGGAAGAGCAGCGCGACGAGGATCGACGGCTTGATGAGCGGCACCGTGACGCGCCAGAAGCGCTGCCACGCGCTGGCCCCGTCCATCGACGCCGCCTTGAGGAGGTCCTCGGGCACGAGCGCGAGACCGGCCATGAGGAGCAGCGCCATGAACGGCACCGTCTTCCAGACCTCGGCGAGGATGATGATCCAGATCGAGGGCCACTTGTCGGTCAGCGGCGCCGAGTCGCCGGCGAGCCAGCCGATGCCCTGCGTCCACGCGAAGCGCCACGAGAACGCGGCGACGACGGTGACGATGGCGTACGGCACGAGGGCCGAGGTGCGCACGAGCCCGCGGCCGACGAGCGTGCGGTGCATGACGAGGGCGAGCAGCATCCCGAGGACCAGCTCGGCCGCGGCGCCGATGACGGTGATGAACATCGTGATGCCGAAGGACTGCCACCAGATCGGGCTCGTGAGCACGGTCGCGTAGTTCGACAGGCCGACGAACTCGTTGGCGTCCGGCCGGCGCAGGTCGGCCTTGAAGAACGACAGGTAGATCGCGTAGGCGATCGGGTAGGCCGCGACGGCGAGCATGACGAGCACGGCCGGGGCGCAGAGGAGCAGGCCGAGGCGCTGCTCGGCGCGGCGCCCCTCGCTGGCGCGCTTGCGGGCGATGACCAGCCCCTCGTCGGGCTCGGGCGCGGCGACCGCCGGCGGCGTCTGCGTGGTCACGGGAGGATCCCCTTGCCGTCGATGGCGTCCTGGATCTCGGTGCGCAGCGTGTCGGCCGTGCGTTGCGGGTCGATCTGCGACGGCGGCGACAACGTCGACGACACGATCGTCGAGATGTTCTGGTAGAGAGGCGTCTTCGGCCGCGGGACGGCCGTCTCGAGCTCGGCGAGGATGTCCTCGTACATCGGGTAGGCCTCCTGGAACTTCGGGTCGTCGAAGACCTCCTGCAGCACCGGGACGTTGCCGGCGTCGAGGGCGCCGTTGAGCTCGGCCTCCGGGTTGCGCAGGCACATCGCCGCGTCGAAGGCGAGGTCCGGGTGCGTGCTGTAGGTGCTGATGGCGTAGTTCATCCCGCCGAGCGTGGCGCGGGCGGGCTCGCCCTCCTTGAACTGGGGGAGCTTGGTCCACCCGAGGTCGTCGGCGACCTCGGGGTTCGCCTCGCGCATCGCGGAGAGCATGTACGGCCAGTTCATCGCGAAGGCCGCCTGCCCGTTCTGCATCTGGGCGAAGACCTCCGGCTCCTGGCTGTTGGAGAGCGAGGCGCTCGCAAGGCCGTCGGTGGCGAGGCTCTTGAGGATGGTCAGCGCCTCGACCGTGCGCTCGTCGACGGTCGGCTTCGTGCTCTCCTCGTCGACGAGGGTGCCGCCGAGCGAGGAGAGGATCGTGTTGAAGCCCACGACGTAGCCCTCGTACTGCGCGGCGGTGAGGCCGATGACGTAGGGCTTGTCCTCCGTCTTCAGCTGCTGCGCCCGGTCGAGCACCTGCTGCCACGTCGTCGGCGGGTCGGGCACGAGCGACTTGCGGTACCAGAGCAGCTGGACGTTGGTCGTCCGCGGGATGCCGTAGAGCTTGTCCTTCCACGTCGCGGTGTCGACCGGCTGCTGGAGCACGCCGTCGGTGGCGGCCTTCGCCTGCTCACCCGTCAGCTCGCGGATCCAGCCCGCCTCGGCGAACTCGGCCGTCCACGTGACGTCCATCCCGAGCACGTCCATCCCGTCGTCGCGGGCCGCGAGCCGGCGGACGAACTGCTCGCGCTGGCTGTCGGCGTCGCTGGGGATGAGGTTGGGCTGGATGACGTAGCGACCCTGGGCGGCGGTGTTGCAGGCGTCGAGGATCTTGGTCCACCCCGCGTCCGAGGTGCTGCCGTAGACGTTGATGACGGGGGTGCCGCCCTCCCCGTCGCTGCAGGCGGCGAGCGCCGCCACCGAGACCGCGACCACCCCCAGCCCCGTGAGTCGTCGCAGTCGCATCGGCCCGTCTCCCTCCGTTGGGTGCCGTGACCGACGGTGACCTGGGTCACAGCCGGTCTGGCGACCCTAGGTGCCGGGGGCGCCCAGCACAACAGGAGGGAGGAGTCCGTGTCGCGGTCGTGACCTGTCAGGCCAGATGGAAGCGCTTGCGGCACACGGTGATCGTGACGAGTGACAGCGCTGCCACGGCCATGAAGTAGAACGCGGGGGCCGACAGGCTGCCCGTGCGGTCGATGAGGAGCGTGAAGATCGCGCCGGCGAACCCCCCGAAGACGAGCACGCCGAGGTTGTAGCCGACGGCCATCCCCGTGGTGCGGACGTTGGTCGGGAAGAGGTCGTGGTAGAGGCCCGGCAGGGGGCCGAAGTACGAGGCCATGACGGCGCCGAACACGACCTGGACGAGGGTGAGCACCGCGACCGTGGGGACCGCGACGAGCAGCTGGAAGAGCGGCCACGCGACGACGAGGCCGGCGACGGCCGCCACGGTCATGACGCGGGCCGGGCCGACGCGGTCGGCGAGCCGGCCGACGAACGGGGTGCCGACGAGCGTCACGAGCCCGGCGATCATCCCGCCGAGGAAGCCTGCGTACGTGGGCAGCTCGAGGCTCTTCACGGCGAAGGTCGGCATGTAGAGGATGAGGTAGACCGAGATGGAGGCGAGGGCGACGGCGCCGGCGGCCGCGAGCAGCCGGCCGAGGTGGGTGCTGACCGTGGAGGCGAGGGGGGAGTCGAGCTTCTCGGCGTGCTCGAAGTCGGCGGTCTCGTCCATCTTCCGGCGGATGTACCAGCCGACCGGGCCGATGAGCATCCCGACGAAGAACGGCACCCGCCAGCCCCACGTGTAGAGGGCGTCCCGCGAGAGGAAGGTCGTGAGCCCGAAGCCGAACGCCGAGGCGAGGAACATCGCCGCACCCTGCGTCGCGACCTGCCAGCTGCCGTAGAACGCGCGCCGGTCGGGCGCCGACTCGACGAGGAAGGTCGTCGAGGTGCCGAACTCGCCGCCGGCCGAGAAGCCCTGCACGAGACGGGAGGCGAGCAGCCACAGCCCGGCCGCGACCGGTCCGACGACCGCTGCCGTGGGGGCGACGGCCATGAGCCCGGTCCCGACCATCATCGTGAGGATGGTCATCGAGAGGGCGCGCTTGCGGCCGTGCCGGTCGGCCCAGCTGCCGATGACCGCGGCCCCGAGCGGGCGGATCAGGTAGGACACCGCGAAGGTGAGGAAGGTGAGCATCAGCGCGGCGAAGCCGGAGACCTCGGGGAAGAACAGCTCGCTGATGACCACGGCGAAGCTCGAGTAGACGATGATGTCGAACCACTCGAGGGCGTTGCCGATCGAGGACGCGACGACCGCCTTGCGGGCCTTGCGGACGGCTTCGGGAGACGGGTCCGCGGTGCCGTCGTGCGCTGTCGTGAGGTGCTGTTCGGTGCTGGCCATGACCTCGACCCTCGCACCGTGGTCGGGCCGATGGTGGCTCGGGGGCGCACGGGTTCCACGCGGTCCGCGATGCGGACGGGGTCGTGCGTGGGCTCCGCGGACGGCCGTCAGGAGACCGGACCGGCCACCCACACACCCTTCTCCGCGCAGGCCGCGGGGACGACGACACCGGCCACGTCGTGGTCGCCGCGCGCCGCGCCCGGCTCGAGGGCGACCCCGCCGCCGACCTCCATCGCGTCTCCCGGCGAGGCCGACGGTCGGCCCGGGACGGTGATCGTCAGGGCGCCGTCGGCGTCCACCACCCGGCCCGCGCCGGACCCGCACCCGACGAGCAGCGCAGCAGCGCACGCCGTGGCGAGCGGGCAGAGGAAGCGCCGGCCGACCATGACGGGATGGTGGCAGCGGGTCGAGCTGCCGTCCATCGGGTCGACGGTCGACAGCGTCCCGGGCCCGGCGTGTGCTCCGTCACCAGCTTCCCGCGACCATCGCCACCAGGAGGGCCAGGATCCCGTCCTCGACCAGTACGCGCCGTAGCCCTCTCATCGGCGGTAGCCGGTACTGCGCGGGAGGATCCTCCCCCCGGACCACGGCGGCCGCCGCCAGCACGGCGTGGGCCGCCCGGTCCGCCCGTGACGGAACCGCACGACGCTCGGCAAGCCTGGAGTTCGCCAAGCCTCCGAAGGACTGAGTGGTGCCGTCATCGAGGACGAACGTCAGGCCCTCCCGGGGAAGGACCTTCGCCCCGACGACATCCCTCAGGTCGATCCGTCGGACACGGACGAACACCAAGGACAGCGCATCGACACCGAGCACCATCCGCCACCGGAGCAGGACGACGGGTGTCAGCCCGACGAGGGTGGCGTCGGTGAGGGTGAAGACGACCACCTCGGACCGACCGAGCTCGCCGGTGGTCGCGAGCCAGGACGTCCCGACGAGGAAGGTCGAGGCCAGCACGATCCAGCCGAGTCGTGTGGCGATGCTGGGACGCCAGACGATGTCGCCCGGTCGTCCGCCTGCGCTCACCCGTCGAGCGTAGAGGTGGCTCCCGTCCTGCCGAGGGGAAACACGATTAGCGGGAGGTCGGGTGGTGGTGGAGGGTGCACCCCTCGGTGGCTCTCGCAGGGTGGGGTCCGGTCGCTGCACGGTGGACGACCGCCGTTCTTCACGGGCCGCCACGGCGCGCCCACCTGGCTCGAGGTCTGGGCCGGCTCCGACGGGACGGTCGTGCTCGCGCACGGCGACGTGGCCTGGGGCGACGTCCTCGACTGACGGAGCGACGTCGCCGGCCGTGCGTGAGGACCCCTTGTCGGTGGCTTCTCCTAGAGTGCGGAGCACAGGGAAGGGGGTGCGGCCGGTGGGCGCAATCGCTGTGCAGGACAGCGGGAGTGGTGCCGCTCCCTTCTCTGTGGTGGCCGCGTTCCGGGCGTCGCTCGCGGTGCTGGACGTAGACGCCGCGAGCGACCACGAGCGGGTCGCGCTCGTCGCCGAGCTCGAGCGGCTCAAGGCCGCGGCGGCGGCCTGCCAGGCCCGGGCGACCGACGCGCTGCGGCGCTCGCGCGAGGTCGCGGCGCCGCAGGACGTGGGCCGCTCGGTCGGCTCGGAGGTCGCGCTCGCGCGCCGGGAGTCCCCGAGCAGCGGCGACCGCCACGTCGGGCTGGCGCGGGCGCTCGTGCACGAGATGCCGTGTCTCATGGCCGCCCTCACGGACGGGGTGACGAGCGAGTGGGCCGCGGTCGAGGTCGTCCGGGAGACCGCGACGCTGACCCGAGAGGACCGCGCCGAGGTGGACCGCCGCATCGCCGATGCCCTGCCCCGCCTGGGCGCACGCGCTGCCGGACGGGCCGCGGCGCGGGTCGCGGCCGAGCTCGACGCCGCGTCCGTCGTCCGCCGGATGGAGGCCGCGGTGCGCAGCCGCCGCGTCAGCGTCCGCCCCGCCCCCGACGGCATGGCCTACCTCACCGTGCTCGGCCCCCTGCGCGAGGTCGTCGGGGCGCATGCCGCCCTCCTGCGCCGGGCCCGCAGCGTCGTCGGAGGCCAGTGCGAGGACGAGGCACCCGGGGGGCGCGGGGTCGGGGCCGTCAGCGCCGACACCGCCCTGAGCCTGCTCTCCGGGCGGACGCACGGGCAGGTCCAGCCCGTCGAGGTCCAGCTCGTCATGACCGACCGCGCCCTCCTGGGCACCGGCGACGCCGACCGCGGGGTCGACGAGCCCGCCCGCGTCCCCGGCCACGGGTCCGTGCCGGCGCCGGTCGCCCGCGCCTGGGTCCGCGACGCCGGGCCGGCCTCGGTGTGGCTGCGCCGGCTCTACACGGCGCCCGACGGGCGCGACCTCGTCGCGATGGACTCCCGCCGGCGCACCTTCCTCGGCGGCCTGCGCCGGATGCTCGTCCTGCGCGACGACGTCTGCACCACCCCGTACTGCGACGCACCCATCGTCCACGCCGACCACGCCCACGCCGACCACGCCCACGCCGGCCAGGACGGCGGACCCACGAGTGCGTCGAACGGCAACGGGAAGTGCCTGCGCTGCAACCTCGTCAAGGAAGCGCCCGGCTGGTCCGTGGCCGTCACCCGCGGGTCACCCCACGAGATCCTCACCCGCACCCCCGCCGGTCACAGCCACCGCTCGCTGGCGCCGCCCCTGCTCGGGTGGGGGAGCGAGACGCACCCGCCCCCCGACGCCGACCCGTCCCCAGAACCCGTGCTGCCGCCCGGCTCCGTCCTCGAGCGACAGGTCGACTGGTTCTTCACCAGCGCTGCGTGAGGCGACGATGTGCCTCAGCGCGCCGGGGCGCAGGACTCCGCTGCCTCGAGCACCTCGACGAGCCTGTGCCGCAAGGCGTTCGAGCGCTCGGTGAACGCCCGCTGGCGCAGCACGTACTCGGCCCGACCCTCGGGCGTCTCGATGCGCACCGGCTCGTGGCCGAGCTCGCGCAGGTCGTAGGGAGAGGCCTCCATGTCGAGGGCCCGGATGTCGCGCGCCAGGTCGAACGCGTCCGCGGTCAGGTCGCTCGGCACGAGCGGTGCGAGCTTGAACGCCCACTTGTAGACGTCCATCCCGGCGTGGAGGCAGCCCGGCTGCTCCTGCGCCGCCTGGTCCTCACGGGTGGGACGGAGCCGGTTGAGCGGGGCCGCGGTGTCGGTGAAGAAGCGGTACGCGTCGAAGTGCGAGCAGCGGACCGCGTGGCGCTCGACGACCTCGTCCGTCCCGCGCTGACCCAGGCGCAGCGGCCACCCGGTGTGCCGCACGTCGTCGGCCGACAGCCGGTGCACCATCGCCCACTCGTGCAGCCCGAAGCACCCCAGGTGCGGCGGCCGCGACAGCGTGGCCGACAGCAGGCCGCGGACGAAGTCGACGGTGGCGCCGCGCGACGCGAGGAAAGACCCCACGTCGAGCCGCACCGCGTCGCCGACGACCTCGTGGTGGCGCCACCCGGCGCGCTCCGTGGCGGCCGCCCCCTCGAGGAGGACCCCCGCCCCGGGGTGCCAGCGACGCAGCTTCGCGGGGGAGTGGTTGTAGTAGCGGAAGAGGAAGTCCTCGACGGGATGGACCCGACCGTCGCTGCGGCGCTCCCGGTGCCCGGCGGTGGCGGCGTCGACGCGCTCGGCGTGGTCCCGCTCGAGCGCGCGCCACTCCACCTCGGTCAGCACGACGGTCACCGCACCACGGTAGCCGCGACGGCGGGGCCCCCCGGGCACACCCGGGGCGCCCCGGGCGTTGGTCCCGGGTGAGGATGGAGGAGCGGCCGCCGGCCGCCCCACCAGCGTCCCGCCACCGACCCGCCACCGACCCGGAGGTCCGCCCGTGCGCCGCCCCGCGCTTCCCCTCGCCGCCCTCGCGGCGCTCGTCCTCCTCGGCGGGTGCACCATCGGCGGCTCCGAGCCCGACCCGGCGGCGCCGAGCACGCCGGCACCGACGTCGGCCGCCCCCTCCGCCTCGCCGTCGGCCTCCGCCTCCCGCAGCGCCGCCCCGGACGGCCCGGTCGCCCTCGCCCTCGGGGACTCCCTCGCCGCGGGCTACCAGCCCGGCGGTTCCGAGCGGCGCGACACCGCCTACCCGGCCCTCGCCGCGGCCCGGGTCTCGCAGGGCGGTGGCGAGCTCGGCGTCGAGAACCTCGCGTGCAGCGGCGAGACGACCGGCTCGCTCCTCGACGGCGGGCGCTGCGACTACGCCGAGGGCAGCCAGCTCGCCGCGGCCGAGGCGTTCCTGCGGGAGCGGGGCGCCGACGTGCGCATGGTCACCCTCGACATCGGCGGCAACGACCTCCTGCGCTGCGCGGCCCGCCTCGAGGTCGACGCGGCGTGCGCGCAGGAAGGCGTGCAGACCGTCGAGAAGAACCTCCCGACCATCCTCGAGCGCCTGCGCTCGGCGGCCGGGCCGGACGTGCCCGTGCTCGTCCTCGGCTACTACAACCCGTGGCTCGCCGCGTCCTACCTGGGCACCGGCGAGGCCCAGCTCGCCGCCGCGAAGACGGCCTACTCCGACCTCGACACCGCCATCGAGAAGGCGACCAAGGCCGCCGGCGGGCGCTTCGTCGGCCTCGACGCCGCCTTCGCGTTCGACGACGAGACCCCGACGACCTTCAACGGCCGCGAGGTGCCGACCAACGTCGCCCAGGTCTGCACCCTCACCTACATCTGCACGGCGTTCGACGTGCACCTGACCGACGAGGGCGCGGCCGTCGTCGGCCGGGTCGTCGCCGAGGCGGCCGAGAAGGCCGGGGTCTCCTGAGCCGGACGCCCGGTCGGTAGGCTCGCGCCATGCGCATCGCGAGGTTCACCACCGGGGACGACCCCGTCTACGGCCTGGTCGACGGGGCCGGCGAGAAGATCGCCGAGGTCACCGGCGACCCCCTCTACCAGCGGATCGAGCTGACCGGTGCCACGCACCGCGTCGAGGACGTGCGCCTGCTCGCGCCGGTCATCCCGCGCAGCAAGGTCATCGGCATCGGCAAGAACTACGCCGACCACGCGGCCGAGATGGGGACGGACGTGCCCGAGGAGCCGCTGATGTTCCTCATCCCCAACACCGCGGTCATCGGCCCCGGCGACCCCGTCGTGCTGCCGCCGCAGAGCAGCGAGGTCCACTACGAGGGCGAGCTGGCCGTCGTCATCGGCCGGGTGTGCAAGGACGTCGAGCCCGAGGACGCCCTCTCGGTCGTCTTCGGCTACACCTGCGCCGACGACGTCACCGCGCGCGACCTCCAGCGCTCCGACGGCCAGTGGGCCCGCGCCAAGGGCTTCGACACCTTCTGCCCTCTCGGGCCGTGGATCGAGACCGACCTCGACGTCGCGTCGCTGTCGGTCGTCACCCGACGCGACGACGAGGTCGTGCAGGACGGCACCACGAGCGACATGGTGCACGGCGTCGCCGCGCTCGTCTCCTACGCGTCCAAGGCGTTCACGCTGCTGCCGGGCGACGTCATCCTCACCGGCACCCCCGCGGGCGTCGGTCCGGTCGAGGCCGGCCAGCGGGTCGAGGTCGAGATCGAGGGGATCGGCGTCCTGTCCAACCCCTTCGTGCGTCACTGACCGGCGCGCGTTTCGCGCCGGGCGCGACGGGGCATGGTCGTCGGTGACGACGTACCGACCCCGAAGGAGCACCCCGTGAGCGAGCAGGACCGACCCGAGACCGCCGGTGACGACACCGTCGCCGACGCCGCCACCGAGGCCGCCCAGAACGTCGTCGACGAGGTGACGTCGTGGGAGTACAGCGGCGAGCGGGAGACCATCGAGGACGAGCTCGACCGTGGCCTCGACGAGGCCGGCGTCGCGCTGGACCCGGCCGAGCGCGAGCGGGTCGTCGACGAGATCGACGACCTCAAGGACGACGAGTCCGCCGGACCGCCCGACGTCACGGACGCCCGGCCCACCGAGCAGCCCTGAGGCTCAGCGGCGCTCGGTCAGGTGGACCGACCGGCCGCGGGGGCGGGAGTCATCGGTCGGCGGCGCAGCCACCACTCGCCGGCCACGACGTGCATCGACAGGCCGAGCCAGAACGCCACCCCGAAGGTCGCCCGCAGCGGCATCGTCGCGTCGCCCATCCCGAGCAGCCCGATCTCGACCCCGGTGAAGAGCCCCACCCAGAGGCGGATGGTCGCCACCCCGAGCCCGACGGCGAAGGCGCGCACCATCCAGCGCCGGTGGTCGGCGATGCGACGGGCCCGGACGGCGCGCAGCGCCAGGGAGAGGCACAGCACGAACCACGACCCGAAGACCAGGGTCGCGCTCGTCTCGGCGCCACCGCCCCAGGCGAACACGAACCCGAGGACCACGGCGAGGACACCGGAGACGAGCGCGCACGCGAGGAGCACCCGACCGAGCCGACGGTGCAGCCGCAGGTGCCCCGCCCGGAACCGCGCCGAGAGCTGCAACGGCGCCCCGAGCAGGTACGCGACCCCGGGCAGCATGTGTCCGTAGGCCAGCCAGGGGTGGGCGACGTAGAGTTCCGCGAGGTCGTCGTCGGGGACGGTGCCGTCGACGAGGTGCGGGACGTCGGTGAGGAGCCGGATCACGAAGAAGACGAGCACGACCGTCGTGAGCATCGCCACGAGGACCCCGACCGGCCGCACCCGCCGGTCCCCGCGCGGGCCGCTCCGGCCCGTCGTGTCATGTGCCACCCCCGCCATGGCGCGAGTCTGCGCCCGTCGGCTCCCGTGCGCCACCCCCGCCGCCACGTCACTACGCTGGCCCCATCATGAGCGAGCACACCCCCGCAGCCCCGCCGGCCGGCGACCTCCCCGGTCCCGTCCGCCTCCGCGTCGCCCCGTCCCCGACGGGCGACCCGCACGTCGGCACGGCGTACATGTCCCTCTTCAACCTCGCGTTCGCGCGCCAGCAGGGCGGTCGCTTCCTCCTGCGCATCGAGGACACCGACCGGGCGCGCTTCCGCGAGGACTCCGAGCAGCAGGTCTTCGACACGCTGCGCTGGCTCGGCCTCACGTGGGACGAGGGCCCGGACATCGGCGGCCCGTGCGCGCCCTACCGCCAGAGCGAGCGCCTGACGACCTACCGCCCCTACGTCGACCGGCTGCTCGCCGACGGCCACGCCTACCTGTGCTGGTGCTCGACCGAGCGCCTCGCCGCGATGCGCGAGGAGCAGCAGCGCCTCAAGCAGCCGACCGGCTACGACCGCCTCTGCGTCGGCAAGTCGGAGGAGGAGCGGCGCGCGCTGCCGGGCTTCTCCGAGACCCCGGTCGTGCGCCTCCTCGTCCCCGACGACGTCGAGCTCGAGTTCGACGACCTCATCCGCGGCCGGATGACCGCGCCGCGCCCGGACGACCAGGTCATCCTCAAGGCCGACGGCTACCCGACCTACCACCTCGCCGTCGTCGTCGACGACCACGAGATGGGCATCACCCACGTCGTGCGCGGCGAGGAGTGGGTCAGCTCGACCCCGAAGCACGTCCTGCTCTACCGCCGCCTCGGCCTCGAGCCGCCGCGCTTCGCGCACATGCCGCTGCTGCGCAACGAGAACAAGAGCAAGATCTCCAAGCGCAAGAACCCCGAGGCGCGCCTCACGTGGTTCCAGGAGGAGGGCTACCTGCCCGAGGCGCTCGTCAACTTCCTCGGGCTGCTGGCCTACCCGCCGGCGCAGGACGCCGAGGGCAACGACGTCGAGGTCTTCACCTTCGAGCAGTTCGCGCAGCGCTTCGACTGGTCGCTCGTCAACCCGGTCGGCCCGATCTTCGACCTCAAGAAGCTCGACTGGCTCAACGGCGTGCACATCCGCGGGCTCGCGCTCGGCGAGTTCGCCTCGCGCCTCCTGCCGTACCTGACCCGCGACGGGGTGCTCGGCGAGAACCCCTCGCTCGGTGAGCTCGCGCGCCTCGAGCAGGTGGCCGAGCTGATCCAGACGCGCATCGCGCACCTCACCGAGGCGACCGGGCTCGTCGCGCCCTTCTACGTCGCGGACGACGCCGTCGAGATCGCCGACGACGCCCGCGCGCAGCTCAAGGAGGACGCCGCCGCGACGCTCGACGCCGCCTCGGCCGCCCTCGCGGAGCTGCCGGCCGAGCACCACGGCGTCCTCGGGTCGGAGCCGACGTGGCGGGCGGAGTCCATCGAGGCCGCCCTGCGCGCCGCGCTCGTCGAGGGCCTGGGGCTCAAGCCGAAGTTCGCCTTCGGCCCGCTGCGCACGGCGGTGTCGGGGCAGCGGGTCAGCCCGCCCCTGTTCGAGTCGATGGAGATCCTCGGCAAGGACTCGACGCTGGCCCGCCTCGCGGCGCTGCGCGCGACGCTGTGAGCGCCGCGTGGGACGGCCTCGGCGTCGAGGCCGTCCTCCTCGACGCCGACGACACCCTCTACGACACCCGCTCGGCGATGCACCGCGCGGGCGCCGAGGCCGCCACGCGCCTGTGGCCGGACGCCGACCCCGAGCGGCTGGCCGCCGCCGGCGTGCGCTTCCGGGACGACTCGGAGGGGCACTTCGCCGCCTACACCCGCGGCGAGACCGACTTCGCGCAGATGCGCCGGGCCCGACTCGGTGAGCTCGCGGCCTGGCTCGGGCAGCCGGACGGCGAGTGGTCGGCGCCCTTCGACGCCGCCTACGAGCCGGCCTTCCTCGACGCGCTCGAGGCCTTCGACGACGCCCGTCCGGCGGTCGAGGCGCTGCGGGCGCAGGGGGTGCTCGTCGGTGTCCTCACGAACTCGGCGGGCGACTACACGCGCTCCAAGCTCGGGGCGGCGGGCCTGGACGACCTGTTCGACGTCGTGTGCAGCCGCGACACCCTCGGGTTCGGCAAGCCGGACCCGCGCGCCTTCCACGAGGCCGCCCGCCGGCTCGGGGCCGACCCGTCCCGCACCGGCTACGTCGGCGACGAGCTGACCACCGACCCGCTCGGTGCGGTCGGCGCCGGGATGCCCGCCGCCTGGCTCGTCCGCGACGGCGAGCCGGGGGAGCGGGAGCTGCGGATGGTCGCGCAGCACGGTGTGCCGGTGGTGCGTTCGCTCGCCGAGATCGCCGGTCTGCGGGGGTCCTGACCCCCGCGATTTGGGTCGGGGGAGGTGGGCCGGTAACATCCTCTCTCGGTTCGCCGCACGGTCGGCCCGCTCGCGGGAGGTCGGACGGTATACCCCATGGGGTATGGTGTAATTGGCAACACTGGTGATTCTGGTTCATCCGTTCTAGGTTCGAGTCCTGGTACCCCAGCCAGTCGCCCCCGGCTTCGGCCGGAGGCGATTTCGGAGAAAGCCCTGCTGTTCGGTAAGGTTTCTCCTCGTTGCCCGGACCGCCTCACGGCGGGACGGACGACTCCGAGGCCCCGTTGTGTAGTGGCCTAGCACGCCGCCCTCTCAAGGCGGTAGCGCGGGTTCGAATCCCGTCGGGGCTACCTCGAGCGAAGGCCCGGTCCATCACGGACCGGGCCTTCGTCGTGTAGCCGGGGGAGGGGGCTCAGGGTCCCTCCGGCGTGGCCTCGCGCTGGCGCCGGCTGCTCACGGCCTCCTGGGCCAGGCGCCGCAGCGCGACGAGCACCGGGTCGCCGAGGACGGTCCCCACGACGACGATGCGCATCGCCTCGGCCGGGCCGCGCGCGGCGAGCGCGAGGTCGACGTCGGCCTCCGCGACGAGCGCCATCCCCTCCGCGTACCGCCGTAGGGTGCCGGCGTCGAGCGGCACGCCGGCCGCTCGGGCCGCCGCCACCGCGTCGCTGAGGGCGCCGAGGGCCGGCGCCCCCGACCAGGCGCACCAGCCGAGCTCCTCGAGCAGGGCGGTGACCTCGGGGTCGACCGCCTCGCGCGGCGCAGGGGTCGGGATGACGGCCGCGGCGGCCCCGAGCAGGTCGTGGCGCGACGGGGGAGGGGAGGTCAGGGCGACGACGATGTCGCGCACCCCGCTGAGCGCGACGCCCCCGTGCTCGACGAGCGCCCGGACCAGGCGCACCCGCTCGACGTGCTCGTCGTCGTAGTCGGCGGAGGTGCGGCTCGTCGCGCGGCCCGGCTGCAGGACCCCCTCGCGCAGGTAGAACTTCAGCGTGTGCACCGGGACGCCGGTCGCCTCCGCCAGCTCGGAGATGCGCACTCCTGCTCCCTTCCTCTTGACACCGGATAGTGCCACTGTCCACCATGGTGCCACCAGACAGTCGCACTATCCAGTCAAGGAGCCCCCATGGACCGCGTGACCCACGCCTACGACGGCCCCCTCACCGTCTTCCTCATCGGCCTGCGCGTCCACCGCCCGTGGCGGGTCGGCATCGTGCGCCAGGCAGCGAGCGCGATGCCCCGGATGATCGTCGAGCTGGAGCGCAACAAGGCCGCGGCCGAGGCCGGCGAGGCGGAGTCGCTCGGCTACCTCGGGAGCCGCTCGACCGTGCACCTCATGGCGACGACGATGGTCCAGTGGTGGCGCAGCACCGAGGAGCTCTACGCGTACGCCAACGCGGCCGACCACCTCCACCGCCCGGCGTGGACGGAGTTCTACGCGGTCGCGAAGAAGGACCCGGCCGCCGTCACCATCTGGCACGAGACCTACGAGGTGCAGCCGCACGGCGCCGAGAGCGTCTACGCCGGCCCGAAGCCGTTCGGCCTGGCGAAGGTGGCCGGCGTGCTGCCGGTCGGGCGTCGTGGGCAGACCGCACGCCAGCGGCTGGGCGGCACGTTGACCTGACGGCTCCTGACCTGACGGCTCAGGCCACCGCCACCCGGGCGCTCGCGGCCAGCGCGCAGACGCGCGCGTCGAGCCGGGCGTCCCCGGTCGCGGCGTGCACCAGCCAGGCGGTGCGCAGGTCCTCGAGCGTCGGCCAGCGGTTCTCCCAGGTCACGAGGCGCTCGGCGAGCAGGTCGAACACGTCGTCGCAGAGGGTCGGCGCGAAGACGATGACGGGCGTGCGGGCCCGGGTGAGCGCGGCCGCCCGCCTTGCCGCCACGACCCCGCCCCCGACGACGAGCGCCGGGCGGTCCGGGCGCGGGAAGGCGAGCAGCCGGGTGCGGTCACGGGCGATGCGCGAGGCGGCGGTCGGGGTCACGGGCGCTCCTCCTGCTGGGCGGGTGCGCCCCAGCCTCGCCCGCGGATGTTGCCCCGGCGCGCGCCGCGTGTGACATCCGTGTTGCGTCGGGCCACCCGCGCTCAGGCGTTGTTCTGGACGTCCTGCTGCGCCGCGTGCCGCGCGAGGACCTCGCTCAGCTTGTTGGCGCCGGCCATGACGGTGGCCGCGTGCAGCCGCCCGGGCTGGCGCGAGAGCCGCTCGATGGGGCCGGAGATCGAGACGGCGGCGATGACCCGGCCGGAGGGGGAGCGGACCGGCGCCGAGACCGATGCGACGCCCGGCTCGCGCTCGCCGACGCTCTGCGCCCACCCACGCCGGCGCACGCCCGAGAGCGCCGTCGCCGTGAAGGCCGCGCCCTGGAGGCCGCGGTGCAGCCGGTCCGGCTCCTCCCACGCGAGGAGGATCTGCGCGGCCGAGCCGGCGCGCATCGAGAGCGTCGCGCCGATCGGGATGGAGTCGCGCAGGCCGACGGGCCGCTCGGCCGCCGAGACGCAGACGCGGTACTCGCCCTGGCGGCGGAAGAGCTGGGCCGACTCGTTCGTGTGGTCGCGCAGCGCGCCGAGGACCGGGCCGGCCGCCGCGAGCAGGCGGTCCTCGCCGGCGGCGGCCGCGAGCTCGCCGAGGCGCGGGCCGAGCACGAAGCGCCCCTGGAGGTCGCGGGTCACGAGCCGGTGGTGCTCGAGCGCGACCGCCAGCCGGTGAGCCGTCGGTCGGGCCAGGCCGGTGGCCGTCACGAGCTGGGCGAGCGTCGACGGGCCCGCCTCGAGCGCGGACAGCACGACGGCTGCCTTGTCGAGCACTCCGACCCCACTGCTGTTGTCCATGTCTTGATATTGCAGTCTCATTCGATGAGACGCAAGTCCATCCGCGACATCCCCGTGCGAATCTCGGGACGACGGCGACGGCGCGGTGCCGCGATCGCCGCCGACGACCCCGCGGCCGACCGCCGCGGTCACGTGGACGAGAGGTGAGTGGGATGGCCGGAACCCTGGCCGAGAAGGTGTGGGAGCAGCACGTCGTGCGACGGGGCGACGGGGAGCCCGACCTCCTCTACATCGACCTCCACCTCCTCCACGAGGTGACGAGCCCGCAGGCGTTCGACGGGCTGCGGCTCGCCGGCCGCCCGGTGCGCCGCCCCGACCTCACCCTCGCCACCGAGGACCACAACGTCCCGACGACGCCCGGCCCGATCACGGACCCGGTCAGCCGCACCCAGGTCGAGACCCTGCGCCGCAACTGCGAGGAGTTCGGCGTCACGCTCTACCCGATGGGCGACGCCGAGCAGGGCATCGTCCACGTCGTCGGGCCGCAGCTGGGCCTCACCCAGCCGGGCATGACGATCGTCTGCGGCGACAGCCACACCTCGACGCACGGCGCCTTCGGGGCGCTGGCCTTCGGCATCGGCACCTCCGAGGTCGAGCACGTCCTCGCGACGCAGACCCTGCCGCTCAAGCCGTTCCGCACGATGGCCGTGACCGTCGAGGGCGAGCTCTCGCCGGGGGTCACCGCCAAGGACGTCGTCCTCGCCGTCATCGCGAAGATCGGCACCGGCGGCGGCCAGGGGTACGTCATCGAGTACCGCGGCAGCGCCATCCGCGCCCTCTCGATGGAGGCCCGGATGACCGTCTGCAACATGTCGATCGAGGCCGGCGCCCGCGCGGGGATGATCGCCCCCGACGAGACCACCTTCGAGTACGTCCGCGGGCGCGACCACGCCCCGACCGGCGCCGACTGGGACGCCGCGGTCGAGGCCTGGCGCGAGCTGCGCAGCGACGACGACGCCGAGTTCGACGCCGAGGTCGTCCTCGACGCCGCGAGCCTCACCCCCTTCGTCACGTGGGGCACCAACCCCGGCCAGGGCAGCCCCCTCGGCGAGGCGGTCCCGGACCCCGAGTCGATGGGCGACGACAACGACAAGGTCGCGGCCCGCCGCGCGCTCGAGTACATGGGCCTGCAGGCCGGGACGCCGCTGCGCGAGATCCACGTCGACACCGTGTTCGTCGGGTCGTGCACCAACGGCCGGATCGAGGACCTGCGCGCCGCGGCCGAGGTCATCGAGGGCCGTCACGTGGCCGACGGGGTGCGCATGCTCGTCGTGCCCGGCTCGGCCCGCGTGCGCCTCCAGGCCGAGGCCGAAGGGCTGCACGAGGTCTTCACCGCCGCCGGCGCCGAGTGGCGCCTGCCCGGCTGCTCGATGTGCCTGGGGATGAACCCCGACCAGCTGGCGCCGGGGGAGCGCAGCGCCTCGACCTCGAACCGCAACTTCGAGGGTCGCCAGGGCAAGGGCGGTCGCACGCACCTCGTGAGCCCGCTCGTCGCCGCCGCCACCGCCGTGCGCGGCACCCTGTCGAGCCCTGCCGACCTCGAGCCCGTGGAGGCGAACGCCTGATGGAGAAGTTCACGACGCACACCGGCATCGGTGTCCCGCTGCGCCGCAGCAACGTCGACACCGACCAGATCATCCCGGCGGTCTACCTCAAGCGGGTGACGCGCTCGGGCTTCGAGGACGGCCTGTTCGCCGCCTGGCGGGCCGACGAGACCTTCGTCCTCAACGACCCGACCTTCGCCGCGGGGTCGGTGCTCGTCGCCGGGCCCGACTTCGGCACCGGCTCCTCGCGGGAGCACGCGGTGTGGGCCCTCATGAACTACGGCTTCCGGGTGGTCATCTCCTCGCGCTTCGCCGACATCTTCCGCGGCAACAGCGGCAAGCAGGGCCTCCTGACGGCGCAGTGCTCCCAGGACGACGTCGAGCTGCTCTGGAAGCTCCTCGAGAACGAGCCCGGCACCTCCGTGACGGTCGACCTCGAGACGCGCACGGTGACGGCCGGCGACCTCGTGGCCTCCTTCGAGGTCGACGAGTACACGCGCTGGCGGCTCCTCGAGGGCCTGGACGACATCAGCCTCTCGCTGCGCCACGAGGGGGACATCACGACCTTCGAGGCAATTCGTCCGTCGTGGAAGCCCAAGGTCACCGCCTGACGGGTTTCGTACTCCCACAACCTTTTCCGGGCAGGAAGCATCCACCGGGGCACTCCGCGCGAGTGCCCCGGTGGTGTGTGTGGGGCTGCTGTGACGACCGGCCCGGCGCCAAACCGTCTGTCGCGCAACCAGAACACGCCGAGAGAGTGGTGGACGTGCCTCTCCGGCAGGCATACCGTCAGACCAAGGTCGGCGAGCCCCGACCCCCACGTCCCAGCGTCGAGGCGTCCGCCCGGCGCCGACCGATGGAGGATCCACCGTGAACAAGGCAGACATCGTCAAGGAGCTCGAAAAGGCCCTCGGCAGCCGCAAGCTCGCGAACGACGCGCTGGACACCGTGCTCGACACGATCGTCCGTGAGGTCACCCGGGGCGGCAAGGTCGCGATCACCGGCTTCGGCACCTTCGACCGTGCGGAGCGCGCCGCCCGCACCGGTCGCAACCCGCACACCGGTACCTCGGTGCGCATCCCCAAGAGCAAGGCCCCCCGCTTCCGCCCGGGCACCGCGTTCAAGGACTACGTCCGCAAGCCCAGCTCGCTGCCCAAGGGCGTCACGGCGACCGGTCGTGCCGCCGCCGGCAGCACGACGGCCGTCGCTGCCGCCCCGGCCAAGAAGACCACCGCCAAGAAGACCGCGAAGACGGCGGCGAAGAAGACGGCGACCAAGGCCGCGCCCGCGAAGACCGCCGCGAAGAAGACGGCGACCAAGGCGGCTGCCCCGGCCAAGAGCGCGGCCAAGAAGGTCGCGACGAAGGCGGCGCCGGCGAAGACCGCGGCGAAGAAGACCACGACGAAGGCGGCTGCCCCGGCGAAGACCGCGGCGAAGAAGGTCGCGACGAAGGCGGCGCCGGCGAAGACCGCGGCGAAGAAGACCACGACGAAGGCGGCTGCCCCGGCGAAGACCGCGGCCAGGAAGACCGCCACCAAGGCCGCACCCGCGAAGACCGCCGCGAAGAAGGCCCCCGCGAAGAAGGCCCCGGCCAAGAAGGCCGCGAAGCGCTGACGCCCGGGCCGGGTGGGGCCCTCCCTCAGTGGATGGTCTCGCCCGGCCCGATGCCGACGATCCAGGCCCGCGTCGCGACGAGGCCGTCGGCGTCGAGCTCGATGCTGACCCGCTGGCCGCTGCGCAGGTGCAGCAGGCCGCTGTCGACGAGCGCGACGACCGGCACCTCGACCTCCCGGCCGTCGTCGAGCAGCGCGCTGCCGCCCGTCTCGTCGGGGACCCGGTGGATGGTGGCCTGCACGCCCGGCAGGGTAGCGCGCCGCAGGGCCGACTCCGTGTGCGCGCCCACCCCGAGGGCCACCGCGTCGGCGAGGGACGCGGCGTCGTCGACGTCGGTGCGCAGGCCCGGGGCGGCGACCCGGACCGTCGTCCACCCGAGCCCGGCGTGGGCCGCCGCGCTGCCGGCGCCGAAGCGGGTCGGCGCCGGGCCGTCGTCGAGGGCGAGGTCGAGCAGGGCCGTGCCGGTGCCGTCCGCGTCGGGGACGACGGCGCGCGCGACGCGACCGGTGCGCGCCAGGGTGGCCGCGAGCTCGGTGCCCGTGAGGGCCGGGTGGTCGCCGAGGAGCACGACCGCGCGCGGCGCCCCGGTCGCGCGGGCGGCCAGCACCCCGGCCCGGACGGCGGCGTCCAGGCCCGCCCCGGGGTCGGCGACGACCTGCGCCCCGGTGGCCGCCCACGCGGCGACCGACGGGTCTCCGGTCACGACGAGCACGTGCGCTCCCGGAAGGGACGCGGCCGCCGCGACGGTGTCACGGGCGAACGCGTCGGCGAGGGCCATCCGGTCCTCGAGCGGCAGCGGCAGGCGCGACTTCGCGAGCGGGCCGCCCTTGACGGGCACGACGACCACGAGGGGCGGGGTGGAGGGCACGTGCCGATCCTGACAGGCCGCCGTGGCGCGCTCGACATCACCTGCACCGCGGACCACAATGCGGTGACCCCCACCCCCGGAAGGCGACTGGTGACCACCCCGACCGACAGCTCGCGTCCCTTCGGGTACCGGTTCGCCATCGCCGTCCTGCGGCCCCTGTTCCGCGCGCTGACGCGCCGCCGCTGGGAGGGCGTCGAGCACCTGCCGACGACGGGTGGCTGGGTGGTCTGCCCCAACCACGTCTCGCACGTCGACCCGCTGGCCTTCGCGCACTTCCTCGTCGACCAGGGTCTCTCGCCGCGCTTCCTCGGCAAGGACGAGGTCTTCCGCGTGCCCGTCGTCGGGGCGGTGCTGCGCTCGGCCGACCAGATCCCGGTGCACCGCGAGTCGGGCAGCGCCGTCGACGCCTACCGCGCGGCGGTCGCCGCGGTCCGCGCGGGCAAGTGCGTCGCCATCTACCCGGAGGGGACGCTGACCCGCGACCCCGACCTGTGGCCGATGCGCGGCAAGACCGGTGCGGCCCGTGTCGCGCTCGAGACCCGGTGCCCCGTCGTGCCCGTCGCGGTCTGGGGCCCCCAGGAGATGCTCGCGCCGTACGCGAAGGTGCCCCACCTCGTGCCGCGGCCCGTCATGCGCGTGCGCGCCGGCCGGCCCGTCGACCTCGAGGACCTGCACGGGCTCCCCGTGACGGCCGAGGTGCTCGCCGAGGCGACCGACCGCATCATGGCGGCGATCACCGCCGAGCTCGAGGTGCTGCGCGGCGAGGGCGCCCCCACCGAACGCTTCGACCCCCGTCGCGCCCGCGTCACCCCGACCGGCCGACCCCGACCGATCGAGGAGGCGTCATGAGCCGAGCGGCCGTCTACGGCACCGGGAGCTGGGGGACGGCCTTCGCCGCCGTCCTCGCCGACGCCGGCACCCCCGTCACGATGTGGGGGCGCCGGGCGGAGGTCGTCGAGCAGGTCAACGCCGGCGTCAACCGCGACTACCTCCCCGAGCTGCGCCTGCCCGGCACGGTGCGGGCCACGACCGACCCCGCCGAGGCCGCCGAGGGCGCCGACGTCGTGGTGCTCGCCGTGCCCTCGCAGACGCTGCGCGACAACCTCACCGCCTGGGGCGGGGTGCTCCCCGGCGACGCCGCGGTCGTCTCGCTCATGAAGGGCGTCGAGCTCGGCACGACCCGCCGCATGTCGGAGGTCATCGCCGAGGTCGGGGGCGTCGACCCCGACCGCGTCGTCGTCGTCTCCGGGCCCAACCTCGCGCGCGAGATCGCGGCCAAGCAGCCGGCGGCCTCGGTCGTCGCGAGCCGCAGCGAGGCGATGGCCGAGCGGGTCGCCGCCGCCTGCGCCGCACCGTACTTCCGCCCGTACACCGGCACAGACGTCGTCGGCACCGAGATCGCCGGTGCGGTGAAGAACGTCATCGCGCTAGCCGTCGGGATGGCCGAGGGCCTCGGGATGGGCGACAACTCGAAGGCGTCGATCATCACCCGGGGCCTGGCCGAGACGATGCGTCTGGGCACCGCGCTCGGGGGCGAGTCCGTGACCTTCGCGGGGCTCGCCGGGGTCGGCGACCTCATCGCCACGTGCATGTCGCCGCTCTCGCGCAACCACTCCTTCGGCGTGCGTCTCGGTCAGGGGATGGCCGTCGACGAGGTCGTCGCCGTGACGCGGCAGACCGCCGAGGGCGTCAAGTCGTGCACGTCCATCCTCGAGCTGGCCGGCGCCCACGGCGTCGACGTGCCGATCATCGAGCAGGTCGACGCGATGATCCGCCACGGGCGCACCGCCCAGGAGGTCGTGGCCGCTCTCCTGTCGCGGCCCCGCAAGGCCGAGACCGCCTGAGCCGCAGCGGGTCCGGCGGGCTCAGCCCGCGGCGTGCTCCAGCGCGGCCGAGAGGTCGCGCCACAGGTCCTCGACGTCCTCGACCCCGACGGAGAGGCGCAGCAGCTCGTCCGGCACCTTGAGCGGCTCGTCGGGCTGGCGCTTGCGCCGCTCCAGGAGGCTCTCGACGCCGCCGAGGCTCGTCGCGTGCACCCAGAGGCGGGTCGCGGCCGACACGCGCTCGGCGCCCTCGGCCCCGCCGACGACCTCGATGCTGACGATCGCCCCGAGGCCGGGGTAGCGCACGCGGGTGACGGCCGGGTGGCCCTCGAGCCGGGTGGCGAGCTCGACGGCGGAGGCGCAGGCCCGCTCCAGGCGCAGGTGCAGCGTGCGCATCCCGCGCAGCGCGAGCCAGGACTCCATCGGCCCGGCGATGGCGCCGCGCAGCCGCCGGTGCCGGTGCAGCCGGTCGTGCAGCGCGCGGCCGGCCTCGGTCGGCGCCGTGACGACCGCGCCGAGCAGCACGTCGCTGTGCCCGGCGAGATACTTCGTCACCGAGTGCACGACGACGTCGGCGCCCTGATCGAGCGGCCGCTGGAGCAGCGGGGTCGCGAAGGTGTTGTCGACGACCGTCAGCACCCCGCGCTCGCGGGCCGCCGCGGCCAGGGTGGGGACGTCGGCGACCTCGAGGAGGGGGTTGGTGGGGGACTCGAGCCACAGCAGGTCGGCGCCGTCGAGCGCGGCGACGACGGCGGCGGTGTCGGTGAGGTCGACCCGGCGCACGGTCGCGGCGCCCTCGGCCTCGAGGTCGCCGACGGTCGCCATCACGCCGTTGTAGGCGGCGTCCGGCACGACGACGGTGCCGCCGTGGGGCAGGAGCGCGAAGGCGGCGGAGACGGCGGCCATCCCGGAGGCGAGGACGAGGGCGTCGCCGCCCTCGAGCGAGCCGAGGGCCTCCTCCAGGGCCGACCACGTCGGGTTGCCGCCGCGGCCGTAGCTGACCGGCCCGTCCGCGTGGTAGGTCGAGGTGAGCACGAGCGGCGCGCCGACCTGCGCTCCGGGGGAGGCCGGCTCGCGCCCGAGGGCGACGAGCCGGGTGGCGGGGGCGAGGGGCTCGGGCGAGGTGGGGCGCTCGGTCACGAGGGCCACCCTAGGGGCGGCTAGAGTCGCGTGCGATGACCGACCGCCCAGCCGACAAGATCCGCGTCGCCCTCGTCTTCGGGGGCCGCTCGTCCGAGCACGCCGTCTCGTGCGCGACCGCCGCGAGCGTCCTCGAGGCGCTCGACCGCGACCGCTACGACGTCGTGCCGGTCGGCATCGCCAAGGACGGGCACTGGGTGCTCGCCGCGGACGACCCCGAGCCGCTGCGCCTCGCGCCGGGCCACGAGCCCCGGGTCGACGGCGGGTCGGCGAGCGTCATCGTCCCGACCTCGGCCACCGACCGCACCCTCGTCGTCCACGAGGCCGGGCAGGCGCCGCGCACGCTCGGCGAGGTCGACGTCGTCTTCCCCCTGCTGCACGGCCCCTTCGGCGAGGACGGCACCATCCAGGGCCTGCTCGACCTCGCCGACGTCCGCTACGTCGGCTCGGGGGTCACCGCCTCGGCCGTCATGATGGACAAGGCGATGATGAAGACCGTCCTCGCCGCGGCCGGCCTGCCGATCGGCCCCTACGTCGTCATCACCGACCGCGACTGGCGGCGCGACCCCGCGGCCGCGATGGACGCCGTCGGCGCGCTGACCTTCCCCGTCTTCGTCAAGCCGGCCCGCGCCGGGTCGAGCATGGGCATCAGCAAGGTCGCCTCGATGGACGCGCTCGAGGCCGCGATCGAGGTCGCCCGCGAGCACGACCCCAAGGTCGTCGTCGAGCAGGGCATCGTCGGGCGCGAGATCGAGTGCGGCGTCCTCGAGGGCCACGGCACCGACGACCCGCGCACGAGCGAGCTCGGCGAGTGCGTCGTCGTCCAGAACCACGACTTCTACGACTTCGAGGCCAAGTACCTCGCCGCCGACGACGTGCGCCTCGAGGCGCCGGCCGACGTGCCGACCCAGGCCGCCGCCGAGATCCGCTCGATGGCCGCCCGCGCCTTCGAGGCCGCCGGCTGCGAGGGGCTCGCGCGCGTCGACTTCTTCCTCACCGACGCCGGCGAGGTCGTCCTCAACGAGGTCAACACGATGCCCGGCTTCACGCCGAGCTCGATGTACCCGCGGATGTGGGCGGCCAGCGGCGTCAGCTACCCCGAGCTCATCGACGAGCTCGTCGCGCTCGCGCTCGAGCGCCGCACCGGCCTGCGCTGAGGCGCGGCGGACCGGCCCGCGTCAGAGGCGTCAGCGGCAGCGGAGGTCGTTGCGCGGCAGGGCCTGCGCGACCTCGTCGAACGCCGGCAGCAGCAGCGGCGCGGGGTCGTACGCCGACGGCACGAGCACCTCGAGCGCGGGGTCGGTGCCGAACGTCGTGAAGCGGGTGCCGTCGGTGAGCTCCGACGGGATCCAGCCGACGCCGTCGACCTCGATGCACTCGGTCTCGGTCGGGGCGAGCGCACCGACGCCGCAGCGCGCCACGATCGCCGGGTCGCCCCAGGCGGCCACCGCGCCCCCGGCGGGGTCGGTGTCGCGGCGCTCCTGGCCGCCGACGGTCGCGGGCCAGCGCGGGTCGCCGCACCCCGCGGCGCCCCCGGGCACGCTCACCTCGACGGCGGAGGAGCACCCGCACAGCAGGACGGCGGCAGCGCCGAGCGCTGCCGCCGTCCGACGGGTCCGGGCCACGCTCAGACGTGGACCACGGTGCACGTCAGGGTGCGGGTGATGCCCTCGGTGTCCTGGATGCGGGAGATGACCAGCTTGCCCAGCTCGTCGACGGTCGCGGCCTCCACCCGGGCGATGACGTCGTAGGGGCCGGTGACGTCCTCGGCGAGGACGACGCCGTCGATGCCGGCGATCGTCTCGGCGACGGACGCGGCGCGCCCGACGTCGGTCTGGATCAGGATGTAGGCCTGGACCACTGAACTCCACCTTGTCGTCGGTCGGCGGGGCCGGTGCGGCCCCGCACGTGGTGCCCACCGGGTCCGGCGGGGCTCGACGCAGACGCTACCGTGCCCGTGGACCGGACGTCACCGCAGGGAGGGAGCACGGAGTGGAGCGGCTGCGCGACCTCGACGAGGCCGAGCTCCTCGCGCGGGTCTTCCCCCTCTACGCGGCCGCCGTCGCGGCCGACGAGTCCGCCGTCCCGGTCGGTCCGGGCGACGACGCCGCGGTCCTCGCCGCCCCCTCCGGCGCGGTCGTCGCGACGACCGACGGGATGGTCCGCGGCCGCGACTGGCGCGACGACTGGTCCGGCGCGCACGACGTGGGCGTCAAGGTCACCGTGCAGAACCTCGCCGACGTCGCGGCGATGGGCGCGGTCCCCACCGGTCTGCTCGTCTCGCTCGTGGCCGACCCCGGGACGCCGGTCGACTGGGTGCTCGGGCTCGCCGCGGGCATCGCCTCGGTCTCGCGGGAGTCCGGCGCGCCCGTCGTCGGCGGCGACCTGTCCTCCGGCCCGGCCGGGGTCGTCACGGTCACCCTCACCGCGCTCGGCGACCTGCGCGGCCGGCGGCCGGTCCTGCGCTCGGGGGCGCGGGCCGGTGACGTCGTCGCCGTCTGCGGCACGCTCGGGACCTCCGGCGGCGGGCTCGCGCTGTACCTGTCCGGCCGCACCACGGGGGGCGGACCGGACGCCGAGCTGCTGCGGGCGGCCCACCGGGCGCCGCGGCCGCCGTGGGAGTCCGGGCCGGTCGCGGCCGACGCCGGGGCGCACGCCCTCGTCGACGTCTCGGACGGGCTCGTCACCGACCTCGGCCGGGTGGCCCGGGCGAGCGGGGTGGGCATCGACCTGTCGGGGGAGGTGCTGAGGGCGCGCCACGCGTCCGGGGCGCTCGAGCGCTGCCTCGGCGCCGAGGAGGCGCTGCGCCAGGTGCTCGGCGGCGGCGAGGAGCACTCGCTCGCGGCGTGCTTCCCCGCGTCGGTCGACCTCGCGGCGCTGCCCGGCGCCCCGTGGGTCGCCGTCGGGCAGGTCGGCGAGCCGGGGCCGCAGGGTCCGGTCGTCACGCTCGACGGGGTCGTGCCGGACGTGCGCGGCTGGGACCACTTCGCCGGCGCCTGACCCGGCCCCTTCTCCGGGCGACCTGCGCGGGTCCGCGTGCGACCGCACCCGGACCCCCGCATCTCGCGGGGAGAAAAGGAGGGAGCACACGCGGAACGGGCGGCCTCCGTGAGGGAGGCCGCCCGTTCCGGGGTACGTCAGAGGAGGGAGGTCAGCGCTTGACCTTGCCCGCCTTGAGGCACGAGGTGCAGACGTTGAGCCGCTTCGGGGTCACACCGGCCTCGCCCACCATCGCCTTGACGCGCTGGATGTTGGGGTTCCAACGGCGCTTCGTGCGGCGGTGCGAGTGCGAGATGTTGTGCCCGAAACCGGGGCCCTTGCCGCAGACGTCGCAGTTGGCAGCCACGGGAGATCTCCTGATGCAGTAACGGTCATGTGGTCTTCGGGGCGCAGCGCACGAGTGCACGCGCAACCGGACAAGAGTAGCCGAGGGCGACCGGCCCGACCAAAACGGCTCCGGCGGGGGCGACGGACGGCCCCGATACGCTGACATCGTGCCCGACGTCCTCACCGCCGCCGACGCCCGGCAGTGGGCCCTCCTGACCCGGGCGGCCCTCGCGGCCCGGCGCACCGAGATCGACGGGCTCAACGTCTTCCCCGTGCCCGACGGCGACACCGGCACCAACCTCTACCTCACCCTCGACGGCGCCATCGACGAGGTCGTCGCGGCCCGGTCGGCGGCCGACGCCCACGGCCCGGCGGACCTCGTCGAGGAGTGCCGCACGCTGCGCCGTGCGGTCCTGCTGTCGGCCCGCGGCAACTCCGGGGTCATCCTCAGCCAGGTGCTCGGCGGCCTCTGCGACGTCGTCGTCGAGCAGGGCGCCACCCAGGTGGACGTCGCGCTGCTCACGGCGTGCCTCGAGCGCGGAGCGGCCAAGGCGCGGGCCAGCGTGGCGCACCCGCAGGAGGGCACCATCCTCACCGTGGCCGACGCCGCGGCCGCCGGGGCGCGCGCCGCGTGCGACGCCGGGGGGTCGATGGCCGAGGTCTCGGCGGCCGCCGTCGAGGCCGCGACGGCGGCGCTCGCGCGCACCCCCGAGCAGCTGCCGGCGCTGGCCCGCGCCGGGGTCGTCGACGCCGGGGGAGCGGGCTGCGTCCTGCTCCTCGAGGCCCTGCACCGCGTCGTGACCGGCGCGTGGACGAGCGCCGAAGAGGGGCTGCTGGCCGCCGGCGCGGGCACCGACCCCGCCCGCTGGCACTCGCCGCAGCCACGCGCGGCCGACGCCGCGGACGAGGAGCCCGACGCGGCCGGCCCGGCCTTCGAGGTGATGTACCTGCTGCTGGACTCCGACGCCGAGCGGGTGCAGCGGCTGACCCGCGACCTCGACGCGCTCGGCGACTCGCTCATCGTCGTCGGCGGCCCCGACCTCTGGAACGTCCACGTGCACGTCGACGACGCCGGCGCGGCGGTCGAGGCCGCCCTCGTCGCGGGCCGCCCCGAGCGCATCCGCATCACCCACCTGCCGAGCCAGGTCGCCGCCCGCGGGGCCGTCGTCCCCCTCGGGGTGGTCGCCGGGGCGGCCGGCCCGGGCGTCGTCGCGCTGCTCCAGGAGGCCGGCGCCGTCGCGCTGGAGTTCGGGCCGGGCCGGCGCGCGTCGGCGAGCCAGCTGCTCGAGGCCGCCCGGCGCACCGGGGCCTCCGCCGTCGTCGTCCTGCCCGCCGACCCCGACGGGCTGATGGCCGCCGAGGTCGCGGCCGAGGCCGGCGCGGCCGACGGGCTCGAGGTGCACGTCGTCCCGGCCCGCACGACCGTCCAGGCCATCGCCGCGATGGCCGTCCTCGACCCCGAGCGCCCGGTCCACGCCAACGTCGTCGCGATGACGCAGGCGGCCGTCGCGACGCGGCACGGCGCGGTGTCCGTGGCGACCAAGGAGGCGCTGACGTGGGCCGGGGTCTGCCGGCCCGGCGACGTCCTCGGGATCGTCGACGGCGACGTCGCCTTCCTCGGCACCGACCTCGCCGCGTCCGCGCGCGACGTCCTCGACCGTCTGCTCTCGGCGGGCGGCGAGCTCGTCACCCTCGTCCGCGGGGCCGACGCCGACCCGCTGCTCGTCGAGCGCCTCGCCGGCGACCTCGGGCGCGAGCGGCCCGAGCTCGAGGTCGTCGTCCTCGACGGCGGCCAGCCCGTCTACCCGCTGCTCATCGGGGTGGAGTGACGATGGCCACCGAGTCCAGCCCGCTGCGGCCGATCATCGCGCAGGCCGCCGCCGACTTCGCGAAGCACCGCGACATCCACACCGTCGGCGACATCCTCGCCTACTGGCCGCGGCGCTACCGCACCCGTGAGGCCGACCTCGGCGCCGTGACCCCGGGGGAGTTCCTCGTCGGGGTGGCCGAGGTGCGCTCCGCCACGACCCGCCGGATGAAGACGCGCAAGGGCACGATGCTCGAGGTCGTCATCACCGACGGCCGCCACGAGCTCGACATCACGTTCTTCAAGGCCTGGGGCCACGACAAGGTGCTCGTACCCGGCGCGCGGGGCATCTTCGCCGGGACGGTCGGGACCTACCGGGGGCGCCTGCAGCTGACGCACCCCGGCTACACGATGCTCGACGACTACGACGCGGGGGAGCGGCGCGACCTCATCCCGTTCTACCGGCGGGTCGGCAAGCTCCCGACCTGGACGGTCAGCGAGTCGGTGCGCCGCGTCCTCGACGTCCTCGACGACGTGCCCGACGCCCTGCCCGAGGACGTCCGGGTGCGGCGGAACCTGATGTCGCGCACCGACGCCCTGCGCGGGATCCACGGCCCGGACACCCTCGAGCAGGTCGCGGCCGCCCAGCAGCGGCTGCGCTACGAGGAGGCGTTCGTCCTCCAGGCGACGCTCGCGCAGCGCCGGCGGGCCTCCGCCGCGACGGCCACGCGGGCGCGGCCGGGTCGCGCCGACGGGCTGCTCGCCGCCTTCGACGAGCGGCTGCCGTTCACCCTGACCGGCGGCCAGCGCGACATCGGCGAGGTCGTGGCCGACGAGATGGGCCGCGAGGTCCCGATGCACCGACTGCTCCAGGGCGAGGTCGGCTCCGGCAAGACGGTCGTCGCGCTGCGGGCGATGCTCCGAGCGGTCGACTCGGACGGGCAGGCCGCGCTCCTCGCCCCCACCGAGGTCCTCGCCGCGCAGCACCACCGGACGATCACCCGGATGCTCGGGGACCTCGCCGAGGGCGGGATGCTGGGCGGCGCCGAGCACGGGACGCGCGTCGCCCTGCTCACCGGCAGCCAGCCGACCGCCGAGCGCCGGCGCACCCTCCTCGACGTCGTGAGCGGAGACGCGGGCATCGTCGTCGGCACGCACGCCCTGCTCCAGGAGCACGTCGACTTCTACGACCTCGCCCTCGTCGTCGTCGACGAGCAGCACCGTTTCGGCGTGGAGCAGCGGGACGCGTTGCGCGCCAAGGGCTCCACCCCACCGCACGTCCTCGTCATGACCGCGACGCCCATCCCGCGCACCGTCGCGATGACGGTCTTCGGCGACCTCGAGACCTCGACGCTGCGCGAGCTGCCCGCCGGGCGCGCGCCCATCACGACGCACGTCGTGCCCGAGGACCGGCCCGGGTGGATGGAGCGGACGTGGCAGCGCATCGCCGAGGAGGTGCGCTCCGGCCGGCAGGCGTACGTCGTGTGCCCGCGCATCGGCGACGACGACGCCGCCGACGAGGGGGCCGTGCTCACGGTCGAGGCGGCCGACCCGGACGCCGAGGAGGCCGCCGACGCCCCGCCGCCGCGCCCGCTGACGAGCGTGACGGCCCTGTCCGCGCGGCTGGCCGAGGAGCCGGCCCTCGCCGGGCTCACCCTCGAGGTCCTCCACGGCCGGATGCCCGCCGAGGACAAGGACGCCGTCATGGGCCGCTTCCAGCGCGGCGAGACCGACGTCCTCGTCTCGACGACGGTCGTCGAGGTGGGGGTCGACGTGCCCAACGCGAGCGTCATGGTCGTCATGGACGCCGACCGCTTCGGGGTCAGCCAGCTGCACCAGCTGCGCGGGCGCATCGGCCGCGGCGGCTTCCCGGGCCTGTGCCTGCTCGTCACGGGGTCCGAGGCCGAGCCGGCGCTCACCCGGCTGACGGCCGTGGCCGGGACGACGGACGGCTTCGAGCTGGCCCGCCTCGACCTCGCCCAGCGCCGCGAGGGCGACATCCTCGGCGCCGCGCAGCACGGCCGGCGCACGCAGCTGGAGTTCCTCCACATCCTCGAGCACGAGGACGTCATCGAGCAGGCCCGCGAGGACGCCTTCGCGCTCGTCGAGGCCGACCCCGACCTCGCCGACCACCCCCTGCTCGCCGCCGCCGTCCAGGCCCGCGTCGACGCCGAGCAGGCCGCCTACCTGGAGCGTGGCTGATGACCCGCATCATCGCCGGCACCCGCGGCGGGCGGACCCTGCGCACCCCGCCCGGCTCGGGCACTCGCCCGACGAGCGACCGGGTGCGCGAGGCGCTCTTCTCGGCGCTCGAGGCCCGCGACGCCCTGCGCGGCGGGCACGTCCTCGACCTCTACGCCGGCTCCGGCGCGCTCGGGCTCGAGGCGATGAGCCGGGGGGCGCGCTCGTGCGTCCTCGTCGAGTCCGACCGGCGGGCCGCCTCCGTCGTCGCGGCCAACGTCGCCTCGCTCGCGCTCACGGGGGTGCGGGTCGTGCCGACGACGGTCTCCGCGGCGCTCGCCGGCCAGCCGGGGGCCGAGGGGCCGGCCGACCTCGTGTTCATCGACCCGCCCTACGACGTGGGGGAGGAGGCCCTGGGCACCGTCCTCGACCGCCTCGTCGACGGCTGGCTGGCCGCCGACGGGCTCGTCGTCGTCGAGCGCTCATCGCGCTCGCCCGAGCCCGCCTGGCCCACCGGCCTCGAGCGCGTCGGCAAGCCCCGCAAGTACGGCGAGACGACCGTCTGGCTCGCCGAGCGCGCCTGACCCTCTCGTCGAAGGACGGGGTGCATCGGGGCAGGTCAGCCCGGCCACCTGACAGGATGCGGGGATGAGCGACTACGAGATCCCCCGGCCGGTCAGCGGCGACGTCATCGAGCGCATCCTCGAGGACCACCGGCTCTTCGAGGACCTCCTGCGCGAGGCCCGGCGCACCGACACCGACCGCGAGGCCGCCCGCCGCGCGCTCGCCGAGGTGCTGACCGCCCACGCCGTCGCCGAGGAGGAGAAGGTCTACCCGACCCTGCGCGCGAAGGCCGCCGACATCACCGACCACGAGGCCGAGCACGGCGAGGAGGAGCACGCCGAGATCAACGAGGCGCTGCTCGCCTTCCTGCGCGCCAAGGGCACCGACACCCAGAAGTACGACGACGCCCTCGAGGACCTCGCGACGGTGGTCAACCACCACGCGAACGAGGAGGAGCAGACGATCCTCAACCCGGCCCGCGAGGAGGTCGACCTCGAGGTGCGCGAGCGGCTCGGCGTCGACTGGCTGACCCGCCGCAACGAGCTGCTCGAGCAGGGCTGCGGCTCCGAGGAGCAGGTCGCCGCCCTCGTCGACGAGGCGGTCGACAAGGGCGCCCTCGCCCCCGAGGAGGCGCGCGAGGAGGCCGACCGAATCAAGGCCGAGGCCAAGGAGAAGGCCGAGGAGGTCGAGGACGCGGCGAAGAACGGCGACTGACCCTCCCGTGGAGCCCTTGCTAGGTTGGCGCGCGTGAGCGAGCGCGTCCGCCGGGCCGTCTGTCCCGGCTCCTACGACCCGGTGACCCACGGCCACCTCGACGTCGTCGCGCGCGCCGCCGCGCTGCACGACGAGGTGGTCGTGGCGATCCTCCACAACCCCGCGAAGCAGGGGACGTTCACCGTCCCCGAGCGGGTGGCCCTCGTCGAGCACGCGCTCGCCGACCGCGGCCTGGCCGACGTCGTGCGCGTCGAGGCCTTCGCCGACCGCCTCCTCGTCGACGTCTGCCGCGACCTCGGGGCCGACGTCCTCGTCAAGGGCCTGCGCGGCGGCACCGACTTCGACTACGAGCTGCCGATGGCCCGGATGAACCGGCACCTGACCGGGCTCGAGACGCTCTTCCTGCCCGGTGAGCCCTCGCTGGCCCACGTGTCGAGCTCCCTCGTCAAGGAGGTCGTCCGCTACGGCGGCGACGTGAGCGGCCTCGTACCGGACGAGGTGCGCGACGCCCTCGTCGCCCGGCTGCGTGACCGCTGAGGCGAGCGCCCCGGAGCAGGCCCGCGCCGGGCAGCGCTCGACGGGGCGGCGACCCGGCTTCCGGCGCGACGTCGAGGGCCTGCGTGCCGTCGCGGTCCTCTCGGTGCTGGCCTACCACGCCGGTCTGCCGGTCCACGCGGGCTTCGTCGGCGTCGACATCTTCTTCGTCATCTCGGGCTTCCTCATCACCGGCCTGCTCGTCGCCGAGCTCGACCGGACCGGCACCGTCTCGTGGGTGCGCTTCGTCGGCCGGCGCGTGCGCCGGCTGCTGCCCGCCGCCGTGGTCGTCCTGCTCGTCACGACGCTGTTCACGTGGCTCGTCGTCCCCGGGCAGCGCCGCCAGCAGGTCGGCCACGACGTCATCGCCGCCGCGACGTACGTCGTCAACTGGGTCCTTGCCGGCCGTGAGGTCGACTACCTCGCCTCGGACGTGCGCCCCTCGCCGGTCCAGCACTTCTGGAGCCTCGCCGTCGAGGAGCAGTTCTACGTCGTCTGGCCGCTGCTCCTCCTGGCCCTCGCGCTGCTCGCCCGCCGGACGGGTCGGCGCCCCGACCGCCGCACGGTCGCCGTCGCGCTCGGCGCGCTGACCGGCGCCTCGTTCGTGTGGTCGCTCATCGCCTCGCACACGAGCCCGGAGGCGTCCTTCTTCACGACGACGACCCGCGTCTGGGAGCTCGGGGTGGGCGCGCTGCTCGCCGTGTGGCTGACCGGGCGGGAGCGCCCGCAGGCGCGCAGCCGGGCCGCCGACGCCCTCGGCTGGGTGGGTCTCGTCGCGCTCGTCGTCGTCGCCGTCGCGCTGCCGACGGGCATCGAGTGGCCGAGCGGGTGGGCCCTGCTGCCGACGCTGCCGACCGCGCTCGTCCTCTGGGCCGGGTGGCGCGGCGGCCGCAACGGCCCCGTCCGGCTCCTCGGCGCCCGCGCGATGGTCTGGGTCGGGGGCCTGTCGTACTCGATCTACCTCTGGCACTGGCCGGTGCTCGTCCTCGGCGACTGGAGCGCCGAGCGCCTGACCGGCGGCCCGCTGCCCGGATGGGCCCGTGTCGCGCTCGCGCTGGGCTCGGTGTGGCCGGCCTGGGTGTCGTGGCGGTTCGTCGAGCAGCCCATCCACCACGGGGCCTGGCTGCGGCGCCGGCCCCGTGCGCTCGTCGCCGCCGGGCTCGGGATGTCCGGCGTGGCCGTCCTCGCCGCCCTCCCGCTCCTGCCGCTGGCCTCGCCCTTCGTCACCACGCCGGAGGACGGACGCGTCCCGCCGGTCTCGCAGCTCGGGGCCGCCACCGTCGTGCCGGGGCGCGCCGTCGCCGACGACGTGCAGCCCGGCTGGGTCACGCCCGACCCCCTCGTCAGCGGGGAGGACCGCCCGGACGCCGACGTCGACCGCTGCCAGGTCGACCACGACGCGACCGAGCCCGTCGCGTGCACCTTCGGCGACCCGCGCGGCGCCGTCACCGTCGCGCTCGTCGGGGACTCCAAGGCCATGCAGTGGCTGCCCGCGCTGCAGGAGCAGGCCGGCGAGCGGGGGTGGCGCGTCGTCACGTACGGCAAGTCCGCCTGCGCCTTCGCCGCGGCGCCCGCGGCGAGCGCCGGCCGGGCCTACCCCCAGTGCGACGCCTGGAACGCCGCCGTCTCGCGCGCGCTCGCGGCCGACCCCCCGGACGTCGTCGTCACCTCCGGCGTCGCCCGAGGGGCCTGGGACGGCTCGCGCACCGACGCGCCCCTCCTCGAGGACGGCTACGCCCGGCGCTGGGCAGCCCTGGCGCGCGCCGGCGTCCCCGTCGTCGTCGTCGGGGACAGCCCGGTCTCGCCGGACGACCTCGACGTCTGCGCCGCCTGGCACCCCGACGCGCTCGCGCAGTGCACCTTCGCCGCCGCGCCGGCGCTCGCCGCGAGCGGGCTGCCCGTGCAGCGTCCGGCCGTGCAGCGGGCGGGGGAGGGCGTCACGCTGCTCGACCTCACCCCGTGGGTCTGCCCCGGTGGCGAGTGCCCCGTCGTCATCGGGCACGTCACCGTCCACCGGGCCGGCGACCACGTGACGGCCACCTACGCGCGCACCCTCGCGCCCCAGGTCGCCGGCGCCGTCGAGGTGGCCCTGACCCCCGCGAAGGCTCGGTGAGGACCCTCGTCACGGCTCCGTCCGGCGCCGGGACCGACCCCGGTTTGGGCCGGTGGGGGGCCTGCCGGTACCGTTGTCCTTCGGTCTGCGTCCGTGCGGCGTGACCCGAACCCGTCCCGACCTCACCGAAAGCCCATGACTCGCCCTGATCCCCGGTCCCCCTTGGTGCTCGACACCAAGCTCGTGGGCCGTCGACCCGGGACGATGCACGAGCTGGAGCGTGAGGCAGGGGCGCCGAGCGACCTCGGCACCGACGTCATCCGCGTCGAGGAGGGCAGCCCGCTGTCCCTCTCCCTGCGGATGGAGTCCGTCGTCGAGGGCGTGCTCGTCACGGGTTCGGTGCGCGGCACGGCCACCGGCGCCTGCGTGCGGTGCCTGGACCCGGTGAGCGTCTCGCTCGACGGTCACTTCCAGGAGCTGTTCGTTCACGCCGATCGCCACGACCACCACCACGAGGTGGGGGACGAGGACGCCGACGAGGAGCACCGCGTCGAGGACGGCTACATCGACCTCGACCCGGTGGTCCGGGACACGGTGGTGCCTGCACTGCCGTTCCAGCCGGTGTGCCGGCCGGACTGCCCCGGGCTGTGCTCCGTGTGCGGCCAGCCGCTCGCGGAGGACCCCGAGCACCAGCACGACGAGATCGACCCCCGATGGGCGGCGCTCTCGGCCTTGGCCGAGGACCCGTCCACGCCGACAGAGAAGAGGACCTGACGTGGCCGTTCCGAAGCGGAAGATGTCGCGCTCCAACACCCGCTCGCGCCGCGCCAACTGGAAGGCGACGGTCGTCGCGACGACCACCTGCCCGCAGTGCAAGGCGCTCACCCAGCCGCACATGGCGTGCCCGTCGTGCGGCACCTACAAGGGGCGCCACTTCGGCGCCGCCGAGCGCACCGAGCACCAGGGCTGACACCCCTCCCCATGGGGAAGGGGTCGGCTTCGGCCGATGCACTCGCGCCGCTGCGCCCCGTCGCCGAGCTCGTCGGTCACCTCTCGGAGGTGACCGGCGGACCCGTCGACGAGGCGCTGGTCCGGCGTGCCCTCACGCACCGCTCGTACGCGTACGAGATGGGTGGTCTGCCGCACAACGAGCGGCTCGAGTTCCTCGGTGACTCCGTGCTGGGCCTCGTCGTCACGACGACGCTCTACGACACCAACCCGGACGAGTCCGAGGGGCAGCTCGCGAAGCTGCGCGCCGCCGTGGTCAACATGCGGGCCCTGGCCGACGTCGGGCGCACGCTCGGCCTCGGCGACTTCGTGTTCCTCGGCCGCGGCGAGGAGAGCACCGGGGGCCGCGACAAGGACTCGATCCTCGCCGACACCGTCGAGGCGGTCATCGGCGCCGTCTACCAGTCGGCCGGCATCGAGGCCGCGGGCGAGCTCGTCCACAGCCTCGTCGACCCGCTGCTCGCGCAGTCCGCGACCCTCGGGGCGGGCCTGGACTGGAAGACGAGCCTGCAGGAGATCAGCTCGCGCCACGGCCTCGGCTCGCCCGAGTACGTCGTGACCGAGGACGGTCCCGAGCACGCGAAGTCCTTCGAGGCGTCCGTCGTCGTCGGCGGCCGGGTCCTCGGCCGCGGCTCCGGCCGGACCAAGAAGGTCGCCGAGCAGGAGGCCGCCGCCCACGGCTGGACCGCCATCCGCGACGCCCACGAGCCGCCCGAGGGCCGCCCGAGCGGTGCCTGAGCTCCCCGAGGTCGAGGTCGTGCGCCGCGGCCTCGCCACGCACGTCGAGGGCCGGCGGCTCGCGGCCGTCGAGCTGCGCGGCCACCGCGTGGCCCGCCGCCACGTGCCCGGCCCGCAGGACCTCGCCGAGCGCCTCGCCGGTCGCCGCGTCGCCGCCGTGCGCCGCCGCGGCAAGTACCTCTGGTGGGACCTCGAGGGCTCGGTCGGCCTCATCCTCCACCTCGGGATGAGCGGCCAGCTGCTCGTCGAGGACGCCGCCGCGCCGGACGAGAAGCACCTGCACGGCCGGTTCACCTTCGACGACGACGGCCCCGAGCTGCGCTTCGTCGACCAGCGCACCTTCGGCGGGCTCGCCCTCGCCGACCTCGACGACGCCGGGGTCCCGCGCAGCATCGCCCACATCGCCCCGGACCCCCTCGAGCCGGCCTTCGACCGGGCCGCGACGATCCGGCGGATCAAGGCCAAGGACAGCGCGGTCAAGCGCGTCCTGCTCGACCAGACCGTCGTCTCGGGCATCGGCAACATCTACGCCGACGAGTCGCTGTGGCGGGCGCAGGTGCACGGCGAGCGGCCGGCGTCGGCGCTGAGCAAGCCACGGATCGGCGCCCTGCTCGACCACGCCACCGACGTGATGAACGAGGCGCTGGGCCAGGGCGGCACGAGCTTCGACGCGCTCTACGTCAACGTCAACGGCGCCTCGGGCTACTTCGACCGCTCGCTCGCGGCCTACGGCCAGGCCGGCCGCCCGTGCCGGCGCTGCGGGACCCCGATCCGCCGCGAGCAGTTCATGAACCGCAGCTCGTTCTCGTGCCCGCGCTGCCAGCCCCGCCCACGCAGGGTCAGGGCAGCGGGATCGGCTTGAGCCGCACCGGCTTCCCGGTCTTGTGCTCCGAGAGCTGCGCCATCGCCGTGCGGACGGTCGCGCTGTAGAGGTGTGCCCCGCGGATGCTCGGGTGGATGCCGTCCGACTGGAGCATCCCGCTGGTGTCGGCCAGCGCCCGGTCCCAGTCGGCGACGACGACGTTGTCGTGGCCGGCGACGACCTCGCGCAGCTGCTCGTTGTCGGTGCCGGCGCGCGCGTAGCGGCCGTGGACCGTGAGGACGACGACCATCCGGTCGGGCCCGATCTCGCGCAGGGTCCGCTCGATGGACCTCGCGTCGGTGCCGAAGTTCGTGCCGAAGGCGAGGACGACGACGCGGCGCAGGCCGTCGCCGCGCGCCCCGACGAGTTTCGGCGCCTCGCTCCAGCGCCGGTTGGACCGGGCGTCCATGCGGATCTTCGGGAAGTAGTACTCCATCGCCTGCTTGGCGCCGACGAGCATCGAGTCGCCGAAGGCGTCGACCTCCGAGCCCTTCGGCATGCTCCAGTCGACGGCGCTCGGGCGGGTGCCGGCGGCGCGCGCGGAGGCCGTGCTCCGGGTGGCCGAGGGGGTGGGGGTGCTCGTGGCCGCGGCCTCACGGGCCAGGGCGGCCTCGTTGGCCTCGATGAGCTGCTCGGTCGCGGTGCGGTCGGGCGCGGTGACCATGACGGCGGCGGTCGCGACGGCGGCGACGAGGAGGACGGCCCAGACCGTGCGGGCCCGACGGGTGCCGGCCCGGCGCATCCGGCCGGCCAGCACCCGGAACGCGCCGCGGAAGCCGTGGCGGCGGACGGGGGTCTCGACGAAGCGGTACGAGAGGTCGGCCGCGGCCACCGTCACGAGGACCGCCCAGCCGCGGGTCAGGACGTAGTCGAGGCCGCCCGGGGTCACCGGGATGTCCTGGCCGACGACGAGGACGACCGGCCAGTGCCACAGGTAGATGCCGTAGCTGCGCGAGCCGACCCAGCGGGCGGCCGGGAGGTCGAGCAGGGCGCGCAGCCGGCCCGGCCGCTCGACGACGACGAGGACGACGCCCGCGGTGGCGAGCGAGGCCAGGAGGATGCCGCCGCGGAAGGTCAGCGCCGACTGCTCGTCGGCGAGGACGAGCAGGGCGCCGAGCACGATGAGCGAGAGGGCGCCGACCGTGCGGCGATGGCGCTCCCAGAGGGCGCTCGCCGTGCCGGCGCGCCCCGGGGCCGCCAGGGCCAGGGCGAGGGCCGCCCCGACCATGAGGCCGGTGGCGTGGGTGTCGGTGCCGTAGTAGACGCGCGTCGGGGCGGTGGGGTCCAGGCGCAGGGCCATGAGCAGCGAGGACGCGAGCGCCAGGCCGAGGGCCGTCGCCGCGCGGGCCTCGGGGCGGCGGACCGCCCGCAGGAGGGCGAGCAGGGCCAGCGGCCACAGGAGGTAGAACTGCTCCTCGACGGCGAGCGACCAGAGGTTGGCCAGCAGCGTCGGGGAGGTCGCCGCGAAGTAGTCGGTGCCGGCCGCGACCTCGAGCCAGTTCGAGGTGAAGGTCAGCGCCCCGAGCACCTGGCGGCCGACGCCGACGAGCAGGTCGCCCTCCGCGACGCGAGCGAGCAGCACCGCCGACGGCACGAGGACGAGCAGGGCAGGCAGGAGGCGGCGGGCGCGACGGGCCCAGAAGCCGCGCAGGTCGACCCGGCCGGTGCCCTCGCGCTCGCGCAGCAGGAGCGTCGTGATGAGGAACCCGGAGAGCACGAAGAAGACGTCGACGCCGAGGAAGCCGCCCGGCAGCCACGAGGGGTCGAGGTGGAAGACGACGACCGCGACGACGGCGAGGGCGCGCAGGCCGTCGAGCCCGGGGAGGCGGCCCCCCGGCCTCGGGGCGTCGTCGACCGGTCGGGGAGCGGTGGTCACGCCACCGGCCCCGTCGGGCGCCGCGGGCGCGACCGGGTCCATGACCGGAACGGTAGTGACGCAGGGGGTTCTCGTGACGGAGGCGCGCTGTGGGGCGGCTGTGACGCCGCAGGGCCGCGGTTCCTAGGATCGGCGCATGGACGAGGGCGCGCGGGGCGGCACCGAGCGGGCGACCGTCTTCGTCCGGGGCCGGGTGCAGGGGGTCGGCTTCCGGTGGTGGACGCGGGCCCGGGCGCTCGAGCTGGGCCTGGCCGGCTGGGCGCGCAACACCGCCGACGGGCGGGTCGAGGTCGTCGCCGAGGGGGCGCGCGCGGACGTCGAGGCGCTGCTCCGGCTGCTGCGCGAGGAGCCGTCGGGCGCCGGCCGGCCGGGGCAGGTGACGCTCGTGTCCGCCCCGCTGTGGGCGGCGGCCAAGGGGGAGACCGGCTTCCGCGAGCGCTGAGCCGGGCGCGGTGCGGCGTTCGCGCTCCGGACGCCGCGCGCCGCCGTCGCCGGGGGTTCCTACGATGGGTGGCGTGAGCGACATCCCCCCGGACCTCGCGCGGCTGCGCTCGAGCATCGACAACATCGACGCCGCGCTCGTGCACCTGCTCGCCGAGCGGTTCAAGTGCACCCAGGCCGTGGGCGAGCTCAAGGCCGCCGCGGGCCTGCCCGCCGCCGACCCGGGGCGCGAGGAGCGCCAGGTCACGCGCCTGCGGGCGCTCGCCGACGAGTCGGGCCTGGACCCGCAGTTCGCCGAGGCGTTCCTCAACTTCATCATCGCCGAGGTCATCCACCACCACGAGCACATCGCGGGCGCCGGCTCCTGAGCGTCCCGCCGCCCTGCCGCGCCTCACGAGTATCGGGTGACCCGATATCGCTGCGCCTCACCCGGGAACCGTTGTCGGGTGAAGGGCGGTCGTATCGGGTGACCCGATACGCCTGGGGCCCGTGGGGTGCGCGCCGGGATGGCCACCACGTCCCAGCAGGCACGACAGCCCCACTGGCACCACCGACCACAGGCACCTCCGGCGGGATGCCGCGTCCCGCGGCCGCGGCGCGACCCCGGTAGCATCGCCCGCGACCCGGCCGCGGCCGGGGCCGCCCGACCCCTGCGAGAGACGACCCGCCGATGTACCTCAAGACGCTGACCCTCAAGGGGTTCAAGTCCTTCGCCTCGGCGACGACGATGCGCCTCGAGCCCGGCATCACCTGCGTCGTCGGGCCGAACGGCTCGGGCAAGTCCAACGTCGTCGACGCGCTCGCCTGGGTGATGGGCGAGCAGGGGGCCAAGAGCCTGCGCGGCGGCAAGATGGAGGACGTCATCTTCGCCGGCACCGCCGGCCGCGCGCCCCTCGGGCGCGCCGAGGTCAGCCTGACGATCGACAACACCGACGGCGCCCTGCCCATCGCCTACACCGAGGTGACGATCACCCGGACGATGTTCCGTGGCGGCGGCTCCGAGTACGCGATCAACGGCACCGGCTGCCGCCTGCTCGACGTCCAGGAGCTGCTCTCCGACTCCGGCCTCGGCCGCGAGATGCACGTCATCGTCGGCCAGGGCCAGCTCGACACCGTCCTGCGCGCGACCCCCGAGGAGCGGCGCGGGTTCATCGAGGAGGCCGCCGGCGTCCTCAAGCACCGCCGCCGCAAGGAGCGCGCGCTGCGCAAGCTGGACCAGATGGAGGGCAACCTCACCCGCGTCCAGGACCTCACCGGCGAGATCCGCCGCCAGCTCGGACCGCTCGGGCGCCAGGCCGAGGCCGCGCGCCGCGCCGCGGTCGTCCAGGCCGACGTGCGCGACTCCCGCCTGCGCCTGCTCGCCGACGACCTCGTCCAGCTGACCGGCATCGTCGAGCAGGAGGTCGCCGACGAGACCGCCCTCCTCGAGCGGCGCACCGCCGTCGAGGACGCCCTCGCGACCGTCCGCGGCCGGCTCACCGAGGTCGAGCGGCAGGCCGCCGACGCCGCCCCCGAGCTCGGCCGCGCCCAGGAGCGCGTCGTGCGCCTGCAGAGCCTGCGCGACCGCCTCGAGTCCACCGGGTCGGTCGCCGCCGAGCGGGTGCGCCTGCTCTCGCAGGACGAGGTGCACGAGACCACCTCCGGCCGCGACCCCGAGGAGCTGCGCGCGCAGGCCGCCCGCGCCCGCGAGGCCGAGGAGCTGCTCCAGGCCGAGATCGCCGAGACCACGCAGGCCCTGCAGGACGCCGTCGCCGCCCGCGAGGACGCCGAGAAGGCGTTCGCCGCCGAGCAGCAGCGCCTCGCGCGCCTGGCCCGCGCCGCGGCCGACCGCCGCGAGGGCCTGGCCAAGCTCGCCGGCCAGGTCGGCGCCCGGCGCAGCCGCATCGAGGCGGGGGAGGCCGAGATCGGCCGGCTCCAGGCCCTCGTCACCGAGGCCCGCCAGCGCGCCACCGACGCCGAGCGCGAGTTCGCCTCCCTCGAGGGCGGCATCGCCCACGAGGAGGAGGGCGAGGAGGGGCTCGACACGACGTACGAGGCCGCGGCCGAGCGGCTCGCCGCCGCCGAGGCCGAGGTCGAGCGCCTCCAGCAGGAGGAGCGCGAGGCCGAGCGCGACCGCACCACCGCGCAGGCCCGCCTCGAGGCGCTCGAGCTGAGCCTGCGCCGCAAGGACGGCGCGGCCACCCTGCTCGAGGCCGCCGACGACGCGCACGCCGTCATCGGGGCCGTCGCCGCCCTCGTCCAGGTCTCCAAGGGGCACGAGGCCGCGGTCGCCGCGGCGCTCGGCTGGGCCTCCGAGGCGCTCGCCGTCGGGTCGGCGGACGCCGCCGCGGCGGCGCTCGCCTCCCTGCGCGACACCGACGGCGGCCGGGCCGCCCTGCTCGTCGGCGAGACCGCCGCCCCCGAGGACCCGTCGGGGTGGCCGGCGCTCGACGCGGACGCCGTCTGGGCGCGCGACGTCGTCACCGCCCCCGGCACCGTCCTGCCCGCCGTGCACCAGGTGCTCGAGCGGGTCGCCCTCGTGCCGACGGCCGCGCACGCGGTCGCCCTCGTGGCCCGTCACCCCGGCGTCACCGCCGTCACCGCCGACGGTGACGTCTTCGGCCCGGGCTGGGCCCGCGGGGGCAGCAGCGCCGGCGAGAGCCTCCTCGAGGTGCAGGCGGCGCTCGACGAGACCCGCGGGACCCTCGCCGAGGCCACCGCCCGCGGCGAGCGGGTCCGGTTCGCGCTCACCGCCGCCCGCGAGAAGGCCGCCGCCGCCGAGACCGAGGTCGACGCGGCGCTCGAGGCGCTCCACGAGTCCGACGCCCGGATGGCCGCCGTCGCCGAGCGCCTCGGGGGCCTCGGCGCCGCGATGCGCACCGCCGGCGCCGAGGCCGAGCGCGCCGAGAAGGCCATCGCCAACGCGCAGGAGCGGCTGGAGGGCGATCGCGCCGAGCTCGACGCCCTCGCCCAGCGGCTCGCGGAGGCCGAGTCCGAGCCCGCCGCCGACGACACCGACCCCTCGACCGACGAGCGCGACCGGCTCGAGCTCGACGCCAGCCGGGCGCGCACGGCCGAGACCGAGGTCCGCCTCACCCTGCGCACGAAGGAGGAGCGGGCCCGCTCGCTCGCGGGCCGCGCCGACTCCCTCGAGGGCGCCGCCCGCAACGAGATCGCCGCCCGCGAGCGGCTGCGCGAGCGCCGCGAGAAGCGCCGCCGCGAGGCCGAGGTCGCCGCCGCCGTCCACGAGGCCGCCGGGTGGGCGGTCGAGCAGGTCGCCGCCGCCCTGACCCGCGCCGCCACCCTGCGCGACGCCGCCGAGGCCGAGCGGGTCGAGCGCGACCGCACCGTCGCCGGGCTGCGCGAGCGGCTCGGCACCGTCCAGGACGAGCTGCGCGACCTCACCGACGCCGCGCACCGCGACGAGATGGCCCGCGCCCGGCAGCTGGCGCGCATCGAGCAGCTCCAGGCGAGGGCGGTCGAGGAGCTCGGCGTCGACCCCGACGTGCTCGTGGAGGAGTTCGGGCCGCACCAGCCCGTGCCCCACGTCGCCGCGCCGGGGGAGGACCCCGACGCGCTGCCCGAGCCGCAGCCCTACGTCCGCGAGGAGCAGGAGAAGCGCCTGCGCAAGGCCGAGCGGGCGCTGTCGGCCCTCGGCCGGGTCAACCCCCTCGCGCTGGAGGAGTTCGCGGCGCTCGAGGAGCGGCACACCTTCCTCACGACGCAGCTCGAGGACCTCAAGCGCTCCAAGCGTGACCTGCTCGACATCGTCAAGGAGGTCGACGAGCGCGTCGAGCAGGTCTTCACCGAGGCGTTCTACGACACGCAGGCGCAGTTCGAGCGGGTCTTCCAGCGCCTCTTCCCCGGGGGCGAGGGGCGCCTGGTCCTCACCGACCCCGACCACATGCTGACGACCGGCATCGAGGTCGAGGCCCGTCCGCCGGGCAAGAAGGTCAAGCGGCTCTCGCTGCTCTCCGGTGGCGAGCGCTCGCTCGTCGCGGTGGCGCTGCTCGTCGCGATCTTCAAGGCGCGGCCGAGCCCGTTCTACATCATGGACGAGGTCGAGGCGGCGCTCGACGACACCAACCTCGGCCGGCTCATCACGCTCTTCGAGGAGCTGCGCGACTCCAGCCAGCTCATCGTCATCACGCACCAGAAGCGGACGATGGAGGTCGCCGACGCGCTGTACGGCGTCTCGATGCGCGGCGACGGCGTGACGACGGTCGTCAGCCAGCGCATCCGCGACGTCGCCGCCTCCGCCTGACGACAGAAGGGCCGGGCACCCCCGGCGCCCGGCCCCTCCGTGCCGGGGTCACCCCCGGCGGTACGTCACTTCTGCGCCACGCAGCAGCCCAGGCACGGTCCGCACTTGATGTACGCGTTGGCCGGCAGCGTGGTGGACAGGAGCGTTCCCCCCGCGATGAGCGAGACGGCGACGATACGAGCAACCTTCTTCATGGTGTTCCTCTCGGTCGAAGTGACCGGGACGCTACTCGGTCACCGGGATCCGCGCGCGCTGGACGGATCCCGCCGGCTCGCCCAGGCCTCGAGCAGGGCGCGCTCGTCGGCGTCGTCGAGGCCCGTGCGCCGGGGCTGGTCGGCCGGGCGGGTCTCCTCCCACGCGAGGGTGTCGCGCAGCGTCTCGACGAGCGGGCGGTGCGTGAGCCCGAGCGCCCGGGCGGCCTCGCCGGTGCGCGCGGCGAACCCGCCGTACTCCGCGACGGGGAGCCAGAGCGGGAGCGAGCGCGGGCCCATCCACGGGCCGACCCCCTGCTCGGCGAGCCAGGCCGGGTCGGCCGGGACGGCCTGCGCGTCGCTGCCGGCCGCCTCGCGGGACGCGGCGAGCAGCCGGCCGATGGTCGTCGTCGGCCCGACGGCGTCGACCACCCCGGTCGTGCCGGTCTCGGCGCAGCGCACCATCCACGCCGCGAGGTCGCGGGCGTCGAGGACCTGGGTCGGGTCACCGAGGGCGTCGGGGGCGAGGACGCGGCCCGGGGCCGCGGGGTGGGCGAACCGCCAGGGCCACCAGCCGGTGCGGCCCGAGGTGTCGCCCGGCCCGCCGATGAGGCCGGCGCGGGCGACGAGCGTGCGCCCGGCCCCGAGGCCCTCGAGCACGGCCTGCTCGCAGGCGACCTTGGCGCCGCCGTAGGCGTCGGGGTCCTCGCCACCGACGTCGCGCGGGGCGAGCAGCGGGGTGGACTCGTCCGCGCCGGGGACCGAGTGGTCGGCGTAGACGTTGCCGGTCGACACGAGCCCCCAGTGGCCGGCCCGGCCGGCGAGCGCGGCCACGGCGCGGCGCACCTGGCCGGGGTCGCGCGCGACGTCGACGACGGCGTCCCAGTCGTCGCTCTCGACCCCGCCGAGCCCGGCGGACGGGTCGTCGCGGTCGGCGCGGACGAGCGTGACGCCGGGCGCCACCGCGCCCGAGCGGCCGCGGGCCACGCACGTGACGTCGTGGCCGCGCTCGAGGCCGGCGTGGGCCAGCGCGCGGCCGAGGAAGGCGGTGCCGCCGAGGACGAGGAGTCGCATCCGGCCAGCCGACCACGACGGTCGGCCCGGCGGGAAGGGCTGTTCGCGCAGAGCGGAGCGGGTCAGCGGGGGAGGGAGCCAGCGGAGCCGAGGGGCCAGAAGCGCAGGACGACGGGGCCGACCACCCGTTCGACGGGCACGAACCGCGCGCACTCGCCGCCCCCGGACGTCGAGCCTCGGCAGCCGAGCACCGAGTCGGCCGACTCCGAGCGGTGGTCGCCGAGCACGAGGAGGTTCTCCTCCGGAACCGTGACGAGCGGGAAGCACCGGGTCGAGCGCGGGGTGGTCGTGCAGTCGAGGCTGCCGCGCACGAACGGCAGGTCCTCGTGGACGTACGGCTCGTCGAGGGCCTGGTCGTCGACCGTCACGCGGCCGTCGACCGAGCAGCAGGCCACGCGGTCGCCGGGCATGCCGATGACCCGCTTGACCGTGTAGGAGGTGTTGCCCGGGCCGACCCCGACGACGTCGCCGACGGCGCGCGCCGCCGCGACGAGGGGGTTGGACGCCGGGGGCAGCCGCCGGTCCTGCCACGTCGTGCCGTGCCCGAAGACGACGACGTCGCCGCGCTGCACCGAGTGGTCGAGCCGGTCGACGAGGATGCGGTCGCCGATCCGCAGCGTGTTCTCCATCGACTGCGACGGCACCCCGAACGGCTTGACGAGGAAGGCCTGGACGAGGGCGATCGCCACGACGGCGACGAGCACCTCGGTGAACCACGGGAGCCGCCGACGGCGGCGGACTGCGGTCGGCTCGGCCGACGCGACACCGGGCTCGGACACGGGCGCCACCCTAGTTGCGGGCCGCCGCAGGTGTCGATTTGGCCACGTGCGCACCGGGTCCCGACAATGGAGGCATGCTCGCGGTCGTCGTCACCCTCCTCCTCCTCACCGCCCTCGCCCTCGCCGTCCTCGGGATGGTGGCCGTCCCCGCGCGCCGGGCCGGACGCGAGGTGCTGTCGGAGCGGGGGAGCGCCGCGGTCGCCGGCCTGCGCGAGCGCACGGAGCGCGGCGGGCCGGCCGAGCCGGCGCAGCCCGAGCGCGAGACCGTCGCCGCCTGAGCGGGCGTCACCGCCCGGCTCCGGGTGTCCGTGGGGTGTGGTCGAATGAGACGAACCCCGAGAGCGAAGGAGCCGCCCCGATGAGGTCCGGCATCGACACGTCTGCCGTCGACCAGACGGTCCGCCCGCAGGACGACCTGTTCGCGTTCACCAACGGCAGCTGGCTGGCGCGCACGACCATCCCCGAGGACCGTGGGCGCTACGGCACCTTCGACGCCCTGCGCGAGGCGGCCGAGGAGCACGTCCGCACCATCATCGACGAGACGGCGGCCGGCTCGCCGGCCCCCGGCTCGGTGGCGGCCAAGGTCGGCGACCTCTACTCGAGCTTCATGGACGAGGAGCGGGTCGAGGCCCTCGGGGCCGCTCCCGTGCTGGGCGACCTCGAGCGGGTCGCGGCGGTCCGGGACGCCTCCGGGCTGATGGGCCTGCTCGGCGAGCTCGCCCGCGACGGTGTCTTCGGCCCCGTCGTGCCGTTCGTCAACACCGACGACCGCGACCCCGACCGCTACGTCGTCTACCTCGAGCAGGCCGGCCTGGGCCTGCCCGACGAGTCGTACTACCGCGAGCCGCAGCACGCCGCGGTCCTCGAGGCGTACACCCCGCACGTCGCCCGGATGCTCGAGCTCGCCGGGTACCTCGGGGCGCAGGGCGCCGCGGAGCGCGTCGTCGCGCTCGAGACCCGCCTGGCCGCCTCCCACTGGGACAAGGTGACCAACCGCGACCCGGTCAAGACCTACACGCTCGTCGACCGCGCGGGCCTCGACGCCCTGGCCCCGGGCATCGACTGGGACGCCTTCCTCGCCGGGATGCAGGCGCCCGCGCGCACCTTCGCGGCGGTCGTCGTGCGCCAGCCCGGCTACCTCACCGCGCTCGGCGAGGCCCTGCAGGAGGAGCCCGTCGAGGCCTGGCGCGACTGGCTGGCCTGGCACGTCGTCCACGCCCACGCGCCCTACCTGTCCTCGGCGTTCGTCGAGGAGAACTTCGACTTCTACGGCCGCACGCTCTCGGGCGTCCCGCGGCTGCGCGACCGCTGGAAGCGCGCCGTCTCGCTCGTCGAGGACGCCCTCGGTGAGGCGGTCGGCCAGCTGTACGTCGAGCGCCACTTCCCGCCGCACGCGAAGGCGCGGATGCTCGAGCTCGTCGACAACGTCGTCGAGGCCTTCCGGCAGAGCCTGTCCGCCGTCCCGTGGATGGGGCCGGCCACCCGGGCCGAGGCCCTGGCCAAGCTGGAGGCCTTCACCCCGAAGATCGGCTACCCCGACCGCTGGCGCGACTACACCGCGCTCGAGGTGCAGGCCGGTGACCTGCTCGGCAACGTCAAGCGGGCCAGCGCCTTCGAGGCCGACCGCAACCTCGCCAAGCTCGGCGCGCCGGTCGACCGCACCGAGTGGTTCATGACCCCGCAGACGGTCAACGCCTACTACAACCCCGGGATGAACGAGATCGTCTTCCCCGCGGCCATCCTCCAGCCGCCGTTCTTCGACGTCGAGGCCGACGACGCGGTCAACTACGGCGGCATCGGCGCGGTCATCGGGCACGAGATCGGCCACGGCTTCGACGACTCCGGCTCGCAGTTCGACGGCCGCGGCGAGCTGCGCGACTGGTGGACCGCCGAGGACCGCGAGCGCTTCCAGGCCCTCGCCGACGCGCTGATCGGGCAGTTCTCCGTCCTCGAGACGCGCGACGCCCCCGGCACGCCGGTCAACGGCGCCCTGACCGTCGGCGAGAACATCGGCGACCTCGGCGGGCTGACCATCGGTCACGCGGCCTACCGGATCTCCCTCGGCGACCAGGACGCGCCCGAGCTCGACGGGTTCACCGGCGACCAGCGCTTCTTCCTCGGCTGGGCCCAGGTCTGGCGCGGGATGGCCCGCGCCGCCGAGGCCGAGCGGCTCCTCGCCGTCGACCCGCACAGCCCGATGGACCTGCGCGCCAACGCGGCGCGCAACCTCACCGCCTTCCACGAGGCGTTCGGGACTCAGCCCGGCGACGGGATGTACCTCCCGGAGGCCGAGCGGGTCAGCATCTTCTGACGGGCGGGGGCCGACCGGCCCGGCCGCCCGGTTTGGGCTGGGCCGGTCGCCTTGACAGGATGGCCGGGTGACTGACTCGATCCTCGCCTACGTCGGCATCGCCGTCGCCGTCCTCGTCGTCGTCGGGGGCGTGGTCCTCGGGCTCGTCCGCGGGCGCGGTGGGGCCGAGCGCGACCTCGAGGCGCCCGAGCGCGCCGACGCGCCGGGCACGCCCGGCCCGGCCGACGCCGACCTGGCCCCGGACGGGTCGATCGGCACGATCGAGCACCCCGGCGAGGTCGTCGAGGAGGAGCCCCCGGCCGCCCCGGCACCGGCCCCCGCCCCGACGGTCCCCGCCGTCGAGACCCCCGAGGCCCCGGCCGGCCGCCTGCACCGCCTGCGCGCCCGCCTGGCCCGCTCCAACACGGCGATCGGGCGCGGCCTGCTCGCGCTGCTCGCCGGCGGCAAGCTCGACGAGGCCGCGTGGGAGGAGGTCGAGGACACCCTCCTCGCCGCCGACCTCGGGGTCGCCGCGACGACCGAGCTCGTCGACGCCCTGCGCACCCGCGTCGCGGTCGAGGGCGCCGGCGACGAGGCGGCCGTGCGCCGCCTCCTGCGCGAGGAGCTGCTGCGCCTCGTCGACCCGTCGATGGACCGCTCCCTCGCCGACGAGCGCGTCGACGACCGCCCGGCCTGCATCCTCGTCGTCGGGGTCAACGGCACCGGCAAGACGACGACCGTCGGCAAGCTGGCCCGCGTCCTCGTTGCCCAGGACAAGGACGTCGTCCTCGGCGCCGCCGACACCTTCCGCGCCGCCGCCGCCGACCAGCTCGAGACGTGGGGCTCGCGCGTCGGCGTCCCGACGGTGCGCTCGGACCGTGACGGCGCCGACCCGGCGTCGGTCGCCTTCGACGCGGTCAGGGCCGCCGCCGAGCTCGACGCCGACGTCGTGCTCGTCGACACCGCGGGCCGCCTCCAGAACAAGACCGGCCTCATGGACGAGCTCGGCAAGGTCAAGCGCGTCATCGAGAAGCAGAGCCCGGTCGACGAGGTGCTCCTCGTCCTCGACGCGACGACCGGTCAGAACGGCATGAAGCAGGCCGAGGTCTTCGCGCAGGTCGTCGGCATCACCGGCATCGTCCTCACGAAGCTCGACGGCACCGCCAAGGGCGGCATCGTCGTCGCGGTCCAGCGTGCGCTCGGCGTGCCGGTCAAGCTCGTCGGGCTCGGCGAGGGCCCGGACGACCTCGCGCCGTTCGACGCCGAGGCGTTCGTCGACGCGATCATCGACTGACCCGCCGGCTCGGTCAGACCGAGCAGGCCGGGGTGCCGCCGGGCAGGCGGTGCCGGTTGCGCGCCACCCAGAAGTAGACGACGCGCGCGACCTGCCGGACGCCCGGCACGAGGACGAGCGCCCCGAGCGGACGCACCCAGGGCCGTGACGCGAGCAGCGCCCGGGCGACCGCGTCCTGCGCCGACGACACGCGGCCGTCGGCGGCGACCCACTGGACGGCCTCGGTGCACGCCTGCTCGTCGACCCCGAGCGGCGCGAGGTCGACCTGCTGCCACGGCTCGACCGCGTAGTCGGCGGGGGAGCGGCGCAGGCGCAGCAGGACCCGCACCGACGAGCTGCAGAACGCGCAGTCGCCGTCGAAGAGCAGGACCGGGAGGCGGGTCGTCACGGGCGCGGGCACCCCTCCATCGTCGCACCGGGTCTCACGATGCGGGACCGGGCGGGCCCCGAAACGCGTTCCTTACACGGACGCCGATCCCGCAACACCGGCGTAACAGGAGGCGGCGGGCGGCGAAACCCGGGCCCGTGACAGTACTGGTCCATGAGCACGACACTCCTCCCGCTGGCAGACGCTGCGGAGACCGTCGACTACGCGTCGACGGGGTTCCTCATCCTCTGCGCCTCCCTCGTCCTCCTCATGACCACCCCGGGCCTCGCGCTGTTCTACGGCGGCCTGACCCGGTCCAAGTCGGTCCTCAACATGATGATGATGTCCTTCGGCGCGATGGGCGTCGTCGGGCTCGTCTACGTCCTCTGGGGCTACTCGATGTCCTTCGGCTCCCAGAACGTCGGCGGCATCATCGCCAACCCGTTCGAGAAGTTCGGCCTCGCGAACACGGAGGGGATCGTCAACCCCTTCGGCTACGAGGGCTACGGCAACGTCCCCGAGCTGGCCTTCGTCGGCTTCCAGCTGACCTTCGCCGTCATCACCGTGGCGCTCATCAGCGGCGCCGTGGCCGACCGCGTCAAGTTCTCGACGTGGATGGTCTTCTCGGGCCTGTGGGTGACCTTCGCCTACTTCCCGATCGCCCACATGGTGTGGGGCGGCGGCCTGCTGTCCGGCGCCGAGACGAGCCTCTCGTCGCTCGTCTTCGGCTCGACCGACGGGGTGGCGAACTTCGCCCCGATCGACTTCGCCGGTGGCACGGTCGTCCACATCAACGCCGGCATGGCGGGTCTCGTCCTCGCCCTCGTCGTCGGCGTCCGGGTCGGCTTCGGCAAGGTGCCGATGCGCCCGCACAACGTCCCGCTCGTCATGATCGGCGCCGGCCTGCTGTGGTTCGGCTGGTTCGGGTTCAACGCGGGCTCCGAGCTCGCCCCCGACGGCACCGCGGCCCTGGTCTGGGTCAACACGACCGTCGCCACCTGCGCCGCGATGATGGGCTGGCTGTTCCTGGAGAAGCTGCGTGACGGTCACGCCACCTCCGTCGGTGCCGCCTCCGGTGTCGTCGCCGGCCTCGTCGCGATCACCCCCGCCTGTGGCGCCCTCTCGCCCCTCGGCTCGATCGTCCTCGGCCTCGTCGCCGGTGCCCTCTCGGCCTACGCTGTCGGCCTCAAGTACCGCTTCGGCTTCGACGACTCGCTCGACGTCGTCGGCGTCCACCTCGTCGCCGGCCTCTGGGGCACCATCGGCGCCGGCCTGCTGTCCACGAGCACCGGGCTCTTCTACGGTGGTGGCGTGCAGCAGACCGTCGTCCAGGTCCTCGTCGCGCTCGCCTCGCTCCTCATCTCGGGTGTCGTCACCCTCGTCATCGCCCTGGCCCTCAAGGCGACGATGGGCTGGCGCATCCCGGAGGACGTCGAGGTCGCCGGCATCGACCAGGCCGAGCACGCCGAGTCCGCCTACGAGCTCGCGACCCGCGGCGGCCGCCTCGGCGGGGGCACCACCCCCGCCCCCAGCGCCACCCGCAGCACCGAGCGCCTCGACCTCGAAGGAGCCAAGTGATGAAGCTCGTCACCGCCATCATCAAGCCGCACCAGCTCGACGAGGTGAAGGAGGCCCTCGAGGCCTTCGGCATCCAGGGCATGACCATCAGCGAAGCCCAGGGCTACGGGCGCCAGCGCGGGCACAGCGAGGTCTACCGCGGTGCGGAGTACACCGTGGACTTCGTCCCGAAGACCCGCCTCGAGGTCCTCGTCGACGACATGGACGCCAGCTCGGTCGTCGACGTCGTCCTCAAGGCCGCGCAGACCGGTCGCATCGGTGACGGGAAGGTCTGGGTGACGCCCGTCGAGGAGGTCGCCCGGGTCCGCACCGGGGAGCGCGGGGTCGAGGCGATCTGAGCGATGGCCACCCCCTCGAGCGACATCGGCTCCCGGAGGCTCGACCTGGCCGGCACCCGCGACTTCCACGTCGCCGGTGCCGGCCGGGCGCGCCGGGAGGCCCTGTCCACCTTCAACCGCGCGTGGCTCGCCGAGGTCTGGCGCTCCGCGACCGGCGGGGTGCGCCTCGAGGGGGTGGCCCTGGCCGCCGTCGGGAGCCTCGGGCGCGGTGACGCCGGCCCGCTGTCCGACTACGACCTCGTCCTCCTGCACTCCGAGCGCTCCCTGCCCGCCAAGGAGCTGACCGCCCTCGCCGACCGGGTCTGGTACCCGATCTGGGACGCCGGGGTGCGCCTGGACCACAGCGTCCGCACGGTCACCCAGTGCCGCCAGGTGGCGGCTGCCGACCTCACCGCGGCCGTCGGGATGCTCGACCTCGCCGCGGTCGCGGGGGACACCGAGCTCGTGACCGCCGCGCGCTCGACCGTCGCGCACGACTGGCGCGGCAACGCCCGCAAGCGGCTGCCCCAGCTCGTCGAGGCGCTCGGCTCGCGGCACGCACGCCAGGGCGACCTCGCGCAGTCGATCGAGCCCGAGCTCAAGGAGGCCCACGGCGGGCTGCGCGACATGACCGTCCTCGCCGCGCTCGCCGAGGCCTGGCTCGCCGACCGCCCGCACGGCGGGGTCGACCGCGCCCACGAGCTGCTCCTCGACGTCCGCGACGCCGTCCACGTCGTCACCGGCCGCGGGCGCGACCGCCTCGGGCGCGAGGACCACGACGCCGTCGCGGCCCTGCTCGGCTTCCCCGACGCCGACGACCTGCTGACGGCCGTCTCCGGCGCCGGGCGCCTCATCGCCTACGCCCTCGACGGCACCGTGCGCCGGGCCGGCCAGTCGCAGCGCGCCCGGGCGCTGCGCGTCGGGCCGCGCCGCCCCCAGATGACCCCGCTCGGCCACGGCTTCTTCTCGAGCGACGGCGAGGTCGTCCTCGGCTCCTCGCGCCTGGCCGAGACCGACGACGCGATGGCCCTGCGTGCCGGGGTCGTCGCGGCGCGCGCCGGCCTGCCGGTCGCCCGCGCCACCCTCGAGAACCTCGCCGCGCACGTGCCACCGCTGCCCGAGCCCTGGCCGCAGGCCGCGCGCGACCTGCTCGGCGACCTCCTCGCCGCCGGGCCGGGGCTGGTCACCGTCTGGGAGGGCCTGGACCAGGCCGGCGTCGTCGAGCAGTGGCTGCCGGAGTGGGCGGCCGTCCGCTCGCGGCCGCAGCGCAGCGCCGTCCACCGGCACACCGTCGACCGGCACCTCGTCGAGACCGTCGTGCGGGCCGCCGGGCTGGTGCGGCGCACCTCGCGCCCGGACCTGCTCCTCGTCGGTGCGCTGCTGCACGACATCGGCAAGGTCCGTGGCGCGCACGACCACTCGGTGACCGGCGCCGAGACCACGCGGACCGTCGCGACCCGGTGGGGCTTCCCGCCGCACGACGTCGAGGTCCTCGTGACCCTCGTGCGCGAGCACCTGACCCTCATCGAGCTCGCGACCCGTCGCGACCACCAGGACCCCGCGACCGTCGATGCCGCCGTCGAGGCCGTCGGGGGCGACCGCGAGGTGCTCGAGCTGCTCCTCGCGGTCTCGGAGGCCGACGCCTCGGCCGCCGGCCCGCTCGCGTGGACCGACTGGCGCTCGACGCTGCTCGACCAGCTGGCCAACGCCGTGCGGGCGCGCCTCGACGCGCCCCAGCCCGCGCCGGCCGCCGCCGGCCAGGAGGCCCCGCCGAGCTCCGGCGCGCTCGACCCCGAGGTCGTCGCGGCGGTGCGCGCCGGCGAGCCGCGGGTGACCGTCGTCTCCGGCGGCGGGTCGCACCGCCTCGACATCGTCGACCTCGACCGGGTCGGGCTCTTCGCCGACACCGCGGGGCTGCTCGCGGCCGAGGGGCACACCGTGCGCACGGCCATCCTGCGCACGGTCGACGGCGTGGCCATCGACGAGTGGCACGTCGAGTCGCCCTCGGGCGCCGTGCCCGACCCCGAGCGCATCGTCCGCGGCCTGGCCCGCCTCGGCCGCGGCGACCGGGCGCCCCTGCAGACGCTCGACCGGCGGCGCGCCCACCTGCCGCGGCCCTCGCGCGAGTCGGGCATCGGCTCCCCCGGCCAGGCGCGGGCGCTCGTCGTCCCCGGCGCCAGCACCGAGGCGACCGTGCTCGAGGTGCGCGCCCAGGACCGCCCGGGCCTGCTCCACGAGCTCGGGGCGGCGCTCGCGGGCGCCGGGATGTCGGTCCGCTCGGCGCACATCGCGACCTACGCCGGGCAGACCCTCGACACCTTCTACCTCACCGGCGCCGACGGCCTGCCGCTGCCGCCGGCCCGGGTGGCCCAGGCGGTCAGCCTGGTCATCGACACGTGCGACGGGGTCGGTCCCGCCTGACCCGAGTCACACCCGGCACGCGCGTATCGGGTGACCCGATACCGGTGCGCTTCCCCCGAGAACCGTTGTCGGGTGGAGCGCGGTCGTCTCGGGTGACCCGATACGCGTGAGGTCTCGGGGGAGCGGGTCTCGGTCCGGCGGGGCGCCCGTCAGTCGTTAGGCTGTGCCGGTGTTCACGAGCCTGTCCGACCGCCTGACCGAGACCTTCCGCAACCTGCGGACGAAGGGCCGCCTCAGCGAGTCCGACGTCAACAGGACGGTGCGCGACATCCGCCTCGCGCTCCTCGACGCCGACGTCGCCCTGCCGGTCGTCAAGGCCTTCACGGGGACCGTGCGCGAGCGGGCCCTCGGGGCCGAGGTCAGCGAGGCGCTCAACCCGGCGCAGCAGATCGTCAAGATCGTCAACGAGGAGCTCGTCGGGATCCTCGGCGGCGAGACGCGCAGCATCCGCTTCGCCAAGCAGCCGCCGACCGTCATCATGCTCGCCGGCCTCCAGGGCTCGGGCAAGACGACCCTCGCCGGCAAGCTCGCGGCCTGGCTCAAGGAGCAGGGGCACACCCCGCTGCTCGTCGCGGCCGACCTCCAGCGCCCGAACGCGGTCACCCAGCTCGAGGTCGTCGGCCAGCGCGCCGGCGTGCCCGTCTACGCGCCCGAGCGCGGCAACACCGCCGGCCACGACGTCGTCGGCGGCGACGTCGAGGGCACCCGTTCGCACGGCGACCCGGTCCGCGTCTCGCGCGACGGCATCGCGCAGGCCCGGGCCCGCCAGCACGACGTCGTCATCGTCGACACCGCCGGCCGGCTCGCCGTCGACACCGACCTCATGCAGCAGGCGGCCGACATCCGCGCGGCCATCCAGCCCGACGAGGTCCTCTTCGTCATCGACGCGATGATCGGCCAGGCCGCCGTCGAGACCGCCGAGGCCTTCCTCGAGGGCGTCGACTTCACCGGTGTCGTCCTGTCCAAGCTCGACGGCGACGCCCGCGGTGGCGCGGCCCTGTCGGTCGCGTCCGTTACCGGCCGGCCGATCATGTTCGCCTCGACCGGTGAGAACACCAAGGACTTCGAGGTCTTCCACCCCGACCGGATGGCCTCGCGCATCCTCGACATGGGTGACGTCCTCACCCTCATCGAGCAGGCCGAGAAGGCGTTCGACCGCACCCAGGCCGCCGAGATGGAGCGCAAGTTCCTCGCGGCCGAGGACTTCACGTTCGACGACTTCCTCCAGCAGATGGCCGCCATCAAGAAGATGGGCTCGCTCAAGTCGATCCTCGGGATGATGCCGGGCATGGGCCAGATGAAGGCCCAGCTCGACGCCTTCGACGAGCGCGAGTTCGACCGCGTCGAGGCGATGGTCCGCTCGATGACCCCGTTCGAGCGCAACCACCCCAAGCAGATCAACGGCTCGCGACGCGCCCGCATCGCCAAGGGCTCGGGCGTCTCGACCTCCGAGGTCAACCAGCTGCTCGAGCGCTTCGGCGAGGCGCAGAAGATGATGAAGCAGCTCGCGAAGGGCGGCGGCATCCCCGGCATGCCCGGGATGGGCTCCGGCCCGGGCAAGCGCGGCCGCCAGCAGGCGCCGCAGCGCAAGAAGTCCAAGTCCGGCAACCCCGCCAAGCGGGCGGCCGAGGAGCGGGCGGCGGCGACCAAGGCCGCCCAGGCCCCGGCGACGGGCGCGAGCTTCGGCGCCGGCGGCGGCGACCTCGACCCCGCGTCGTTCGACCCGGCCAACCTGCCGAAGGGCTTCGACAAGTTCCTCGGCAAGTGACCCACCCGGCCGGGGGACTGAACACCCTCGCCGTCGGCACCGACGGCCCGCGGGTCGCGTTCCTCCACGGCCTGTTCGGTCAGGGCCGCAACTGGACCCAGATCGCGAAGGCGCTCGCCGGCCCGGACGGCACCGCCGCCCGCTGCCTGCTCGTCGACCTGCCCGACCACGGTCGCTCGCCGTGGAGCGAGGAGTTCTCCTACGAGGGGTACGCCGCGGCCGTCGCGGCCACGCTGGAGCAGGCGGCGCCGGGGGAGCGCTGGGTGGTCGTCGGCCACAGCCTCGGCGGCAAGGTCTCGATGGTCCTCGCGCTGACCCACCCCGAGCTGCTCGCGAGCCTCGTCGTCGTCGACATCGCCCCCAAGGGCTACGGCGACCTCGACCGCTTCCGGGGCTACATCGACGAGATGCACGCCCTGCCGCTGGACGCGCTGACCAGCCGCGCCGACGCCGAGGCGCGCTTCCGCGAGCCGGACCCGGGCGTCAAGGCCTTCCTCCTGCAGAACCTGCGCCGGCACGGCAGCGACTGGTCGTGGCAGGCCAACCTCGACCTCGTGCGCCGGGACGCCGACCGGGGGAGCGGCTCGCTCATCGCCGACTTCCCCGACCTCGGGGACGCGTCGTGGGACGGGCCGGTCGTCTGGCTGGCCGGCTCCGAGTCGGGGTACGTGCGGCCCGAGGACGTCCCCGCGATGCGCGCGCGCTTCCCGCGGGTGCGCCTGGTGACGGTCAAGGGCGCGGCCCACTGGGTGCACACCGACGCGCCCGAGGTCGTCGTCGAGACGCTGCGCCGCGTCGTCCGCTCCGTCACGACCTGAGCGCGCGCGGCTAAGGTCGGCCCATGGCAACGGTGCTGCACCTCACGGGACCCGTCCTCGTCGGCCGCGAGGAGGAGCGGGCGCAGGCCTGGGTCGTCGGCGGCCGCCTCACCTTCGAGCGGCCCACGGGCGACCACGACGTGACGACGCTCGCCGGGTGGGTGCTGCCGGGGCTCGTCGACGCCCACTGCCACGTCGGGCTCGTCGCCACCGGGGCCACGGACGCCGCGACCGCCGAGGCGCAGGCCACGACCGACCGCGACGCCGGCACGCTGCTCATCCGCGACGCCGGGTCGCCGAGCGACACCCGGTGGGTCGACGAGCGCGCCGACCTGCCGCGGATCATCCGGGCGGGCCGGCACATCGCCCGCACCCGCCGCTACATCCGCAACTTCGCGTGGGAGGTGGAGCCTGACCAGCTCGTCGAGCGCGTCCGGCTCGAGGCGCGGGCCGGCGACGGCTGGGTCAAGCTCGTCGGCGACTGGATCGACCGCGGGGCCGGTGACCTGACGCCGTGCTGGCCGGCCGACGTGCTGGCCGCGGCGGTGGCCGCGGCCCACGAGGAGGGTGCGCGCGTCACGGCCCACTGCTTCGGGGAGCAGAGCCTGCACGACCTCGCCGCGGCCGGCACCGACTGCGTCGAGCACGCGACCGGCCTCGTGCCCGAGAGCATCGAGGCGTTCGCGCGGCAGGGCGTCGCGATCGTGCCGACGCTCGTCAACATCGACACCTTCCCGCAGATCGCCGAGCCGGCGCGCGAGAAGTTCCCCGACTACCACCGGCACATGCTCGACCTGCACGCCCGCCGCTACGAGACCGTCGCGGCGGCGCACGACGCCGGGGTGCCGGTCTACGTCGGCACCGACGCGGGCGGGTCGCTGCCGCACGGCCTCGCCGGCCAGGAGGTGGAGCGGCTGACGCGCTGCGGCTTCTCGGCGCTGGAGGCCGTGGACGCCGCGACGTGGTCGGCACGCGCCTGGCTCGGGCGGCCGGGGCTCGAGGAGGGCGCCCAGGCCGACCTCGTCGTCTACGCGCAGGACCCGCGGGCCGACGTCGGGGTGCTGGGGCACCCCGTGGCCGTCGTGCTCCGCGGGTCCGTCGTCGCCTGAGGCCTCAGCCGCGCGGGGCGGCCTCGGGGTCGGACGCGTCCTCGAGGTCGGCGAGGTCGCGGTCGAGCTCGCGGCCCAGCCGGGCCTCCTCGGCCCGCTCGGCGCGGTGCGCCCGCAGCGACCAGGCGACGGCCGCGGCCCACACGAGGTAGAGCACGGCGTAGACCGCCCAGCGGGTGCCCTCGGCGGCGTCGACCCAGTCGCTCTTGAGGATGGTGCGGGTGTTGGTGAGGATGATGACGCCACCGACGGCCGAGCCGAGGACCCGCGGCGGCACGTGCCGGACCAGCCACGCCGCGATGGGCGCCGCGACCAGGCCACCGGCGAGCAGGGCGAGCACCCAGGTGAAGTCGATGTCCTCCGACCCGAGCGCGAGCAGGAAGCCCAGGCTCGCGGCGACGGAGACGAGGAACTCGCTGGTGTCGATCGAGCCGATGACCTTGCGGGGCTCGAGGCGGCCGCTCGCGAGGATGGCCGGCGTGCCGACCGGGCCCCAGCCGCCGCCGCCGGTCGAGTCGACGAAGCCGGCGACGAGCCCGAGCGGGGCGAGGAAGCGCGAGCGCAGCGGGTGGCCGACGCGGTCCTTGCGCAGGCCCTTGACGGTGAAGCGCACGAGGACGTAGACGCCGAGCGTCAGGAGGATGAGCGACATGACCGGCGCGGCGACCGAGGTGTCGAGGCTGGAGAGGAAGGTCGCGCCGGCGAAGGCGCCGACGGCGCCCGGGATGCCGATCTTGAGGACCACCGCCCAGTCGACGTTGCCGAACTTCCAGTGCGAGGCACCGGAGGCGAGCGTCGTGCCGATCTCGGCGAGGTGGACGGTCGCGGACGCGGCCGCGGGGTTGGTACCGATGGCGAGCAGCAGCGTGGTCGAGGTGACCCCGTACGCCATGCCGAGAGACCCGTCGACGAGCTGGGCGCCCAGACCGACGAGTGCGAGGAGAACGAGACGCCGCACGGCGACCCCCTGCGAATAGATGAAACCTAGCGGACAACTAGGAAATATAGGGATACCGCGGGACGCGCCGCAAGGTTTTCCCGAAACCCGGACACGGGCCCTGCGGTGGAAGGATGGCGGCGTGGACATCTCCGCCCGCGCCGACTACGCCGTCCGTGCCCTCCTCGTCCTGGCCGAGGACCCGACGGCGGACCGCGCCCACCCCGCCGACGAGCTCGCCCGGCGCGCCGGCGTCCCGGCCAAGTTCCTCGAGGCGATCCTCGGCGACCTGCGCCGGGCCGGCTTCGTCTCCAGCCGGCGCGGGAGCGGTGGGGGCTACCTCCTCGCGCGCCCACCGGCGGAGGTGACGATGGGGGAGGTGCTGCGGGCCGTCGACGGCCCGCTCGCCGAGGTACGCGGACAGCGTCCCCACGAGACGCACTACACCGGCTCCGCCGAGCACCTCGCCACGGTCTGGGTCGCGGCCCGGGCAGCGCTGCGGCGCGTCCTCGACGAGACGACCCTCGAGCAGGTGCTCGAGGGCCGGCTGCCCGACCACGTCCGGGCGATGGCCGAGCTGCCGGACGCCTGGGAGAGCCGCTGACCGCGGCCGATTCGGTCGGGGGCGCGCCCTCTGGCAGACTGGACCGCTGTACCCGTCCGGGCCCGCCCCTCTCGTGTGGCCCTGGACCGGACGCCTACACATCGGGCGTCGGCTCCCCGCACGAAGACCGTGCGGTCTCGCCGCGTCCACGAACCGAAAGTGGGACCACCACCGTGGCCGTCAAGATTCGTCTCAAGCGGATGGGCAAGATCCGTACCGCCATCTACCGTGTCGTCGTCATGGACTCGCGCACCAAGCGCGACGGCCGGGCGATCGAGGAGATCGGCAAGTACGACCCCAACCAGGAGCCGTCGCTCATCGAGATCGACATGGAGCGCGCGGACTACTGGGTCGCCCAGGGCGCCCAGCCGACCGAGGCCGTCGCCGCGCTCCTCGGGCACTACAAGAACGGCACCCTCAAGGTCGCCGAGCCGAAGACGCCCAAGAAGGACCTCTACGAGGCGGCCCTCGCCGCCGCGGGCAAGGCCGACGCCGACGGCAGCGCCGCCACCACCCCGCGCAAGAAGGCCGCCAAGAAGGCCGAGGAGGCGCCCGTCGCCGCCGACACCGACGGCAGCGCCGCCGCGGCGGAGTCCACGGACGCCGACGCCGACGCCGCCAAGGCCTGACCGTGCTCGAGGAGGCTCTCGAGCACCTCGTGACCGGCATCGTCGACCACAAGGACGAGGTGCAGGTCCGTCGTCGTGACCTGCGTCGTGGCGAGGTCCTCGAGGTGCGCGTGCACCCCGACGACCTCGGTCGCGTCATCGGTCGCTCCGGCCGCACCGCCAGCGCGCTGCGCACCGTGCTCGGGGCGCTCGCCGGCGGCAAGCCGGTCCGCATCGACATCGTCGACACCGACCGGGTCCGCTGACCCGCGTCACCCGTGACGGCGGGGCGCCCCACACCGGGGCGCCCCGCCGTCCGTCGTTCCCCCCGTCCCCCGAGAGGATGTCCTCGTGAGCGAGTCCACCGTCATCGCCCGGATCGGCCGGCCGCACGGCCTGCGCGGCGAGGTCACCGTCCGCCTGCACACCGACGAGCCCGAGCTGCGGCTGGCCGTCGGCGCCGTGCTCGACACCGAGGCGGACCCGGGCTCCGGCGTGCCCCGCGTCCTCACCGTGCGCTCGACCCGGGTGCACAACGGCATCTGGCTCGTGGCCTTCGAGGGCGTGCCGGACCGCACCGGCGCCGAGGGCCTGCGCGGTACCCGGCTCGTGCTCGCCGGCGACGCCCCGGAGGTCGCCGACGAGGGCGACGAGGACCTCTTCAGCGAGGCCCAGCTCGTCGGGCTCGCCGTCCACACGCCCGCCGGCGACCGGATCGGCGAGGTGACCGGCCTGGTCATCGGCGCGGCCCAGGACCGGCTCGCGGTGCGGCTCACCGACGGCCGCACGGGCGAGGTGCCGTTCGTCGCGGCCCTCGTGCCCGAGGTCGACGTCGCGGGCGGCCGCGTCGTCGTCGACGCCCCGGGTGGCCTCTTCGACCTCGAGGACTGAGCCGGTGCGCCTCGACGTCGTCTCGATCTTCCCCGAGTACCTCGCGCCGCTCGACCTCTCGCTCATCGGGAAGGCGCGCCGCGACGGCCTGCTCGACCTGCACGTCCACGACCTGCGCGACTTCGCCCTCGACCGGCACCGCACCGTCGACGACAGCCCGTTCGGCGGCGGCGCCGGGATGGTCATGAAGCCCGAGCCGTGGGCCGGGGCGCTCGAGCACGTCGTGGCCGCCGGGGCCACGCAGGCGGCGCCCGTGCCGCACCTGCTCGTGCCCGGCCCGGGCGGCGTCCCCTTCACCCAGGCGATGGCCCACGAGCTCGCGGCGCAGCCCTGGCTCGCCTTCGCGTGCGGGCGCTACGAGGGGCTCGACGAGCGCGTCTACGAGCACGCGGCGCAGCGGATGCCCGTCACCGTCGTCTCGCTCGGCGACTACGTGCTCAACGGGGGAGAGGTCGCGGTGCTCGCCGTCGTCGAGGCCGTCGCGCGGCTGCTGCCGGGGGTCGTCGGCAACGCCGAGTCCCTCGTCGAGGAGTCGCACGAGGGCGGCCTGCTCGAGTACCCCGTCTACACGCGGCCGGCGCTCTGGCAGGACGGCGAGGTCGCCCGCGCGGTGCCGCCCGTCCTGCTCTCCGGCGACCACGCGGCCATCGCCCGCTGGCGCCACGAGCAGCGGGTGGCCCGCACCGTCGCGCGCCGCCCGGACCTCGCCGCGGCGGCCGCCGCCGTCGGCGGTCTCGACGGGCTGGACGTGCGCCCGGCCGTCCCCGCCGACGCCCCCGAGCTCCTCGTCCTCCAGCGCGCCTGCTGGATGCAGGAGGGGCGCATCTCGGGGTCCTGGCACATCCCGCCGCTCGAGGAGGACCTCGAGGACGTCGCCCGCGGCCTGCGCGAGTGGACGACCTGGGCCGCGCGCGTCCCGGTGGGCGCGGACGGCGCCGGCCGGCTCGTCGGGTCGGTCCGCGGCCGGGTGCGTCCGGGCGAGGAGTCCGTGTGGGAGACCGGGCGCCTCATGGTCGCGCCGGACCTCCAGGGCCGTGGCCTCGGCCGCGACCTGCTCGCGCTCGCCGAAGCCGGTGCGCCGGAGTCGGTCTCGACGTACTGGATCAACACCGGCCGGGTGAGCGAGGCGAACATCCGGCGCTACAAGCGGGCGGGCTACCGGCTCCTGCCGGGCGAGGGGTCCTTCCCCGGCACGGTCGACCTCACCAAGCGCCGCCCGCGCACCCGCTGACCCGTCAGGGGCGCAGCGACGCCCGCAGGTCGTCGGGCAGCAGCAGCGCCTTCCCGATGAGCCGCTCGGCCACGACCGCCGTCACGGTCTGCGCCGCCATGATGCCGACGAGGACGAGCACCTGCGCCGCGGCCGCCTGCGCCGGGGTGCCCCCGCCGAGCAGGACGCCGATGAACGCGCCCGGCAGGGTGACGACCCCGGCCGTGCGCACCTGGTCGAGCCCGGGCACGAGCGCCTCCGGCACCCGGCGGTGCACGACCTCCTCGACCGCCTGGGCCCGCGTCAGCCCGAGCGAGAGCGCCGCCTCGTACTGTCCGTGCTCCTCGCGCAGCGCGGCGAAGGCCCGCCGGCAGGTGAGGGTGTGCCCGTTCATCGTGTTGCCCGCGATGATGCCGACGACCGGCACGAGCGCCAGGCCCGTCGGCGGGACGGTCCGGGTCACGAGGACGACGAGCACCACCGGCAGCAGGCCGGCGAGCATCGCCACGGTCGCCCACGGCCAGGCCCGGGTGGCCTCGACCCGCCGCACGGTCGTGACGACGGCGATCGTGAACATCACGCAGAGCAGGACGACCGAGAGCGCGAGCGAGCGCACGACGGCGGTGATGACGAGCGCCGCGACCCCGAGCTGGCCGATCGCGCGGGCCATCGCGAGCACGGGGGAGGCCGGGCGCGGCAGCCGCCCGAGGACGTACCCGCCGACCGTCACGGCGAGGAGCAGGACGACGGCGAGGGCGACGGGCAGGCCGGGGTCGATCGTCACCCCCGGAAGCCTAGGGCCGCGGGGCCCCGCCGATTTCTCCGGACCCCTCGCCCTCTGGCAGACTGGACCGCTGCGCCACCCCACACCGAAGGCCCCCGCCACAGGGGGAGTGCCCCGGACCCCGGTCCGACCAGCGGCATGCGGCCGGGTGGTGGCGCACCCGTCAGCGAGAAGCATCACCGACAGCACGCGGATGACCTGTGGCAGCCCGCGAGAACGGATCCACCATGCAGCGTTTCGACGAGCTCGACCGCGCGTCGCTCAAGACCGACATCCCGGACTTCCGCGCCGGTGACACGGTCAACGTCCACGTGAAGGTCGTCGAGGGCACCCGCTCGCGCATCCAGGTCTACAAGGGCGTCGTCATCCGTCGCCACGGCGGCGGCGTCGGCGAGACCTTCACCGTCCGCAAGGTCTCCTTCGGTGTCGGCGTCGAGCGGACCTTCCCGCTCCACACCCCGATCATCGACAAGATCGAGGTCGTCACCCGCGGTGACGTCCGCCGCGCGAAGCTGTACTACCTGCGCGAGCTGCGCGGCAAGGCCGCCAAGATCCGCGAGAAGCGCGACACCCCGGCCAACGCCTGAGAGGCGAGCCGACCACCCGGGCGCGGCTCACATCCTCGAGGACTACCCTCGGGCGAGTGACTGCCCCGACCGCCACCGACCCGGTGCCCGCCACGGCGCGCACCGGGTCGTGGCGTCCCGGGGCGCTCGTCGTCCTCGTCATCGCCGTCCTCGCCGGGGCCCTCGTGCGCGGTCTGCTCCTCGAGAGCTACCACGTGCCGACCGCCGGCTACGCCCCCGTCCTCGAGCCAGGAGACCGTGTGCTCGTCCTCAAGACCGACCACCACGTCGACGCCGGTGAGACCGGCCTCGTCGACGAGGGCGGGGCGCTGCACCTCGAGTCCTCGACCGAGGCCGCCGCGACCCGGGCCGACGTCGTCGGCACCGTGCTCTGGCGGTTCTGGCCGCTGGACCGGATGGGCTCCGTCGGCACGATCCCCGCGCCGGGGCTCCCGTGACCGCGCCGGAGACCACGCGCGGCGAGGGCCCGGTGCCGCCCACCCCGCAGCCCGAGCGGCACCGCTCGCCGGTGGGCGTCGTCGGCGCGGCCGTCAAGGAGGTCGCCCTCGTCCTCGTCATGGCGATGGTGCTCTCGTTCGTCGTCAAGACGTGGCTGCTCCAGGCCTTCTTCATCCCCTCCGGCTCGATGGAGGACACCCTCCTCGTCGGTGACCGGGTCGTCGTCTCCAAGCTGACCCCCGGCCCGTTCGACCTGAAGCGGGGCGACGTCGTCGTCTTCGAGGACCCGGGCGGCTGGCTCGGCGAGGTCCCGCCGACCCCGCGCACCGGGGTCTCGGGCACGATCCACGACGCCCTCGTCTTCGTCGGGCTGCTCCCGAGCGAGTCCGAGGACCACCTCATCAAGCGGGTCATCGGCCTGCCCGGCGACCGGGTCGTGTGCTGCACGGACCAGCGGCAGCTGAGCATCAACGGCAAGGCCGTCGACGAGCCCTACCTCAAGGCCGGCGACGTCGCGAGCTCGATCACCTTCGACATCACCGTGCCCGCCGGCCACGTCTGGGTCATGGGCGACCACCGCTCCGACAGCGAGGACTCGCGCTACCACGACGAGTCCGGCGACGGCAGCGACGGCTCGGTGCCGATCAGCCGGATCACCGGCCGCGCGGTCGGCGTCGTCTGGCCCTTCTCGCGCCTGGACTGGCTCTCGGACTTCCCGCAGACCTTCTCGGGCGTCCCCGCCCGCACGCCCGGCTCGTGAGCCCCGCGCCCACCTCGAAGAAGCCCAGCCTGCGCGTCGAACGGGCGCTGCAGCGCGAGGGGCACCGCGTCCTCGCCGGGATGGACGAGGTCGGCCGCGGCGCGCTCGCCGGCCCCGTCACCGTCGGGGTCGTCGTCATCGACGAGACCTGCCGCAGCGCACCGCAGGGCGTGCGCGACTCCAAGCTGCTCCAGCCGCACGCGCGCGAGGCGATGGTCCCGCGCATCGAGCGCTGGGCCCTCTGCCACGCCGTCGGCCACGCCAGCGCGGCCGAGATCGACGAGGTCGGCATCATCGCGGCGCTGCGGCTGGCCGGCACCCGGGCGCTCGCGCAGTGCGGGGTGCGCCCCGACCTCGTCATCCTCGACGGCAACCACGACTGGCTGACGGCGCCCGAGGACGTCGGCCTCTTCGCGTTCGGCCACGACGAGCCCGCCGTGACGCCGCCGGTGACGACGATGGTCAAGGCCGACCTGCGCTGCTCGTCGGTCGCGGCGGCCTCGGTCCTCGCGAAGGTGACCCGCGACCGCATCATGGTCGAGCTCGGCGCCGACGACGGCGAGCACGCCGCCTACGGCTGGGTCGGCAACAAGGGCTACGCCGCGCCGGACCACCTCGACGCGCTGCGCACGCACGGCCCGTCGGTGTGGCACCGACGCTCGTGGCGGCTGCCCGGCACGATGGACGATGATGGCCCGGTGACCGGCACCGACCTGACGAGCGTGGGGGAGCGATGAGCTCGGAGGACCTCGAGAAGTACGAGAGCGAGGCGGAGCTCGCGCTCTACCGCGAGTACCGCGACGTCGTCGGGCTGTTCAGCCACGTCGTCGAGACCGAGCGGCGCTTCTACCTGTGCAACAGCGTCGACGTGAAGGTGCGCTCGGACGGCGGGGAGGTCTTCTTCGACGTGACGATGCACGACGCGTGGGTCTGGGACATCTACCGGCCGGCGCGCTTCGCGAAGACCGTCCGGGTCGTCACCTTCAAGGACGTCAACGTCGAGGAGCTCGCGAAGTCCGAGCTCGAGATGCCGAAGGGCGAGTTCTAGGCCGCCTCCCTCCGGCGCTCAGCGGGCGCCGGGCTCGTGGACGAGCTTGGTGTTGACGAACTCGCGGATGCCGAGGGTCCCGAGCTCGCGGCCGACGCCGGAGCGCTTGGTGCCGCCGAAGGGCAGGTCGGCCATCGAGCCCTGCATCGAGTTGACCCACACCATCCCGGTCTCCAGGCGGGCGACGACGTCGGCGACCGCGTCGGGGTCGGTGCCGAAGACCGCGCCCCCGAGGCCGAACGGCGAGGCGTTGGCCAGCTCGACGGCGGCGTCGGCGTCGGCGACGCGGTGCACGACCGCGACCGGCCCGAAGAGCTCCTCGTCGTGGGCGCGCATCCCCGGCACGACACCGGTGAGGACGGTCGGGGTCACCCACGCGCCGGGGCGGTCGGGCCGCTCGGCGCCGCCGACGACGGCGGTGGCACCGCGGTCGAGGGCGTCCTGCACCTGCGCGACGAGGCCGGCGGCGGCGGCCTCGGAGGACATCGGCGCCAGCGTCGTCGCGGGGTCGGTGGGGTCGCCCGGGCGCAGGGCGCCGACGGCCGCGGCGAACCGCTCGAGGAACGCGTCGTGGACGGCGTCGACGACGATCATCCGCTTGGCGGCGTTGCAGGCCTGGCCGCAGTTCTGCATCCGGCCCATCACGGCGTGCTTGACCGCCCGGTCGAGGTCGGCGTCGGCGAGGACGACGAAGGCGTCGGACCCGCCGAGCTCGAGGACGACCTTCTTGAGGTGGCGCCCGGCCTGCGCGGCGACGGCCGAGCCGGCGCGCTCGCTGCCGGTGACCGAGACCCCGGCGACCCGCGGGTCGGCGACGACGTCGGCCACCTGCTCGTCGGTGGCCAGCAGCACCTCGTAGCAGCCGTCGGGCAGGCCCGCGTCGTGCCACACCTGCGCCGCGGCCAGGGCCGAGGCAGGGCACTGCGGGGCTGGCTTGAGCAGGATCGTGTTGCCCGCGAGGAGGTTCGGGGCGGCGAAGCGGACCGATTGGTAGTAGGGGAAGTTCCACGGCATGACCCCGAGCAGCGGCCCGACCGGCTCGTGCCGCAGGTGCGCCCGGCCGCCCCGGCGGGGGCTGAGCGGCTCGTCGGCGAGCATCCCCGGGCCGTCCTCGGCGTAGTAGGCGCAGATGTCCGCGACCAGGCCGAGCTCGCCCTTCGCCTCGCCGGTGCGCTTGCCCATCTCGCGCGTGACGAGGGCCGCGAGCTCGTCGCGGCGTTCGGCGAAGAGCTCGCCGGCCCGGCGCACGACCGCCGCGCGCTCCTCCACCGGAACCGCCCGCCAGACGCGCTGGGCGGCGTGCGAACGGGCGAGGGCGGCCTCGACCTCGGCGTCGGTGGCCGTGGGGTGCTCGGCGACGAGCTCGTCGGTCGCGGGGTCGACGACGCGGTAGGTGGTCACGGGGGTGCTCCTGCGGTCGGGCGGGCGGGGTCGTCATCGATGCTGGCACGGCCGCCGCCGCGGGGCGCCCGTCCGGACGGCGGGGCCGGGTCGTCGTCCACAGGCGAGCGCCCGGACGCCCGTCGTCCACAGATGCGCCGCGCCCCCTGTCGGCGCCTCGGCCGCGCGGCTTGGCTGGCTCCATGACGACGACACCGACCGGCGCCCCGCCCGACCCACCACCCGACCCCCGCCGACGGCTCGGCCGCTACGGGGAGGACCTCGCCGCGCGCTACCTCGAGGAGCGGGGGATGCGCGTGCTCGAGCGCAACTGGCGGTGCGAGCACGGCGAGGTCGACCTCGTGGCGCTGGACGGGCGGTGCCTCGTCATCTGCGAGGTCAAGACGAGGCGCGGCACCGGGTTCGGCGATCCGGTCGAGGCGGTGACGGTGGCCAAGGCGCTGCGCCTGCGCCGCCTCGCCGCCGTCTACGCCCGGGCCCACCCCGGCGCGGCGCGGGTGCGCATCGACGTCGTCGGCGTGCTCTGCCGCCCGGGGCAGGCGCCGCAGGTGCGGCACGTCGAGGGGGTGGGGTCATGACCTTCGGGCTCGGGCGCACCCGGGCGGTCGCCCTCGCCGGGCTCGACGGCACGCTCGTCGACGTCGAGGCGCACATCGCGGCGGGGCTGCCCGGCTTCTCGGTGGGAGGCCTGCCCGACACCGCGTGCGCGCAGGCGCCCGACCGGGTCCGTGCGGCCGCCGCGACGGCCGGCGTGCCCGTCCCACCGCACCGGGTCACGGTCAACCTCTCGCCGGCGTCGGTGCCCAAGCGCGGCTCCGCGTTCGACCTCGGCATCGCCGTCGCCGTCCTCGCGGCCGCCGGCGTCCTGCCCCGCGAGCCGGTCGAGCCGGTCGTCCACCTCGGCGAGCTCTCCCTCGACGGGCGGCTGCGCGGCGTGCGCGGGGTGCTGCCGGCGCTCCTCGAGGCCGCGCGCCAGGGCGTGCGGCACGTCGTCGTCCCGGACGAGAACGTCGCCGAGGCCCAGCTCGTCGACCGGCTCGTCGTCCACGGCGCCCGCACCCTCGAGGAAGTCGTGCGTTGGTACCGTGAGCCGGCCCCGGGCGGCCTGCCGGTCGCCGCCCGTCGGCCCCACGTCGAGGACGAGCCCCGCCGCCGGCTCGACCTCGGCGACGTCGTGGGGCAGCCCGAGGCCCGCACGGCACTCGAGCTCGCCGCCACCGGCGGCCACCACCTCCTCATGACGGGGCCGCCGGGCGTAGGCAAGACGATGCTCGCCGAGCGGCTCGTCACCGTCCTGCCCCGGCTGGGTCGTGAGGAGGCGCTCGAGGTGCACGCCGTCCGCTCGCTCGTCGCGCCCGTCGGGGAGGTGGGCCGCCTCGACCGCACGCCGCCCTTCGTCGCACCGCACCACAGCACCTCGGTCGCCGCGCTCGCCGGTGGCGGGTCCGGCGTCGTCCTGCCCGGCGCGGTCTCGCGGGCCCACCACGGCGTCCTCTTCCTCGACGAGGCGCCGGAGTTCCGTTCCACCGTGCTCCAGACCCTGCGCCAGCCCCTCGAGAGCGGGGAGGTCGTCATCGCCCGGTCCAAGGCGCTCGTGCGCTACCCGGCGCGCTTCCTCCTCGTGCTCGCCGCCAACCCCTGCGCGTGCGGGATGGCCTACGGCAAGGGGGCCGAGTGCCGGTGCAGCGCACTGGACCTGCGCTCCTACGCCGGTCGCCTGTCCGGCCCGCTGCTCGACCGGGTCGACCTGCGCGTCCGCGTCCCGCCCGTGCGGCGGGCGGCCTTCGGCGACGAGGTCGGCGAGTCGAGCGCGGTCGTGGCCGCCCGGGTCCTCGCGGCCCGCGGCGCGCAGGCCGAGCGCTGGTCCGCCGGTGGGTGGGCGGTCAACGGGCTGGTCCCCGGGCACGTCCTGCGCCGACCGCCCTACCGGCTCGCGCCCGGAGTCACCGCCGTCATCGACCGCGCCCTCGACACCGGCGCGCTCAGCCTGCGCGGCTACGACCGGGTGCTGCGGGTCGCCTGGTCCTCCGCCGACCTCGGCGGGCGCACCGTGCCGGGTCGCGAGGACGTGACGACCGGGCTGCAGCTGCGCCAGAGCGAGGGGACGGCGGCGTGAGCGGCGGGCGGAGCGCCCTCGAGCGCGACGAGCGCTGGGCCCGGGTCGCGCTCTCCTACCTCGTCGAGCCGAAGCACGGACCCACGCTCCGGGTCGTCGCCGACGAGGGCGGCGTCGCCGCGCTCGCCGCGATCCGCGAGCGTCGGGCCGCGGGCGCCGGTGAGGTCTACGTCCGGGTGCCCGGGCTCGACCTCGAGGCGCTCGCGGCGGCGGTGCGCGCGGCGGGGCTGCGGGTCCTGGTCCCCGGGGACGCCGAGTGGCCGACGCAGCTGGACCGGCTCTCGGCGCCGCCGTACTGCCTCTACGTCCGCAGCGGCACCGACGTCGCCGCCCTGACCGAGCGGTCGGTGGCCGTCGTCGGGTCGCGCGCCGCGAGCGAGTACGGGCTGCGCGTGGCCGCCGAGCTCGGCGAGGGCCTGGCCGAGCGCGGGTGGACGGTCGTCAGCGGGGCCGCCTTCGGCATCGACGCGGCCGCCCACCGTGGTGCGCTCGCCGCCGACGGCGCGACCGTCGCCGTGCTCGCGTGCGGCCTCGACCGGGCCTACCCCCGGGCGCACGAGCGGCTCATCCGGGCGGTGGCGGCCACCGGAGCCGTCGTCGGCGAGGTCCCCCCGGGCGCCGAGCCGCTGCGCGGCCGCTTCCTCGCCCGCAACCGGCTCATCGCGGTCCTGGCCCGCGCGACGGTCGTCGTCGAGGCCGGGCTGCGCTCCGGGTCGCTGTCGACGGCGCGGGAGGCCCGCGACCACCTCCTGCCGGTCGGCGCCGTGCCGGGGCCGGTCACGAGCACGACGTCCGCCGGGTGCCACGAGCTGGTCCGCGAGACCGACGCGGTCCTCGTGACCGACGTCGCGGACGTCGTCGAGCTCGCCGGGCGGATCGGGGAGGGGCTCGGTCCCGCGCGGCGGCCCGAGGCGCTGCCGTCCGACGCGCTCGACCCCACCGAGTACGCCGTGTGGGCGGCCGCCCCCGTCCGCCGGTGGTTCCCGCCGGAACGCCTCGCGGCGGCCTCCGGCACCGACCCCGCGCGGCTGCCCGCGGCGCTCGCGGTCCTCGAGGTGCTGGGTCTGCTCGAGCAGTCCGACGGGCGCTGGCGTAAGGCCGCCCCGCCGGCCGGTCGTGACGGGGAACGGCGGGGGCGGGAGCGTGCGTGGACGAACGGATGATGTTGCGGCGGTTCCCGTTGCATCAGGGGAGGGCCGATGACACCGTGAGGGAGTGACCGCCCCTGAGCCAGAGGTGCTGTCAGCGTTCGAACGTCATCTGCGTGCCGAGCGCGGCCGCTCCGAGAACACCGTGCGCGCCTACACGCGCGACGTCGCGGCGTTCCTGGCCGCCGCCGGGGTGGAGGACGCCGAGGGCCTGCGGGACGTCACGCTCGCGGACCTGCGTGGCTGGCTCGGCACCGTCGCCCGCTCGGGCGGCGCTCGCTCCACGGTCGCCCGCACGTCGGCCTCGCTGCGCACCTTCTTCCGCTGGTGCGAGCGCACCGGCCGGGTGGAGCAGGATCCCTCGCTGCGGCTCGCGGCCCCGCGGCGCCACCGCACGCTGCCGCCCGTGCTCACCCAGCGCTCCGCGGACGCCCTGCTCACCGTGGCGGCCACGGCGGCCGACGACGACGACCCCGTCCACCTGCGCGACCGGGCCGCCCTCGAGATGCTCTACGCGACCGGGATCCGCGTCGGCGAGCTGACCGGTCTCGACGTCGACGACGTCGACCTCGGCGCCGGGGTCGCCCGCGTCGTCGGCAAGGGCGACAAGGAGCGGCGCGTCCCGTTCGGCGCACCCGCCGGCGATGCCGTCACCGACTGGCTCGAGCGGGGGCGGCCGCGGCTCGCGACGGAGCACAGCGGTCCCGCTCTCCTCCTCGGCCGGCGCGGCCGGCGGGTCGACCCCCGGCAGGTGCGCGAGGCCGTCCACCGGCTGCTCGCGCACGTCCCCGACGCCCCCGACCTGGGCCCGCACGGCCTGCGCCACAGCGCCGCCACCCACCTCCTCGAGGGCGGCGCGGACCTGCGGATGGTCCAGGAGCTGCTCGGCCACGCCTCGCTCGCGACGACCCAGATCTACACCCACGTCTCGGTCGACCGCCTCAGGCGGTCCTTCGCCCAGGCGCACCCCCGTGCCTGACCGGCAGGGGGACCCCCACGGCAACGGCTACTCGGAATGGGTCTCCGAGGTCCGCCGCCTCTACGTCGAGCCCAAGAACCACGCCGAGATCGTGGCCGAGATCGTCGCCGAGGAGTCCGCCGCGGCCCCGCACGGAGACCGGCGCGGCCGGCTCGCGCGCCGCGCGTGGCGCAAGGACCACGAGAGCGGCACACCGTTCCCGCGCCAGCACCCGACCCCCACCGCGCGAGCCGGCGACGCCCCGGGCCCGCCGGCCGGCTCCGTCCCGTCAGCGTCCCCTGAGGTCACGGTCGCGCCCGCCCCGGCCGACGTCTCGCCCCCACCGACGGCCGGCGTCGTCCCGCTCGCCCCCGCTCCCGTCGACTCCGGGCCCGTGCAGCGGCCGTCGACCGGGCCCGACCCGGTGCCCGACGAGCCGCAGGTCGACACTCCCGCGTCCGGGGTCGTGACCCCGGGACCCGTCTTCGTCGACCCCCCGGCAGCGGTCGAGGTGGCTGCCCCCGAGGTCGAGCAGCAACCGCTCGGGGAGACCGTCGTGCCCGCCGCGCACGACCCGCTGCCGGTCGAGGAGTCCATCTTTCCCGTCGCGGACTCCGCCGGGCACGACCCGCAGCCGGCCGGGAAGCCCGTCGTTCCCGCCGCGCACGACCCGCTGCCGGCCGGGGAGCCCGTCGTTCCCGCCGCGCACGACCCGCTGCCGGTCGAGGAGCCCGTCGTTCCCGCCGCGCACGACCCGCTGCCGGCCGGGGAGCCCGTCGTTCCCGCCGCGCACGACCCGCTGCCGGCCGGGGAGCCCGTCGTTCCCGCCGCGCACGACCCGCTGCCGGCCGGGGAGCCCGTTGTTCCCGCCGCGGACTCCGCCGCGCACGACTCGCAGCCGGAGAGCGCCGAGCCGACCCCCCACGCCCTCGCCGCGGGAACGGCGGCGGTCGTCGCGGCTCGGGGCGCGCACCTGCGGGCGGTCGACACCCGGCTGGGGCTGGACCTCGGCTCGATGCCGTGGCACGCCCTCCCGGAACCACCGGCCTACCCGGGCGTCGGTCACCCGACCCGCGACCCGGACGCCGACGGCGCGTGGTCGAGCTCGCGGGCGCCGCGTCCAGCGTGGTTCGCCGCCGTCGAGCCGGGCCCTGTGGCCGGGTCGGTCACGGCAGCCTCCGAGAGCGACGGTGACACGGGTCGACCCGTGCCCGTCGCCCCGTCCTCGCCGATCGCCGACTCCTCGACCGCCCACCCCCGGGCCGCTCAGCCCGGGACCCCGTCGCCCGACGCCCCGTCGTCCGGGTCCGGGCGCACCGCCCACCTGACGGCCGTGCCGACCATCCCGGCCGGTGGCTGGTGGGACGAGACCGCTCCGGTGGAGGAGCCGCCACCGGTATCCATCGCCCCGGAGCCGGACACCGCGCCGGCGACGCCCACCCTGCCTGCCTCCGACGAGCCGGGTCCACCCGACGGCGACGCGGTGCCCGCGCCCCCCCGGCGGTCCTGGTGGGACGAGTCGCCGCTCGACGGTGGTGACCCCGTCGCGACCCACGGGCAGGTGCCCGACCCGACGCAGGCCCCGGCGCCGACGACGGGCTTTGCGCCTGCGCCATCGCCCTCTCCGTCGCCGGACGGCGAGCCCCGCCGCCTGGAGGACCACCCCGACGGGCCGCCCGCCGTGGCCCGTCGCAGCGACCGGCACGACCGTTCCCGAGGGCCGCGCTGGCCCGGGCGCCGTGGACGAGGACCGGCCGACCCCGGCACCTCGACGACGCGGACCGACGCCACGTCGACCACCGGGGCGGTCGCGCCCTCGACCACTCGTGCGGATGCGCGGCAGGCGGCGCACGGCAGCCCGCGCGCTCTGGTCACCCGGGGCCGGCTCGTCCTGCTCGCGCTCCTCGTCGTCGTGGTCCTCGCGGCCACCTGGTGGCTGTCACGCCCCGCGAGCCCGTCCGCGGGACCTCCGGCCGGTCCCCGACCGGCGCCCGTCGCCGGCGCCGCGGGCGTCGGCGTGGCGCCACCTCTCGTCCGGAGCTGACGCCGACCGCTCCGAGCGGGAGCAGGCGGACGTGGCCGTCGCCGCCGAGCAGCGGCAGGGGGTCGAGGTAGTCGCGGTCACGACGGGCACCGAGGTGCAGACACGCGGCGCCTCCGCAGTGGCTCGTGCTCGGTGCGACCCGGCCGATCACCTCGCCGACCGCCACCTCCTGACCCGTGCGCACCTGCGCGACGACCGGCTCGTACGTGCTCTCGAGCCCGTCGTGGTGGCGCAGGGTGACGGTGCCACGCCCGGCGACGACACCGACGTGCGTCACCCGGCCGTCCTCGACGGCGAGCACGCGCGCTCCCGCGTCGAGCCCGAGGTCCAGCCCGCGGTGCCCCGGGCCGTAGGTCGAGGCCGGGCGGACGAAGGGACGCATCACCCGCGGCCGGGGCGTGGCCGGCCACCGCCAGCGGGCCATGCGTTTGCCCATCTCCTGTGTGGTCGGCACGGGCGTCTGCAGCGGAGACGCTCGCGAGGACCGTGGCAGGGGTCCGGCGTGGACGACGTCACCTGCACCGTCGGACGTCCGCGCGACCGCGGACCCGACAGCAGCCGGGGCGGGCGCCTGGGCCGGGACTCGGGCCGGCTGCTCGTGGACGGTCGCGCCGACACCGAGGGCGAGGGCCGTCGCCGCCAGGAGGGCGCTCACGGCGCCGGTCGTCGTCATGGGTCGAGCGTCGCCGGGTCCCGAGGGCGTCGCCAGGGGCGCCGAGGCATCTGTGGACAGCGCGACGGCGGGAGGCATCCTGTGGACGACGCCGGTCCGGCCGGCGCGTGACGACCGGTGGGTGTGGGGTCAGGCGGGGCGCAGGCCCGCGAGGCGGCGGCAGGCCTCGTCGAGGACCTCGTCGCGCTTGCAGAAGGCGAAGCGGACGAGGGTGCGGGCGGCGTCGGCGTCGTCGTGGAAGGCGGACGCCGGCACGCCGACGACCCCGACGAGGTCGGGCAGCTCGAGGCAGAAGGCCTCGGCGTCGCGGACCCCGAGCGGTGCGGCGTCGGCGAGGACGAAGTACCCGCCCTCGGGCACCGGCACCTCGAAGCCCGCGGCCCGCAGCCCCGCGACGAGCCGGTCGCGCTTGCCCTCCATCGACGCGGCGAGCGACGTGAACACCTCGTCCGGCAGCCCGAGCCCGGCGGCGATCGCCGGCTGGAAGGGGCCCGACCCGACGAAGGTCAGGTACTGCTTGACCCCCCGCGCCGCCGCGACGGCCTCGGCCGGGCCGGTGAGCCAGCCGACCTTCCACCCGGTCGTCGCGAACGTCTTGCCGCCCGAGGAGATGGTCAGGGTCCGCTCGCGCATCCCGGGCAGCGCCGCGATCGGCAGGTGGCGCCGGCCGTCGAAGAGCAGGTGCTCGTACACCTCGTCGGCGACCACCCACGCGTCGTGCTCGACGGCGAGCCGCGCGACGAGCTCGAGCTCCTCGCGGGTGAAGACCTTGCCCGTCGGGTTGTGCGGCGTGTTGAGCAGCACGAGGCGGGTGCGGTCCGAGAACGCCGCGCGCAGCGACGCCTCGTCGACCGCGAAGTCGGGGAAGCGCAGCAGCGACGTGCGGCGCACCCCGCCGGCGAGGGCGATGGTGGCGGCGTAGCTGTCGTAGTACGGCTCGAACGTCACGACCTCGTCGCCAGGCCGGACGAGCGCGAGCACGGCGGCGGCGATGGCCTCGGTCGCGCCGACCGTCACGAGCACCTCGCGCGCCGGGTCGACCTCGAGGCCGTGGAAGCGCCGCTGGTGGGCGGCGACCGCCTCGCGCAGCTCGGGCACGCCGGGGCCGGGCGGGTACTGGTTGCGCCCGGAGCGGATGGCGTCCACGGCGGCGTCGAGCACCTCGATCGGCCCGTCGGTGTCGGGGAAGCCCTGCCCGAGGTTGACCGCGTCCTTCTCCAGGGCCAGCTGCGTCATCGTCGCGAAGATCGTCGTCCCGAACTCGGTCAGCGCGGGGTGGCCGGGGATCGAGGGCATGGCCCGCAGGCTACGCGGGGCCGTCCCCGGCCGGGGGCGTCGTCGCGTCGGCGTGCGCGATGTGGTCCAGCTGGCGCCAGACGAGGACGAGGGTCAGCCCGGAGCCGGCGAAGGCGAACCAGAACGGCGCCGCGGCCCCGAAGCGCTCGGCGATGAGGCCGCCGAGCAGCTGGCCGACGAGCAGGCCCCCGACGAGCCCGACCCAGTAGACGCTCCCGACCCGCCCCTGGTACTCCTGCGGCGTCGCACGCTGGCGCACGGCCGACGACAGCGAGCCCCAGACGAACGCGTAGCCACCGAAGACGACCATGATCGCCAGGGCCACGCCCCACACGGTCGTCAGCGCGAGGGCGAGGTGGGTGAGGACCTCGAGCGCGAGGCAGGCCTTCATGAGGCGGGCGAGCGGCACCCGGCGCTCGAGCCGACCGTAGGACAGGACGGCGACGACGCCCCCGACGGCGGTGGCGGTCGTCAGCAGCCCGAAGCCGACGGCGCCGACCCCGAGCCGCTCCTGGGCCCAGAAGACGAGGACCCCCCAGGGCGCGCCCCAGGTGATGTTGAAGACGAGGATGACGAGCGTCAGCGTGCGCACCGGCGCGTTGTGCGCGATCCACCGCAGGCCGTCGAGGATGTCGCGGCCCACGTGCTGCTCGGGCGCGGTCCGCTCGACGGCGGGCAGCCGCACCCGGGTGAAGAGCCCGACCGAGAGCACCAGCGTGAGGACGTGCACGCCGAAGGGCACGGCCGACCCGAGCGCGAAGAGCGCCGCCCCCACCGCGGGCCCGATGAGCTGGTCGCCGACGAGGAAGCCCGACATCTGGCGGGCGTTGGCCAGGCCGAGGTCCTCCGGGCGCACGATCATCGGCAGGATCGCCCGCCAGCCGGTGTCGGCGAAGACCTCGGCCGTCCCGACGAGCAGGAGCAGCCCGAGGAGCAGCCCGATGGAGAGCGTGTCGGTCAGGAGGGCGAGCACGAGCCCCAACAGGACGGCGATGCGTCCGGCGTTGGCGGCGAGGACGACGCGGCGGCGGTCGACGCGGTCCGCGACCGCGCCGGCGTACAGGCCGAGCACGAGCCCGGGCAGCTTCTGGACGACCGCGGCCGACGCGATGAGCACGGGGGAGCGGGTCTGCGAGGCGACGAGCAGCGGGCCGGCGGCCAGCGCGATGCCGTCCCCGACCTGCGCGACCCACGACGACGCGAGGTTCCAGCGGAAGGCCCCGCCCATCCGGGGCGGGGCGACGACGTCGAGGAGGCGGCCCACGAGGTCGCGACGCTACCCCGGCCCCGGGCGGCCGTCCTGCCGATTTCGTGCCGGACCCCTGCGCGCCGTAGCATGTCCGATGGCCTCCGTGCGTCCGCGCGCGGAAGCCACATCTCGCGCGTCCTCCTCCCGTGCCGGTCCGCCGGCCCGGGGACGCACCACGGCAGTGGCGGCCCGCGACCTCACGAGGTCGGGTCGCCCGGGGTGCGTCGGGACGCCAGGCAGGTGGGTCCACCCCTCGGGGCTCGGGTCCCGCCGACGCAACTGACAACCCCCACACAGCAAGGAGAACGACGATGGCCGTCGTCACCATGCGCCAGCTCCTCGAGAGCGGCGTCCACTTCGGGCACCAGACCCGTCGCTGGAACCCGAAGATGAAGCGCTTCATCATGACCGAGCGCAACGGCATCTACATCATCGACCTGCAGCAGTCGGTGACCTACATCAACAACGCGTACGAGTTCGTCCGCGAGACCGTCGCCCACGGCGGCACCATCCTCTTCGTCGGCACCAAGCGCCAGGCGCAGGAGCCGGTCGCCGAGCAGGCGACCCGCGTCGGGATGCCGTACGTCAACCACCGCTGGCTCGGTGGCATGCTCACCAACTTCCAGACGATCTCCAAGCGCCTCACGCGCCTCAAGGAGCTCGAGGAGATCAACTTCGACGACGTGGCCGGCTCGGGCCGCACGAAGAAGGAGCTCCTCATGATGAAGCGCGAGAAGGACAAGCTCGAGAAGACCCTCGGCGGCATCCGCACGATGGCCAAGGTCCCCTCCGCGGTCTGGATCGTCGACACCAAGAAGGAGCACCTCGCGGTCGACGAGGCGCGCAAGCTCGGCCTGCCGGTCATCGCGATCCTCGACACCAACTGCGACCCCGACGAGGTCGACTACAAGATCCCGGGCAACGACGACGCCATCCGCTCGGTCACCCTCCTGACCCGCGTCATCGCCGACGCCGTCGCCGACGGCCTCATCGCGCGCTCCGGTGGCCAGGCCGCCGCGGGCGAGCAGACCCAGGGCGAGGAGCCGCTGGCCGAGTGGGAGCGCGAGCTGCTCTCGGGCGACGCCGACCAGGCCGCCGAGGCCGTCGCGCCGGAGGCCGGCGAGACCACCGCCGCGACCGCCCCCGAGGCCGCGGAGGCCACGGAGACGACCGAGGCCCCCGAGGCCGCCACCACGGAGGAGCCGGCCGCCGAGGCCGCCCCCGCCGCGGAGGAGCCGGCCGCCGAGGCCGCTCCGGCCGAGCAGGCCTGAGCCACACCTCATCCCCTCACCCCCACGAGCGAGACAGGAAACCATGGCGAACTACACCGCCGCTGACATCAAGGCGCTCCGCGAGAAGACCGCGGCCGGCATGATGGACGTCAAGAAGGCTCTCGACGAGGCCGACGGCGACATGGCCAAGGCCGAGGAGATCCTCCGCGTCAAGGGCCAGAAGGGCGTCACCAAGCGCGAGGGCCGCACGACCTCCAACGGTCTGGTCACCGCGCAGGCCACCGGTGGCGAGGGCACCCTCGTCGAGGTCCTCTGCGAGACCGACTTCGTCGCCAAGGGCGAGCGCTTCATCGCCCTGGCCGACCAGGTCCTCGCGCAGGCCGTGGCCACCAAGGCCGCGGACGCCGACCAGCTCCTCGAGTCCACCCTCGAGGACGGCACGACGGTCAAGCAGCTGCTCGACGACGCCAACGCCACCATCGGCGAGAAGATCGAGGTCAAGCGGGTCGCGCGCCTCGAGGGCGAGAACGTCGCCTCCTACCTGCACAAGACGAGCCCCGACCTGCCCGCGCAGATCGGTGTCCTCGTCGCCACGCAGGGCGGCGACGCCTCCATCGCCCGCGACGTCGCGATGCACGTCGCCGCGTTCGCGCCGACGGTCCTCACCCGTGACGAGATCGACCCGGCCACGGTCGAGAACGAGCGTCGCGTCGCCGAGGCCACGGCCAAGGAGGAGGGCAAGCCCGAGGCCGCCCTCCCGAAGATCGTCGAGGGTCGCGTCAACGGCTTCTTCAAGGAGCAGGTGCTCCTCGAGCAGGCGTTCGCCAAGGACGCCAAGAAGACCGTCGCCAAGGTCCTCGACGAGGCCGGCGCGTCGGCCACCGGCTTCGCGCGCTTCCGCATCGGGTCCTGACCCGGTCGCTCACCGAGCGCTCCACGCACGCCGCCCCCGGGTCCGCCCGGGGGCGGCGTGCTGCGTGTCCGCCTGGTCGGAGGGATGACGCGGTCGGCGCCCCGTGCGACGATGGAGGCAGGAGGCCGCCATGGACGCAGCGCAGCACACCGACCGGCACGACCTCGAGCGCCGGGTGCACGTCGACCTGCCGGGTGCGCCCCGAGGACATGGTGACGACGCAGCAGACGCAACCGGCCCGCGACCCGCGCGGCGGCCGCGACACCGACACGGAGTTCATGCTCCGCAACGCCGGCGTCCTCTGACCCCGCCCTCTTCTGCGCGCGACCTGCGCAGGTCCGCGTGCGACCGCACCCGCAGGAGCGCAGGTCGCCCCGAGGACGGGCCGGCCGGCCTCAGCCCACGCGGCCGAGGGCGAGCGCCGCGAACATCAGCGCCGCCACCGTCTCGCCGTCGCGGATGCGCCCGTCGGCGACCATCGCCATCACCTCGGGCCACGGCACGGTCCGCACCGCGCTGATGCCCTCGGCCTCCTGCTCCGCGGCCTCGTCGCGCGCGCCGTCAGCGCCGTCCGACGGCGCGACGGGGGAGAGGCCGGTCGCGAGGTAGACGACCTCCGGGGCGAGGCAGATCCCGTTGAGCGCGTCCATCCGCCCCACCTCGCGCCAGTGCTCGGCCCGCAGCCCGGTCTCCTCGGCGAGCTCGCGCCGCGCCCCGGCGAGGGTGTCGGGCCCGTCGGAGCCGCCCGCCGGGACCTCGACCGAGGGCCCGGTGGTGTGCCGGTCGACGGTCACGAGGACGACCTCGTCGGCGTCGGTCAGGGCGACGACGAAGACCGCCGGCTGGCGCAGCCGGACCACGCCGTAGATACCCGCCGACCCGTCGGGCCGCACGACGTCGTCCTCGACGACCTCGATCCAGGGGTTGGCGTAGACGGTCCGCGAGGCGGTGACGGGCCACACGGCTCAGGCGTCCCGCACGCCGTGGCCGGTGACCGGCGGGCGGTCGCTCCACGGGAAGGTGATCCACCGGTCGGTCCGGCCCCACGCGTGGTCGGGGACGACGACCGAGCGCGGCTTGGCGTAGATGACCGCCGTGCGCACGCGCCCGACCTTGCCGGCGCAGAACTCCTGCACCGAGGCCAGGGTGAGCCCGGTGTCGGCCACGTCGTCGGCGACGAGCACGGTGGCGTCGTGCAGGTCGACGAAGTCGGGGGCGGGGGGCAGGATCCGCGGCACCTCGAGCCGCTCGTCGACACCGGTGTAGAACTCGACGTTCATCGTGTACGTGTTCTTCACCCCGAGGGCGTAGCCGAGCGCGCCGCCGACGATGAGGCCGCCCCGGGCGATCGAGAGGACCATGTCGGGCACCCCCTCGGCGGCGATCTCCTCGGCGAGCGACCACACGGCCTCGTCGAAGCGTTCCCAGGTCAGCACCTCGCGCTCGTCGTCCACGGCGCCATCGTCGCAGGTGGTGGTTACCGGCGGGTTTCCCGGTTGGGCCGGGGGCCACCCGGTGTGACAGGATCGGGCGACCGCCGTGAACCCGCCCGAGGAGGCCACGTGACCACGTCCGCCACCGCCGAGGCTCCGGCCCCGGCCGAGGCCCCTGCCGCGACCCGCAGCCGTCGGGTCCTCCTCAAGCTCTCCGGCGAGGTGTTCGGTGGCGGCCAGGTCGGCGTCGACCCCGACGTGGTCCGCGGCGTGGCCCGCCAGATCGCGGCGGCCGTCCGCGAGGGCATCGAGGTCGCGATCGTCGTCGGCGGCGGCAACTTCTTCCGCGGCGCCGAGCTGCAGCAGAAGGGGATGGACCGCGCCCGCGCCGACTACATCGGCATGCTCGGCACCGTGATGAACTGCCTCGCGCTCCAGGACTTCCTCGAGAAGGAGGGGGTCGACACGCGCGTCCAGAGCGCCATCACGATGGGCCAGGTCGCCGAGCCCTACATCCCGCGCCGCGCGATCCGCCACCTCGAGAAGGGCCGGGTCGTCATCTTCGGCGCCGGCGCCGGCATGCCGTACTTCTCCACCGACACCGTCAGCGCCCAGCGCGCCCTCGAGTGCCAGTGCGACGCGGTCCTCATGAGCAAGAACGGCGTCGACGGCGTCTACGACAGCGACCCCCGCGAGAACCCGGACGCGCGCAAGCTCGACCAGGTCACCTTCGCCGAGGCGCTGCGCACCGGCCTGCGGGTCGTCGACGCGGCGGCCTTCAGCCTCTGCATGGACAACCGCCTCCCGATGGTCGTCTTCGGCATGGAGGGTGACGGCAACGTGACGCGCGCCCTGCGTGGCGAGCCGATCGGCACCCTCGTCCACGCCGGCTGACCGACCCCGGCCCGGTGCTCCCGGGCCTTTGACAGACTGGACCCGCAGCGCCGCGCCCGCGACGCGAACCGAAGGAGATGCCCGCCGTGATCGACGAGACCTTGTTCGAGGCCGAGGAGAAGATGGAGAAGGCCGTCGAGGTCGCCAAGGAGAGCTTCGCCGGCATCCGCACCGGCCGTGCCCACCCCGGCATGTTCCAGAAGATCACCGTCGACTACTACGGCGCCCCGACCCCGCTGCAGCAGCTCGCGTCGTTCCAGACGCCCGAGGCGCGCACGATCATCATCAGCCCGTTCGACAAGTCCTCGATGCACGCCATCGAGAAGGCGATCCAGCAGGCCGACCTCGGCGTCAACCCGAGCAACGACGGCAACATCATCCGCTGCACGATGCCGCAGCTGACCGAGGAGCGCCGCCGCGAGTACGTGAAGATGGCGCACAGCGAGGCCGAGGAGGCCCGCGTCTCCGTCCGCAACATCCGGCGCAGCGCGAAGACCAGCCTCGAGAAGCTCGTCAAGGACGGCGAGGTCGGCGAGGACGAAGGCACCCGCGCCGAGAAGGAGCTCGAGTCGGTCACCAAGCGGCACGTCGACCAGATCGACGAGCTGCTCAAGGGCAAGGAAGCCGAGCTCCTCGACGTCTGACCGTCCCGTGACCGACGCCAGCGACGCCGCCGACGCCCCCGTGCAGGACCCCGGTCCCGCGGCGGGGGTCGTCGCGACCGACGACGCCGCGAGCGGCAGCGACACGGAGAAGAAGCCGAAGGCCGGTCGCGACCTGCGCGCCGCCGTCGGGGTCGGGCTCCTGCTCGGCGCCGTCGTCATCGCGAGCCTCGTGCTCGACCCGCGGGCCTTCCTCGCGGTCGTCGTCGTCGCGATCTGCCGCGGGGCCTGGGAGGTGCGGCGGGCCGTCGCGACCCGCGGCTTCCACGTGCCCCTCCTGCCCCTCATGCTCGGCACGGTCGGGATGATCGCGTCGGCCTACCTGCGCGGCGCCGAGGCCCTCGTCGTCACCTTCGGCCTCACCCTCGTCGGGCTCCTCGTCTGGCGGGTGGCCGACGGCCTCGACGGCGCCGCCCGCGACCTGTCGGCGTCCGCGCTCGTCGCGTTCTACCCGGTCTTCCTCGGCGGCTTCGCCTCGCTCATGCTCGCCGCGCCCGACGGCCGCCAGCGGATCATCGTCTTCGTCCTCGTGACGGTCTTCTCCGACATCGGGGGCTACGCCGTCGGGGTCGTCCTCGGCAAGCACCCGATGGCGCCCTCGCTCAGCCCGAAGAAGTCCTGGGAGGGCTTCGCCGGCTCGGTCGCCACGTGCGCCGTCGTCGGCGCGGTCTCGCTGCCGCTGCTCCTCGACGGCCCGTGGTGGGCCGGGGCCCTGCTCGGCGCCGTCGCCGCGGGGGCCGCGACGACGGGCGACCTCATCGAGTCGAGCATCAAGCGCGACCTCGGCATCAAGGACATGGGCACGATGCTGCCGGGCCACGGCGGCCTGATGGACCGCCTCGACTCCCTCGTCGCCGTCGCCCCGATCGCCTGGGCGCTGCTGCTCTTCCTCGTCCCGGCGGGCTGACCGCGCCGGTCAGCCCGCGCGGCGCCGCCCGCGGGAGAGGACCGACTCGAGCAGCGGGGTCGACGAGACGGCCAGGCGGCCGTCGGCGAGCTCCTCGGTGAGGCAGGTGATCTCGCGGTGGTACCAGTGGTAGGCGTGCGGGGTCACCGGGCCGGCGGCGTCCGCGTACATCTCCGCGGCGTGGGCCGGCACGAGCTCGAGGGCGTCGCGCACCTCGGCGGCGCTCGTGCACGTCTGGAAGACCATCGCGTGCCGGTGCGGCATGGCGAAGACCACGCCGCCCGAGAGGTCGGAGCCCGGCGCCCAGCGCTCGAGCATCGCGGGGAGGAAGCGGGCGAAGGACGAGGTGTAGGGGGAGTCGCCGACGAGCGCCGTCACCGAGTGGCGCGCGCTGCCGAGGCGGATGCGCTCGACGTCGGCGTCGTCCATCCGGCGCAGGAGGTTCGCGCGGGCGATCTCCATGAGGCTCGAGAGGCTGCGTCGGGTCGCGAGGACGCGGGCCTGGGGGAGGGTGACGATGCTCGTCGGGAGGTCGAGGGTCAGGACCTCCTCGACGTGCTCGGTGAACGGGAGGGCGTACTGGAAGCCCAGCCCGGTGGCGTGCACGCGCTCGCGCGAGACGAGGCGGGCGGTGAGCGCGCCGTCGAACTGCTCCTGCGTCAGGGCGTCGACGTCGGTCTCCGCCGCGGCGGTGAGGCGCTCGAGGTGGGCGCGGACCGCGGCGTCGAGCTCGACGTCGGAGTCGACGTCCGGCACCGGCGCGAGCGGGTGACGGAGGGGAGCGGTCGCTCCCGAGACCATGACGGTGCCCCCTGCGGGCGTGCGCCAGCGATCGAACAGGCCCATGGCCCTGCCTTTCCCTGCATCCCCGTTCCCCCTGCGGAACGAAGTTAAAGAGAGAGTAAAGGGATGACAGGTTCTCGCGCCGGGAAACGAAGAAAGTTGACGTGAGCCGGCAGCCCGATCACGCAGGGCCGCGGTTCGCCCCGGCCGCGGTGCGCCTGCGAGAATCGGGGGACCATGTCCGAGACCCCCGCCCCGCGCCCCGTCCCCGGCCAGCTGACCCTCGTCGCGCCGCGCCGGGGCAAGCCACCGCGCCACCTCGCCGACCTCACGGTCGAGGAGCGCCGCGCGGCGGCGGTGGCGCTCGGCCACCCGGCCTTCCGCGCCAACCAGCTCTCGACGCACTACTTCGAGCGGCTCGTCGACGCCCCGGAGGAGATGACCGACCTCCCCAAGGCCGTCCGTGACGACCTCGTCCGCGACCTCCTGCCCCCGCTGCTCCAGCCGGTCCGCCACATCACGGCCGACCAGGGCGCCACGGTCAAGCAGGTCTGGAAGCTCTTCGACGGCGCGCTCGTCGAGTCCGTCCTCATGCGCTACCCCAACCGGGTGACGGTCTGCATCTCGAGCCAGGCCGGCTGCGGGATGAACTGCCCGTTCTGCGCGACCGGGCAGGAGGGGCTGACCCGCAACATGTCGACCGGCGAGATCGTCGAGCAGGTCGTCGCGGCGGCCCGGATGCTGCGCCACGGCGGGCTGCCGGAGGTCGGTGGCCCGTCCGACGGCGCCGGGCTCGGCGACGAGGCCGAGGGCTCCGACGAGGCACCCGCCGCCGGCCCGGCCCGCGTCAGCAACATCGTCTTCATGGGGATGGGCGAGGCGCTGGCCAACTACAAGGCCGCGATCGGCGCGATCCGGCGCCTCACCGAGCCGGCGCCGTCCGGGCTCGGCATCTCGGCCCGGGGCATCACGATGTCGACCGTCGGCCTCGTGCCGGGCATCGACAAGCTCGCCGCCGAGGGCATCCCGGTGACGCTCGCGCTGTCGCTGCACGCGCCGGACGACGAGCTGCGCGACGAGCTGGTGCCGATCAACACGCGCTTCAAGGTCGACGAGGCCATCGACGCGGCGTACCGCTACTACGAGGTCACCGGGCGGCGCGTGAGCATCGAGTACGCGCTGATCCGCGACATCAACGACCAGGCGTGGCGGGCCGACCTCCTCGGCGAGAAGCTCGCCGCCCGCGGGCGGGGATGGGTGCACGTCAACCCGATCCCGCTCAACCCGACCCCGGGCTCGAAGTGGACGGCGTCGCGCCGCGGCGTCGAGCAGCAGTTCGTCGAGCGGCTGCGCGCCCACGGCATCCCGACGACGGTGCGCGACACCCGTGGGTCCGAGATCGACGGCGCCTGCGGGCAGCTGGCGGCCTCCACCGCCTGACCGCGGGGCCCCGGCGGCACTACGCTGCGAGCGTGCGACGACGCCTGCTCTGCCTGGCCGCGGTCCTGGCCGTGGGCCTGGCCGGCTGCTCCTCGGGCCCGCTGCCCGGGAACCTGGCCGGGAGGTCGACGCACGGCGCCGCCCACGCGGCGGCGACGTCGGTGGCCCCCACCGTCTCGCGCCCGCCGGAGGTCCCGCTGCGCGCGGGCGAGCGCTTCGTCGAGGTGCGCCTGCCCGCGGCGTACACCCCGACGCCGCCGACCCCGACGGCCACCGACGACTACCGCTGCTTCCTCCTCGACCCGCACCTGGCCACCGACCAGCTCGTGGGCGGCGTCGACATCCGGCCCGACAACGCGGCCCTCGTGCACCACGTCATCGTCTCGCGCGTCGAGCCCGCCGGCCTCGCGCAGGCGCAGCGGCTCGACGCCGCCGACCCCGGCGACGGCTGGACCTGCTTCGGCGGCAGCGGGATCCAGGGCATCGGGGTGAACCTCGACGACGCCGACTGGGTCGGCGCGTGGGCGCCGGGCGGCGGCGAGCGGGTGATGGCCGACGACATCGGCATCCCGCTGGCGGCGGGCAGCCGGCTCGTCGTCCAGATGCACTACAACCTCCTCGCCGGCTCCGGCACCGACCGCAGCACCGTCCGGCTGCGGCTCTCGGAGGCGGAGGGCAGCCGCAAGAAGGCGCTCGACACGATGCTCCTGCCCGCCCCCGTCGAGCTGCCGTGCCGCGAGAACCGCACCGCCGGGCTGTGCGCCCGCCCCGTCTCGGTCGCCGACGTCTCGCGGCGCTTCGAGGAGCGGCCGGCGACGGCCGACCTCCTGCACCTGCTCTGCGGGCCGGTCGTGCCCGGGCCGGTCCAGAGCTGCACCCGCCCGGTGCGCGAGAAGGGCACCATCCGGGCCGTCGCGGGGCACATGCACCTGCTCGGGCGGGCCATCAGCGTGGACGTGAACAAGGGCACCGACCGGGCCCGGCGCGTGCTCGACATCGCGAGCTGGGACTTCGACGACCAGGGCAGCATCCCGCTCGAGAAGCCGGTCCGCGTGGGGCCCGGCGACACCGTCACCGTGACCTGCCGGCACGACCAGGGGTTGCGCGACCTGCTGCCGGCCTTCGCGGGGCAGAAGGAGCGCTACGTCGTCTGGGGCGAGGGCACGACCGACGAGATGTGCCTCGGCATCGTCCTGCTCACCCGCCCGTAGCGAGCACCGCGACCGCGTCGGCGAGGTCGTCGACGAGGTGCACGTGCCGGGCCATCGGCCGCCCCGCGGCCAGCGCCGTGAGCGCCGGCCACACGGGCACGGTCTCGCTCCAGTGCCGCGCCCCGACGAGCACGAGCCGGGGGAGCGGGCGCCCGTCGGACGGCTCGCTCTCGTAGTACAGGCGCGTCGCGGCCTGGAAGACCTCCTGCACCGTGCCGGCCGCGCCCTCGAGGACGACGACGCCGGCGCGCGAGCGGGCGAGCAGGCCGTCCTCGCGGATCGCGTTGCTGAAGTACTTCGCGATGCCGTCGCAGAAGACGTTGGGTGGCTCGTGCCCGTAGAACCACGTGGGGATGCCGACGCTGCGCACCGGTCGACCGGCCCGCCCCGCGACGAGCGGCTCGCGCACCTCGAGGGCCAGGCGCGCCCAGGCGTCGACGTCGGGCCGGAAGGACGGGACCGCCCGCAGCCGCTCGACGGCCGCCGCGAGGTCGTCGGGGTCCCCGGCGAGGGCGCCGAGGTTGGCGGCCTCCATCGCACCGGGACCGCCGCCGGTCGCGACGACGAGCCCGGAACGGGCGAGGGCGTGACCGAGCGCGGCGGCGCGGGCGTACGGCTCCTCGTCGCGGCGCAGGGCGTGGCCGCCCATCACCCCGACGACGGGGAGGTCGTCGAGGACGTCGGAGAGGGCGTCGCTCATCGAGTCGTCGTGGACGGCCCGCAGGAGCGTGACGAACACGTCGTGGCCCACGCTCGCGTCACGCGACCAGGCGTGGGCGAGCGCGTCCGGGGTCGCGGCGTAGCCGGAGCCCGTGAGGCCGGCGTAGAGCTCGTCGGGGGAGTACAGGGTCGCCCGGTAGGGGTCGACGGGGGCGTGGGGGTCGGTCGGGAAGACGAGCGCCCCGTGCCGGCGCAGGTGCTCGCCGAGGCCGTCGGGCAGCCGGCCGCCGAGGACGACGAGGCCCTCGAGGTCGGTGCGGGCCAGCAGCCGGTCGACGCGGTCGGTGAGGTCGAGGTCCTGCAGCCGCATCCGCCGCAGGGGCGTGCCCGCGTCGAGCGCTGCGTCGAGGGCGGCGAGGGTCTCGATCTCGTGCACCCGGCGAACCTACCGCCCGGTGGGCCGGGGTCAGTGGCCGCCGGTCAGGCGGGACAGCAGCGGGGCGATGCGGCTGGCCCGGCCGGTGCGCGTCTCCTCGGTGTCGGCGAGGCGGGCGGCCTGGAGGCCGGCGTTGACGCCCAGCCAGCGCAGCGGCTCGGGCTCCCACGACGGCGAGCGGTGCCCGACCCACGGCAGGGCCGTCAGCGCGCTCGTGCGCCCGAGGACCAGGTCGGCGAGCGTGCGCCCGGCGAGGTTGGTGGCGGCGACCCCGTCCCCGACGTAGCCGCCGGCCCGGCCGGTGCGCGTCACCGGGTCCCAGAGCACGGTGGGGTTCCAGTCGCGGGGGATGCCGAGCGGCCCGCCCCACGCGTGGGTGAACCGGACGCCGCGCAGCGCGGGCAGCAGCTCGCTCAGCGTCCGGCGCAGCGAGGTGAAGACGGCCTCCTCGTGGTCGAACTCGGGCCGGATGCCGGAGCCGAGGTGGTAGGGCGCACCGCGCCCCCCGAACGCGATCCGGTCGTCGACCGTGCGCTGGCCGTAGATGACGAGGTGCCCGTGGTCGGTGAAGACCTCGCGCTCCGCGAGGCCGATGCGCTCCCACGTCGCGGCCGACAGCGGCTCGGTCGCGACCATGAGCGAGTAGACCGGCACGAGCGCGCGCTCGTGGCCGGGCAGCTGCGGGGTCCATCCCTCCGTCGCCAGCACGACCGCCCGGGCGCTCAGCCGGCGCCCGTCGTCGAGGACGACGACGCCGTCACCGGCCCGGGCGACGCGCACGCCCTCGGCGACCTTCGCGCCCATCCGGCGCACCGCCGCGCCGAGGCCGTCGGCGAGGTCGCGCGGCTGCACCCGGGCGCAGTGCGGGTTGAAGGTGGCGCCGAGGGCGCCGGGGGAGTCGAGGCGCTCTCGGGCCTCCTGCGGCCCGAGCCACGTCGTGCCGTCGCCCCACGCGGCGCCGTGCGTGGCGGCCGCCCGGGCACGGGCCACCTGCGCCTCGCTCCGCGCGAGGGCGAGCGTCCCACCCTTGACGAAGCCCGCGCCCAGCCCCTCGGTGGCGTCGACCCGGCCGACCTCGTCGACGGTGTCGCGCAGGGCGGCCAGCAGGGAGAGCGTCGCCTCGCGGCCGTGCCGGGCGGCGACGGTGTCGGCCCCGACCGGCCACAGGGCCGAGACCCAGCCGCCGTTGCGGCCGCTCGCCCCGAAGCCGACGTGCTCGGACTCCAGGACGAGGACCTCGAGCGAGGGGTCGGCGCGCAGCAGGTAGTACGCGGTCCACAGCCCGGTGAAGCCGCCGCCCACGACGACGACGTCGGCCCGCAGCGGCAGGTCGACGTCGGTCGTCGGCGGCGTGGTCGCGGAGCGCGTGTCCCACCAGAGCGGGGCGGTGCCCGTCGAGGCGCCCACGCTCAGAGGTGGTTCTCGGCCTCGGTGAGCACCGAGCGCAGGCGGCGCTCGATCTCGTCGAACTCCGAGGGGCCCATCGTCAGCGGGGGTGCGAGCTGGACGACGGGGTCGCCGCGGTCGTCGGCGCGGCAGTACAGCCCGGCGTCGAAGAGCGCCTTGGAGAGGAAGCCGCGCAGCAGCCGCTCGCTCTCGGCGTCGTCGAAGGTCTCGCGGGTCGTCTTGTCCTTGACGAGCTCGATCCCGTAGAAGTAGCCGGCCCCGCGCACGTCACCGACGAGCGGCAGGTCGAGCAGCTTCTCGAGGGTGCGCTTGAAGACCGGGGCGTTCTCCTTGACCCGGTCGTTGAGGCCCTCGGCGTCGAAGATGTCGAGGTTGGCCATCGCCGCGGCGCACGAGACGGGGTGCCCGCCCCACGTGTAGCCGTGCGGGAAGTACGTCGTGCCCTTCCTGAACGGCTCGAAGAGGCGCTCGCTCGCGATCATCAGGCCGAGCGGGGCGTAGCCGGAGGTGATGCCCTTCGCGGTCGTGATGATGTCCGGGACGTAGCCGAAGTCCTGGCAGGCGAACATCGAGCCGATGCGGCCGAAGGCGCAGATCGTCTCGTCCGAGACGAGGAGGACGTCGTACTCGTCGCAGATCTCGCGGACCCGCTCGAAGTAGCCGGCCGGCGGCGGGAAGCAGCCGCCCGAGTTCTGCACCGGCTCGAGGAAGACGGCGGCGACGGAGTCGGGCCCCTCGAACTCGATGGCCTCGGCGATCCGGTCGGCGGCCCAGCGGCCGAAGGCCTTCTCGTCCTCGCGCAGGTGCTCCGGCGCGCGGTACATGTTCGTGTTCGGCACCTTGTGCCCACCGGGCACGAGCGGCTCGAACGGCATCTTCGCGTCGGGGATGCCCGTGATCGACAGGGCTCCCTGCGGCGTGCCGTGGTAGGCCACCGAGCGCGAGATGACCTTGTGCTTGGTCGGCTTCCCGGTCAGCTTGAAGTACTGCTTGGCCAGCTTCCACGCGGTCTCGACGGCCTCGCCGCCGCCCGTCGTGAAGAAGACCCGGTTGAGGTCGCCCGGCGCGTGGTGGGCGAGACGCTCGGCGAGCTCGATGGCCCGCGGGTGCGCGTAGGACCACAGCGGGAAGAACGCCAGCTCGGCGGCCTGCGTGGCCATCGCCTCGGCGATGGCGGTGCGGCCGTGCCCGGCGTTGACGACGAAGAGGCCGGCGAGGCCGTCGATGTACTCGTTGCCGCGGTCGTCCCAGACCCGCCAGCCCTCGCCGCGCGTGATGATCGGCACCGACTGCCCGAGGCCGCCGTGGCCGGGGTCCTCGAAGGTCGAGTGGCGCGTGAAGTGCATCCACAGGTGGTCGCGGGCGGCCTCGGAGTAGAGGGCGCCGGTGGCGGTGCGGCGGTCCGAGCTGGGCTCGCCGACGTCGTTCGGGTGGATGCTCATCGGGTGCCCCAGTTGTAGTGCTGCTTGTTGAGCTTGAGGTAGACGAAGGTCTCGGTGCTGGCGACGCCGGGCAGCTGTCGGATGCGCTGGGTCAGCAGCTCGAGGAGGTGGTCGTCGTCCTCGCAGACCACCTCGGCCAGCACGTCGAACGAGCCGGCCGTCGTCACGACGTAGTCGACCTCGGGCATGTCGGAGAGGGCCTGGCCGAGGTCGACGAGGTCGCCCCCGGCGCGGATGCCGATCATCGCCTGGCGCCGGAACCCCACCTGGAGGGGGTCGGTCACGGCGACGATCTGCATCACCTCGGCGTCGAGGAGGCGCTGGACGCGCTGGCGGACCGCGGCCTCGGAGAGCCCCACCGCCTTGGCGATGGCGGCGTAGGACTGCCGCCCGTCCTCCTGGAGGAGCTCGATGATGCGCTTCGCGACGTCGTCGAGGCGGATGTCGTGGGAGCGGTCGCGGGGCTGCCGTGCGGTCACGGGCCCCATCGTGGCTGCTGGGAGGGGGTGACGCAAGTACCACGGAACGGATTCCGCAACTTCCGTGCCACATTCGTGCAACATTCCCCATGAATCATGGACGGACCCTAGTGATTTCGCGGTCTGCCGTACTACTGTGCCCGCAGCCGCGTGCCCGGTCACCCCGGCCACCGCCGTCCACCCGCCACCGACCCCCGGGAGCACCAGACATGACCAGCCCTCGCGCGCTGAAGAACTTCGTCGACGGGGCCTCCGTGGAGGCCACCACCGGCGCCACGACGGACGTCGTCAACCCGTCCACCGGTCAGGTCGTCGCGCAGGCACCGGTGAGCGGCGCCGAGGACGTCGACCGCGCCTACGCGGCGGCCTCGAAGGCGTTCGGGGAGTGGGGGAGCACGACGCCGAGCGAGCGCCAGCAGGCGCTGCTCAAGATCGCCGACGCGCTCGAGTCGCGGGCCGAGGAGATCATCGCGCTGGAGTCGGAGAACACCGGCAAGATCAAGGCGCTCACGGCGAGCGAGGAGATCCCGCCGATGGTCGACCAGCTGCGCTTCTTCGCCGGCGCGGCGCGCGTCCTCGAGGGCAAGGCGGCCGGCGAGTACATGGCCGGGCACACCTCATGGATCCGTCGCGAGCCGATCGGGGTCGTCGGCCAGGTGACGCCGTGGAACTACCCGCTCCTCATGGCCGTGTGGAAGATCGCGCCGGCGCTCGCGGCGGGCAACACCGTCGTCCTCAAGCCGAGCGACACCACCCCCGAGTCCACGCTCCTCCTCGCCGAGATCGCCTCCGAGTTCCTGCCCGCGGGCACGCTCAACGTCGTCACCGGTGACCGTGAGACCGGCCGCCTCGTCGTCGAGCACCGCACCCCCTCGCTCGTCGCCATCACCGGCTCGGTCCGCGCCGGCGCCGAGGTCGCGGCCAGCGCCGCGCCCCAGGTCAAGCGGGTGCACCTCGAGCTCGGCGGCAAGGCCCCGGTCGTCGTCTTCGACGACGCCGACATCGAGGCCGCCGTCGAGGGCATCGCGGTCGCCGGCTACTTCAACGCCGGCCAGGACTGCACCGCGGCCACCCGCGTCCTCGCCGCCCCGCACATCCACGACGACTTCGTCGCGGCCCTCGCCGAGTACGCGAGGAGCTCCGCGCCGGTCGGCCTGCCCGACGACGAGGACGCGCTCTTCGGCCCGGTCAACAACGCGCGCCAGCTCGCGCACGTCTCGGGCTTCATCGAGCGGCTCCCCGGCCACGCGCAGGTCGCAGCCGGCGGCAACCGGGTCACCTCGCTCGGCGACGGCTACTACCTCGAGCCGACCGTCCTCTCCGGCCTGCGCCAGGACGACGAGGCCATCCAGCAGGAGATCTTCGGGCCGGTCATCACGGTCCAGCGCTTCACCGACGAGGCCGAGGCGGTCGCCTGGGCCAACGGCGTCGACTACGGCCTGGCGTCCTCGGTGTGGACCAAGGACTTCGGCCGGGCGATGCGCATGAGCAAGGCCCTCGACTTCGGGTGCGTGTGGATCAACACCCACATCCCGCTCGTCGCCGAGATGCCGCACGGCGGCTACAAGAAGTCCGGGTACGGCAAGGACCTGTCGATGTACGGGTTCGAGGACTACACCCGGGTCAAGCACGTCATGGCCAACATCGAGAGCTGAGACAGGACACCGATGGCACCCCTCCGCCGACGGCCCCCCGCCGACCCCGCCGTCCGCGGCCTGGTCCGCGCCGCCCGTTCCACGCAGCTCTCGCGCCGCTCCCTCCTCGGGACCGCCGCGCTGGGCGGCGCGGCCGCCACCCTCGCCGGGTGCGCCCCGCCGGCCCCGCCGGCCGGGGGAGCGGCCGCCCTCACGCTGCCGGAGGACCTGTCCTCCCGCGAGAAGGTCGTGCGCTGGGCGAACTGGACCGCGTACCTCGACTACGACGAGGACACCAAGCAGTACCCGACCCTCGAGGCGTTCATCAAGGAGACGGGCATCAAGGCCACGTACTCCGAGGACATCGAGGACAACGACTCCTACTTCAACAAGATCGCGCCCCAGCTGCGCGCGAAGCAGGACGTGGGCAAGGACATCTTCGTCTTCACCGACTGGATGGCCAACCGCGTCATCCGCGAGCAGCTCGCGCAGCCGCTCGAGATCATCCGGATGCCCAACGCCTCCAACCTCCTCGACAGCCTCAAGGACGTCAGCTTCGACCCGGGGCGCAACTACTCGCTCACCTGGCAGTCGGGCTTCGCGGGCATCGGCTACGACAAGACGAAGGTCTCGAAGGAGATCAAGACCCTCGACGACCTGTGGACCGACGAGCTCAAGGGCCGCATCGTCGTCCTGTCCGAGTTCCGCGACACCGTCGCGCTCGTCATGCAGAGCCAGGGCGTCGACATCACCGGCGGCTGGGGTCGCACCCAGTTCGAGAACGCCGTCGCGGTCATCGAGCAGAAGATGTCCGAGGGCTACATCCGCCGGATCAAGGGCAACAGCTACCTCGAGGACCTCAAGTCCGGCAACGCGATCGCCGGCATCGTGTGGAGCGGCGACCTCTTCGTCCTGCGCGCCGAGACCGAGAACGACAACTGGGAGTTCGTCATCCCGGAGTCCGGCGGCACGCTCTGGAGCGACAACATGATGGTGCCGATCACCTCGACGCACCGACGCAACGCGATGACGCTCATGGACTACTACTACGAGCCCGCGGTCGCCGCCCAGGTCGCCGCCTGGGTCAACTACGTCTGCCCGGTCCAGGGCGCGCAGGAGGAGCTCGCGAAGTCCGACCCCGACCTCGCCGAGAGCCCGTTCATCTTCCCCTCGGCGCAGTACATCAAGGACAACAACATCCAGGGCTTCCCGGCGCTCTCGCCCCAGGACGACCAGGCCTACAGCGCCATCTGGCAGAAGGTGCAGGGCAACTGATGGCACGCAGCAACGGCTTCCGCGAGGCCAAGGGCGACCTGCGCCTCGAGTCCGTCACCAAGTCCTTCGGCGACTTCACGGCCGTCGACGACCTCGACCTCGTCGTCCCGCGCGGCTCGTTCTTCGCCCTCCTCGGCCCCTCGGGCTGCGGCAAGACGACGACCCTGCGGATGGTCGCCGGGCTCGAGCAGCCCACGGCCGGCAAGGTGCTCATCGGTGACACCGAGATCACCGGCAGCCGCCCCTACGAGCGGCCGGTCAACACGGTCTTCCAGAGCTACGCGCTCTTCCCGCACCTGACCATCCGCGACAACGTCGCGTTCGGCCCCAAGCGCCGCGGCGACAAGAACGCCCAGGCCCTCGCCGACGAGACCCTCGCGCTCGTCCAGGTCGACCACCTCTCGGCCCGCAAGCCCTCGCAGCTCTCGGGCGGCCAGCAGCAGCGCGTCGCGCTCGCCCGGGCCCTGGTCAACCGGCCCGAGGTGCTCCTCCTCGACGAGCCGCTCGGCGCCCTCGACCTCAAGCTGCGACGCCAGCTCCAGGTCGAGCTCAAGCGGATCCAGACCGAGGTCGGGCTCACCTTCATCCACGTCACCCACGACCAGGAGGAGGCCATGACGATGGCCGACACCGTCGCGGTGATGAACCACGGGCGGATCGAGCAGATGGGCCGCCCGGCCGACCTGTACGACCTGCCGCGCACGTCGTTCGTCGCGAACTTCGTCGGCCGCTCCAACCTCGGCACCGGCCAGGTCGTCGACCGCGACGGCGACAGCCTCGTCGCGGAGGTCCAGGGCACGAAGGTCAAGGTGCCGCTGGCCCGGGCGAACGCCACCGACGGCCAGGTGATGTTCGGCGTGCGCCCCGAGAAGGTGCGCGTGCTGCGCCGCCCGCCGGAGGGCACCGGCGACGACGTGCGGGGCACCGTCCTCGACGTCTCGTTCACCGGCGTCGCGACCGAGTACCTCGTCCGCCTCCCGAGCGGCACCGTCTGGAGCTGCTACGAGCAGAACCTCGACGTCGACCCGATCGACCTGCGGCCCGGTGACGACGTGTGGATCGCCTGGAACCACGCGCACGCGTTCACCGTGCCGGCCGACGAGGCCGAGGCCAAGGCCGCCGCGGAGGCGACGGCGTGAGCGCCCTCGCCCACGCCGGCTCGGCGGGGGGTGCGCCCGCGGGCGACACGCCACCGCAGGAGCGCGAGGGCCGCAGCTGGCTGCCCTACCTCCTGCTGGTCCCCGGGGCCCTGTGGCTGCTCGTCTTCTTCGTCGTGCCGCTCGTCCAGCTGTTCACCGTCAGCCTCCAGTCGCAGTTCCCCGGCTACCCGGGCTACTACTACCGGGACGTGAACTTCTCGAACTACCTCACGGCGCTCACCGACTTCGCGCCGCAGTTCGGCCGTTCCCTGCTCTTCGCGGGGCTCGCGACGTTCTTCGCGTTCTGCCTGGCCTACCCGCTGGCGTACGCGATGGCGTTCAAGGCCGGGCGCTGGCGCAACATCATGCTCATCGCGGTCATCGCGCCGTTCTTCACCTCGTTCATCCTCCGCACCGTCGCCTGGCGCCAGATCCTCGCCGACGAGGGCCCGGTCGCGAGCACGCTCAACGCCCTGCACCTGCTGCCCGGCGGCCACATCACCGAGACGTGGGCGGCGGTCGTGGCGGGCCTGACGTACAACTTCCTGCCCTTCATGGTGCTGCCGATCTACGCGAGCCTCGAGCGTGCGGACCACCGGGTCATCGAGGCCGGGGGAGACCTGTACGCCAACGGGTTCACCACCTTCCGCACGGTGACCCTGCCGATGTCGATGCCCGGCGTCCTCGCCGGCACGCTGCTCACCTTCATCCCGGCCGCCGGTGACTACGTCAACGCCGACCTGCTCGGCGCCGACGACACGAAGATGGTCGGCAACGTCATCGAGAGCCAGTTCTTCAAGGTGCTCGGCGGCTTCCCCGTCGCCGCGGCGCTGTCCTTCACGCTCATGGCGCTCATCCTCGCCATGGTGTTCGTCTACGTCCGCCGCTTCGGGACGGAGGAGCTGGTGTGATCCGCTGGTTGACCAACCGCTTCGCGATCATCGTCGCGGTCCTCGTGCTGCTCTATCTCTTCCTGCCCGTCGCCTACACGTTCGTCTTCTCGTTCAACAACTACCGGAAGTCGAACATCGTCTGGAACCCGGTCGGGAGCCCGACGCTCAAGCACTGGAAGGACCCCTGCGGCGCGCCGGGCGTGTGCGACGCGCTCGTCACCTCGCTGCAGATCGGCGTCATCGCCACGGTCATCGCCACCGTGCTGGGCACGCTGCTGGCCTTCGCGCTCGTGCGCCACCAGTTCCGCGGCAAGGCGACGAGCAACGTCCTCGTCTTCGTCCCGATGGCCACCCCCGAGATCGTGCTCGGCGCGAGCCTGCTGACGATCTTCGTCCAGGGCTTCTCGCGGGTCGGGCTCGGCCTCGGCTTCTGGACGATCACGATCGCCCACATCATGTTCTGCATCAGCTTCGTCGTCGTCACGGTGAAAGCCCGCCTGCAGAGCCTCGACCCGCGCATCGAGGAGGCGGCGCAGGACCTCTACGCGGGGCCCGGCGCCACGTTCTGGCGGGTCACCTTCCCGCTCGTCCTCCCGGGCATCGTCGGGGCGGCGCTGCTGTCGTTCTCGCTCTCCTTCGACGACTTCATCATCACGAACTTCGTCTCCGGCAACGAGACGACGTTCCCCAAGTTCGTCTACGTCTCCTACCTGCGCGGGATCCCCGCCCAGGCCAACGTCATCGGCTTCTCGATGTTCGTGCTCGCCCTCGCGCTGGTCATCATCGGCCAGCTCGTCGGCAACGCCCGCCGCAGCAGCAAGTGACCCCCCGCCGGGGACCATCCCCGGCCGACCGGAAGGTACCCGTGCGCGTCCTCATGATCGGTGCGGGCGGCGTCGGCGACGCCGCCGCACGCATCGCCGCAGAGCGTGACTTCTTCGAGGCGTGGGTCGTCGCCGACCACGACGTCTCCCGGGCGGAGCGGACGGTGGCCGCGGCCACCGGCCGGCGCGAGGGCGAGGCCCGCTTCCGCGCCGCGCAGGTCGACGCCTCGGACGCCGCGGCCGTCGAGGCGCTCGTCCGCGAGGTGGGCGCCACGCACGTGCTCAACGCCGTCGACCCGCGCTTCGTCGTGACGATCTTCGAGGGCACCCGCGCCGCCGGCGCCGACTACCTCGACATGGCGATGAGCCTCTCGCGGCGCCACCCCGACGAGCCGTACGCCAAGGTCGGCGTCAAGCTCGGCGACGAGCAGTTCGCGCAGGCGGGGGAGTGGGAGTCCGAGGGGCGCCTGGCCCTCGTCGGCATGGGGGTCGAGCCGGGCCTGTCCGACGTCTTCGCCCGCTACGCCGCCGACCACCTGTTCTCGGAGATCGACGAGCTCGGCACCCGCGACGGCGCCAACCTCGTCATCCGCGACGAGGAGGGCAACGAGGTCTTCGCGCCGGGCTTCTCGATGTGGACGATCATCGAGGAGTGCCTCAACCCGCCGGTCGTCTGGGAGAAGGACCGCGCCGGTGAGCCCGACGGCGGCTGGTCGACCCTGCCGCCGTTCAGCGAGCCCGAGGTCTTCGAGTTCCCCGAGGGCATCGGCCCGGTCGAGTGCGTCCACGTCGAGCACGAGGAGGTGCTCCTCATGCCGCGGTGGGTCGACGCGCAGAAGGTCACCTTCAAGTACGGGCTCGGCGAGGAGATGATCACCATCCTGCGCACGCTGCACACCCTCGGCCTGGACCGCACCGACCCGGTCACCGTCAAGGGCGTGCAGGTGAGCCCGCGCGACGTCGTCGCCGCGGTCCTCCCGGACCCGCAGAGCATCGGTCCGCGGATGGAGGGCAAGACGTGTGCCGGCCTGTGGGTCACCGGGACCGGCAAGGACGGGCAGCCGCGCCGCACGTACCTCTACCACGTCTCCGACAACGCCGACACGATGCGCGAGTACGACGCCCAGTGCGTCGTCTGGCAGACCGCGGTCAACCCCGTCGTCGCCCTCGAGCTGCTCTCGACCGGTGCCTGGTCCGGCGCCGGCGTGCTCGGCCCGGAGGCCTTCGACGCCGTGCCGTTCCTCGACCTGCTCGCCGCCCCGAAGCCCGCCGGCTACGGCTCGCCCTGGGGCCTCGAGGACCGCTGACCCCGGGCGGCCCCCGGCCGTCCCGAGCGTCCTAGGCTCGACCCGTCCGGCGCACCCGCGCCGTCCAGCCCCACCGGAGGAGATCATGGCGACCACGCAGAAGGCCCTCATCGAGTCGGTCCCGACCGGCCTGCTCATCGGCGGCCGGTGGCGCGAGGCCGGTGGCGGGGCCCGGTTCGAGGTCCACGACCCCTCCAGCGGGGCGACGCTGACGACGTGCGCCGACGCGACCCCCGAGGACGGGATGGCCGCGCTCGCCGCCGCCGCCGACGCCCAGCCCGCGTGGGCGGCCACGGCGCCCCGCGACCGGGCCGAGATCCTGCGGCGCGCGTTCGAGATGGTCACCGCCCGCGCCGACGACCTCGCCCTGCTCATGACCCTCGAGATGGGCAAGACCGTCGCCGAGGCCAAGGGCGAGGTCACATACGGCGCCGAGTTCTTCCGCTGGTTCTCGGAAGAGGCGGTGCGCATCCACGGCCGCTACTCCGTGGCCCCCAACGGCGCCACCCGCCTGCTGACGATGGCGCAGCCCGTCGGCCCGACCCTCATGATCACGCCCTGGAACTTCCCGCTCGCGATGGGCACCCGCAAGATCGGCCCCGCCGTCGCCGCCGGCTGCACGATGGTCGTCAAGCCCGCCGCCGAGACGCCGCTGACGATGCTCCTGCTCGCCGAGATCATGGGCGAGGCCGGCCTGCCCGACGGCGTCCTCAACGTCGTGACGACCACCCGCTCGGGCGAGGTCTGCGAGCCGGTCATCCGCGACCCGCGCCTGCGCAAGCTGACCTTCACCGGGTCGACGGCCGTCGGCAAGAAGCTCGTCGAGCAGTCGGCCGAGCAGCTGCTGCGCGTCTCGATGGAGCTCGGCGGCAACGCCCCGTTCGTCGTCTTCGAGGACGCCGACCTCGACGCCGCCGTCGAGGGCGCGATGCTCGCGAAGATGCGCAACATCGGCGAGGCCTGCACCGCCGCCAACCGCTTCTTCGTCCACGAGGACGTCGCCGACGAGTTCTCCCGCCGGCTCGCCGAGAGGATGACCGGCCTCACCGTCGGCAAGGGCACGAAGAAGGGCGTCGACGTCGGCCCGCTCATCACCGAGAAGGCCCGCCGCGGCGTCCACGAGCTCGTCGAGGACGCCGTCGGCAAGGGCGCGACCGTGCTCACCGGCGGTGCCCCGGTCGAGGGGCGCGGGTGGTTCTACCAGCCGACCGTGCTCACCGACGTGCCCGACGGCGCCCGCTGCCTCACCGAGGAGATCTTCGGGCCGGTCGCCCCCATCTGCACCTTCGCGACCGAGGCCGAGGCGGTCCGGCGCGCGAACGAGACCGAGTACGGCCTCGTCGGCTACGTCTTCACCCGCGACAACGCCCGCGTCCTGCGGGTCGCCGAGGCCCTCGAGTTCGGGATGGTCGGCGTCAACACCGGCATCGTCTCCAACCCGGCCGCGCCCTTCGGCGGCGTCAAGCAGTCCGGGTTCGGCCGCGAGGGCGGCTTCGAGGGCATCGAGGAGTACCTCGAGGTCAAGTACGTGGGTCTCGCGACCTGACGCCGGCCACGACGCGGGCGGCCTCGGCCGAAGGGACAGGATCGCCCGCGTCCGGCTGCGCCGGGGCCGCCCCCGGTGCTCCACTGGCCCCATGAGCCGCGCCCGTCACTCCGAGCGACCGGACCGCCAGCGGTCCGTGCGCTCCTTCCTCGACGACACCGACGAGGCGCTGCGCCTCGGCGCCCGCCCGGGGGCGACGGTCTGGCCGACCGGGTTCGACCTCCTCGACACGACGTTCACCGGCGGGCTGCGCTCCGGCGAGCTCGTCCTGCTCGCCGGCACCGAGGGCGCCGGCAAGACGACCTTCGCGATGCAGATGATGCGCAACGCGGTCGTCACCGGGCGCCACGCCGTCGTCTTCTCGTTCGAGCTGACCGCCGCGTCGCTCATCCAGCGCCTCCTCGGGCTCGAGGCGGCCAGCGCGGCCGACCGGCTCGACGACCCCGTCTACCCGGCCGCCGACGTCCGCGCCTTCCGGGCCGTCCTCGAGGCCGAGGACCCCGACCGCCGCGGCCTCGGCTCCGCGATGCGGGGCCTGTCCTTCGGCCAGGAGGCGCTCATGTCGATCGAGCAGTACTCCGACCGGCTGCACATCGTCGAGGGCAACCGGACGACGACGATCGCCCAGGTCGCGGCCACCGTCGCGGCCGTCGCCGACGAGACCGGCGAGCCGCCGGTCGTCCTCGTCGACTACCTCCAGAAGATCCCGGTCGACGGCATCGCCGGCACCGCCGACGAGACCACCCGGGTCACCTTCGTCGCCGAGACGCTCAAGGAGATGGCGATGGAGCTCGAGTGCCCCGTCGTCGCCATCACGGCCGCCGACCGCGAGAGCCTCGGCGCCGGGCACCGGATGCGCACCCGCGACCTGCGCGGCAGCAGCGCCCTCGCCTACGAGGCCGACATCGTGCTCATCCTCCAGACCAAGGAGAACATCGTCGCCCGCGAGCACCTGACCTACGACCTCGGCGCGATCAAGACCTACCGCCGCTGGGTCGTCGTCACCGTCGAGAAGAACCGCTTCGGCGGCGGGCAGGTCGAGCTCGAGGTCGAGAAGGACTTCGAGCACGGCCGCTACCGCCCGCACGTGCGCGTCGTCGCGGAGCGCCTCATCGAGGAGCGCGTCTTCACCTCGTGAGCCATGAGGCAGGATGGCGAGCCGTGAGCTCCCGCACCGTCGCCGTCCTCGGCTCCACCGGGTCCATCGGCACCCAGGCCCTCGAGGTCGTCGCCGCCCACCCCGACCGCTTCACCGTCGTCGCCCTCTCGGCGGGCGGCAACCTGCGCCTGCTCGCCGAGCAGGCCGCCGCCACCCGCGCGCCCCTCGTGGCGGCCGCGCGCGGCGACGTCGAGGAGGTGCGCGCGGCGGTGGCCGCCGCCGCGGGCGACCCGTCCTACCGCCCCGAGGTCGTCGTCGGCGAGGACGCCGCGACCCTCGCCGCCGGGTGCGGCGCCGACGTCGTGCTCAACGGCATCACCGGCTCGATCGGCCTGCGCCCCACCCTCGCCGCGCTCGCCGCCGGCTCCACGCTGGCCCTGGCGAACAAGGAGTCGCTCATCGTCGGCGGCCCGCTCGTCAAGGACGCCGCCCGCCCGGGCCAGATCGTCCCCGTCGACTCCGAGCACAGCGCCATCGCGCAGTCGCTGCGGGGCGGCCGGGCTTCGGAGGTGCGCCGGCTCGTCGTCACCGCGAGCGGGGGCCCGTTCCGCGGCCGCAGCCGCGCCGAGCTCGCCGACGTCACGCCGGAGCAGGCGCTCGCGCACCCCAACTTCTCGATGGGCCGGGTCATCACGACGAACTCGGCGACCCTCGTCAACAAGGGCCTCGAGGTCATCGAGGCGCACCTGCTCTTCGACGTCCCCTACGACCGGATCGACGTCGTCGTCCACCCGCAGCAGCAGATCCACTCGATGGTCGAGTTCCACGACGGCTCGACCATCGCCCAGCTCGGCCCGCCCCGGATGCTCGTCCCGATCGGCCTGGGCCTGTCGTGGCCCGAGCGCCTCACCGACGTCGACGTGCCGTGCGACTGGACCGCCGCGCAGAGCTGGGAGTTCCACCCCCTCGACGACGACGCGTTCCCCGCGGTGCGCCTCGCCCGGCGGGTGGGGGAGGCCGGCGGCACCTACCCGGCCGTCTACAACGCAGCCAACGAGGTCGCGGTCGACGCCTTCCACGACGGCACCATCGGGTTCACCGACATCGTCGACACCGTGGCCCGGGTCGTCGACGCCCACGAGGCGGCCGCGGGGCACAATGGGATCGAAGTCGACGCCTCGAGCGTTGACTCCGTGCTCGCCGCCGACCGGTGGGCCCGCGAGCGGGCCCACGACCTCGTGGGGGCGGCACCCGACGACACCCCCGGAGGAGACCGGTGACGATCCTGGCCTACGTGGTCGGCGTGCTCGCGATGGCGTTCGGCGTCGCCGCGTCCATCGCCCTGCACGAGGTCGGGCACCTCGTCCCGGCCAAGCGCTTCGGCGTCAAGGTCACCCAGTACATGGTCGGGTTCGGCCCCACCGTCTGGTCGCGCCGCCGCGGCGAGACCGAGTACGGCGTCAAGGCGGTCCCGCTCGGCGGCTACATCCGGATGATCGGGATGTTCCCGCCCCGGCCCGGGGACGCCCCCGGGATGCTGCGCGCCTCGAGCACCGGCCGGTTCAGCCAGCTCGTCGACGAGGCCCGGGCCGCGAGCCTCGAGGAGGTCCGCCCCGGCGACGAGGACCGCGTGTTCTACCGCCTGTCGGTCCCCAAGAAGGTCGTCGTCATGATGGGCGGCCCGCTGATGAACCTCCTCATCGGTGTCGTGCTGCTCACCCTCTTCGTCACCGTCCACGGCCTCCCGACCGCGCAGCCCGGCGCCCAGGTCGCCTCCGTGGCGCAGTGCGTCGTGCCTGCCGCGCAGGCGTCCCAGGCCACCTCGTGCGCCGGCAAGCCGCAGACCCCCGCCCTCGCGGCGGGCATCCTGCCCGGCGACCGGTTCGTGTCGATCGGGGGCCAGGCGGTCCGCGAGCTGACCGACGTCGGCCGCCTCGTGCGCCCCGCCGCCGGGCGCCCCGTCGACGTCGTCGTCCAGCGCGACGGCCGGCAGCTGTCGCTGACCGTCACCCCGATCCGCACGCAGGTCGCCGTCCTCGACGACCAGGGCCGTCCCGTGACGAACGCCGACGGCACGGTGCAGACGACCGAGGCCGGGTTCCTCGGCGTCACGAGCAGCGCCCCGACCGCGTGGGTCCCGCAGTCCGCCACCGCGGTCCCGGGCATCCTCACCGACGCCGTCGTGCGGACCGCGACCGCGCTCGTCGACATCCCCTCGCGGATGGTCGGGGTCTGGAACGCCGCGTTCTCCGGGGCCCAGCGCGAGGTCGACGGGCCGATGTCGGTCGTCGGCGTCGGTCGGGTCGCGGGCGAGGCCTCCGCCGGCCGCCTCGACTCGCTGACCGGCGGGTCGGTGGGCGACCGGCTGTGGTTCCTCGTCAGCCTGCTCGCGGGCCTCAACCTCATGCTCTTCGTCTTCAACCTCGTGCCGCTGCTCCCGCTCGACGGCGGCCACGTCGCCGGCGCGCTCTGGGAGGGCACCAAGCGCCGCTGGGCCCGGCTGCGCGGCCGCCCCGACCCCGGGTACGTCGACGTCGCCAAGGCGCTGCCCGTGGCGTACTCCGTCGCGATCGTCCTCATCGGGATGTCGGCGCTGCTCATCTACGCCGACCTCGTCAACCCGGTCAAGCTCGGCTGACCCCGGCTCAGCCGGCCGCCCCGACCTCGCCCGGCCACCCCGTCATGGCACCCCGGCACGGCGAGGTGACCCCGGCACCGCAAGGTCACCCCGACCTCGCTGCGCCGTCCCGACCTCGCCCAGCCACCCCGACCTCGTCCTACCGCCCGGACGTCGTCTTGCCGCCCTGACGTCGCCTAGCCGCCCTGTCATGGCACCCCGGCGCGGCGAGGTGACCGCGGCGACGCAGGGTCACCCCGACCCCGCCCCGTCGCCCCGACGTCGCTGCGCCGTCCCGACCTCGCCCAGCCACTCCGACCTCGTCCTACCGCCCGGACGTCGTCTTGCCGCCCTGACGTCGCTTGGCCGCCCTGTCATGGCACCCCGGCGCGGCGAGGTGACTGCGGCGCCGCAGGGTCACCCCGACCTCGTCCCCCCGGCTCAGCCGGCGGCGAGCTCGTCGCGTCGCTGCAGCAGCGTCGCCCGCTCCTGCGCCAGCGCGGCCGAGCGCCGGCCGAGCTCGGCGAGGACGTCACGCACCGCGAGGGCCGCTGCGTCGACGTCCACGAGGGAGTCCTTGATGCGGGCGCGCACCGAGAGGTCGGTGAACAGGTTGTCGAACCAGACGTCGACGGTCCGCATCGTCGGCCCGACGCCGAGGTCGGCGCGCAGGGCCCCCACGGCGCCCACGTCGCCGAGCTCGCGGGCGAAGTCGGCCAGGGCGGTCTGGGCCGCGCCCACGTGCCGACCGGCGTCGTCGAGGCGGTCGTGCTTGACCATCGAGGCGACGAGCCCGCCGCCGAGCCACGTGTCGTAGGTCGACCAGCTCTGGGCCGAGCCGAGGCGCTCGCGGGCGGCGGCCAACTCGTGGGCGGCGCGCCGGCCCGCGGTCGTGGCCTCGTCGAGCTCGGTGGCCTGCGCCTCGACCCGGGCGAGCTCGTCGAGCACGGTCTCGAGCTCGGGGGAGGAGCCGGCGGCCCGCACGGCCTCGGCGTGCGCCCGGCGGGCCCGCTCGACGCGGCCGGGGGTGTCGCCGAGGCGCCCCAGCCGCTCCGCGGTGCTCGCGCGCCGCGACTCGAGGTCGGCGACCCGGGCGCTCGCCGCCTGCAGGGCGTAGCGGGCGGCGGCCTCCTCCGCGCGCTCGCGGTCGAGCTCGCCGGTGCGGGTGCCGCGCACCGCGGCGACGAGGGCGGACCACCCGACGCCCTCGAGCCGCCGGACGTCGTCGGCCTCGAGCCGGTGGCGGCGCTCGACGAGCCCCAGCTCGCGGCGGGCCTCCTCGAGCTCGCGGTCGAGGACGGTCAGCACCTGGCGCAGGTGCCCGGCCTCCTGCGCGTCGGCGACGGCGGCGTCGAGGGTTGCGCGGGTGGAGGAGGTCGCGGGGAGGTCACTCATGGTCCTCGGAGGTTCGGACCGTAGGCTTGGTTCCATGTCCGTCTCCCTCGGTATGCCCGCCGCACCGCCGCCCGTCATCGCCCCCCGCCGCGCGTCCCGCAAGATCCGGGTCGGCAAGGTCGAGGTCGGCGGCGACGCGCCCGTGTCGGTGCAGTCGATGACGACGACGCCGACGACCGACATCAACGCCACGCTCCAGCAGATCGCCGAGCTGACCGCCGCCGGCTGCGACATCGTCCGGGTGGCCTGCCCGAGCCAGGACGACGCCGAGGCGCTGCCGGCCATCGCGCAGAAGAGCCAGATCCCGGTCATCGCCGACATCCACTTCCAGCCGAAGTACGTGTACGCGGCCATCGACGCCGGCTGCGCCGCCGTGCGGGTCAACCCGGGCAACATCCGTCAGTTCGACGACCAGGTCGGCGAGATCGCCCGCCGCGCCAAGGAGGCCGGCGTCTCGATCCGGATCGGCGTCAACGCCGGCTCGCTCGACAAGCGCATCCTCGAGAAGTACGGCAAGCCGACGGCCGAGGCCCTCGTCGAGTCGGCCGTCTGGGAGGCGAGCCTCTTCGAGGAGCACGACTTCCACGACTTCAAGATCTCGGTCAAGCACAACGACCCCGTCGTCATGGTCAAGGCCTACCAGCTGCTCGCCGAGCGCGGCGACTGGCCGCTGCACCTCGGGGTCACCGAGGCCGGGCCGGCCTTCCAGGGCACGATCAAGTCGGCGACCGCCTTCGGCGCGCTGCTGTCCCAGGGCATCGGCGACACCATCCGCGTCTCCCTCTCGGCCCCGCCGGTCGAGGAGGTCAAGGTCGGCATCCAGATCCTCCAGTCGCTCAACCTGCGCCCGCGCAAGCTCGAGATCGTCTCCTGCCCGTCCTGCGGGCGCGCCCAGGTCGACGTCTACAAGCTGGCCGACGAGGTGACGGCCGGGCTCGAGGGGATGACCGTGCCGCTGCGCGTCGCCGTCATGGGCTGTGTCGTCAACGGCCCCGGCGAGGCCCGCGAGGCCGACCTCGGGGTCGCGTCCGGCAACGGCAAGGGCCAGATCTTCGTCAAGGGCGAGGTCATCAAGACCGTCCCCGAGAGCCAGATCGTCGAGACGCTCATCGAGGAGGCCATGCGCATCGCCGAGGAGATGGGCGAGCCCGAGGACGAGCAGTCCGTCGGCGCGCCCAGCGTCACCGTCTCCTGACCCCTCCCGCCCGGGCGGCCGCGACCCCCGCTGACCACGCCGATCCGGAGCGTCCTGTGCTCGGGGCTCCGCGGCCCTAGGCTGTGCACGTGCTGCGCACACGTTCCCCGGTCCGGCCGCTGTCGCTCGCCGACCGCGATGCCGCCCTCGAGGTGTGCGCCCGCGACCTCCCGCGCGGCGTGTTCGTCGCCGCGCGCCTGCTCGAGGGGGCGCGGACCGGCTCCATCGGGTCCGTGCTCGGCCTGCGCGAGGAGGGCGAGCTGCGCTCCCTGTGCTGGGCCAGCGCCAACGTCGTCCCCGTCGGCACGACCCCCGCCGACCAGCCGGCCTTCGCCGAGCGCCTGCGCCGCTGGCGGGGTCGCGCGGCGTCGGTGTTCGGCCCGCGCGAGGAGGTCGAGGGGCTGTGGGGCCACCTCGAGCCGCACTGGGGCACCCCCCGGGCCGTGCGTGCCCACCAGCCGCTGCTCGCGGCGCACCAGCCGCCGTCGGCGCTCGGGGTCGCCCTCGACGAGCGGGTCCGGCCGGCCCGGGCCTCCGAGGTCGACCTGGTCCTGCCCGCCGCCGAGCACATGTTCACCGCCGAGATCGGCTACCGCCCGTACACCGGCTCCAGCCGCGGCTACCGGGCCTCCATCGCCGCGCTCGTCGCCCGCGGCCACACCTACGTCGTCGTCGAGGACGGCGAGGTGGTCTTCAAGACCGACATCGGCAGCATCGCCCTCGGCTGCGCGCAGCTCCAGGGCGTCTGGGTCGCGCCGCGGCTGCGCGGGCAGGGGCACGCCGTGCCGATGCTCGCCGCGGTGCTCGAGCAGGTGATGGCCGGGCAGGCGCCCTTGGTGTCGCTCTACGTCAACGACTTCAACCGCGCAGCCCGGGCCACCTACGAACGCCTGGGCTTTAACGAGGTCGGCGAGTTCTCCACGGTCCTGCTGTGAGCGCCCTGCCCGGCTGATGGCCCTGACCGAGTGGACGCCCCTGCGCCCGGAGGACCTGCCGGACCTGCGCGCGCTCGCGCTCGCGTGCCTGCGCGCCGACGGCGGGCTGCCGCTGCTCGCGGACGAGCCGATGCTGCGACGGCTCTTCCTCGACGGCCCCGGCGTCGGGGGGCGCGACGAGACCGGTGACCTGGTCGCGGCGGCCGCGGTGCGCCCCACGGGGACGGGGGAGTGGAGCGCCACCGGGCTCGTGCGGCCCTCGGCCCGCCACTCCGGGCTCGGCGACCAGCTCGCCGCGTGGTGCGCGCAGCGCTCCGGGGGCGTGCTGACGCGCGTGGTCGTCGAGACCACCTCGCCCGGTACCGACGCCTTCCTCGGCGCGCTCGGGCTTCGCCGGACCTTCGCCGAGCACGTGATGCGCCACGACCTCGACACCGTCCCGCTCGTGCGCCGTCCGCACGGCACGAAGGCCCTCGCCTGGAGCGAGGACACCGCCTCCCTCTTCCACCGCGCGTACCGGGCCTCCTTCGCGGAGCGTCCCGGCTTCCCCGACACCCCGCTCGAGGAGTGGGTCGAGGAGCTGACCTCGGACCCGGGGTTCCGCCCCGACCGCTCGCGGGTCGTCCTCGACCGTGACTCCCGCGTCGCCGGCTTCGTGACGCTCTCGGACTGCTGGGTCGACCAGGTCGGGGTCGTGCCGGCGTGGCGCGGGCGCGGCCTCGGCGCCCACCTCGTCGCCCGCTCTCTCCGCACCCTGTCACGGGGCGGGTGCGGGGAGGCCTGGCTCGCGGTCAACGTCGACAACCCGGCGCACGCGCTCTACGCGCGGCTGGGGTTCGTCGACGCCGGGCTGCGCAGCCGGTGGGAGCGCTCCGCCTGACGTCCCGCCGCTCGGCATGCCTCCGTGCGGGAGACGGCGAAGGGCCCGTCCGCGGGTGCGGACGGGCCCTCGTCGTGGGTGACCGTGCGGTCAGCCGGCTGAGGTCACTTGGTCAGCGGGCCGAGCGTCGGGTCGTTGGCGTACGCCTCGGCGGCGTTGTCCTTGGTGACGATGACCGGGGCGAGGAGGTTCGCCGGGACGACCTTGACGCCGTTGTTGTAGGTCTTGTCGTCGTTGACGGTCGGCTTCTCGCCCTTCTGGAGCGCGGTGACCATCGCGATGGTCTCCTTGACGAGCTCGCGGGTGTCCTTGTTGATCGTGGAGTACTGGATGCCCTCCATGATCGACTTGACCGACTCGACCTCGGAGTCCTGGCCGGTGACGACCGGGACCGGCTTGCCGGCCTGGTTCACCGAGGTGAGGATGGCGCGGGCCAGGGTGTCGTTGGGGGAGAGGACGCCGTCGAGCTCGGTGCTGCCGCTGTAGGAGGCGGCGAGGAGGGTGTCCATGCGCTTCTGGGCGTTCTCGGCCTTCCAGCCCTGGGTGACGGCCTGCTCGAACGAGGTCTGGCCCGAGACGACCTTGAGGGTGCCGTCGTCGATCTTCGGCTGGAGGACGCTCATCGCGCCGTCGAAGAAGACCTTGGCGTTGTTGTCGTCGGGGGAGCCGGCGAAGAGCTCGATGTTGTACGGCCCGTTCGGCTTCTTCTTGGCCATGCCCTCGAGGAGCGCCTGGCCCTGGAGCTCACCGACCTTGAAGTTGTCGAAGGCGACGTAGTAGTCGACGTCGGCGGTGTTCGTCAGGAGGCGGTCGTACGCGATGATCGTCGCGCCGGACTCCTTGGCGGCCTTGAGCTGGGTGCCCAGCTGCGAGCCGTCGATGGCGCCGACGACGATGACCTTGGCGCCCTTGGTGACCATGGCCTGGATCTGGTTCTGCTGCTCCGAGACACCGCCGTTGGCGAACTGCACGTCGCCCTTGAAGCCGGCGGAGGCGAGGCCGTCCTTGAACAGCTGCTCGGCGAGCACCCAGTTCTCGGAGGTCTTCTGCGGCAGCGAGATGCCGATGACCGAGTCGGCCGCGAAGCCGCCGGCCGCGGCCGAGCTGCCCGCGCTGGCCGTGGCGGCCGTGGTGTCGGAGTCGGACCGACCGCAGCCGGTGAGGGCGAGGCCGGCGACCGCGGTGACCGCGAGCGCCTTGGTGAGGTGACGCATATGTGCTCTTCCTTCTACTCGCGCGTCCTGCGGACGCGGGGTCCTGCTCACGGGTCGGCGGGCGCCGGCCGGAGTGGTCTGGTGGTGGCTCAGCTGCCCGAGCCGAGGGTGCTGTTCGTCGAGGTGACGCTCGCCTCGGCGGGGTTCTGGCTGTCCTGCGCGGCGGCCTCGGACTCGGCGAGCCGGCGGTTGCGGTCACGGTTGCGCGTGAACAGCCCGAGGATCGAGGGCTTGCCCTGGCTCTTGTTGTAGACGTCGAACGCGACGGCGATGAGCAGGACCAGGCCCTTGATCATCTGGGTCGCGTCGGCCCCGACGCCCTCGAGCTGGAGGCCGTTGTTGAGGACGGCCATGACCAGGCCGCCGACGATCGAGCCGACGACCGTGCCGACGCCGCCGGTGACCGCCGCGCCACCGATGAAGACCGCGGCGATGGCGTCGAGCTCCCAGCCGACACCGTCGAACGGGCCGGACGCGGTGGAGCGGGCGACGAACATCATGCCGGCGAGGGCCGCGAGGACGGCCATGTTGGCCATGACGAAGAAGTTGATCTGGCGGCTCTTGACGCCGGAGAGCTCGGCCGCGTGGCGGTTGCCACCGACGGCGTAGATGTGCCGGCCGAGGACCGTCCGGCTCGCGATGAAGCCGTAGATGAGCACGAGGGCCACGAGGATGAGGCCGGAGACCGGGAAGCCCTTGCGACCCGAGGCGATGAGGAACATCGCGCCGAGGATGACGGCGCAGACGAGCGCGAGCCGAGTCCACATGGCCCAGGCCTCCTCGACCTGCGCGCCGATCTTCGTCAGGCGGGCGCGGGAGCGCAGGGCGCCGAAGACGATGGCCGCGCAGCCGAGGATGCCGAGCAGGACCGTGAGGTTGTTGTAGCCGGTCTCCGGGCCGACCTCGGGGAGCGAGCCGGAACCGATGACCTGGAAGCCGGCGGGCACCGGGACCGTCGTGGAGTCGCCGACGAACTGGTTGGCCCCGCGGAAGAACAGCATGCCCGCGAGGGTGACGATGAAGGCCGGGATGCCGACGCGCGCGACCCAGAAGCCCTGCCAGACGCCGACGAGCGCGCCGAGGCCGAGGCCGAGGAGGATGCCGACCGGCCAGGGCAGGCTCCAGTCGCGGATCGCGATGGCGACGACGATGCCGACGAAGGCCGAGATCGAGCCGACCGAGAGGTCGATGTGGCCGGCGATGATGACGAGCACCATCCCGATGGCCAGGACGAGGATGTAGGCGTTGCCCTGGATGATGTTGTTGACGTTGTTCGGGTCCAGGGTCAGGCCGTCGGTCTTGACCTGGAAGTACGCGATGAGGATGACGAGCGCGGCGACCATGCCGAGCTGGCGGACGTCGCCACCGAAGATCTTGCGGACGATGTTCATGAGGGTCCTCGGGTCGGGGTCAGGAGACCGCGTTGGCCTGGGTGCGGGTGGTGTTCTTCGTCATGAGGCGCATGAGCGACTCCTGGTCGGCCTGGGCCTTGTCGAGGCAGCCGGTGATCCGGCCCTCGGCGATCGTGTAGATCCGGTCGGCGAGCCCGAGGAGCTCGGGCAGCTCGGAGGAGACGACGATGACGCCCTTCCCCTGCGCGGCGAGGCGCTGGATGATCCCGTAGATCTCGAACTTCGCGCCGACGTCGATGCCGCGGGTGGGCTCGTCGAGGATGAGCAGGTCGGGCTCGGTGAAGAGCCACTTCGCGAGGACGACCTTCTGCTGGTTGCCGCCGGAGAGCTTGGCGACGCCCTCCTCGACGTTCGGCGTCTTGGTGCGCAGGTCCTTGCGGTACTGCTCGGCGATCCGGTACTCCTCGCTCTCGTTGACGACGAGCCCCTCGGTGATCCGCGAGAGCTTCGCGGAGACCGTCGTGCGCTTGATGTCGTCGAGGAGGTTGAGGCCGAGGGTCTTGCGGTCCTCGGTGACGTAGGCCAGGCCGGCGTCGATCGCGTCGCGGACGTGCTTGAGGTGCAGCTCGCGGCCGTCCTTGACGATCGTGCCGCCCAGGAGGGTGCCGTAGGACCGGCCGAAGATGCTGCGCATCAGCTCCGTGCGGCCGGCCCCCATGAGGCCGGCGAAGCCGACGATCTCGCCGCGGCGGACGACGAAGCTCGCGTCGTTGGCGACGAGCCGGTCCGCGCGCACCGGGTGCTGCACGTTCCAGTGCTTGACCTCGAAGAAGACCTCGCCGATCTGCGGGGTGTGGTCGGGGAAGCGCGACTCGAGGTCGCGGCCGACCATCCCGCGGATGATCCGGTTCTCGTCGACGCCGTCCTCCTTGACCCGGAGGGTCTCGATGGAGCGGCCGTCGCGGATGATCGTGATGGCGTCCGAGATCTGCTCGATCTCGTTGAGCTTGTGGCTGATCATGATGCAGGTGACGCCGTGCGAGCGCAGGCCGTCCATGATCTGCAGCAGGTGCTGGGAGTCGGACTCGTTGAGGGCCGCGGTCGGCTCGTCGAGGATGAGCAGCTGGACGTCCTTGGACAGGGCCTTGGCGATCTCGACGAGCTGCTGCTTGCCGACGCCGATGTCCTTGACCTTGGTCATCGGGTCCTCGGAGAGGCCGACGCGCTCGAGGAGCTGGGCCGCCTTGGCCTGCGTCGTCACCCAGTCGATCGCGCCGCGCCGGGTCTGCTCGTTGCCGAGGAAGATGTTCTCGGCGATCGACAGCTCGGGGATGAGCGCGAGCTCCTGGTGGATGATGACGATGCCGGCCTGCTCGCTGTCCCGGATCGAGGAGAACGAGGCCGGGGCGCCGTCCCAGAGGATCTCGCCGCGGTAGCTGCCGTGCGGGTGGACGCCCGACAGGACCTTCATGAGGGTCGACTTGCCGGCGCCGTTCTCGCCGCAGATCGCGTGGATCTCGCCGCGGCGGACGGTCATGTCGACGTCGGAGAGGGCCTTGACGCCCGGGAACTCCTTGGTGATGCCGCGCATCTCGAGGATGACCTCGGGGCGGCCGGTGCGGGCGCTGCCCGTGACGGTCGGTGCGACGTTGCTCATTCCCATCCTCGCCGTTGAGGGCCCAGGCCGTCCGTCGGCCGTGGGGCCGTGGCTGACCTGAATTGTTGTACGGCCGAACATATTGGAGACGACCGTCTCCGGCAAGGGTCCGCCGGGACCCTCCTGGTAACGATCGGGTAACTCGCCGTTCACCCGGCCGTGACCAGCCAGGCCGACGGGTCGGCGATGACGTCGTCGAGGACGGTGAGCGCCGCGCCCCGCGCCGGCGAGCTGGAGCCGCCGAGCGCGGGGGAGACGCGCACGGTCGCCCACCGCGCGATGACGGCGCGGCGCTCGAGCTCGGTGAGCACGCCGGGCGAGAGCAGGCCGTGGAGGGTGGCGTAGACGCCGCCGAGCACGACCTCGTCGACGTCGACGACGTTGACGACCGTGGCGGCGGCCTGCCCGAGCGCGCGCGCGGCGGCGCCGACCGCGTCGGCGGCCGGCCCGGCGCTGCGGGCGGCCGCGGCGAGCGTGGTGGTGGTCGTCCCCGGGGGCATCCCGGCGGCGTCGACCATCGCGTCCTTGCCGGCGTAGGGCTCGAGGCAGCCGACGGCACCGCAGTGGCACGGGCGGCCCTCGGGGTCGACCACGACGTGGCCGATCTCGCCCCCCCAGCCGTGCATCCCCTCGAAGACGCGGCCCCCGAGGACGACGGCCGAGCCGATGCCCACCGCGCCGTACGTGAAGAGGAAGTTCTGCGCCTCGGCGGGGAGGCCGTCGCGGCGGCGGCGCTCCTCGACCTCGGTGCGGGCCGAGAGGTCGGCGTCGTTGGCCGCGGTGACCCGCAGCCGCTCGAGGGTCGGGTGGACGGTCAGCGCGTCGTCGACCGCGATGTCGTGCCAGTCGAGGTTCGGGGCGTAGCGCAGGGTCGTCGTCTCGCGGCTCACGAGCCCGGGCAGCGCGACGCACGCCCCCGCGACGCGCATCCCCTCGGCGGTGACGGCCCGGACGGTCTCGGCGGCCAGCTCGGCGAGGCGGGCGAAGGTGCGCTCGGGGTCGCAGCCGCGCAGGTCGACCTCGACGACCCTCTCGGAGACGGTGATCCCGGCGAGGTCGAGGACCAGCGCGGACAGGTGGTCGATGCCGACGGACAGGCCGAGCCCGACGACCGAGCGCCCGCACGGGGCGAGCGGGACGGCGGGGCGACCGGCCTTCGAGACCGTCAGCGGCTCGAGCTCGGTCACGAGGCGGGCCTGGATGAGGCGGTCGACGAGGTCGGAGACGGTGGCGCGGGCGAGGCCGACCTCGCCGGCGATCGCCGCGCGGGACAGCGGCGCGCCGACCGCCTGGGCGTCGACGATGCGCTGGAGGACGACGGCGAGGTTGTGCTCCCGCAGGGTCGACTGGCGCGCGGCCTCCCGGCCCCCTCCGCGGGGCAGCGCGGACCCGGGGGCCCGACGGCTCGTCGACGTCGACATGGCGGTCACCATAGACCCCGGAGGGCCTTTCGTTCGACCACCGGACAAATGACGGCCGCAGCGCGACCCCCGGCGGGCCGGTCGCGCCGCCCCGTACGGGGGACGCGGCGGTGCCCCGGCTGTCCGGCCGCCGCACAAACCGTGCGGCGTCCCGGGCGCGGGCGTCGTTATCCTTGCCGGGTTCTCCTCCCACGACCCCAGGAGCCTCCCCGTGGCCATGCGCATGTCGTCCCTGTTCCTGCGAACCCTTCGCGAGAACCCGGCGGACGCGGAGGTCCCGAGCCACCAGCTGCTCGTCCGGGCCGGGTACATCCGACGGGTCAGCCCCGGCATCTACACCTGGCTGCCGCTGGGGCTCAGGGTGCTGCGCCGCGTCGAGCGCGTCGTGCGCGAGGAGATGGACGCCATCGGCGCCCAGGAGCTGCTCTTCCCGGCGCTGCTGCCCCGCGAGCCCTACGAGACCTCCGGCCGCTGGACCGAGTACGGCGACGGCGTCTTCCGGCTCCAGGACCGCAAGGGCGACGACTACCTGCTCGGCCCGACGCACGAGGAGATGTTCACCCTCGCCGTCAAGGACCTGTACTCCTCCTACAAGGACCTGCCGCTGTCGATCTACCAGATCCAGACGAAGTACCGCGACGAGGCGCGGCCTCGCGCCGGCATCCTGCGCGGGCGCGAGTTCGTCATGAAGGACAGCTACTCCTTCGACCTGGACGAGGCCGGGCTCGACAAGAGCTACCAGCTGCACCGCGACGCCTACGTCCGCATCTTCGAGCGGCTCGGCTTCCACTACGTCATCGTCCAGGCGATGGCCGGCGCGATGGGCGGCTCGAAGTCCGAGGAGTTCCTCGCGACGGCCGAGAACGGCGAGGACACCTACGTCCGCTGCGCCAACTGTGGCTATGCCGCCAACGTCGAGGCCGTGCGGGTGCCGGCGCCCGACGCCGTCGACGCCTCCGGTGCGCCGGCTGCCCACGTCGAGGACACCCCCGACACCCCGACGATCGACACGCTCGTCGCGCACCTCGAGCACGCGTTCCCGCGCACCGACGGCCGGTCGTGGACCGCCGCCGACACGCTGAAGAACGTCGTCGTCATGCTCGTGCACCCCGACGGCACGCGCGAGCCGCTGGCCATCGGCCTGCCCGGCGACCGCGAGGTCGACGAGAAGCGCCTCGGGGCCCAGGTCGAGCCCGCGAGCGTGGAGGCGTTCGACGAGAAGGACTTCGCCCGCTACCCGACCCTCACCAAGGGCTACATCGGGCCGGGCGCGCTCGGCTCCGAGCAGTCCTCCGGCATCCGCTACCTCCTGGACCCCCGGGTCGTCGACGGCACCGCGTGGGTCACCGGCGCCGACGAGCACGGGCGCCACGTCCTCGACCTCGTCGCCGGTCGCGACTTCACCGCGGACGGCACGATCGAGGCCGCCGAGGTCCGGGACGGCGACGCGTGCCCCTCGTGCGGCCACGGGCTGGAGTCGGCCCGCGGCATCGAGATGGGCCACATCTTCCAGCTCGGCACGAAGTACGCCGAGGCGCTCGACCTCAAGGTCCTCGACGAGAACGGCAAGCTGCGCACCGTCGTCATGGGCTCCTACGGGGTCGGTGTCTCGCGCGCCGTCGCCTGCGTCGCCGAGGGCAACCACGACGAGCTCGGCCTCGTCTGGCCGCGCGAGCTCTCGCCCGCCGACGTCCACGTCGTCGCCACCGGCAAGGACGAGGAGGTCCACCGCTACGCCGACGAGCTGACCCGCTCGCTCGAGGCGCAGGGGCTCGAGGTGCTCTTCGACGACCGCCGGCAGGCTTCTCCCGGAGTCAAGTTCAAGGACGCCGAGCTCATCGGCGTGCCGACGATCGTCGTCGTCGGCCGCGGTCTGGCGGACGGGAAGATCGAGGTCAAGGACCGTCGCTCGGGCGAGCGCCGCGAGGTCTCGACGGACGACGCGGTGCGCGAGGTGCTGGCGGAGGTCGGTCGCGCGTGAGCCGCCGCGTCGAGGCGGTCGTCTTCGACTGGGGTGGCACGCTGACGCCCTGGCACGACGTCGACCTGCCCGAGCAGTGGCGGGTCTTCGCGCGCGAGGTGCACGGCATCCCCGTCGGGTCGCCGGACGTGCCGCAGGCCGACCTCGACGAGGCGCACCGGCTCGCCGACCGCATCCTCGAGGCGGAGGCCGGCGCGTGGGCCCGGGGCCGTGACGAGCACTCGTCCGCGGCGCTCGCCGACATCCTCGACGCCGCCGGGGTCGACCCCGAGCACGACCGGCACCACCTCGCGCTCGCGGCCTACCGGCGCTTCTGGGAGCCGCACACCCTCACCGACCCGCAGGTCAAGCCGCTCTGGGAAGGCCTGCGCGAGCGGGGGATCAAGGTCGGGGTGCTCTCGAACACCATCTGGACGCGCGAGTACCACCGCGAGATCTTCGCCCGCGACGGTGTGCTCGACCTCATCGACGCCGACCTCTACTCGAGCGAGCTCGACCACGTGAAGCCCCATCCCGAGGTCTTCCTCGCCGCGTGCCGCGCGGTCGGGGTCGAGCCCGCGGCGGCGGTGTACGTCGGCGACCGGATGTTCGAGGACGTCCACGGGCCGCAGCAGGTCGGGATGCGCGCCGTCTGGGTGCCGCACTCCGTCCTGCCGGACAACCAGAAGGTCGAGGTGACCGCCGTCCCCGACGCGCGGGCCCACGAGCTGCTCGACCTGCTCGGGATCGTCGACGGGTGGAACGCCGCGTGACCCGTGGGTGACATCGAACCCCACGTCCTCGCGCTGCTCGCGCTCGCCGGGTTCCTCGCGGGGTGGGTCGACGCCGTCGTCGGGGGTGGCGGGCTCGTCCAGCTGCCCGCGCTGCTGCTCGGGATGCCCGGAGCCTCCCCGGCGCAGGTGCTCGCGACGAACAAGTTCTCGTCGGTCTGGGGCACCGCGACCGCGTCCGTCACGTACTACCGGCGGGTGAGGCCGGACCTGCGCACGGCGCTGCCGATGGCGGCCGTCGCGTACGTCGGGGCGATCGGCGGGGCGTTCATCGGGCTGCACATCCCGAAGTCGCTCTTCAACCCGGTCATCCTCGTCATGCTCGTGCTCGTCGGCGCGTACACGCTGCTCAAGCCGTCGGTGGGGGAGCTGACCCGGTTGCGGTTCAGCGGGGCCCGGCACACGACGGCGGCCGTGCTCACCGGGTTCGTCATCGGCGTCTACGACGGCGCGCTCGGGCCGGGGACGGGGTCCTTCCTCGTCTTCGCGCTCGTCGGGCTGCTCGGGTACGCCTTCCTCGAGGCGAGCGCCAAGGCGAAGATCACCAACCTCGCGACGAACCTCGGCGCCCTGACCGTCTTCGCGCCCGGGGGCCACGTCGTGTGGGTCGTCGGCGGGGTGATGGCCGTGACCAACCTCGTCGGCGGGTGGGTCGGGGCCCGCACCGCCGTCGCGCGCGGCAGCCGCTTCGTCCGCACCGTGTTCGTCGTCGTCGTCGGCGCCTTCGTCGTCCGCATCGGAGGAGACCTCGCCGGCCTCTGGTGACCCACCGCCACCCGCCCGACCCCCACCGCGAACGTGTGTGAACACGCCGGTGTTTCCCGGCGAGTTCACACACGTTCGCGGGCCTGTGGATGACGCCAGCGCGCTGCGGGTCCTCCGGGGCAGGCTGCGCGGATGGACCCCGACCACCGCCGACACGTCGAGAGGCTGGCCACGCCCTACGGCGGCATCCTCTCGAGGTCGCTGCTGGGTGGACTCGGCGTCGACCGCGATTCCGTGGCCCGGCAGGTGGCAGCCGGTCGATGGGCCCTGCCGGGCCGACTGACGGTGTCGATGCACCGTGGTCCGCTCGCCGATGCGGCCAGGCCGTGGCTGGCGGTGTGGGAGGTCGGGCACGGCGTGGCGGTGGTCGACGGGGTGAGCAGCCTCCTGGTGGCGGGCCTGACGGGTTTCACCGAGGCTGCGGTGCACGTCTCCGTCACCCGCAACTCGCGCTGCGTCCGGGTCGAGGACGTCAGCATCCACCGGGTCCGTCGACGGGTCGACGAGCTGTGCGAGCCGTCGGACCTTCCCCGCACCCGTCCGGCCGTCGCGGCGGTCCGGGCGGCGGGCTGGGCCAGGAGCGACCGTCAGGCCGCGCTCGTGCTCGCGATGACGGTCCAGCAGCGCCTCGTCGCCGGTCCCGACCTGGTCGCCGCGGCGAAGACCGTCCGCACCCGCGGCCGGCACCCGTTCATCCGGCAGGTCGTGCGCGACATCGCGGACGGCGCGCACTCCCTCGGGGAGCTGGACTTCGCGGCGATGTGCCGCCGGCACGGGATCCCCGAACCGGACCGCCAGGTCGTGCGCCGAGGTCCGTCGGGGCGCGTCTACCTCGACGTGCGCTGGGAGTCGGCGCGGCTCGTCGTCGAGATCGACGGCTCGGGACACCGCGCCGGGCTCGCCCTGACGGATGACAACCTCCGGCAGAACGCCGTGACCCTCGGCCGCGACCGGGTCCTGCGCTTCGACCTGCTGGCGCTGCGGCTCGAGGAGCAGACGGTCATGGCGCAGGTCAGGGCCGGCCTTCGCGGATGTGTGTGAACTCGCCGGGGTTTCCCGGCGAGTTCACACACGTTCGCGGAAAGGCGGGGGTCAGGGGGCGGTGAGCCAGAGGGCCGCGTACGGGGGGAGGTGGACGTCACCGTCGGGGTGCCAGGGGAGGGGTCGGCCGGTCAGGGCGTCGACGGCCGCCTCGAGCCCGAGCTCGTGCACGCGCCAGCCGGGCCACACGCGCTCCTGCGGCGTCACGTTGTACACGCCCGCGAACCGCCCGAGCGGGTGCTCGCGCAGCGTCACGAGCACGCCGGGGTCGTCGACCGGGCCGATGCGGGTCTCGACCGAGCCGTGCAGGTGCGGAAGGCCGGCCCGCGCCCGGACGAGCCCGGCGAGGTCGCCGAACACCCGCCCGGACACGGTCGAGGGGTCGTGCCGGGTCGCCATCGCCGCGAGGTCCAGCCGCGGCCGGTGCGCCCACCGGTTGTCGTCCTCGTGGCCGGGCTCCAGCGCCCAGTCGGGGTCGTCGACCTGCCCGAGCTCGTCGCCGCTCCAGATGACCGGGATGCCGCCCCAGCCGACGACGACCGCGTGCGCCAGCCGCAGGGCCGCGACGGCGAGGTCGAGCTCCTCGGGGGTGCGTGCGGCCTCGAGGCCGACGAGCGAGGCGGCCGTCCCGGACGTGCGCCGGTCGCCGGTCTCGGGGTTGAACTGGAAGACGAGGCCGCGGGCGGGCGAGCCCCAGAAGTCGCCGGAGTACCAGTCGGCGAGGAACTGGCGGTGCCCCGGGCCGGTGACGCCGACCGCCGCGGCGTCCTCGTCCATGATCGCCCAGCCGATGTCGTCGTGGCAGCGCAGGTAGGTCAGCCAGGTCGCGCTCGCGGGCTTGGGCGGCAGCGACCCCAGCGCGTGCGCGGCCAGCCGCACGTCGCGGGCGGCGAGCATCGACCACACCTGCACCATGAGGCTGTTGTGGTACGCGAGGTCGCTGACCTTGCCGGTGTGCTCGCGCTCGCCGAGGTACGCCAGCAGCTTGGTCGGCGCCACGATGGCCTCGGCCTTGAACACGACTGCGGGACAGGCGATCCGGGTGACGGCGCGCAGCACCTGCGTCAGTGCGTGCACCTCGGGCTGCCCCTGGCAGTCGGTGCCGAGGCGCTTCCACATGAAGGCGATGGCGTCGAGGCGCAGGACGTCGACACCGCGGTTCGCGAGGTCGAGCACGACCTGCGCGTACTCGACGAGGACGTCCGGGTTGCCCCAGTTGACGTCCCACTGCCAGGAGTTGAAGGTCGTCCAGACCCAGCCGTCCAGCTCGTCGTCCCACGTGAAGTTGCCGGGCGCGAAGTCGGGGAAGACCTCGGGCAGCGTGCGCTCGTAGGCGTCGGGCAGCCGGCGGTCGGGGAAGACGTGGAAGTACGAGCGGTAGCGCAGCACGCCCTCGCGCGCCTTGCGCGCCCACTCGTGCTCGCGCGCCACGTGGTTGAGGACGAGGTCGAGGACGAGGCTCATCCCGCGCTCGTGCAGCGAGTCGGCGAGGGCCGTCAGGTCCTCCATCGTCCCGAGGTCCGCCCGGACCTCCCGGTAGTCGGCCACGGCGTAGCCGCCGTCGTTGTCGCCCTCGCGCGGGCGCAGCAGCGGCATGAGGTGCAGGTAGGTGACGCCGAGCTCCTCGAGGTAGCCCAGGCGCTCGCCGACGCCGCGCAGGTCGCCGGCGAAGCGCTCGGTGTAGGCGGCGTAGCCGACCATCGACGGCTCCTGGAGCCAGTCGGGGCGCAGCATCCGCTCGAGGTCGCGGCGGTGGAGGCGGTCGGGGCGGCGGGCGTAGGCCCGGGTCGCGCGGGTCACGAGCTCGGCCGCGGTCGCGGCAGCCCGGTCCTCGCCGTAGACCGCGACGAGCCCGCTCCACAGGTCGGGCCACCAGCGCCGCAGGCGGGCCTCGAGCATCTCGGCGCGGGCCGGGTCCCACCCGGAGGTCGACAGGGTGGGCGGCGGCGGCACCGGTGCGGTCACGGGCGCCATCCTGCCGAATCGGTGCAAGCGTTTCCACCACATCCGCCGACCGTCTCGCGCGGACTCACGGCCCACCCCGACGCCACGCACAGGTGACGCATAGGGAGCCGCCCGATGGTGGGGGCATGACGACGAGCACGACGACGCCCGACGAGGCCGTCCGCCGCCCCCGGGCCGCCCACCGCCGCCCTCGCCGGGCGGTCGTGCCGGTGCCGCGCTGGTGGCGCGACGCGACGGCCGCCGCCGGGTGGGCGGTGCTCCTCGGCGTCGTCGCGCTGTGGGTGCAGGACGGTGGCGTCCAGGACCTCGGGACGCTCGCCGGCGCCCTCACCTCGACCGGCCGGCTGACCGGGCTCGTCGCCTCGGCGCTGCTCCTGCTCCAGGTCGTCCTCATGGCCCGCGTCCCGTGGGTCGAGCAGGCCTGGGGCCAGGACGAGCTCGCCCGCGTCCACCGCCTCGTCGGCTTCACCTCGTTCACGCTCCTGCTCGTCCACATCGGCCTCATCACGCTCGGCTACGCGGCCAGCGGCCCGCTCGGCCTGTGGGGGACCACCTGGGACTTCGTCGTCAGCTACCCCGGGATGCTCCTCGCGTGGGCCGGCACCGCCGCGCTCGTCATGGTCGTCGTCACCTCGGTCAAGCGGGCTCGTCGCCGGCTGCGGTACGAGTCCTGGCACCTCATCCACCTCTACGGCTACCTGGGCGCCGGCCTCGTGCTGCCGCACCAGCTGTGGACCGGCGCGGACTTCCTCGACTCCCGGGCCGCGACCCTCTTCTGGTGGGGCCTGTGGCTCACCACGGCCGCCGCCGTCCTCGTCTTCCGGGTGGGCCTGCCGCTGTGGCGCTCGCTGCGCTCGCCGATCCGCGTCCTCGACGTCCGCGCCGAGGGGCCCGGGGTCACGAGCGTGACGGTCGGTGGCGACGGCGTGCGGCACCTGCCGGTGCGGGCCGGCCAGTTCCTCCAGTGGCGCTTCCTCGACGGGCCCGGCTGGACCCGCGCCAACCCCTACTCGATCTCCGCCGCGCCGGACGGCCGCACGCTGCGGATCACCGCCGCGCACCTCGGCGACGGCTCGTCGCGGCTCGCGAGCCTGCGCCCCGGCACCCGCGTCCTCGTCGAGGGCCCCTACGGCCGGATGCACGGCGGCGTCCGCACCCGCCGCAAGGTCCTGCTCATGGGCTCGGGCATCGGCATCACCCCGATGCGCGCGCTCCTCGAGGAGCTGCCCCAGGGCCCCGGCGACGTGACGCTCGTCCACCGCGTCCGCTCCCGCGAGGAGGCCGTGCTCGCCGACGAGCTGCGCTCCCTCGCCGCGGCCCGTGGTGCGCGCTACCTCATCGTCGAGGGGCCTCGCGTCCGGGGCCGCGCCAGCTGGCTGCCCCAGCAGGCCGCGCACCTCGGCGACGCCCAGGCCCTGCGCGAGATCGCCCCGGACATCGCCCACCACGAGGTGTACGTCTGCGGCAGCGACGGCTGGATGAGCGCGGTGCGCGAGGCCGCCCTCGAGGCCGGCGTACCGCACGGCGCCGTGCACCTCGAGCGCTTCAGCTACTGACCCCCGACCCCACGAACCCCCTGAGGACCCCCGCGATGCGACGGATCACCACCTGGCTGCTGAGCACGGTCTCGGCGCTCGTCCTGCTGTTCAGCTACCACACCTCGACCGGGCAGGCCGCGAGCACCGTGGCGCTCGGCGACGCCAACGGCGCCGGCGCCGCGGCGCCCGACACCGCGAGCGGCGACGGGACGACGAGCGGCTCGAGCGACGATTCGTCCTCGTCGGGCTCCTCGTCCTCGTCCGGCTCGTCCGACTCGTCCTCGTCCGACTCCTCCTCGGGCTCGTCGTCGTCCGGCTCGTCCTCGACGACGAAGAAGTCCACCTCCTCGTCGGCCGCGAAGACCTACACGGGCGACGCCGTCCAGACCCGCTACGGCCCGGTGCAGGTCGAGATCACCGTCAAGGACGGCAAGATCACGAAGTCGGCCGTCACGCAGGTCCCGTGGAGCGACCACCGCGACCAGGAGATCAACGGCTACGCGGTGCCGATCCTCAACGACGAGACGGTCCAGGCGCAGGACGCCGGCATCGACATGGTCTCCGGCGCGACGTTCACCTCCGACGGGTACATCCAGTCGCTGCAGTCCGCGATCGACCAGGCCAACCTGTGATCACCGCCGAGATCCCCGTGACCCCGGCCGCCCCGGCGCCGCCGGTCCTCGCCCGACGGGCCTGGGTGGAGCACGTGATGGGGACGGCCGTGAGCATCCACGTACGGGCCGTCGAGCCGACCCGCCCCGACATCGAGGCGGCGGTGCGGCGGGCGTTCGCGCACCTGCGGCGGGTCGACGCGGTGTTCTCGACGTGGCGGGCGGACAGCGACCTGCTGCGCCTGCAGCATCACGAGACCGACGAGGTCCACGCATGGGTGGCCGACGTCGTCGAGCTGTGCCTCGAGGCCGAGGAGCGCACCGACGGGCTCTTCTCCGCCTGGCGCGGCCGGGCGGACGGGCGCACCGTCTTCGACCCCACCGGCCTGGTCAAGGGCTGGGCCGCGGCCGGCGCCGCCGAGCACCTCGCCGTCGTGCCCGAGATCGCCTACAGCCTCGGGGCCGGCGGCGACGTCGCCGTCGGGGTGGGCCCCGGGCCTTCCGCGGCCGCCCCGACCTGGCGGATCGGCCTCGAGGACCCCCGGCACGCGGGGCGCGTCGCCGACGTCGTCGCCGTGCGCCGCGGCGGGGTCGCCACCTCCGGGGCGGCGGCGCGCGGGGCCCACGTCGTCGACCCGCGCACCGGGTGGGGCGTCTCGCGCCCCGGCTCGTGCACCGTGGTCGGGCCCGACCTCACGTGGGCCGACGTCTGGGCGACGGCCGCGTGGGTGGACCCCGAGCGGGTCGCCCGCCTGCTGCCCGAGCGCGACCCCGAGTACTCCCTCATCGTCCTCTGACGAACCGTAGGTGCCTGTCCCGCACGGTTGTCCACCGGCGCAGGATGCCCCTGCCGCCGGCGTCCCGCCGCTGCTATGTTCGACGGACCACGCCGGGCTTCAGCAGGGGGTCCCGGCTCGAGCCACAGGCTGGGTCATGGTCCCATCGCAGCTCCGCGTGCCACCCGTCCGCAGCCGTCGGCTCCGGGTGCACGCCTCGGTAGGGCGTTCGTCGTGCCGGCCGCTGCGGCGGTCCGCCGGTCGTGTGGTCCCTCGGAACCCGGCGGGTCCCGCGGCGTCGCCGCGGGGTCCGTCCGATCCGGCGCCGGTCGCCCACGGGTGGCTGCAGCGCGGGTCGGCGGGCGCCGGGACGGCGGTGGCCGCGCCGAGCGCCGGTCGCCTTCCCTCTGTGCCTCCCGGCGTCCGTGGCCCCGGCCCCGGGCACCCCACGCCCTCGCTCAGCCGCGCGCGAGGGCCTCGGCCAGCGCGTCGGCGTCGGTGAGCGGCCGGTCGCACACGAACCCTCGGCACACGTAGGCCGCGGGCGCCCCGTCCACGAGCGGCCGGTCGGCCAGCAGCGGGATGCCGGGGGCGTCCGGCGGGCCGGCGACGTGGACCAGGCCCGGGGAGGTCGAGGCCCGGACGACGGCGAGCATCCGCTCCGCCTCGGGACCGTCGCCGACGACGGCCACCTGCAGCGGTCCGGCGAGCGCGGCCTCGGCCACGGCCAGGGCCCAGCCGGCGAACCGCGGCTCGGACGCGGCGACCGACCCGCACGCGGCGAGCGCGCGGTTCGCAGCCTCCCGGTGGGTCGTCGACCCGGTGAGCGCGGAGTACGTCATGAGGGCCCCGGCGAGGGCCGCGGCGCCCGACGGCTCGGCGTTGTCGCTGCGGCCGGCCGGCCGCGCGAAGAGGGCCGGCGCGTCGTGCGCGGTGTCGTGGGGGGTGCCGTCCGCGTCGACGAAACCGGCGAGCGCGCGGTCGAGCACCTCGCCGGCCCGCGCCAGCCAGCGGGCCTCGCCCGTCGCCTGGTGCAGGGCGAGCAGCCCCTCGGCGAGGTCGCCGTGGTCGTCGAGGACCGCGGGGGCGGCCGAGACCCGGCCGGCGCGGGAGGTGCGGTGGAAGGCGCCGTCGACGAGGTGCGTGGCGAGGACGTGCTCGGCGGCCCGCACGGCGGCGTCGACGAGGTCGGGGCGGCCGAGGACGCTGCCCGCGTCGGCGAGGCCCGCGATCGCCAGCCCGTTCCAGGCCGTGACGACCTTGTCGTCGCGCGCCGGCTGCGGGCGGGAGGTGCGGGCCTCGAGCAGCCGGGCCCGGGCGTCGTCCCACCACGCCGGGTCGTCGGGGTCGCGCGGCAGCTGCAGCGTGGAGCTGCCGTGCTCGAAGGTTCCGGCGTCCGTCACCGCGAGCAGCTCGGCGGCGCGGGCCCCGTCGTCCGGGCCGAGGACGTCGACGAGCTGCGCCGGCGTCCACGCGTACGTGAGGCCCTCGTGGGAGGCGCCGTCGACGACGGTGTCGGCGTCGAGCGCGGACGCGAACGCGCCCTCGGGGGTGCCGAGGTCGCGGACGAGGAAGTCGGCGGTCTCCTCGGCGACCCGACGGGCGAGGGGGTCGCCGGTCGTCCGCCACAGGTGGGCGTAGACGCGGACGAGGAGCGCGTTGTCGTAGAGCATCTTCTCGAAGTGCGGGACGACCCAGGCGGCGTCCACGGAGTACCGCGCAAACCCGCCGGCGAGCTGGTCGTACATCCCGCCGCGGGCCATCCGCTCCCCGGTGTGCAGCGCCATCGCGAGGGCGTCGGACGAGCCGGTGCGCGCGTGGTGGCGCAGGAGGAAGCCGAGGACCATCGACGGCGGGAACTTGGGGGCGCCGCCGAACCCGCCGCGCGCCTCGTCGTACTGGCTGCGCAGGCGCACGACGGCGGCGTCGAGGACCTCGACGGGCACCGGCGCCGGAGCCGGCGGGCCCGTGACGTCGCGCAGCCGCTGCGCGACGTGCGCCCCGGAGGTCATCACCTGCTCGCGCTGCTCGCTCCAGACCCGGGCGGCCTTGTCCAGCAGGGCGAGGAAGTGCTCGCGCGGCAGGTACGTGCCGGCGAAGAACGGGTCGCCGTCGGGCGTGAGGAGGCACGTCATCGGCCAGCCGCCCTGCCCGGTCAGCGCCGTCGTCGCCGCCATGTACGCGGAGTCGACGTCGGGGCGCTCCTCGCGGTCGACCTTGACGGCGACGAAGCCCTCGGCGAGGACGCGGGCGACCTCCTCGTCCTCGAAGGACTCGTGGGCCATGACGTGGCACCAGTGGCAGGCGGCGTAGCCGACCGACAGCAGGATCGGGACGTCGCGGCGGCGCGCCTCGGCGAAGGCCTCCTCGCCCCACTCCCGCCAGTCGACGGGGTTGTCGGCGTGCTGCAGGAGGTAGGGGGAGAGGGAGGCCGCGAGCCGGTTCGCCATCACCCCACCGTACGGCCGGGGCGCCCTGCCGTTGACCGGACCACCGCCGTGGGAGGAGCATCCCCACCAGCCGCCCGCACGGGTGTCGGGGACGGAGCAGCGATGACGGGGGAGACGCGGACCGCGGTCCGGCCGGCACGGATGGTGCTGGCGGCCGCGCTCGCCGGCGGTGTCGTGGGCGTCGTGCTGACGGTCGAGGCCGGGGCCACCCTCGGGCGCGGCGACCGGTCGACCGTCGAGCGGGCCACGGTGGACTCGGTCGAGGACGGCACCGGGGTCGTGTGCCTGCGGCGCGACGACGGTGACGTCGTCGACTGCCATCCCTCCGCCGTCCCGGGGCTGCGGGCCGGCGACCTCGTCGACTACGTGCTGACCCCGGCAGCCGTGGACGCGTCGCAGCCCGGCAGCGGCACCGTCGACGTCATCACCTGGGCACGTCGTCGGGCCGGCGCTGGGCGGCGGTGACGAGGTCGTGCAGGCATGCTGGAGGCGAACACCGCCGACTGCCGATCGAGGAGACCCCCGTGCCCAAGGCCCCGATGCCCCAAGACGTCGCCGAGCTCTTCCGCCGGCCCAACCCGGCGGTCGTCGCGGTCCTGCGGCCGGACGGCTCCCCGATGTCCGTCGCGACCTGGTACCTCCTCGAGGACGACGGCACCGTCCTGCTCAACATGGACGCGGAGCGGGCGCGCGTGGCGTGGATGCGCGAGCGGCCCGAGGTCGCGCTCACCGCCCTCGAGGAGGGCAACTGGTACACGCACGTGAGCATCCGGGGCCGCATCGTGCGATGGGAGGAGGACCCGGAGCGGGCGATGGCGGACATCGACCGGCTCTCGAACCTCTACGGCGGGCAGGACTACCGGGTGCGCGACCGCCGGCGGATCAGCTGCTGGGTCGAGGTCAGCCACTGGCACGGCTGGGGCGGGGCCAAGGCCGACCGATAGGCCACGCGCCCTGACGGGGACACCGCGCTCGGGCCCTGCCGGGCCGCGGTGACGAGGCGCGACCACGCGGACGTCACCGGACCGGTCCACAGCCACCAGTAGGCCAGCCCCGCGGCGGTGCCGAGGACGAGCCCGAGGACGGGTCCGTGCTCGGGCAGGCCCCACGTCCACTGGAGCACCTGCCAGTGGGCGACGTAGACGAACAGCGAGGCCGACGCGAGCACGCGCGCCACGGGCACGACGGGCCCGGGCAGCCGGACGGTGGGGACCCAGAGCAGGGCGAGGACGCACGCGAGGGTCAGCCCGTCGCGGGACGGGTTGCCGGAGAACGTCATCACCATCGCGGCGGACAGGGCCGACAGGGCGAGCCGCTGCCCGACGGAGGTCGCGCGGGCCAGCGCCCAGCCGAGCAGGACGAGGTGCAGGACGACGAGCGCGGCGCCCTGCATCCGCGGGGTCGGCAGGTCGAGCACCGGCAGGCGGAATGCGACGAACGCGGTGACGGAGAGCCCGACCGGCAGCAGCAGGGGGTGACGCCGGTCCAGGGCCGTGACCCGGGGCAGGCGCACGAGCAGGCCGATGCCGACGAGCGCGACGAGCAGCGCCTCGACGAACCAGAAGCGCCACGGTGGCCCCAGGTGCTCGGCGCCGAGCGCCCAGTTGAGGAGGACGAGGTTGCGCGGGGCATAGAGGCCGAGGAGGAAGTGCGCGGCCCAGACGACGACGAGCGTCGGGACGGCCATCCGCAGGGCCGCACCGAGCAGCCCGCGGCTGCGCTCGCGGGGGTCGTCGGACGCGAGCTGGAAGCGCGCCAGCTGGTACCCGGCGACGACGAGGAGCGCGTTGGCGCTGCCCTGCAGGGTGAACAGGTGGGTGTGCGTCCCGACGACCAGGACGATGGCCAGCGCCCGCAGCGCCACGCTCGTCTCGACGGTGCGCCAGCGGGGGAGGCGCAGCCCCCCGGAGCGGACCGGGCTGCGGCGCACCGCGTCCAGCTCGGCGACGGTCATCAGGTGCCAGCCGCGCGGCAGGTGGCCGAGCAGCTCCTCGAGCCGGACGGAGACCTCGACGAAGGAGAGCGAGTCGCCGCCGAGCGAGGTGAAGGTGCTGCCCGGCCCGACCTCGCGGTGGAGCAGGGCCGCGTACAGCCCGGCCACGCCCGCGTCCGGGGCGGCGGCCGGCTCCGCGGCGTCCGGGGGAGCGGCCAGCCCCAGGACGGCTCGGTGGTCGGGCTTGCCGGAGGGCAGCAGCGGGTGGTCCTCGACCGCGACGACGCGCACCGCGTCGGCCGGGACGCCCGAGGCGAGGACCGCCGACCGCCGGACCCGTTCGCGCGCGGGCGCCGACGACGCCCCGCGGGACGAGAGCGCGAGGAGCCCGTCGCGCCCGGCGACCCGCACGTCGTGCCCGTCGGCGCGCAGGCGTCGCTCGACGGTGTCGAGGTCGACCCGGTGGCCGAGCACCTTGACGAAGCGCGCCCGCCGACCCGTGACGCGCAGCAGCCCGTCGGGCGTGACCTCGCCGAGGTCCCCCGTGCGCAGCTCGTCGACCGTGCGGCCGAGCGCGAGGTCGGCCGGGGTCTCGGCGTAGCCGAGCATGACGTTGGGGCCGCCGTAGACGATCTCGCCGTCGTCGATGCGCACCGACCCACCGGCCACCGGCGTGCCGACGCAGTCCGGGTGTGACTCGACGAGATCGGCTGCGAGACACGCCATCCGCGCCGTCGCCTCGCACTGGCCGTACATGACCACGAGGTCGAACCCGCGCTCGCGACCGAGCCGGGCCACGCGTCGCACACGCTCGGGGTCCATCCGGCCGCCGGCCTGGGTCAGCTGCCGCAGCGTCGGCAGCGACCGCTCGGCGAACCCGCTGCGCTCGAGCAGCTCGAAGGTGTGGGGGACGCCCGGGACGGTCGTGACACCGGCCGCGCGGGCCTGCTCCCAGAAGCAGTCGTCGACGACCGAGCGGTCGGTCAGGAGGACGGACGCGCCCGCGTCGAGGTGCGAGAGCAGCACCGAGAGGCCGTAGCAGTAGCTGAGCGGCAGGGTGAGGGCCGCGACGTCGTCGGGGCGCACCCCGAGCGCCGCACGCACCTGGGCGGTGTTGGCGACGAGGTTGCGCTGCGAGAGCCGGACGAGCTTGGGCGAGCCGGTCGAGCCGCTCGTGCTCATGAGCAGCGCGAGCTCGGGGTGCAGGTCGTGGGCGCTGCGCTCGCGGACGACCTCGACCCCGCCGGCCCCGAGGACGACGTCGGGGTCGTAGGCGTCGGCCAGCGCGCGGGCGGGGCGCCCGGGGGCCGACAGCAGGACCACGTGCCCGGCGGCCCGCGCGGCGACGAGCTGGGCGACGCTCGCCACGGTGCTCGAGGCCCGGACGTGCACGAGCGAGCGGCCGCGCGGCAGCAGGGCGACGACCTCGGCGGCGCGCGCCGCGAGGTCGGCGTACGAGAGCGCGCCCTCGGCCGTGTGCAGCGCCGTGCGCCCCCCGAGGGCGGCCATCCGTCCGAGGTCGACGCCGTCCGGCGAGAGCGTCGGCGACGACGTCCCGGGCAGCGGGGCGGTGGCGAGCAGGGTGGGCACGGCGGACAGTCAATAAGGTTAGGCACACCTAACGCAACACGAGATCGTGTGACGGGCCTCGCGGCCGGGGGTGGTCGTGGGCACGGCCATCGCTCCGTTACGCTGGTCCGAGTTAGGCAAGCCTTCCCTACGCACACGGAGGAACCTTCGGTGAGACGCCGGGCCCTGTCCGCCACCGCCGCCGCGCTCGTCGCGCTGCTGGGCCTCGCCGCCTGCGGCGAGAGCACGCTCGAGGCCGGTGACGACCTCGACTCCTCGAAGCTGACGATCTACAGCGCGCAGCACAAGAACCTCACCGAGGAGTGGGGCCAGGAGTTCCAGGAGAAGACCGGCATCGAGGTGCAGGTCCGCTACGGCAACGACTCCTCGATGGGCTCGCAGATCGTCCAGGAGGGCGCGAGCTCGCCGGCCGACGTCTTCCTCACCGAGAACTCCCCGGCGATGACGACCGTCGAGCGGGCCGGGCTGCTCGCCCCGGTCGAGGCCTCCACCCTCGCGCAGGTCGAGCCGGGCTACGCGCCCTCGTCGAAGGACTGGGTCGGCATCGCCGCCCGCTCGACCGTGCTCGTCTACAACCCCTCGAAGATCGCCGAGAAGGACCTCCCGACCTCGCTCATGGACCTCGCCGACCCGAAGTACGCGGGCCAGTGGGGCGCCGCGGCCGGGGGCGCCGACTTCCAGGCCATCGTCTCCGCGGTCCTCGCGACCGAGGGCGAGTCCAAGACCGCCGCCTGGCTCGACGCGCTGAAGAAGAACGCGAAGGTCTACCAGAACAACATCGCGACGATGAAGGCCGTCAACGCCGGGCAGTCCTCGATGGGCGTGATCTACCACTACTACTGGTACCGCGACCAGGCGCTCAACAAGTCGGGCAGCGGCAACACCAAGCTGCACTACTTCAAGAACGAGGACCCGGGCGCCTTCGTCAGCCTCTCCGGCGGCGCCGTGCTCAAGAGCAGCAAGCGGCAGGCCGACGCCCAGAAGTTCCTCGCGTTCGTCACCTCCCAGCAGGGCCAGCAGGCCCTCGGCACGACCGCCTCCAAGGAGTACGCGGTCGGTCGGGACGCCGCCTCCGACGCCGCGCTGCCGCCCCTCGACACCCTCGAGGCGCCGGCCATCGACCCGTTCACGCTCAACGGCCCCGAGGTCATCTCGCTCATGACGAAGGCCGGTCTGCTCTAGGTGTCGACCACCGCGCCCGTCACGACGCCGACCCCCACGCCGGGGTCGGCGTCGACGGCGTCCCCGCGTCGCCGCCGGCCGGGCGCGGGGAGCCCGGGCCTGCGGCTCGGCGCCGCGCTCGTCGCCCTCGTCTGCCTCCTGCCGCTGGCCGTCGTGGCCCTCAAGGCGTTCGAGGCCGGGCCCTCCGAGGTCGCCGCGCTCCTCTTCCGCCCGCGCGTCGGCGAGCTGATGCGCAACACCCTCGCGCTCGTCGCCCTGACCGGCACCCTGGCCACGGTCCTCGGCGTCGGTGCGGCGTGGCTCGTCGAGCGCACGAGCCTGCCGCTCGCCGGCCTCTGGCGGGTCCTGTTCGTCGCGCCGCTGGCCATCCCCGCGTTCGTCAACAGCTTCGCCTGGTCGACCGTCCTCCCGGGTCTCGAGGGCCTCTGGGGCGCCGTCCTCGTGACGACGCTGTCGTACTTCCCGTTCGTCTTCCTGCCGGTGGCGGCGATGCTGCGCTCCGCCGACCCCGGGCTCGAGGAGGCCGCGCGCGCCCTCGGCCTCGGCCCGTGGCGCACCGCGGCCAAGGTCGGTCTGGCACAGGTGCGCCCGGCGCTGCTCGGCGGCGTGCTGCTCGTCGCCCTGCACCTCCTCTCGGAGTTCGGCGCCCTCGAGATGCTCCGCTTCCCGACCTTCACGACGGCGATCCTCGACCAGTTCGACGTCGCCTTCGACAGCCGCTCGGGCAGCGTCCTCGCCCTCGTCCTCGTCGGCCTCGCCGTCGCGCTGCTCACCGTCGAGCTCCTCGCCCGCGGTCGCACCCGGTACGTCCGGGTCGGCTCGGGCGCGGCCCGCCGCCCGGCGCGCGCGCGGCTCGGCCGGGCGACGCCGCTCGCGCTGCTCGCCGTCATCGCGCTCGCCGTCCTCGCGGTCGGGGTCCCCGCGTGGGTCACGGGCTCCTGGCTCACCCGCCCCGAGGAGGCGCTCGAGCCGACGGTGCTCTGGCCCGCCCTCTGGTCGACGGTCCGGCTGGCCCTCGTCGCGGCGATCGTGACGACCCTCGCCACGCTGCCCGCCGCGTGGCTGCTGGCCCGGCGCCGGACGTGGTTCGGCGTCCTCGTCGAGCGGGTCAGCTACCTCGCGTCGTCGGTGCCGGGCGTCGTCGTCGCGCTCGCGCTCATCACCCTCTCGATCACCTGGGCGCGCTCGCTCTACCAGACCTCCGCGGTGCTCGTCCTCGCCTACGTCGTGCTCTTCATCCCGCGGGCGATGGTCTCGACGCGCGCCGCCGTCGCCGCCGTGCCGCCCGAGCTCGCCGACGCCGCGCGCTCGCTCGGCGACGGGCCGCTGCGCACCTTCGTCCGGGTCCAGCTGCCGCTCATGCTGCGCGGCACCCTGGCCGGGACGGCCCTGGTCGCCATCGCCGTGTCGACCGAGCTCACCGCGACCCTCCTGCTCGCCCCGACCGGCACCCAGACCCTCTCCACCGCGTTCTGGGAGGCGAGCGCCTCCCTCGACTACGCGGCCGCGGCGCCGTACGCTGCCGCGCTGGTCCTCCTGTCCGCACCCCTGACCTGGCTGCTGCTGCGCAGCGGCCCCGAGGAGCACACCCCGTGACCGCTCTGCGCCTCACCGGCATCACCGCGTCGCACCCGCGCACCCCGGTGCTGCACGGCATCGACCTCACCGTCGCGTCCGGGACGACGACGGCGGTCCTCGGGCCCTCGGGCTGCGGCAAGACGACCCTGCTGCGGGTCGTCGCGGGGTTCATGCGGCCCGAGGCGGGGGAGGTGCGCATCGGCGACGAGCTCGTGGCCGGCCCCGGCACCTGGGTGCCCCCGGAGAAGCGCGGGTTCGGGTACGTCGCCCAGGAGGGCAACCTCTTCCCGCACCTCGACGTCGCGGCCAACCTCTCCTACGGGCTGCCGCGCCGTGAGCGCCGGGCGCGCGAGCGGGTCGCCGAGCTCCTCGAGCTCGTGGGCCTGCCCGCCGGGACCGCCTCCCGCCGCCCCGACCAGCTCTCCGGCGGCCAGCAGCAGCGCGTGGCGCTCGCCCGGGCGCTGGCCCGCCGCCCCCGCGTCGTGCTCCTCGACGAGCCCTTCTCGGCCCTGGACCCCGAGCTGCGCGCCGCCACCCGTGAGGCCGTCGCCGCCGCGCTGGCCCACGAGGGCGCGACCGTCGTCCTCGTCACGCACGACCAGGCCGAGGCGCTCTCGTTCGCCGACGAGGTCGCGGTCATGCACGAGGGCCGGCTCAGCCAGGTCGGCGCGCCGTCGACCGTGTACCGCTCGCCGGCCGACCGCCGCTCCGCGCTCTCGCTCGGTGAGGCCTGCTTCCTGCCCGGGACGCTGGAGGCCGGGGTCGTGCGCTGCGCGCTCGGCGACCTGCCGGCCGACCGCCGGGCGGCGGCCGGCCCGGTCGAGGTGATGATCCGCCCCGAGCAGCTGCGCCTGGCCGACCCCGGGACCGCCACCTCGGCCCCCACCGGCGAGGTGCGCCACGTCGCGTACTTCGGCCACGACGCGCTCGTCGAGGTGCACCTGGACACCGCCGACGTGCTCGTGCGCGCGCGGACCTCGCACACGCCGCCGCCCCCCGTGGGCGCACGGGTCGAGGTGACCGTCGACGGCCCGCCGCACCTCCTCGCGGCCGGTAGCGCCACCGGCTGACCGGACACGATCCGGACACCGACCCATCCGGTCGGGCGGTCGGCTCCGAACGTTCGGTACCCGCGCCACCCGATCCCCCTGCGGGCACGACGACGTGTCCGGTCGGTGGGTGCAGGAAGGACCGTCGATGACGACCGCCCCGACCTCCCGCACCTCCTCGTCCGCCGCCGAGGGGCCACCGGACCGCCCCGGCGTCAGCCGGCGCCGCCTCATCGGCTGGGTCCTCGCGAGCGGCACCCTGGCCGTCGCGGCCGACCTGTCGACCGGCGCCCCGAGCGCGTCCGCCGCGGTCCCCAGCCCGCCGCAGGTGCCCGAGCTCTTCGACCTCGGTGACCTGCAGACGAACTCGGCGCTGCCCACCTCGCAGCTCATCCGGATCGACCTCGACGAGGACGGCATCGCCCACTTCGCGATCCCGCGGATGGAGGTCGGCCAGGGCATCACGACGGCCGCGGCGATGATCATCGCCGAGGAGCTCGACCTGCCCGTCGACCGCGTCCGGGTCACGCTCGCACCGGCCCGACCGGAGCTGGTCTTCAACCAGCTGACCGGCGGCTCGAACACGATGCAGTCGATGTTCACGCCGATCCGCGTCGCCGCCGCCACGGCCCGCGGCGCCCTCCTGCGGGCCGCCGCCACCGAGCTCGGCGCCCAGCTCTCGGCGCTCACCGCGAAGGCCGGCGTCGTCACCGCGCCGACCGGGGCGAGCCTCACGTACGGGCAGCTGGCCACCCTCGCCGCGAGCACCGAGGACGTCGCGGTCGAGGTCTCGCTGACGCCGCGCCGGGAGTTCTCGGTCATCGGCACCTCGTACGGCCGCGACGACGCGGTCGCCGCCGTCACCGGCCGCAAGCAGTTCACGATGGACCTCTTCGTCGAGGGCGCGCTGCCGACGATGGTCTGCCGCCCGCCGACCCTCAACGGCTCGCCGCGCGCGGTGCTCAACCTGGCCACCGTGCGCGCGATGCCGGGCGTCACCGACGTCGTCACCGTCGACACCGGCGTCGCCGTGCGCGCCGCGACCTTCGGGCAGTGCATCGACGCCGTCCGCGCGCTCGACGTGCAGTGGAACGGCGGGCCGGTCGACGGTGAGGACGACGAGTCGGTCCTCGCCGAGCTGCGCCGTGCCGAGCTGCCGATGGTCGTGCCCAAGGTGCCGATCCTCGCGAGCACGCTCGACCTGCGGTTCGAGTTCATGTTCCGCAGCAGCGCTGCGCTGGAGCCGAACTGCGCCATCGCGGACGTGCGCTCCGACGGCGCGACGGTCTGGGCCGGGCTCAAGGCACCGCTCGTCGCGCAGCGCAACGTGGCCCGTGCGGTCGGCCTGCCGATCTCGAAGGTCACCGTCAACGTCGTCACGGGTGGAGGCTCGTTCGGGCACAAGCTGTTCGGCGACGCGGCCATCGAGGCGGCCAAGATCTCGAAGGCGATGGGCAAGCCGGTCAAGCTCATGTGGCACCGCGCCGACGAGCCGCGCCAGGGGCGCACGCACCCGATGGCGACCTCCCGCGTGCGCGCGACGATGCTCGCGGGCCAGGTGCTGACCTTCGAGCAGCGGCACACCAGCGTCGTCACCGACTTCGGTCACGGGCTGGGGGAGCGGCTGACCGCCCTCGCCGCCGAGCTGCCCGCCAACCTCGGCGGGCTCAGCCTGTCGCAGTCGATCTTCACGCTGACGCAGGAGCTGCCGTACAACTTCGGCGTCGTCACGCAGCTGCTCAACGAGGTCGACACCCGGTTCAACACCGGCAGCATGCGCAACATCTACAGCCCGGACGTCGCGTGCGCCAACGAGCTCGCGGTGGACCAGATCGCCAAGCGGCTCGGCAAGGACCCGTACGCGTTCCGGATGTCCTTCCTCAAGAACGCCAAGGCCAAGCGGTGCCTCGAGGCGGTGGCGAAGGCGGGCGGCTGGGGCCGGTCCCTGCCGAAGGGCGTGACCCAGGGCATCGCCGTCCACACCGAGTACAAGGGCGCGACCGCCGTGCTCGTCGAGCTCGACACCCGCCCCGAGACCGTGAACCGGACCATCCGCGAGGCCGTCACCGGTCCGCGGGTCACCAAGGCGGTCATCGCCGTCGACGCCGGCCTCGTCGTCAACCCGCGCGGACTGGAGGCCCAGATGATGGGCGGCGTCGCCGACGGCATCGCGCTCGCCCTCACGAGCAGCAACCACCTCAAGGACGGGCACTTCCTCGAGGCGAGCTGGGACAACTACTTCTACACGCGGCAGTGGAACGTGCCGCCGGAGTTCCGGTGCCTCGTCATGCCCTCCGACGAGGAGCTGCCCGGTGGCGCCGGCGAGGCCGGGGTCGCAGCCTCGGTCGCCGCCGTCGCGTGCGCCTACGCCCGCGCGACGGGCAAGGTCCCGACCCGCTTCCCGGTCAACCACGGGACGGTCTCCTTCACCCCGAAGAGCTTCGTCCCGCCCGTGCCCGCGTCCCCCACCGACGGCCTGTCGTACACCTCCTGAGGAGCCAGCCATGCCCCAGCACACCTTCCTCGTCAACGGCGAGCGGGTCACGGTCGACGTGGCCGACGACGTCCGCCTCCTCTGGGTCCTCCGGGACGTCCTGCGCCTCACCGGGCCCAAGTACGGGTGCGGCATCAACGTCTGCAAGGCGTGCACCTCGCACGTCAACGGCAAGGCGTTCAACCCGTGCTCCGTCCGGGTCGCCGACCTCGGCCCGGACGACGAGGTGACGACCATCGAGGGCCTCGCCGACACCGTCGACGCCGACCTGCACCCCATGCAGCAGGCCTGGGTCGAGCACGACGTCGCCCAGTGCGGCTACTGCCAGCCCGGCCAGATCATGGCCGCGGTCGCGCTCGTGCGCCGCGTGCGGGCCGAGGGACGCGCCATCACCGACGCCGACCTCGACGGCATCCGCAACATCTGCCGCTGCGGCACCTACAACCGCATCCGCGAGGCGATCCGGGACGGCGCCGAGCGGATGTGACCCCCGTCCGTGGGTCGTGCCGTCGCGAGGGGGCGGCGCGACCCACGGTCACTCGTCGAGGGCCTTGTGGAGGGCGATGCACGCGGTGACGGCCTCCTCGCCCTCGAGCGCGCTGGCCCAGCTGACCTCGACGCCGGCGCGCAGCAGCGTCCACGCGCGGGCCTCGTCGGGGTCGACGCCCGCCGCCTCGGCGGTCACCTCCAGCCGCCGGCGCACCGACCAGCGGAAGGCCGAGCCGGTCCCCATCTCCTCGAACCGGTTGCGCAGCACCGGCCACAGGTCGAAGCCGGGGTGCCCCGCGACCGGCTTCGGGTCGATGGCGGTCCAGCCGCCCGACGGGTGGTGCAGGACGTTCTCGTAGTGCAGGTCGGTGTGCAGCAGAAGCTCCGGGGCGTCGGGCAGCAGCTCGCGGGCCAGCCCGAGCGTGCGGGTCGCGAGCCGACGGGGGACCGCCGGGCGCGCGGCCATCCGCTCGAGGTGCGGCTCGAGGTAGGGGCCGATGCGGGGCACCTGCGGCGGGGCCGCGACGTGCAGCCGGCGCAGCAGGCCGCCGACGACCGCGCACGCCTCCTCGTCCCACGTGTCCGTGAGGTCGGTGCGCTCGAGCCGCTCCAGCAGCAGCAGGCCGTCCGACGGCAGCGCCGCGACGAGGCGGACCGCGCCCGCACCGGCCCAGGTCCGCAGGGCCAGGTGCTCGTGCGCCCCCTCGGGGTGGGGCCAGCCGACCTTGAGCGCGAGGCGCTCGCCGCCCCGGCGCACCGGCAGCAAGAGGGCCGTCCACCCGGTGCCGGCGGGCCCGTCGTCGAGGACGAGGTCCCAGCGCTCCAGCGCCCGCGCGACGAGGTGGGGGACCTGCGCGAGCCAGTCGGCGCCGGTCGGGCCGCCGTCGGCGGGGTAGGTCGCCACGCGGGCCGCCCACTCCGGCGGGAGGTCGACGTCGCTCACGCGAGCCCCGGGAACGGCACGAGCGCGCCACCCCACCGGTGGACCTCGACCTCGACGGCGCCCAGCCAGCGCGCACCCGCCGCGAGGCCGGTGGCCGGGTCGGACGCGACGACGTCGGCCAGGGCCGCGCCGAGCGCGGTGCGGGCGTCGGCCGTGGCCCGGGCGGCGAGGCGGTCGACGTCGGCGCCGGTGCGCACGGCGAAGGGGAGCGGGTACCCGAGCGCGGGCGGCGGCTGGTCGGGGCGGGTGGCGTCGTCCCGCAGGCCGCGCAGGACGCCCAGGGTGACGACCGCCCGGTCACGCCGGGCGCCCTCGGCGCGGGCCGCCGCGACCTCGAGGAGGTAGCAGGCGCGCCCGAGCGCGTCGGCGACGGCGGCGGCCCCGTCACCGCCGGGCGGCACGCCGGGGACGGTCGCGGGGTCGCCGAGCAGCGCGGCGGCGGCGACACGCTGGGCGTGCAGCGCCGCGAGCGTCGGCAGCAGGGCCGCGGGGGCGGCCGCGAACGACGGGCCCGCCTGCGCGGCGGCCGACTCCTCGGCCGCGAGGTCGTCCCGGAGACGGCGCGGGTCCGCGGCCGACGAGGGCGTGGGGGAGGGGGACGGGGAGGCCGCGGGGTCGAGCGCGGAGGCCGGGACGCCGGCCCGCAGCAGCGTCGTGCGCAGCACCGTCACCTGGCGCCGGTGGAGGGTCGCGAGCTCGGTGCCCAGGTCGTCACCGAGGGCGTCCGCCCGGGCCGCCAGCAGCGCGGTGTCGCGGGTCAGGGCCACGAGGAGGTCCTGGGCCGGCAGCGGCCGACGGGTCGGGACGAGGGGGAGGCGCGGGGCGTCGTCCTCGAGGCGGATGCCGCATCCCGTGAGCGCCCCCAGGAGGACGGTCCCGGTGCCGGCGAGCAGCAGGCGCCGCCCCGGACGCCGGGGGTCGTCGTCCGGCACCGCGCCATCATGCCACGGTGCGAGCACGCCTCACGGGGCCCTAGAGTGGTGACCCCGGCGCGAGCCGGGACGAGAACTGCACAGGGAGAGGAGACCGGCGTCATGGCCACCGCGGACAGCGTCCGACCCGTCCTCGAGCAGGGCCTGGCCGGGCACGGCCTCGTCCTCGAGGACGTCACCGTCACGCCGGCCGGCAAGCGCCGCGTCGTGCGCGTCCTGCTCGACCGCGACCTCGGTGGCGTCGACCGGGTCACCGAGCCCACGCCGCCCCTCTCCCTCGACGAGGTCGCCGACGCGACCCGCGCCGTCGGCGACGCCCTCGACGCCAGCGACGCCATGGGCGAGCAGCCCTACACCCTCGAGGTCTCCTCGCCCGGGGTCGGTCGCCCGCTCACCCTCCCGCGCCACTTCCTGCGCAACGTCGGCCGCCTCGTCACCACCCGGACCGCCGACGGCGAGACCACCGGCCGGCTGCTCGCGGCCGACGCCACGGGTCTCACGCTCGAGGTCCCCGCCACCGCCAAGACCCCCGCCCGCACCGTCACGCAGGCCTACCCCGACCTCGACCACGCCGCCGTGCAGGTCGAGTTCTCGCGCCGCGACGACGACCCGAAGGAGAGCTGACCCGTGGACATCGACCTCGCCGCCCTGCGCGCCCTGGAGCGCGAGCGGGGGATCTCGCTCGAGATCATCGTGCCCGCCATCGAGCAGGCCCTGCTGCTGGCCTACCAGCGCACCGAGGGCCACTACCGCACCGCCCGCGCCGAGCTCGACCGCAAGACCGGCCACGTCGTCATCTGGGCCCGCGAGGACCTCGAGGTCCCCGCGCCCGAGGGCGAGGTCGACGAGGAGGGCAACCCCGCGCGCCCGCGCCGCGAGCTCGGCCCCGAGTTCGACGACACCCCGACCGGCTTCGGCCGGGTCGCGGCCTCGACGGCCCGCCAGGTCATCGTCCAGCGGATGCGCGACATCGAGGACGACGCGATCCTCGGCGACTTCAAGGGCCGCGAGGGCGACATCGTCGCCGGCGTCGTCCAGCAGAGCGCCAACCCGCAGCACGTCCTCGTCGACTTCGGCACCGTCGAGGGCATCCTCCCGGCCGCCGAGCAGGTGCCCGGCGAGACCTACCAGCACGGCCAGCGGCTGCGCACCTTCGTCGTGTCGGTCAAGCGCGGCCCGCGCGGCCCGCAGATCGGCCTCTCGCGCACCCACCCCAACCTCGTCCGCAAGCTCTTCGCGCTCGAGGTCCCCGAGATCGCCGACGGCAGCGTCGAGATCGCGGCCCTGGCCCGCGAGGCCGGCCACCGGACGAAGATCGCCGTGCACACGACCGTCCCGGGCCTCAACGCCAAGGGCGCCTGCATCGGCCCGATGGGCGCCCGCGTGCGCGCCGTCATGGCCGAGCTGCAGGGCGAGAAGATCGACATCGTCGACTGGAGCAAGGACTCCCGCGCGTTCATCGCCTCCGCGCTCTCGCCGGCCCGCGTCCAGTCCGTCGAGGTCGTCGACCCGACGCTGCGCGCCGCCCGCGTCGTCGTGCCGGACTACCAGCTCTCGCTGGCCATCGGCCGCGAGGGCCAGAACGCCCGTCTCGCCGCGAAGCTGACCGGCTGGCGCATCGACATCCGGCCCGACACCGACGCCGGCCGCGAGGGGTCCCGGGGTGCCGGCGACACGCCCGGGCCCGCGTAGGCGGTAGACTGGTGCGAACCGACCGGACTGGACTCCGGACGTCGGGACCCGTGCGGACGTGCATCGGGTGCCGGGGGACGGATAGCCGGTCGGCACTCCTGCGAGTGGTACTCGGGCAGGCGGAGCAGGGCCTCGCGGTCCTCCCCGACCCCGGGCGCCGTCGCCCGGGGCGCGGCGCCTGGCTGCACCCGAGCGTCTCGTGTCTCGACCTCGCCGTCCGTCGGCGGGCGTTCGGGCGGGCACTGCGAGCCGGTGCCGCCCCGGACACCACCGAGGTGCGGGCCTGGGTCGAGGGCCTCGAGCAGGAGTGACCGTCAGAAGCACGACAGAACCGGAAGCGGGTTTGAACGCAATGAGCACCCGATGAGTCCTCAGCGATGAGCACCCCCCAGCTGTAACGACGGTCCGCGCCGCCCCGGCACGGACCTGGACAGGAGAGATGTGTCTAAAGTCCGTGTGAGCGCACTTGCGAAGGAGCGCGGGGAGACCAGCAAGGTCGTCCTCGAGCGCCTCAACGAGATGGGCGAGTACGTCAAGAGCGCCAGCTCGACGATCGAAGCACCGGTCGTCCGGCGCTACAACGAGCGGTTCCCCGTCGAGGCCTCGGCCCCGAAGGCCGCCCCCAAGGCGCCGGCCCCCCAGGCCCCCGCCGCGAAGACCCCGGCGGCTCCGGCCGCTCCCGCAGCCCCGGCTGCCCCGGCCCCGGCCGCCCCCGCGGCTCCCGCCGCCCCGGCTCCGGCGTCCCCGGCGCCGGCCGCCTCCGCCCCGCAGGCGCCGTCGGCCCCGGCCGCGGCGACCCCGGGTCCGAAGGCTCCGGCCGCTCCCGCCGCCCCGGCTCCGGCCGCCCCCGCGGCGTCCGCGCCGGCCGCCCCGGCCACCCCGGGTCCGAAGGCCCCCGCGCCCAAGGCCCCGGCCCCGGCCGCTCCGGCGGCGTCCACCCCCGCGGCCCCGGCCGCGCGGGAGGGTGGCAGCCCCGGTCCGCGACCGGCCGGTCCCCGCCCGTCGGGTCCCCGCCCGGGCAACAACCCCTACGCCCCGAGCCAGGGGATGGGTCGCAGCCGCGAGCCCTCCCCGCGCCCGGGCAACAACCCGTTCGCCCCGAGCCAGGGCATGCCCCGCCCGCAGAGCCGCCCCGGCGGCCCGCGCCCGGGGGCACCGGCCGGCACGGGCGGTCCCCGCCCCGCCGGTGGTGCGCGCCCGAGCCCGGGCATGATGCCCGACCGCAGCGCGGTCGCCCGTCCCGGTGAGCGTCCCGCCCGCGGCGGCGCCCGTCCGGGTGGTCCCGGCGGCGCCGGTCGTCCCGGTGGCGGTGGCGGCTTCGCCGGCCGTCCGGGTGGTCCCGGTGGCCGCGGTGGCCGTGGCAGCACCCAGGGTGCGTTCGGCCGCGGTGGCGGTCGTCCGGGCCGGGCCCGCAAGAGCAAGCGCGCCAAGCGCGCCGAGTTCGAGCAGATGCAGGCGCCGTCGATCGGCGGCGTCAGCGTCCCCCGCGGTGACGGCACGACCGTCATCCAGATCCGCCAGGGCGCGAGCATCAGCGACTTCGCCGACAAGATCAACGCCAACCCCGGTGCGCTCGTCACCGTGCTGTTCCACCTCGGTGAGATGGCCACGGCGACGCAGAGCCTCGACGAGGACACCTTCAAGGTCCTCGGCACCGAGCTCGGCTACGACATCCGGATGGTCTCGCCGGAGGAGGAGGAGCGCGAGCTCTACGACTCCTTCAGCATCGACCTGGAGTTCGGGATCGACTCCGAGGAGGAGGACGACCTCGAGGCCCGCCCGCCGGTCGTCACCGTCGTCGGCCACGTCGACCACGGCAAGACCCGCCTGCTCGACGCGATCCGCAACGAGGACGTCGCGGGTGGCGAGGCCGGTGGCATCACCCAGCACATCGGTGCCTACCAGATCCACCGCGAGCACGAGGGCGTCGACCGTCCGATCACCTTCATCGACACCCCGGGTCACGAGGCGTTCACCGCCATGCGTGCCCGTGGTGCGAAGGTCACCGACATCGCGATCCTCGTGGTGGCGGCGGACGACGGCGTCATGCCGCAGACCATCGAGGCGCTCAACCACATGCAGGCGGCCGACGTGCCGATCGTCGTCGCGGTCAACAAGATCGACGTCGACGGTGCGAACCCGAGCAAGATCCGCCAGCAGCTGACCGAGTACAACCTCGTCGCCGAGGAGTACGGCGGCGAGACGATGTTCGTCGACGTCTCCGCGAAGCAGGGGCAGAACATCGACAGCCTCCTCGAGGCCGTGCTGCTCACCGCGGACGCCGCGCTCGACCTGCGGGCCAACCCCGACCGCGACGCCCGTGGCGTCGCGATCGAGGCCAACCTCGACAAGGGTCGCGGTGCGACGGCCACCGTCCTCATCCAGTCCGGCACGCTCAACGTCGGTGACGCCATCGTCGCCGGCTCGGCCCACGGCCGCGTGCGCGCCATGCTCGACGAGCACGGCAACAACCTGGCGGAGGCGACCCCGTCGCGTCCGGTCCAGGTGCTCGGGCTCTCCTCGGTCCCGCGGGCCGGCGACACCTTCGTCGTCGCCCCCGACGACCGCACCGCGCGCCAGATCGCCGAGAAGCGCGAGGCCGCCGACCGCCAGGCCAGCCTGGCCAAGGCCCGCAAGCGCATCTCGCTCGAGGACCTCAACGAGGCCCTCGCGGCGGGCAAGGTCGACACCCTCAACCTCATCCTCAAGGGCGATGTGTCGGGTTCGGTCGAGGCGCTCGAGGACGCCCTGCTCCAGATCGACGTGGGCGAGGAGGTCGACCTGCGGATCATCGACCGCGGCGTCGGCGCGATCACGCTCAACAACATCAACCTGGCGATGGCGTCCAACGCGATCATCATCGGCTTCAACGTGCGGGCCGAGGGCCAGAACGCCGAGGTCGCCGAGCGCGAGGGCGTCGAGATCCGGTACTACCCGGTCATCTACCAGGCGATCGACGAGATCGAGCAGGCGCTCAAGGGCATGCTCAAGCCGGAGTTCGAGGAGGTCGAGCTCGGCTCGGCGCAGATCCGCGAGATCTTCCGCTCGAGCAAGTTCGGCAACATCGCCGGCTCCATCGTCCGCAGCGGCGAGATCCGTCGTGGGACCAAGGCCCGGATCACGCGCAACGGCGTGGTCGTCGCCGAGGGCGTCGACATCGCCGGCCTGCGCCGGTTCAAGGACGACGTCACCGAGGTCCGCGAGGGCTTCGAGTGCGGCATCAACCTCGGGTCCTACAACGACCTCCAGCTCGAGGACCTCATCACCACCTACGAGATGCGGGAGAAGCCGCGCGCCTGATCGCCGACGAGCGACGAGAACATGCCGTGCACCCCTCGGGGTGCACGGCATGTTCTCGTCTCTCGACCCATCGGGCTCAGGCGAGCATCGCCTGCCCGAGCAGCTCGCCCGGTGACGCCCCGGGAAGGACCGCGAACACGGCGGAGCCGACCGGCGTCGTCCAGAGGTTGAGCAGGTCCATCTCGGCCAGCCGCCGCTGCACCGGGACGAGCTGGCGCACCGGGTCGGCCTGGTAGGCGACGAAGACCAGCCCGGTGCTGCTCGACGCGCCGGTGCCGTCGTCGTAGGAGTACGGACGACGCAGGAACCGCTCGTGCGGCGCGGTGGCGTGCGCCCGGCGCAGGTGGGCCGCGTCGTCGATGCGGTGGAAGCCCAGCTCGTCGACGGCCGTGAGGTCGGCCGGCACGTCGACGCCCCCGCCGGTCACCGGGCCCCCGGTGTCGAGCCGGCGGCCGACCGCGTTCTCGCGTGAGAGCCGGTCGGCCCGGTCCCAGGCGTCGAGGTCCATGCTGATCCGCCGCACGACGACCGAGGAGCCGCCGCGCAGCCAGGCGGGGCCGTCGTCACCCACCCACAGCAGCCCGGCGTCGAGACCGGCGACGTCGGGCTGCACCGTGCCGTCCACCTGACCGAGGAGGTTGCGCATCGGCAGCCCCGGCCCCTCGAACGGCTCGCGGAAACCGCGCTGCACCCAGCGCACCCGGGCGAGGTCGGCGACCGCCGCCGTCAGCCGGCGCTGGGCGTGCGCGACCGTGGTGGGGCTCGCGGCGCACACCTGGAGCAGGAGGTCGCCGCCGCTCCAGCGGTCCTCGAGCCGGTCGATCTCGGGGAAGGCGGGCAGCGGAGCCAGCCACGAGGGGACCGTCGCCCCGGCGAGGCGGACGACCCGCGGGCCGACCCCGACGGTCACGGTGAGCGAGGCGGGGACGGCCGCGAGCTCGGGCTCGAGGTCGGTCAGCGGACCCCGGCCCCCGACGAGCCGCTCGACGTCGTCGGTCCAGACCGTGAGGAGGCGCTGGACGGCGCCGCGGTCGGTGCCGGGCAGCAGGTCGAGCGCGACGAAGGAGGCGTACGGCGGTGGGGCCTCGAGGATGCCGGCCTGGTGCGTGCCGCGGAACCCGCGCGCCACGGCGCGGGCCCGGACGAGGCGGTCGTCGACCGCCGGCGTCGCGCGCTCGCGCGCCACGGCGGCGCCGGCGCCGGTGACGACACCGGCGCCGGCTCCCGCGAGCCCGGAGAGGAGGACGGCCCGGCGGCGCGGTCGTGCGCCCCCGGGACCGTCGATGGTCCCGGACCCGTCGGTCACGACGCGGCGGGGGAGGGCGCGTAGGACTCCTCGGCGCCGGAGAAGGCGCGCACCGGCACGGTGAGGGTCACGTCACCGGCCGACGTCGTCAACGTCAGGGTGGCCTGCGAGCCGTTGGGCACCGGCCCGGTGAGGTCCATGAGCATCACGTGGTTCGCACCCGGCTGGAGCAGGAACGACCCACCGGCCGGGATCGTGAAGCCGCCCTGCTTCTGCTGCATCTGCATGCTGCCGCTGTCGGTCTTCACCGTCTCGTGGAGCTCGACCTTCCCGGCGAGGGGCGAGCTGCCCCCGGTGACGGTCAGGGCCGTGCCGCTCGTGTTCCTCAGCGTGCCGAACATGGCCGTCATCGGCATCGACATGTCCATGCCGTCCATGCCGTCCATGCCGCCGGAGGGGCTCGCGGAGGACATGTCCATCGGGGAGGCCGACGCGGACGGTGACACCGACGCCATCGGCGACATCTCGGCCGCGTCGACGGCCTTGACCCAGCCGTCCTCGACGGTGAGCGGGGTCGCGGTGGGGGAGGAGGTGCCGGCGTCGCCGGCGGTGTCGGTGCCGCAGCCGGCCACCCCGAGGGTGAGTGCGGCGAGCAGCGTGGTGAGGGCGACCCGGCGGGTCGCGGAGAGGGTTCGGGACATGGTCGTGGTGTCGCTTCCTGGCGGCGGGCGCGCGCAGGCGCGCCCGGTCGGGCTCGTCGGGTGGCGGTGGTGACGGGCCGGCCGGAACGGGTGCGCACCGACGGGGCCCGGAGCCGGCCCGGGGGATGGGGCGAGCCGGCTCAGCAGAGGCCGAGAGGTGGCGCCCGGCCGCCCACGGGACGCGGCGAGCGCCCGAGCGGCCGGACGACCGCGACGGGCACCGCGAGCCGCGGGACGAGGGGGGAGCGCAGGGGCGCGGCCGCCGGGGGCAGCAGCGCCGAGAGGACGTGCCAGAGCGCGTCCTCGGCCCGGGAGAGCAGCAGGGTCAGCGCGAGGGTCGCCGCCACGTGGGCGAGGAGCATCCGCGGCTCGAGGTGGGTCATCGGGGGCATCGCCGAGCCCGGGACCGCGAGGACCTCCCCGTGCAGGTGCGCGGCGGACGCGGTGCCGTGCCCGGGGGCCATCGACAGCAGCCCGAGGTGGACGACGACCTGGGAGGATGCGAGCACGGCGAGCACGCCGGCCGCCGTCAACCGCCGCCCGGCGACGACCCAGAGGGCCGGGCCGAGGACGAGGGCGAGGACCACGAACGCGGCCGCGCCGGGAGCTTGGCCGCCGCCCAGCTGGTGGGCCCCGGCGGAGACCCCGAGGACCGCAAGGGTGGCGGTGGCCGCGCGCGCGGCACGCACCACCGGGGTCCCTGCGGTCGCCATGCCGACGATGGTAGCCCCGAGGCGGTCGGCGCCGTCCGGGGTCACTAGGGTTGGGGACGCCCTGCGAGGGGCCCCAGAACCCCATCGAGCCTGAGGAGGAGCCGTGGCCGACGAAGCACGCGCCCGCAAGGTCGCCGACCGCATCAAGACGGTGACCGCCGCGAACCTCGAGTCCATCGTCAAGGACCCCGACCTCGGGTTCGTCACCGTCACCGACGTCCGGGTGACCGGCGACCTCCAGCACGCCTCGCTCTTCTACACCGTCTTCGGCGACGAGGCGCAGCGCGAGACCACGGCCCGCCTCCTCGAGGAGAGCAAGGGCCGCCTGCGCTCGTTCGTCGGCCGCCAGCTCGGCATCCGGCTCACCCCGACCCTCGAGTGGATCGCCGACGCCATCCCCGAGACGGCCGCGCACCTCGAGGAGCTGCTCCAGGAGGCCCGCGAGCGCGACGCGAAGGTCGCCGCCGCGGCCGCCGCCGCGACGTACGCCGGCGAGGCCGACCCGTACCGCAAGGACCACGAGGACGACGAGGACGACGACGACGCCGACGGCGAGGAGCCGCGGGACGAGGCGCCGGGTGCCGCCGAGCGCTGAGCCCGCGCCCGACGGCCTGCTCGTCGTCGACAAGCCGCAGGACTGGACGAGCCACGACGTCGTGGCCCGCAGCCGGCGCCTGTGCGCCACCCGCAAGGTCGGCCACGCCGGCACCCTCGACCCGATCGCCACCGGCGTGCTCGTCCTCGGGGTCGGCCGCGCCACGCGGCTGCTGACCTTCCTCGTCGGGGCCGAGAAGGACTACACCGCCACGGTCCGCGTCGGCCAGGGCACGCTGACCGACGACGCCGAGGGCGAGGTGACGAGCGCACCGGGGGTCGCGGACGTCGACCCCGCCGCGCTCCAGGCCGCCGTCGCCGGGCTCACCGGTGCCATCCAGCAGGTGCCGAGCGCCGTCAGCGCCATCAAGGTCGACGGGCAGCGCTCCTACCACCGGGTGCGCTCCGGCGAGGACGTGCAGCTCCCGGCCCGCCCGGTCACGGTGCCGCGCTTCGTCGTCGTCGCCTCCCGGCCCGCCACCGCCGTCGACGGCACCGCGGTGCTCGACCTCGACGTCGAGGTGACGGTCTCGTCCGGCACCTACGTCAGGGCGCTGGCCCGCGACCTCGGCGCGGCCGTCGGCAGCGCCGCCCACCTCACCGCGCTGCGCCGCACGCGCGTCGGGGGCTTCACCCTCGAGCACGCCCACCCGCTCGCCGACCTCGAGGCCCGCCAGGGCGAGCCGATGCCGGTGCTCCCGCTGGCCGACGCCGCCCGGGCGGCCTTCGCGTCGCGGGCGCTGGCGGCCGACGAGGCCCGCGCGCTCGGGTACGGCCAGCGCATCCCCTCGGCCGCCGCGGGGCGCACCGGCCCGGTCGCCGCCTTCGCGCCGGACGGCACGCTCGTCGCGCTGCTCGACGAGGAGCGCGCCACCGCGCGGTCCCTGGTCACGTTCGCCCCCGCGAGTTCGTAGAGTGTCGTCCGTGCACCGATGGAGCGACCCCGCCGCCACGCCCGAGGCCCTGCGCCCCTGCGTGCTCACGCTCGGCAACTTCGACGGCGTGCACCGCGGCCACAAGGCGGTCCTCACGGCGCTCGTCGAGGCCGGGGCCCGGCTGGGCCTGCCCGCGGTCGCGATCACCTTCGACCCGCACCCCGTCGCCGTCCTGCACCCGGACCGCGCCCCCGAGCTCATCGCCCCCGGCCGGGTCCGTGACGACCTCCTCGCCGACACGGGCGTCGACGGCCTGCTCGTCCTCGACTTCACGACCGAGTTCGCCCAGCAGACCCCCGAGGACTTCGTGCGCTCGGTCTTCGTCCGCGGCCTCGACGCCCGCTGCGTCGTCGTCGGGATGGACACCCGCTTCGGCTACCGCAACTCCGGCGACGTCGGCACCCTCGTCGACCTCGGCGAGCAGTTCGGCTTCGAGGTCATCGCCCTCGACGACGTCGGCGACGGCGAGCGCTACAGCTCGACCGTCATCCGGCGCGAGCTCGGCGAGGGGCGCGTCGGCGAGGCCGCCCGCATCCTCGGCCGGCCGCACCGGGTGGTCGGCGCCGTCGTCCACGGCAACCACCGGGGTCGCGGCCTCGGCTACCCGACCGCGAACCTCTCGCCCGAGTCGCTCGGCCTCGTGCCGGCCGAGGGTGTGTACGCCGGCTGGCTGACCCGCCTCGACGCGCCGGACGACGCCCCGGACCGCACGATGCCGGCCGCCGTGAGCGTCGGCACCAACCCGACGTTCGACACGAGCGACCGGCGCACGGTCGAGGCCTACGTCCTCGACCGCGACGACCTCGACCTCTACGACGAGACCGTCATGGTCGAGTTCGTCGAGCACATCCGCCCGACGCTGCGCTTCGAGAGCGTCGAGGAGCTCAAGGACGCGATGGCGGGGGACGTCGAGCGGTGCCGCGAGGTCCTCGCCCACATCGTGCCGGCCTGACCGGGAGCCCCCTCGCCCGTCGCGCCGGGGGGTCGCCCGGGCACGACGTCGGGCTGTTCGTCGCCGCCGGGGGCGCCTCGCTCGTCGGGGCGCTGCTCGTCTGGTCGGCCACCGTGCGCACCGCCGGGTCGGCCTACCTCGTGCGCCACCTCGTGACCGCCGCGCTCGGGATGGCGCTCGCGGTGCTCGTCGCGCGCGCCGGCCGGGGACGGCTGCGGGTCGCGGCGCCGTGGGCGTGGGCCCTGGGCGTCGTGCTGCTCCTGCTCGTGCCGACGCCGCTCGGGACGACCGTCAACGGCGCCCGGTCGTGGATCCCGCTCGTCGGCGGCTTCACCCTCCAGCCGGCCGAGCTCGCCAAGGTCGGGCTCGTGCTCGCGCTCGCGGCCGTCCTCACCCCTTGGCCCTCGCGCGGGGCGCCTCCCGGCGGGCGCGAGGTGCTGCTCGCCGCGCTCGCCCTCGCCGTGCCGACCGGGCTCGTCGCGCTCCAGCCCGACCTCGGCAGCGCGGTCGTGCTCGTCGCGGTGGGGGTCGTCGTGGTCGTCGTCGCCGGGCTGCGGCTGCGCTGGGTCGCGCTGCTCGCCGCGGCGGCCGTCGGGGTCGGCGTCCTCGCGTGGACGACGCCGGTGCTGTCGGGGTACCAGCGGGCGCGCCTGCTCACCTTCCTCGACCCCTCGGCGGACCCGCTGGGCGCCGGCTACCAGGTGGGCCAGGTGCGCGTGGCCGTCGCCGGCGGCGGCCTCTGGGGGCAGGGGTTCATGGAAGGGCCGCGCACCCAGGGCGGGTTCGTGCCCTTCCAGCTGAACGACTTCGTCTTCTCGGTCGCGGGGGAGGAGCTGGGGTTCGTCGGGGCCGCCGGCCTCGTCGCCCTCCTCGGGGTGCTCGTCGTCCGGGTGCTCGTCGTCGCCGCCCGCTGCGAGGAGCCGTTCGCCCGCCTCGTCGGGGTCGGCGTCGCGACGTGGCTCGCCGTCCAGGTCGTCCAGAACGTCGGCATGAACCTCGGCCTCCTGCCGGTCACCGGGCTGCCGCTGCCGTTCGTGTCCTACGGCGGCTCCTCGATGCTCGCCTCGTGGCTGGCCGTCGGGCTCGTCGACGCCGCGCGGGCCGGCTCGCGCTGACCGTGACCGAGAAGTGACCGACGGGTAACCGGATCCGTTCCCTCCGGGCGTCTCGTGTGACAGGATTCTGCGACCACGCCACCGATGCCGAGGACGATGCACCATGCACCGGGTGACCCCCCAGATCCACAGCCCCGCCGACGAGCCCGTGGACCACTCCGTCCTCGAGCACCGGGCCACGAGCGTCGCGCACCTCTTCCGCGACCGGGTCGTCGCCTCCGGCGACCGCCCGGCCTTCCTCCACGCGAAGGTCTCCGACGCGGGGGACGAGTGGGTGACCACGTCGTGGCGCGAGCTCGACGTCGTCGTCCGCGAGCTCGGCGCCGGTCTCGTCGCCCTCGGCGTCGACCCCGAGGACCGGGTCGCCATCGCCTCGGGCACCCGCTACGAGTGGGCGCTCGCCGACCTCGCGGTCATGGTGGCCGGCGCGGCGACGACGACCATTTACCCGACGACGATCGCCGACGACGTCGCGTTCATCCTCGCCGACTCCGGTACGCGGGTCGTGTTCGCCGAGAGCGCGGAGCAGCTCGAGAAGCTGCGCTCGGTCCGCGAGCGCACGCCGGGCGTCGGGCGGGTGGTGCTCATGGAGGGCCGCCCCGACGGCGACGACTGGACGCTGACCTTCGACGAGCTGCGCCAGCTCGGCCGCGAGTACCTCCAGGGCGACCCCGGCGCGGTCGACGCGCGCATCGACGCCCTGACGCCGGAAAGGCTCGCGACGATCATCTACACCTCCGGCACGACCGGGCGGCCCAAGGGCGTGCGGCTGCTGCACAGCGCCTGGACCTACGAGGGCGCCGCGACCGAGGCCATCGACATCCTCACCGAGGACGACGTGCAGTACCTCTGGCTGCCGCTCGCGCACGTCTTCGGCAAGAACCTGCTGACCCTGCCGCTGCAGATCGGCTTCGCGACGGCCATCGACGGGCGGATCGACAAGATCGTCGACAACCTCGCGGTCGTCAAGCCGACCTTCATGGGAGCCGCGCCGCGCATCTTCGAGAAGGCGTACGCGCGGATCCAGATGATGATGGAGGCCGAGGGCGGCCTCAAGCTCACGCTCTTCAAGGCGGCGTCCGCGACCGGCCGCGAGGTGAGCGTGCTGCGCGAGCAGGGCAAGGCCCCCTCCGGTCTGCTCGCCCGCAAGCACGCCGTCCTCGACAAGCTCGTCGCGAGCAAGATCCGCGAGCGCTTCGGCGGCAACATCCGCTTCTTCATCTCGGGCTCCGCGGCCCTCAACCAGGACGTCGCGCGCTGGTTCGACGCGATGGGGATGCTCATCGCCGAGGGCTACGGGATGACCGAGACGAGCGCCGCGTCGTTCGTCAACCGCACCCGGGCCTACCGCTACGGCACGGTCGGCTGGCCGCTGCCGGGCATCGAGGTGCGCATCGCCGAGGACGGCGAGGTGCTCCTGCGCGGCCCGGGCAACATGGAGGGGTACCACAACAACCCCGACGCGACCGCCGAGACGATCGACGGCGAGGGCTGGCTGCACACCGGCGACATCGGCGAGCTCGACGAGCGCGGCTTCCTGCGGATCACCGACCGCAAGAAGGACCTCTTCAAGACGAGCGGCGGCAAGTACGTCGCCCCGTCGATGATCGAGTCGACCTTCAAGGGCCTGTGCCCCTACGCGAGCCAGCTCATCGTCCACGGCGCCGACCGCAACTTCGTCTCCGCGCTCATCACCCTCGACCCCGACGCGATGGCCGGCTGGGCCGCGCAGCACGGGATGGAGGGCGCCTCGTACCGCGACGTCGTCACCTCCGACGCGTGCCGCGAGATGGTCCAGGGCTACGTCGACCAGCTCAACGCCGGCCTCAACCGGTGGGAGCAGGTCAAGAAGTTCACCATCCTCGAGAACGACCTCACCGTCGAGCAGGGCGAGCTGACGCCGAGCCTCAAGCTCAAGCGCAAGGTCGTCGCCGAGCGGTACAAGGACGTCCTCGACGGCCACTACACGGGCTGAGGCCCGCGCTCAGCCGCGGTCACCGACACCGAGGCGCACCTCGCGGCGCGTGCCGTCGGTGTAGGTGACCGTGGCCGGCGGGGTCGTGTCGAGCGACGGGTCGTCCGGACCGACGCCGACCGGGCCCGGCCACCACGCCGCGAGGTGCCCGTCGGCGACGGTCGCGACGACGTCCCCGTGCTCGGGGGTGTGGACGGTGACGGCGGCGACCTCGGGGCCGACGAGGCCGACGAGGACCGAGACCATCCGGTCGGAGGAGCCGCCGGAGCCGCCGCTCGTCACCAGGACGTCGCGGTCGCCGAGGGCCGGTGCGTCGGTGGCGTACCCCATCGAGCCGAACGCGCTGCCGCCGAGCAGGCCGGCGTCCTCGGTGATGCACGTCGCGTCGAAGCCCCGGTCGTCGCCGAGGACGACGAGCGTCCAGGCGCCACGCTGCTCGGTGAGGACGGCGCCCGCGCGCTCGATCGTGCTGCGGCTCAAGCCCGTCGGGTCGAGGCCGTCCCCCCGCAGGGTGTCGGTGAGGGAGTCGCGGCACTCGTCGGTGGCGGCCAGCTGCTCGGGCGTCGTCGGGCGGTGCGGCGTGGCGGTCCACGTGGCGTAGGCGGTGTCGCCACCGTCCAGCACCTGCACGCCGACGACCCCGACGACGGCGGTCGCGGCGGCGGCGACCCCGGTCAGCGCGAGCCGTCGGCCGGTGGGCCGGCGCCGCGCCGGGGGAGCGGGAGCCGCCGACGGCGCCGGGGGAGCGGCGAGCACCCGCTCGAGGGTGGCGGCGGCGCGGGCGCGCTGGCCGTCGTCGAGGTCACGCGGGGCGGGGTCGAGGGCGGTCAGCGCGGCGCGGGTCGTGGCGTCGAGGTCGGTGCGGCTCATGACGGGCTCCCTTCGGGGACGGGGTGGGCGGGGGCGGCGGTGGCCCCGACGAGGTCGAGGTGGCGGCGCAGGGCGCGACGGGCGCGGGTCAGGCGCAGCCGGAAGGCGACGGGCGAGATGCCGAGGACGCGTGCGGCCTCGGGGGAGGTCAGGTCGTCCCAGTAGGCGAGGGCCAGCACCTCCTGGTCGGCGGCCGTGAGACGCGGCCAGGCGGCGGCGAGGTCGAGACGGCGGGCGAGCAGGTCCGGGTCCTCGCCGGGGCGGCCGCCGAGCCCGCCGTGGGCCTCGGCCTCGTCGGCGACGCGCACGGCGAGGGCCTCCCGGCGGCGCACCCCGCGGCGGTCGTTGAGCAGGACGCCGCGAGCGACCCCGAAGGCCCAGGCCCGCCCGTCACCGGGGTCGGTGGGCAGCTCCGCCACGCGCCGCCAGAGGACGAGGAAGGTCTCGGCGACGACGTCCTCGGCGTGGGTGGGGTGGACGCGGCGGCTGACGAAGCGCAGGACGTCGGGGTACCACGCCGCGAAGGCGGCCCGGAAGCGTTCCTCGTCGCCCGGTGGGGGCTGGTCGCTCGGTGTCTCCATGTCCCCCTCCTGTCCGGCTCCGGCGGCAGTGTGTCACCGCCGGCCCCGGCCGAGGGGTCAGTCGGTGGCGTCGAGGTCGGCCAGCGCGGTGGAGACGGCGCGGTGGAAGGTCGGGTAGGCGAGCACCTGCTCGCGCAGCACCGCCGTCGGCACCTTGGCGTGGACGGCCGTCGCGAGCATCGAGAGGACCTCGCCGCCGGTGGGCCCGACCGACGTCGCGCCGACGAGGTGACCGGCCGCGGCGTCCTCGACCAGGAGGATGACGCCCTCGCCGCCGGGGCCGTGGATCCACCCGCGCGAGCTCTCGCCGAGCGGGGCGCGCCCGACGCGCACGTCGACGCCCGCGTCGCGCGCCTGCTGCTCGGTCATCCCGACGGCCCCCACCTCGGGGTCGGTGTAGGTGACGCGCGGGACGGCGTGGTAGCTCGCCCACGGGCCGTCGGTCCCGGTGATGTCGCGGACCGCGATGCCGGCCTGGTACATCGACATGTGGGTGAAGGCGCCCCGGCCGGTGATGTCGCCGATCGCCCAGAGCCTCTCGCCGGCGCGCATCCGCTCGTCGGTCTCGAGCGAGCGGGCCGCGGGGTCGAGGCCGACGGTCTCGAGGCCGATGTCGTGGAGGTTGGGGCGGCGGCCGGCGGCGACGAGCAACCGGTCGGCGTCGAGGTCGAGGTCGGTGCCCCCGGCGTCGGTGACCGCCACCGTGAAGCGGCCGTCGGCGTGCGCGACCGAGCGGACGGAGGCGCCGGCGAGCACCTGGATGCCGTCCGCGGCGAACGAGCCGGCGACGACCTCGGAGGCCGCGGGCTCCTCGAGCGCGAGGATGCGCGGGGCCATCTCGACGAGGGAGACGCGGCTGCCGAAGCGGGCGAACGCCTGCGCGAGCTCGGCGCCGATGGCCCCACCGCCGACGACGACGAGGGAGGCGGGTGCCTCGGTGGCCTGCAGCGCCTCGCGGTTGGTCCAGTACGGGGTGCCGGCCAGGCCGTCGACCGGCGGGGCGGCCGGGGCGGTGCCGGTGTTGAGGACGACCCCGACCTTCGCGACGTAGCGGGTGCCGCCGACCTCGACGACGCCCTCACCGGCGAGCCGCCCGTGGCCGCGGACGAAGGTGACGCCGGCGTCCGCGAGGCGCTGCACCGCGACGGTGTCGTCCCAGTCGTCGGTGGCCTCCTCGCGGATGCGGCGCGCGACGACCGAGAAGTCGGGCGAGGTCGTGGCCGAGCCGGCGAGCGTGCCGACGCGGTGGGCCTCGGCGAGCGAGTTGGCGGCGCGGATCATCATCTTGCTCGGGATGCAGCCGTAGTACGGGCACTCGCCGCCGACGAGGCGCTCGTCGACACCGACGACGGACAGGCCGGCCTTCGCCGCCTCGGTGGCGACCGACTCACCCCCGGGGCCGAGACCGAGGACGACGAGGTCGACGTGCTGCTCTGCGCTCATGGGGCGAGCCTCGCACGCCCGGCCCTCCCTCGACACCCGTCGCGACGCCGGTTTGGGTGGTGCCCGTGCCCGACCTACCCTTGGGGGATGCCCGGTGAGTCCGTCTTCCCCGCCCTCGAGCCCCTGCTCGAGCAGGTGAGCAAGCCCATCCAGTACGTCGGGGGCGAGCTGAACTCGACGGTCAAGCCCTGGGAGGTCGCCGGCGACGCGACCGTCCGCTGGGCCCTCATGTACCCCGACGCGTACGAGGTCGGGGTGCCGAACCAGGGCGTCATGATCCTCTACGAAGTGCTCAACGAGCGCGAGGACGCCCTCGCCGAGCGCACCTACGCCGTCTGGCCCGACCTCGAGGCCCTGATGCGCGAGCACGGCGTGCCGCAGTTCACGGTCGACGCCCACCGGCCGGTCGGCGACTTCGACGTCCTCGGGATGTCGTTCTCGACCGAGCTCGGCTACACGAACATGCTCACCGCGCTCGACCTCGCGGGGATCCCGCTGCACGCTGCCGACCGCGACGAGACCCACCCGATCGTGCTGGCCGGCGGCCACGCCGCGTTCAACCCCGAGACGGTCGCCGACTTCGTCGACTGCGCCGTCGTCGGCGACGGCGAGGAGGCCGTGCTCGCGGTCACCGACATCATCGGCGGCTGGAAGCGCGAGGGCCGCCCGGGCGGCCGCGACGAGCTGCTCATGCGCCTCGCGCGCACCGGCGGCGTCTACGTCCCACGCTTCTACGACGTCTCGTACCTGCCCGACGGGCGCATCCAGCGCGTCGCGCCCAACCGGCCGGGCGTGCCGTGGCGCGTGTCGAAGCACACCGTCATGGACCTCGACGCCTGGCCGTACCCGAAGCAGCCCCTCGTGCCGCTCGCCGAGTCGGTGCACGAGCGGATGTCGGTCGAGATCTTCCGCGGGTGCACCCGCGGCTGCCGCTTCTGCCAGGCCGGGATGATCACCCGCCCCGTGCGCGAGCGCTCCATCACCGGCATCGGCGAGATGGTCGAGCGCGGGCTCGCGGCGACGGGCTTCGAGGAGGTCGGGCTGCTGTCGCTGTCGAGCGCCGACCACTCCGAGATCGCGGAGGTCACCAAGGGCCTCGCCGACCGCTACGAGGGCACGAACACCGGTCTCTCGCTGCCGTCCACGCGCGTCGACGCGTTCAACATCGACCTCGCGAACGAGCTGACCCGCAACGGTCGCCGCTCCGGCCTGACCTTCGCCCCCGAGGGCGGCTCCGAGCGCATCCGCAAGGTCATCAACAAGATGGTCAGCGAGGACGACCTCATCAGCACCGTCGCCGCCGCGTACGGCGCGGGCTGGCGGCAGGTCAAGCTCTACTTCATGTGCGGCCTCCCGACCGAGACCGACGAGGACGTCCTGCAGATCGCCGAGCTCGCCAAGCGGGTCATCGAGACCGGCCGGCAGGTCAGCGGCCGCCGCGACATCCGCTGCACCGTGTCGATCGGCGGGTTCGTGCCCAAGCCGCACACCCCGTTCCAGTGGGCCGCCCAGCTCGGCGCCGACGAGACCGACGCGCGCCTGCAGAAGCTGCGCGACGCCATCCGCTCGGACCGCCGCTACGGCAGCTCGATCGGGTTCCGGTACCACGACGGCAAGCCCGGCATCGTCGAGGGCCTGCTCTCGCGCGGCGACCGCCGGGTCGGCCGGGTCATCGAGGCCGTGTGGCGCGACGGCGGCCGGTTCGACGGCTGGTCGGAGCACTTCTCGTACGAGCGGTGGATGGCCGCCGCCGAGGCCGAGCTGCCCCCGCAGGGCGTCGACCTCGCCTGGTACACGACCCGCGAGCGCGAGGAGGCCGAGGTCCTGCCGTGGGACCACATCGACTCCGGGCTCGACAAGGAGTGGCTCTGGCAGGACTGGCTCGACGCCGTCGACGAGGTCGAGGTCGAGGACTGCCGCTGGACGCCGTGCTTCGACTGCGGCGTCTGCCCGCAGATGAACACCGAGATCGAGATCGGCCCGACCGGCAAGACGCTCCTGCCGCTGACCGTCCTCGGCTCCGGCCGCGAGCGGATGACCGAGGCCGCGCACACCCACTGACCGGGAGGATCCGCGTCGTCACGGTGACGGCGCGGATCGTCCGTCAGGGCGTGGATGCATCCGCGACACGCGTGAGGTTCCGAGTCACCACGGTGACGACGCGGAAAGTCCGGGCTAGCTGGGAGCAAACCAGGGACCCCGCACGTGCGGGCTTGTCGAGGCCTGGTGCCGGATCGGACAGCGATAACCCCGCACGTGCGGGCTTGTCGAGGCCTGGCGCCGGATCGGACAGCGATAACCCCGCACGTGCGGGCTTGTCGAGGCCTGGTGCCGGATCGGACAGCGATAACCCCGCACGTGCCGAGGGGGCGCGGTCGGTCAGGGGTGCAGGCTGGCCACGACCGACTCGACGCGCCGGGCGCGGGTCTCGGGCTTCTTCGCCGCGAGGACGGCCTCGGCGTGCCGGCGCTGGGCGCTGTACGTCAGCGCCTCCCAGGCGCGCGCCGCGTCGGCGTCGGCGGCCAGCGCGGCGGCCAGGTCCTCGGGCACCTCGACCGTGCGCGGCGCGTCGTCGAGGACGACCGTGACCGTGTGGGTCTCACCGGCCGCGATGCCCGCCGCCTCCCGCACCGCGGCGCTCGCGCCGAGGAGGAAGCGCCCACCCATCGCGGCGATGCTCGTGCGCCAGGTGTGGCCCGCGACGCTCGCCGCGACCTTGGGCCGGCGGCCGCCGCCGAGCGCCTCGACGACCTCGTCGGGGACGACGAACCCGGTCGTCGTCCCGCCGGTGGCCTCCAGCTCCGTCGTGAACTCCATGGGCGGCAGTCTGCCGTCCGTGGTCGCCGGCTGACGCGCGCCGCGCCCGGCTGTCAGGATGACGCCGTGGACGACCGACCCAGCCCGCCCGCCGAGATCACCCTGCGCTTCCTCGCGGCGCCGACGGACGCCGGGCACTCGGGGTCGGTGAGCGCCGGCCGGGTGCTCGAGTGGATCGACAAGGCGGGATACGCCGCGGCCGCCGGCTGGAGCGGCACCTACTGCGTCACCGCGTACGTCGGCAACGTCCGCTTCACGCGCCCGGTCGAGGTCGGGGACCTCGTCGAGGTGACGGCCCGCGTCGTGCACACCGGGCGCAGCTCGATGCACATCAGCGTCGACGTCGCCTCGGGCGGACCCCGCACCCGCAGCCTCGAGCCGGCCACGCGCTGCCTCATCGTCTTCGTGGCGGTCGACGGCGAGGGCCGCTCGACGCCGGTGCCCGAGCTCGTGCCGCGCACGACGGCCGACGACCTCGCGCGCGCGTGGGCGCTGCGGCGCGCCGACGTGCGCGCCGAGGTGGAGGCGGCGATGGCCGGCCAGGTGTACTCCGACGCCGGCACGGCGCCCCGGGTCACGCTGCGCTTCCTCGCCGCGCCCACGGACGTCAACTGGGGCGGCAAGGTGCACGGCGGCATCGTCATGCGCTGGATCGACGAGGCGGCCCACGTCCTCGCGACGCAGTGGACGGGCAGCGCGGGCAACGTCGCGATCTTCACCGGGGGAGTGCGGTTCTACCGGCCCCTGCGGATCGGCCACCTCGTCGAGGTCGAGGCCCGGCTGCTCCACACCGGCCGCACCTCGATGCACGTCGGCGTCCACGTGCGCTCCGGCGACCCCGCCGAGGGTGCCGGCGCCCTGGAGCTCACGACGTACTGCCGGACCATCCTCGTCGGGCTCGATGCCGACCGTCACGCGGTGCCGACCCCCACGTGGGAGCCGGTGTCCGCCGAGGACCGCGCCCTCGACGCGCACGCCGTCGAGCTCGTCGCCATCCGCGCGCGCCACGGCGACTGACCTCCGCGCGACCGACCGGGTGGGCGCCCGGGAAACCTGTGTCGTTGACGATGATGTGTGACGCACACTATCGTGTTGGGCATGACCTCGATCGACGACCCGGCGCTCGCCGGGCACCTCCAGGAGCTGCGGCGGGGGACCGTCGTCGTCGCGGCCCTGGCCAGCCTGCGCACGGCGGGCTACGGCTACGCGCTCCTGGAGACCCTGGGGCGCTCGGGCTTCGAGGTCGACGCCAACACCCTCTACCCGCTGCTGCGCCGGCTCGAGAAGCAGGGCCTGCTCACGGCGGAGTGGAACACGCAGGAGTCCCGGCCGCGGAAGTTCTACCGCACGAGCCCCGCCGGCGAGGACGTCCTCACCGCCCTGCGCGCCGACTGGCGCGCGCTCGACGCCGCCATCTCCGACCTCGCCTGACCCGTCCGACCGGAGGAGCCCCCGATGGGAACCCTGACCGACCGCTACGTCACCGCCACCGTCCGCGAGCTCGCCCCGGACCAGCGCGACGACGTCGACCGCGAGCTGCGCGGCACGATCGAGGACATGGTCGAGGCCCGCCTGGACGCCGGCCCCACCGCCGACCGCGACGAGGTCGAGCGCGCCGTCCTCGTCGAGCTCGGCGACCCGATGCGCCTCGCCGCCGGCTACTCCGGCCGGCCGCTGCACCTCATCGGACCGACCGTCTACCCCGAGTGGCGCCGGCTCGTGGTCCTGCTCGTGTCCGTCGTCGTGCCGCTCGCGGCCGTGGGCACCCTCGTCGTGCGGCTGTTCACCGACGACGTCGCGGCGGACGGGGTGGGCCCGGCCTTCGGCGGCGCCGCCCTCGCCGGGCTGACCACGGCGTTCCACGTCGTGTTCTGGACCACGCTCGTGTTCGCGATCCTGGAGCGCACGCAGCCCGACACAGGAGTCATGGGCTGGACGCCCGACCAGCTGCCCGAGGCCCCGGTCTCGCGGCGCTCGGTGGGCCGGTCGGAGACGGTGCTCTCGGTCGTCGCCCTCGTCGTCATGGCTCTCGCGCTCGTCTGGCAGCGGACGAGCTCGCCGGTGCGCGTGCGCGGCGAGGCCGTGCCGGTGCTCGACCCGGCCCTCTGGTCGGGATGGCTCCCGCTGCTCCTCGGGCTGCTGGCCGCCCACGCCGCGCTCGCGCTCGTCGCCTTCCGGGCCCGGCGGTGGACGTGGCCGACGGTGGCCGTCGGTGTCGCCCTCGACGTCGCCGTGGCCGCGCTCCTCGTCGGGCTGGCGCAGACGGACCGCCTCTTCGCCCCGGGCTTCGTCGAGGCGCTCGTCGACGGCGGGTGGGCCACCGCCGGCCGCGACCTGCGGGTCGCGACGGTGCTCGGCGTCCTCGTCGTCACCCTCTGGGACCAGGTCGAGACCGGCCGGCGGATGCTCAGCCGCTGACGTCCGGCTGAGGGCCTGCTGAGGACGGGACGACGGGTCGCCCTGCGGCGGAGGGCGACCCGTGACATCCGTCAGGGTGCGAATCCGGCTCGCGGGGTGAGGCTGCCCGAGCGGAGCCACCGCTCCGCGACAGGTCTCCCCAGGAGGTACCCCGTGACAGGAACCACTCGTGGGACGGTGGCGCTCATCGGCGCCGCCGTCCTCGCCGCGACCGGAGCCGGAGCCGTCGGCGCCGGTGCGGCCGCCGCAGCCCCCCACGGCACCGGCCGGCACGCGGTGAGCCCGGCCCCGGCGTGGACCGCTCGGGCGCAGGCGCAGCGGTCCGCCGCGGCGACGGCCGGCCCGACGACCCGCGTCAAGGTGTGGCTCGCCCCGCGCGACCGAGCGGCGCTGGAGCGGCTCGCGGCGACGGTGTCCGACCCGACGTCGGCGCAGTACGGGCACTACCTCGGCACGGCGCAGTACGCCGCCCGCTTCGCGCCCACCTCGGCGACGGTCTCGGCGGTCGGCGGCTGGGCCCGCGGCGCCGGCCTGCACGTCGACGCCGTCGGCACCGACAACCACTTCGTCCAGCTGTCCGGCAGCCGCGAGGCGGTCTCGTCGGCGTTCACCGCGAACCTGCGGACCTTCACCCTCGACGGGGCCACCGGCACCGCGCCGACGAGCACGGTGACCGTGCCCGACGCCCTCGGCGGGCAGGTCCTCGCCGTCACCGGCCTCGACACGGTCACGCACCGGACCCGGCCCGCGCAGGAGGGCGGTCGGGGCACCACGTCCACCTCGACGGCCTCGCCGAGCGACCTCGGACCGCCGGCCGGCTTCGTCAACTCGACGACGTGCGGCGCGTACTACGGCCAGAAGGTCGACCGCGCGGACCCGGCGTTCGAGGGCAAGCACCTGCCCTACTCGGTCTGCGGGTACACCCCCAAGCAGCTCCGCTCCGCGTACGGCGTCACCGCGACCCACCGCACCGGCAAGGGCGAGACGGTCGCCATCACCGACGCCTTCGCCGCCCCCACCATCGAGGAGGACGCGAACACCTACGCGACGCGCCACGGGGACAAGGCCTTCCGGCGCGGCCAGTTCACCCAGGCCAACGACACGACCTACGACCCCACGAAGGTCGAGGAGTGCGGCGGCAACGGCTGGTTCGGTGAGGAGACGCTCGACGTCGAGGCCGTCCACGGGATGGCCCCCGACGCGAAGGTCGCCTACTACGGCGCGGCCAGCTGCTACGACGACGACCTGCTGAACTCGATCGCCCGCGTGGTGCACGACAACAAGGCCTCGGTCATCTCCAACTCGTGGGGCGAGCCGACGTACGTCGTCGTCGACGGCGTCAAGACGCCGACCATCGACGACGCGCTCGTCCAGGCCTACGAGTCGGTGATCCTCCAGGGCGCCGTCCAGGGCATCGGCACCTACTTCTCCTCCGGTGACGACGGCGACGAGGGCGCGAACACCGGTGTCGTGTCGCCCGACTGGCCCGCAGCCGACCCGTACGTCACCGCCGTCGGCGGCACCGCGCTCGCCATCGGTAAGGACGGTCGCCGTCAGTTCGAGACCGGCTGGGGCACCGACAAGTACACGCTCGACCAGGGTGCGTGGGGGCCGGTCGGCTACCTCTACGGAGCCGGCGGCGGGTGCAGCGACCGCTTCACCAAGCCCTTCTACCAGCAGCACACGAGCACCGGGTGCGCGATGCGCGGGGTCCCCGACGTCGCGATGGACGCCGACCCGACGACGGGCATGCTCGTCGGCGAGACCCAGGTCTTCGACGGCCCGACTCGCTTCGGTCAGGGAGTCCGCTACGGCGAGTACCGGATCGGCGGCACCAGCCTCGCGTCGCCGCTCATGGCCGGCCTCCAGGCCGACGTGCAGCAGACCCGTGGGCGCATCGGCTTCGCCAACCCGTCGCTCTACCGCCTCGCCCGCACGGCCGGCGTCTTCCACGACGTGCGCCCCGAGGGTGACCGCGGCAACGTCCGCGTCGACTACGTCAACGGCCTCAACGCCGACGACGGGCTCGTCTCCAGCGTGCGCACCTTCGACGACGACTCCAGCCTGACCACCGGTCGCGGCTGGGACGACGTCACCGGGGTCGGCACGCCGACGGCGCGCTACCTCACCACCGCCTCGCGGCGGCACTGAAACCCCCGGCCTGTCCCCGGGAGCACAGCAGGGCCCGGCCACCGGACGGTGGCCGGGCCCTCGCCCGTGCGCGGCCGCTCAGCCGTAGAGCGCGCCGACGACCTCGCGGAAGGTCCGGGTGTGCAGGTCGACGTCCTCGCGGGTCGTGTCCGGGCACATGAGGGCCATGTTGTGGAACGGCGTCATGAGGATGCCCCGGTTGACCATCGCCAGGTGCATGTACGCGTCGATGTCGTCGTCGTGCGCGGCGGCGGCCTCCTCTCCGGACCGCGGTGCGGGACGGGCGAACCGGTACTCGGAGCGCGCGCCCAGCCGGCTGACCGACCACGGCACGTCGTACTCGTCGAGCGTCGACTGCACGCCCTCGGTGAAGGCCGTCGCGAGCCCGGTCATGTGCGCGAACGCGTCCTCGGTGAGGACCTCGGCGAGCGTCGCGCGCATCGCCGCGGTCGAGAGCGCGTTGCCGGCCAGCGTGCCGCCGACCCCGCCCACGTCGATGATGTCGGCCTCGCCCGCGTCGGTGTGGCGGGTCACGGCGCGCGCGACCTCCTCGGTGATGCCGTAGGCGCCGCAGGGGATGCCGCCGCCGATCGACTTGCCGATGACGAAGATGTCGGGCTGCAGGTCCCAGGCGCGGGTGGCGCCGCCCCAGCCGGCCGAGAACGTGTGCGTCTCGTCGATCATCAGCAGGGCGCCGTACCGGGTGGCCAGCTCGCGCAGGCCCTCGAGGAAGCCCGGCTCGGGCAGGACGATGCCGATGTTGGTCAGCGCCGGCTCGGTGAGGATCGCCGCGACGTCGCCGTGGGCCAGCTCGCGCTCGACGGAGGCGAGGTCGTTCCACGTCGCGGCCCGGGTCGTGAGGTCGAGCGGCACGGGGGGAGCGACGTTGCCGGGCCGCGAGACGGTGCTGCCGTCGGGACCGGGGATCGCGAAGGTCTCGTCGACCGAGCCGTGGTAGCAGTAGCCGAAGACGAGGATCTTGGAGCGGCCGGTCGCGAGGCGGGCCAGGCGCACGGCCCAGCGGTTGGCGTCGGTCGCCGAGAGCGTGAAGCTCCACAGCGGCATCGTGAACCGGCGGGTCAGCTCCTCGCCGACCCATTGGGCGTCCTCGCTCGGGAGCATCGTCGTGATGCCGCCGAGCTCGCCCATCCGGCGGGCGACGGCCGCGGCGGTCGGGGCGGGGGAGTGGCCGGCCATCGCCCCGGTGTCGCCGAGGGCGAAGTCGACGTACGTGTGGTCGTCGACGTCGGTGATGCGGTTGCCCCGGGCGTGGTCGAGGTAGAGCGGGAAGCCGCCGCTCCACTTGTTCATCCACGTCATGGGCACCCGGCCGAAGAGGTTGCCCCCGGCCTCGAACAGCGCGCGGCTGCGCGGGTGGTCGGCGGTGTACTGCTCCTGCTCGGCGGCGAGGAGCTGGGCCAGTCGGGCGCGGTCGGTGCTCGGCATGCAGGCAGCGTAGTGCTGCGGATGGCGCGGCGAGAAGGCCCGTTCACCGCTCGATCCGTGATGTGGAACCCGCCGAGCCTCCTCGATCCACGGCCTCGTCGGGCCGAGCGGGTCGCCGCCCGGGGTCGGTGCGGTGGGACGGGCCGGTCCTCCTACGCTGGTGCACCATGGCCCGCCAGCGCACCCCCGAGGGACCCCCGCCGCCCCCGGCGGTCCAGAAGCTCCGCATCCGCTACGCCAAGCGCGGGCGGCTGCGCTTCTCCTCGACCCGTGACTTCTCGCGCGCGCTCGAGCGGGCGCTGCGGCGCGCCGGGGTGCCGATGGCCTTCTCGGCCGGCTTCCACCCCCACCCGCTCATCTCCTACGCCAACGCGGCCCCGACCGGCACCGCGAGCGAGGCCGAGTACTTCGAGATCCGGGTCACCGAGCGCGTCGACCCCGAGGCCGTCCGGGCGGCGCTCGACGAGGCCCTGCCGGTCGACCTCGACGTCGTCGAGGTCGTCGAGGCCGGCCCCGGCGCGCTCGCCGACCGGCTCGAGGCGAGCGAGTGGGACCTGCGCCTGCGGGGCGCCACGCCGGACGATCTGGAGCCCGTCGTGGCCGCCTACCTCGCGGCCGAGCGGGCCGAGACGACCCGCACGTTCAAGTCCGGCCCGCGCACGTTCGACACCCGCGAGGCCGTCCTGGACCTGCATGTCGCCGGGTCCGACGAAGAGGGGTGTGCGATACTGCGGATGGTCGTACGGCACACCACACCGTCCGTACGCCCCGATGACATCCTGACCGCACTCCACGCGGTGACGGGGTTCGCACCACCGGTCGCACCACTGGTGACCCGGCTGGCGCAGGGCCCGCTCCGCGAGGACCGTGCCGGGGTGGCCGACCCGTTGGCCGCCGACCGGGAGGCCGTCGGCCCCGAGAGGTGACGCGCCCCCCGCGCGAGCCGACCGAGGCAGCAGCTGACTTCCGGACGGGCCACTCGGCCCGGACGATCCGATCGTGCACCGCACGGTCGGCGAGGAGCCGCCCGAGGGCGTCCCCGGTGTGGTCGCCGGCCCGCGGGTGACGAAAGGGGCCGTCATGGCTTCCGAGAACGACCCGACCACCACCGACGCGACCACGCCCGACGCGGTGCCCGCCACCGAGGCGCCGGCCCCGAAGAAGCGCGCGGCGCGCAAGCGGGCCACGAAGAAGGCCGCCGCCCCGGCGCTGGCCGCGCTCGAGGAGACCGCGCCCGCCGAGGCCGCGCCCGCCGAGGCCGCGCCCGACGCCGCCGCCGCTCCGGCCGACGACGCCGAGCCCGCGCCCGCGAAGCCCAAGCGCAAGGCCGCCGCCCGCAAGCGGACCTCGAAGAAGGCCGCCGCCGCCGAGACCCTCGACCTCGTCGTCGAGCCGGTGGCCGAGCCGCTGCCCGAGCTCGTGCCGCTCGCCGAGGAGCCCCTCGTCGAGGCGGACCCCCTTACCGAGGAGGAGACCCCGGAGCCGGCCGCCGAGGACGCCGCGCCCGCCGGCCCCGCTTTCGGCCTGGTCTTCCAGGCGCCCGAGGTCACCGTTGCCCCGCGCCGCCGTCGCGCCACTGCGCCGGCCCAGGCCCCGGCCGAGAAGCCCGTCGACTCCACCCCGGTGGAGCAGCCGGCCGAGAGCGCGCCCGCCGCCGAGGCGACCCCCGAGGCCGCGCCCACCGAGCGCTCCGCCCCGTCCGAGGGCCCCGACGCGGCCGACGACGGCGAGGGCGGCTCCCGCGGCCGTCGCCGCCGCGGTGGCCGTGGCCGCCGTGCCCGCGGCAAGGGCGAGGACGAGCAGGCACCCGCCGCCGACCAGGACGGCGACACCCCGGCCGCCGAGGACGAGGCCCCGGCCCGCGGTGGCCGTGGGGGCCGTCAGGCCGCCGCCGACGACACCGACGCCGAGGGCGAGGGCGACTCCTCGTCGAGCCGTCGCCGCCGTCGTCGTCGCCGCGGGGGAGCGGGCGGCGAGGGCGACGACCCGCCCGGCACCGTCACCCGGGTCCGCGAGCCGCGGGCCGAGCGCGACGAGCCGACGGCCGTCAAGGGCTCCACGCGCCTGGAGGCCAAGAAGCAGCGCCGCCGCGAGGGCCGCGAGGCCGGCCGACGCCGCACGATCATCACCGAGGCCGAGTTCCTCGCCCGCCGCGAGAGCGTCGAGCGCACGATGGTCGTGCGCGGCCGCGAGGGCCGCACGCAGATCGGCGTCCTCGAGGACGGCGTCCTCGTCGAGCACTACGTCTCGCGCGAGACGACCGCGTCGATGGCCGGCAACGTCTACCTCGGCCGCGTCCAGAACGTCCTGCCCTCGATGGAGGCCGCCTTCGTCGACATCGGCAAGGGCCGCAACGCCGTGCTCTACGCCGGCGAGGTCAACTGGGACGCCGCCGGCCTCGAGGTCAACCAGGCCAAGCGGATCGAGAACGCGCTGAAGTCTGGCGACACCGTCCTCGTCCAGGTGACCAAGGACCCCATCGGCCACAAGGGCGCCCGCCTCACCTCGCAGATCAGCCTGCCCGGTCGCTACGTCGTCTACGTGCCCGAGGGCTCGATGACCGGCATCTCGCGCAAGCTCCCCGACACCGAGCGGGCCCGCCTCAAGGCGATCCTCAAGGAGGTCGTCCCGGACGGCGCCGGCGTCATCGTCCGCACCGCCGCCGAGGGCGCCTCCGAGGCCGACCTCAAGGCCGACGTCGAGCGCCTCATGAAGCAGTGGGAGCGCATCGAGAAGAAGGCCGCCTCGGCCAAGGCGAAGAAGTCCGGCAGCGGGGGAGCGCCCGCGCTGCTGCACGGCGAGCCCGACCTCACCATCCGCGTCATCCGCGACGTCTTCACCGAGGACTTCGCCTCGCTCGTCGTCTCCGGCGAGAAGGCGTGGGGCGAGGTCAGCGAGTACGTCGAGGACGTCGCGCCCGACCTCGCGCAGCGCGTCAGCCGGTGGACCTCCGACGACGACGTCTTCGCGGCCCACCGCATCGACGAGCAGATCGCCAAGGCGATGGACCGCAAGGTCTGGCTGCCCTCGGGCGGCTCGCTCGTCATCGACCGCACCGAGGCGATGACCGTCGTCGACGTCAACACCGGCAAGTTCGTCGGCTCCGGGGGCAACCTCGAGGAGACGGTGACGAAGAACAACCTCGAGGCCGCCGAGGAGATCGTCCGCCAGCTGCGGCTGCGCGACATCGGCGGCATCATCGTCATCGACTTCATCGACATGGTCCTGGAGTCCAACCGCGACCTCGTCGTCCGACGGCTCCTCGAGTGCCTCGGCCGCGACCGCACGAAGCACCAGGTCGCCGAGGTCACCTCGCTCGGCCTGGTGCAGATGACCCGCAAGCGCGTCGGCTCGGGCCTCATCGAGGTCTTCTCCGAGCAGTGCGAGCACTGCAGCGGCCGCGGCATCGTCGTGCACACCGAGCCCATCGACCGCTCCGGCGGCCAGCAGGGCGGCGGCCACGGCTCGAGCGGCGACTCCGGTCGCTCCTCGGGGCGCAGCGGTCGTCGCGGCGGCTCCGGTGCCACCGGTGGCGGTGCGCCCTCGGGCGGCGGCTCCACGCCGCCGCCGGCCAAGGAGGCGCCCGCCCCCGAGCCGGCCCGCCCGCTCGGCGGCCCGACCGCGGCCCAGATCGCCGCGGCCGCGCACGCCGCCGCGCTCAAGCACACCGACCCGGCCGACGTCGCGGCGGAGATCGCCGCCGCGGTGACGGCCCCCGTCACCGAGGAGCCGGCGGTCGAGCCCGCCCCCGTCGTCGAGCCGGCGCCCGAGCCCGTCGTCGAGCCCGCTCCCGTGCAGGCCCCGGCCCCGGTCGTCGAGGCGACCCAGCCGGCCGCCGAGGCCGCCCCGGCCCCGCGAGCCCGCCGCAAGCGCGGCCGCGTCGTCGCCCCGGCGGGCCCGCCGCCCGGCGCGGCCGACGCGCCCGCCGACGGCGACGCCTGACCGAGCACGACCAGCACGCCACGGGCGGGCCTGAAGGATTTGGAGGCCCGCCCGTCGCGCCGGTAGTCTGGTGAGTCGGTGCGCCCACCGCGTCGGTGTCCCGTGTCGTCCACGGGGTCGCTACCGGCCGGTCAGACAGCGAGCGCGCCCGAACAGGAAGTGAGTACGTAACCGTGTACGCGATTGTGCGCGCAGGTGGTCGCCAGGAGAAGGTCTCCGTCGGCGACACCCTGCTCATCGACAAGCAGACCGGCGTCGCCGGCGACAAGATCCAGCTGCAGCCGCTGCTCCTCGTCGACGGTGGGACCGTCACGAGCGACGCCGCGAAGCTCGCCAAGGTCACCGTGACGGCCGAGGTGGTCAAGGCCGCCAAGGGTCCGAAGATCGTCATCCTCAAGTACAAGAACAAGACCGGCTACCGGAAGCGCCAGGGCCACCGCCAGCCGCTCACCCAGGTCAAGATCACCGCGATCGACGCCTGAGCACCACGCTCGGACCTCACGGACAGGAACCACAGACATGGCACACAAGAAGGGTGCGTCCTCGACCCGCAACGGTCGTGACTCCAACCCCCAGTACCTGGGCGTCAAGCGCTACGGCGGCCAGGTCGTCAAGGCCGGCGAGATCATCGTCCGCCAGCGCGGCACGCACTTCCACCCCGGTGACGGCGTCGGCCGTGGCGGCGACGACACGCTGTTCGCCCTCGTCCCGGGCGCGGTGACCTTCGGCACCAAGCGCGGCCGCAAGACCGTCAACATCACGCCGGTGGAGACCGTCGCGGTGTGACGCCTCGTCGGGCCACGAGCCCGGCACCACGCACCACCGTGAGGGGCGGGCCGCGATCGGCCCGCCCCTCATCGCATCCCACAGTCAGGAGCCCCACCGCGATGGCGACCTTCGTCGACCGCGTCGTCCTCCACGTCTCCGCCGGCAACGGCGGGCACGGGGTGGCATCCGTCAAGCGCGAGAAGTTCAAGCCGCTCGGCGGTCCCGACGGCGGCAACGGCGGCCGGGGCGGGTCCGTGGTCATCGCGGTCGACCCGCAGGCCACCACGCTCCTCGACTACCACCACACCCCGCACCGGCGCGCCGACAACGGCAAGCCGGGCGCCGGTGACGAGCGCAACGGCGCCGACGGCGGCGACCTCGTGCTCAACGTCCCCGAGGGCACGGTCGTCAAGACCGCCGACGGGCAGGTGCTCGCCGACCTCGTCGGGTTCGACGCGACCTACGTCGTGGCCCGCGGCGGCCGCGGGGGCCTGGGCAACAAGGCGCTGGCCAGCGCCCGCCGCAAGGCCCCGGGGTTCGCGCTGCTCGGCGAGCCGGGCGATTCCCTCGACGTCGTGCTCGAGCTGAAGTCGCTCGCCGACGTCGCCCTCATCGGCTTCCCGAGCGCCGGCAAGTCCTCGCTCGTCTCCGTCGTCTCGGCCGCACGGCCGAAGATCGCCGACTACCCGTTCACGACGCTCGTGCCGAACCTCGGTGTCGTGACGGCCGGTTCGGCGCGCTACACGATCGCCGACGTGCCCGGGCTCATCCCCGGCGCGAGCGAGGGCAAGGGCCTCGGCCTGGAGTTCCTGCGCCACGTCGAGCGCTGCTCGGTGCTCGTCCACGTCGTCGACTGCGCCACCCTCGAGCCCAACCGCGACCCGATGACCGACCTCGACGTCATCGAGGCCGAGCTCGCCGCGTACGTCGCGGACGACAGCCTCGGCGGGCGCCCCCTGTCCGAGCGCACCCGCATCATCGTCCTCAACAAGGCCGACGTGCCCGAGGCCCGCGACCTCGCCGAGATGGTCAAGCCGATGCTCGAGGAGCGGGGGCTCGAGGTCTTCATCGTCTCGGCCGTCGCCCACACCGGGCTCAAGGAGCTGACCTTCGCCCTGGCCCGCCACGTCGCGCAGGCCCGCGCCGAGATCGAGGCGGCGGTCGTCGAGCGCCCGCGCGTCGTCATCCGGCCGACCGCCGTCGACGACAGCGGGTTCCACGTGCGCCGCGAGGAGACGCCCGAGGGCGAGGTCTTCCGCGTCCTCGGCGAGCGGCCGACGCGCTGGGTGCACCAGACCGACTTCTCCAACGACGAGGCCGTCGGCTACCTCGCCGACCGGCTCAGCCGCCTCGGCGTCGAGGAGGCGTTGCTCAAGGCCGGCGCCGTGTCCGGCTCGACCGTCCTCATCGGCGCGGTCGACGACTCCGTCGTCTTCGACTGGGAGCCGACGATGGCGAGCGGCGCCGAGCTGCTGGCCGGCCCCCGCGGCACCGACGTGCGCTTCGAGGACTCCGGCCGCAAGAGCCGCTCCGAGAAGCGCGACGAGTTCCACGGCCGCAAGGACGCGCAGACCGCCGCCCGCGACGAGCTCGCGGCCGAGCGCCGCGCCGGCCACTGGGCGACCGCGCGCGAGGAGGACTGACGCCCGTGCCCGCCACCGCTGCCGCCGCCCTGCGTCGTGCCGTGGGGGCGGGCCGCCGGCTGGTCGTCAAGGTCGGCTCGTCGTCCCTGACGAGCGCCGACGGCGGCCGCCTCGACCTCGACGCGCTCGGGGCCCTCGTCGACGTACTCGCCGGGCGGCGGGCGGCCGGGCACCAGGTGGTGCTCGTGTCGTCGGGCGCCATCGCCGCCGGCATCGGGCCGCTGGGGCTCGACCGGCGTCCCTCGGACCTCGCGACCCAGCAGGCCGCCGCGTCGGTCGGCCAGGGCGCGCTCGTCGCGGCCTACCAGGCGGCGTTCTCGCGGCACGGCCTGACGGTGGGGCAGGTCCTGCTCACCGCCGACGACACGACCCGGCGCAGCCACTACACCAACGCCCGGCGCACCCTCGAGCGGCTGCTCGAGCTCGGTATCGTCCCGATCGTCAACGAGAACGACACGGTCGCGACCCAGGAGATCCGCTTCGGCGACAACGACCGCCTGGCCGCGGTCGTCGCCGACCTCGTGGGCGCCGACGGGCTCGTGCTGCTCACCGACGTCGACAGCCTCTACGACGGCCCGCCCTCGAAGGGCGGCTCGCGGCGCGTCCCGCTCGTCGCGACCGACGCCGACCTCGAGGCCGTGACCATCGGCGGCACCGGCTCGGCCGTCGGCAGCGGCGGGATGGTGACCAAGGTCGAGGCCGCGGGCATCGCCGGCGCGGCGGGCATCCCGACCCTCCTGACCCGTCTCGTTGACGTCTCGTCCGCGCTCTCGGGCGCCGACGTGGGCACCGTCTTCGCGCCGGCCGCCGCGACCCGCGCCTCGCGCAAGCGCTGGCTGGCCCACGCCACCTCGGCCAAGGGGCGCCTGGTCATCGACGACGGCGCCGTCACGGCGGTGACCGAGCGGCGCACGTCGCTGCTGCCGGCCGGCATCACGGATGTCGTCGGCTCCTTCGCCGCGGGCGACCCCGTCGACGTCTGCGCGACCGACGGCCGGGTCATCGCCCGGGGGCTGGTCACCTACGCCTCGACGGAGCTGCCGCGCCTGCTCGGCCGCTCGACGCGCGACCTGGCCCGCGAGCTCGGGCCGGGGTACGAGCGCGAGGTCGTCCACCGCGACGACCTCGTCGTCCTCTGACCTCCCACGTCTGACCTCCCACGTCACACGCGTATCGGGTCACCCGATACGCCCGCGCCTCACCCCGGAACCGTTCCCGGGTGAGGCGCACCGGTATCGGGTCACCCGATACGCATGATGTCCGGATGCGTCGCGCGGCCGCGACGCGGGACGCGTCAGCCGATGCGCTCGACCTCGAACTGCATCCGCGGGTGCGCGATCTCCTCCTGGCTCTGGACGAGCTGGAGCTCGCGCCGGCCGGAGTCGAGGGTGCGCTGCAGCAGGTCGAACACCGACGAGACGGTGCGCCCGAGGGCGACCCCGGCGTCGCCGGTCTCGAGCAGGTGCGCCGTGAACAGCGCCGCCGTCACGTCGCCCGAGCCGTTGGCCTTGAGCGGCAGGTGCGGGGTGCGGACGATCCACGCGCCGTCGTCGTGCACGGCGAGCATCTCGATGGTGTCCTGCGGCCGGTCGGGCCGCAGCACCGAGGTGACGAGCACCGTCGAGGGGCCCATCCCCCGCGCGGCCTCGACGGAGGCGAGCGTGGAGTCGAGGTCGCCCGGCTCGGTGTCGGTGAGGAACCCGAGCTCGAACTGGTTCGGGGTGATGAGGTCGGCCTGCGGGACGACCTTCTCGCGCAGCAGGACCGGGATGGCCGGGTGCACGAAGCAGCCCGACTTCGCGTTGCCCATGACCGGGTCGCAGGCGTAGATCGCCGAGGGGTTCGCGGCCTTGGTGCGGGCGACCGCGTCGAGGATGACCTCGCCGATCTGCTCGCCGCCCTGGTAGCCCGAGAGCACCGCGTCGACCTCGCCGAGGGCCTCGCGCTCCTCGATGCCGGTGACGACCTCGCGGACGTCCTCCGGCGGCATGAGCGGGCCGCGCCAGGCGCCGTACCCGGTGTGGTTCGAGAAGTGCACCGTGTGGACGGGCCACACCTCGACCCCGAGCCGCTGCAGGGGGAACACCGCCGCGGAGTTGCCGACGTGGCCGTACGCGACGGAGGACTGGATGGACAGGATCGTCGTCACGCCCACCATCCTGTCACCGTCCCGACCCCCGGAAGTGCCGCGACCCCCGTCGGCGGCCGGGCCTACCCTTGGCGCATGTCCGACCGCACCGCCACCGGGGCCGACCAGGGGCCCAGCGCCGCCGACGTCGAGCAGGTCCGGGTCCTCGCCGAGGCCGCCCGCACCGCCTCCCGCCGCCTCGCCCTGCTCTCGCGCGCCGAGAAGGACGCCGCCCTCCACGCGCTCGCCGACGCCCTCGACGCCGCGACCGACGAGGTCGTCGCCTCCAACGCGCGCGACCTCGCCCGCGGGCGCGAGCACGGGATGGCCGAGAGCCTCCAGGACCGGCTGCGCCTGGACCCCCCGCGCGTCGCGGCCGTCGCCCAGGCGCTGCGCGACATCGCCGCCCTGCCGGACCCCGTCGGCGAGGTCGTGCGCGGCTCGACCCTGGCCAACGGCCTGCAGATCCGCCAGGTCCGCGTGCCGATGGGTGTCGTCGGGATGATCTACGAGGCCCGGCCCAACGTCACCGTCGACGCCGCCGGCCTCGGGCTGAAGTCCGGCAACGCGGTCATCCTGCGCGGGGGCAGCGCCGCCGCCGAGACCAACCGGGCCACCGTCGCCGTCCTGCGCGCCGCGCTCGAGCGCCAGGGCCTGCCCGCCGACGCGGTCGCGCTCCTCGACGGCGGCCACTCCGTCGTCACCGCGCTCATGACGGCCCGCGGGCTCGTCGACCTGCTCATCCCGCGCGGCGGCGCCGACCTCATCCAGGCCGTCGTCACCGGCTCGACCGTGCCCGTCATCGAGACCGGCATCGGCAACTGCCACGTCTACGTCGACGCGGCCGCCGACCTCGACAAGGCCCTGGCCATCACGGTCAACGCCAAGACGCACCGCCCGAGCGTCTGCAACGCGGCCGAGTCGCTGCTCGTCCACCGCGCCGTCGCCGAGGCCTTCCTGCCCAAGGCGTTGGCCGCCCTCGCCGCCGAGGGCGTGGTGCTCCACACCGACGAGCGGGCCTCCACGAGCGCGCAGGCCGCCGGGGTCACCCACGACGCCGCCACCGACGAGCACTTCGCGACCGAGTTCCACGGTCTCGAGATGTCCGTCGGCGTCGTCGACGACCTCGATGCCGCCCTCACGCACATCCGCCGCTTCGGCTCGGGCCACACCGAGGCCATCGTCACCGAGGACCGCGGGGCCGCGCGCCGCTTCACCGCCGAGGTCGACGCCGCCGCGGTCATGGTCAACGCGAGCACCCGCTTCACCGACGGCGGCGAGTTCGGCTTCGGCGCCGAGATCGGCATCTCGACCCAGAAGCTCCACGCCCGCGGCCCGATGGCCCTGCCCGAGCTCACCTCGACGAAATGGGTCGTCGAGGGGGACGGTCAGGTCCGGGTCTGACCCGAGGCGGCCCGGGGGAGGGGCCGCTCCTCGTCGTGGTGCGCGACCTCCTGCTCGAGGCTGTCGTGCGCGACGAAGTACGCCGGCCGCGCCTGCAGGGCCGAGTACGTCCGGCCCACGTACTCGCCGAGGATGCCGACCGCGAGCAGCTGCACGGCGCCGACCGCCGAGACGATGACGACCGTCGAGGTCCAGCCGGGGAGGGTGTTGCCGAGCAGCATCGCGACGAGCGCGTAGACGAGGACGACGACCGCGGCGAGGCCGCCGAGCAGGCCGAGCCACGTCGCGAAGCGCAGCGGGGCGATGGAGAACCCGGTGACGGCGTCGACCGAGAGCCGGACCATCTTGGCCAGCGGGTACTTCGACTCGCCGGCCGCCCGCGGCGCGCGCCGGTAGCCCACCGAGGCGCTGGGGAAGCCGAGCGCCGGCACGACGAGGCGCAGGACCCGGTTGCCCTCGGGCAGGGCGTTGACGGCCTCGACGGTCGCGCGCGACATCAGCCGGAAGTCGCCGGCGTCGACGTGGGCGTCGACGTCGGACAGGGCGCGGATGGAGCGGTAGAAGGCCCGGGCGGTGAGGCGCTTGAAGGCGGTGTCGCTCGAGCGGTCCTCGCGCACGCCGTAGACGACGTCGACGCCCTCGGCGCGTGCGACCCGGAGCATCTCGCCGATGGTCTCCGGCGGGTCCTGGAGGTCGGCGTCGATCGTCACGACGTAGTCGCCGCGGGCGAGGACGAGCCCGGCCGAGATCGCGGCCTGGTGGCCCGCGTTGGCGCGCAGCCGCACGACCCGCAGCTGCGGCCACTCGCGGCGCAGGCGCTGGAGGAGCACCGGGGTCGCGTCGCCGGAGCCGTCGTCGACGCAGAGCACCTCGTAGGGGACCCCCCAGGACTCGGCGAGCGGGCGCAGCCGGTCGACGAAGAGGGGCAGCACCTCCTGCTCGTCGTACATCGGCACGACGACCGTGAGCACGGGGGACTCCGACATGCCCCTCAGGGTAGAGGCCGCACCCGTGACGGGGCTGTGCCTCGCCGTGATCCGCCTGTGCCCGCCGCGGGGATGGCGGAGGGCCCCCGAGCATGAGATTCGGGGGCCCTTCGCCGGCGGACGTGCCGCCGGTCGGACTCGAGCCGGTCAGTCCCCACGGTGAACCGCACAGAGGTGCCACGCGACGGTGGCGCCGTCCCCGAGGGGACGGTCTTCGACTCCGGGCCGTCGGCCGCAGCACCCGCGCCGTCGCGCGCGGCATCCGTCCCCCGAGAGGTCCGGATGTTCCGACCCGGGCGGACCCGGACCGGGAACGGCGTGCCGTTATCCGATCGACCCACCCCCGGGACGACCTCGGTCCGTCGTGCCGTGCGGCCTTCCGGACCTCCGTCGCCGAGGGGGCGTGCGACTGTTCTAGTCCCCGGAGCGGTCCGTGTGCAACCGCTCCGGGCCGGATTCGTCACCCGTCCCACCCGCGGGCCCCGTCGTCCACAGGTGGTGGTGCGGGGAGGGCCGGTCGTGCACAGGCCTGTGGACGAAATCCGTGGACAACGGGGGCGGTAGGCTGTGCCCCATGTCGAGCACCACGTTCCTGATCGCCGCCGAGGAAGCCCACCGCGAGCTGCCCATCCCGCCGTGGATGATCGGGATCATCGCGCTCCTGGCCTTCGCGTTCCTCCTCGGGGTCACGTGGTCCTTCCGCGGCACCCACAACAAGTACGCCCGTCCCGAGTACGGCGACGGCACCCCCGCCGGCAGCCGCACCGCGACCGGTGACGCCGGCGCGCACGAGGACTCGCACTGGCCCGAGCACCCGGGGCACCACTGAGCGACCGGCCGGTGCGCCTCGGGGTGATGGGCGGCACGTTCGACCCCGTCCACCACGGCCACCTCGTCGCCGCCTCCGAGGCCCAGGCCCTGCTGGGGCTCGACGAGGTCGTCTTCGTCCCGACCGGCCAGCCGTGGCAGAAGGACGAGCGCGAGGTCTCGCCCGCCGAGCACCGCTACCTCATGACGGTCGTCGCGACCGCCTCCAACCCCCGCTTCACCGTCTCCCGCGTCGACGTCGACCGCGAGGGACCCACCTACACCGTCGACACCCTGCGCGACCTGCGGGCCCAACGACCCGACGCCGAGCTGTTCTTCATCACCGGCGCCGACGCCCTGGCCCAGATCCTGTCGTGGAAGGACGCGGACGAGCTCTTCGAGCTCGCCCACTTCGTCGGCGTGACGCGCCCCGGGTACGTCCTCAGCGAGCTGGGGCTGCCGGGGGAGCGCGTCACCCTCCAGGAGGTGCCCGCCATGGCCATCTCCTCCACGGACTGCCGCGAGCGGGTCCGGGCCGGGGAACCGGTCTGGTACCTCGTCCCCGACGGCGTCGTCCAGTACATCAGCAAGCACCACCTCTACCGAGGAGCACCGTGACCGCGTCCGACCGTTCGCTCGAGCTCGCCAGGGCGGCCGCCACCGCGGCCTCCGACAAGCTCGCGACCACCATCTCCGGCATCGACGTCTCGGAGCAGCTCGCGCTGACCGACGTCTTCGTCATCGTCTCCGCCGAGTCCGAGCGGCAGGTCGGCTCGATCGTCGACGAGGTCGAGGACGTCCTGCGCGAGCGGGGCGTCAAGCCGATCCGCCGCGAGGGCCAGCGCGAGGGCCGCTGGGTCCTCATCGACTTCGGCGACATCGTCGTCCACGTCCAGCACGACGAGGAGCGCGAGTTCTACGAGCTCGAGCGCCTCTGGCGCGACTGCCCGGCCCTCGACCTCGGTGTCGTCGGCACCGAGCAGGGCGGGCGGTGAGCCCGGACGGGCTCGGTCCGCGTCGGCTCGTCGTGCTGCGGCACGGCGAGACGACGCACAACGCCGCCGGCATCTGGCAGGGGCAGCTCGACAGTCCCCTCTCCGAGCTCGGCGAGCAGCAGGCCGCGGCCGTGGGTCCCGCCCTCGCGTCGCTGCGACCCTCGCGGGTGGTCACCTCCGACCTCCAGCGCGCCCGGCGCACCGGTGAGAGCGTCGCGCGCGCCTGCGGGGTCCCGCTCGTCGAGGACGCCCGCTTCCGGGAGATCCACGCCGGCGCGTGGCAGGGGCTGACCAACGCCCAGGTGACCGAGCGCTGGCCGGACGAGCGCGCGGCCGTGCTGCGCGGCGAGGACGTCCCGCGCGGCGGCGACGGCGAGTCGATGGCCGACGTCGTCACGCGCGTCGGGGAGGGCCTGCAGGCCCTCGTCGGCTCGATGGCGGCGGGGGAGTGCGTCGTCGTCTCCACCCACGGCGCCGCCGGCCGGGCGGCCGTCGCGTGGCTGCTCGGGCTCGAGCAGGAGCTCGCGTGGCGGGTGCTCGGGTCCCTCGGCAACTGCCACTGGGCCGAGCTCGTCGAGGGCCGTCAGGGCTGGCGGCTGCAGGCCTGGAACGCCTCCTCGGGGGCCCCGTCACGCCCCGGGACCTCGCCTCCGTGAGGCCGATTTGGGAGTGGGGCACCGCGTCTGTAAACTTCACGACGCCCCCTCGGGGGAACACCCACTCGGGGCTGTAGCGCAGTTGGTAGCGCACCTCCATGGCATGGAGGGGGTCAGGGGTTCGAATCCCCTCAGCTCCACCAGTGGAACCAGGACGGGCCGGCGACATGCCGGCCCGTTCCTGCGTCTCCGGGGGGTGCGTCGGCGGGGCCCGTCGCGTCCCGGCTCCGCGCGACCTGCGGTGGTCCGCGTGCGACCGCACCCGCAGCCGCGCAGGTCGCCCGCAGGACACCGGGCGTTCGCCAGGGCCGAACGCGCTTGTCTTGACACGTTCAGGAAAAGTCGGCAGGGTGGCGGGCATGGCAGCCGACGTGGACCTCCCCGGCCTGCTCCGCGATGCGGGGCTGCGGGTCACCCGGCCGCGGCTCGAGGTCCTCGCCGCCGTCCACGCCCACCCGCACGCCGACACCGGCAGCATCCTGCGGGCCGTGCGCGGGCCGCTGCCCGCCGTGTCGCACCAGGCCGTCTACGACTCGCTCCACGCGCTGACGCAGGCCCGGCTCGTCCGCGCCTTCCAGCCCGCCGGCTCCGTCGCCCGCTACGAGGCCCGCGTCGGCGACAACCACCACCACGTCGTCTGCCGCACCTGCGGCGCCGTCGCCGACGTCGACTGCGCCGTGGGGGAGGCCCCCTGCCTCAGCGCCGCCGACGACCACGGCTTCGCGATCGACGAGGCCGAGGTCGTCTACTGGGGCACCTGCCCCGACTGCGCCGCGGCCCGGCCCGCCTGACCCGACCGACCCCCCCGACCACCCGACCCGCACCAGCACCACCCACCGATACAGGAGATGGACTGACGTGACCGACCAGCAGCAGGGCGTGACCTCGCAGGGCAGCGAGAGCGAGAACCCGGCGATCGACGCCCCCACCCCCAAGGCGGGCGCTCCCCGCACCAACCAGGACTGGTGGCCGAACCTGCTCGACCTCTCGGTCCTGCACACCAACAACGCCAAGGGCAACCCGCTCGGCGGCGACTTCGACTACGCGCAGGCCTTCGCCGGCCTCGACGTCGATGCGCTCAAGGCCGACATCGTCCAGGTCATGCGCACCTCGCAGGACTGGTGGCCGGCCGACTACGGGCACTACGGCCCGCTCTTCATCCGGATGAGCTGGCACGCCGCCGGCACCTACCGGGTCGAGGACGGTCGCGGCGGTGGCGGCCGTGGCCAGCAGCGCTTCGCGCCGCTCAACTCCTGGCCGGACAACGCCAACCTCGACAAGGCCCGTCGCCTGCTGTGGCCGGTCAAGCAGAAGTACGGCCAGGCGGTCTCCTGGGCCGACCTGCTCGTCCTCGCCGGCAACGTCGCGCTCGAGGACATGGGCTTCGAGACCTTCGGCTTCGCCTTCGGCCGCTCCGACGTCTGGGAGCCCGAGGAGGTCAACTGGGGCACCGAGGACACCTGGCTCGGCGACGAGCGCTACAGCGGTGAGCGCGAGCTCTCCAACCCGCTCGGCGCGGTCCAGATGGGCCTGATCTACGTCAACCCGGAGGGCCCCAACGGCGAGCCCGACCCGGTCAAGGCGGCGCGCGACATCCGCGAGACGTTCAAGCGGATGGCGATGAACGACGAGGAGACCGTCGCGCTCATCGCCGGCGGCCACACCTTCGGCAAGACCCACGGCGCGGGCGACCCCGACCTCGTCGGCACCGAGCCCAACGGCTGCCCCGTGCACGCCATGGGCCTGGGCTGGAAGAGCGAGTACGGCTCCGGCAAGGGCAGCGACGCCATCACCTCGGGCCTCGAGGTCACGTGGACCCAGAAGCCGACCGAGTGGACCAACCTCTACTTCGACAACCTCTTCGGCTACGAGTGGGAGCTCGTCAAGAGCCCGGCCGGCGCGTGGCAGTGGGAGGCCAAGGACGCGGACGCCTCCGTCCCCGACCCCGACGGCACGCCGGCCCGTCGCAAGCCCACGATGCTCACGACGGACCTGTCGCTGCGCTTCGACCCGGAGTACGAGAAGATCTCGCGCCGCTTCCACGAGAACTTCGAGGAGTTCCGTCTCGCGTTCGCCAAGGCCTGGTACAAGCTGCTCCACCGCGACATGGGCCCGGTCGACCGCTTCCTCGGCCCGTGGGTACCCGAGGCGCAGCCGTGGCAGGACCCGGTGCCCGCCGCGTCCGGCGAGCCGCTGACCGACGGCGACGTGGCCGACCTCAAGGAGGCCCTGCTCTCCTCCGGCCTCACCGTGCAGCAGCTGGTCAAGACGGCGTGGGCCTCCGCGGCCTCCTTCCGCAAGACCGACATGCGCGGCGGCGCCAACGGTGCGCGCATCGCCCTGGAGCCGGCGCGCTCGTGGGAGGTCAACGAGCCGGCCGAGCTCGCCTCGGTCCTCGAGGTCCTCGATCGCGTCAAGGCCGACTTCGACGGCCGGGGCGGTCGCACCGTCTCGCTCGCCGACCTCATCGTGCTCGGCGGCTCCGCCGGCATCGAGAAGGCGGCGCGCGACGCGGGCCGCGAGGTCACGGTGCCGTTCACGCCGGGCCGCACGGACGCGACGCAGGAGCTGACGGACGTCGAGTCCTACTCCTACCTCGAGCCCCGCGCCGACGGCTTCCGCGGCTACCTGCGCCACGAGGAGAAGATCGCGCCGGAGGGCCTGCTGCTCGACCGCGCGTACGTCCTCGGCCTCTCGGCGCCGCAGATGGTCGCGCTCGTCGGCGGCCTGCGCGCCATCGGGGCGACGTACGGCAACACCTCGGTCGGCGTGCTGACCCAGCGCCCCGGCCAGCTGACGAACGACGTCCTCGCGGCCGTCCTCGAGCCGGGAGTCACCTGGAGCACCTCGCGCGACACCGCGAACGTCTACGACAGCAACGACGGCCGCCAGGCGACCGCGGTCGAGCTCGTGCTCGGCTCGCACCCGCAGCTGCGGGCCATCGCCGAGGTCTACGGCAGCGCCGACGGCGACCAGCGCTTCGTCGACGACTTCGTCGCCGCGTGGGTCCAGGTCATGGAGAACGACCGCTTCGACCTGCACCGCTGACCTGCACCGCCGACCCCCCACGGGGTCCCGCACGAACGCCGCGGCCCGGTCCTCCTGTTCGGAGGGCCGGGCCGCGGTGCGTGGTGGGGGCGTCGGGCTCAGTCGGGCCAGACGCCGCTCGTGCCGCGGCGGTGGCTGCCCAGCAGGTGGGTGTCGACGATGCCGACGGCCTCCATCAGCGCGTACATCGTCGTCGGGCCGACGAAGACGAACCCCTTGCGCTTCAACGCCTTCGAGAGGGCGAGGGACTCCGCGGAGCTCGTCGGCACCTCGGCGAGCGTGTGCGGGCGCGGGGTGTCGTCCGGCCGGAAGGACCAGACGAAGCGGGCGAGGTCGCCGTCGGGGTCCTCGCGCAGGTCGAGCGTCGCCCGGGCGTTGGTGATGGTCGCGAGCACCTTGGCGCGGTTGCGGACGATGCCGGCGTCGGCCATCAGCCGGGCGACGTCGTCGTCGCCGTAGCGCGCGACGACCTCGGGGTCGAAGCCGTCGAAGGCCGCCCGGAAGGCCGGCCGCTTGCGCAGGATGGTCGCCCACGACAGGCCGGACTGGAACGCCTCGAGCGACAGGCGCTCGAAGAGCCCCCGCTCGTCGCGCACCGGCATGCCCCACTCGGTGTCGTAGTAGTGCTGCAGGAGCGGGTCGCTCGCGGCCCACACGGGGCGCGCGAGCCCGTCGTCGCCGACGACCGTGCCCGCGTCGGTCACGAGCGCCTCAGCGTGATGACCGGGACCTCCGGCGGTGCGAGCACCCGGACGGCCGGCCCCCAGGCGCCGGCGCCGCGCGAGGTGATGACCCGCGTGCCGGCGATCGTCGCCTCGCCGTCGACCATCGGCTGCTGCACGGGCACGAGGTAGCGGATGGGCCAGAGCTGCCCGCCGTGGGTGTGCCCGGACATCTGGAGGTCGACGCCGCGGCCCTCGACGGAGAACGCCTGCCGCGGCTGGTGCGCGGCGTAGAGCGTGAAGCCCGCGGCATCGACGCCGGTGAGGGCGGCGTCCGGGTCGGGCGTGAACGGCCCGGTGCCGGAGTAGTCGTGGACGCCGGCGAGCGCGATGGACGCCCCGTCGCGCTCGAGGGTCGTGTGCTCGTTGGCGAGCACGGTCAGGCCGAGCCGGCGGAACTCGTCGACCCAGTTGGCGGTGTCGCGGTACATCTCGTGGTTGCCGGTGGTGACGTACACGCCGAGCGGCGCCTCGAGGTCGGCCAGCGGCGCGATCTCCTGGCGGTAGCGGGCGGCGGTGCCGTCGACGAGGTCACCGGCGATGACGACGACGTCGGGGCGCTGGGCGTTGACGAGGTCGACGACCTTGCGGGTGAAGCCCGCGCTGCGCACGGCGCCGGCGTGCAGGTCCGTCAGCAGGGCGACGCGCGTGCCGTCGAACTGCGCGGGCAGCTCGGCCGAGGCGACCTCGAAGGGCGTCGCCGAGGGGCGCGAGGCCTCCCACGCGCCGTAGCCGGTCAGGCCGACCGCGAGGGCGGCGACCAGGGGCGCGGCGACCCGGTTGAACCGGCGACGGGCGTCCCGGCCGTGGTCGTGGCGCCACCGCAGCAGCCAGATCGCGCCGCTGACGAGGGCCACCGGCACGAGCCCGAGGAAGAGGTAGAGGCACGTCGCGAGGAACGCGGCGCCGGTCCAGGCGACCGGTCGCATCGTCGCGGCGCTCCACGCGCCGCCCCAGACGTCGAACTGCTCGAGCACGGCCGCGACGAGCGCCGCGAGGACGAGCGCGACGAGCCACGGCACCCAGCGCCGTCCCCAGCGTGGGGCGACGGCCAGGCGGTGCCAGACGAAGGCGAGGAAGCCGCCGAGGACGACGACCGGGACGAGCGCCGCGAGGACGCTCATGCGCCGTCCGGGGACGCCGGGGCGGGGGCGGCGAGGGCGGCGCGAACGTCGTCGGTGAGGGCGGCCGGCTCGGTGTTCGGGGCGTAGCGCTGGAGCACGGTGCCGTCGCGGGCGACGAGGAACTTCGTGAAGTTCCACTTGATGCGGCCGCCGAGCAGGCCCTTCTTCTCGGACTTCAGCCACTCGAAGAGCGGGTGCGCGTCGTCGCCGTTGACGTCGACCTTGCCGAACATCGGGAAGGAGACGCCGTAGTTCATCTGGCAGAACTCGCCGATCTCGTCCTCGGTCCCCGGCTCCTGCGACCCGAACTGGTTGCAGGGGAAGCCGAGCACGACGAAGCCGTCGTCCTTGAGCTCCTCGTACAGGTTTTCGAGGCCGGCGTACTGCGGGGTGAAGCCGCACTTGCTCGCGGTGTTGACGACGAGGACGACGTCGCCGGCGTAGGTCGACAGCGGGCGCTCCTCGCCGGTGAGCGTGGTGGCGGTGAAGTCGGAGAGGGTGGTCATGCCTTTCATCGTCGCACGCGGTCCTGACCCCGCCCCGCGGTGCACCGCAACCCTCGACGCCCTGCGCGGGGTGGGCGGCCTAGCCTGAGCCGGTGACCCGCGACCCGATGCGCCCACCCCCGCTCGACGTCGACGTCCTCGTCGTCGGGGCCGGCATCTCCGGCATCGACGCCGCGTGCCGGCTGGCGACCGAGCGGCCGGAGCTGTCGTGGGCGGTGCTCGAGGCGCGCGCGGCGACCGGCGGCACGTGGGACCTGTTCCGCTACCCCGGCATCCGCTCGGACTCGGACATGTACACGCTCGGGTTCCCGTTCCGGCCGTGGCGCGGGCGCACCTCGATCGCGCCGGCCGCGGAGATCCTCGAGTACCTCCGCGCGACGGCCGACGAGTACGGCGTGACGGAGCGGACGCACCTCGGGCAGCGGGTGACCCGGCTGGCGTGGTCCTCGGACGATGGCCGCTGGACGGTGACGGCGCGGACGGGTGACGGTGAGGTGCTCGAGCACCGGGCGCGCTTCGTGTACCTGGCGACCGGCTACTACGCGTACGACTCCGGGCACGTCGTCGACTTCCCCGGGCAGGAGAGCTTCGGCGGCGAGGTGGTGCACCCGCAGCACTGGCCGGAGGGGATGCCCGTCGCGGGCCGGCGCTTCGTCGTCGTCGGCAGCGGCGCGACGGCCATCACGCTCGTGCCGGCACTGGTCGACCAGGGCGCCGCGCACGTGACGATGCTCCAGCGCAGCCCGAGCTACGTGGCCGCGCTGCCCGGCGCCGACGCCGTGGCCGACGTGGCTCGACAGGTGCTGCCGGCGCGGGCGGCGCACCACCTCGTGCGGGGCAAGAACGTCGCGCTCGCGACCCTCAGCTACCAGGCGCTGCGTCGCTGGCCCGCGGCCGGACGGAAGGTGCTGCGCAAGCGGCTGGAGGAGCGGCTGCCCGCGGGCTACGACCTCGACACGCACTTCTCGCCGCGCTACGACCCGTGGGACCAGCGCGTCTGCGTGGCGCCCGACGGCGACCTCCTCGACGCGCTGTCGGGGGAGCGCGCCGAGGTCGTCACCTCGACGGTCGACGCGTTCGTGCCCGAGGGTGTGCGCACCGGCGACGGGCGGGTGCTGCCGGCCGACGTCGTCGTCACGGCGACCGGGCTGCGCCTGGAGATCGGCGGGGGAGCGGAGCTGGTCGTCGACGGGGCGGTCGTCGACGTGCCGGGGCGGCACGTCTACAAGGGCTGCATGCTGTCGGAGGTGCCCAACCTGTTCCTGTCGGTCGGCTACACGAACGCCAGCTGGACGCTGCGCGCCGACCTCACGGCGCGATGGGTGTGCCGGCTGCTCGGGCGCTTGGAGGCGCGCGGCCGGACGGTGGCGGTGCCGCGGTGGGACGGCTCCGGCGGGCAGGACCGCCCGCTGCTGGACCTGACCTCCGGCTACGTGCAGCGCGGGGCGCACCTGCTGCCGCGGCAGGGCTCGCGCCGGCCGTGGCGGGTGGTGCAGAGCTACGTGTACGACGTGGCGACGACCCGCGCCGGGCGGCTCGAGGACGGGGTGCTCGAGCTGCGCTGAGGGTGCTGGCCCTCAGGCGGCGCCCGCCGCGTCCGTCGCGGGCGCCGCGCCCGCCGCGGGCGGGGTCCGCGGGGTGCGGCGCCTGGCCCGGGTGGGGCGCTTGACCGGGCGGTCGGCGAGCTCGCGCAGGAGCACGCGCAGGTGGTGGCACTCGTCGTCCTCGAGACCGAGCAGCGCGTCGCCCAGGAGCCGTGCAACGGGCTCCTCGACCCGGGCCAGCAGGTCCCGCCCTTCGTCGGTGACGAGCGTGCGCCGGGTGCGGAAGTCACGCCAACCGGGCTCGCGGACGACGAGTCCTCGGGCCGCGAGAACGCCGAGGATGCGTCCGGCGCTGCTCTCGGAGCGGCCGAGGTACTCGGCGACGTTGACCCCGTCGGAGGGCTTGACCGCGACCCGGCGCAGGACGTCGAGGCCGTCGGGGGTCAGGCCTGGGGCGAGCTCGTCGAGGAGGCGGGCGAGGTCGCGGTCCAGCTGCCGGCCGGCCTGGCGCAGGAGGGCGGGCAGGTGGAGCGGGTCGTCCGCATCGGGTCGCTCCCAGCGTCGCGGCCCGTCGGCCCGCACCCCGTGCCGGACGGCGAGGTGCTCGTGCAGACGCAGCCAGGGGGAGTGCTCCGCGGCGTCCTCGGGCGGGATGCCCCGACGGCTCGTCCACGAGAGCCGCCGCGGGGCGGCGTCGCCGTGGGTGGCGGGTGGCTCGTCCATCGGGTGCCTCCGATCGGTGGGGGGTGGAGGAGATCCTGCTCCTGTCGCGCCGGTCGTCGCCGGCGTCATCCACAGGCCCCCGCCCGCCGGCGGAATGTGTGCTCTCCCAGCCTCCACGCACCCGGGGAGGTTTACCTCCCACCCTGCAACCACTCCTGCCCGCCGACGACGGATACCTCGCGCCGTGGGAGGGAAACGGTGCGCGGTGGGATGAGTCGCTTGCGGCGTGGGAGGTAAACCTCGCGGCGCGGCAGGGATTCCTCCCGGGGTGGGAGGTAAACCTCCGGGGTGGGAGGAATCGCTCTCGGGGTGGCAGGTAAACCTCCCGGGGGTTGTGGAGGCTGGGGGAGGGGTGTGTCGGGGGAGGCAGGACCCCGCGCGTCCTCGGCGCTGGCAGGATGCGGCCGTGCTCGTCGTCGCCGCCGTTCTCACCGCCGCGCTCGCGCTCGCCGACTGGTGGGCGGTCGGCACCCGGCGCCCCGGCGTCGAGCGGTGGGCGAAGCCGGCCGTCATGGTCGACCTGCTCGCCGTCGCCCTCGCGGCCGGCGCGCTCGACCACCCCGCCGGCCCGGCCCTCGTCGCCGCCCTGGTCCTCGGCGGCGTCGGCGACGTCTTCCTCCTCGGTGACTCCGAGCCGCGCTTCGTCGCCGGCCTCGCCGCCTTCCTCGTCGGGCACCTCGCGTACGTCGTCGCGTTCGTCCGCGACGGGCTCGACCATCCGGCGCTCGCGGCCGTCGGCGCCGCCACCGTGCTCGTCGCGCTCGCTGCGGGGCGGCGCATCCTGCCCGCTGCTGCCCGGGACGGGGGAGCACCCCTCGGCTCCGCCGTGGCCGTCTACATGCTCGTCATCGCCGCGATGGCCGTCACCGGCTGGGCGACCGGCCACCCGCTCGTCGCCGCTGGGGTCACCCTGTTCGTCGTCAGCGACACCCTCCTCGCGCTCGACCGCTTCGTCGCCCCCCGACCCCGGGCGCGCCTCGCGGTCATCGTCACCTACCACGCGGCGCAGGCCCTCATCGTCGCCGGGCTGCTCGCGTAGGAATACCCACCGGGGGTATCTGGTCGTCGCGACCATGAGCGCCCACCCCCACGCCCACCACGGCCCCACGAGCTGGCGCGAGGCCTCCGCCGCGACGCTGCACTGCCTCACCGGCTGCGCCATCGGGGAGGTCGCCGGGATGGTCATCGGCACGGCGCTCGGGCTCGGCACGGACGCGGTGGTCCTCCTCTCGGTCGTGCTCGCCTTCGCCGCCGGCTACGCCCTGACCGTCGGCTCGGTCCGCCGGGCCGGTCTCGCGCTCGGCGCCGCCCTCGGGGTGGCCTTCGCCGCCGACACCGTCTCGATCCTCGTCATGGAGGTCATCGACAACTCGGCGATGGTCCTCGTCCCCGGGGCGATGGACGCCGGTCTCGGCACCGTCCTCTTCCGGGCCTCGCTCGCCGGGTCGCTGGCGCTCGCGTTCGTCGTCACGGTCCCCGTCAACCGGTGGCTCATGAGCCGGGGCCGCGGCCACGCCGTCGTCCACGCGATGCACTGACGCCCGGGCGTCCCGGCGACGCCCGGGCGCCCTGCGGTACCCTGAGCGCGTGCCGAGGCTCCTGCTCCTTCCGTAGCCGCGCGGCCCACCCGGCCCGCGCGGCGACCCCTCCTGTGCGAGGGGTTTTTTCATGGCTGCAGGACACGACGACGACGAGGACGAGATGAGCGACACCCCGTACCGCTACACCGCCGAGCTGGCCGGCCGCATCGAGGTCGCCTGGCAGGACCGCTGGGCCGAGCGTGGCACCTTCCACGCCCCCAACCCCGCCGGCCCGTGGGCCGAGCCCGAGGCCGTCGCCGGCTACGAGGGCGGGCACCTCCTCGTCCTCGACATGTTCCCCTACCCGAGCGGCGCGGGGCTGCACGTCGGCCACCCGCTCGGCTACATCGCCACCGACGTCTTCGCCCGCTACAACAGGATGCTCGGCAAGAACGTCCTGCACTGCCTCGGCTACGACGCCTTCGGTCTGCCCGCCGAGCAGTACGCGGTCCAGACGGGGCAGCACCCCCGCAAGACGACCGAGGAGAACATCGCCATCATGGCGCGCCAGCTGCGCCGCCTGGGCCTCGGCCACGACGACCGCCGCGCCATCCGGACGATCGACCCGGACTACTACCGCTGGACGCAGTGGATCTTCCTGCAGATCTTCAACTCCTGGTACGACCACGACGCCCCTCGCGAGGACGGCGGCACCGGCCGCGCCCGCCCCATCGAGGAGCTCGTCGCCGAGTACCGCGACGGCACCCGCCCGCTGCCCGCCGACGACGGCCGCGGGTGGGACGACCTCTCGCACACCGAGCGGGCCGACCTGCTCGACGCCCAGCGCCTCGTGCAGTCGGTCGAGGCCACCGTCAACTGGTGCCCCGGCCTCGGCACGGTGCTGGCCAACGAGGAGGTCACGAACGAGGGCCGCTCCGACCGCGGCAACTACCCGGTCTTCAAGCGCCAGCTGCGCCAGTGGGTCATGCGGATCACCGAGTACGCCGACCGGCTCGCGGACGACCTCGACGGCGTCGAGTGGCCCGAGAAGGTCAAGACGATGCAGCGCAACTGGATCGGCCGCAGCCAGGGCGCCCACGTGACGTTCCTGCTCGACGCCGCGCCGGACGCGCTGGGCATCGAGGTCTTCACGACCCGCCCCGACACCCTCTTCGGCGCGACCTTCATGGTGCTCGCGCCCGAGCACCCGCTCGTCGACACCCTCGTCCCGGCCGACGGCTGGCCCGAGGGCACCCGCGACGCCTGGACCGGCGGTCACGCCACGCCCGCCGAGGCGGTCGCCGCCTACCGCGCCGAGGCCGGCGCGAAGACCGACCTCGAGCGCCAGGCCGAGGGCAAGACCAAGACCGGCGTCTTCACCGGCGGGTACGCGACCAACCCGGTCAACGGCGCCCGCGTGCCGGTGTTCGTCGCCGACTACGTCCTCATGGGCTACGGCACCGGCGCGATCATGGCCGTCCCCGCGCAGGACGAGCGCGACTGGGACTTCGCGACGACCTACGAGCTGCCGATCGTCCGCACCGTGCAGCCGGGCGCCGACCACGACGAGTCGACCGCGTTCACCGGCGACGGCCCGGCGATCAACTCGGCCAACGACGAGATCAGCCTCGACGGCCTCGGTGTCGCCGACGCCAAGGAGCGGATGACCGCCTGGCTCGAGGAGAAGGGGTACGGCCGCGGCGCCGTCACCTACAAGCTGCGCGACTGGCTCTTCGCGCGCCAGCGCTACTGGGGCGAGCCCTTCCCCGTGCTCTTCGACGAGGACGGCATCGCGTACGGCGTGCCCACCGACCAGCTGCCCGTCGAGCTGCCGGACGTGCCGGACTACTCGCCCAAGGTCTACGACCCCGAGGACGCCGCCAGCGAGCCCGAGCCGCCGCTGGCGCGCGACACGGACTGGGTCGAGGTCGAGCTCGACCTCGACGACGGCCGCGGTGCCCGCCGCTTCCGCCGCGACACCAACGTCATGCCGCAGTGGGCCGGCTCCTGCTGGTACTACCTGCGCTACCTCGACCCGGCCAACGGCGACGCCCTCGTCGACCCGGCGAACGAGGACTACTGGATGGGCCCGCGCGAGACCCCCGTCGCCGGCGCACCGGCAGGCACGCGCGACCCCGGCGGCGTCGACCTCTACGTCGGCGGCGTCGAGCACGCGGTGCTGCACCTGCTCTACGCGCGCTTCTGGCACAAGGTCCTCCACGACCTCGGCCACCTGCGCTCGAGCGAGCCCTTCCGGACGTACTTCGCGCAGGGCTACATCCAGGCCCCGGCCTACCGCGACGCGCGCGACCAGCCGGTCGAGGCCAAGGAGGTCGTCGAGGGTCCCGACGGCACCTTCACCTGGAACGGCGAGCCGGTCACCCGCGAGTTCGGGAAGATCGGCAAGTCGCTCAAGAACATGGTCAGCCCGGACGAGATGTACGAGATGTACGGGGCCGACACCTTCCGCCTGTACGAGATGGGCCTCGGTCCGCTCGAGCAGAGCAAGCCGTGGGACACCCGGGCCGTCGTCGGCAGCCAGCGCTTCCTCCAGCGGCTGTGGCGCAACGTGGTCGACGAGGAGACCGGTGAGGTCGTCGTCACCGACGCCGCCCCGGACGACGCGACCAACCGCGTCCTGCACCGGACCATCGACGCCGTCCGCACCGACTACGCCTCGCTCGGCTTCAACACGGCCATCGCGCGGCTGACCGAGCTGAACAACGCGCTGACCAAGCTCGAGGGCGGTGTGCCGCGCGCGGCCGCCGAGGCCCTCGTGCTCATGGTCGCGCCGATGGCCCCGCACCTCGCCGAGGAGCTGTGGATGCGGCTGGGGCACACCGAGTCCCTGACGCACGAGGCGTTCCCGGTCGCCGACCCCGCGCTGCTCGTGGACGACACCGTGACCTGCGTCGTCCAGGTCCGCGGCAAGGTCAAGGACCGCCTCGAGGTGCCGAGCGACATCACCGAGGACGCCCTGCGCGAGCTCGCCCTCGCGAGGCCCAAGGTGCAGGCGAGCCTCGAGAACGGCGTGCGGACGGTCATCGTCCGCGCCCCGAAGCTCGTCAACGTCGTCCCCGCCTGACCCCGGGCGGCCCGGCCGCCGTGGCGCTACGGAATCCGTGGCGCCACGGCGCCGGCTCGACGGAACGAAACACGATCGTCACGCGCAACCGTTGCGAACCGGCGTCGGGTCCGGTTGAATCGCCGGAACCCGCGCGAGGAGCGACGACACGTGACGACACCGGCGACGACGGCAGCACCCCCGACGAGCGCGGAGTCGGCCGACGCCGTCGTGCTCACCCGGGTCAGCAAGCTCTACGGTGACGTCGCCGCGGTCGACGACCTGACCCTCACGGTGCGGCGCGGCGAGTTCCTCTCGCTGCTCGGCCCGTCCGGCTGCGGCAAGACGACGACGTTGCGGATGATCGCCGGCTTCGAGCACCCGGACACCGGCGACATCCTCGTCGACGGCCGCAGCGTCCTCGGGGTGCCGCCGCACCGGCGCCAGGTCAACACCGTCTTCCAGGCGTACGCGCTCTTCCCGCACATGTCGGTCGCCGAGAACGTCGCCTACGGCCTGGAGCAGAAGCGCACGCCCAAGGCCGAGATCCGCACCCAGGTCGCCGAGGCGCTCGACATGGTGCAGATGCGCGGCTACGCCAACCGCCGTCCGTCGCAGCTCTCCGGCGGCCAGCAGCAGCGGGTCGCGCTCGCCCGCGCCCTCGTCAACCGGCCGAGCGTCCTCCTGCTCGACGAGCCGCTCGGGGCGCTGGACCGCCAGCTGCGCGAGGAGATGCAGGTCGAGCTCAAGCTGCTCCAGTCGCGGCTCGGCATCAGCTTCGTCTTCGTCACCCACGACCAGGGCGAGGCGCTCTCGATGAGCGACCGCATCGCGATCATGCGCGAGGGGCGTGTCGAGCAGCTGGGCGACGCCGACGCCATCTACTCGACGCCCGTGTCGGCCTACGTCGCGGGCTTCGTCGGGCAGCAGAACTTCCTCGACGGCCGGGTCACCGACACCGGCGGGGTCGAGACCGACCTCGGCCCGGTGCGCTCCACCCGCGCGGCCGGCGTCCGCCCGGGGGAGCGCGTGCGAGTCGCCGTGCGCCCCGAGCTCGTCCGCCTGGGCGCCGACGAGCCGAGCGGCACGAGCGAGAACCGGTTGCGCGGCACCGTGATCGGCGTCGCGCACCAGGGCGAGACGCGGCAGTTCCTCGTCGACGCCGGCCACGGCCACACCGTGCTCGCGCGCGTCCCGACCCCCGCGGCCCCGCGCCTTTCCGTCGGCGACACCGCGTGGTGCCGCTGGGAGGCCGACGACGTCCACCTCTTCCCCCACGACGGCGAGCACTCGGCGCCGCCCCCGACCTCCGTGCCCGACGAGCACGCCGGCTGACCCCGTCCACGAGGAGACCCACGATGAGCCGTCCCGAGCAGCCCCTGCGCATCCTCGCCCACACCTCGGCGGTGCCCCGCATCCGCCGCGAGCTGACCCGTCGCGGGCTGCTCGGCCTCGCGGCCGCCGGGGGAGCCGGGCTGCTCTCCGCGTGCGGTGGGGGAGGCGGCGGCACCGGTGGCGGGGGCAACTCCACGTCGGTGCCGACGGCCGCGCCGCCGAGCCAGGTCGCGACCGGCGGCGCGCTCGAGGGCTCGATCTCGATGTACTCGTGGGGCGACTACGACGCGCCCGAGGTGCTCGAGGCCTTCACGAAGGCCGAGGGCCCGACGATCACGACCGACTCGTTCGGGTCCAACGAGGAGCTGATCTCCAAGCTCGTCGCGGGCAAGGGCACCGGCGGCTACGACATCGTCGTCCCGACCGGCGCGTTCATCCCGCAGATGGTGCAGAACGGCCTCCTCGCCCCCATCAACAAGGAGCTCGTGCCCAACCTCCGGCACATGGACCCGCAGTTCCTCGGGCAGGCGTGGGACCCGGCGAACAACTACTCGATCTGCAAGGCGTGGGGCACGACCGGCTTCGTCTACGACCGCACGAAGATCACCCGCGAGCTGAAGACCTGGACCGACTTCGCCGACTGCGCCGCCAAGGAGGCCAGCGGCAAGGTGTCGCTCCTCGACGACCCGGCCGAGATCACGGGGATCTACTACTGGGCCAACGGGATCGACTGGAACACCACCGACTCGGCGCAGATCGACGCGGCCGAGAAGTTCGTCGTCGGCACCCTCGCCCCGCACGTCGCGGCCTTCGACTCCTACCCCGGCGGGCAGGCCATCCCGCAGGGCACCCAGTGGCTCATGCAGTGCTGGAACGGCGACGCGCGCATCGGCATCCAGAACAGCAAGGACCCCGAGAAGTGGCAGTGGGTGCTCGGCTCGCCGACGACCGAGCTGTGGATGGACAACTGGGCCATCGCGGCCGGCGCGCCCCACCCCGAGGCGGCGCACGCGTTCATCGACTACGTGCTGACCCCCGAGAACCAGCTGAAGAACGTCGACTACATCGGGTACCACACGGGCGCCAAGGACATCGAGGACGCGGCGAAGCAGGCCGGCCTGGACATGCTCGACATGGTGTTCTTCACGCCCGAGCAGATCGCGACGATGAAGACCGGCGAGGTCAACGAGGCCCAGCAGCGGACGGTCGACATCTGGAACAAGGCCAAGGCGGCGGCCGGTGCCTGACGGCGCCCTCGCCGCGCCGCCGCCGACGCCCACGACCCGTCGTCTGCGCGCCCCGCGCTTCACCCTGGCGCTGCCGGCGGGGCTCTGGCTCGTCCTGTTCTTCGTCGTGCCGATCGGCACCGTCGTGTGGTTCAGCTTCGGCTACAAGCCGGGGCTGTTCGGCACCCACGCCAACGACGTGCTCTCGCTCGACCGCTACCGGGAGGCCCTGTCTCCCACCTTCTTCGCGACGTTCCAGAACACGCTCTGGGTCGGCGTCGCGGGCACCCTGCTGTGCCTGGTCATCGGGATGCCGGCTGCCTACTGGATGGCGGTCAAGGCGCCCCCGAGCCGCCGCGGGCTGCTCATCGCGCTCGTCATGGTCCCGTACTGGACCAACTTCCTCGTCCGCACGATCGGCTGGCAGGTCATCCTCGCCCCGCAGGGCTGGCTCTCGGAGCTGCTGCAGACGCTGCACCTGACCGCCGGCCCGCTCGAGGTCCTCTACACGCGCACCGCCGTGCTCATCGGCGTCGTCTACAACTACCTGCCGCTGATGATCCTGCCGCTGTTCGTCGCCTTCGACCGCGTCGGCGGGTCGCTGCGCGAGGCGAGCAAGGACCTCGGGGCCACCCGGTGGCGGACCTTCACCCGGGTCACGCTGCCGCTCGCCCGCCCCGGGATCATCGCCGGCACCGTGCTCGTGTTCATCCCGCTCATGGGCGACTACGTGACGGCCACGGTGCTCGGCGGCGCGAAGGGCAACATGGTCGGGCAGCTCGTGGCCAGCCAGTTCCAGACCGCGCAGAACTGGGCGCTCGGGTCGGCGATGGCCGTCGTGCTCGTCCTCGTCATCAGCCTGACGGTCGCGGTCATCGCGGGCCTCGTGTGGCTCGTCGGGCTGCCGCTGCGCGCCCGGCACCGGCTCGTCCTCGAGGAGGTGGCATGAGCCCCGACGGGCCGCCGCCGCCCGCGCCGCGTCCGCGCTCGTGGACCGACCGCGCCCTGACCGCCGTCGGGGTCCTCGTCCTGCTCTTCCTCTTCGCGCCGATCGTCGTGGTCGTCGTCTACTCGTTCAACGAGGGCCGGCTGCTCATCGCCTGGGACCACTTCGGGTTCGGCTCCTTCCGCGCGCTCGTCGAGCGGCCCGCAGTCCGCAGCGCCGTCGTCGTGTCGCTCCAGGTCGCCGTGCTGTCCGCGCTCCTCGCGACGTTGCTCGGCACGATGGCCGGGGTGGCCCTCGCGCGCCGGCCGGGCCGGTGGACGTGGTGGTTCATCGGCCTCCTGCTCCTCGTGTCGGTGACGCCCGAGATCGTCGACGCCGTCTCGCTCCTGCCGTGGCTGGTCTACCTCGGCTCGGACGCCGGCCTCACGGTCTTCAACGGCGGCATCGTCCGGCTCGTCGTCGGGCACTCGCTCTTCTCGACCGCGGTCGTCGCGTACATCGTCCGCGCCCGGCTGGTCGGCCTCGACGAGTCGCTCGAGGAGGCATCGGGGGACCTGTACGCACCGCCGGGCCGGACCTTCCGGCGGGTCACCGTCCCGCTCGCGATGCCCGCCGTCCTCGCGGGCTCGCTGCTCTCCTTCACGCTGAGCCTCGACAACACGATCGTCTCGGCGTTCGTCCAGGTCTCGGGCACGACCCCGTGGCCGGTCTACGTCCTCTCGGCGCTGCGCTCCGGCCTGCGCCCCGAGATCGCCGCCGTCTCGACGGTGATGCTCGTCCTCACCCTGCTCGCCCTCGGTCTCGTCGCGTGGGTGCTCCGGCGCTCGGGCGACTCGGCCACCGACATCGCACGCACCATGGGAGGTGGATGACCGTGGTCGACATGGTCTTCTCCGGCGGACCGGTCTTCACGTCGCGGGCGGTGCGCTCGCGCCCGACCGCCGTCGCCGTCGACGGGGGGAGGGTCGTCGCCGTCGGGCACGACGAGGTCCTCGACCTCGCGACGTCGCGCACCGAGCACGTCGACCTGCGCGGGCGGATGCTCCTGCCCGGGTTCCAGGACGCGCACGTGCACCCGGTGTGGGCGGGCGTCGACATGCTGCGCTGCGACCTCACCGAGCTCTCGGGCGCCGACGCCTACCTCGAGCGGATCGGGCGGTACGTCCGCGAGAACCCGGACGAGGAGTGGGTGCTCGGCGCCGGCTGGTCGATGGCCGCCTTCCCCGGCGGGACGCCGACGGCCGCGGCCATCGACGCCGTCGTGGGCGGTCGGCCGGCCTTCCTGCCCAACCGCGACGGGCACGGCGCGTGGGTGTCGTCCGAGGCGCTGCGCCGGGCGGGCATCGACCGCGACACCCCGGACCCGCGCGACGGGCGCATCGAGCGCGACGCCGACGGCAACCCCTCGGGCACGCTCCACGAGGGCGCGATGGCCCTCGTCGGGAGCATCGCCCCGGAGACGACCGACGAGCAGCGCCTCGAGGGGCTGCTGCGCGCCCAGGCGCACCTCCACGCGCTCGGCGTGACGGCGTGGCAGGACGCGATCATCGGCGACTACGGCGACGGCGGGAACCCGGCGCGGGCGTACCGGGCGGCGGACGCGTCCGGGCGGCTGACCGGACGCGTCGTCGGCGCGCTCTGGTGGGACCGCAACTCCGGTCTGGAGCAGGTACCCGACATCATCGAGCGGCGGGATGCCCTGTCCACCAGCCGGTTCCGTGCGACGAGCGTGAAGATCATGCAGGACGGCGTGCCCGAGAACTTCACCGCGGCGATGCTCGACCCGTACTGCGACGGCCACGGCCGGTACACCGACAACTCGGGCATCTCGTTCGTCCCCGTCGAGACCCTGATGCCGGCCGCCGTGCAGCTCGACGCCGCGGGCTTCCAGCTGCACTTCCACGCCATCGGCGACCGCGCCGTGCGCGAGTGCCTCGACGCCGTCGAGGGGGCGGTCGCCGCCAACGGCCGCCGCGACGCGCGCCACCACATCGCGCACGTGCAGGTCATCCACCCCGACGACGTCCACCGCTTCCGCGAGCTCGGCGTCGTCGCCAACCTCCAGGCGTTCTGGGCCGCGCTCGAGGCGCAGATGGTCGAGCTGACCATCCCGTTCCTCGGCGAGCCGCGCACGTCGTGGCAGTACCCCTTCGGCGACCTGCACCGCTCCGGCGCGACGCTGGCGATGGGCTCGGACTGGGCGGTCTCGACGGCCGACCCGCTCGCGGCCGTCCACGTCGCGGTGACACGGCAGATCCCCGAGGCGCACCGCGAGGGGGAGCCCGAGCACCCGGTGTTCCTCCCCGAGCAGCGGCTCGACCTCGCGACCGCGCTCACCGCCTACACCGCCGGCTCGGCGTTCGTGAACCGCCACGAGGGCACGGGCAGCATCCGGGAGGGGGCGCTGGCCGACCTCGTCGTCCTCGACCGCGACCCGTTCGCCGGGCCGCCCGAGGAGATCGGCGCGACGCGCGTGCTGCAGACCTTCGTCGACGGCGCTCGCGTGCACGCCGCCGACGACGCCTGAGGCCGGGGGAGCGGGCGGGGCGGCGGGCGCCGTCCCACGTCGTGGACCCCGGATGACGGGGCCCGCGCGGCCTTGTCACACTCGTCGGCGTAGGTCATGAGTGCCAGTGACAAGCCCCGGCTCGCTGGCCGGCAACCCTCCTCCGCGGTGGGGTGCCCCGGGTGACGACCTGGTCGGCGCCGCCGTGGCGTCGGCAAGCGCGGGTCCCGGGGCCGTCCCCGAGGGTCCACGAGGCCCTCCAGGAGGCCCCGATGTCCACGCACCACACCGCCACGCACCTCACCACCCCCGTCGCCGCGGTCCATGCCGGCCCCGCGCGCCCGGCCCGCCGCCTGCCCGCGGTGGTGACGCCCGACCCCGTGCCCGTCGTCTCCGGCGCGCTCGTCGAGTACGCCCAGCTCGACCACGCCGCCTCGACGCCCGCGCTGGAGTCCGTGGCCCGCGCGGTCGTGACGGCCACCCGCGGCTACAGCTCGGTCCACCGCGGCACCGGATGGCTCTCGCGGGTCACCAGCGCCCACTACGAGGCGGCCCGCGAGGAGGTCGCGCGCTTCGTCGGGGCGCGCGCCGACGACCTCGTCGTCTTCGTGCGCACGACGACCGAGGCGACCAACCTCCTGGCCCGCGCGCTGCCCGCGGGGACGCCGGTCGTCGTGTTCGACACCGAGCACCACGCGTCGCTCCTGCCGTGGCCGGCCGCCGACACGCACCGCCTGCCGGTGCCCGCCTCGCCCGAGGAGGCCCTCGGCCGCCTGGAGTCGACGCTCGCCGGGCTGGCCGACGGGCCCGCGCCGCTCGTCGTCGTCACCGGCGCCTCGAACGTCACCGGCGAGCTCTGGCCGCTCGAGCGCGTCGTCGCCGTCGCGCGGCGGCACGGCGCGCGCGTCCTCGTCGACGCCGCCCAGCTCGTCGCCCACCGGCCGGTCGACCTCGCCGCGCTCGGCGCGGACTGGGTCGTGTTCTCGGGGCACAAGCTGCACGCCCCGTACGGCGCGGGCGTGCTCGTCGGCCGGGCCGACTGGCTGGACGCCGCCGAGCCCCACCTCGCTGGTGGAGGGGCCAGCGCGGCGGTCTCGGCGGAGGCGGTGACGTGGGCGACGGGGGCCGCCCGCCACGAGGGTGGCAGCCCGAACGTCCTCGGGGCGGTGGCGCTCGCCGCCGCGTGCGCCGCCGTCCGCACCCACCGGGCGGCCGTCGAGGCGCACGAGGCGCGGCTCGGGCACCGGCTGCTCGAGGGCCTCGCGGGCATCCCCGGCGTGCGCGTGCACTCGCTCTTCGGTCCGGAGCACCCGCGGGTCCCGGTCGTGGCCTTCACCGTCGACGGGCTCGACAGCCACCTCGTCGCCGCGGCCCTCAGCGCCGAGCACGGCATCGGGGTGCGGGCGGGCAAGTTCTGCGCGCACCGGCTCGTCGACACGCTGCTGACCCGGGACGGGGTCGGGGCCGTGACGGCGGTGCGGGCGAGCGCCGGCCTCGCGACGACCGACGAGCACGTCGAGCGGCTGCTCGCCGCCGTCGCGTCGCTGGCCGCGGAGGGCCCGGGCGTCGCCTACGTCGAGGAGCCGGGCCGTGGCTGGGTGCCGGCGGACGACCCGCGCGACCTCGACGTCGCCCTGCCCTGGTGAGGGTGGGCCGCGCTCAGGGCCTGCGAGGGACGAGGTGCAGCGCCCGGCGCGGGCAGGCCGTCACGGCCTCGCGGGCGAGCGTCAGCTCGTCGGCGGGCACCGGACCGAGGAGGACCGGGTAGCCCCACTCGTCGAGGGCGATGCGCTCGGGCAGCAGCTCGGCGCACAGGCCCCGGGCCCGGCAGTCCGGCCAGTCGACGCGCAGCTCGTGGCGCGCCGCCGGCGTCCCCGCGCTCACGCGACCCTCACCGGGACGTGCGCCGCGCAGCCGCAGCCGCCGGCCAGGTGCTCGTCGACGTGGTCGGCGAGCGTGGTGAGCAGGCTGCGGACCAGCCGCGAGGTGCCGTCCGGGTGGGCGCACGCGCCGCGGCCGGTCACGAGGCCGGTCAGCTCCTGCACCCGGCGCCGGGTGTCGGCGCCCTCGGCGAGGCCGCGCACCTCCTCGGCGAGGGCCGGCAGCCCGTTGCGGCAGGGGCCGCAGCGGCCCGCGGTCTCGTCGGCGAGGTAGGTCGTCCACTGCGCGGTCCGGGCGACCGGGCACGAGCCGTCGCCGAGCGAGACGACCGCCCCGGCGCCGAGGCTCGCCCCGAGCGAGCGCAGGTGGGCCTGCGACCACGTGAGCGAGGGCAGGTCGCGGGGGTGCAGCCACGCGCCGTGGAAGCCGCCGACGAGCAGCGGCGCCGCGAGGGCGGCGGCGTCGAGGGCGCGGGCGGCGCGGGCCCCGTGCTCGACCTCGACGACCGTCGCGACGTCGATGCGTCCGCGGTGGTCGGCCGGGCGGGTGAGCGTCAGCAGCGTCGTGCCGGGCTCGTCCGCGGTGCCGAGCGCGGCGTAGCGCTGCGGCCCGACGAGCGCTGCGGCGGCGAGGTGGGCCCACGACTCGGCGTTCGACAGGAGGGTCGGGCGGCCCTTGTGGCCGTCGACGGCCTCGGGCGCCCACGCGGTGACCGGCAGCCCGGGGCGGCCGGCCATCAGCTCGAGGACGGCCCGGGCCTGGCCGGCCACGAAGCGTCCCTCGGCGACGTGCGTCGTCCAGGTGACCCGGGAGTCGCCGCGCTCCGCGACGGCGTCGAGCACGGCCCGCCCGATGAGCGGCCGGTCCTCGGAGGTGACGACGTGGACCCGGCGGGCCCCGAGCGCGCGGGCGGCGAGCTCGGCGCCGTCGAGGACGAGGTGCGGCGCGATGCCGAGCAGCGCCTCGTCCTTGGCGCTCGCGGGCTCGCCCTCGGCCGCGTTGACGACGACGACCGGGCGCCGGGACGGACGCAGCCCGCGGCCGTCGGCGACGGTGCGCAGCTTGCGGGACAGGGGGAAGCCGGCGCCGCCGCGACCGCGCACCGACCCCGACTCGGCGAGCCGGACGAGGGCGTCGAGGTCGTGACGCGGCAGGTCGCCGAAGCGGGCGCGGTGGGCCCGCAGCGAGAGGCCGTCGTCGACCCCCGAGAGCAGGAGCGGGCCGGGCCGGACGTGGACGCGGGCCGGGGGGCGGATGGTCATCGCCGGCCCCCGTCGACCGTGAGGGTGCGGGTCGGTGCGGCGACCACGCGACGCTCGCGGGAGGTCCGACGGCGGGCTCGGAGGACCGCGACGACCCGCCCGAGGCCGGCGAGGACGACGACCCCGACGCAGGCCGTGGTGATGACGAGCGACCACCCGACCCGGGCGTCGGTGCCGATGCCCAGGCCGTGCGCGACGCCGGCCACCCACGCGAGGTACGTCGTGAGGTGGAGGACGAACCAGAGGCGGTGCGGCAGGCGGGAGCGGGCCAGCGAGGTGGCGACGACGACGACCGTGAGGTCGAGCGCGAGGGTGCCGAGGCCGAGCCAGAGCGGCTCGTAGGTCGCGCCGAAGGGCACGACCGCCTGCCACCACCGGATGTCGACGAACTCGTCGACGACCGCGACGACGGCGTGCGCGAGGAGCAGCAGGACGGAGACGGCGGCGAGCCCGCGGTGCAGCCCCTGGGTCACGAAGCGCGGCCACCAGCGCGAGACCCCGCGGCCGGTCGCGAGCACGCCGAGCAGGACGGTCAGGGTGAAGACGACGACGAGCACGATCCCGGTCCCGCGGTTGAGGTACCAGAGCAGCGGCGAGGTCATCGGGGGTCCTCCAGGTGGGCGGCCCGCCAGGCGGGCGTGGTGGTGACGGAGCCGTCGTGGGCGACGAGCCGGGCGGCGACCGCGTGGTCGGTGAGCCAGGCCTCGGCGTCGTCCCCGAGGACGACGGACGCGGTCGAGGCGGTGTTCGCGGCGCACGCGGTGTGCCCGAGGGCGGTGACGGTGCGCCACGGCCCGCCTGCGGGGGCGCCCGTGCGCGGGTCGACGATGTGGTGCCACTGCCGGCCGCCGCGGCGCCAGCAGCGGGCCGAGACGCTCGAGGTGGCGACGCCCCCCGCGCCGACGTGGACGGTCAGGGTGTCGCCCCCGGCGTCGAGGTCGGCGAGGTTGTGCCCGAGGCGGATCGGCTGCGCGGGCATCGTGGACGGGTCGGGGGAGTGCAGGCGCACGTCGCCACCGACGCTCACGAGCACGGGCACCTCGAGCTCGTCGACGACGGTGAGCGCGGCGAGGTCGGCGGCCCAGGCCTTGCCGGTGGCGCCGAGGTCGAGCGAGGCGCCGGGGGGCACGGTGAGGGTGGTCTCGCCGACGACGACGTCGCGCCACGAGCCGGGCCGCGTCGGGAGGGTGGCGGGCCCGGGGGCCTCGCCCGGGACGAGCGCGAACGTGCGGTCGTAGCCGGCGCCGACGAGCACCTCGCCGAGCGTCGGGTCGACGAGGCCGTCGGTGCCGCGAGCCGCCTCGAGGGCGACGCGGACGGCGCCGAGGAGCACGGGGGAGGCGGGCACCGGACGGCCCGGGCTCGCGTTGGCCAGCGAGAGGTCGCTGTCGGCCCGGAAGCGGCTGCAGGTCTCGTCGACCTCGTCGATGACCCCGGCCACGAGCTCGACGACCGCCTCGAGGGCGGCCGGCGTCGTGCGGACGTCGACGTAGGTGCCGATGGCGCGCCAGGAGGCCGCCCCGTGCTCCGGGTGGAGCCGCAGGGCGTCCGGTGCCTCCACCGTGGTCACGACCCGGTGCTCGGCGGCGGGGGCGGGGGCGGGGGGGGAGCCGGTGCGGGAGCGGGCGCGGAGGACCCACCGCCCGAGGAGGAGCCACCACCGCCACCGGAGGACGAGCCGCCGCCCGACGACGAGCCACCGCCGGAGGAGCTGCCGCCACCGCCGGAGGAGGAGCCGCCGCCCGAGGGGGCGCTCCACCCGCCGCCGACCCCGGCGCTGCCGGTGGCCGCGGCCCGGACGATGGTCTTCTTCCCGACGACCGTCTTGTGCTTGCGCTGCTTCTGGACGACGACCGGGTGGTCCTTGGCCCAGGCGACCAGCTGGTCGTGGTACTCCTGCGCGGCCTTGGCGTCGGCCTCGGCCTGGTGCTGCGCCTTGACCGCGTCGGTGGCGGCGCTCTCGCGGGCGACGGCGGCCGTCGCGGCGCCGGTCGCCGCGACCGCGGCCGTCGCGAGCGCTCCGCTGAAGAGCGTGAGGAGGGCGCGGGACCGGTCACGTTGTCCACGGCTGAGCAGGGGTTTCACCGGGGTCTCCTGGGGTCGTCGGCAGGGGCAGGGGTGCTCGCTGCCTCCACGATCCCGCAGCCCGCCGCAAGCGGGGGTCATCCCGGTGTTAAGGGAGGGTCATGTGGCCGACCGGCCGATGCCCGGCCTCCTCCCTTAACCCCCTCTTATCCCCCGGACGACCCGGGCTTGACGCGGGCCGCGCGACGATGGAGGCGCAGCACCGGCTGCGCTCCGCACCCCTGCCCCGGAGGTCCCCTCGTGTCCCTCTCGACCACCATCGCCACCGGCACCCTCGTCGGCGGGCTCCTCGCCGTCGGCGTGTACGCCGCCACGGCGCCGTCGGGCCAGGTCGCCGCGTCCGTCAAGGTCGCGCCGTCCTCCGCGCCGGTCCCCACGCCGACCGTCACGCACCTCGCCGGCTGCCGCAAGCCCGCGAAGCTCGAGCACGGCGTCTGCGTGACGCACGTGCCCGGCCCGACGGTCACCCTGCCCGCCGCCGTCCCCGCGGCCGCCCCCGCCCGGACCGTCGCACTGCGCACGAGCGCCCCGACGACCGGCCCGACCCGGCGCCCCGCGACGACCCAGGCGCCGACGACCGGCCCCACGGCCGCCGACGACGGCGACGAGGACGAGGGCGAGGACCACGGCGACGACGAGCACGACGACGAGGACCACGGCGACGAGGACCACGGCGGCGAGCACGACGACTGAGCCCGCGTCCTCCCCGACGGGGAGGACGGGCGCGTCAGGCGCGCTCGGCGGTGGGCAGGGCCACCGTCACGCGCAGGCCGCCGAGGGCGGAGCGCCCGAGGTCGACGGCGCCGCCGGCCTGCTCGGCGAGCCGGTGCACGATGGCCAGGCCGAGCCCGGTCGAGCCGCCCTCGCTGTGCCCCCGGCCGCGCCACGGCAGCGGCATCCCCGGGCCGGCGTCCTCGACGGTGACGACGACCCGGTCGGCGCCCTCGCGCGTCACCGACACCCGCACGTCGCTGCCCTCCGGGGTGTGCGCGAAGACGTTGTCCAGCAAGGTGTCGACGAGCTCGGCGAGGTCGGCGTCGGCCATCCGCACCGGCGGCGCCGACGACGTGCCGACCAGCTCGAGCCGGCGGTCCTGGTCCTCGGCGAGCGGCTCCCAGAACGCCACCCGCGCGGCGACGACCGGGTGCGGCGAGGTCCTCGCGTCGAGCTCGGTGGTCACCGAGCGCCGCGCCTCGCGCACGACGTCGTCGATGCTGCGCTGCAGGTGGGCGACGTGCTCGCGCAGGCGCTCGGCGACCTCGGGGTCGGAGACGAGGTCGGTGTCGAGCCGCAGCGCGGTGACCGGCGTGCGCAGCCGGTGACCGAGGTCGGCGACGACCTCGCGCTCGGCGTCGACGAGGTCGTGGATGCGGTCGGCCAGCGCGTTGAGCGCCCGACCGAGCTCGGCGGTCTCGGGCGGCCCGCCGGGCACCGCGCGGGCGCTCGCGTCGCCCTCGCGCAGCCGGTGCGCGACCTCGGCGACCTCGACGACGGGCACGCTGACCCGGCGGCCGAGGTTCCAGGCCGCCGCGACCGACAGGGCGACGAGCGCGACCCCGAGGGCGCCGATCGTCAGCCACGCCTCGGACACGCCGGCGCGCAGCTCGTCGCCGGTGACGCTCGCGACGACGACGTCCAGCCCGCCGGCGGTCGCGACGGGGGCGAGGGCGTCGAGCCCGCCGTCGCGCGCGACCGTGAAGGCCGCCTTCTGCTGCCGCGCCCGCTCGACCGAGGCCAGGGTCGTCCCGGGGGCCAGCGAGCTCTCGCCGACGAGGGCCCCGTCGGGCTCGACGACGACGACCCGCGGCCCCTGCGCCGAGACGTCGGCGACGGTGCGCTCGAGCGTCGCCGGGTCGGCCAGCGTCGCGACGAGCCGGGCGACGCTCTGCGCCTGCTCGCGCGCCCGGGTCGTCGCACGGTCCGAGGCGATGTTCGCCACGAGGAAGCACAGCGGCACGACGAACGCCACGACGACGGCCGACGTCGTGGCGGCCACGAGCCACGCGATGCGTCGGGTCATCAGCCCTCGTCGGCCGGCACGGCGTCCGCGGGCGGCGCGAGCCGGATGCCGACGCCGCGCACGCTGTGGAGGTACCCGGGATGAGCCGCGCTCTCGCCGAGCTTGCGCCGCAGCCACGACAGGTGCACGTCGACGGTGCGCTCGCCGCCGCCGTAGGGCTGGTTCCAGACGTCCGCGAGGACGTCGCGCTTGCTCACGACCTCGCCGGCGTGCTGCGCGAGGTAGTGCAGGAGGTCGAACTCGCGCCGCGACAGCTCGAGCGCCGTGCCGTCGAGGGTCACCTCGCGCGAGGCCGGGTCGATGGTCAGCCCGCCGACCTCGAGGACCGCCTCGCCGGCGTCGGGCCCGCTGCGCCGCAGGACGGCCCGCATCCGCGCGTCGAGCTGGTCCATCCCGAACGGCTTGACGACGTAGTCGTCGGCGCCGGCGTCGAGGGCGCGCACGACGGACGGGTCGTCGTCGCGGGCGGTGACGACGATGACCGGGGTGCGGCGGACGGCGCGCAGCATCGTCAGGAGGCTGTGGCCGTCGAGGTCGGGCAGCCCGAGGTCGAGCAGCACGACGTCGTAGTCCTCGGCGAGGGCCTGCTGGAGGCCGTCGAGCCCGGTGCGGGAGCTCGAGACGGCGTGCCCGCGGTCGGTGAGCGACCGGAGGAGCGAGGAGCGGATCGAGGGGTCGTCCTCGATGACGAGCACGTGTGCCACAGTGAGCACGGTAGAGCAGGGACGGGGTGACGCGCGTGGGCACCACACGACGCCAGCTGGTGGCGATGGTCACGGGCTGGCTCCTCGTCGTCCTCGTCGTCGGGGGCGTGACGTTCGCCGTCGTCTCGCGCGCGGGGGACGAGGTCGGCCAGGCCTCCGCGCTGCGCACGATGGCCACGAGTGCGCCGGAGCCGTCGGGCACCGGCTCCGGGCGGCCCACCCGCACAGCCGGTTCCGCGTCGCCGTCACCCGACGGGTCGGAGGACCCCGAGCCGCCGGATCCGTCCGCGTCGCCGGAGGGGCCCACGTCGTCACCGACCCGCACGTCCGGCCCGACGCGGACGACCCGCCCGCCGTCGACGCCCTCGGCCCAGACCCGCACCGCGTCGTTCACGACGATCGGCGGCACCGTCGTCGCGTCGTGCACCGGCTCGAGCATCCGGCGCGAGTCGATCACCGCCCGCGACGGCTGGCGCTTCGAGGACGAGGTCGAGCGCGGCCGGCTCGAGGTGCACTTCGCGCGGGCCGGTGGTGAGGGCTCGGAGGGCGAGCCGGGGGAGAGCGAGTCGGACGACGACGACGAGGTCGAGCTGAGCGTCGTCTGCGTCGACGGTGCCCCCACCCGTCGTTCGCACTAGCCTGCGCACGTGACCACCGCGATCGTCACCGACTCCACCGCGTACCTCTCGCCGGGCGACCTCGAGGGGCTCCCGGTGCGGGTCGTGCCGCTCCACGTCGTCATCGGCGGGCACGAGCACCGCGAGGGGGTCGACGTGCGGTCCGACGAGGTCGCGGCCGCCCTGCACTCCTTCACCCCGGTCTCGACCTCGCGGCCCGCGCCGGCCGCCTTCGCGCAGGCCTACGAGGCGTCGGCGCGCGACGGGGCGGACGGCATCGTGTCGGTCCACCTCTCCGGCGAGCTGTCGAGCACCGTCGCCGGCGCCGGGCTCGCGGCCGGGGTCTCGCCCATCCCGGTGCGCGTCGTCGACTCCCGCGCGCTCGGGATGGTCATGGGCGAGGCCGTGCTGGCCGGCGCCCGGGCCGCGCTCGACGGCGCGACGCTCGACGAGGTCACCGACGTCGTGCAGCGCACGTGCGAGGGCGCGAGCGTCGTCTTCTACGTCGACACCCTCGAGTACCTGCGCCGTGGCGGACGCATCGGGCGGGCCGGGGCGCTCCTGGGGTCGGCGCTCTCCATCAAGCCGATCCTCGGCCTGCGCGACGGGCACATCGTCCCGCTCGAGAGGGTTCGTACCTCGAGCCGGGCCATCGCCCGCCTCGAGGAGATCGCCGTCGAGGCCGCCGAGTCCGCCCTCGCCGCAGGGGCACCCGGCATCGACCTCGCCGTGCACCACCTCGACTCCGCCGAGCGGGCCGAGAGCCTCGCCGAGCGCCTGCGCGGCCGGATGCCCACCGCCGCCGTGCGCGTCGTCGAGCTCGGGGCCGTCGTCGGGGCGCACGTCGGGCCCGGCACCCTCGCCGTCGCCGTCGTGCCCCGCGTCGCCCGATGACGCTGCTCGCCGGGCCGCTGCTGCTCGTCGCGCTCGCGGCCCTCGGCTTCCTGATCGGCTCGGCCAACGTCGCGACCGTCGTGGCCCGGGCCCTGGGTGCCGACCTGCGGCACGCCGGCTCCGGCAACCCGGGGGCGACGAACGCCGGGCGCGTGCTCGGCCGCCGGTGGGGCGCGCTCGTGCTCGTGCTCGACGTCCTCAAGGCCTTCGTCCCGACGCTCGTCGTGCTCCTGTGGCTCGGCACCCTGCCGGCGCTCGTCGTCGCGAGCGGCGTCGTGCTGGGGCACGTCTTCAGCCCCTTCCTCAAGGGGCGCGGAGGCAAGGGGGTGGCCTGCGCGCTCGGCGGCATCCTCGCCGTCGCCCCGTGGGTGGCCCTGGCGGCGCTCGTGGTGTTCGCGCTGGCGCTGACCGGGCTGCGCAAGGTGGGGGAGGCGTCGGTCGTCGCCACGGGGTTCCTCGCGGTGCTCGGGGTCGTCGGGGCGCTCGGCGCCGGCGGCGTGCCCGGGCTGGGCCGCGACGAGGGCGTGTGGCTGGTGCTCGTGTCGGTGCTCGTCCTCGCCCGGCACGCGCGCAACATCCGGGCGGCGTGGGGTCGGCTGCGGGGTGGCGCGACCGGCTGACCAGGGCTTGGTCGTCCACAGGTCGCCCGGGCGGCGGTCGTCGTCCACAGATCGTCGGAGGGCCGGTGCCGGGCGGCGCGCGGCTGCCTAGCGTCGGGGGATGCGCGAGCGACCCGACCCCACGGCCCTCTCCCCCCGGGCGAGCGCCTGGCTGCGCTCCCGCTCGCGCTCGGCGGGATGGGTGCCCGAGCCGGCGCAGGGAGTGGACGTGCCGGACGACGAGCCGGAGGAGGTGTCGGAGCCCGAGGAGTGGGTGCCGGACCGGCCACGGGTACGCCTGCCCGCGACGGTGGCGGGGGCGCGCTGGCAGCCGGGGCGCTCGGCCGTGCTCGGGGTGGTCGTCCTCGCCGTGCTCGCGGCCCTCGTCCTCGGGCTGCGGGTGGCGAGCGCCTCCTCCGACGGCGACGTCGTGGCACCGGGCGGGGGCGCGCGGGCCGGACCGGTCGGGGTGTCGGCGGGCGCCGTCGACGTGGGGGTGCCGACGGACTCCGCTCCGGCCTCCTCCGGTCCTGCCGCGTCGCCGTCCGTCTCGCCGTCGCCGTCGGCGCAGGTCGTCGTCCACGTCGTCGGGCGGGTCCGGCGCCCGGGGGTGCGGACGCTGCCGGCCGGCTCCCGCGTGGCCGACGCGGTGCGGGCCGCCGGGGGTGTGAGCGGCGGCGCCGACCTCGCGGCGCTCAACCTGGCGCGAGTGCTCGTCGACGGCGAGCAGGTGCGGGTCCCGGCGCCGGGGGAGGTACCGACGACGCCGCCCACCGCCCCGGGCGGCAGTGGCAGTGGCAGCGGCGGCGGTGGGGCGTCGGCCGGTCCCGCCACGCCGGTGTCGCTGAGCACCGCCGACGTCGGCGCGCTCGACGGCCTGCCCGGCATCGGGCCCGTGCTCGCCCAGCGCATCGTCGACTGGCGCACGGCGCACGGGCGGTTCACGAGCGTCGACGAGCTCACCGAGGTCAGCGGCATCGGCGACCGGCTGCTCGAGCAGCTCCGGCCGCTCGTCGTGCCGTGACGTCCGCGGCCGCCGGGAAGCGCGCGGCCGAGCCGGGCGACCTGCGCCTGCTCGGTCCCGCGGTGATCGCGTGGGTCGTCGCCGCCGCGACGCTCGGGTTCGGTTGGGGCGCACGGCTGGTCGTCGTCGGGTCGGTCCTGGTGGCCGCCGCCGCGCTGCAGGCCTGGGTTCGCGGCGGCCGGCGGGACGGCAGCCGGGCGGCCGCCTGGCGCTGGCCGGTCACCCTCGCGGTCGTCCTCGTCGCGCTCCTCCAGGTCGCGGCGCTCGCGGGAATGCTCTCGCGCGAGCGGGGCGGGGTGCGCGCGCTCGCGGCCGAGCGGGCCGTCGTCACCGCGGACGTGCTCGTCACGGGTGAGCCGGTGCGGGTCGCCTCACGCGACGGGGCCGTCCGCCTCGTCCGGGCCGGCACCGTGCAGCGGCTGACCGGGCGGGGGCGCACCGTCACCGCGGCCGCTCCCGTCCTCCTCGTCGGGGGCGAGGTCCTCGCCGGCCCGCGGTGGCACGAGACGGTGCGGGTCCGCGGCCGGCTGGGCCCGATGGAGACCGCCGACGACCGCGTCGCCAGCCTCGCGGTGTCCGGCCGCCCCCTGTCGCTCGCCCCGCCGGGGGCCGTCGCCCGGGGCGCCGAGCGGCTGCGCAACGGGTTGCGGCACGCCGTCGACGACGCCCCCGCGGACGCGCGTGGCCTGCTGCCCGGCCTCGTCATCGGCGACACGAGCCGCACCCCGCAGGACCTCACCGAGGCGATGCGGGCGACCGGGATGACCCACCTGACCGCGGTCTCCGGCAGCAACGTCGCGGTCGTCACCGGGCTGGTCCTCGGCCTGTGCGCCGTCGTCGGGGTCCCGCGCCGGCTGCGCCCGGTGCTCGCCGGGCTGGCGCTCGCCGGCTTCGTCGTCCTCGCCCGTCCCGAGCCGAGCGTCGTGCGCGCGGCGGCGATGGGCGCCATCGGGCTGCTCGGGCTGAGCCGCTCACGGCGCTCGGCCGGGCTGCCCGTGCTCGGCGGAGCGGTGGTCGTCGTGCTCGTGCTCGACCCGTGGCTGGCCCGCTCGTACGGCTTCGTCCTCTCGACGCTCGCGACCCTCGGGCTGCTCCTCTTCACCCGGCCGTGGGGCGAGGCGGTCGGCCGCCACCTGCCCCGCCGCGTCGCGCCGCTCGGGCCGGCCCTCGCCGTGCCGCTCGCCGCGCAGGTGATGACCGCGCCGGTCGTCGTCCTGCTCCAGGGCTCGGTCAGCGTCATCGGGGTGCTCGCCAACCTCCTCGCGGCGCCGCTCGTGCCGCCGGCGACCGTCGCCGGCGTCACGGCCGCGCTCGTGTCGCTGGTCTGGGCGCGGGGCGCCGAGCTCGTCGCGTGGGTCGGCGTCGTGCCCACGACCGGCATCGCCCGGGTCGCGCGGGTGGCGGCCGAGGTGCCGGGCGGGACGCTGCCCTGGCCGGACGGCGCGCCCGGGGCGCTGCTGCTCGCCGGGCTGCTCCTGCTCGTCGTCCTCACGGGGCGGGCGCTCGTCGCCGGGGTCGCGCGCCGGCCGGTGGCCGCGTTCGGGGTCGTCGTCCTCGCGGTCGCGTCGCTCCTGCCGACGCGGGTCGTCACGTGGCCGCCCGACGGCTGGCGGGTCGTGGTCTGCGACGTCGGCCAGGGGGACGCCGTCGTCCTGCGCAGCGGCCCCGGCCGCGGGGTGCTCGTCGACGTCGGGCCCGACCCGGCCCTCGTCGACGGCTGCCTCGACCGGCTCGGGGTCACGACCCTCGACGCCCTCGTCCTCACGCACTTCCACGCCGACCACGTCGACGGTCTGGCCGGCGCCCTGCGCGGCCGCACCGTCCGGCAGGTGCTCGTCGGCCCGGTCGCCGAGCCTGCCGCCGCCGCCGCGCTCGTCGGGCGGACGGCGGCCGCTGCGGGCATCCCCGTCGCGGTCCTCCACGCGGGGGACCGGCTGACCGTCGGTGAGGTCGACGCCGTCGTCTGGAGCCCGTGGCGGCGGATCGCCGAGGGGTCGGTGCCCAACAACGGCAGCGTCGTCCTCGCGGCCCGGACCGGTGACGTCGACGCCCTGCTCCTCGGCGACGTCGAGCGCGAGGCCGCCCACGACCTCCTGCTGCGCCTGCGCCGCGACCCGGCGATGGCGGCCACCGCCCGCGGCTTCGAGCTCGTCAAGACCCCGCACCACGGGTCGGCCAACCTCGACGCCGACCTCATGGCCGCCGTGCGCGCCCCCGTCGCGGTCATCAGCGTCGGCGCCGACAACGACTACGGGCACCCGGCCCCGGCGCACCTCGCGCTGCTCCGCCGTCTCGGGTCTGCGACCTACCGCACCGACCAGCGCGGTGACGTCGCGCTCGTGCAGCGGCGCGACGGGCTGCGGGTCGTCACCTCCCGCTGAGGCGGCCTCAGATCGAGAAGGTGGGCTCCGGCTGGCGGGTCGTCGGCGCGGTCGACTGCGACCCGGCGCTCTCGATGAGCGCCTCGAGCGTGGCCCTGACGGCCGGCACCCGGCCGAGGTCGGGGGTCGTCAGCGCGGTGATCGTGCGGCGCGAGGCCGGCTCCATCGGCAGGGCCACGACCTCGTCGTGGTGCACCGTGCGCAGGATGAGGTCGGGGATGAGCGCGACGCCGAGCCCCTCGGCGACCAGGCCCATGACCGCGACGTAGTCCTCGGTCTCGTAGGCGACGTCCGGGCGGAAGCCCGCCGCGTCGGCGAGCTGCACGAGGTGCCCCCGGCAGCGCGGGCAGCCCGCGATCCACGGGTCCGTGGCGAGCTCGGCCAGGTGTGCCGTCGGCTGGGTCGACGCCGGGTGGCTGCGCGGCATCGCGAGGCGCACCTCGTCCTCGAGCAGCGGGGTGATGACGAACGCGTCGAGGTCCTCCTCGCCGCGGGCGACGTCGGTGCCCTCGTAGGCGAAGGCGATGGCCAGGTCGCACTCGCCGGCGCGCAGCGCGGCGATGCTCTCGGGCGGCTCGGCCTCGGTGAAGGTGATGTGCACGTCGGGGAAGCGCTTCTTGACGAGCGAGAGCGCCCGCGGCACGAGCGTCGCCGAGGCCGACGGGAAGGCCATGAGCCGCACCCGGCCGCTGCGCAGCCCGGCGATCGCGGCGACCTCCTCCTCCGCGGCGTCGAGCGCGGCGAGCACCGGCCCGGCGTGGCGCGCGAGGACGCGGCCGGCCTCGGTGAGGCGGACGTTGCGGCCGACGCGCTCGACGAGCACGGTGCCGGTGCGCTGCTCGAGCCGGCGGACCATCTGCGAGATGGCCGGCTGGGTGTAGCCCAGCGAGGCGGCGGCGGCGGTGAAGCTGCCCTGCTCGGAGATGGCCCGCATGACGCGGAGGCCGGCGGCGTCGATCATCGGCCCATCCTATAAGCCGGCGTTATCGACGTCGCGGAACTCGCAACACGGCGTCATCGCGCGGGAGCCGGCCCCGGCGGGTGTCGGCGCCGCGGGGGATACTGCCTCCATGCCGGACCGCCCCACCCCGCCGCCCGTCGCGACGCTGCGGCTCGCCGGTCGCGACGAGGTCGGCCGCACCCCCGACTGGGCCACCCGGCCGCTGCCGCCCGAGGCGAGCGACCCCGCCGCGGTCGACCGGCTGGCCGGCCTCCTGCGCGCTCACCCCGGGACCCTCGTGCTGTCCGGGGCCGGGATGTCGACCGACTCCGGCATCCCCGACTACCGCGGGCACGACGGCACCCGCCGGGTCATGCCGATGCAGCACGGCGAGTTCTGCGCCTCGAGCGAGAACCGGCAGCGCTACTGGGCCCGCTCGTACGTCGGCTGGCAGCGCTTCTCGCGGGCCGAGCCCAACCGGGGCCACCACGCCGTCGCCGCGCTCCAGGAGGCCGGGCTGCTCGGGGCGGTCATCACCCAGAACGTCGACGGCCTGCACCAGGCGGCCGGGTCGAGCGACGTCACCGAGCTGCACGGCACCCTCGCCGAGGTCGTGTGCCTCACCTGCGGCGACCGCACCGGCCGCGAGGAGCTCCAGGCCCGGATGTCCGCGGCCAACCCCGGCTTCGAGGAGCGGGTGCGCGGCGAGGCGCCGGACGGCTCGCAGGTGAGCAGCCAGATCCGCCCCGACGGCGACGTCGTGCTGCCCGAGGACGCCGTCGCCGGGTTCCGGCTGCCGCTCTGCCTCGTCTGCGGCGCCGACACCCTCAAGCCCGACGTCGTGTTCTTCGGCGGCTCGGTGCCGCGCGAGCGGGTCGACGCCTGCTTCGCCCTCACCGACGCCGCGCCCGCGCTGCTCGTCCTCGGCTCCTCGCTCGCCGTGATGTCGGGGCTGCGCTTCGTCCGTCACGCCGCGCGCAGGGGCATCCCGGTGGCGGCGGTCACGCGGGGGCCGACCCGCGGCGACGAGCACATGGCCCTGCGGGTCGACGCGCCCCTCGCGCCGACGCTCGAGCAGCTCGTGCGCGGTGGCGCCGCCGCGTGACCGAGCCCGAGATCCGTTCCGCCACAGCCGATGACCTGCGCGGGATGGTCGCCATCTACAACGAGGCCGTCCGGCACACCGTGTCGACCTTCGACCTCGAGACCCGCCCCGACGACCACTACGCCGGCCACGTCGCCTCGACCCGCCCCGGCGACCACGTGCTCGTCGCGGTCGCGCCCGACGGCGGCGTCCTCGGCTACGCCTACTCCGGCACCTACCGCCCCCGCGCCGCCTACGACGGCACCCGCGAGGTGTCGGTCTACCTCGCCGAGGCCGCCCGCGGGAAGGGCCTCGGGAAGCGTCTCTACGACGAGCTGCTGCGCCGGGTCGACGCCGACGGCGTGCACACGTGCGTCGCCGTCATCGCCCAGCCGAACCCCGCGAGCGCGGCGCTGCACCGCGCCCACGGGTTCGAGCACGTCGGCACGCTGCGCGAGGTCGGGTTCAAGCTCGGGCGCCGCGTCGACACCGCGTTCTGGCAGCGCCCGCACCCCGACGGGCGCTGACGCCCGACCTCACTCGGGGCGCGCGTCGTGGATCGGCTCCTTCGGCAGGCGCTTGACCTTGCGCGTGCGGCGGCGACGGCTCGGGATCATCGAGCGCATCTCCTCGAGCTTGCCGAAGCAGAGCATCCGGTCGCCGGACTCCAGCACGTGGTGGGTGTTGGGGTTCGGGATGACCATCGTCCCGCGGTGCAGCGTGAGCGCGGTGATGTCGCGCTCGCGAAGACCGCTGTCGCCCAGCGACTTACCCACGAGGTCGGACGCTTCGTGCACCGCGATCTCGGCGACGCCGTAGCCCGTCGAGACGGTGAGGCGCTGGCGCACGTCGATCTCGGGGAAGGCGACCTGGTTGTCGATGTGGTCGATGATCGCGCCGGCGACGTCGAGCTTGGTCGCCGTCTCGATGCCCTCGAGGCCGGGGGAGGAGTTGACCTCCATGACCTGCGGTCCCTCGTCGCTCTCGAGCATGTCGACACCGGCGACCCGCAGGCCCATGATCTGGGCCGAGCGGACGGCCGCGCGCTCGAACTCGGGGTCGAGCTCGACCGGCTCGACCGACCCGCCGCGGTGCACGTTGGACCGGAACTCGTCGCCCTTGGCGACCCGGCGCATCGCGGCGACGACGCGGTCGCCGACGACGAGCGCGCGGATGTCGCGGCCCTTGCTCTCCTTGACGAAGCGCTGGATGAGCACGTTCTGCTTCGTCGACTGCAGCGTCTCGATGATCGCCTCGGCGGTCTTCATCTCCGGGGCGAGGATGACCCCGATGCCCTGGGTGCCCTCGAGCAGCTTGATGACGACCGGCGCGCCGCCGACCCGCTCGATGGCGGGGATGACGTCGGCCCGGTCGCGGACGAAGGTCGTCGGCGGCATCCCGATGTTGTGCCGCGAGAGGATCTGCGTCGCGCGCAGCTTGTCGCGCGAGTTGGCGATGCCCCACGAGGTGTTCGGCGTGTAGACGTCCATCTGCTCGAACTGCCGCACGACGGCGGTGCCGAAGTAGGTGATGGAGTTGCCGATCCGCGGCAGGATCGCGTCGTAGGTCGACAGCCGCTTGCCCCGGAACTGCAGGTCGGGCTCGTCCCCGGACAGGTCGATGCCGAAGCGGAGGGTGTTGAGGACCTTGACCTGGTGGCCACGGTCCTGGGCGGCGGTGCGCAGGCGCTGCGTACTGTACGAGCGAGGCGCGCGGGAGAGGATCGCGAGCTTCATGGTTTCCCGGCGGGAGAGGACGGATGACGGACAGCCATTCCTACACCCTCGCAGGCTGGCGTGAGTGGGTGAGCCTCCCGACGATCGGCGTGCCGTGGGTCAAGGCCAAGCTCGACACCGGCGCGCGGTCCTCGTCGATCCACGCCTTCGACCTCGAGGACCTCGAGCGCGACGGCGAGCGGTGGGCCCGCTTCCGCCTCCAGCCGTGGCAGCGCTCGGACGCCGACGCGGTGCGGTGCGAGTGCCCGGTGCTCGACGTGCGCGAGGTGCGCTCGTCCTCCGGCCACTCCGAGGAGCGCCTCGTCGTCGCGATGGACCTCGTCCTCATGGGCCGCACGGTCGCGGCCGAGATGACGCTGGCCAACCGCGACGAGATGGGCTTCCGGATGCTCGTCGGCCGCGAGGCGCTGCGCCAGGGCTTCGCCGTCGACCCCGGGCGCTCCTACCTCGGGGGCCGGCCGCCGCTCGCGATGCGCCGGCGCAACCGGGGGAGGGCCTGATGCCCCGGCGCACCCCGCGCCCCTCGTTCGAGATCGGCCACGTCCGCGTGCGGGCCGGCCGGACGCAGTCGGTGTCGCTGCCGATCACGCGGCTCGTCACGGGCGCCGACGTCGAGCTGCCCGTACGCGTCGTCCACGGGCGCGAGGAGGGGCCGACCGTCTGGGTCGACGCCGCCATCCACGGCGACGAGGCCGTCGGGGTCGAGGTCGTGCGGCAGGTCGTCGCCGGGCTCGACCCGAAGACGTTCTGCGGCACCCTGATCGCCGTCCCCATCGTCAACGTCCTCGGCTTCTCGGCCGGCCAGCGCTACCTGCCGGACCGGCGCGACCTCAACCGGTCCTTCCCGGGCTCGCCGCGCGGCTCGCTCGCCGGCCGCATCGCGCACCTGTTCATGACCGAGGTCGTCGACAAGTGCGAGGTCGGCATCGACCTGCACACCGGCTCGGACCGGCGCACGAACCTGCCGCAGGTGCGGGCCGATCTCGAGGACCCGCGCACCCGTGCCCTGGCCGAGGCCTTCGCGGCGCCCGTGATGCTCAACGCGCGGCTGCGCGACGGCTCGCTGCGGTACGCCGCACGCGAGCGGGGCGCGACGGTGCTGCTCTACGAGGCGGGCGAGGCGTGGCGGATGGACCGCTGGGCGGTCGACGCCGGCGTGCTCGGCGTGCGCCGGGTCCTCGCCGCGCTCGGGATGACCGACCCGGTGGCCGAGGACCCGCCGGCGCCGTCGGCGGTGTCGTTCCGCAGCGGGTGGGTCCGCGCCCGCGGCACCGGGATGCTGCACCTCGAGGTCGGGCTGGGGGAGCGGGTCGAGCGCGGCGCGCGCCTGGGCGGCCTCTTCGACTCGCTCGGCAAGCGGGTGCGCCTCGTGCACGCCGACCGCTCCGGGATCGTCGTCGGGCGCACCGAGGCGCCCCTGGTCAACTCCGGCGACGCCGTCGTGCACATCGCCGAGGTCGAGGACTGACGCCGGGCGGGGTCAGACGCGGCGCAGGACCGCGGTGACCTTGCCGAGGATCGTCGCGTGGTCGCCGTCGATCGGCTCGAAGGCCGGGTTGTGCGGCATGAGCCAGACCTTGCCGTCGCGCCGCTTGAAGGTCTTGACGGTCGCCTCGTTGTCGAGCATCGCCGCGACGATGTCGCCGTTCTCGGCGGTCGGCTGCTGGCGCACGACGACCCAGTCGCCGTCGCAGATGGCGGCGTCGACCATCGACTCGCCGACGACCTTGAGGAGGAACAGGCTGCCCTCGCCGACGATCTGCTTGGGCAGCGGGAAGACGTCCTCGACGACCTCCTCGGCGGTGATCGGGACACCGGCGGCGATCTGGCCGAGGACCGGCACGTAGGAGGCCTCGGGGCGGGAGTCGCCGATGCCGGTCACGTCGCCCTCGTCCTGCTCGGGCCGGCGGTAGCCGCTGCCCTGGCGGTCGGGGGAGACGACCTCGATGGCGCGCGGGCGGTTGGGGTCGCGCCGCAGGAAGCCCTTGCGCTCGAGCGCGGAGAGCTGGTGGGCGACCGAGCTGGGGGAGGTGAGGCCGACGGCCTCGCCGATCTCGCGCATGCTCGGCGGGTACCCGTGCCGGTCGACGGCGTTGCGGATGACCTCGAGGATCTTGCGCTGGCGGTGGGTGAGGTCCCCGCCGTCGCCGCGGTCGGGCATCTCGTGGATGTCGGCGTTCCTCGGACGTGCCATCTCGACCCCTTTGCTGAGGCCACCCCGTACGACGGGGTGTCCTGACCGGTGTTTGTGCAGGTCAGACGGCTTGTCGGTGGTGCCGTGCAGTCTGACCTGCATGCGGACATCCTACGAGCGGGCGGCCCCGAACTCAAACAGGTGTTCGACGCGTGTCTTGTCCGCCTCGAACACGCGTGCTATAACTCGTACAGACGTTCTATCGAACACCGGTTCGACGGTGGCCCTGGCCGCCGGGATGGAGGACATGATGAGCGCGATCGCCTGGCACCCCACCGACCTCGGCAGCACCCACCCGGTGGCTCCCCGCCGCCCGCGGCTGGTCGTCATCGACGGCGCCGGCCAGGGCGGCCGCGCCGCCGCGGTCGCCGAGCCCGCGCTGCGCATCACGCGCCGCGGCCGCCTCGTGCTGCTCGTGATGGCGACGCTCGCCCTCGCCACCGTCCTCGGCCTGCGGGGTCTCGGCGGGGCCGGCGCGGCCGAGCCGGCGCACACCGTCTCGGTCACCGGTGGCCAGACCCTCTCCGAGATCGCGGCCACCGAGCTTCCCTCGATGTCGATCAGCGACGGCATCGTCGCCATCCAGCTCGCCAACGACCTGAGCACCGCCCAGGTGCGCGCCGGCCAGCAGCTGGTCATCCCCGCGGGCTGAGCCCCGCGCACGCGCCCCCGGGCGCGTCACGATCCCCGAGTCCCTCGACCCGACTCGGACGCCGGAGGGCGTCGTCTCCCGTGCAGGGAAGGCGACGCCCTCCGTGCTGTCCGCCCCGCTCGTGCGGGTGGGTCCTGCGGGCGGTCGGTGTCAACCGCGCCACACTCGGCCGAACGGGGGAGGGAGCATCCGCCGACCTGTCGGACCTCGCGGGCCCATCGGCCCGCCGGCGCCGTCCTGCCCTGCGCGACAGGGCTGTGCACCAACAGACTTCAGGGCATGCGGACACGTCGGCGCAGCTCCTCCCGCCACTCCCACCACCCGGTCGTCCAGTGCGGCGGCCAGGGCCGGTGGCACTGGTCGTGCGGATGCGGCGCCCGCGGGTCCGACACCTCGGGAGGCTGGCACGGCGCCTACACGGCGGCACTCGTGCACCACAGCCAGAGCCCCGGGGAATGAGACGTGCGGCCCGGGGATACACAGAGGGTCCCCGGGCCGCACCCTCGTCGTCGCTGGCTCTCCACCGAACCGACGACGAGAGCGAAGCGGCCCCGGCCGTCGCCTCCCCGGGAGGCCACGGCCCCGCGCCGCTGGGGTACGCAGGTCCCCTCACCCCTGACCCCCGACCGGGTCAGGGGTGGGGGGACCAGTGCGTTCACCCGCCGCCGGGGAGCGTGCGGCGCAGGACGAGCCGCGGCATCCTGCTGGCCACCGCGTCGGTGACGCCGACCTCCTCGAAGCCGGCCCGCTCGAACATCTTTCGCGTGCCGACGAAGGCCATCGTCAGGTCCATCCGCCCCTCGCCGGGGTCGACCGGGTGGGCCTCGACCGCCGGCGCCCCCTGCGCGGCCGCCCACGCCACGGCCCCCTCGATGAGGTGGGACGTCACGCCCTGGCGCCGGTGGCCGCCGCGCACGACGAGGCAGACGATGCTCCACACCGGCACGTCGTCGACCGGGTGGATCTTCGTCGAGTGCACGAGGCGAGGGATGTCGCTGCGGGCGCCGATGTTGCACCAGCCGACCGGGACGCCGTCGCGGTAGGTGACGACCCCGGGCGGGACCTCGCGCGCGCAGAGGCGACGGGCGGCCTGCTCGCGGCTGCCCTCGCCGAGCTCGTCGATCTCGCGCTGTCGCAGCCGGTGCGAGAGGCACCAGCAGTGCGTGGCGCGCCGGTTCGGGTTGACGACGTCGGCGAAGTCCTCGAACCGGTCCGGCGTGACGGGGTGGGTCTCCCAGGTGGTCATGCCGCAGCCAAGCACCGACGACCGACAGCGCGCCACCGCCTCCGTAGGGTCGGGGCGTGCGCATCGTCAGCCTGATCCCCTCGGCCACCGAGATCCTCTTCGCGCTCGGCGCGGGCGACGAGGTCGTCGGGGTCACCTTCGAGTGCGACTTCCCCGCGCAGGCCCGTGCGCGCCGGGTCGTCTCGACGTCGGCCCTGCCCGAGGGGCTGGAGCCGGGCGAGATCGACGCGGCCGTGTGCGCGGCGGTCGAGCGCGGCGAGGACCTCTACCACCTCGACGCCGGCGCCCTGGCCGACCTCGACGCCGACCTCGTCGTCACGCAGGACCTCTGCGCGGTGTGCGCCCTCGACGTCTCCACCGTCGACGCGGCGCTGCGCCACCTCGGCTGCCGCGCCGAGGTGCTCACCGTCGACCCGCACACCCTCGAGGAGGTGCTGGCCTCCGTCAGCGCCGTGGGGGAGGCGGTCGGACGACCGGCCGAGGCGGCGGCGCTCGTCGCCGACCTGCGGCGGCGCCTCGACGCGGTGCGCGAGCGGGTGGCCGGGCGGGCGCGCCCGCGGGTCGCGGTCCTCGAGTGGACCGACCCGCCGTTCGCGCCGGGGCACTGGATCCCCGAGATGGTCGATCTCGCCGGCGGCGAGAACGTGCTCGGGGCGGCGGGGGAGCGCTCGGTGGCCATCGGCTGGGAGGACCTGGCCGCGTCGTCCCCCGAGGTGGTCGTCGTCGCGCCGTGCGGCTACGACCGCGCCGGGGCGCAGCGCCAGGCCGACGCGCTCCTGGCCGCCGGGGTGCTGCCAGACGGGGTCGCCGTGCACGCGGTCGACGCCGACGGGCTGTGGGCGCGACCGGGGCCGCGGCTCGTCGACGGCGTCGAGGAGCTGGCGGCCTTCCTCCATCCCCTCGGGTGAGCGGGCGGGGGAGCGGCGGGGGTCAGTGCCGGCGCAGGCGGTGGTCCTCGTCGTCGTGCATCGCCTGGGCGCGGCGGCCCAGGGCGGCGAAGCCGACGAGGAGGAGGTCGAGCAGCGGCGAGGCGGGCCCGAGCCCGGGCTCGCGGCGCGAGGCCCCTTCGGTGTAGCGGCCCAGAGGACCTTCCATGGTGTAACCCATCACGTGTCCTCCCAGACGCGTTGCCCCCGACTTTTCCCTGACATTGACCAGAGTCGCATCAGGGTTTGGTCAAGGAATGGCAAAGACGGCCCGTGCCGGGTGTTCGGCGGCGCAGTGCTGGCCGAACGGACGATGCTCGTATCAGCGGCGGCGGCGGGTCCTCCTGAGGTCCATGAGCACCTCGCGCCGGCGGACCGCCCGCCGCACCCACCACCCGGTCGTCGGCTGCGACGCCCTCGGCCGGTGGCACTGGGAGTGCGGCTGCGGGGCCGGGGCGCGGGGCAGCCTCGGGCGCGGGGACTGGCACGGGGCGCTCACCGCGGCCCTGGTCCACCAGAGCACGGCTCCGGGGGAGTAGACCCCCAGATCTGGTGCCTCGGCCGGCGGATGCGTCCACCGGTGGTGGTGCGACACGCCGCCGTCCGGCCCTCCTGAAGGGGTTGCACCCCCGCTGACCTGCGCAGATGGCCGAACGGACGATCTTCGGCCTCCCCCTGTTGCGTCGCGGGTCACACGGGTGGCACGATGGCCACAACATCTAGTGGTTACACCGCTGTAGTTCGTCCACATCTTGTGCACACGAAATGCGGGTTCTCCACAGGTTGTTCACACTCGAGTCCACCGTTTCGTCCACAGGGGGAGGTCCGCCGTCATGCACTGTCCGTTCTGCCGGCACACCGACTCCCGGGTCATGGACTCCCGCACGACCGACGACGGCACGGCCATCCGCCGCCGTCGTCAGTGCCCGGAGTGCGGCCGCCGGTTCACCACCGTCGAGACCGCCAGCCTGAGCGTCGTCAAGCGCTCCGGCACCACCGAGCCGTTCAGCCGGGCGAAGGTCCTCGTCGGTGTCCGCAAGGCCTGCCAGGGCCGCCCGGTCACCGAGGACGACCTCGCCGTCCTCGCCCAGAAGGTGGAGGAGTCGATCCGCAGCGCGGGCTCGGCCGAGATCGACGCGCACGAGGTCGGCCTGGCCGTCCTCGGGCCGCTGCGCGAGCTCGACGAGGTCGCCTACCTGCGCTTCGCCTCCGTCTACCAGGCCTTCGAGTCCCTCGAGGACTTCGAGTCGGCCATCACCCTCCTGCGCGCCGAACGCGAGGCGACCGCCCAGGAACCGCAGGCCACCGCGCCTGTCACACCCCAGCAGTAGAACAGCACCACCAGGTCACCACCGCCCCCGCCAGAGGGGGCAGAACGAAGGGAAGAGGCATGACCGATGTCGCCGGAGCACGTGCAGGTGCCCGCAAGGCCGCCAAGGGCAAGGGGGTGAAGATCGAGCGGATCTACACCACCCCGGGCGTGCACCCCTACGACGAGGTGACCTGGGAGAAGCGCGACGTCGTCCAGCAGAACTGGAAGACCGGCGCGACGATCTTCGAGCAGCGCGGGGTCGAGTACCCCGACTTCTGGAGCGTCAACGCCTCCACCATCGTCACGACGAAGTACTTCCGCGGCGCGGTCGGCACCCCCGAGCGCGAGACCGGGCTCAAGCAGCTCATCGACCGCGTCGTCCTCACCTACGTCAAGGCGGGCAAGGACTTCGACTACTTCTCGAACGCCGAGGACGCCGAGATCTTCGAGCACGAGCTGACCTACGCCCTGCTGCACCAGGTGTTCAGCTTCAACTCGCCGGTCTGGTTCAACGTCGGCACCAAGAGCCCGCAGCAGGTCAGCGCCTGCTTCATCCTCTCGGTCGACGACTCGATGGACTCCATCCTCAACTGGTACAAGGAGGAGGGCTTCATCTTCAAGGGCGGCTCGGGCGCGGGCCTGAACCTCTCGCGCATCCGCTCGTCCAAGGAGCTCCTCTCCTCCGGCGGCACCGCCTCCGGCCCGGTCTCCTTCATGCGCGGCGCCGACGCGTCCGCGGGCACCATCAAGTCCGGTGGCGCCACCCGCCGCGCGGCCAAGATGGTCGTCCTCGACGTCGACCACCCGGACATCGTCGAGTTCGTCGAGACCAAGGCGCGCGAGGAGGACAAGATCCGCGCGCTGCGCGACGCCGGCTTCGACATGGACCTCGGCGGCAAGGACATCACCTCCGTCCAGTACCAGAACGCGAACAACTCGGTCCGCGTCAACGACGCCTTCATGCGCGCCGTCCAGGACGGCACCGAGTTCGGCCTCACCTCCCGGATGGACGGCTCGGTCATCGAGACCGTCGACGCCCGCGAGCTGATGGGCAAGATCGCCACGGCCGCGTGGGAGTGCGCCGACCCGGGCATCCAGTACGACGACACGATCAACGACTGGCACACCAACCCCGAGACCGGCCGCATCACCGCGTCCAACCCGTGCTCGGAGTACATGTCGCTCGACAACTCCTCGTGCAACCTCGCCTCGCTCAACCTCCTGAAGTTCCTCAAGGACGACGACACCTTCGACGCCGTCACCTTCCAGAAGGTCGTCGAGCTCGTCATCACGGCGATGGACATCTCGATCTGCTTCGCGGACTTCCCGACCGAGCCGATCGGCAAGACCACGCGCGACTACCGTCAGCTGGGCATCGGCTACGCCAACCTCGGCGCGCTGCTCATGGCCACCGGCCACGGGTACGACTCCGACGGTGGCCGGGCGATCGCCGCGACCATCACCTCGCTGCTCACCGGCGCCGCCTACAAGCGCTCCGCCGAGATGGCCGCGGTCGTCGGCCCGTACGCCGGCTACGCCCGCAACGCCGACGCGCACAACCGCGTCATGCGCAAGCACGCCGCCGCCAACGACGCGGTCCGCACCCTCTCGACGATGGACAAGGACATCCACCGGGTCGCCACCAAGGCCTGGGACGACGTCGTCAAGCTCGGCGAGAAGAACGGCTACCGCAACGCGCAGGCCTCCGTGCTCGCGCCGACCGGGACCATCGGCTTCATGATGGACTGCGACACGACCGGCATCGAGCCGGACTTCTCGCTCGTCAAGTTCAAGAAGCTCGTCGGCGGTGGCTCGATGCAGATCGTCAACCTGACGATCCCGCGCGCGCTGCGCAAGCTCGGCTACACCGAGGAGACCGTCGAGGCGATCGTCGAGTACATCGCCGACAAGGGTCACGTCATCGACGCCCCCGGCCTGAAGACCGAGCACTACGAGGTCTTCGACACCGCGATGGGTGCGCGCGCCATCTCCCCGATGGGCCACGTCCGGATGATGGCCGCCACGCAGCCGTTCCTCTCCGGCGCGATCTCGAAGACGGTGAACCTGCCGGAGACGGCGACCGTCGAGGAGATCGAGGAGGTCTACGTCCAGGGCTGGAAGATGGGCCTCAAGGCGCTGGCCGTCTACCGCGACAACTGCAAGGTCGGTCAGCCGCTGTCCGACGGTGGCTCGACCGCCAAGGACGCTGCCGCTGACAAGGCCTCTGCTGCCGTCGCCGCCGCCACGACCGAGATCGTCGAGAAGGTCGTCTACCGGCCGACGCGTGAGCGCCTGCCGAAGCGCCGCAGCTCGCAGACGACGTCGTTCGCCGTGGGCGGGGCCGAGGGCTACCTCACCGCCGGCACGTACGAGGACGGGCGCCTCGGTGAGGTGTTCCTCAAGTTCGGCAAGCAGGGCTCCACGCTCGCCGGAGTCATGGACGCCTTCTCGATCGTCACCTCGGTCGCGCTGCAGTACGGCGTGCCGCTGGAGACGTTCGTCGAGAAGTTCACGAACATGCGCTTCGAGCCGGCCGGCATGACGGACGACCCGGACGTGCGGATGGCGCAGTCGCTCATGGACTACGTGTTCCGCCGGCTGGCCCTGGACCACCTGGACTTCGACACCCGCTCGTACATGGGCATCCACACCGCGGAGGAGCGCGCTCGCCAGCTCGAGACCGGTTCGTACGCACCGGAGTCCGGCGAGTCCGACGAGGAGCTCGTCGAGGAGATCGAGTCCCTCTCGGTCGGCATCGGCGCCTCGTCGAAGAAGCACGAGGAGCCCGCGGCCGCCACCACGTCCGCTCCGGCCCCGGCCACCGAGCACTCGGCCGACGCGACCTCCGCGGCGACCGTCGCCTCGGGCTCGGGTGCGGCCTCGGCGCGTGAGGTCTCCTCGGAGATCCACTCCTCGGCCGACCTCCTCGCGGCGTTCGGCAACTCCAAGGCCGCCGACGCCCCGATGTGCATGACCTGCGGCACGAAGATGCGCCCCGCCGGCTCCTGCTACGTCTGCGAGGGCTGCGGCTCCACCAGCGGCTGCAGCTGACGCACCAGCCACACGACGAGGGCCCGGGCGGAGACCACTCCGCCCGGGCCTTCGTTGGTCCCAAGGCTCAACGCGCGAACCTCGAAAACACGGCACCCGCGTGATCGCAATGGCTTCAATTTCGGCGCACTGCGTCGGGAGGCTGTCAGGAAAGAACTTGTGCTGATTGAGTTCCCGATCGCATTGAGTCACAAGCGGAACGGCGGCCCTCGGCGCGAACGACGCCCGGTGCACAGTGAATGGCAGTTCACGCCCAAGGGATAGATGAGCGTTTCGTTTCCGCAAACCGGATCGCGTGGTACAACGTTCGCTGACGACTTGAAACGCCGGGAGCGGGGATAGCCATGGGAATCATTGCGAATGCGCGCAATGCGTGGAAGATGCTTGAAGTGCTGGAGCCCATGGCACAGGCACCCACTGAGGCTGAGTTCCGTGCTCTCCTTCCCCAAGCGCGTACTGTGGGGAAGGCGATCTGGGGGGACGGTCGAAAACTTGTCCGGCAGGGCTCGGCGAAGGACTCGGTCCTCAGTGCTGCAGCCATACATCTGGCTGTGACGCAGCTCTTGGATCGGGGCATGTTCTACGAGGCTCAAGCGCTCGTCAGAGAGTCCGTGGTGGAGTTGCGAACTCTTTATCAACGCTGAGTCGAGCACCCTGAGGGCGGATTCGCGTCAGGTTGTGCTTATAGGTGCGGGTGGACGGCTCGTTCAGAAGTTCCGAGAGCCTGGCTCCTCCCGGAATCACATGGCTCGGCCCGACGATCGCTCGTGGCGATCCGGACCCGGCTGACTCACCCGATATGTCGCGAGATGCCGAAGGCGGGACGCGAGGGACATGAAGCCGTCGTCGATGCTTGCCACATCAACTTGAAGCATCAGGGCGACGGGGCCTTCTGGGGGGCCACGTCGGCGCCCTGGCGTTCGGCGGTTCTGCTTTACTCCCGAGGTGAACGACCTCAACACGGGACATGCCGGGGAGCTGCACGGCGCCGACAACCCAATCGGTTGCCGCTTGCTCGACGCCGCATCGTGGGCACTCGCCGCTCGACTGGCCCGCCGTCATCCTCATCGCCTTCGGATCTTCCACGGCCGACCCGGTGGGGGCCAGAGCGATGTCCTTTGGCTCCGCGATCCCGCCCTGCGCAGTGACGGCGGAGATGTTCGCCTGAACCGGGTCGGACGCATCAACGTGATGCGGCGCTTCGACGCCCTCGGCGACGCCCGTGAGCCTCGTTCCATCCACTACACGTGGCAGCAGGCGCTCGCCCCTCGTTGCCAAGAAGCGTCGTTCGCCCTCGAGCTGGAACGAGCCGCCGGCTTGCCCGCTCTGCCGCGCACGCCGGCGGCCACGGGGCCGACGCTGACTTGGCGCGTCATCGCCTGTCTCCTCTCGGCGGCGGCCACCACCGATGTTGGGGTCACGGTTGAACCGGGCTTCTACGACGACGACTGGAGTGGTCCATCGCCGCACTTCGCGCGTTTCCCTGCTGTGGACAGCAGTGCAACGGACGTGCGTGCAGAGGACCCCTTGGGTCAGAGCGGCTACCGCTTCTGGTTCGTCCTACACCAGCAACGTCCGGTCATCGCCTTCGAGCAGACAGCCGCCGTGGCTTGGATTGCGGGTGGTCGGGCTGAGGTCATCGACATGATGAAGGCTTACAGACAGCAGGGTGGTGCCGCGGGGGTGTTGGCAGTCACCGGCGCTGTCGCGCAGCGCGCCGGCCTCCGCCTCCACTGACGTATCAGTGCGCCGACCGTTGGAAGGCAGGCGCTATTCCTGACGCCCCTTTTCGCCTCGACATCGTGCAAACGACAGTGGTCAAAGGGCGATCGACACGTGGGCTCCGCGCCGAGGGTCGAGAGGTCGTCCGATCTGCTCTCGGTCTGTGCGTGTCAGCGGTTCAGCGCTGCTGCGTACTTCTCGGCCACGGACGGCTTGAGCTGCTTGCCATCGACGCGGAGGAGGACCGGGCCGTCGAGGGTGTGGAACTCGCTGCCCAGCATCGGCGACGCCTTCAGGATGCCTTGGATGTAGTCGGAGCGGGTCTTGGCGGCAGCCTCGTCCGGCCAGACCTCGACGGTGGCTCCGCACTCGACACCGAGGTCGCCACAGGTGGCGTTGGAGTCGTAGATCACCGCCGCGCTGACGTAGCCGTTGGGCCGGCCGATCAGGTCGTTCGGGTCGTTGTCCTCGGTCAGGACCACGACCTCCGTCGTGGAGGGCTGCTCGAGACCGCGGGCGACGTCGGCCGCCTCCGGAGGAGACGAAGGGCCGGTCGGGCCGGATGCGGTGTCTGCGGGGGCCGGCGCCGCGCTGGAGGTGGCCGCACTGATCGCGGGTACGGGCTCTGGGCTCGGGGCGCTGCTGCAGGCGGACAGCAGGAGACTGACGGCGAGTGCGCTGACGACGGTCGGCTTGTGAAGACGCATGAGAGCAGCAGAGCATCGGGGTCCAACACGCGCCCGGCGTCTCGTCGCACCCGCAGACGGCGGCGCCCCGGCACAGGCGCGGCGAGGTAACCTCGCGCGGTGTCCACGCAGACGTCGCCGGGTTGGTTCCCGGACCCGTTCCGCCGCTTCGAGATGCGGTACTGGGACGGGGCCTGGACCGAGCACGTGTCGACGCGCGGCGCCCGGGCGGTCGACTCCGCGGCCCTGACTCCGCCGGTGCGCACCCCGACTGCGCCGACGTTTCCCCAGGGATGGCACCCGGACCCTTTCGGGCGGTTCGACCACCGTCTCTGGGACGGCCAGAGGTGGACAGAGCGCGTGTCCTTCCGCGGCCGTGAGATGGAGGACCCTCCGGTACCTCATCGCCCCCAGGCGGCTCTCGCCCCTGTCGCCGACCACCGTGTCCAGCAGCAGCTCCACACCGCAGGTGTACCTCAGGCCATCCCGGGTCCGGAGTCACCCATGCTGACCACGTCGGTGCTCGTCGTCAACCAGAAAGCGAAGCTCTTCGAGCGGCGTGCCGAGTACGCCGTGTTCGACGAGTATGGCCGGCGCATCGGTGCCGTCCACGAGGTGGACCGGAACCTGCGGCGAAGGGCTACCGGTGGGTCGAGCAACGGCACGTACCGCTTCAACGTCGTCGATGCCGAGGGTCGGGTGGTGTTGGCCCTGCGGCGGCCCAGCAAGGTCTTCAAGTCGACGATGACCGTGCTCGGGGCCAACGGCGTCACGGGCGAGATCGTCCAGAGGAACGTCGGCGTCTTCAAGGGAGTCCGCTTCGCACTGGTGTCCGCCGGTCATGACCTCGGCATGATCGTCCCCGACAACCGTCGGGAGTGGGACTTCGCCATCAACGACAGTGCGGGCCACGAGATCGCCCGCATCACCAAGACGTGGGCGGGCTGGGCGAAGGAGCGGTTCACGAAGGCCGACAACTACGTCGTGCAGATGCATCGCCCTCTCGAGGACCCTCTGCGCAGCCTCGTCGTCGCTGCGGCCCTTGCCATCGACACCGCCTTGAAGCAGGATGCGCCCACGACCGGCAAGGGACGAACGCGGCGCTACAAGTGAGTCGGCCGTCCACGACTGGAGGACTTCAAATGAGGGAGTCGGACGACGAGATGATCGACACGTCGTTCGACGTGCGCTCGGACACCCCTGCGCGCAAGGACCCCGACTCCCACAGCGCGACGTTGCGGCGCTACCACCGCATGCTGTGGAGCAAGCCGCTGCCGGACGGCCGGCCGTTCGAGCTCGCCACCACCAGGTCCCGCGCCTACCTCCATCACGACTCGGAGCTCGGCGAGTTCTTCCTGGGGAGCGACTCGGTCGTCCCCAGCTTCAAGAGCTGGCTGGTGGCCGCGCCGGTGCTCGATCAACTGGATGACGGGGAGCTCGAGGCCTTCCGGGACGTCGCGTACACGATCGGCGCGTTCATGGTCTTCCCGGGCAACCAGATCGAGCGCAAGTGGACGATCAACACCGCCCGCGGGCTGAACCGACGGATCGCCGACCGCATGGACCTCACGCTCGAGTGCATCCGTCGCTTCTACGACGGTGACATCGACACCCCGCTCGGCCCGGCGCTGCAGCGCTACGCCGACTTCTTCGCACTGTTCGGGTCCTTCGACGGCTACGTCGAGTTCTTCCTCCTGCAGGACCTGCTGGAGGAGCGGACCGGCGTCGTGAAGTTCTTCACGCCTTTCCACGAGTTCGCCTCGCCGGCCATCCCGCAGGACGTGGACGCCTATCGCAGCTACCGCGACCACAGTGTCGCGTTCGTCGAGGCACGCAACGCGCGCATCGACGCCTGGGCGCGACAGGCCTTCGACCAGGACGGGTCGGGCGTTCTTCCCTCCTGACCTGCGCCGACGCGCGGGGATGCGCAGACGCGTGTCGGGGGTGTCGGCTAGGTTGTGGCCAGCACGGGGGACGCACGTAGGGCGCTTCTCGCTGCCCGACATCTCCGCTCCACCTCCGAGGACCGCCCGTGCCCGACGTCGACCTCCGCATCGACTGCCTCCCGATCATCAGCTACGCCCTGGCGCACAACCGGATGTCTGTGGTCAGGCGCTCCGGGATCGTCAACCGTGGGCCGGAGCTGCGTGGTGCCACTGTCGCCGTCACCATCAGTGACGACACGGGAGCTCTCAGCCAGGACTTCGAGGTCCTCATCGACGTCCCCACCGATGGTGAGGTCGTGCTCGACGACCTCGGGGTCCGGCTGGACGGCCCGGCGATGTACCGGGTCACCGACCTGCGCCGGGGCCGGGTCGAGGCCGTCGTCCGGGTCGATGGGGAGGTCCTCGCCGAGACGTCGGCACCGGTCGACGTCCTGCCCGCCACGCACTGGATGAAGGCTGAGCCCGAGCGTCTCTTCCTCGAGCTCCTGGCAGCCCACGTCATGCCCAACAGCCCGGAGGTCACCGAGCTGCTCAAGGACACCAGCGAGCGGCTGCGGGTCGCCACGGGAAGCCCCTCGCTGGAGGGCTACCAGTCCGGCCCGGACCGCGTGGTCGAGATCGCGAAGGCCCTCTACGAGTCCCTGCAGGCACGCCGGGTCCGGTACGCGGAGCCCGCCGCCGGGTGGGGCGTGCGGGGGCAGAAGGTGCGCACGCCCGCCGAGGTCCTCGGCGACTCCGTCGGGACCTGCCTGGACACCACGGTCCTGTACGCCGCCTGCCTGGAGCAGTGCGGCATCCGCCCGCTGCTGTGGGTCGTGCCCGGCCACGCGTTCTGCGGCTACTGGCTCGAGGAGGTCGACGGAGGCGGCATCGTCACGTCCGACCCCAGGGAGCTGGTGAACTTCGTCGACCTGGGAGTCATGAAGCTGGTCGAGACCACCGCCTTCACCGACCGGCAGCACGACGTCGGCTTCGAGGCGGCCTCGGCATCGCCGTACCGCTCGCACCTCCGTGGAGACCTAGACGACGTTCACGCCGTCGACGTGTACCTGGCGAGGCACAACGACGTCTTCCCCATCCCCGCGCGCGCCACCGACGAGCAGGGGCGGTCGGTGGTCGTCGAATACAGGCCGACCGAGCACAGCCGGCCACCCCTCGTGATCCAGGGGGGGCGTCAGGCCCAGACCACGGCGAGCGCCTCGAACCTTCCTCCGCGAGTTGTCCAGTGGAAGAACGCCCTTCTCGACCTCTCGCTGCGCAACAAGCTGATCAACTTCACACCGCGGCACACCGTCAACCTGTCCGTCCCTTCCGCATCGCTGGGGACGATGGAGGACCTGCTGAGCGCCCAGCGACCCGTCTCGCTGCTGCCGGCGGACCGGATGGACGACATCGTGAAGGCTCGTGGCGTCCGGTACGGCCGGGATCTGCCCGAGGACGCGCGGGCGGCTCTCATCGAGGGGCGGAACGCGGCCGTGTACTGCGACGTCTCCGAGCAGGCCTACCAGTCCCGGCTGCGCAGCCTCGCGTACCGGGCCCGGACGATCGTCGAGGAGTCCGGGGCGAACAACCTCTACCTCGCCCTCGGCACCCTGTCCTGGACGCTCGACGGGAAGGCACTCCGATCGCCGCTGGTCCTCGTCCCGGTCACGCTCGTGACCCGCGGGCGCCAGTCCCTGTACCGCGTCGAGATCGACGAGGCCGGCCAGAGCACGCCCAACTTCTGCCTCCTCGAGAAGCTCAAGCAGTCGGTCGGGCTCAGCCTGCCCGGACTCACCGAACCGGCCACCGACAGCTCGGGCATCGACCTGGACGCCGTGTTCATGTCCGTGCGGAGGTCCATCGCGGAGAAGGGTCTGGACTTCCGCGTCGAGGCCAGCGCCGATCTGGCGATCCTGCAGTTCGCGAAGTTCCGGCTGTGGAAGGACCTGGACGAGAACTGGGAGGAGTTCGGCAAGAACGGACTTGTCGAGCACCTCACCCACCGGCCGGCCGAGCCGTTCCCCGACTCGCGTGACGTGCAGGCCGGCAGCGCCGACCTCGATGCCCTGGCCGCCCAGTGCCCGATCCCGGCGGACGCGTCCCAGCTCACCGCCGTGGCGGACGCGCTCTCCGGTCGCACGTTCGTGCTCGAGGGCCCGCCCGGTACCGGCAAGTCGCAGACGATCACGAACATGCTGGCGCGAGCGATGGCCGACGGCCGGCGCGTCCTCTTCGTCGCCGAGAAGCGTGCCGCTCTGGATGTGGTCAAGGACCGGCTCGACCGGGTGGGCATGGGTCCGTTCGCGCTGGACCTCCACGACAAGGGCAGCAAGCCCGTGGCCGTGCGTGAACAGCTGCTCTCGGCCATCGAGCACTCGGTCGGCGTCGACGAGCAGGGCCTGAAGGCGCGCACCGACGAGACGACGAGCGCGGCGCGGCAGCTCTCGAGGTACGCGACCAGGCTGCACGAGGTCAACGGCGCCGGCCTGTCGTTGTACTCGGCCACGACCCAGCTCCTCACCCTTCGCTCCGACGTCCCGTCGATGGTCGTCCCTCCCCGCCTGTTGGGCGACGACGCGACCACTCGGGTGGACGCCGTTCGCTCCTTGCTGCGCACCCTGCCCGAGATCGCCGACCCGGCGAGACCGAGCGAGCGCCACCCGTGGGCGTTCGTGACGATCGACCAGCTCGACGCGGCAGGTGTGGAGAGCGTCGCCCGTCCTGCGCAACGCGCCGATGCCCACCTCGAGCGGCTGAGGCAGGTGGCGGCACTCCGCGAGGTGCTCGACTCCGTCGCCAACCTCGAGCAGCTCGACGCGACGGTCGGCCTCCTGAGGTCGCCCGGTGTCACGCTGCAGACCCTCGACCGAACGCGGTCCTCCGACTGGCGCGCCCGCAGCACCTCGATGCGCCAGGAGATCCACGCGTTCGTCGCCGCCGCGCACCCGGGGCTCGACCAGGCCACCCCGGCTGCGCTGGACCTGCCGCTGGCCGACATTCACGCGATGGCCCAGCAGGCTGCCTCGTCGGGCTGGTGGGGCCGCAAGAAGCGACTGCGCGCGGTGCTCGCGCAGCTCGAGCCCGGTCTCCGCCCGGGGCACTCGGTCGAGCTCAAGGAGCTGCCGACCCTCACGGGGGCGCTGGTCCAGCTGCACGGGGCGGTCAACCACCTGGGCTCGCGGTCGCGCGACCTCGACGGCGTGTCCGTCCCGGAGCGGTGGAACCCGCTGACGCCCGAGGGGGAGCGCGTCGTAGCCGCGCAGCTCGACTGGCTCGAGTGGGCCGGCTCGGTCGTCGAAGAGCGGGCTGACCCCACGGGCTTCACCGCCGCCCTGCGAACGATGATGGCCTCTACGTCGAGCATCCCCGTCGAGGCGGCCGACGACCTCGAAGGGCTGTCCGTCGCCCTGCGCGAGCTGTTCGCCGCGACCGGTGCCGGTGCGGCGTCGGTTGAACGTTGGCGGGGCGACGTCGGAGCGCTGGTTCGGTGGGAGCAGACAGCGTCGATGCGCGCCTCGGGCGACCCGCGACTCGGGTCCCTCGTGAGGTGGCTCGAGCTCCGCCGCGCGCTCGCCCTGCTGGACGAGCAGGGGATGGGGGAGGCGAAGACGGCGATCCTCGCGGGCCACCTGAACGCCGACGACGCCGCGGACGCGTTCGAGCGCGGCGTGGCCGAGGCCTCCGTCCTCGAGCGTCGTCTGGCGTCGGGGCTGGACGCCTTCGACGGCGCGAGCCACGAGAAGAGCATCCAGCGCTTCCGGCACGGTCTGCACGGGGTCCAGGAGATCCTCCGCGACGCGCTGCCTACTCAGGTGGCGTCGAACCGCGGGTTCGACGCGGAGGGGCAACTCGGCCGTATCGGCCTGCTGCGCCGAGAGCTGACGAAGACCCGTCGCGGCCTCGGGGTCCGCGCACTCATGGAGCAGTACGGCGACCTGGTCACCCAGCTGACGCCGTGCGTCCTCGTCAGCCCCGACTCGCTCGCGAGGTTCTTCCCGCCGAAGGCCGGGATCTTCGACCTGGTGGTGTTCGACGAGGCCTCACAGATCCGCGTCGCGGACGCGATCGGGGCGATGGGGCGAGCCACGTCCGTCGTGGTCGTCGGGGACTCGAAGCAGATGCCGCCCACCTCGTTCGCGGAGGCGAGCCTGGACGTCGACTCCGAGGAGGCGGAGGTCGACCTCGTCGTCGAGGACCAGGAGAGCATCCTCACCGAGGCGGTCCAGGCCGGGGTTCCGCAGCACTGGCTCTCGTGGCACTACCGGAGCCAGGACGAGTCGCTGATCTCGTTCAGCAACACGCACTACTACGAAGGGCGGCTCTCGTCGTTCCCCGCCCCACGGCACGGGGCCGCCGACGCGGGGGTGGGTGGCTACGGCGTGGCACTCGTCCGCGTCCTGGGCGAGTTCCACCGGTCCGCACGCGGGAAGCTGATGCGCACCAACCCGGTCGAGGCCGAGGCGATCGTCGCCGACCTTCGTCGTCGTTTCGACGCGGCGACCGGGGGAGACACGCCGTCGGTCGGGGTGGTGACCTTCAACCAGCAGCAGCGGGCCTACATCGAGGCGTTGATCCGCGACGACGTGGACCAGCGGATGGCGGAGGCGCTCGACGACCGCGAGTCGGAAGGGCTGTTCGTCAAGAACCTCGAGAACGTCCAGGGCGACGAGCGTGACGTCATCCTCTTCTCGACGGCCTTCGGGGTCAACGACAAGGGCGTGCTCCCGCTCAACTTCGGGCCGCTCAACCGGGGTGGCGGGGAACGCCGGCTCAACGTGGCCGTCACGCGCGCGCGCCGTCAGGTGGTGGTCTACAGCTCCTTCGAGCCGAGCCAGCTGCGAGCCGAGGAGACGAGCTCCGTCGGGATCAAGCACCTGCGGGCCTACCTCGACCTCGCCGCGCTCGGTGCCGAGACGCTGGCGAGGCGTGTGTCCCGCACGCGTGCCCCGGACCGCCACCGGGAACAGGTGGCCGATGCCCTCCGTGACCGCGGATGGGTCGTGCGCACCGACGTCGGTCTGTCGGACTTCCGCGTCGACCTCGTCGTGGCTCCTCCGGAGTCGCCCGAGCAGCCGGTGGCCGCGGTCCTGCTCGACGGCCCCGAGTGGGCCACCCGACGCACGGTGGGGGATCGTGACGGGCTGCCCTCGGACGTCCTGGGCGGGATGATGCGGTGGCCGGTCGTCGCTCGTCTGTGGTTGCCGGCATGGCTGGACGACCCGCAAGGTGCCCTCGACCGGCTCGAGGAGCAGCTACAGGCACCGGTCGCGAACAGTGGCTCGACCGTGCACGCGGCCGATGACGCGCCACACCTCGCTGACACCGCCCCGGTGGTGGAGGGCCGGTCGACCGCCCCCGCGCCTTTCGACGTCCGACCGACGGAGACGATGGACGCTGCGCTCAGGTCCATCGGGGCCGCGCCAGCCCTTGCCGCCCCGTCGTCGCAGCGTTCGGGCGTGGTCGGCGGCACGCTGTTCCGGCCCTTCGAGGCCGGGTGGCGTGGGTCCAGGGACCAGCTGAACGCTCTCGAGTGGTCGCGGTCCGCGCGGACGCAGGTCCGTGACGCCATCCTCGACGTCGTGGAGGCGGAGGGGCCGGTCCACGAGGAGCGCGCAGCGCGCCTGGCCGCAACCTGTTTCGAGCTCACACGGCTCAACGCCAAACGCATCGCCTCACTGCTCGCGCAGGTGCCGAGCGACCTGCGGCGCGGACCGGAGGGAGACGTCCTGTGGCCGGGTGGTCTGGACCCACACACGTGGGATGACCACCGCCGGGACCCGGACGCCCAGCGCCCCATCGAGCACATCAGCCTGCTCGAGATCGCCAACGCCATGTCGACCCTGGCGAGGGGGAGCGGTGGTATGTCCGAGCAGGACGTGATGCGGACGGGGCTGGCGGAGTTCGGGCTGGTGCGCATGACGCCCGGGGTCACGGCGCGCGCCTCAGCGCTGCCCTGGAGCTTGCGCTCACGGCCGGACGGCTGCGTCGGGAGGGCGACTACGTCGTCGCGGCGACGCCGGGCGCACAGTGAATGCACCCCGAGGCTTCGATCAGGCGAGGAGCGAGGAATGAGCGAGAGCACCCCGGACTATACGAACGTCGTGACCGCAGAATGGCGTGCGCGCATGGACTGGGATCGTCTCTCCGACAGCCAGCGATTGGCCATCGCCGAGTGGGGGCTTGACATGTTCAACTTGGCCGCCCCGGTCGTCGAAGGCATCGACCGAGTGAAGGGTGAGGGACGCGTGGTGGTGCTGGACGATGGTTCGCGGTGGAAGGTCGCGGCGCACGACCGTGACATCAGCGACATGTGGTCGTACCTGACGAAGGTCGCTGTGATCGGTGACGTCATGTACAGCATCTCGGATGCCGAGCAGGTCGAGGTGACCGAGAAGTGACTGACGAGATCGAAGTGATCGAGGACGGTGACGGCGTTGCTCTCATCGGGGACGCGCAGGCCATCGACCGGTTCCTCGAGGAGCGGCAGCTCGCGTCACGCGATCTGGACCTCCCACGGCTGAGCGGGGTGTTGCGGTTGGGCTCGGTGTCGGCGCAGGTCGGGTCAGAGCTGGCGGCGCAGTCCGGGCGTTGGATCAAGCTGTCGAAGGAGTCGGCCGATCAGCTCAAGACGCTGGACGCCATGAAAGGGTCCAGCGACGGTGTCGCGCGCGCGATCCTGAATCAGAATGGCAAGAACAAGCACATCCTCGAGTTCGTCAAGAGCCCCGGCGCGCGGTCGATGCTGAGCAACCCGGCGGTGCTGGCCGGCGCGGCGGGGATCATGGCCCAGCTCGCCATGCAGCAGACGATGGACGAGATCACCGACTACCTCGCGGCGATCGACGCCAAGGTCGACGACATACTGCGGGCGCAGAAGGACACCGTGGTCGCCGGGATGATCGGTGTCGACTTCGTTCTGCGCGAGGCGATGACCATCCGGGAGCAGGTGGGAAGGGTGAGCGACGTGACCTGGTCGAAGGTACAGGCGACAGGCCAAACCATCGCTCAGACCCAGGCCTACGCTCTCCGACAGCTGGACGCTATGGCAGAGAAGCTGGAAAGGACGCGAAAGGTCGACGACCTGGCCGACGTGGCACGGAGCGCGGAGGTCCAAGCGGCCGAATGGCTCGTTGTCCTGGCCAAGTGCTTCCAGCTGCAGGACGCCGTTGCGATCCTCGAGCTCGACCGCGTCCTCGACGACGAGCCGGAGACGCTCCAGCAGCACCGCATCGGGGTGCACGTCGCGCGGGACCACCGACGCGACGCCATCGCGGAGACCACTGTCCGGCTACTGGCCCGGATCGACGCCGCCGCAACTGTGGCCAACGCGAAGGTGTTGACCAACCCTCGCTCGTCCAGGTCTGTCGTGCGATCGAGCAACATCGTGATCGGCTCACTTCGCGAGGCTCATCGGGTGCTTGGGATCGAGGGAGGAGCTGGGCCCGTCAACGAACGACGATGGATCGAAGCCGCGGGCGATCTCCGCGATCGCGCGGTGAGCACCGGGGCATTGCGCGTGGGTGACGCACGAGCCCTCGGTGAACTGGCCGGCGGACGGCTCCGTTCGGCGTCGGGTCGAGTGGGCGGCGACATGGTGCGGAGCATTCGTCGTCGACGAGACGACCCATCGGAGACGTCAACTGCTGCCGAACTGCCCGTGACGCCCTCCGACAACTGACGGGTCGTCAGCGCCGAGGTTTCGTGGCCCAGGTCTGAAGCACGGCGAGTCGCGCGGTCAGTGGCCGCGCTGACACTTCGACGTCGGATGTGATCATCGGTTGCTCCCCACGGTCGGAAAGGTCGGGCGCTTTCCCAGAAGCAGTTCTCAGCGTCGGGACTCGAGAATTGCTGACGCGCACGTCGGATGTCAGTACGCTCCGTCAACGGCACCGAGATAGCGGGGATCAACATGAAGTTGTCGGACGTGAAATTCGACGTCGCGGATCTGGCCACCTTGAGAGCGCTGCAGATGTTCGTGTTTGCGCGCGACCTGACTGAGACGACCAGCCTCAAGCAGCAGGGAAGCAAACGGACCAACCTCCGCGACTTCCAGAAGGCCACCGCAGAGTGGGGTCACGAGGTGGAGGCGCCGCAGTGGCTGGACGCGGTCACCGAAGCCGACGGCAGTCAGGTGCCGGCTGCTATCTCGGCTGCGTTATCGGGCTCCCCTGCCCGGGATGCAGAGCGATACGGTCTCTTGAGACTCGAGCTGGTGGCCAGCACATCGTTGCCCCGGGGGACGAAATGGGCGGTGAACGCGGAAAGCCTGCATGGCGAGGCCCTGCGGCTTCTCGACCCCACAGAAAGCAACGGTGACGTTGAGGGCCTCGCCAAGCGCTTCCGGCAGAGCCTGCGACGGATATCCACTGATGCTCTGAGCCCCGCCCTGAGGCTCGGTCTCGTCGGAGGCTCGGTGGCGCTCACCGTGGTGTCGAGTGGCGTGGCGACCGCAGTCGGGACAGCCATTGGAGGCGCCATGGGTCTTTCCGGCGCGGCTGCAACCAGCGCGGGCTTGGCGTTCCTCGGTGGTGGCAGCCTCGCGGCGGGCGGCTTTGGGATGGCTGGTGGGGCTCTGGTCGTGACGGTGGTGTCGAAGGCCGGTTACATGGGCTCTCGATACGTGGCCACCTCGTTGGCCATCAAGTCGCCCGAAGCGATGATCCACGAGCTAGCCAAACTCGAGGTCCTCTGCGAGCTGCGTCCTGAGCTGACGAGCGAAGTGCTCGGGCATCTCGAAGCTCTGCGAGATGAGCTGGGCGCTACTGACGCTCACGGCAAGGACGGGATGGCGAACCGGGCGAAAGCTGTGCGCGCTGTCGACTCTGTGACTCGGCGGTTGACCGACACTGCAACGCATCGTCGCTGGCGGATGGTGACTCGCCTCGCCCCAGCCCCCGGATTCGATGACTGGGTCGATGGCCGCTAGCCCTTGCACGCGGAGCTGCGCCCTCAGCGTTCGAACGTCACGGTCACCTGGCTGAAGCCGGCCGAGCCGAGCAGCCCGCGCAGCATCGCGGTCGTGTTCTCCTTCGCGCGGTCGACGAGCATCCCCTCACCCTGGGCGGCACGCCGCATCCGCTCGACGGCCTTGCGCTGCGCTCGTGCCTCCAGGTCGGAGTCCTGGAACCGCGAGACGAAGCCTGCGCTGCGGTCGGCCACGTAGCTGGTCTTCAGGTCGAGGGCCGGCTCGTCGATGCGGGGGAGCGGGAGCGTGACCGTGACGGACTGCCGGTCCTGCGAGACGACGACGCTGCTCTGGTCGAGGCGACCGAAGTCGACGACGGCATCGACGTCACCCTTTCCGACGTAGATGACCCGACCGCCGCTCACCCAGGACGGCAGGTTGTCGGTGTCGTCCTCAAGGTCGACCACCGTCTCGTAGTGGGCGTACGCGGGATGGAACTCGCTGATGTCGTTCAGTGACTTGAGCACGGACGGACCGGTGCGGTCGGTCTCCTCGGTGGCGAAGGGATTGACGGAGTCCCACCACGGTGAGCGGCTGAGCCCGAACACTGCTCCGCCGACCACGGTTGTCAGGACGACCACGGTCGCGACGAGTCGAGCGACGAACCCCCAGAAGCGCATGGACGGAAGGTACCCGAGGGTGACAACACGGTATGGCGCGTTCCGGCGAGTGGTTGCGACGGCAGGTCGATGCGTCACCATGCCGTGATGGAGCGTCTGTCCCGGCCGAACGCCCTGATCAGGTATGAAGTGTCCATGCACAGCGGGGGTTCTGAGGTAGTGGTGGACGAAGAGGACGGTCGAGCAGGCGACGCTCCTCGCCTCGGGCGCTCGGAAACGGCGTCTGCCTCGACCCTGGAGCTGCTGCTCGAGAGCCTTCCCGACGAATCCGTCCGTGCCCCCGGCTCCGCCGAACCGAGCGGGGCGACGCACGTGCCCGCGCGCAAGGAGCCCGCGGTCGCGCGGCTCCTCCGCCTGCTCAGGGCGCTCGCGGCGGCCGGCTCGCGCGGCCTGGATGGCCCTTACCTGCTGGAGCTGGCGGGGTACGACGCCGGCTCCCCGAAGTCGGCGATGGCCAGCCTCCAGCGCGACGTGCGACGGCTGGAAGACGCCGGCTGGCGCATCGACAACATGGCGGCCGAGGGCAGCACCGGGCGATACGTCCTCCACCCGAACGACCTCGCCTCTCGCGCCGGCCTCACCGCCGGCGAGCAGTCGGTGCTGGAGGAGGCGCTCGCTGCTCACGGAGCACAAAGCCAGGGCGAGACCGGCGACGACGTCCCGCCCGCCTACGGCGCGGTCCGGCGCGCGATCGACCGGCGGTGCATGGTCGAGATGACCTACAACGACACGCTGCGCAGGGTTCACCCCATCCGGCTCACGCACCCGCCGGGTCGATGGCTCCTGCGCGCGCGGGACGAGCACGACCAGGTCGTGAAGTGGTTCCTGCTGCACAAGATCGAGGTGGTGTCGCTCGACGAGCCGGGAACGGCGGAGGCGGTCGTCGACGACCCGGCGGACTCCCTCAACCCGCACCACTGGCGTGCCGACGCGCCGCAGGATGTGCAGATACTCGTGGCCGAGGAGCACGTTCCCTTCGTGCGGCGCAGCCTGGGACTGTCGGTGTCGGAGACGCCGGGCGGTGACCGTGTCCGAATCACCGTCCGAGTGACCAACCGCCGAGCCCTGACGGACTGGCTCGTGACGATGGGGGAGCGGGTGCTGCTCGCGGGTCCGGAGGACGTCCGGCAGGAGTTCCTGGCGCGTCTCGAGGCGGTGGCGCGTGGTTGAGCGATTCGTCCGTCATCTCGCGGAGCTGCCGGCGGTCCTCGAGGCGCTGTCATACCACGAGGCCGTCCGGATGTCGTTGCTGGCTGATGAGGTCGGCTTGACGGAGGCCAAGGTCCGAGAGCTGCTCGTCTCCTACTTCATGACTGACGAGCCGCCGGACCGACGCGGGTGGGTGCCACCTCTGGAGTTCGTCGACGAGGCGGGCCGCGAGTCGGACCCGGCCGTAGCCCCGATGGTCAGGCTGACCAGCGACATCGTGACGAACGACCTCGCCTTCCGGTACAGCCCCGTCGCGACATGGGCGCACACGTATCGGATTGCGCGCGACGAGCTGCACCTGAACCCCGAGAACTCGCTGCTGGAGGGTGCCCTCGAGAAGCTCGGCCGAGTCATCGACGACGTGCCCGATGCAGGCCTCGGCGCCGACGCGCTGCCGGACGGCCCGGCGGCCTGGCACCGGGCGGCCACGGACCGCCGGCGTGTCGCGATCAGGTACGCCCGCGCCTGGCGGCCCGGTACCACCGAGCGCGTCGTCGAGCCCTACCGCGTCGTCCGGACCCGGAGGGGGTGGGAGGTCGACGCCGGACCACCCGACGTCGACGGCCGGCTGAGGACGTACCTGCTCACCGGGATGCTCGACGCGACGCTCCTCGACGAGACGTTCGAGCTGCCGGAAGACCTGGTGGCGATGCTCGTCCGCCAGCGCCGCACGACGCCGGTCGACTTCGTGCTTCCCCCCGAGGAGGTATGGGTGCTCGAGCGCCTGGCCGAGAGGATCGAAGAGATCCGACGGGACGAGACCGACGTCGAGATCAGGGCGTGGTTCCTCGAGCCCGTGCGCGAACGCGTCGCCGCCGCGCTGGTCACTGCTGGGCCGCGCGCGATGGTCGTGAGTAGAGATTTCATGGACGCCGGGCGCCAGCTGGCGCAGGTCCTTTCTTCTCACCACTCAAGAAGGATGTCGTAGCGCTCCCGGCGCACCACGAGGTCCCCCCCGCGAGCCAACCGGCCCCTAGGAGTAGCGAGTCAGCGGTCGAAGAAGCCGTGGTACGCCAGGCGCTGAGCAGCCCTCTTGATGTCGTCCTCGCTGAACAGGTCGACGAATTCACCGCGGATGATCAACGCCTCCGCCGTCAGGTCGAGGCGGCCTTTCTCCCAGAGAACCGAGAAGCCGGACGACGGTGACGTCGCCCGCAACAGATGCTGGCCGCCTCAAGACCGCCTCGTCCGGCGATCATCTGGATGAAGAGGGTTGGGTTGTAGCCCGTCTCTTCGTGAGTCCGCTTGTAGAGGTTGACCATGGCTGCATGGAAACGGGCGTGGCGTCGGCGAGGGACGACTGGGCACCGTTCTTGGAGGGAGCCGGAGGGTCATCGAGAGGGTTCTCGTCTGGTCGCTGTGCGACCTGAAGAGTGTCCTCTGAGCGGGCAAAAGCGGAGGTGGTCTGCGCAGGCCCTTCGCCGTCCAACCTTGTTCCGATGGAACGTATCGTCAGAGGCGAACGGCCGGCGATAATCTCGATGCCCGAGGGTGGGTTGCTCTACATCCGCGACGCGAGGGCGCCGAGGCCGATCTCACCGGCGGCGTACTGCGCGGGCGGCATGGCGACGACTTCCGCGACCGTCCCCGCCGGCCCGCCCGTGAAGCACTCATGGATGTGACGGGCGACATTTCGCCGCGGACCTGCATACCGCTTCTCGCTCCCGGCTTCGCTGCCCAAGACTTCGTCGTCCTCAGATTCGTAGGCTTCGGCTTCGAGGTGGGCGATCTCGCCAGCCTGATCGAGGCCCATGAATTCGTTGAGCGCTTCGGCGACCATCTCCTGTCGCGCGGTGAGAAAGTCCTCGAACCGGTCGAGCTCCTTGAGTTTGGCGTGCACGGGTATCCACTGCTCGTCGAGTCGATCGGTGGTGATGCTGAGCAAGCAGTCGGACGGCGGTTTCTGTCCAATCAACCGGTTAGCTGTTCCTGAGAAAGGCGAGGTTTGCGATGTTGTTTGTCAGCTCACGCCCGAAGCGGCTCTGCAACGCGCCTTCGGGAACACGTGGTGGTACTCGATCTTCGAGGTCAGGGTCATCGGCGCCGCGCGCAGTGTTGTGTTGCTCTTCCAGTCTCGAGCCTGACGGCGCAGGGCGGCGATGTAGAGCAAGTTGAACCCCGCTGATGAGTAGGTCCGAGACGCAACCTCGTTGGCCGTGATCTTCGTGCCGACGGGGCGTGCACCGGAGGCCCGGGTGAGCAGGTCGTTCCACAGCGGATCGCCAGCCTTCTCACGGACCAGTCGCGCCTCGGTGTCGAGCTTTCCTTCTACTTGGTTGGAGTAGCGACTGAAGGCCACCGCCGTGTAGACGCAGCGGCACCGGGAGTCAGAGTCCGCGGCGCTGAGGTTGCCACCTCGGAGGTGCAACAGGTAAGCCGGCAGGACGACGACGTTCGGCGAGGTGAGGACCGCTGAGCGCGGGATCCCACACTCGCCCTTGAGGAAGTCGACGGCGAGACGCAGTGCCTTCTCGGTCATCGCCCAGGCGACCTTGCGGTCGTCCCCGGACACCGACGGCTTCGCGGTCGAGGGCGAGATTATGCTCCGCCAGCTGGTCGTTGAAGGCCTCGATCGTGTCGAGCTCCTCGGGCCAGCATGCGGCGATCGCGCTGTAGACGAGATCACCCATCGACAGCCGTCGCCCTCCTTGGTTCACCCGGGCGAAGATCTCAGCGACGACCTCGTAGTCGTCCGAGTCGACGGTGACGACCGGGACAAGGTAGTCCCAAATGGCGTGGACGCGACGGGCGCGCTCGCAGTACAGGTCCCAGCTCGGATCGTCGTGCTCGATGCCTGCCTCGCGAAGCACAGCGCTGATCTGCACACCGTCTGCCAGTAGCTCGAGGACGCGCATTAGGCCCACGCTCCGTGCCTGGACGCTGCTGGGGTTGATGAACTCTTCCGAGTCGACATCGAACCTCACGTCGAGCTTGCCGCCGATGACGGCGGTCGGGTCGATGACCTTCGCGAGCGACGCGAGCCCCTGTTGCCCGTCGAGGAGCGCGCCGGGCTGCTTGATGTCGCCTGCCTGAGCGGCACCTCGATCGACGTGTTCCAGATCAGGGGAGTGCCGATGGGATATCCGCGGTAGAGAGAGTCGAGCAGCTGGGGACCTGCGCTCGCTGCTGGACGTAATCGCGCTCGATGGGGGGCACGACGAGGCGGCCCGCCAACAGGTCGCGGAGCTCCGTGAGGAGGAATTCGCTGCCCAGCACCATGAGGAGTCCGTTCGGATCAGACCTGCTTGAGTAACCGCTCGAAGGCAGTCTCGGTGATGATGGGGATTCCGTACGAGCGTGCCTTGCCCGCTTTGCCGCTGAAAGAGTTTGGGTCCGCGGCGATGACGACCTTGGTTTTCTTCGTCACGCCGCCGGGTTCGAGGCCATGGCGCCGAGCGAGTGACTCCCACTCTGAGCGGTCACGGACCATCTCACCGGTGAAGACAACGCGGTCGCCGGGCTCGAGCCGGATGCCGCTGGTCGTGAGAGCCACCGGGGACGAGGACGTGTGGCGGCCGAGCCCCTCTTGGTGGGCTACTTGCAGGGCGGTGTCGACGTCAGTGCTGCGAAGGCCGAGCATCGATGCCCACTTCTCAAGATCCAGACGCTCGTCGGCGGTGACGACGTGATCCTCCAGGGCGACCTTGGCCATCGCGCGCAGGTAGTCCGCGTGCAGGTCCAGAACCTGTCCGCGAGTGAGGCCGGCCGCTGTGGCTGCGTCGACGAGCTGTTCCTTCTCGTGCTCAGCGAGGAACCCGTCGAGCATCGACATCTCGAGGACAGCGAGATACGAGTCGACGCGAACATCGGCGGCGCGTGGCATCCGCGAGACGATGCGATCGAGCCACTCGTCCTGCCGGGCCGCGCGGGTCTCCGATCGGCGAGCCATGCGTAGCTCGGGGTACTCGCCGGTGAAGCTCGGCCACGCGTAGGCGCGTGTTGTTGACAGGGTCTCGGCCCACGGCGGACGAAAGGCGGACTGTCGCAGGTAGTGACCCAGCAAGAGGGCGGTTGCCATCGCGTCGGCGCCCGCGGAGTGCGCCGCGGTCAACGGGATGCCGCTTGCGCGGCAACAGTCGATGAGGCGACGGCTCGGGGCGTCCAGGTAGGCAGTCGACCACTGCATCGTGCAGAGGCCGGACAGCGGAAGTGCCTGGAGCGGCACCCCCGACCGCTGCATCTCAGCAGCGAGGAAGCGCAGGTCGAAGGTGGCGTTATGAGCAACCGTGGTGCGACCGAGCTAGGCTCGAAGAACGTAGGGCGCCACGTCGTTGAACGTCGGTGCGCCGGCGACGTCGGTCGCGGTGAGCCCGTGGATCCGGGTCGGTCCGACGTCCCGCTGTGGGTTGACTAGCGTCGACCAATTATCCTGGACCTCGCCATTGTCCGAGACATAGACGACGCCGATCTTGACCACCCTGTCACCCTTCTCGGGGGAGAGCCCTGTCGTTTCGACGTCAATGACGGTGTAACCAGTCATGCTAACGAAGCCCTTTCGTGGCGCGGTGGTGGTCGATCCGACCGGCGATGGACGAAGCCTCGAGCGGAGGGTTCTCGATGTGAAGGAGACGGTGGCAGGCGGCACACACCACAGAGATTTCCTCCAATGACGTCCTCACCTCGCCAGAAACACTCAATGGGTCCTTGTGGTGGACGTCGATCGCCCGATCACCGTCTGGGCCGAACACCATTCGAGGTTGTAGGCCGCACGCCTCACACGTTCCCATATAGACGTCCAGAGCCTCGTCTCGAAGTTGCCGTGAGCGGCTCCGGCACAAGGCTATCCGCTTTCGACCTTCCGCCACAGAGATGCGGGGCCTACTGCCGACAGCATCGATGAGGTCATCGACAAAGGCTATTGCGGGAGCGTCCTCTAGCCTGCGCCATGGGCGCGATCCGTTGTGGCTACCTGTCACGTCATCCCACGACATGGCTGGGAGCAGAGGTGTGTCCTCGCCGGCAATCCAGATGGCGCCAGCGTTAGTCACCTCGGAAACGGGGGTAACCGCAGTGATCCGCCTGCTTCGGCCAGTACCTGTGGTGTCCACGAGCACGTCTCCCACGTGACACTCACCCGTCACGTGCCATCCCGGCACATCGTGCCCGAGTCGATAGTTTGTGAGGTCGCGCCGAGAGCCGTCACAGCGGACCAACGCGGCCCCGTCGACAACCCGTCTCCGGATCGCGCGAAGGCTTGTGATCGTCTGGTTCTCAGACATCCAGCTCCACCGCCTCAGTCGCGAGGAACGATCGGGCTTGACGCTCGAAGGTGCTTCCGCTTCGTCGTTCGAGCGTCACCTCGAGGTCGGCGTCCTCGGCGAAGACCGCCTGAGCGACCTCCAGGCGGGCGTCGTGGGTGTCACGCATCGGCCCCAGCTCGTCACCGTTCAGGCGCCATCCAGCCAGCGGGGTCAGGGCGGGATAGAGGCCGCCAAACGTCACGTCAGTTGCCCAGCTGATGGTAGCGATGGCGTCCGCGGAACTGGAGCCCGGTCGTGCGGGATTGCCGATACTCGCCAAGCCAACCGACCGGAGGGCCGACCACATCGGTGCGGACAGAGCGGCCAGAGACTGCCGCGGGTTCCTGTTCCATCAGGGCGCGGTACCAACCTCCATACGACGAGGCCACTAGAGCCCGGTGGGCGACGCCGGCGCCGTCGCTGAGGCTGTCAGTGCGAACCACTGTGGCCCCTCGTCCTGACTCTGCCCCGAGGGCAATCGCGACGTGGTCGAGGAGGTGGAGGGGGTCCCCGTCTGTTCCCCAAACAGCGGACCATTGCGCCGAGCGGCGGCTCGTGAAGCGATCCTGGAGGGGCGTCGCCTCGGTGTCTCCAATCCGTGAGAGACCGACCATGCGTGCGGCGACGTGAGTGAAGGGGCGCGCGATTGTGGCCCAGGCAAGAAAGGCACCCAGGCGGTCCGGGGTCCACCATCTCGCGATGGCAGCAAGGACCGGGTCATCGGTCGGAGCGCCCATCGCGAGCCACCGACCCAGACCAAGGTCAGGGCGAGTCCAGCCCAGGCCGAAGTGGCACAGATGCAGGAGGGGGGACCAGTATGCGATCAGATCCCCGTACAGGCTCTGGTTAGAGGTGCCTCCACGCCGCACGAACGCGTCGGTCGGATCCGGCGGCGGCTTCAACGTCGCCCCAGCGGCGGAGGCCGCCATCCACCAGGCGCGCGGCAGGTGACGGACCCATGGCCCTGAGTCCCCGAAGGCTTCCTCATCGGAGTCATGGCTCCATGGGGTGTCACTCATCTCAGGTCCTCTGCTGTGCACCGGATGGCTCTGGCCCAGGCACCGCTGCGACGAGGCCCCTGCGGTGACGACCCGCCCGCCGAGGGCGGGCGACGCCATTCGCACAACCCGTGCGGGATGTGGGCGACGTCGGCATCACCCTCTTGGTGGACCCGAAGTCCTTTGGGGACTCCGTGCTGTGCGAACGCCGGGGCGGTGCGCAGGTAGCTCGCGATCAGGGGTTCGAACGCAGCGCTTTTGCCAACCCCGTCATCGCCATGCGCGTTCCAGATCGCGTCGAGTTGCCAGTAGAAAGACTCCAGCGCCGAATCCGACACTAGCGACCACAACCCTTCCGCGCGATACCAAATGTGGCGCCCACCATAACCAGACCTCCAACAGTTCTTCGGCCGTGTCGGGAGGGAAGTCCTTTGGATGTTCTTGCTACGTAGCTCACGGCAGACCGCGACGCACTAGGTGCGTCCGTCGGAGGCTCGGAGAAGGGGGCGATTGTGCAGGGGTGGGCTCAGCACGGGAGGCGGCAGCAGTGCCCTGGCGGCGTCGGCGCACGCCGCATGCCAGCGCTTCCGCCACACCGACCCCGCTCCTCACCGGAGTCACCCGCCGTGGCCTGGCCGCAAAGCTCGAGCGCCCTGATACCTCCGCCGGCATCCCGGAAGCGTGCTGGATGCGCGCGATGACGTTCGAGACACTCCTGCGGAACGAGAAGTTCGTCTCCAAGCTTCGCACGCCGGCGGTCGGCCGTCTGTCGTTGGCTCGGCCGGAGGCCGTCCGCCGGGCAGATGGCAAGGTGACGGTCGGTGCCACCGAAAGCATGCGTCAGTGAGCGCAACCCAAAGTCGACCCACGAACGCGTCGCCACCATGGTCACCGGCCTCGCCATCTCGTTCCCGGGATGGAGTCCGTCGCTAGCGCGACCCCCGTCAAGCCCGACTTCGCCACTGTCGCCCCGCCCTTCCGTGTGGTGGAGGACGAGACGGAGGCTGGAGCAGAAGGTCGCCCGATCGGAACCTGGCTCGTCATTGGGGATGTCAAGAACTCCGAGCAGGTCCGCTCGCGGGTCGACGACCAGCGCATGACCAAGGGCTGATGCCAGATCGCGCTCGGGGCGGCCGCGGCACAGGCCTAGAGCAAGGTGCCCACGGGGATGACGGTGCGTCTCTGGGGAGCGCTCGCGGTGCCTCGGAACATGGTCTTTCAGCCTGAGGCGAACGTCGAGGGTCTGGACGACCACCCCACCGAGGTGATGGACCGGGTCCGCGAACGGCGGGAGCTCGTCGAGCCGCACCACGGCTCGGTCATCGCACCTACGCTCGTGGGGTCCTGCAACTGGAAGGCTCGTGGCTGAGCGGTGACTAGCGTGGCGCCAGTCGCGCTGGCCACGGCGAAGGCCATCCCTGAAGCGTTCTCGGTTGATCGTGTTACTGCACGGGTCAAAGCGCCGACCTTCTCAGGGCGCTCCCGACCAGCGACCACGGCGACGTGCGGGACTGTGACGCCGCGGCCACGATCTGACACAGTAATGGGCAGGCCCAGTTGATCGGTCCGACGCTCTTCGTGATCGCTGCGTGTCGGTCAGCTCGCGACCCGGCGCCGCGGCCAAGCGACGTAGGAGTCGGGGCGAAGCTCGGCAGACTCCCGAAGCGAACCGCGCATCTCGTAGAAGCCTGGGTGCCGTTCCAGATGAAACACCCTGACCAGGGTGAACTGGTCGGTTGCTTCCGTGGAGAACTCCACCTCGTTCGCGCTGACGTAGAACGGCTGCCGTGCAGACCGGACGGTCGTCTTGACTTCCAGGAATCGCTCTTCGCCATCGGGCGTGAAGGAGCGAATGTCAAACCCGAGACCGTCGCCGTCCTCTACTGAAGAGTGCCGTACCTTCCTCGCGAGGTCTCGGCGCCCCCGTTCCGTCAGGACGCGGCGCTCGCGGTCCAGCACGAGAAGCTCGCCAGCCAACCCGCGGGCCGCGTTGCTCGCCTCGAGCGCGTTGTAGTCAATTCTCACGCCAGAGCGAAAGGCCGCGGCGCGATCAGGTACGACCAGATCATCCGGGACATCGACTGGGCTCCCAAGCTGTCGCAACATCTTGCTTGGTTCACGCGAGGCCGACCTCATGAGCAGCTGACGAAGATCAGGGTCGTTGTCAAACCGTTCGCTCGTGCGTTGCCGCAGAAGGTCTTGGACATTCGAGAGTGGCTTGAAGCCCTCCACGAAAGTGGCGCCCAGCTCGGCGAGCACAGCGGAGACGTTGCTGAACTTGTACTGGACGGCGGACTCGCTGCGCCCGATCTCCCGGCTGAGTGGCCGGTAGTAGTCCACCTTCGGGAAGGTCTCGTCCCGCAGCTCACGTCGCAGCATTGCGAAGTAGACGTCGAGTGTTCGCTCGACTTCGCTCTCTGCCCACCCCTGCGCCACGCGGGCAGTGTGTCACGGTCTCGAACGGTTCGAGGCAGGTTCGCACAAGTGCAATAGACGGGCTGTGGCGAACAGTGTCGTGCTCGTTTCACGCGTGTGTGTTGGAGGCAACGGTTACCGTGCCCTTCGTTGGTCAACCGGGGAGCGCCAGCGCAGGAGCGCGGCATCGCGAGGGGAATGAAGTGGACGACTCAAACAGCCCGTGGGTGCGCTACGACGCCTGGAACTTCGCGCTGGCGGAGACGTGGTTCAGTGGCGACTCGGCCTTTCACCCCGCTTATGTCGATGTCGACCAAGCCGTCCTCCAGTCCGCTGCGAGCCGCATCGGGGTCGCCGGTGACCCGACCGCGGCGTTGATCGATGTTGTCCGGGAGTCCCTCTGGCTCGAGGACGACCGAGCGTTCGCAGCCCACCGTCGGTCCCTCGATATGTGGCGTGCGCGGGCCCGCCAGGCGCGAGCCACCAAGTCCCGCATGGAGGCTCCCCCTCCGGTGATGCCGCTCCTCGGGGTGTTCACGGTGGCCGCCGAGCAGATGGGAGCCAGCGATGTCTACGCAGCAAACGCGTACCGCCCTCGCCTCGAGGCGCTGCTCAACGTGCCGGCCACGCGCTCGAGGAGCTTCCAGAACGCCTTCACCCAGCACAGCGAGGTGGTGTGGCGCGCGCTCAACGAGTACCTCGAGCTCAATGAAGGTCTGTGCGGCCTCCCGACCGCCTACTCTCTCGGGCACCGATATGTCGGGCTTCCGCAGTCTCAGGCATTGGTGCGAACGGCTGATCGCCGAAAGCTGCCACAGTTCTTCCGCCTCTTCGGCTTCGCTCCTCGGTCAGAGGCGGTGTCGTCCGATCTGGAGCGGCTGCTCGACATCTGGATCGGCCAGACTCCAAGCCCCGTCTCCAGGAACTTGAGTCGTCTCTGGAAGGGCAAAGCCCGCGAGCGGATCGCGGGCATCGCAAGTGTCGAGCTCTCGCACTGGGACGGCTCGTACGAGAAGGACGATGAGGAAGGAGCCTCATCCCGAGCTGGTGAGCTGCGACTCACGGTGCTCCTCCGACGTGGTCTCGGAGGGCGGCGGCTCGAGCTTTCGTTTGCAGCCAGGTTCCCCACACCAGTCACGGTCGAGCACCTGACGATCGAGTCTGCAGAGGGCAAGCCCCGTGTCGCGGTGCTCCCGTCAGCGGGGGCGCGAATGCGCCCCGCGCCTATGAGTCGCTTTGATGCCGAGTCGCTGGTTGGTGCAGCAGTCAGCCTGTCCGAGCCGTCACGCCACCAGACAGCGGCACGGAGACCGCGCCGGGTTCTCCCTCTGCATCGGGACGACCTCCTGGGCGTCTTTGTCGAGGTGGAGAAGATCCAGCTGACCGAGGACGCGATGGTCTTGGTCAAGGACGAGCCCAAGGTCGTCGAGCTGGTGAAGGAGCTGCTGAGCTCGCATGGCCGGCACGGTGACATCTTCGCGGCGGAGTCCAGAGAGGGGGTCGACGCGCTGCCCGGACTGCCGACCGGATGGCTCCTGATCGACGGCGTTGAGATGTTTGCTGTGCCGAGTGAGGTGAAGCACGCCGACCTCAACCCCCTGGTGCCCCTGATGTCTGCTCAGATGTCGTTCGCCGGCGGGCTCAAGATGCCTGGGAGAGTCCGGAAATGGTCGAGTCAGCAGCCTCCCGAGATCCGTGCAGCGGTCTCCGAGGCGTCGCGCCTCGAGATAGCCCTGGCGCCGCTCGATGAGCGGGGGCCTGGGAGTAGTCGAAGCTGGACGGCCGACCAGCCGGCGATCGTCGTCGACCTCAGCGACGAGGGTCTCGCGGACGGCGACTACGAAGTCACTCTTGCCGCCGACGGCACCACGCTGGCTCAGACCACGCTCCGGCTCCGGTCAGGGGACACTCCCGATCTGGTCAGCTGGACGACATCACCGCGGCTGGTCTACGAGCTCGACGGCGCCGCGATCGCTGCGTTGAGCGCCGTAGACATGTCAGAGGCGTCGGATCTCCTGGTCGACGGCCCACGGCTGCTTGGCGAGCCACAGGTGCGCATCGAGCCTCGCGCGCTGCCAGGCGCCCCCACCTGGCTGACCAGGCCTTCACAGAAGGCCACCAACGTCAGGCCGGTGGTCATGGGAGTCGCGGATCCTCGCTCCTGTCTCGTGACAGGGCGGCACTACCTCGAGCTGCCGCCGTACATGGGCGGCAAGACGAGTGGTCAGATCCAAGGAGTGTGCAGGACCTGCGGCCTCGTGAAGAGCTTCCCTGGGAACCCCAGGAAGCAGAAGCGAAAGCAGCAGAAGACATCCCTCGACCTGGACCTGACGCGTCTCCCGGCTCCGAGGGAGACGGCTGTCGCCCTCGACACCTGCCTCGACGCACTGATTCACGTCGGTGGTGGCAGCATGGGCTCTTTCGAACGGGTGGCCACGCAGGCCGAAGGCTCAAGCCTCTTCGTGGACGACCTGCTACGCACCCTCGAAGGCCTCGGACACGTCGACGTCAAGCGTGACCTCAACCTTCTGCCCCTTGAGTGGGAGATCACTCCCACCCAGTTTGCCGAGCTTGCCGACGGCTCGTTCCTGCTCACGGGTGCCTGGTCCGCGGCCTCTCGTTCCCGCCTTCGGGCACTGGTGGAGGAAGCGGGGGGCGCCCTGCGTGTCGAGTGCAGCACACAGACCAAGCTGTTGAGCAGATGGTCGGTGGAAGGCTTGTCTGCTGACCTGATGGAGGAGATCGCACTAGCCATCGGGGACTGTTTCGTAGCGCGTGATGCAGCCGCCCGCCTGTTGGCTGCTCTGCCACCCCTGAGCCAGGTCACAGAAGCACTTCCCCTGCGCGCCATTCCGATGCACTCGAAGGCACAGAAGTTCGACCTCGGTAGCGCCCGGTGGGTGCCGGTGCCAGGAGTAGCGGGGCCTGGCGCGTACCGGGTCGAGCAGTCCTTCCGCACCATCTCCCTGTGGGTTGACCATGAGGGCGCCATCCGTCGTGAGGGACGGCAAGGCTCTGTACAGCTGGTGAAGCACATCGCCGCGTCCGCCGCTGGGCGGCCGCTGGCCGCCTACTCCCCGGCTCGAGAGATGTTGTTCGTTCCCCTGGGCTCTGACCTTCCCGGCCTCTACGGCCGCGTCGCGACCCTCTGCGGCGGGTCGTCCCCTCTCGTCTCCACGGGAACCCGCACCCTCGCCTACACCGACGTGCCTCGTCGCACCGCCGAGTCCCTCGCCGGGCTACTTACTAGCTGAAAGAAGAACCTGTGACCACTCCGCTGACGTTGCGAGACGAGCTCCGGGACGCCTACCTCCGCTACTTCGACACTGCCTTCTGGCTGCGGGATGCCCGGCTTCGCGCCGAACGCCGCCAGCTCCTCGAGGAGCCCGGACGTCTGCTCAGCGAGTGCCTGCTGGAGCCGGTGTTGCCCTATGACGCTGATACCCAGCTCCTGGACGTGACGAGAGAGGCGAAGGTCTCCGACGAAGCGGCGCGAACTGTGGGTGATGCCTTGTTCGGTTCGTTCACGCCGGAGGGGGAAGCCATCCGCCTGCGGTCTCACCAGGCCGACGCCGTGCGTCATCACTTCCGGCCCGGTGACGCGGGCGAACGCAACGTCGTCGTCACCTCCGGTACCGGCTCGGGCAAGACGGAAAGCTTCTGGCTCCCGACGCTGCTGCGGCTCGTGGAGGAGTCGCACTCGTGGGATGACCAACCTGCTGTGCGGCACGCATGGGCAACGGGCGCGGACGACTCGTGGCACTCGCCGCGTACGGGCGAGACTCGCGAGGCAGCGGTACGAGCACTTGTGCTCTACCCGACCAACGCGCTCGTCGAAGACCAGATGACACGCCTTCGCCGAGCGGTCCGACGCATCGGACTCGCCCAGCCGACCAAGCCGCTCTGGTTCGGTCGCTACACCGGCGTCACGCTCGGCCAGACCTCGCGGCCGAAGCCGAAGAGCAACTCCATCGTCGAGGTCGCGACCGAGATGCGGAACATCGACCGCGAGTTCACCAAGCTTCGAGACGGTGGTGCATCCGAAGACGACCTCGCCGAGTTCCCTGACCCTCGTATGCATGAGCTGCTCGTGCGGTGGGACATGGTCGACACGCCTCCGGACATCCTGGTCACGAACTACTCGATGTTGAACGCGATGCTCATGCGGCACCACGAGGAGAGCCTTTTCGCCAAGACGCGAGACTGGCTGCAGCGCGACGGCAGCGTCTTCACACTCGTCGTGGACGAGCTGCACCTGTACCGCGGCACGCAGGGTAGCGAGGTCGCCATGGTGGTGCGCAACCTCCTGAGCCGCCTCAGGTTGGAGCCTGGGTCGCCCAAACTGCGCATCATCGCGACGAGCGCCTCGCTCACAGCGGATGGCTCTGGTCTTTCGTTCCTGGAGGAGTTCTTTGGCGTCGGGCGTGACTCCTTCTTCGTGACATCTGGGGAACCGCGGTCGCTAGGTGATCCAGTGCGTCTCAGCCGGACTGACGCCCAACGCGGCGAGCTGGGGGTAGACCCGGCCGAGCTGTCTCGGGCGGTGGCCGTAGCGTGCGTCGACGACGTCGAGCAACGAGTCAGGGCGACGGAGGCTAGCGTCGTTGCCGAACGGCTCTTTGGCGAACCCGACGAGGACCTCGAAGGATTGCGCGGTGTTCTGCGCGAGATCTCGGAAGGCGACGCGAGAGGGGGCATCCCTCTCCGAGCCCACCAGTTCGTCCGCACCGTCCGGGGGTTCTGGGCGTGCAGCAACCGGGAGTGCAGCGGCGTGCCACCTGAGCACCGTGCGAGCCGCACCATGGGGACGCTCTATGCCATTCCGGTCGACACCTGTCCGCACTGCGGATGCCGCGTGCTGGAGCTTCTCTACTGCTTCGAGTGCGGCGATGCCAGCCTGGGAGGGTTCGTCGTCGGTGAGCTGTCCGATGAGGAAGGCGGCGGCGTTGTCGTCGGTCCATCGGCTGTCGACATCCCTGCACTCGAGGCTTTGCCAGTCTTCCGACGCGAGCACGGAAAGTACGTCTGGTTCTGGCCCGGGGAGCGACCCGCCGAAGCCGATCCTTCCTGGGCACGCGGTCTGCCCAAGAACAAGGACCGAGACCAGATTGCGGTCAAGGGCAGGCCAGCCTCGCCGAGGTCCGTGACTTTTGGCTTTGTGCCAGCACGATTGGAGCCAAGCCTGGGATGGATCAGTCGAGGCGGGCAAGACTCCAACGGGTGGGTGCTGCAGGCAAGTGCCCTTCCGGACGACAGTCCGCACTCCATCCCCGCTCTGCCCGACCGGTGCCCGAGGTGCGGGACCGCCTACTACAACGAGTCCGCGAAGTTCTACGACGGGTTCGTCCGAAGCCCGATTCGTGCTCACACATCGGGGACCGCGCAGTCAACCCAGCTGTACCTGTCGCAGCTCATCAGAAGCATGGGGAGCACGCCGCAAGACTCTCGGACCATCGTCTTCACCGACAGTCGGGATGACGCTGCCCGGACGGCAGCCGGCGTGGCCAAGAACCACTACCGCGACGTGGTCCGACAGGTAGTTCGCCAGGTGATGGATGAAGCAGAACCCGATGTCGAGGACATCGTCAGCAGGCACGCCCGGGGTGAGTCGCTGTCGATGAGCGAACAGGTGGTGGCCGAACAGTTCAAGGCGGAGCACCCTGGTGCGCTGGACCTCGTCCAGAAGCGGCGCTTCGTCGAGCTGGACGACGAGGAGGTCCAGTCTCTTGCGGCCTCCTTCGGGTCGGCACCTGACAGCTCCATCTCGTGGGTCGACCTCCGTCAGCAGACGCTCGGAGAGTTGGTGAGCCGCGGCATCCCGCCGGCTGGGCCGGGTCCCTCCGGCGCAAAGAACTCGGACGGGAGCCCATGGTGGACGGCATTCCTGCCGTCCACGTCAGGCGACTGGACGGCCCTGCCGACCGCGGTGCGAGACCAGGAGGCAGACCGGCAGAAGGAGCGCCTCACCGAGAGCATGGCCGAAGCGCTCTTCGATCGAGCAGGGCGCGACATTGAATCTGTGGCGCTGGCCCACGTGGCGGCGGCGAAGATCGACGCCACGAGAGGACCGCTGAGCGCGTCAGCCAACGCCGAGGTGCTGCAGTCGGTCCTTCGGATCCTTGGAATCGCACGGCGGTGGTCGGGAGGTGACTGCGACGAAAGCCTCAGGCCGCCCAAGGTCATCCGCCAGTACCTGACCAACGTCGCGAAGAGGCACACGGCAGAGGTCGATGACCTGGTCGTCTGGGTCCAGGGCGCGCTCGAAGGTGCGGGCATCGTCAGCAAGTGGCTGATCAACATCAGCAACCTCGTCTCACCCCTGACTTTCGTTAAGGCGGGGGAGCACACCTGGGACTGCCAGAACTGCTCGTTCCGCCACCTCCACCCTTCTGCGGGCATCTGTGCCAACCGGTACTGCCATTCTGATCGGCTGACGATGGTTCCGGTCGACCATGACTCGAGCGACTACTACGGGTGGCTGGCGAGCCAGACACCTCGCCGCCTCGCCGTCGCGGAGCTCACTGGACAGACCAAGCCGCTCGCAGAGCAGAGACGGCGAGCTCGCGTCTTCAAGGGAGTTCTGCTTCCTTCGCCCGAGGAGAACCGGACCACGACGCCTCTTGATGTCCTGAGCGTGACGACCACGATGGAAGTAGGAGTGGATATCGGGTCGCTCCGGTCGACGTTGATGGCCAACATGCCGCCTCAGCGCTTCAACTACCAGCAACGGGTGGGACGGGCCGGTCGTGCGGGTCAGGCATTCTCGTACGCAGTCACCGTCTGCCGAGACCGGACGCACGACGACGACTACTTCACCACCCCACGCCGGATGACGGGCGACGAACCACCGCAGCCGTTCTTGGACCTTCGGCGACGCCGCATCCCCCAGCGCGTCATCGTGGCCGAGCTGCTTCGTCGGGCTTTTGCGTCCCTGACGCCCGCTCCGGACTGGACAAGCGACAGCATCCACGGGACGTTCGGTCGGACGCAAGAGTGGGCGGAGCGACGCAACGACGTCGCGGCATGGCTGGCAGACGAGGCGGGCCGCATGGCGACCGTCCGCCGCTTCACCGTCTTCACTGGCCTCGACGATGCGGACCTTAGACAGCTCCACCTATCGACGGGGGACGAGCTCGTTGCCGCTATCGATGCTGCCGTGGAGAATGACGGCGGGGATACCCCAGAGCTGAGCGAGCTGCTGGCTACCGTTGGCATCCTGCCCATGTTTGGCTTCCCGACGCGCGTTCGTCAGCTCATGGGGAGCCGACCGAGAAGCCGGTCTGACCTGAATGCAGCGTCTGTGTCCGACCGGTCGCTCGACATGGCCGTCTCGATGTTCGCCCCAGGAGCGCAGGTCGTTCGCGACGGCAGCATCCACACGGTCGCCGGGTTCGCTGCGTGGGACGTTCGAGGGTTCGGCAGGCCTCAACCCCGTGACCCGTTGGGTCCGCGCAAGAACGTGGGCCAATGTGGCGCGTGTGGGGCGGCTCGCCTTGACCCGCCCTCCGAGGTTTGCGAAATCTGTGGTGGCGCGCTGGCAGCCATCCCGTTGCACCAGCCCCTGGGATTCCGGACGACCTACCAGTCGCGCGACTACGACGATGAAAACGACGCATCACCCACGGCGGGCGCGCCCATGCTGTCTGTCGGTTCGGAGCCGACGAGCGAGTCGCCGGTGCTTGGGTGCCGGATCTCGGCCTACGACCAGGCGAGTCTCATCCAAGTGAACGACAACCGAGGACGGCTGTTCCCCATCGCTCGTCAGTTCGACGGGTCCTGGATCGTCACCGACGAAGCACTGTTCCCCGATCTCAAGAGCTGGCCGCCGGCGGCCCGCGCCGAGGAAGAGATCGCCATCGGCGAGATTCGGACAACTGATGTCCTGACCATCCGTCTCCAGACGGCACGTCTTCCGAGAGGCTTCCTGTCCCGGTCTGCATCGCACGTGCCGGCAGGGCGAGCCGCCTACTGGTCGCTCGCGGAGGTTCTCCGACGGGGGGCGAAGAGACTCCTGGATGTGGATCCGCAGGAACTGATCTCGGGTCTCCACCCGTTGCCCGACGGTTCCATGTCCGTGTTCATCGCTGACTCGCTAGACAACGGAGCGGGGTACGCCAGTGAGATCGGTCAGGCTGCCACCTTCGAGGAGTTCGTCAAGCGGCTCAGCAAGGAGCTGGCGGACGAGTACACGGACGCACGGCACGTCCAATGCACGAGCTCGTGTCCTGACTGCCTTCGGTCCTACGACAACCGGCGCCTGCACGGCGCTCTCGACTGGCGACTGGCGCTCGACATGCTGGACCTCGTCAACGACCAGCCCATCTCTCTCGAGCGGTGGCTGGCGCCGGCGGCTGCAGTGGCACGGGCCTTGACGGAATCTGAGTTTCTCGACCTAGCAGGGGACACGACCCAGGACGGCCAGGTGTACGTTGCTCGACGCGATCGGAAGGCCGCGGTGCTGCTCGGACATCCTCTCTGGGACGTCGAGGCGGACTACTGGACAGAGGACCAGGCAGCGGCTGTGGACGAGCTGGAGAACGACCTGGGCTTTGGCGAAGTCCACGTCGAGGACGTCTTCACGGCCGTGCGCCGGCCGCTCGCCGTCGTTCGGAGGCTGATGTGACCGTTGCGTGGCCGGACCCCGACATCGAGCCGATTGACCGGGTGTCACCGACCTTTCTCAGCGCGATGGACCAGTGCCTCAAGCGCGCGGCCTTTCGACGGGATACCAAGGTGCGTGACTGGGACAGGCCGTCGACGCGCAGCGCTCTGGGTCTGGCCGCACACGGGGTGACGGAGGCGGTCGCACGTCGCCAGTACGACACTAGTGAGGACCTTCAAGACTGGCTTGAGCGAACATGGAGCACGTCGATCGCGCTGCATCAGCGACGATTGAGCGACGCTTGGGACGGCCGAGAGATTCCGGAACCTCGTCTGTGGCCCGGTTACGCCCGAACCAAGACGCGACTGCTGCGGCAGCTCAGACGGCAGCTCGAAAGGGCTGATATCCCTGGGAGTGCACCGTTAGCGTCACCCACGCCGGGTCGGAGCCATTCGACCCAGCACGCGAGTCCTCCGCCTCTGCCGTGGGTCGAGCACGGTTTGGAGGATCCTGATTGCGGAGTTTTTGGAACGCCGGATCGTGTGGAGCTTCGCGGCTCGGAGTTGTGGGTAGTCGATCTCAAGGCTGGTGTGCACCAGGGAGAGATGACGAGCAGCCAGCGCCGCCAGCTCCTCATTTACGCGCACCTCGTGAAGAGGTGCCTGGGACGACTGCCTGATCATGCATGCATCCAGGACGTCAGCGGCCACGAGAGCTCGTTCCAGGTGACCTTGGAGGAGACGGCCGAGACGATCGAGCGCGTGAAGGCTGATGTCCGGGACTTCAACAACTCGGTCAGGGATGCCGCGGTCGTCGGATCTCCGAGCCCCGAGTCGTGCGGGCGTTGTCCGTTTCGCGTCGTGTGTCATGACTACTGGGACGCTTCAGAGGGCGACTGGAGGTTTCGGGGTGATGTACGCGGAGAGATCGTCGACGTTGATCCGGACGGGTGGCTCTTGAGCGACGAAGCGGAACCAGCAGTCCCGCGTCGCCTAGTGGGGCCCGACGGGCTGGATGCCCGGCAGGGAGCGGCTGTTGTCGCCGTGGGGTGCCGACCCGTAGGACCGCGAGTGCTTCACGCCACGTGGGACAGCCGCGTCCGAGTCTTCTAGCGTGTCGTCGCTTGGTGTGAAGAGACAATCCGTACAAGAGACGCGAGAAGAGACAGGCGACAAGGGGCGAACGGGTGCCTGACGATGTGGCGGGACAAGGACACGTGGCGGACCTGGACGTTGCTGCTCTGATGCTCGAAGGCATCGACGTGTCCGCGTTCGAGCTCGCCGTAGAGCGGAACTCTGTGGCAGCCGTGCCGGCTTCCTCTCGGGTGGCTCCAGTCGCACGCCTTCTGCGCCTGCTGCGGACTCTCGCCGCATCAGACGGACCGAGGGGGCTCGAGGCCGCCCGGCTGCTCGATGTCGCCGGCTACGATGCGGGGAACCCAAAGTCCGCTATGGCAAGCCTGCAGCGAGACCTTCGACGGCTCACCGACGCTGGCTGGCAGATCGAGAACGTGTCACCGGAAGGGTCGGACGCACGCTACGTCCTGTTCCCTAATGACCTCGCCAGCCGGGCCGGGCTGACGCCCGGCGAGCAGTCGGTTCTCGAGGAGGCCCTGAACAGTGCAACTGGCACGTCCGAGATCGCCGATCCTCCAGGTGGGCTCGCGCTAGCCCGCAGAGCCGTTGACGCCCACTGCGTGCTCGAGATGACCTACGGCGGCCGGCTCCGGCGCGTGCAGCCCTTGCGGCTGCACAGTGCCGGTGGCCGATGGCTGCTCCGCGCACGCGACGAGCACGACGAAGCCGTCAAGTGGTTCCGCATCGAGAAGATCGAGCAGCCCTCGCTCGACGACCCCGGCAGCGCTCCCGAGCACATCGAGGACCCGGAGGACTCCCTCGACCCGCACCAGTGGCGGATCCACGCGCCGACTGACATCGAGCTGGAGGTCGGCGCGGGTCACCTGCCCTACGTGCGGCAGACGCTACGTCTGCCGCTCGACGTCGCGGACCGGCCCGACGGGAAGCACCACTTCCGTGTGACGATCACGAACCGGCGGGCGCTCACCGACTGGCTCGTCACCATGGGCACCCGCGTGCGGCTCCTAGGGCCGGCCGACCTGCGCCGCGACGTCCTCGCGCACTTCGAGGCGGTGGCCCGTGGTTGAGGCGTTCGTCCAGCAGCTCGCTGGGCTCCCAGCGCTCCTCGAGGCGCTCTCATACCACCGGGCGGTGCCGATCGCGGTCGTCGCGGAGGAAGTGGGCCTGCCATCGAAGAAGGTGCGCGAGCTCCTCGTCGAGTACTTCCTCACCGACGAACCGGACGACCGGCGGGGCTGGATCCCGCCGCTGGAGTTCCTCGACGAGTCGGGGGAGGAGGCCGACCCGCGGACGGCGCCGTGCGTGCGGCTGACCAGCGACGTTGTGACGAACGATCTCGCCTTCCGCTACAGCCCGGTCACAACGTGGGCGCGGACGTACCGGCTCGCTCGCGATCAGCTCCACCTCGACCCGGAGAACTTTCTCCTCGAAGGAGCACTCGAGAAACTCGGGCGAGCGATCGACGACGAGCTGCGGCCGGGCAGCGCCATCGACCGCGGCGACGTCGGGCCCGCCCGCTGGGACCGGGCCGCGAAGGAGCGGACGAAGGTCGCGATCACCTACGTCCGGGCGTGGCATCCGGGGACGAGTCGACGCACCGTCGATCCGTACCGCGTCGTGCGGACCCGGCGCGGTTGGGAGGTCGACGGCGGCCCGCCGGACGAGTCCGGGCGGATCCGCACGTATCTCCTGTCCGGCGTTGTAGAGGCGGAGTTCCTTGACGAGTCACTCGAGCTCCCGGCTGGCCTAGAGTGGTTGCTCGCCCAGCAGCGGCGCACGACGCCCGTCAACTTTGACGTTCCGCTGGAGGAGCTGTGGGCCCTCGAACGGCTGGCGGAGCACGTCGAGGAGATTCGCCGGGACGCCGAGGACGTGAGCCTCCGGGCGCACTTTCTCGAGCCGGTGCAGGCCCGCGTCGCCGCGGCACTCGTCACCGCTGGCCCGCGGGCGATGGTCGTCGACCGCGACCTGATGGATGCCGGACGCGAGCTTGCCGCCGAGCTCCTTGCCCACCACCGAGGTGACTGACTTACCTGACCGGCGGCGCACCGACGTCTAAACCGCAGAGACCAACGCGCTTGTTCAGGCCGCGCCGCCCGTACGGAGCGCGAAGTCGCGGGCGGTGTTGCCGCCGGCACCGCGCATCCGCTCGATGGCCTGGACGAGGTGGCGGGGGACGAACGGCGCTGCCTGCACGTCCTGCTCGACCATGAGCAGCCCGTGGTCAGTGACGAAGCGCAGCCCCACCGCGTCGCGGTTGAGCAGACCCACCTCGCGCTGGGCGGCGCGCTGCGACTTGATGCCGTGGACGAGCACGCAGAACAGACGAACGGTCGGCTCGTGGTCCATCACCCGGACGTAAGCCCTACGGTGCCCCACCGTGAACGGCACGTCGCCGTCCTCGTCGAGCTCGGTGTTCTCGCCGGCCGTCGCCATGGTGCGTCGCACGAGTTCCATCAGCTCGAACGAACTGGCCACAGGGTGGGCAAGATCCAGGTCCACCGTGTCGAGGTCACTGGCCGGGATGGGAGAGGGCGTCGGCTCCAGCCCCTCCGGTCCGGGCGGCATACCGGCGAGGAGGAGCGGGTGGACCACGCCGAACGCCTCGCGCAGCACCCGGACGATTGTTTCGGCAACGAGCTCACACTCGGTGGCATTGGCGTAGCGGAACCAGTTGGGCGCGTCGTCCGCAGGGTCCTCGCTCGGCGGTGCGAATCCAAGAGCGTCGAGGACCTCCGGACCGATCAGCCCCGTCCGAGCCGTCGGCTCCAGGAAGGCCTCACTGCTCGCCTCGAGCCGGAAGGCGGAGCCCTCGGCGAAGGACAGGACCTGCACGTAGGGCAGGGCGCCCTCCGTGGGCTCCTCGCCCTGGGTCTGGACGAAGATGCTCTGCCCGTCCTCCAGGCAATCCAACCGGCGCAGCAACTGCCCCTCGTACTGGCTCCACGCCTCCTCGATCGACCGCTCCAGGTCGACCCCCGACTGCTCGTTCCGCCCCATGTGCGCCACCCCTCTTCCTTCGTCTTCGGCTGCGACCACAGCGTGCCCGAAGGGTCCAACACGCCGGTTGGCCGCGCAGGTGTCGTGTCGACACCTAGGGCCGCCCGTCCTCTGGCACATTGCGCCCATGGAGGGGCACCTTTTCGCGGTTCTGGGCGACCTGACTCGACTGGACACTGACGCCGTCGTCATCCCGTGCGACTTCGAAGGGAACGTCAGCCACTACTGGAAACCGTTGCTGCCGGAGAAGCGCTTCGACCCGGGGCCGTACGGCCACCGTCTGCGGGACGGCCTCACGGCGCCGCCCGGCGAGGTCACGATCGCCGCTGGGGACCGGCGTCTGTCCTTGGCGGTGACGGCTGCCCGCGAGCCGTTGCCTCCCTGCGAGGTCGTGGACCGAGCCGTGCAGGCGGTGCTCGCCGCCGCGCGCGACCTCGCCTCCCATCGGGGGCGCCATCTTCCGCTCGTCTCGTTGCCGTTGGTCGGCACGGGGTTGGGCGGTCACTCGACGGAGCGCCGGAGGGTGGTCGAGCTGTTGGTGCCTGCGCTCATCGACCTCACACGCCGCGAGGGCGTGGACGTGGCACTCGTGCTCAATGATCGCCGTGACTACGCCGCGGTGCAGGCGGAGCGCGGCCGTTCGTCGACCGCGGCCACGGATCCGTGGAGCGGGCTGTCCACCGATGGGCAGCGGCAGGCGGACGATCTTGGGCGCCTCGCCGCACGCGGTGCGTTGTCACTGTTCGTCGGATCTGGGGTCAGCGTTCCCCTGGGATTGCCGAACTGGCGAGAACTCATGGTCTTGATGGGCCAGCGTGCAGGCGTGACGTACGAAGTGCCGGAGGATGCCAACCTTCTCGATGAAGCGGCAGGCCTTCGGTGGTTGTTGCGATCCGACTACGCACCTTTCATGCGCAAGACCTTCGAGCGGAAGCACCACGCGCTGGGGCACGCGCTCCTCGCCGCGCTCGGGGTGCAGCGCATGGTCACGACCAACTACGATCCGTGTCTCGAGCTCGCACTCGACGGCGTCCATCGCGCCGACTACGCCGTCATGACGCGGAACCTGGCGACCGGTGAGCGGCCTTGGCTGCTCAAGATCCACGGTGATGTGAAGGACCCCGAGTCGATGGTTCTCACGCGCGCCGACTACGAGCGCCTGGCCGACGAAGGCCGTGCCCTGCACGGTGTCGTCGAGAGCCTCATGCTGACCAGCCACGTGATGTTCGTCGGCTACAGCCTCGTCGACCACGACTTCGCCGACGTCGCCCATGGAGTCAAGCTGGTTCGCGACCGCGCCGAGACATTGGGTGCCCGCCCGCCCTCAGGGACCGCGCTCGCGCTGCACCCGGGTGCTGTCGACGAGGACCGATGGCTGGGTGAGGTGGACGTCGTCGCGATGGGGGAGGCGGACGAGCTCCCGGCTGCGCCCCGGACTCTTGAGATCTTCCTCGACCGTGTCGCCTGGGCCTGCCTCGACCAAGGGGAGCTCGCTGCGGAGTTCCTCCTGGACGACCGCTACGCAGCCGGCGCCGACCCGGCCGATGTGGCCCTTCGCCAGGCTCTCGAGGTGGTCGCAGCGAACCCCGAGGTGCGGGGATCGGTGGGGTGGAGAAAAGTCGAGGGTCTGCTGACCGCGCTGGGACATGTCCCTGGTCCGCCGGCTCCATGAGTGGGTCGGCATGTCGCGAGGAGCATTGCCCACGAACCTGTCTCGAGTGTTGTGGGTGGCCGATAACCTCCGGCCCATGAGTGACGAGCTGGTCTACGGGGCCTCCAGGTACGGGTACACGACGATCGCGCCGCGCGTTGCCCTCGAGAGGGTGGCGGCGCAGGTCCATGCCGCCCTGGCGGCCGCCACCTACGGTGAGGCACGGGCCGTCGATGCCCCGATCGACAACGACGAGATCGCCGACGACGCGGCCTACGACGTTCGCGAGCTGGGGCAGGTCGCGGACGGTGACTGGCCACCGAACGCCGGGATGGTCGCGCTGGAGACCCTGCCCTCCGAGCTCGTCGCGCTCATGCACCTGGAGCACAGCATGGTCGGCCAGGAGTGGGCCGAGCTCCGCGACGAGGACGTCGCCCGCGTCGTCGAGGAAGCACGCTCGATGGGGTACGTCGTTCGGCGGGATGACGAGCTGATCTGCTCCTTCGACTCGCTGCTGGAACTGTGAGTCCTCCCCGATGAACAGCGACGAGGAGAGGTCACCGTGCCCGAGCTGCGGTGGTGACGCGGTGCTGGACATCGCCTACGGGGACCCGGTGCGAGCGCCTGGTCCCGGAGTCGTGCTCGGTGGATGCGTGGTGGGAGGCGACATGAAGAAGTGGCAGTGCGCCCGGTGCGGTCACCGGTGGGGCGACGTCGACCGGGTGACCGTCGACCTCGACGAGACCAGGCGGCTCTCGTGACGGCCCGACTGCGACCGGTGCAGCCGGTCTTCGCCACGGCCTCGGAGAAGGAGGCCTGGGACAAGCTCGTCCAGCAGGCTCCTGACGAGTGGACCATCCTGGCCAACGTCCGGCTCACCGACGAGAAGAAGGACTGGGAGTTCGACCTCGTCGTCCTCATGCCGGACGTCGGGGTGATCGTGGGCGAGGTCAAGGGGGGCAACGTGACCATCGCCGACGGCGAGTGGCGGACCTCGACCTCCCGAGAGGGCACGCGGGTCATCCATCCGGTCGACCAGGCGCGCGACGGCAAGCACGCCCTGTGGGCATACGTCCGTAGCGACCCGCGGTGGAAGGGGTCCAGCCGGACGCGGGTCCGGTTCGGGCACACGGTGATCACGCCCAGGACGAACATCCACGAAGACTTCGCGACGCCGGACTGCCCCCGCTGGATGATCCACGGCAAGAACGACCTCGGGGACCTGGCCGGGAGACTGTGGGACATCGCGGCCAAGCAGGAGTCCGGGTTCCGCGCGCCGAGCGCGGACGACTGTGACCTCATCGCCGAGATCCTCCTCGGCCGCAACCTGCCCCAACGCACGCTGCTGGCGGAGGCCGACGAGCGGGAGAGCCGTGCCGACCGGCTCACCCTCGAGCAGTCGGCCATCCTCGGGGCGACCCGGCTCATCCCGCGGCTCGAGGTGCGCGGGGGAGCGGGCAGCGGCAAGACGGTGCTCGCGACGACCCAGGCCAAAGAGCTGACCCGCGGTGGCAACGGTCGGCCGGCGCAGCGCGTGGCGCTGCTGTGCTACTCGATCGGGCTCGCGAGCTGGTTTCGACGGCTCATGGAGACGGTCGACCGCAAGCACCGCCCGGCCTTCTGCGGCACCTTCGAGGACCTGGCGCGGTATGTGGGCGTCGAGGAGTTCGGCGGTCGCGACGAGCCGGACTTCTGGGAGGAGCGGCTGCCGCAGCAGATGCTCGAACTCGCGTCGTCGTTGCCCGACGGCAAGAAGTTCGACGCGGTGGTCGTCGACGAGGCGCAGGACTTCGCCGACCTGTGGTGGGCGCCGATCATGCGCAGTCTCCGGGACGAGGAGACGGGCGGTCTGTACGTCTACAGCGACGAGAACCAGCGGGTCTTCCAGCGGTTCGGGGCGCCGCCGGTCCCGCTCGTGCCGATCGTCCTCGACCACAACCTGCGCAACACGCGGCAGATCGCCGAGACCTTCGGCCCACTGGCGCCCATGCGCATGCGGTCTCGAGGTGGAGACGGACCCGAGGTGACGTTCATCCCCAGCGGGCTGGACGACGCTCTCGACGTGGCGGACGACGCCGTCGAGGCGCTGCTGGAGGACTGGCGGCCGGAGGACGTCGCCCTGCTGACCACTGGAGCGCGCCACGACGAGCAGGTCGCGCGGCAGGAGATGCTCGGGCAGGCGGGCTACTGGGACACGTTCTGGGACACGGACCAGGTGTTCTACGGGCACGTCCTCGGGTTCAAGGGTCTCGAGCGGCGATGTGTCGTGCTGTGCGCGAACGAGACCTCGGTCAAGGACCGCTCGCGTGAGCGGCTCTACGTCGGGCTGTCACGGGCGACGGACAAGCTCGTCGTCGTCGGACCGCCGGACCTCATCCGCGACATCGGCGGGCCGGAGGTTGCCAAGCGGCTGGGACTGGGGGTTGCCGTGACCACGACGAACAGGGGGACACCATGACGACGACCGACGACCGCTTCCGCGCGGTGCCCGACGGCTGGAAGGCCGCGACGGACGACCAGCTCAGCAGAGGGCTCGACACCGCCCTCGCCGTCTTGCACGGCTCACGGGTCGTGGACGACGTGGCGCTGCACTACGACAGGTCCTCGAACTACGCCGGGGCGACGTTCCTCGACCTCGACCCGGTCGACCCGTACGCCATCACGAGCGGCGACCTGCTGTCACTGACCCTGCTCGGGGTGCAGGCCGAGCCGCAGGCCGTGCGTCGCCTGCTCGAGCTGACGACGACCAACCGCGAGATCCGCGTGCTGCTCACGGAGGAGCACCTGCCGCTGGACGCCGACCTCGTGGTCGCCGACGACGACACGCTCCTCGCGATGGCGTCCCTCCACGAGAGCCTCAAGCGGGCGCTGTCCCTGGACGCGACCCAGACGAAGAACCCGTGGGTGACGGCCTCGAAGCTGAGCGCACGCAAGCGCCCTGACCTCTTCCCGGTGCGGGACTCGGTGGTGTGCGAGGTGCTCGGTCTCAGCGGCCCGAGACAGAACTACCAGGTGGACTGGCAGGTCTACCGCCACATCATCCAGAACGACGGGGTCCGCAAGCGCCTGGACGACATCATCGACGAGGTGCAACAGCGGGCGGACGTCAACGTCGGCCACGTCAACCGCCGGCTGCGGCACCTCGACGTCGCGTTGTGGATGCACGGGCGACGCTCCTGACGAAGAAGTAGGGCCTCACTCGCGTCGAGCGAGCGCCCCCGACCCCGATCACTCGTCGTCACCATCGGCGGCCCACAGCTCCCACGCTTCGCCGGGATCGCCGTCGGCCTGCTCGAGGTACACCGCTGCCAGGTCTCCCAGGTCGTGCAGAGCGGCTGCGCCGATGAACGCTGCCGCGTCGTCGAGGTCACCCGTCACCACGTCGGGCTCGAGGCCGAGCTCCACGGCGTCGCGGATCATCTCCTCGTTCGTCGCGCCTCTTCGGTGCCATGCCTCGGCCAGGCGGACGTCATCTCGGTGGGTCACGAGCATCTCCTCGTCGTGCCGGGTGTGGGCGGGCTGCGGTCCGGGCGGATGGTGCTCGAAGAGGCTCGATGCGGTGTGCACCATCGAGACCGTGGGCAGGTGCTGGCCCCTGTCGTACCCGTTCACCACTGCCACCCCCTGCGGTCCATCTCGGCCTTGACGTGCGACAGTGACTCGCGGAGCCACTCGGCCGGCCCCACCCGCTTCTCGGTGTGGAGGTCCCACGACAGCTGTCCGTGAAGGTCGCGGAGGTCCTGGTCCGACAGCCGCCCGACCGCTGTGCCCACGTTCTCGCCGGCCAAGGAGACCGCTCCATCGGGACGTCCACGATGCGGGTCGGAAGGACCGCTCCACGCCTCGACAGCCATCGCCAGCTCATGCGCACGGAGCACCGCAGCGCCCGCGTACGGACGCGCCATGGTCGGGTCGTCCTGCTCGACCTCACGGCGGAGCCATCCGACCGTTCGCTCTAGGTCGTCCACGAGGGTGAGCAGACCCTCGCGCGAGGGGAACTCGTCCTGGGAGGTCAGGCCATCCACCGGTGCCTCCACATGCCGGCGACGAACGAGCGCCGCGACGGGTAGCCCGCGGCCACCAGCTCGGCGTTGACACGGTGCCCGGCGCGGACGTTCGCGCTGTGCACGTAGATCCGGCCGACGGGCAGGGGCGCGCCGGCTGAAGCCCGCGCCACGAGATGGTCGACGAGCGGCTGGACGGTGTCGTCACCGACAAGGTCGTGGTCGAGCCAGAGCTCGTCGACGAACCGGCCGTCAAGGGTCCGGAGCAGGGCCAGGGCCTCGGTCGAGGTCTGCGCGACGAGCGCCTCGCGGCCGTCGCGGAAGACGCGCACGTCGTCGACGAGGACGCGCAGCACAGAGGCGCTCATCGCGCGCGCCCGGTCTCGGGGATCCAGGAGTCCTGGTCGAGCCCTCGGCGGACCAGCGAACGCCGCGCCTCCGACAGCTCCTTCGAGATCCACCAGCGGCCGTAGGCATCGGGGTGGCGAGCCATCCGGTGGTCGAGGTGTCGCAGGTGCTCGATGAGCTCCGGGACGGGCAGGGCGTCGAACGCTTCGGTCGTCCAGCCGGTCGGCAGGTCGGCGGCGCGGTAGGGGTTGTCGGATTCGGGCACGGTGGCTCCTCGGGGTCACACGGACCCCTCGGCCAGACCGTGGAGATCCGCTGTTGTCATCGGATGACCAGCTCTTCACCTGGGGCACCCCCGCGGAAGGGGTTGCCGGACAGCAAGCCAGGGCTCGTCGCTGCCTCTCGTGAGCTGTGACCAGCATAGCGACGAGGTACGACACCCACTCAGAGGCCAGGCACGCACTCGCCGTTGCCGAGCACCGAGAGCGCGTAGCGGTCCCCGACACCGAAGCTCGTCTGTCCGGAGCTCTCGGCGTTCATCAGCTCTCGGGAGCTCGGGACGTGAGCCGCACCGAGGACATGAGCGAGCTCGTGCATCACGACGGCCTGGACGCCGCGTGCACCCCCGGCGGTCGACAGGTCCGGGGCGAGAGCGTCGGTGTCGAGCCACACATTGCCGCTGACGTAGGTGAGGCGACCATGCGTGTCCCGCACCGGTAGCCCCCCGCCGAGACCCGCCGTGTTGCCCTCGAGCTCCGGCTCCTCACGAGCATCGCTCCACGCGATGAGGACCGGCGCCCAGCGCTCGCCGTAGCGCTGCGGCTGGTAGAGCGCCCGGTCCTTGGAGGGCGCCTCGTCGGTGGACCCGTCGTCGACGAAGCGCAGTCCCGTGGCCCGGGACACCTCGGAGACGGCGGCGTCGATGACCTCGCGTCCCCCTGGGCCCACCCCGGCCCGGTCGCGCACGACGTAGTGGATGGGGCGGCAGGGGTCGAAGGTGACGGGTGCAGCACTGTCGTCCTGCGTCGCGAGGAAGGCGAAGCGGTCGGAGCGCGGGATGTCGGTCAGGGCGACGGCCGGAAGCTGCCGGCTGCTGGAGCCAGAGCTGGGTGGGTGCGGCTCACCGGCCGCGACTCGCGCCGACGACAGGCTGCTGCTCCACTCGCCGGCGTGCGGAGCGGCGAACCATCCGCCGGCCAGGACGACCACGGCGAGGAGCGCGCTGCCGCGCTTGTGGCGCCGCCACCACGGGTCCGTGCCGAGCGCTCGCGACGGACCGGGCTGCCAGGCGCGCGGGTCGTGACGTGACGACCGCCCGTCCGGCCAGAGCACCTGCTCGGGGTCAGGGTTGCGCAGGTCGAGGCGGTCCAGCTCCTCGAGCCTGCGCAACATCTCGCGCTGTCGACGACCTGGTCCACCTGAGAGCGCGTCCATCCGCGCGCGAAGTCCCCCGTTCGGCATCCGGACAACCTAGGAGCGCGTGGATGGGCGCTCGCCTCGGTCGGAGCGAGACCGGCCGAACGGCTGAATCTGTCCTGCGCCCTGGACCCTGTCGGACCTGCCCTCTAGCGTTCCGTCGCGACGTCACAGTGATGGGGGATGACGGTGGGAACCTTTCCGTTCGGCGCGCCGGTGCGCGACCTGGCCATGGGCACGCCTCTGCGAGAGGTGTCGACGATCGTCGTCGGCGCCTATCCGTCGGCTGTCCACGTCGAGTGGACCCCGCCCCAGGGCATGGGCCGGCGGGTGGCTGCGCTGCCCGTCGACAACGAGCCGTATCCCTTCTGGGACGGCTCGGGCATGGACCACTTCGTCGAGCGCTGGCGGGGCGAGTGGTTCCGACCCGAGTGGGGGACGGTGCGGCCGTCGCGCCTCAACGGGTCGTCGGGGCGAGTGCTCCACGCTCGATGGCTCGCGCGGCTGCGTGTCGAGCCGGACGACTACTTCGTCACCGACTGTCTGCCGACCTCGATGAAGAGCACCGGCGTTGCCACGGCCGTCGAGAAGGTCTCCGCGCCGCTGGCTGGGAGGCACAGGCTGCCACCGGTCGTCATGCAGGAACATCCCTCGGAGAACGCGATCGTCACCGCTGCAGTCGACCACCACGAGCGACTCCGCCGGCAGGTCGAGGCATCCGGCGCATCGATCGTCGTGACCCTGGGCAACGCCGCCGCCCGCGTGGTGGCCGCCTTGAGTGGGCAGCCCGACGGGGCGCTCGACGACGCCACCTACGAGAAGCCCCGGTCGGCCATAATCGGTGCCCGCACCTTGACGTGGCACGCCCTGGTCCACCCGGCAGTCCGTGCGCCGTGGGTCGAGCGCCACGACCAGTGGGTTGTCGGGCAGCGGCAGGGGGCCACGGCATGAGCCAGAACGCTCCCGCGGGGTGGTACCCGCAGCCCGACGGCAGCCAGCGGTGGTGGACCGGCTCCACGTGGGGAGAGGTCTCGGCACCCGGTGCTGGTCCGGTCGTCCACGGCGAGATCGTGCCGCTGGGGTCCGCTCCGCAGGCACCCGCTGTTCCGTCCACCTACCCCGTGCCGACGGGCCGGCCGGCTCCCCTCGTGGCCGGCCCCTACGGCTACGCCCCGGCCATGCGGGTCGCGCCCAAGAGCGCGGGCCTTGCTCTCCTCGCGTCCTTCTTCCTCCCCGGGCTCGGTCAGTTCGTCAACGGACAGGCGGCGAAGGGGTTCGCGTTCCTCCTCACCTCCTTCGTGGGCTTTCTGCTGCTGTTCGTCTTCGTCGGGTTCGTCGTGCTCCCGGTGGTGTGGATCTGGTCGATGGTGGACGCGTACTCCAGCGCGCAGGCCTGGAACGCGCGGCACGGCATCCTCAGCTGACCGGCAGCGTCTGCCGCCGGGCCTGATCGAGCATCTGTCGAGGGTTCGACGCCGGTCCACGCCCGGGTTGTCGGGGGAGCGGGGGTGTGGTTGGGTACGCGTCAGAGAGCGCTCTCTCACCGATGAGCGAGCCCCGGCGCGAACGGACTGCGACATGACCTCACCCCCGCCCGCGAGGACCACCCGAGCCACCCGCCGAGCCGTCGCCGGCGTCGTGACCGGCCTCCTCGCCCTCACCGGCACGGCCGCCCAGCTGGTGCCCGCCGCCGCGGCGCCGGCCAAGCCGAAGCCGCCGGCCCCGAGCCTCGACCTCGGCAGCAAGGTGCTCGTCCTCGACCCGAGCATGGCGACGGCCGACATCAAGGCTGCCGTCGACAGGATCAGCAACGCCCAGACCGACGACGAGATGGGCACCGGCCGCTGGAGCATCCTCTTCAAGCCCGGCACCTACGGCACCGCCACCGAGCCGCTGCAGCTCAAGGTCGGCTACAACACCGAGGTCGCCGGCCTCGGCGCGAGCCCGGACGACGTGCACGTCGTCGGCAAGATCGAGGTCTACAACCGCTGCCTCGACGACGGCGGCACGAGCAACTGCATCGCGCTCAACAACTTCTGGCGCACCCTGAGCAACCTGACGATCGACGTCAACGGCACCGGCCAGGACGGCTGCCGTCAGTCGGCCAACTTCTGGGCCGTCAGCCAGGCCGTCTCGATGCGCCGCGTCGCCGTCAAGGGCGGAAACCTCAGCCTGATGGACTACTGCACCGCCGGCCCGCAGTTCGCCAGCGGCGGGTTCATCGCCGACACCTCCGCCGACGCCGTCATCAACGGCTCGCAGCAGCAGTGGCTGACCCGCAACAGCACGGTCGGCAGCTGGAGCAACGGCGTCTGGAACCAGGTCTTCGCCGGCGTCGAGGGAGCCCCCGACGACAGCGCCTTCCCGAACCCGCCGTACACGACGCTCGAGAAGACGCCGGTCAGCCGCGAGAAGCCGTACCTCTTCATGGACGGCACCCGCTGGGCCGTGCGCGTCCCGTCGGCGCAGACCGACACCCGCGGCCGCAGCTGGGCCAACGGCATCACCCCTGGAAAGACGCTGCCGCTCAGCGCCTTCCACGTCGCGAAGCCCGGCGAGTCGGTCAAGGACATCAACAAGGCGCTCGCCAAGGGCCAGCACCTCCTGCTGACCCCCGGCATCTACGACGTCGACCGCAGCATCGAGGTCAAGCGCCCCGGCACGGTCGTCCTCGGGATGGGCCACGCAACCCTCACCGCGCAGAAGGGCGCCACGCCCCTCGAGGTCGCCGACGGCGCCGGCACCGTCATCGCCGGTGTCACCATCGACGCGGGGAGCAAGCTGTCGCGCAACCTGCTCCACGTCGACGACCACGACAAGGGCAAGGGTGGCGACCGCTCCGGCCGCGGCTCGAGCGCCAAGGACCCGCTGACCCTCAGCGACGTCTACTTCCGCGTCGGCGGCCCGCACATCGGCAAGGTCAAGGTCGCGCTCCAGATCGACGCCGACCACGTCCTCGTCGACCACACCTGGGTCTGGCGCGCCGACCACGGCAACGAGGACTTCACCGGCGGCTTCCTCGGCGACGACGAGCGCTGGGCCGTCAACACCGGCACCAACGGCCTCATCGTCAACGGCGACGACGTCACCGCCACGGGCCTGTTCGTCGAGCACTTCCAGCAGCACAACACGATCTGGAACGGCGAGCGCGGACGGACCGTCCTCTACCAGAACGAGCTCCCGTACGACCCGCCCACGCAGGCCGACTGGACCCAGCCCGACGGCACCCTGGGCTACGCCGGGTACGTCGTCTCCCCGAAGGTCCGCACCCACGAGCTCTGGGGCGGTGGGTCGTACGTCTACAACCGCAACAACCCGTCGATCGTCACCGAGCACGGCTTCCAGGTGCCGACCACCCCGGGTGTGCGGCTGCACCACCTGCTGACCGTCAACCTCGGCGCCGGCACGACCCGCCACGTCGTCAACGACCAGGGCAGCCAGGTGGACAACTCGAACACCGGCACCCCGGCGTACGTCAGCGAGTACCCGTGAGCCGCACCGACTGACCCCGGACGGGTCCGCGACAGCGCCTGAGCACGGTTCCCGCTCAGGCGCTGTCGCGCACCACGAGCTCGACGCCCAGCACGACGGCGCCCGATGCCTCCGCCGTCGCGAGCTCCGGCAGCGGGTCGGGCACCGGCCGGCCGAGGCGCTGGAGCAGCAGCTGGGCCATCAGCCGGCCCTGGGTCTCGGTGCGCTGGCGCACGGTCGTCAGCGGGGGAGCGGCCACCGCCGCGACGTCGGCGTCGTCGAAGCCGATGACCGCGACGTCATCAGGGACCGAGCGCCCGGCCTCCCGCAGCGCCGTCAGCGCGCCGAGGGCCATGAGGTCGTTGGCGACGAAGAGGCCGTCGACGTCCGGGCGGCGCTGCAGGAGAGCGGATGTCGCCAGCGCTCCGCCGGTCGTCGTGAAGTCGCCGACCTCGACCAGCTCCGGGTCGAACGCCGGCCCGAGCGCTTCACGGAACCCCGCGATCCGGTCCGTCCCGGCCGTCATGTCCTGCGGCCCGGCCACGGTCGCGATGTGCTTCCGCCCGCTCGCCAGCAGGTGGCGCGCCGCCAGCCGGCCGCCCTCGACGTTGTCGTGGTCGACGTGGCCGACCCCGGGGTGCTCGGCCACCGGTCGGCCCCCGGCGACGACGGCGATGCCGCAGCCCTCGACGAGCCCGACGACGTCGTGGTCGCCGTGCTCGGAGATGACGAGCGCGCCGTCGACGTGACCGCCGCGCAGGAAGCCGGCCAGCCGGTCGAGGTCCTCCTCGGTCTGCACCATCGAGAGCACCATGTGCAGCCCGGAGCGCGCCAGCTCCTGGCTCGCCCCGCGCGCTACGGCGGCGAAGAACGGGTCGCCGAAGACGCGGCTCGTCGCCTCGGCCGCCACGAGCGTGACGGCGTCGGCGCGGCGCGTCATCAGCGCTCGCGCAGCGGGGTTGGGGACGTAGCCGAGCTCGTCGACGGCGGCACGGACGCGCTCGGCCATCGCCTCCTCGACCGTCGGGGAGCCGTTGACCACCCGGGAGACCGTGGCCCGCGAGACACCGGCGCGCGCGGCGACCTGCTCGAGGGTCGGCCGCTGACGGGCGGGCATCATCCGGTGCACGCCCACACGGTAGCCACCCCGGCTCCGAGGCCGCGGACGCTCACCGCAGGCAGGGCCCGCTGCCGAGCCTGGCGAAGGCGTACCGGTCACCGTCCTGCAGAGTGCCCGGGCCGTTCTGCGCGCTCATCAGCTGGTCGCCGGCGACGGGATGGTCCGCGCCGAGCACGTGCCCGAGCTCGTGGACGATCACGCCGTGGGCGTCCGCGCGGCGCAGCGGGCTGCCGAGCCAGGGACCGAGCGTGGGGGTGTCGAGCTCGATGGTGCCGGTGACCCAGCTGCGGCGGCCGGTGGGGCGGTCGGACTCCCGGGGGCCGCCCAGCCCGACGATGCTTCCGTCGAGGCGCGGCGTCTCCTTCGGGTCGCTCCAGGCGATGAGGACCGGCGCCCACTGCCGCTCGTACTGGGGCATCCGCAGGCTGCGCGACCGCGAGGGCTTCTCGTCCGTGTAGCCGTCGAAGACGAAGGCCAACCCCGTCGCGTCCGACACCTCGGCGACGGCGTCGGCGATGGCGTCGCGGCCGGTGTCTCCGAGGTCGTAGGGGTCGTGGACGACGTAGTGGATGGGGCGGCACGGGTCGAAGGTGACCGGCACGTCCGTGTCGACCTCGTCGATGTACGCGTACTCGTCGGGGTCCGGCGTGTCCGGCAGCGGGGCGGCGGCGCGCATCCGGCCGCCCTCCGGCACCGGCCCGGCCGAGGCGCCGACGCGGAAGGTCGGGTCGCCGTTGACCAGGTAGTCGGTCAGCGTCACGATGTGCGGCCAGCCGAGCCTGAGGCCGAGCAGGGCGACGAGCAGGACCCCGACCAGGAGCGGGGTGCGGGGGCCGCGCGGACGGTGGGCACGCGGAGGGCGTTGCAGCGCAGGCACGCTCGGGCCGGCCGGGCCGTACTCGTCGAGGAGCTCGGCCACGGCCGGGACGTCGCGCGCGAGGCGCGCCAGCTCGTCGTCACCCCCGGTCGGCACCCGGACAGGCTAGTAGCGCGGCCCGGCGGGGGCGGGGCATCCGGGGGAGGGCTGGCCGAACGGCCGAGCGCCGGGGTGCGTGCCTCAGTGGTGGCGCGCGTGGTGGGCGGCGAGCAGGTCGGCCCCGAAGTCGCGGGATGGGTCGCGCCACACCGAGTGCGCGTGGTTGGCGCCGCGCTGCGTGTTGTCCCACTCGATGAGCAGGCCGGGGCCCTGGAGGCGGTAGTAGTGCGGCGCGCCGGGCTCGGTCGGGCCCGCCCACGCGACGTGGACGTCGTCGAGCGCCGGCCCGTCGTACGCGCGCGCCGGCGAGACGCCCTCCGGGACGCGGTCGAAGTACGTCCCGAGCAGGGCCCACAGCACCTCGCGCTGGCCGTCATCGAGGTCGCGCCCGGCGACGCCCTGCGGATCCTCGGTCAGCTCGACGGCGGCGTGGCCGGCCTCGGAGAAGTCGGCGGCGTCGTCGATGGCGTCGCTGAGCGCCTGCAGCTTCGCCTGCTGCTCGTCGTCGGGGAAGCGCTCGTCGCGCCAGATGCCGGCCAGCGGGATGACGCGGTCGCCCGGCGAGACCGTCGTGCGGTTGGCGGTGACGAAGTCGGACGGTGCCTTGTCGAGCAGCACCGCGCGGGCGGCCAGCTCGGGGGAGAGGGAGCGCACGAGATCGCGCCCGAGGTCCTCGACGCGGCCGAGCGGCCGGTTGAGCGCCCCGCCGAGCAGCGGCGAGGTCGCGGGGTCGGCGCCGAGGAAGCAGGGCGTGGTCGCGACGAGCTCGCCGTCGACGACGAGGTTGTTGAGCGAGACGTGGTGGCCGCCGTAGCGCCATCCCCACGTGCCGGTGGCGGGGTCGCCGAAGACCCGCAGGTAGTACAGGCCCGGGTCGCGGCCGCGCTCGCGGTCGAAGATCGTCACGAAGCCCTCGACCCGGTCGAGGACGTTCTCGAGGCCCATGACGGTCGCCACCGTCACGTAGCCGGCCATCGACAGGCCCGAGGCGACGAGGCGCATCGCGGCGCGTTGCTGCGTGGGCCGCTGCTCGTGCACGGTCAGGCCGCCGTGGTCGGTCGGCGTGTAGAACCAGCGGCGGCGCTCGGCGTCGTCGGGCCCGTCGCCCGGCCCGGCGCCGACGGCCACCGACCGCTGCTCGGGGGTGAGCGTGTCGAGCCACGCCTGCGCTGCCTCGGCCATGAGGGCGGCGAGCTCGCGCCGCCCGGGGACCGCCTCGTCCGCCATGCCGGAACCCTAACCGTCCGCACAGGCGTCGCGGCGGCTGCGGAGGGTTAGGTTCGTCGGCACCGGATGCGGGTCGACACCGGCGTCGTCCCGACGGTCCCGAGCCAGGAGGCCTGCATGCCCACGCCCACCGACGACAACCGCGACCTGCTCACCGTCATCGCCTACATGAAGGCGGCTCCCGGCAAGGAGGACGAGCTACGCGCCGCCCTCCAGGAGCTCATCGAGCCGACGTCGCAGGAGGACGGGTACGTCAACTACGACCTCCACGAGTCGGTCGAGGACCCGGGCCGCTTCTTCTTCTACGAGAACTGGCACTCGGGCGAGCACCTCGACGCGCACCTCGGGGCGCCGCATCTCACGGCGTTCATCGCACGGATCCCGGAGCTCATCGACGAGAACGGGCTGACGGTCAACCGGGTGCGCCGCATCGGCTGACCTCGCGTGTCGATGGCGGGCCGGGTGGGCGTCGTCCACCCGGCCCGGCTCGTGTGGGCGGCGGGCCGCTGTCAGGCGGCGTCGAGGAGTGCGGCGAGGTGCCGCTCGAGAGCGGAGTCGTCATCCGGCGGCGGGTCGCTGCCCCAGCCGAGAAGTGGCGGTGCGAGGGAGCGGTAGGCGTGGCCGGTGGGCGTGCGCACCTCGACCTCGTGGGGTGACCCGCGGACGACGACCACCTGCCAGCCGGGTGCCTCCTTGACGAGGTTGCAGCGGGCGCAGAGTCCGGAGCCGTTGACGATGCTCGTCGGGCCACCGTCGCGGGCGGGGTGGACGTGGTCGGCGTGGACGACGGGGGAGTCGCACCACGGGGTGGTGCACACGTCGTCGCGCAGCACGAGCATCCGCCGCAGGAGGCCGGTGAACAGACGGCGGCGAGCATCCATCGCCACGAGGTCGCGGCCGTCGGGGCCGGTGTACAGGCGCCGCAGCCACACGGATGCGTCGCCGGCGTCGCGGATCCAGGCACGCGCGACCGGAGCCGGGACGGACCCGTGCCCGGGGACGCGAGCCGGGGCGTCGACCGAGGCGTCGGTGTCGCCCGTGCCGAGAAGTGAGCGGTCGGTCATCACGAGGTGGACCTCGACCGGCTGCACCTGGCCGACGGCGAGGCCGGCGAGCAGCCGCGTGGCGGTGTCGGCCATCACCGCACCGAGGCCGCGCCCGTCGGGGGCCTTGTCGTCGCAGCCGCCGCCGACGACGAGCTGCGCCCGCGCGCGCACCGCCGCGTAGGCGCCGACGGCCTCGCGCAGCGGGGCCAGCACGGTCAGCCAGGCCATCCCGTCGGGCGCGGGGCGCACCGAGACCCGGCGGGACGCGGCCGCGGCCTCCATCCGGCGGACGACGGAGGCGGCATCGAGCTCGGCGGCCACGCGACGGGCGGCCCGGCCGGCGGCTCGCGGCCCGAGCCGGGGGAGGACACCGGCGAGGCGACGGTCGACCTCGGCGCGGTCCTCGCGGGTCAGGGTCGCCGTCTCGCGGACGACCTCGACCGCGTGGCGCTCGCCGATCACGCCCTCGGTCAGCGCCGCCATGGTGGACGGCATCTCGTGGACGAGGGCGCGGGACATCCCGACGAACCGGTCTCCCAGGGTGGGGGACTCGCGGCGGGCGAGGGCCACCTGCGAGCCGACGGACCGTGCGACGTCCTGCGGCGCGAGCCCTTCGCGGGAGAGACGGAGGGCGTCGGTGACGCGCGCCTGCGCCGCGGCGACGGCGCCCTTGAGCCGTTCGAGCTCGGCCAGCAGGTCGATGCGCTCGTGGTCGTCCAACGCGTCGGCGGGGACGTCCGCGAGGGAGGCCCGGAAGGAGGCGACCGACGGCGCGGCCGACCGGCTCGCGACTCCTTCAGTGACCCCCATGGCGCTCTCCCTCCTGCTGCTCACCATCGTAGGGATGCCCACCGACAGCCCACTCGAGGAACGAGAGCGGCTGCGGCGCAGAGAGGTCCGAGCACGACAGGGCGAGGCCCGGTCGGTAGTCCGACCGGGGCCTCGCTGGTGAGACCGCGTGGCAGGGGGTGCGGTCTCAGGCCGGGGAGTGGATCTTCTCGATGGCGGGAGCCTCGACCAGGTTGACCCGGTGGGCGTGGCGGAGGCCGAGGGCGCCGAGGACGAACATCACCAGGGAGCCGGCGAAGGCGGCGATGGCGGCCCACATCGCGATCGCACCGATGGTGGCGAAGGCGTAGGCGTTGAGGAGCATCCCGCGCAGGGTCGTGCCCATGAAGAGCGTCTGGCGCAGCTGGCCGAGGTCCTGGGTGGCCTGCGCGGTCGGGGCGGTCTTGAGGGCGGCCATGTACTCACCGGAGACCTGCGAGTACGTCTTGCCCTGCGAGGCCTCGTCCATGTGGGCCTGGATGTAGTAGTCGGCGTACGCCTTGGCCTGGGCGCCGGTGGTCAGCTCCTGGCCGGCGTACTGCGTGAGCTCGGCCTTCATCTGCGGCGTCGTGAGGGCGGCGGCCACGGGCATCGTGATCTGCTGGGCGGCCAGCTGGTCGTGGACGGTGCTGGTGGCGAAGGTCGAGGCCCACGTGAGGAGGCCTGCGGCCACGAGGAGGACCGTGGCGATGATGATGCCGGTCCAGGAGATGAGCTGGTCGAATGCCTTGCGCATGTCGTTCGCGTCCCTTCGGGAGGGCCCGGGGTCAGGGCCCGTGGTCTGTGCTGGGTGGCCTTGCAGAACTGAAACTACTACTACGCGTAGTAGTTGAAAAGGTGCAACCCTGTCGCCTCGGTCACATCACCGGGCGGGGAGTTCTGCTGCCGCACAGACGGGCCCGAGCGGGGCGGGGTCAGAGGTGGATGTCGTCCGCGTAGACGAGCCGCTGCTGCCAGACCGGGGCCTCGCCGAACTCGGGCACCTGCTCTCGCGGCGGGGGGTCACCGGGGAAGCGCTCCCACTCCTCGATGCGCACCCGCCACGTCGAGCCGCCGGGCGCGCCGGACGCGGTGACGCCACCGACCGGGGTGCGCACGTCCATCGCCGTGTCCGACTCCAGCTCGCCGACCCACACGAGGTCCTCGAGGCGGCTCGCGTACCCCCGCGGCACGAGCTCGACCGTGTCGACGCTCGCCCACGCCAGGTCGCCACCGAGCGCGGGGTCGTGACGCTGCAGGCGGGCGACGAGGGTCCGGTTGCGCGACACCGAGACCGCGTACTGCCGCGAAGCCGACTCGCGATGCCCGGCGAGCCCGCTGACGACCACCCGCGCGTGCGTCGCGTCGGTCCGCGCCACGGACGCCGTCCGCTCCGGCGCCAGCTGCACCTGGTCCAGCCGCACGGGCGTCGAAAGGTGGGCCCCCGCGACGGAGTCCGGCTGGTAGCGCGCCACGGCCAGGCGGACGAACGGCCAGAAGGTCGCCCGCGCGTCGAACGCGACGTCGACGTACCACTGCTGCCGCTCGGCGCTGTACTGCGGGCGGTACCCGGCGACGACGACCGGCACGGTCGCCGGCGGGTTCGCGAGCCCTCCGCCCTGGAGGGGGAGGGGCAGCGTGACGGGTGGGTGCACCGGGCGCCCGGGGTCGACCCGGTCGTCCCACCCGGCGCTGGACAGGGCGTCGTCGAGCTCGGTGAGCGTCACCGGCCGGCGCGGCACGCCGGGCGCCGACCAGATGGGGTCCGACCCCCACTGGCTGACGAACGGGAACCCGCCCGCGGGGTCGGCCTCGGGGTTCGACAGGTCCGGCAGCGGGTAGGGCGCCTTCTCGTCGTCACCGACGGCCAGGAGCACCGCGAGCAGCTCGCCGTCACCGCTGGAGTTCCACGGCCGTTCGAGGTAGATCCGGACACCGGGACGCCGGACCCGTCGCCGCCCGAACGGCTGCTCGGGCTCCTCGGTCTCCTCCCACCGGAAGAGCGGCAGGACGGAGTGCACGGTCGGTGGGTCCGGCCGCTCGGTCGACGGCAGGGACACGACGAGCTCCTGGCTGATCACGCTCTGCCCGTCGTCGAGCGGGTCGGCGGGGTGGCCGGCCAAGAGGGCCGGGGCGAAGTACTCGCGGAACCGGGTCGAGGCCCGGAAGCGGTAGCGCACGACGTGGTGGCGCGTGTCGGGCATCGGATGGACGGTGTCGCGCAGGACGACTCCCTCGAATCCCGGCAGCGGCACCGTCTGGTCGGCCAGCCACAGCGGCAGGATGCGGTCCTGCGGGCGCACCGCGACCTCGAACCCGGCTGCGGCCGAGGAGCGCTCGACCGGCGCATGCAGCGTGACGTCGTCGACGAGGTCGGTCCACGCGAGGGTGGCGGTGACCTTGTCGGTGCTCGGACCGTGCACCTCGACCCCGCCGACGAGCGAGGTCAGCACCGACCCGCGCGCCCGGAACGGCACGACGACCGTCGGTCGCGGAGCGCTGACGGGCCGCGGCACCGCGTGCACCAGCCGCACCTCCTCGCCGGGCGTCAGCGACCACAGGAGACCGTCGGCCGCCGCCCCTCGCACGTCCGGGTCGCCGGTCAGCACGTCGGCGAGGCTGCGCCACACCCCCATCCAGGGCAGGCGGTCCTCCGGCAAGGTGCTCGCCAGGCGGAAGGTCTGCACGTCGCCGGCGGGCAGCCGGAGGTCAAGGGCCCGCCCGTCGATGGATGCCCCGAGCCGGTCCGCGCCGCCGAGCGTCAGGAGGAAGGGCTCGCGCTCCGGCCACTCGCCGCCGTACGGGGCGGTCACCTGCTCCGCGCCCCACGGGAAGGCGACGTGGCGCCCGCTGCCGGCCTCGGTGAAGGCGAGCGAGACCCCGGACGCCAGCGGGTCGGGCAGGTACGGCAGGTCGAGGGACGCGGTCTCGTGGACGACGTACTGCCCGGGGGCCGGGGCGTCGCCGGGGTGCAGCACGAGCTCCGGCGGGGTGCCGGGGGCCGCGGGCGGCAGCACCTTGAGCGGGCGCTGCGGGTCGTGCGGGTTGTGGTGGTCGCCGCCGACGGGCTCGGGCAGCAGTCGCACCCCGGCCTGCGGCGACGGCGCCCCCGTCGGGTCGCTCGGGTGGGGGACCTCGCGGTCGTACCAGGTCCCGCTCTCGCGCAGCGCCCACGCGAGCATCCGGCGGCGGGCCGCGGGCGTGCCCTCGTCGATCCCGGGGTCGAAGACGCCGTGCAGCTCGGCCTGCACCTGGCTGGTCTTCGGCGGGGCGAGGTGGCGCCGGGCGCTGCCGGCGTACAGCGGGGCCTCGGTGGCGACCGCGGCGGCGTACTCGTCCGGCGGTTGCACGGTGACCTCGAGCGTGCCCGGGTCCTGGGTGACCCCGGAGCGGACGACGACGACCCGTAGCGACTCGCCCTCGGTGAACTGCGCGAGCGGGACGACGACCGGAGGGGGCACGGGGTCCCAGCGCAGGAAGGGGCGGGCGGGGGTGACGAGGGACGCGGCCCTCCGGGCACCGGGCACCGTGAGGCCCGGGCGGTCGAGACCGCCGACGAGGTCGGCGAGGTGACCCGCGAGGAGGTCGCGGTGGAGGGCGAGGTCCGTTGTCACGGTGCTGCGCCCGAAGGTGCCGGCGGCCGCCGCGCGACGGAACGCGGCGCCCACGGCGGCGGTGCGGGACACCAGCCCCTGTGCGGGCGGCGGCGGCTCGGCCAGCACCCGACGGGTCTCGGCCCCCCGCGTCCCGAGGTCGCGCAGCGACGGCACCTCGACCGCGTCGACGGCCTCGGCCGCGGGTCGTCCCAGCGACGTCGCGGCGACGACGGTCCGCAGCATCGAGAGGTCGGCCGCCCCGAGCAGGAGGTCGTTCGCCGAGACGGCGTGCTCGGCCGTCCCGCCCCGGACCACCTCGCCGACGACCGGCGCGTCGGGGTCGGGAGGGAGGAGCGTCTCGACGTGCGCGACCCCTCGGGTTGCGTCGAATGCGGCGCCGCGCGCGAAGACGGCGGCCAGCCCGGACGCGTCGGCGGTCCCCGCCGCCCTGAGCCGGCGCGTGAGAGCGGTGTCGGACAACGGGGCCAGCGCGGTGGCGGCCTCGGCGACCTCCAAGAGCTCCGGCGACCGCGGACCGACGTGGTGGGCCCGGACGTTGCCGCCGAGGTCGACCCCCCACGCCCGGAAGCCGTAGTCGCGCCCGTACCGCAGCCGCGGGAGGGTGCCCGGGGCGTACTCGTGGGTGACGACGAAGGGGTGCGGCTCGCGCCCGGTCGGCGTGGTGGGCGTCGGCTCGGCGGTCTCGGCCACGTGGGTGCCACCACCGGGTGCGTCCTCGAGCACACCCCGCACCTGCTTGCCGGGGCGCGGCACGGACAGGCTCCAACCCTCCCATCCGAACATCGCCTCGTGGACGTGCACGGCGCCGCCCTCGACCCCGCGGGTCTCCGTCGCGCTCGTGCCCTGGACGAAGCCCTCGCCCGGCTCGTCGACGTACACCTCCTCGCCGTCGACCCGGAGCGTCGACCGGCGGGAGTGCAGCGAGTGCCATGCGCGGGAGACGCTGTCCCACACCTCGACCCGCATGCCCCGCGTGACGTCCTGCGTGTGGAGCAGCGGCATCCGGGACGGTGGCCCCGGGGTCTCGAGCGCGGCCTGGTACCCCTCCTGCCGGGTCAGCTGGGTCAGCCCCCGACCGGCCTGTCGGCGCCGGGTCACCGTGAACCCCGTGGCGCGCAGCGCCGGTGACGCGGCGTCCGCCGGCATCTCCTGGAGCTGGGTGAGCGCCAGCCGAGGCATCGTCGTGAGGAAGCGCTCGGCCTTGATGGCGGAGCCGTCGGGGTCGACGTCGACGACGTCGAAGACCTCGGGGTCGCCGAGCGTCAGCGCGCCCTCCGACCAGATGGCCGGGTCGTCCGGGTTGGGCTGCGGCACGAAGGACCCGTCGCGCAGCGCACCGACGGCGAGTCGCGGTGAGCGACAGGCGTCGTCACCACCACGGGTCCGCACGACCGCGGCCAGCCACTGGCTGCGGCGCAGGCGGGAGGGGTCGGACCGCACGGGCAGCAGCAGCCCGAGGCGGCGCAGGAAGAGCGGGTGGTCGCCGGCGGCTCCGACGCGAGCGTGGAACTCGGGCGCGGGCGGCTCGAGCGGCTCCACCCGGTCGGGCGGGTCGGCGAGGACCTGGTGCTCGGCCTGGCTCTCGGGACGCTCGTAGAAGCGCCGCGCGAGGTGCAGGTGCCACAGGACGGTCCCGACGTCGCCGGCCGGGGTCGCCGGCAACGTCCCGGCGGCGGGAGTCGTCCAGGCCCCGTCGGCGCCGCCGTGCAGCTGCCGGTCGAGGTAGGCGGTGAGCCTGGACTCGTCGTACCGCGGGGAGCGGCGGCCCCGGTCGCCGTGGCCGCCCCGTCCGTCCCAGGTGATGGCCTTGGCCTCGTTGACGATTCCGAGCACGTTCTGGAGGAGCGGGTGCTCGGAGGGCGTCACCGGGTTCACGGGGTCCGCGGCGACGGTGGCGAGGTGGACGGCTTTCGCGATGTCGGCGCAGTCCTTCGCGGCGAACGTGCGCCAGTCGCGGTCGCGCCACTCGGGGACGCGGTTGGCGCGCACCGGCGTGTCTTCGCCGAAGGCCCTGCGCCAGAGGGCGGCATCCATCCCGTTGAGGTCGACGGTGGCGGGGATGTCGCCGTCCTGGTCGACGAGGGTGACCTCGACGCCGTCGGCGAGGACCGCGGCCCAGTCGCGGAAGAGGTCGAACTCGCCGAGCACGGCGCCGTCGTCGTCGGGGCGCAGCGTCGGCGCGACGAAGACGGTGACGTGGGCGGGCGCGTCGTCGGCGACGGACACGGGCAGGGCGATGGCGGTGAACCACTCGGCGTTCATGCCGGGACCTCCTCGGTGGCGAAGGCGAGCAGGTAGTCGTCCCAGGCGGGGGCGGTGCCGTCGGCCTCGAGGACGACGTCGCGCAGGCTCGGGTCCCCGTTGGACCCGGCGAGCTGGCGCTCCGCCTCGATGCTGACGCTCGCGGAGAAGCAGAGGACCTCGACCTCGACGGTGATGCGCGCGCGGCCGATCATCTTGCCGGTGGTGAAGCTGTAGACGAGCTCCATCGACAGCTCGATCGAGGCGGAGATGAGACCGAGGACGTCGACCTCGCCGCGCAGGCGGAAGTAGCCGGTGAGGGAGCCCTTCTCGCCCTCGAGCCGGATGTAGATGCCGATGGCGGCCGAGATGGAGCCCGACGCGACACCGAAGTCCACCGCGAGGTACGCGCCCGCCTCCAGCCCGAGCTCGAGCACCTCGAGACCCTTGGGGGAGAGGCGGATGAGGAACCACCCACCGCCGCCGAGGAAGACGACCGAGAGGACGAAGGGGCGCTCACGCGTGCAGAAGTTGAAGCCGAAGCTGATCGTCTCGCCGAGGAACGGGACCCGGACGTCGGCGCCGAGGGACATGTTCGACAGGTTGAACACGCCGACGGCGAGGTTCGGCAGGGTGAGGCTGAACCCGGCGGTGAGCCCCTGGGGGGTGACCTCGACGCTCGGTGGGTCGGAGAAGCCGTCCAGCGGGATGAGGTCCTTGATCGTCTCGACGAAGGACAGGAAGCCGCCGAAGACGATGTCGCCCATGACGACGTCGACCTCGGCCTTGCCGCTCGTCCCCCCGTGGAACCCCAACCGCTCGAAGGGGATCGTGACGAGGGGCTCCGACGCGAAGAGGATGAGCGAGAAGTCGCGCAGCTCGGCGAGGACCTCGACGCTCGGCGCGGCGGAGGCGCGCAGCGTGCCGGCGAGGGCGATGACGAGCGAGTCCGGGGCCAGCCGGACGAGCGGCGCCTCGCCCTTGGGCCACGACTCGAGCGTCGGCGTCCACTCGAAGCGGAAGCTGATCTCCTTGCGCTCGAGGTCGACTCCCTGCAGCACCCCGACGACGTCGGCGAGCAGGTCGGCCGACGCCGCCAGCCGCGTCAGCGCGTCGGCGGTCTGCGTGAGCCGGGAGCGCGGCATCATCGGCAGCGGTGCCCGCGACAGCGCACGGGCCGCGGTCGCGGCGACCGTCAGCCGCTGCTTGAGGCCGCTCGGTGCGTCGAGGGCCGACGCCACGAACCCCGTGTCGAGACCGGCCAGCGCAGCGGGCAGGCCCCCGACGAACACCAGCAGGTCGGCGAAGGCGGTGGCCAGGGCCTCGGCGTCGTCGAGGAGGGCCTGCGCCTCCGCCAGGGCGGCCCCGCCGGACCCCTGCACGCGGTCGCGCACCGCCGCAGCCGAGCCCGCGGCATCCTGCGCCACCGCGACCGCACGCTGGACCTCCGACTCGATGGCGGAGAAGGTGTCGAGCGCCTCGGTCACGAGGGCGGGCGCCTGCGCGAGCGGGCCGGTCGCGGGCAGGAGGTCGACGAGCTCGACGAGGCCGAAGAGCTTGGGGAGCGCGTCGCCGAGGAACGCGGCGGGGTCGAACGTCCCCGCCGCGACCGAGGCGAGGTCCCCGACCGGCCCTCGCACCTGCGAGAGGCCGGCCACCGTGAGGTTGGGCTGGACGAAGCCGCCCGCCCTGTCGGACCCGGTGTCACCCGGCGCGCCACCGAAACCGATGCGCGGCAGCTCCTGCGGCTCGTCCAGCGCCGGGCCGGTCGTGGCGAGGTCGTCCCGGTACTCCGCCGTCGAGTCCAGCCCGGGCAGGAGCGTCGAGGCCCACACCCGCCCCGCGTTGCCGGGCGTGAAGCCGCGGGTCCGGTACTCGGGGAAGTAGGTGATGCGGGTCGCGCCCGTCCCGGCGACCGCCTGCGCGGCGGGGAGCACGACGTCGGCGGTCGACATCCGCGGGGTGCTTCCGCCCTGCCGCGCGGTGCCCAGCAGCCGCAGCGTCCGCGTCTCGACCCGGGAGTCGCCCTCGTGCCCGGCCGGCGCGAAGGCCACGTGCTGGCCGCCGAGGTCGATGATGCGCCGCGCGTCCTGCGCGTACCCCTTCTCGAGCGCGCGCAGGTCGGCAGCCGCCCGCACGTGCTCCGCCACCCAGACCATCGGCACGGGCTGGCTCTGCGGCCGTCCGTCACGGTCGACGCCGTCGACCCGCCACGAGAAGGTCTGGCCGACGACGCGTGGCCAGAACGCCTGTGACGCAGTCAGCCCCGGGATGGTGTCGTCACCCGGCGGGTCGAGCGCCGGGGTGGCACCCGGTGCGATGCGGGTGCTCGTCCAGGGCAGGCCGTGCACGGCGGTGTGGTCGCGGTGGGGGTCGATGACGACGAGGAACTGCCGCTGCACGAGCCCCGCGCGCGGGTCGGCCTGCGGGCGGATGCTGCGCTGGGTGAGCTTGACGCGGACGGTGGGCTGGCCGAGCGGGAAGAGGTAGCCGGGGTAGACGACGCGCACGTACTGGTCACGGCCGGCGGTCGCGACGTGGTCCCAGGCGAGGACCGACGCGATGCCCTGCTCGGAGTACGGCTGCGTGTCCCAGTGGCCGTGCAGGTCGAGCCACGCCCCGAGTGCGGTGAGCCACAGCCGGTCCGCGCCGACCGGCACGGGGTCGATCCGGCGGCGACCGCTCCCCGGCCACACCTCGGCGGTCTGGCGGACGAGCCGGTGCCGGTCCGCCCGGTCGAGCGAGCCGAGGAACGGGTCGGCCGACGCCCCCGCGCTCGTCACCGTGTCCGGGCCCAGCGGCTTGGTGTCGGCGTCGTCGGCGCCGGGGTCGCGCCAGACGGAGACGGGGTGGTCGTCGCGGTCGCGGGCCCAGACCGCACGCACGACGCGCGTCTCGGCGTCGGCGGGCCTGCCGGGTCGCAGCAGGTCGGCCTCGGTCCGCGCGCCCGTGTCGAGCCGGGTGTGCCAGAGCTCGACGTGGCCGGTGGCGTCGCCGGCGGTCACCGGGGTGGCGGCGTGCACCCAGTGGCCCTCGGAGGTCGGGGAGACCTGGAGCCGGAACGGCGCCTCGATCGAGGTCTCGTCGGGATTCGCCCTCCGGCTGTACGTCCCCCGACGGAAGACCCCGAGGCCGCGGGCGGAGGGGTCGAGCAGCTCCCCGACGCGGCCGCCGAGCACCGCGCGGTCGAGCCCACGGACCAGCCGGATGCCGTGGGTCCTCGCGTAGCCGGCGACGAGCCGGTCGTTGGCCGCCAGCGCGGTGCGGCCCCGGACGGTGTTCTCGTCCGGCACGACCGTGCCGGCGCTGCCGCGGCGCATGATCGTGACCCCCTCGGCGCCGAGGACCGCGAACACCCCACCCGGGAGGGGCAGCTCGAGCGCCGGGTCGAGCCGCAGCCTCCCGCTCGGCAGCTGGTAGGGCGCGGGTCGGCGCCCCGGCGCGGCGCCGCGCGGGTGGAGGACGGCATCGAGCCATGGGAGGGCCCCGAGGATGCCGGCGGTCGTGTGCGGGATGCGGCCGCCCTCCGGCAGGCGGAAGACGAGCCGGCTGCCGCGGGCCGGTCGATAGCGCGCGGGGCGCCCGGCCGCGAGGACGACGGTGGTCGCCGGGGGAGCGGGGGGAGTTCGGTCGGGGTGCATCGGGTCCGGCTGCGGCGCCGCGCTCGCCTCGTACGACGCCTCCTCGTGCGCGTGCTGAAAGGGCAGGTCGACGACGAGCGTGGCGTCGGGGCCCGCGACGACGACCGCGTGCGCGCCCTCGGCCCCGGGGTCGGCCGGCGGCTCGAGGGTCGCTCCGCGCACGGTGACGGTCAGCGCGACGAGGTCCTGCGGGCGCACGAGGTCGACGACGAGGTCGTCCTCGCGCGGCCGGTGGTCGTAGGGGTGCAGCTTGCCGGCGTCGGGGAGGCCGGGGACGGTGCGGTGGCTCATCGGGCGCTCCGGTCCGCGACCCGGCCTCGGGGGTTGCCGGCCGGATCGCGGAGCCGACGACCTGCTGGAGAGGAGCCCGCACGACACCGCGTGATACCCACCGTGCACCCCCGGCCCGCACGGGAACGACCGAGGCCCCGAACCTACTGCCGCTCACGAGCGGTGGCCATGGCCCGACCGGGCCATGGCCACCGGGGCGTGGGTGCGCTAGGGCCGCGTGATCGCCACGTCCGTCGAGCCCGGCAGCACGTAGACGTGGGTCGACGAGGCCGGGTACCAGCGGGTCGCCCCGTCCCAGGCGCCGCCCGAGCTGACGAAGGCGAAGTTGAACGTCGGGGTGCCCTGGACGGTGGTGCTCCACCAGTGCCGGCCGTTGAGGTAGCCCTCGTAGGTCATCGCGCGGTCGCCGGTCAGGCCGTTCCACGGGTGCATCGTGTAGCCCGTGGCGGAGGCGGGCTCCGCGTAGTGCACGGTGACGCGCTGGCGGTAGCGGGCGATGAAGGCGGCGTAGCGCGACATCCCGAGTCCCGACGAGACGTCCCCGACGCGCAGGACGGTGAGGCCGGTGTAGGGGGCGTAGTCGAAGGCGTTGACGATGGTGTCCCAGCCGGCGTTCGTGGCGACCCCTCCGGACAGCGCGTTCTCGCCCTTGATCGTCACCCCGAGCGACTGGGCGTGCTGGGCCACCCAGAAGACGAGGTCCTGCGCACCGGACCACGCCGGCGAGGAGTAGGTGTTGGTCATCTCGAGACAGGTGAAGTGCAGGACGACCTGGCGCGTCGTGGCCACCTGCTTCGCCAGGCCGACGACCTTCGTGTAGCCGTGCCCGGTCGCGGCGGCGTCCATGTCGACCGACGTCTGCACGAGACCGGCGGCGACCTCGGCCGCCCGCGGGTACGAGGGGTTGGTCATCGCCCAGTGGACGCCCGGGACCTTGTAGCCCAGCGGGGCGTTGCCGAAGGACGACCCGAGCGCCCCCGACACGGCGTCGAGGACGGTCTTCCCGTGGGTCACCAGGCTCTGGTTGTACCAGTCGACGAAGTCCTTCCCGTACTTCACGGCGCGGTAGGAGTTGGAGGTGAAGAAGCCGGTTCCGTCCGAGGGCGGGGTGATCTGGCTCGTGGAGGTCAGCGAGGTGCCCCACGCGGTGTTGACGCTCGCGAGCGTGCCGTACTTCGTGAGCATCGCCGAGCGGAAGGACGCGACGGCGAGAGGCGAGTACGACTGCAGCGCACCGCGGGTGGGGTACCCGGTGCCGCTGTCGTGGGCGTTGTACGACGGGTAGCGCAGCTCACCGGCGGGACCGAGGGAGACGTTGAGCTCCTGGAGGTCGTTGGCGTACGTCGTGCCGTAGCGGTTCTTGAAGGCCGTCGCGAAGTCCGCGTACTCGCCGACGACGAGCGGGTCGGCCCACACCTGGAGGGTCTCGCTCGAGAGGTTGCCCTGCTCGCTGCGGTACCTCAGGCCGTTGCCGTCGAGCGTCACGCCGTTGAGCGTCCGGCCCGTGTACTTCGACCAGACCCACGTGGGCAGCGGGAAGCTGCACGTGTCGCCGACGTTCCCGCCGCACTGGTGGAAGGACAGGATGGGGACGATCTTCAGGCCCTGGGCCTTGATCTTCGCGAACATCGTGTCGTAGTACGACCAGTCGAACACCTGGTCCGTGGTCTCGACCTTGCCCCACCACACGTCGACGCTCACGGCGTCCACGCCGTACTCGCGGGCCGTGCGGATCTGCGACTCGAAGGTCGGCCACTGGGAGGCGTCGACCCACAGCGGGGCCATGACGTTGGCGGTGAAGGCCGGGTTGTTGGTGGCGGTCGCGGCGGATGCCGAGGGGGCGGCGGGCAGCATCCCCAGGGCGAGGGCGAGCAGGCCGACGAGGACGAGCCGGGCGCGGGCGACCCGCAGCGCGTGCGGACGGACGGGGACGGACACCGGGGGACCTCCGGGGGAGAGGGGCGCGGAACGAGCGCCGGGCCGGGGGCCGGGGCTCGCGACGGTGCGAGCGGAGCAGGACGGCCGGACTCTAGTGGAAGCGTTTACGCCTCGCATCCGGAGCGGGCGGCCTTGACGCCCGCGGCGATGGAGTGCCACAGGTGGTGGGGCCCGAGCTCGTCGACGAGACCGGAGCGCTCCAGCACCCCGCGCACGTCGGACAGCACGCGCACGAGGTGGACGTCGACCCCCTTGCGGCGCAGCGAGCGGACCAGGTGGGCCAGCCGGTCGCAGGTCGTCGAGTCCATCTGGTTGGTGGCCTCGAGGTCGAGGACCAGGGTGGCGCCGCCGTCGCGGTCCCGGCGGCGCAGGGCGAGCTGCTCCACCTGCGCGAGCACCGTCGAGGCGTTGGCCCAGAACAGCGGTCCGTCGGGGCGGACGACGACGACGCCGGCGTAGGTGCGTCGGGTCGGGTCCGAGCGGAGCGAGCCCCAGGCCGCCTTCTCGTCCTCGACCCGCCCCATCTCGTCGACGCGCACCTGCACCGAGCGGTAGACCAGCCCGAGCACCGACTGCGCGACCGCGACGAGGAGCCCGTTGAGCGGCCCGAGGACGAGCACGCCGACCAGCGCCACGACCGCCGCGACGAAGTCGTTGCGGCGCACCCGCCGGTAGCGGGCGAAAGCGCCGGGGTGGACGAGCCCCCAGACGGCCCGGATGACGACGGCGGACAGGACGGTGCGCGGCAGGTCCGCCAGCAGGCCGGTCGCGGCCACGAGGAAGCCGAGCGTCGCGACCGCCGCCGTGATGCCGCTCAGCTGCGTCCAGGCCCCGGCGCTCGCGTTGGCCGCGGTCTTGGACAGGGAGCCGCCGACCCCCATCCCGCCGAAGGCGCCGGAGGCGAGGTTGGCCGCGCCGTGGGCGACGAGCTCACGGTCGTCGGTGCGCGCGTCGACGTCCTCGGCGGAGAACAGGCGCACGGCGGCCAGCCCCTCGGCCACGGCGACCGCGGCGATCGCGACCCCGCCGGTCACGAGCCCGGACAGCAGGTGCGGGTCCACGGCGGGCAGCCGCGGCACGGGGAGGCCGCTCGGTACGGCGCCGACCGTCCGCACGCCGAGCTCGGCGAGACCCGCCCACCGGGCCGCCACGACGCCGCCGACGAGGACCACGAGCGACCACGGAACCCGTGGTGCCAGGCGGTGACCGCCGAAGAGCACGAGCAGGGCGACGGCGCCCACGGCGAGCGTCGGACCGTCGGCACCACCGATTCCGCGCACGAGGGCGACGAGGCGGTCGCCGAGGGTGCCGACGGGAGCCGGCAGACCGGCCAGCGCCGGCACCTCACCGACGACGATGAGCACGACGAGGCCGGCGACGAACCCCGTGACGATCGGCTCGCTGAGGAACTGCGCGACCCAGCCGAGCCGCAGGAGACCTGCCACGACGAGGACCACGCCGGCGACGAGGGCCAGCCCCGACGTCAGCCCGACGGCGGCCGCGGGGTCGCCTCCCGAGAGCACCCGGACGATGGACCCGGACAGCACCGACACGGTGGAGACCGGACCGACGAAAAGCACCTTGGACGAACCGAACACGGCGTAGGCGAGCAGTGCGGGAGGCAACGTCCAGAGCCCCACGACGAGCGGGACGCCGGCGACCGCCGCGTACCCGAGCGACTGCGGGACGGCGAGGGAGGCGACGAGGAGCCCGGCGAGGACGTCGCCCGTCAGGTGGCCGCGCGGGTAGTGGCGCAGCGACCGGAGGTTCTCCGGGACGAGCGGCAGCGACGCGGGCACCCCACCATCCTGCTCCCGGTCGTGGGTCGGCGGGGTCGCTTCCACGGGTGCGGAATCCGTAGGACCGATGACAGCACGGGCCGTCGGGACGCGTCCATCGGATGCTCGGACAGTCGCCCTCCACCGTTCGGAGGAGGGTGACAACGGTGTCCGTCAAGCGCCACTCTCGGCTTCGTAAAGGATTGGTCAAGTGACGGTCGAGAACTGCTCTGGGTCACTACTTTTCGAGGAGCAACGGGACGGACCCCGGCAAAGGAGATCAGGTGAGCGTGTCAGTCGTCACGGTGGACGGAGCCGTCGTCCGGGTGTCGGGCCAGGCCTTTCGCGAGACCTTCTCGCAGCGGTCGTCGGGGCGGACGGCCGAGTCCGATGGTGACGTCACCACGAGCTCCTCGACGCCCCTCGCCACGGGATCCGTGGCCCTCAAGCACCAGGCCGCCCAGGACGCCGGTGCGGGTCGCCTCACCCTCACCCACGCCACGGCCGCCAAGTCGGCCCTCGCCGAGTCCATCCTCGACGCGGAGGACGCTCTGACGTCCGTGCACCGCTCGTGGTTCGCCCCGGCCCAGCGCCCCTGCGGGCCGCGCCCCGACCGGGTCGACGAGTCGACGATCGTCGCCCGTCACGCGGAGGCCGCCGTCCGCGGTGTGCCGTGGTTCGACGTGTCGAAGCGCCGCCAGGCCGCGCAGATCGCCCGCCGTCTCGCCCACGCGGACATCGACATCGCGCGCCGCGCCGCCGAGGAGCGCGTGCAGGCGGAGGAGCGCCGCCTCGACGCGTGGTGGAACGCCCTGTGCGCCAACGACCCCACCGTCGTCACCGAGCACGTGAACGGCGTCTTCGCGGGCGAGTCCGGCCCACGCGCCGCGGCGCTCGGGGCGGCCGGTCCCGTCCTCGAGGTCGCCGTCCTCGCCCCCGGCGAGCACGTCCTCCCGGCGGAGGAGGTGCGGATGGGTGCCGCCCGCACGCTGACCATCCGGCGTGCATCGGCCGGCCACCGCTCCGAGCTGTACCGCCAGCACGTCGCGGGGCTGCTCGTGGCGACGGCGCGACGCGCCCTCGCGGCGGCGCCGGGCGCCGGCTCCGTCCGCGTCCACGTGCTGCGCTCCACCTGCTCCGGCCCCTACGACGACGTCTCCCTGCTCGCCGTCGCCGAGATCGCCCGCGAGGACCTGCACCGCGCCGACTTCGGCCTCGACGCCGTCTCCCTGCTGGCGCGCATCGGCCGGGGGACCGTGCTCGGCACGGGGGGCGCCGAGGCGGCGATGGAGCCGGTCGGCCTCGACGTCGTCCCCGGTCTCGCCGAGCGCCTCGCTGAGCTGTGCTGCGCCGAGCGCCAGGCGTCCGCCTGACCATGCGCTTCGTCACGCCCCCCACCTGGCCCCCCATGCCCGAGGGCTGGCTGCCCGACCCCGGGTGGCGCCCGGAGCCCGGGTGGCCGCCCGCGCCGAAGGGCTGGAGCTTCTGGGAGAACGACTACGGCGTCGCCGTGCCCGGCCCCGCGGGCCTCTACGGGACGCGTCCGCGCCTGCTCACCGGTCTGGGCATCGTCCTGGCGATCGCCACCGGCCTCCTCGGCTTCTACCTCGGGTCCGGCGGGGCCGCCTCCGCGGACGCCCAGGCCCCCGCCCCGGTCCGGACCGTCGTGTCCTCGCCCGGGGCCTCCTCGACCACGGCGCCGCCGACCGTCCTGTCCCCGGGCCCGGTTCCGTCCGAGTAGGGGGTCCGCCCGCACCTGTCGAGCTCGAGCGGGCGGACCCCTCCTACTGTGGGGTCATGGAGTTCCGATACCTCGGCAACAGTGGTCTCAAGATCTCGGAGATCACCTACGGCAACTGGCTGACCCACGGGTCACAGGTCGAGAACGAGGCGGCCGCCGCGTGCGTGCGCGCCGCCCTCGACCACGGCATCAGCACCTTCGACACCGCCGACGTCTACGCCAACACCAAGGCGGAGACCGTCCTCGGCGAGGCCCTCAAGGGCGAGCGGCGCGAGAGCCTGGAGATCTTCACGAAGGTCTACTGGCCGACCGGCCCCGGCGGCAAGAACGACACCGGCCTCTCGCGCAAGCACATCATGGAGTCGATCAACGGCTCCCTGCAGCGCCTGCAGACCGACTACGTCGACCTCTACCAGGCCCACCGCTACGACACCGAGACGCCGCTGGAGGAGACGATGCAGGCGTTCGCCGACGTCGTCCGGCAGGGCAAGGCCCTCTACATCGGGGTCTCGGAGTGGACGGCCGAGCAGATCCGGGCCGGGCACGCGCTCGCGAAGGACCTCGGTGTCCAGCTCATCTCGAGCCAGCCGCAGTACTCGATGCTCTGGCGCGTCATCGAGGACGAGGTCGTGCCGGCGAGCAAGGAGCTCGGCATCGGCCAGATCGTCTGGAGCCCCATCGCGCAGGGGGTGCTGACCGGGAAGTACAAGCCGGGCGAGGCCCCGCCCGCCGGCTCGCGAGCGACCGACGACAAGGGCGGCGCCGACATGATCAAGCGCTTCATGGACGACGAGCTGCTGACCCGCGTCCAGAAGCTGCAGCCGATCGCCGACGAGGCCGGCCTGACGATGGCGCAGCTGGCCATCGCGTGGGTGCTGCAGAACGACAACGTGTCTGCGGCGCTCGTCGGCGCCTCGCGGCCCGAGCAGGTCGAGAGCAACGTCAAGGCCGCGGGCGTGACGCTCGAGCCGTCGGCGATGCAGGCCATCGACGACGCGCTCGGTGACTCCGTCGTGCGCGACCCCGCGATGACCGCGCAGAACTCCCCGCAGGCCCGCGTGGCCTGAGCCCGGGACCGGTGCCCGACCGGGTCAGGGAGCGAACGCCGTTCCGTCCCAGACCCGGTCGAGCATCGAGGCGTAGGCGCTGCGGGCGATGTCGTTGCCGGACCAGACGAGTGCGAGCTCGTCACCCAGCCGGCTGGTGCCCGGCACGAGACCGGCCACCGAGCGCACCCGCGCGAAGGCGTGGTCGGCGCGGCCCGACGGGGCCACCGGCACCCGTCGGCAGCGGAACGTCGTCGGTGCGAGCACGGTCTCGAGCGGGACCGCGGCCACGTCGCCGAGGTCGCGCTCGACGAAGCCGCGGCCGACGGCGTCCCACGCGAGGGCCGTCCACTGCTCGGTGACCGAGCCGGGCGAGCCGGCGGTGACCTTGACGCCGAGGCGGTACCCCGGGGTGACGTCGGCGGCGGAGCGCCCCAGCACGACCGGGTCGGTCTCGGGCTCGGTGGTCACGACCGTCGGGGCCACCCACACCTCGCGCCCGAGCCACGGCATCGGGTCCGGGGGACCCGACGTCCCGGCGGGGGGCGCCGGCAGGGCCGCGGCCGGGCCCCAGAGCGGGAGCATCCCACCGATGCCGGCGAGGTCGGCCAGGGCCGCGACGAGCGGTCCCGCGAGGTCCTCGCGGACGGCGACCGAGAGCGGGACGCCGCCCCCCGCAGGGCCGTCCGGCCGCTGCGTCGCGACGGCGGTGAGGCGCAGCGGCGGGACCGAGGTGCTCGGCAGGTCGGCGAGGGACTCGGTGGCGAGCCCGAGCGCCGAGCCGATGGTGTCGGTGCGCATCCGGTCCTCGTGCATCCACTCGAGGAGGTTGAGGTAGCCGCCCACCTCGGTGATGTTCCGCGGCGCGGGGACCCGCGACGGGATGACGTCGCCCTGGGTCGCGAGCCGCCGCAGGAGCATCGCCTGGGCCTGCTGGATCTCGGGGCTGGTCGCGCCCCTGATCACCTCGGTGAGGGCGAGGACGAGGGCGTCGCCCGCGGCGTCCGGTGTCGTGGTCATGGTGTCTGTCCCTTCGCTGGTCAGTACTGGAAGGCGACGTCGGCGCGCCGCAGCCTCGGGTAGTCGCCGGGGGCCCCGGCGAGGACGCCGCCCTCGGCACGGGTGGCGGTGACGCCCTGCGTGGCGAGGTGGGCGATGACGGCGTCGGCGCGGCGGTGGGCCAGGTCGGCGTTGTGGGAGGCGGTGCCCTCCGGGGAGGCGTACCCGCGGACGACGGCGCCGGTGACCCCGGCGGCCTTCGCCGTGGTGACGACGGCGTCGAGCGCCGTGACGTCCGCGGGGGCCGGGCCGACGGCCAGGTCGTCCTCGTCGAGGGCGAAGTGCACGGTCGCGGTCGCCGGAGGGGCGGGCTTCGGGGCGGGCGGCGGCTCGGCGGGGCCCGGGTCGGGGTCCTCGTCGGGCTTCTTCTCGGGCTTCGTGGGGTCGGTCTTCTTCTCGTCGGCCTTCTTGCCCGTGTAGAGCGAGGCGGAGGTCTCCATCGCCTTGACGGCGAGCTGGGTGGCCGACGCCAGGGCGTCCTTGCGTGCGGCCTCACCGGTGTCGATGGTCTTGCCACCGAGCGTCGTGAGGTTGCCCGCGTTCGTCAGCGCGCCGACGTCGAAGCCCTTCTGCTCCTTCGCCGCTGCGACGAGCGCCGCCGCGAGCGTGGTGTCGGCGGCGACCGGCGCCATCGAGAAGTTCTGGATCTGCGGGGTGAGGCCCGTGAGCGTGTTGGGCGCCGTGAGGGCGCCGGCCAGCGACTGACCGGGGGCGCCGACGGCGGCGATCTCCGGGGCGCTGTCGCCCGGGCTGTCCTGCCAGTTCCAGAACCGCGTGAGGTCGATCTTCTCCGCGGACGGGCAGTGCCCGAGCACGGCCTCGCCGAGGACACCCTTCGTCGGCAGCGCGATCGTCGAGCGGGGCGGGTCGAAGCCGTCGGTGTGGAACCGGGTCAGCGCGTCCTGCACCTGCGCGCTCGTCAGGCCGGTGGCCATGGTCATCTCGGCCGGGATCATGAACGGCAGCACCATGCAGTTACCGAAGTAGCCGAGCACGTTGTTGGTGATGCACGAGATGAGCGGCACGCCCCGGCGGGGGCGCCCCTCGGCGTCCGGGGGCAGCCCGATCTCGTAGCGCTCGAGCATCACGGCGCGCTCTTCCGTTGTGAGGGAGGCGAACACGGCGACGCTGCACGTCATCGTGTTGCGCACGACCCACTGGAAGGTCTTCTCGATCTCGAGGACCGAGGCGTAGGAGAGCACGGGCGGGATGCCCCGCGCCGGCACGGGGTAGGCCGAGACCGGCAGCTCGACGGCGCCGGGGAAGCCGCGGCCGACGACCTGGACCGCCGAGCCACCGCTGGTGGCCGCCGGCAGCTGCGCGGAGAACGCGGTGACGAGGGGTCCGCCGAGCTCGCGCTCGACCCGGTCGGCCGCGAAGGCCTTGGACACCGACGGCTTCTCGAAGGCGGCCTTGAGCGCCTGCTCGCCGAGGCTGCCGAGGACCACGCCGGCGATGCGCAGGTCGGCGACCGCCGGTGGGGCGAAGGAGTAGTCGAGCCGTGCGGCGCGGCGACGCACCTCGAAGCCGACGACGTCCTGCCGGGCCATCGACGGGGGGAGCGTCACCGAGGCCGTCCAGGTGCGCGAGGCGCCGGTGGCGCGGCGGGCGGTGCGCAGGGCCCCGAAGAGGGCCTCCTCCGAGGCGAAGGCGTTCGGGCCCGTGGGCAGGTCGTACGACGGGTCACCCTCCAGCCGGATCGGGCCGACCCGCACGCCGCGCGGTCCGAGGACCGTGACGGACACCTCGTCGGTCGCGAGAAACGTTCCGGTGAGGGCGAGGTCGAGCGTCTCGACGGTCGCCGCGGACTGGTCGGCGACCGCGGTCGACGGGTTGGACGCGAAGTCGGTCAGCAGCGTCAGGCCCCGGCGGTGGCGGGCCGGCACGACACGGGTCAGGACGTCGGCGTGGGTGAGCATCCGGCCGTAGCGGTCGAGCACCTCGTCGCGCGTGTCGGGGGCGTCGGTCAGACGCGGGGGGAGTCCGGGCGGGAGGAACTTGACGATCTCGAGCGGCACGAGGCAGACGAGGTTGACGCCCTCGACGACCGTCGAGACGTCGAAGAGCCGTTGCACCTCCCAGTACTGCATCGTCAGCGCCCGCGTCTTGTTGTGGTTCGTGATGACCTTGGTGACGACCTCGGTGCTCTCGTGGGCGCTGGCGAGGCGCATCGCCGTGCGCGACGAGGTGCGGCGGGCCGCCGCCTGGCGCTGCACCGAGGAGTGGGTGGCCTGCGCGGCGTTCGACGTCGAGCTGCGCGCACCGCTCATCCACGTGTTCGTGTTGCCCGAGCTCGAGGAGGTGCCGAAGCTCGTCGCGACCCCGCCGGCGACGCAGCCGAACGGGAAGACACCGCCGCCACCGACCGCGGCGGCCACCGAGAACGAGCTGGCCTCGGTGTCGTAGTGCGAACCGCCGGAGGCGACCTCGTTGAAGGCCGACGCGAAGGTGGCCGTGGCGGAGGTGTCGTCCCGCTCGGCGAAGCTCATCTGCTCCGCGGAGTCGACGCGCTCGGACTCGATGACGGTGGAGGTCGAGGTGCGCTCGGTGACGGCCATCCGCTGCTGCTCGCCGGGGGCGAGGGGCAGGGAGTAGACGAGGTCGCCGAGCGCGAGGCCGAGGGGTGTCCAGCGCTGCGCCATCTGCACGACGTAGCCGACCGACAGCGAGCCGGCGACGGGGATGCCGCCCCAGGGGCGCTCGACGGCCAGCCCCTCGCGGAAGGCCTCGACGTCGAGGGGGCGGTCCAGCGGCACGCGCTCGGTCAGCTGGAAGCGCAGACGGTTCACCGCACCCGCGACACGCGCCGCGGGGGAGTGCGGCCCGTAGTAGGTCAGGGAGGAGCCGCGCTCGTCGCGGTCGCGGTTCGGGAGGTGGAAGCGCACCGACGGCTGGCTGAGGGCGGGGTCGGTGAGCCGGAAGAGCACGCCGTACGGGAAGCGGTCGGACGAGGAGTCCTTGCGGAAGACGATCTGGCACTCGTCCTCGCCGACGGCGATGGCCGGGGTGGAGTGGGTCTCGACCGGGCCGCTCGACGGGGAGGCCTCGGCGACTGACTGGAGGGCGGCGACGAGGTCGGTGGACAGCGCGGGAGCGGGCTCGGGGAGGCGCACGGGCGGGAGGGTGCCGGAGGGGCGTAGCTGCTCGAGCGCGTCCGTCACCCGGTGCACGCCCGCCCCGTGGGTGACGACGAGGGTGACATCGCGGTCACCGGCACGGGCGGCCTGCGGGACGGTGAGGACGAAGCTGCCGTCGCTCGACGTGATGCCGGACGCCGCCCGCGCGTCGGCGGTCGACATCGCCGCGACCTCGAGGGCGACCTGGACGCGGGCGGTGGGGGACCCGTCCGGCTGCTCGAGGCGGCCGACGACCTGCGGCGGCAGCTGCGTGGCGACCTCGGGCAGCGACGACATCGTGTCGACGAGCTCCTCGAGGGCCGTGACCAGCTGGTGCTGGTGGCCGATCTGGAGGTCGACGAACTCCTCGGCGAGCCGGTCGACGACAGGGCTCTTGACGTCCCAGAGAGGGGAGTCGGCGCTGAGCGCCCATGGGACGCCCCACTGGCCGTCGTCGACCCGGCCGTCGACGCTGCGTGCCGCTGCGGCGGCCCTGTCTTTGAAGTCCTCGCCGAACATCGTGAGCTCCTCTCACCGGACCGGCACCCGCTGCCGGTCTGGTGAGGAGGAGGTGCGGGCGACGCCCGGTGATACCTGCGGACGCTCAGCGCGCCGACGTCAGCCGCGGGACAGCAGGTCCCGCAACGAGGTGGGCGCCCTTCCCGTGACCTGCTCGACATGGTCGGTCACGACGTCGAGCTCGCCGGCATGGACGGCCGTGTACGTCGACACCCACGCGTCGAGCTGCCAACCGGGCGCGTCGTAGGGCGCGCGCGAGGCGTAGGCCTCCTCGACGGTCTCGTCGTGGAACGTGACGTCCCGGCCGGTGACGTCGGCGATCGTCGCGGCGATCTCGGTGAAGGAGAGGGCCTCCGGGCCGGTGAGGTCGTAGGTGCGACCTGCGTGCGCCGCGGGGTCGAGGAGGGCGGCCGTCGCCACGCGGGCGACGTCCTCGCGTGCGACGGCACCGAGGCGGCCGTCGCCGGCCGGGCCGCGGATGACACCGTCCTCGCCGGCCATGAGCGGCAGGAAGTCGAGGTAGAGGCTGTCGCGCAGGAACGTGTGCGCCATCCCGCTCTCGCGGATCAGCCCCTCGGTCGCCCAGTGGTCGCGGCCCAGCGTGAAGGTGCAGTCCGCGGAGGCACCGAGGAACGAGGTGTAGACGACGTGGCGGACACCGGCCTCGGCGGCGGCCCGGACGGCGGTCGCGTGCTCGGTCATCCGGTCGGCGGACTCGGACGCCGAGACGAAGAGCAGCACCTCGACGCCGTCGAGGGCGGCGCGCATCGAGTCGCCGTCGCGGTAGGACGCGGTGGCGACCTCGGCTCCGTCGAGTCGCGGTGCGCGAGAGGCGTCCCGGACGACGAGGCGTTGGGCCAGGCCTCGGTCGGCCAGGTCACGGGCGACGCGGCCGCCGACGGCGCCGGTCGAGCCGGTGACGCCGAGCAGGGGCGTGGTCACGACTGCGCCGCGACGGCGTCGTCGACGGCCTGGCGCATCGAGGTCGGGGCATGGCCGATGAGGCGCTCTAGGTCGCCGCTCGTCACCTCGAGGTCGCCGCGGGCGATGCCGCGGTCGGAGTCGGCGAGGACGCGGGCGTAGGGCTCGGGCAGGCCGGCGCCGGCGAGGATGCCGACGAGGTCCTCCTCCGGGACGTCGCGGTAGACGACCTCGCGCCCGGAGGCGTCGGCCACCGCGGCGGCGAGCTCGGGGAGCGAGAAGGTCGGGCCGCCGAGCTCGAAGACCGTCTCGGGGGTCACGTCGGCGTCGAGGAGGACGGCGGCGGCCGCATCCGCGTAGTCGGCCCGCGTGGCGGCGCTGACCCGCCCGTCGCCCGCCGCACCGACGACGGCGCCGTGCTCGAGGTAGGTCGGGATCTGGGGGGTGTAGTTCTCGAGGTACCAGCTGTTGCGCAGGAGGACGAAGGGCACGCCGGAGTCGCGGAGCATCTGCTCGGTCGCCTGGTGCTCCGCGGCGAGCTGCATCGTCGAGGTGTCGGCGCCCGCGATGCTCGTGTAGGCGACGAGACCGACGTCCGCGGCGCGCAGGGCCTCGACGACGTGGCCGTGCTGCGTGATGCGCTGCCCGACCTCGCTGCCGGAGACGAAGAGGACGCGGTCGGCGCCCTCGAACGCGCTGCGGAGGGACTCGGTGTCGGCGTAGTCGACGACGGCCGTGCGGACGCCGAGGCCGGCGAGGGAGGCGAGGCGGTCCGCGTCGCGACCGGTGGCCAGGACGTCGGCGGGGGAGGCTCCGCGGCGCAGCAGGGACTCGACGACGAGGTGGCCGAGCTGGCCGGTGGCGCCGGTGACGACGATGGTCATGGGATGTGTCCTCTCGGGGTGGTGCGGGGTCGACGGGTGCAACCGGGCAGTGGGGGAGGTGCTTCCCCAGGGACAGTACGCACTTTCGAGTAAGGTACTCACGTGACGGTGAGTGGCGAGGTCAGCGACCTGCGGGCGATCTACCCCGATGGTGTGATCGCCGCCGGGTGCCCGAGCCGGACCGTGCTCGACCACGTGACGAGCAAGTGGGGCCTGCTCGTCCTCGTGTCGTTGACGGAGGGGCCGCTGCGCTGGAGCGAGCTGCGGCGGCGGGCCGACGGCGTCAGCGAGAAGATGCTCGCGCAGACGTTGCGGACGCTCGAGGCCGACGGGTTCGTGCACCGCGAGGCCTTCCCGGTCATCCCGCCGCGCGTCGAGTACAGCCTGACGACGATGGGCGAGGAGCTGGCCGGGCACCTCGTGCCGCTGCTCGGCTGGGTCGCGGAGCGGGCCGAGGGGATCGTGGCGCGCTCGCGCTGACGCGTCCGCGGCGCTGGCTCGGGCCTGTGGATGACCGGGTGCTCTTCGTCGCGATGCTCGGTACCTTGTGCTCAGGTCGCCGAGGGGGCGCCCGGAGAGGCAGGCATGACGAGGGGAACGCGCTGGGTCGTCGCCGGTGTCGCGCTGGGGTCGCTGCTGCTCACCGGGTGCGACGCGTCGGGCAGCGGCGAGCCGTCGCCGACCCCGACGGCGGGTGCGACGTCCGCCAGCCCCAGCCCGTCGGCCTCGCCGAGTGCCAGCCCGACGCCGAGCGAGAGCGGGCCGCAGATCCCCGCGGCGGCCCGCGAGCAGACCCCCGCCGGTGCCGAGGCGATGCTGCGCTACTACCTGGACTCGTCGGGCAAGGCGTGGATGGCGCCGGACCCCGGATTACTTGATGGGTTGGCGACCAGCAACTGCGTGACGTGTAGGAATCTCAGGTCTGAAGCGACAGACCTAGTAGCCCAGGGACGTCGATATGCCGCTACTCCCGTCGAAATTGATCAACTGACACGCCTAAGCGCCAGCAAGACTCAGGTTGTCTTCGAGATGCGACTGCAGCAACGCAGTGTCGACATCGTTGACGCGTCTGGGGCCGCGGTTGATCAGCAGAAAGCAGAAGCGCTCAAGCGCGCGGCTCGACTGCTATGGCGGGAGGACCGATGGTTAATCGACGGCATCTCGCAATAGCAGCGACGACTGTCTGCCTGATTGCTGTCGGTCATGCCGATGCGGTGGCGGCGGATGGGTGGGGAGGCGAAACGGGTGACACCAACGTCCGGGTGAACCTGTTCCGATCAGACCTTGAGCGCATCGCGAGCCAGCAGCTGCCCGGCTCCAAAGGACCCAAGTACGAGTACGGGCTCGCCTCCGTCTGTGGCCAACACGAGCCAGGGGAGGAAGGCGCAGACAACCTTTGCGCAGCTTCGTTCATCCCTTGCTCCGAGACGAATCCGGCGATTGGGGCGGGTCCGGCGATGTTCGTTTGGCGCCGAACGGCCTCAACAGATGGTGATCCCCCGTCGCCTTGGGAGACCCTGGGTGTGACCTGCCTTCCACAGTTGGTGCCGGGTGCAACTCCGGGGCTGACGATGGCGATGATCCGGCAGGCGTTCCGCGACACCGACTTCACGAAGCCGACGGTCAACATCCAGCCCGAGGGCGACGTCACGCTCGTGAACCTCCCGACCTACTTCCAGGTGCAGTTCCCCGAGGCCGGCTTCGGTCCCGACGAGATCGACCGCCCCGACCCCGCCACCCTGCTCGGGCACCGGGTGGAGATCCGACCCCGCCTGGAGTCGGTCACCTACCGGCTGGGCGAGCGCACGCTCGGCCCGACGACGGACCTCGGTGGCCCCTACCCCGACGGCTCCGTGGTGCAGACCTACACCCGTCCCGGCCAGCAGCAGGTGCGCGTCGACATCGTCTACACCGGTCAGTTCCGGGTCGGCGGCAGCGGGTGGATCGACATCCCCGGCGAGGTCGACCTCCAGGGCGACCCGGTGACGCTGACCGTCCGCGAGGCCAAGGCCCGCCTGTACGGCAGCTGACGGGCCGGAGGGCAGGGTCCCGCGCCGCCAGCGGGCGCCAGCGGGCCTGTTCTCCCGGCGACCTGCGGGGGTGCGGGTGCGGTGGCACCCGGAGCCCCGCAGGTCGCGCGGAGAAGGGGGAACAGCCCGTCAAGCGAAGAGCTTGGCCGCCGTGAGGACAGTCTGCACCACGCCGTACGCGAGGAGCAGCAGCACGACGCCCCACGACAGGTACACCCGCAGCGAGCCACCACGCGCCGTCGAGCCCTCGGCCTCGTCGGCGACGACCTCCTCGGTCGCCGCGGTCGTCCGGCCCTCCGGCTCGTGGAACTTCGACGCGACCGGGCGCACGAGGAGGTTGGCGACGAACCCGACCGCCAGCACCCCGACCATCGTGAAGAGCGCCGGACGGTAGTCCGCCGCCGTCAGCTTGCCCGGCGTCCCGGCGGCGTCGAGGAACCCGTTGATGATGAGCGGCCCGGCGACCCCGGCCGCCGACCACGCGGTGAGCAGCCGACCGTGGATGGCGCCGACCTGGAAGGTGCCGAAGAGGTCGCGCAGGTACGCCGGCACCGTCGCGAAGCCGCCGCCGTAGAAGCTGATGATGATCGCCGCGACGAGGACGAAGATCGCCGTGGCCGTCGAGCCGATGAGCGCGAGCACGAGGTAGAGGACGATCCCGACGCCGAGGTAGACCATGTAGATCGGCTTGCGACCGATCTTGTCCGACGTCGTCGACCACACGAAGCGACCGGCCATGTTGAACAGCGACAGCAGGCCGACGAACCCGCCGGCCGCCGCGACCGCCACGGACGAGGTCCCGTCGGAGCTGCGGAAGAAGTCCTGGATCATCGGCGCGGCCTGCTCGAGGATGCCGATGCCGGCGGTCACGTTGCAGAACAGCACGACCCACAGCAGCCAGAACTGCGGCGTGCGGATCGCGTTGGCCGCCGAGACGCTGCGGTCGGTGATGAGCTCGCTCTTGTCGGACAGCGTCGACGGGTCGAAGCCCTCGGGCGCCCAACCCGGCGCCGGCACACGGACGTTCGTGACGCCGATCATCATGACGAGGAAGTACACGACCGCGAGGCTCACGAAGAGCATCGTCAGCGCGTGCCCGCTCGCGAGGGACGACGACACCGACGGGTCGTACTCCGGGTCGAAGAACGAGAGCAGCTGCCGCGAGAGCGGCGAGGCCACCATCGCGCCGCCGCCGAAGCCCATGATGGCCAGGCCCGTCGCGAGCCCCGGCCGGTCGGGGAACCACTTGATGAGCGTCGAGACCGGCGAGATGTAGCCGATCCCCAGCCCGATCCCGCCGATGACGCCGTAGCCGAGGTAGACCAGCCACAGCTGGCTCGTCGCGATGCCGAGCGCCCCGACGAGGAAGCCGAGCGACCACGCGCACGCCGCCGCGAACATCGCCTTGCGGGGCCCGACGCGGTCGACCCAGGTGCCGAGGACGGCGGCCGAGAGGCCGAGCATGACGATCGCGATCGAGAAGATCAGCCCGACCGCGGTGAGCGAGCTGTCGAAGTGGGCGACCATCGAGGCCTTGTAGACGCTCGTGGCGTAGGCCTGCCCGATGCACAGGTGGATGGCCAGGGCCGCCGGCGGGATGAGCCAGCGGTTGTAGTCGCGCGGCGCCACTGTGTGGTGGCGGTCGAGCAGCGACAGCAGGCCCGAGCCGGAGGGCCTGCTCGCGGTGGTGGTGGCGGACATGGGTACCCCTTCCACTTCTCCCGGCGCGTCGTTGCGCCTCGGGCGCTCACCCCTCGGCGCGCCGGGGTCGAGACTAGGCACGGGCCGGGGCCGGGCGGCCGGGAGCGACGCACTGATCCGTTCGTCGTCCACAGCCGCAGCGCGGGTCGCGGGTCGTCCACAGGAGCGGTGACGGCCCGGGGTGGCGCGGCCCGGTTGTCGGTGGCGCTGCCTAGGCTCGTCCCGACGAGACCGACCGAGGAGGTGGCGATGGACCTGCAGCAGGCGCTGGCGATGGGGCGACGGCTGGTCCGCGAGCACGGGCTGGACGGCTGGAGCGTCGTCGCCGACCGCGCGAAGACGCGGGCCGGGGTGTGCCGCTTCGGGCGTCGGCAGATCGGTATCAGCGCGCCGCTCACCCGGCTGCACTCGGAGGACGAGGTGCGCGACACCCTCCTCCACGAGATCGCCCACGCGCTCGTCGGCCCCGAGCACGGCCACGACGAGGTGTGGCGCTCGACCGCGGTGCGCATCGGATGCTCGGGGGAGCGGTGCGTGCCCGCCGACGCGCCCCGGGTCCCCGGTGACTGGGTGGGGCGCTGCCCGGCCGGGCACGAGCGCAGCCGCCACCGCGCGCCGACACGCGTGATGTCCTGTGGCCGCTGCTCGCGCACCTTCGACGCCGCCCACCTCTTCACGTGGAGCTACCGCGGCCGCCCGGCCCCCATGCCCCCGCGCTACGCGGCCGAGCTCGCCGACCTGCGCCGGGCGGCGCTCGCGCCCCGGGCCGTCGCCGAGCCGCCGTGTGTCGGCGACGAGGTCGAGGTGTCGGTCGGTCCGTGGGCGGGTCTCGTCGGCGAGGTCGAGCTCGTCGGGGCCGTCCGCTGCCAGGTGCGGGTCGGTGACGACCTCGTCGCCCTGCCGCTCGACGCGGTGCGCCGGCTGCGCTCCGGCCAGGTGGCCTGAGGCCCGGGGTTTCGTCCGGTGACGACCTTCACGACGGGCGGAGGTGGTTCCGTCGGGCCCGACCACCGACAATGGACGACGTGAGCACCTCCGACGACGCGCGCGGCACCGCGCCGGGCCCCGCCGCGGGCGACGACCCGAGCGACCCGAGCGAGCAGTCCGACCCGAGCGACCCGGCCGAGCACTCCCTCGAGGGCTCCCTCGAGCCGGGACCCGAGGGCACCCACCGCGTCGCCGACCCCACGAGCGCGGACTTCGAGGAGTGGACCCCACCGGCCGACGGCGTCGAGCGGGCCCTCGTGCTCGCGGGCGGGGGAGCGACCGGCATCGCCTGGGAGGCCGGCATCGTCCTCGGCCTGCGGGACGGCGGGGTCGACGTCCGCACCGCCGACACGATGGTCGGCACCTCCGCCGGGTCCATCGTCGCCGCCCACCTGCGCCTCGGCACCGACGAGGACACCGCCTTCGACCGGATCCGCGAGGGCGCGCCGCTCACGAGCTACGGGCGGCTCGGGCCGGCCGACGCCGGGCGCTACGTGCGCTCCACCCTCAGCCCCGACCGCCGCGGCGGGCGGGCCGTCGTCGCCCGCGCCGCGCTGGAGGCCGCCACCCCGACCGAGGAGGAGTGGCTCGGCACCGTCGGTCTCGGCCTCGTCGGCAAGGCGTGGCCGGAGGGTCGCCTCCTCGTGACCGCCGTCGACGCCGAGACCGGCACCTCGGTCGTCTTCGACGGGCGCGGCGGCGTGCCGCTCGAGCGCGCCGTCGCCGCCAGCTGCGCCGTCCCCGGGGTCTTCCCGGCCGTCGAGGTCGGGGGCCGCCGCTACGTCGACGGCGGGCTGCGGAGCATCGCCAACGTCGACCTCGCCCGCGGGCACCGCCGCATCCTCGTCCTCTCGCCGTACCCGGTCGGCCCGCACCTGCGCGACCTGCCGCGGATGCAGCTGCGCCCGCTCAAGGCCGAGAGCCGCACCGCGCTGATCGTGCCCGACGCACGCGACCTCTGGGCCATGGGCGCCAACCCGCTCGACATGACCCGGGGCGCCGAGACCTTCGAGGCCGCGCGCGTCCACGGCGCACGGATCGCCCCGCGCATCGCCGAGGTCTGGGACCACTGACGCCCGGCGGGTATCACCGGTGAGGGGCGCCGCCTCCTGACGGTCGAGGGGCGACCGGCCCCGGGTCGCCCAGACCGCCCTCGGAGACCGCCATGCCCTCGATCCGCTCCGTCCCGCTGCTCCCCGTCCCCGACGCCTGGCCGCTGCCGGTCGTCGCGCTGGTGGCGATGGCGGTGCTGGCCGGCCTCGACCTCCTCGGGGCCGTCGCCGCCAAGCACTGGGCGGAGGACGGCAGCCCGGTCGCGCTCGTCGGCGGCGTCGTGGCGTTCGTCGTCCTCTTCTGGGTCTACGCGTCGTCGCTGCGCTACGCCGAGCTCGCTGTCGTGACGATGGGCTGGATCGTCCTGCTCCAGGTCGGCATCCTCCTCGTCGACCGCCTGCACTTCGGGTCCTCGCTCCCGGCCGACAAGCTGGCGGCCGTCGTCGTCGCGCTCGCCGCCTCGGTCTACCTCGTGGTGGCTCCCGGACCGGCGTGACGCCGACGACCTCCGTCCCGGCCTCCCGGTGGGCGTCGGCCCGCCTCGGTAGGGTCGAGGGCAAGGAGGCTCGACGATGACGTCAGACCGCACCCCACTCGACTCCGGCGCGCACACCGCCCTCACCGAGCGGTACGCCGCGCACAACTACCACCCGCTGCCGGTCGTGCTGGCGCACGGCGAAGGGGCCTGGGTCACCGACGTGGAGGGGCGGCGCTACCTCGACTGCCTCGCCGGCTACTCGGCGCTCAACTTCGGCCACGGCCACCCTCGGCTGCGGGCCCGCGCGCACGCCCAGCTCGACCGGCTCACCCTGACCAGCCGCGCCTTCCTCAACGACCAGCTCGGCCCCTTCGCCCAGGCCCTCGCCGGACTGACCGGGCACGAGACGATCCTGCCGATGAACACCGGCGCCGAGGCCGTCGAGACCGCCCTCAAGGTCGCCCGCAAGTGGGGCTACCGGGTCAAGGGCGTGCCGGAGGACACCGCGAGCATCGTCGTCATGGAGGGCAACTTCCACGGGCGCACGACGACCATCGTCAGCTTCTCGGACGACAAGGTCGCCCGCGACGAGTACGGCCCCTACACACCGGGTTTCCGCACCGTTCGCTACGGCGACGTCGAGGCCCTGCGCGCCGCGGTCGACGACACGACGGTCGCCGTGCTGCTCGAGCCGGTCCAGGGCGAGGGCGGCGTCGTCATCCCGCCGGAGGGGTACCTGCGTGCGGTCCGCGAGGTCTGCGACACCGCCGGCGCGCTCATGGTCGCCGACGAGGTCCAGTCCGGGCTCGCGCGCACCGGCCGCACCTTCGCCTGCGACCACGAGGACGTGCGCCCCGACGTCTACGTCCTCGGCAAGGCCCTCGGCGGCGGCCTCTACCCGGTCTCCGCGATCACCGCCGACCACGCGGTGCTCGACGTCATCACGCCGGGGTCGCACGGCTCGACGTTCGGTGGCAACCCGCTGGCCGCCGCGATCGGCCACGAGGTGTGCACCATGCTCGCCGAGGGCGAGTTCCAGTCGCGCGCAGCCCGGCTCGGGGTGCTGCTCGAGGACGGGCTGCGGCCCTTCGTGGGCCAGGGCCTGGACGCCCTGCGCGTGCGCGGCCTGTGGGCCGGCCTCGACGTCTCGCCCGGCGGCCCGTCGGGACGCGAGCTGTGCGAGCGGCTGATGGCCCGCGGCGTCCTCGCGAAGGACACGCACGGCTCGACCATCCGGCTGGCCCCGCCGCTCGTCGTCACCGAGGACGAGGTGCGGCTGCTCGTCGACGCGGTCGGTGCCTGCCTGCGCTGACCGCGACGGACGGGCCTCAGGACCCCGCCGGCACCTCGGCCGTGCGGGCCGCGTTCTGCGTGATGGCGTCGACGATCTCGGCCCGGCGCGAGCGCGGCAGGTCGTGACCCATGTCGGGGAACATGAGCAGCCGCGAGCCCGGCACCGCCTGGGCCGTCGCGATGCCACCGCTCGGCTGGACGAGGCGGTCGGCGAGCCCGTGCACGACGAGGGTCGGGACCCGCACCTCGCGCAGCCGCTCGGTGCGGTCGGGGCTGTCGAGGATGGCCAGCAGCTGGCGCACCGTGCCGATCGGGCTGACGCTGCGCCGCACCGCCGCCCGCACCTGCGCGGTCATCTCCTCCTCGTCGAAGAGGGGCCCGGCGATGATCCGCCAGCCCTCGACGCCGAGGCGCACCGCCTCCTCCTCGTCCGTCGGGCGCGGCTGCGTGAAGGACATCGCCATCGTCGGCAGCAGCCGCGGGTGGACGCGCCCGTGCCGGCGGCTGCCGGTGTTGGACATGATCGAGGTGAGGCTGAGCACGCGCTCGGGGTGGTCGATCGTCAGCTGCTGCGCGATCATCCCGCCCATCGAGGCCCCGACGACGTGCGCCGCCCCGACGCCGAGGTGGTCGAGCAGGGCCGCGGCGTCGTCGGCCATGTCGGCGAGCAGGTAGTCGGCGTTGCCGGAGCCCGGGCGCAGGAAGCTGCGGACGACGGCCGAGCGCGCCGGCGGCGGGCCGGGGGTGAAGCTCGAGAGGCCGATGTCGCGGTTGTCGTGCCGGATGACCCGGAAGCCGCGCGCGACGAGACCGTCGACGAGGTCCTGCGGCCAGCCGACGAGCTGCGTCCCGAGCCCCATGACGAGGAGCATCGGCACCCCGTCGTCGGGCCCGTCGACCTCGTAGGCGATCTCCACGTCACCGAGCTGCGCCGTTGCCATGTCCGCAGTGTCGCACCCCGACCCGGCGCGTGGGGTGGGCACCCGCCCGGTCGGCGCAGGAGCCCCGTCTAGCATGACCGGGTGATCGCAGCGCTGACGTACGTCGTCGTGGGCCTCTCCGTGGTCCTCTGCGGCGCGGCGATCGTCTACGCCGTCCGGGACCGCCTCATCGACGACCTGCTGCTCGGGATCGCCGGGTTCCTCGAGCTCGCGCTGGTCGTGCTGCTCGTCGCCGGCCTCGTCGGCATCGGGCACATCACCGACGCGGCCGAGCGGGCGACGTACATCGCCTACCTCGTGAGCCTGCCGGTGATCCCCCCGGGGACGGCGTTCCTCGCCATCAAGGAGAAGTCCCGCTGGGCGATGGGCTCGATCGCGGTCGGCGCCTTCGCCGTCGGCGTGATGGCCGCCCGGCTCGCCCAGATCTGGATGTTCTATGACTGACCCCACCCCGCGCGACCGCAGGGCCCTCGGCGGCCCCGGCGTGCTGCTCGTCGTCGTCTACGGGGTGCTCGCCCTGGCCGCCACCGGCCGGTCGGTCCTCCAGATCACGGAGTACTTCGACCGCGCCCCGCTGGCGTACGTCCTCTCGGCGCTCGCCGCCGTCGTCTACGTCCTCGCCACCTGGTGCCTCGCCAAGGGCGGGCGCTGGGTGCGCGTCGGCATCGTCGCCTGCGCGGTCGAGCTCGCCGGGGTGCTGCTCGTGGGCCTGGCGTCCTACCTCGACCCGTCGGCGTTCCCCGACAAGACGGTCTGGTCGCACTTCGGCCAGGGCTACGGCTTCGTGCCGCTCGTCCTGCCGGTCCTCGGCCTGCTGTGGTTCCGCCGCGTCGAGCGCGGCGCCCGCGCGCAGGCGTCCGAGGGCGTCGCCCCGACCGCCGACTGACGCGGCGGCCGGAGCGAGGAGGCCTCAGGCGTCCTTGCGCTCCAGGAGGAGCACGGGGATGAGCCGGTCGGTCTTGGTCTGGTACTCCGCGTAGGGCGGGAAGGCCGCGACGCAGCGCTCCCACCACTCCTCGCGCTCGGCGCCGTCGATCTCGCGGGCCACGGCCTCCCAGGACTCGGTGCCGTCCTGGAGCGTGAGGGTCGGGTCGGCGAGGAGGTTGCCGTACCAGACGGGGTGCTCGGGGGCGCCGCCCTTGCTCGCGACCGCGGCGTAGGTGCCGTCGTGCTCGACGCGCATCAGCGGGACCTTGCGCAGGGCGCCGGTCCTGCGGCCACGCATCGTCAGCATGACGACCGGGCGGTCCTGGACGCTGACCGAGCGGGTGTCGCCGGTCTCGTCGATCGTCGAGACCTGCTCGCGGACCCAGTCGGAGGGGGAGGGGATGTAGTCGTCGCTCATGTCGGTCCTCAACTCACTTGTCGCTCGAGGTCTTCCACAGGTTGATGCCCGTGTCCTGCGCGTGCTTGTCGATCTTCGCAAGCTCGTCCTTCGTGAAGCGCAGCTTCTTGACGGCGTCGAGGCTGTCGTCCAGCTGCTCGACCGAGCTCGCGCCGATGAGCACCGAGGTGACGCGGGGGTCGCGCAGCGCCCACGCGAGGGCCATCTGCGCGAGGGACTGGCCACGCGCCTTCGCCATCCGGTCCAGCGCCCGGATGTGCTTGAGCGCGACGTCCGAGAGCAGCGCCGGGTCGAGGGACTTGCCCTGCGCCGCACGCGAGCCCGCGGGGATGCCCTTGAGGTACTTGTTCGTCAGCATCCCCTGCGCGAGCGGGGAGAACGCGATGCAGCCGACGCCGGTCTCGCCGAGGGCGTCGAGCAGGCCCTCCTCCTCGACCCAGCGGTTGAGCATCGAGTAGGACGGCTGGTGGATGAGCAGCGGCGTGCCCATCGCGCGCAGGATCTCGACGGCCTCGCGGGTGCGCTGCGCGGAGTACGACGAGATGCCGACGTACAGGGCCTTGCCGGAGCGCACGAGGGAGTCCAGCGCCCCGCAGGTCTCCTCGAGCGGGGTCGTCTCGTCGAAGCGGTGGCTGTAGAAGATGTCGAAGTAGTCGAGGCCGGTGCGCTGCAGCGACTGGTCGGCCGAGGCGGTGACGTACTTCCGCGAGCCGCCGCCCTGCCCGTAGGGACCGGGCCACATGTCGTAGCCCGCCTTGGAGCTGATGACGAGCTCGTCGCGGTAGGGGCGGAAGTCGCGCGCGAAGAGGGTCCCGAAGTTGCGCTCGGCGCTGCCGTAGGGCGGGCCGTAGTTGTTCGCGAGGTCGAAGTGCGTGACACCGCGGTCGAACGCGCGGCGCAGGGTCGCCTGCTGGCGCTCCAGCGGCACGTCGTCCCCGAAGTTGTGCCACAGCCCGAGGCTGATGGCGGGGAGGTCGAGCCCGGAGCGGCCGGTGCGGCGGTAGGGCATCCCGGCGCGGTAGCGGCCCGCGGCGGCCTTGTACTCGTCGGCGTGGAAGGTCATGCGCCCATCCTGCCGCGTTCGGGGGGTGAGACGGGGTCGGGGAGGGGGCTGACCCCGTGCGCAGCCCGGCGTATCCTCGCGGCAGGTCATGAGCGCCAGCGTCAAGCCCCGGCTCGCTGGCCGGCAACCCTCCTCCGCGGTGGGGTGCCCCGGGTGAGGACCAGGCGTGCGGCACCCGTCGCACGCAAGCGCGGGAGCCCTCGGGCACCCCGCCGAGCACACGTCCGCGTGCGCCCGGCCAGCCGGTCGGTCGCACCCACGAGTCAGGAGCGAACCGATGACCGACCCGTCCCAGTGGGGTTTCGAGACCCGCCAGGTGCACGCCGGCCAGCAGCCCGACAGCGCCACCGGCGCCCGGGCCCTGCCGATCTACCAGACGACGTCGTACGTCTTCAACGACACCGCGCACGCCGAGAACCTCTTCGCGCTGCGCGAGTTCGGCAACATCTACACGCGCATCATGAACCCCACGCAGGACGCCGTCGAGCAGCGCGTCGCGGCGCTCGAGGGCGGGGTCGGCGCGCTGCTCGTCGCCTCCGGCCAGGCCGCGACGACGCTCGGCCTGCTCAACATCGCCGAGGCCGGCGACCACATCGTCTCGAGCGCGGCCCTCTACGGCGGCACCGTCAACCTGCTGAAGTACACCTTCCGCAAGCTCGGCGTCGACGTCACCTTCGTCGAGGACCACACCGACCCGCAGGCCTGGCGCGACGCCGTCCGCCCCAACACCAAGGCGTTCTTCGGCGAGACGATCGCCAACCCCAAGGCCGAGGTCCTCGACATCGAGGCCGTCGCCGCGGTCGCGCACGAGGTCGGCGTACCGCTCGTCGTCGACAACACGATCGCGACGCCGTTCCTCATCCGGCCGCTGGAGTGGGGCGCCGACGTGGTCATCCACTCGGCGACGAAGTACCTCGGCGGCCACGGCACCTCGATCGCCGGCGTCATCGTCGACGGCGGGACCTTCGACTACACGAAGGACCCCGAGCGCTACCCGAACTACAACACCCCCGACGAGAGCTACCACGGCCTGCGCTTCGGCCCCGACCTCGGCGTCGGCAGCCCGTTCGGCGCCAACCTCTCCTACATCCTCAAGGCGCGCGTGCAGCTGCTGCGCGACCTCGGCGCCGCGGTCTCGCCGTTCAACGCCTTCCTCATCGGGCAGGGCCTCGAGACGCTCAGCCTGCGCCTCGAGCGCCACCTCGAGAACGCCCGTCGGGTGGCCGAGTACCTCGAGCAGCACGACCAGGTCGAGTCCGTGCGGTGGGCCTCGCTGGAGAGCAGCCCGGGCAAGGCGCTCGCGGACAAGTACGCCCCGAAGGGCGCGGGCGCGGTGCTCGCGTTCGAGATCCGCGGGGGCATCGAGGCCGGGCGCCGGTTCGTCGAGGGCCTGTCGCTGCACAGCCACGTCGCGAACATCGGCGACGTGCGCTCCCTCGCCATCCACCCGGCGTCGACGACGCACAGCCAGGGCGGGGACGAGGACCGCCTCGCGGCCGGCGTCACCCCCGGCCTCGTGCGCCTGGCGGTCGGCATCGAGTCGATCGGCGACATCCTCGCCGACCTCGACGCCGGCTTCGCCGCGGCCCAGGGCGGGGGCGCCGGCGACGCCGCGCCCGAGCTCGTGGGGGCCACGCAGGGCTGACCCGCCGTCCCGCCCGCCGGAGCCTGTGGATATCCCGGCGGGCGGGACGCCGACCCGGCCTAGCGTCGGGGGATGACGACGTACCGGGTGGACGCACGCTCCGTGCTGCAGGTGGGGGAGGGCCTCGTCGACCTCGCCGAGGTCCTGGCGCTCATGGGCGACCCCGCGGCCGACCACTGGGCCTTCGGGCCGGGGCGCTCGGGCGCCGCCGCGCAGGAGCTGCTCGGCGGGTGGCGCCACGCCCGGCTCCGGCTGGCCGACGCGCTGACGGTGCTCGGGGAGTCCGCGGCCGGGGCGGGAGGGGCCTACCTCGACACCGAGGCCGGGGTCTCGCGCGGGCTCGGCGGTGGTCCGACGTGGTGACCTCCCTCGCCCCCGTCGAGGGGTCGGCCGAGGCGGTGCGGGCGGTCGCGGCTGCCTGCGAGGCCACCGGCCGGCGGCTGGCCGACACCGCAGCGGACCTCGTGCGGCTGCGCGACGCCGCGGTCTGGGACGGGCCGGCGGGCGAGGCGTTCGGGGCGCGCATCGAGACGGCCCCGGCGGTGCTCGAGCGCGCGGCCGACCGCTTCCTCGGGGCGGCGGGTCCGATGCGGGCCCACGCGACCGCCCTCGAGGAGGAGCAGGCGCACGCGCAGCGCGCGGTCGTGGCCCACCGGGAGGCCTGGGACGCCTACCGCATGCTCGAGGAGCGGGCGGCCGCGCTCGTCGCGGCGGGCGGGGCGGAGTCCGACCCCACGGTGCTCGCCGTCCGCGGCGCCCAGCAGGACGAGATGGCCACCGTCCTGCACGCGGAGGCCGTCCACGCCGCCGCCCTCGAGCGGCTGGCGGCGTCCGACGCCCGGTGCGCCGGCGTGCTCGGCGCCCTGGCCGACGACGACATCGGCGACTCGGCGCTCTACCGCGCACTGCGACAGGCCAGCTCGCTCGGGCACGGCGTCGGGATGCTCGCCGCGCTGCCCACCCGGGTCGCGCCGCCGCTGGCGGCCGCCGGGTTCGTCGGCGAGGGTGTCGGGACGCTCGCCGACGGGGTCCTGCTCGTCGGCTACGACGAGGGGAGCGTCCGCGACGTGGGGGTCGCGGCCGGCGCGTGGGCCCTCGGCTTCGGGGGGCAGGCCCTGCGCACCGGGGCGAAGGTCCGCACGGTCGTGGGACCCGACGGCGTGGCGGTGGCCAGGACGCTCGGCACGCAGGAGCGCATCCTCCTCGGGGCGGGGGCGACCGCCCGCACGCGCCTGCAGGACGCGCGGGTCCGGCTCATGCTCGCGCCGCCGACAGCGGCCGGCGTCGCGCCGTCCGCTCCCGTCGTCACGGGGGGCGCCGCCGCACGGTTGCGGGCCGCGGGGGTCCGGGTCGTCCGGGCCCGGGTGGCCTCCGCCGGGCGCGAGCTGCGCCTGGTCCGGGCCGGGGGCGCGCAGACGGTCGGCCTCTACACCGCGGGGCTCGGTCTGCACGCCGCGGGCAAGGGCCTGCCCCGGGTCGTGCCGACCGACCGGTCGCCGCAGGAGCAGGGGGCATCGGGTCGGGGGGTGCGGTGAGGGCGACCTATCCTGTCGGGCATGCCCGCTCGCACCGACGCCGCCCCCGAGGCGGTCGCCGCGGCGGAGCTGCACTATCCCGAGCACCTCCCGGTCGTCGCGGCCCGCGACGAGATCCTCGCGGCCCTGCGCGACCACCAGGTCGTCGTCATCGCGGGCGAGACCGGGTCCGGCAAGACGACCCAGCTGCCGAAGATGTGCCTCGAGCTCGGCCGCGGGTCCGGCGGCCGCCAGGTGGGGCACACCCAGCCGCGGCGCATCGCCGCCCGGTCGGTGGCCGAGCGCATCGCCGAGGAGATGGAGGTCGAGCTCGGCGGCACCGTCGGCTACCAGGTGCGCTTCGGCGACCACAGCAGCGACGCCACACGCGTCAAGGTGATGACCGACGGCATCCTGCTCAGCGAGATGCAGCGCGACCGCGACCTGCGCCGCTACGACACGATCATCATCGACGAGGCGCACGAGCGCAGCCTCAACATCGACTTCATCCTCGGCTACCTCAAGCAGCTGCTCCCGCGGCGCCCCGACCTCAAGGTCGTCGTCACCTCGGCGACCATCGACCCCGACCGCTTCGCCCGGCACTTCGGCACCGACGAGCGCGGCGAGGTCGTGCGCGAGGTCCCGGTGCTCGAGGTGTCGGGACGCACCTACCCGGTCGAGGTCCGCTACCGCCCGCTCGTCGAGACGAGCCCGGACGGCAAGCACGTCGTCGAGGAGCGCGACCAGGTGACCGGGGTGGTGCAGGCCGTCGAGGAGCTGTGGACCGAGGAGCCGCCGGCCCCGGACGCCACCGACATCCTCGTGTTCTTCTCCGGGGAGCGCGAGATCCGCGACGCCGCGGACGCGCTGAACGCCCTCCGGCTGCCGAACACCGAGGTGCTGCCCCTGTTCGCCCGGCTCTCCTCGGCCGAGCAGCACCGGGTCTTCCGCCGCGGCGGCGGCCGCCGGATCGTCCTCGCGACCAACGTCGCCGAGACCTCGCTCACCGTGCCCGGCATCGGCTACGTCGTCGACACCGGCACCGCGCGCATCTCGCGCTACAGCCAGCGCACCAAGGTGCAGCGGCTGCCGATCGAGCCGGTGAGCCGGGCCAGCGCGGCCCAGCGCGCCGGCCGCTGCGGCCGCGTCGCGCCCGGGGTGTGCATCCGCCTGTACTCCGAGGAGGACTTCGAGGCGCGCGACGAGTTCACCGAGCCCGAGATCCAGCGCACCTCGCTCGCGGCGGTCATCCTCCAGATGACCTCGCTCGGCCTCGGCGACGTCGCGCGCTTCCCGTTCGTCGACCCCCCGGACGCCCGCCAGGTCGCCGACGGCGTGCGCCTCCTCGAGGAGCTCGGGGCGTTCTCGACGCAGGAGCGCGGCCCGGGTCGCCACCGAGGCCGCGCGCGCCGGCTGACCGCCACCGGGCGCACCCTCGCCCGGATGCCCCTCGACCCCCGTCTGGCCCGGATGGTCGTCGAGGCCGGCCGGCTCGGCTGCACCCGCGAGGTGCTCGTGCTCGTCGCGGCGCTGTCCATCCAGGACCCGCGCGAGCGGCCGGTCGACAAGGAGGCGCAGGCCGACCAGCAGCACGCCCGCTTCAAGGACGAGCGCTCCGACTTCGCGGCCCTGCTCAACCTCTGGATCTACCTCAAGCAGCAGCAGAAGGACCTCTCGCACAGCGCGTTCCGCCGGATGTGCAAGAGCGAGTACCTGCACTACCTGCGCATCCGCGAGTGGCAGGACCTGCACGCGCAGCTGCGGCGCGCGGCGCGGCAGGCCCGCCTCGACCCCGAGCTCGCGACCGCCGCGAAGGGCGAGGACCCCGACTGGGACACCGTGCACAAGGCGCTGCTCGCCGGGCTGCTCTCGCACGTCGGCGTCCGCGACGAGGTCAAGCGCGAGTACCTCGGCGCCCGCGGGGCCCGGTTCGGCATCAGCCCCGGCTCGACCCTCTTCCGGCGCAAGCCCGAGTTCGTCATGGCCGCCGAGCTCGTCGAGACCTCCCGCCTGTGGGCGCGCACCGTCGCGACCATCGACCCCGAGTGGGCCGAGGAGGCGGGCCAGCACGTCGTGACGTGCACGGTCAGCGAGCCGCGCTGGAGCCGGAAGGCCGGCGCGGCCGTCGCCACCGAGCGGGTCACGCTCTTCGGCGTCCCCCTGGTCACCGACCGCACGGTGCAGTACGCCGGCATCGACGCCGAGGCCGCGCGCGAGATCTTCCTGCGGTCGGCCTTCGTCGAGGGCGACTGGGAGCCGGTGCACGACTTCTGGAAGCGCAACCAGCGCACCCTCGCCCGCGTCGCCGAGCTCGAGGAGCGGGCCCGTCGCCGCGACATCGTCGTCGACGACGAGATCGTGTTCGCCTTCTACGACAGCCGGATCCCGCCCGACGTCGTCTCCGAGCGGCACTTCGACCGCTGGTGGCGCGGTGAGCGGCGCCGCCGCCCCGACCTGCTCGACCTCACCGAGGACGTCCTCACCTCCGACGCGGGGGAGTCGGTCTCGGCGAGCGACTACCCCCGCACCTGGCGGCAGGGCGACCTCGCGCTCGACGTCACCTACCAGTTCGCGCCGGGCCAGGCCGCCGACGGCGTCACCGTCCACGTGCCCGTCGCCGTGCTCAACCGGCTCTCGTCCGACGGCTTCGACTGGCAGGTGCCGGGGCTGCGCGACGAGCTGGCCGTCGCGCTCGTCCGCTCGCTCCCCAAGGCGACCCGCGTGCACTTCGTCCCGGCGCCCGACCACGCAGCCGCCGCCCTGCGCGAGATGGACCCCGCCCGCGGGTCGATGGTCGAGGAGCTGGCGCGGGTCCTGTTCGAGCGCACCCGGGTCCGCGTCGACCCGGCCGAGTTCGACCTCGCCCGCGTGCCCGACCACCTGCGCGTCACCTTCTCCGTCGAGCGCCAGGGCGGGCGCGTCGTCGCGAGCGGCAAGGACCTCGACGCGCTGCGCGAGCAGTCCGGGGGAGCGGTGCGCGAGGGGATGGCCCGCGCCGGCGCCTCGATCGAGCGCACCGGCCTCACGACGTGGGACGTCGGCACCATCCCCGAGACGTTCGAGGGGCGGGCCGGCCGGCTGACCGTCGTCGGCTTCCCGGCGCTCGTCGACGAGGGCTCCTCGGTCGGGCTCCGGGTCCTGCCCGACGCCGGCTCGGCCGCCGCGGCCCACCGCGCCGGCGTGCGCCGCCTGCTGCTCCTCAACACCACGGCCCCCTGGAAGCGCGTGCTCGGCCGGCTCGGCAACGCCCAGAAGCTCGCGCTCGCCGACAACCCGCACGGGTCGGTGCCGGCCCTGCTCCAGGACTGCCTCGACGCCGCCGTCGACGACCTCGTGGCCGAGCACGTGCGCGGGCCGGTCCGCAGCCCCGAGGCCTTCGAGGCGGCGCTCGCGGCCGTGCGGACCCACGCCGCGACCCGGGTCCTCGCCGTCGTCGAGGCCGTCGAGCCGGTGCTCGTGCTCGCCGCGCAGGTCCGGCGCACCCTCGACGCGGTCGCGGCGGGCAGCGCCGCGGCCTCGACGCGCGCTGCGCGGGCGGACGTCCGGGCGCAGCTCGACGGCCTGGTCCGGCCGGGCTTCGTCGCCGCCACCGGCGTCGCCCGCCTCGCCGACCTCCAGCGCTACCTGCGCGCGGCCCAGCACCGGCTCGAGCGGGCCGCCGGCAACCCGCGCGAGCCGGTCCTCCAGGAGCAGGTCGACGCGGTCGAGACCGCCTACGCGGACCTCCTCGAGTCCCTGCCCCCGGCCCGTCGCGCGGCCCCCGAGGTCGCCGACATCGGCTGGATGGTGGAGGAGCTGAGGGTCAGCCTCTTCGCGCAGAGCCTCGGCACGAAGGGCTCGGTCTCGGACAAGCGCGTGCGGCGCGCCATCGCGGCCGTCGACGGGTGACCGACGGCGGGCCGGCGGGGGAATCCGTCGCCCCGCCGGGACGTTCCACCCTCACGACGCACCACCGTGAAAGGCTTCTCCCGTGATGGACCCGTCCGCCCTGTACCGCCTCGAGACCGCCGTCGACGCCCCGCGCCCGGGCGTCCTCCTCGTGCTGCTCGGCGGCTTCGTCGACGCCGGGCAGGTCCAGGAGACCCTCGGCTCGCACCTGCTCGAGACCGGCGACCCCGAGGTCGTCGCCTCCTTCGACGTCGACCAGCTCCTCGACTACCGCGGGCGCCGCCCGATGATGGTCTTCGACACCAGCCGCTGGCTCGAGTACGACGACCCGTCGATGCTCCTGCACCGCCTCACCGACCGCGACGGGCAGACCTACTACCTGCTGACCGGCCCCGAGCCCGACTACCAGTGGGAGCGCACCGTCGAGGCCATCCGCGAGCTCGGCGCGATGCTCGGCGTCTCGCTCGTCGTCACGGCGCACGGCATCCCCATGGGCGTGCCGCACACGCGTCCCGTCGGGATGACCGCGCACGCCACCGACGACTCGCTCATCGGTGAGGCCCGCTCGCCGTTCGGCCGCGTCCAGGTGCCGGCGTCCATCGGGGCACTGCTCGAACTGCGCCTCGGCGAGGCCGGCGAGGACGCCCTCGGGTTCGCCGTCCACGTGCCGCACTACCTCGCGACCGCCGAGTGGGCCGAGGGCGCGCTCGCCGCGCTCAACGCGATCACCGACGCGACCGGCCTCAACCTCCCCAACGACGAGCTCGTGGAGCGCGCGCGGGTCAACCAGCAGGCCATCGCCGCCGAGGTCGCCAACAGCGACGAGGCGCGCCAGGTCATCACGGCCCTGGAGCAGCAGTACGACGCGTTCGTCGAGGGCCAGGAGCGGCCGAGCCTGCTCGCCACGGAGACCTCGCAGATCCCGTCGGCCGACGAGCTCGGCGCGGAGTTCGAGGACTTCCTGCGCTCGGTCTCGGACGACGAGGACGAGCAGCCGGGCCCGACCGCCTGACCCCGGCGCCGGGGGCCGGTCAGTCCTTGGCCTCCGACCAGCGCCGCACCACCGAGGTGTCGGCGACGAACCGCACCGGCGCGCCGCCCGACCACCGTCGGGCGGCGTCCGTCAGCGCGTCGTCGACCCGCCGGGACGCCTCCGCGGCCGCCTCCTCGGGCACGTGGAGCAGCAGCTCGTCGTGGAGGCAGAGGACGACCGAGGCCCCGAGGTCGCGGACCGAGGCGCGCACGGTGGCCGCCCACGCCTTGAAGAGCTCGGCGGCCGAGCCCTGGATGACGGCGTTGCGCGCGAAGCGACCCCGGGCGGCGTCGACCTGGGGGTCGACGCCCGGCGGGCGCCCCGCGACGAAGCGCGCGGTGGGCACGAGCCGGCCGCCGTACGTCCGCAGCGGCGCCGCCCGCCGCCCGGCCTCGTAGGCGCGGTCGAGCATCCCCATCGCCACGGGGTAGGCGGCCTCGAGGCCCTTGAGCGCCTCGCCGGCCGCGCCGCTGCGCTGCCCGTACATCGCCGCGAGCACCGCGATCTTCGCGACGGCGCGCTCGGACCCCAGCCGCTGCGCCACCGGGGCGTAGAGGTCGTCGGCCCGGGTGGCGGCGGCGAAGGTGGCGTCGCCGCTGACGACCGCGAGGACGCGCGGCTCGACCTGCCCGAGGTCGGCCCGGACGAGGACGTGGCCGGGGTGGGCGGCGACCCCGGGCCGCAGCGCGGCGGGGAGGTTGTGCAGGCCGTTCTCGGCGGTCATCCGGCCGGCCGCGCCGTCGCAGGCGGTCCACCGGCCGCGCAGGCGGTCGTCGGCGCCGACGTGGGTGTCGAGCCAGCGGTAGCCGTAGGTCGTGGCGATGCGCTCGTCGCGCCGCCAGTCGAGCAGCGCCCCGACGACGGGGTGGACCTCGCGGTAGGCCTCGAGCACCCACTTGCGGGTGGTCGGTACGTCGACTCCGACGGCGGCCAGCATCTCCTTGACCGCGACCGGGTTGCGCAGGTCGGTGCCCTCGCGCCCCGGCACGTGGCGCAGGACCGTCGCGTCGCGGGCGCGGCGGGCGGCCACGCCGTCGGCGTCCCCGACGGTGCGGGGGCCGACCGCGTCGGCGACGAGGGCCTCGGTCGTCGCGCGGTCGAGGGGGAGGCCGTCGCGCTCGAGCTCGAGGCAGAGCAGCGCGGCGGCGGACTCCGAGGCGGTCGTCGCGGGCAGCCGCGCCGAGGCGGCCCCCATCTGCTCGAGCTGGCGCCGTGCGGCGTCGAGCGCGGCCCGGGCCCACGCCGCGAGGTGGCCGGGGTCCTCGAGCCAGCGCACGTGGTCGCCGCGCAGGTGCCCGGCGTGGTCGACGAGGACGTCGTCCGGCGGGAGGTCGGCGGCGCCGACGAGGTCGAAGAGGTCGTCGCCGGGGGGAGCCGGCACCGAGCCGGCCGGCAGCCCGTGCGCGGCGGCCCAGACGAGGGCGGGCGGGGCGTCCCACCTGCCGTGCAGCAGCCGGTGGGCCTCGGCGAGGTCCCAGGCCCGGGCCAGGTGCACGCGCGCGCCGACGACGGCGCCGGCGGCCTCGCGGGCCGACCACCAGACCCAGCGCGGGTGGTGCTCGGCCTCGAGCCGGGCGACGAGCGCGGGCGCCTCGGCCGCGGGGACGGTGACGACCCGGTCGCGGTGGAGGACGGCGACCGTGCGCCCCCCGGTGCCCGCGACGAGCACCGCCACCTCGCCCGTCAGCATGGCGCCGAGCGTACGGCTCGCCACCGTCGCCGATGACGCGGACCGGGCCGCCGCAGGTCAGGGGGCTGCGTGGCAGGATGGCCGGAGCCGGACACGCGCGGACCCGACGGGCCGCCCCGGGGCACCAGGAGGACCACGCGTGGGACTGCTCGACCGAGGCCGCACCACCAAGGACGCCGTGAGCGACACCCGCTCCGCGCTCGAGCGCGCCACCGACCCGAAGGCCGACGACGGCGTCGTGGGCCGCCAGGCCGTGCGCGTGGTCGACCAGATCCTCGACGTCGGCATCGACGGCCGTGGCCCCTTCGACCCCGCCGCGAAGATCGCCGACGCCGCGCTGCGATCGGCCGGAGGCGACGTCGAGAAGGCCGTCGACGGCATCGTCCGCTCGCACCTGCGCCTCGCCGGTGCCGAGGGCTTCCTCACCGGCCTCGGCGGCTTCGTCACCCTGCCGATCGCCCTGCCCGCCAACGTCGTCGCGTACTACGCGCTCGCCACGCGGATGACCGCCGCCATCGCCCGCGTCCGCGGCCACGACATCGCGCAGCCGCAGGTCCGGGCCGCCGTCCTGCTCACCCTCGCCGGCGCCGACGCCGACGACCTCCTCGCCAAGGCCGGGGTCGCCGCCCCGGTCGGCGGGTTCGCCAACCTCGCCGCCCAGCGGCTGCCCGGGCCGGCCGCGATGGTCGTCAAGAAGGGCGTCTTCTTCAAGCTGGTCGCGAGCTCCGGCAAGGGCGTGCTCTCGCGCTTCGGCCGGGGCGTCCCGGTCGTCGGCGGCGTCGTCGGCGCGGGCGTCGACGTCATCCTGCTCCGCCGTCTCGCCGTCGACGCCAAGCGCGAGTTCCCGGCCGTCGCCGGGCACCTCGGCCCCGCCTGACCCGCCGCGAACCCCAGGAGGAACCCCCATGGCCAGAGCCCGCAGCCTCGCCTACGTCGGCGCCCTCGGGCGCGCCATCCGGCTCGCCACGAAGGCCGGCGGCCCCTCGCTCGGCGACCGTGCCGTCGCCGTCCCGCGGATGGTGGCCGCCATCCGCTCCGGTGAGTACACCGGCACCTCGATGGGCAAGCTCGGCCTCGTCGCCGCCGGGGCGGCCTACGTCGTCTCGCCGGTCGACCTGCTGCCCGAGGCCGTCCTCGGCGTGCTCGGCCTCGCCGACGACGCGATGGTCCTCGGCTGGGTCGCGACGACCCTCGTCGAGGAGACCGAGAAGTTCCTCGAGTGGGAGCGCGAGCACGGGCGCGGCCCGCAGACGGTCCCCGGCGACGTCGTCGGCTGAGGTCGGCGGGCCCGGTCCCGCCCGAGCGGGAGGGTCCGTCGTCCACAGGTGACGGGTGCGCGCCTCGTCGTCCACAGATCGTCCGCCGCGTCTACCGGGGGCCGGTCGCGCCGGGCAGCGTGGCCGCATGAGCGATGCCACGACCGTCCACGGGCCCGACGAGCTCCTCGCCGTCCTGCCCTACCAGCTCGGCTACCACCCGGCGCGCAGCGTCGTCGTGGTCGCCCTCGACCGCGCGCGCCGCGTGCACTTCGTCGCGCGCGTCGACCTCCCACCGCCGGACCACGTGCCGGACACGGTCGAGGCGGTCATGGGGCCGCTGCGCCGCGAGGTGGACGGCCCGGTCCTCCTCGTCGGCTACGAGGACGAGGCGCACGAGGCCGACCCCCTCCTCCTCGCGCTGCTCGAGGCCGTCGAGTCGCACGGCGCCGAGGTGCTGGAGGTGTCGGTCGTCCGGGCCGGGCGGCGCTACTCCCCGGTGTGCGAGCGCACGTGCTGCCCGCCGGAGGGCGTCCCGGTGCCCGCGTCGGAGGCCGTGCCGGCCGTCGCCGAGCTCGTCGCCCTCGGGCACGCCCCGCTGCCGGACCGCGCGGCGGTCGACGGGCTCGTCGAGCCCGAGGCCGGGCGGGCCACCGAGGTGGGGGCGTGGCTGTCGCTGCCGGCCGGCGACCGTCGCTCCCGCCGCGGCAGCACCCGCGTCCGGCGGGAGGCCGTGCGGGCCTGGGCGGCCGTGCTGGCGCCCCCGGTCGCCGGGGAGCGGGGGCGGCCCGAGGCGCCCCCCGAGGTGCTCGCCCGGGCGGTCGAGGGGCTGCGCGACATCGCGCTGCGCGACGCCCTCATCGCCTGGGTCGCGCCCGGGGTGGTGCCGCGCTCGGAGCTGGACGCGGTGGTGGTCGCGCTGCTCGAGCGGCACGTGCCGCGGTGGGCCGGCATGGGGTCGTGGCGGCACCCGGGGCGGGGGGCCGAGGGCCGCCACGCGCTGCTCGAGCGCCTCCTGGCGCTCGCCCGGTCGGTCCCCGACGACCGGCCGGACGACGTCGCCGCGGTGTGCACGACGGCGGCGCAGCTGGCGTGGCAGGTCGGGGACGGCGCCGTGGCGCGGGCCGCCCTCGAGCGGGCGCTGCGGGTCGAGCCGGGCTACCGCCTCGCGCAGCTGCTCGGCCGGGTCGTCGAGCACGGGCTGCGCCCCGGCCGGCCGGTGCCCGGCGTGCAGCGGCTGGGGCGTGCCGGATGAGCGAGGACGAGGGAAACGAGCGGGACGAGCGGGACGAGCGGGTGACGACGAGGGGTCGGGCCGGACCGTTCGAGGAGCGGACGAGCGCCGGTGGCGGACGCCGGTACCCGGTACCATCGGGGCAGGTCATGAGTCCCAGCGCCAAACCCCGGTTTGCTGGGCGGCAACCCTCCACGCGGTGGGGTGCCCCGGGTGATGACCCGGCCGCGGTCCAGCCCCCGCGGCAAGCGCGAGTGCCGAGGAGCCCCATCGATGACCGCCACCCCGACCCGGTCGACCGGAGCCGTCTGGCGTCCCGGCGACCCCGTCGGCGACCGCCGCTTCGCGTCGGTCGGCGACCTCCCGCTCGAGCGCGGGGGCGTCCTGCCGGGGGTGACCCTCGCGTACGAGACGTGGGGCACCCTCTCGCCGAGCGGCGACAACGCCGTGCTCGTCGAGCACGCCCTGACCGGTGACAGCCACGTCGTCGGGCCGGCCGGGCCCGGGCACCCGACGGAGGGCTGGTGGCCCGGGCTCGTCGGGCCCGGGGCCCCGCTCGACACCGACCGCTGGTTCGTCGTCGCGGCCAACGTCGTCGGGGGGTGCCAGGGGAGCACCGGTCCGTCGTCGGCCGCGCCGGACGGACGGCCGTGGGGCGGGCGCTTCCCGTTCGTCACGATCCGCGACCAGGTCGCCGCCGAGGTGGCGCTCGCCGACCACCTCGGCATCGACGCCTGGGCGCTCGTGCTCGGCGGGTCGATGGGCGGGATGCGGGCCCTGGAGTGGGCGGCCTCCGCGCCGACCCGGGTGCGGCGGGCGCTCGTCCTCGCCTCGACCGCCGCGTCCACCGCCGACCAGGTGGCCTGGTGCCAGCCGCAGCTGCTCGCGATCCGCCACGACCCGGACTACCAGGACGGCGACTACTACGACACCGGCCGCTCGCCGGTCACCGGGCTCGGCATCGCCCGGCGCATCGCGCACACGACCTACCGCCACGAGAGCGAGCTCGACGCCCGCTTCGGCCGGCGCCCGCGGGCGGGGGAGGACCCGCTCGGCGGGGGCGGGCGCTACGACGTCGAGAGCTACCTCGACCACCACGCGACCAAGCTCGCACGCCGCTTCGACGCCAACAGCTACGTCGTCCTGTCCGAGGCGATGAACAGCCACGACGTGGGCCGGGGTCGTGGCGGGGTGGCCGCCGCGCTGCGCGCCTACCCGGGACTGCTCCACGTCGCCGGCGTCAGTACCGACCGCCTCTACCCCGTGCGGCTGTCCGACGAGATCGTCCGGGCCCGTCCGGGCACCGGCTCGAGCACCATCGAGTCCGAGGCGGGGCACGACGGGTTCCTCACCGAGGTCGCGCAGGTCGGGGCGCTCATCCGCGCCGTGCTTGGCACGGAACCCGACGCGGCCTGCGGTACGGTCGACTGACTGACCGCAGCAGCGCCGAGGAGGACATCGTGACGATCGTCGTTGGCTTCGTCCCGACGAAGGAGGGGCGGGCCGCTCTGGCTCGCGCGGTCGAGGAGGCGAAGGGCCGGGGGAGCCGACTCGTCGTCATCAACTCCCACCGGGGGGGCCTCGACGACGAGACCGCGCGCTCCGCGGAGGAGGAGCTGCGCCGCGCCACCGACGAGATGAAGGCCGCCGGCGCCGAGATGGAGGTGCGTCAGCTCGTCCGGGGCAACGAGCCCGCGGAGGACCTCATCGCCGTCGCGAACGAGACCGACGCCGACCTCATCGTCATCGGCCTGCGCCGGCGCACGCCCGTCGGCAAGCTGATCCTCGGCTCCAACGCGCAGCGCATCCTGCTCGACGCGCCGTGCGCAGTGCTCGCCGTCAAGGGCTGACCCACCCGGTTCCGCTGTGCCGCAGCGCCCCCAGGGCGGCTGCGACGCTGGCTCGTGCCCTCGCGGCACGGGTGGATGTGGGGGTTCGCGCCCGGCAAAGTTATAATGGTAGAGCGCACCGGGCCGGATGGGGTCGAACCGATCAGCCGGAGCGCCACTCCCCGGACCCTCACCACCGCAGCACCGCGACCTTCGCGTCCCGGTCCCGCGGTTCTCCGCGACGAAAGGTAGTCGGTGTCGCCTGTGTCCTCGAAGCCCTCCGAACCGAGCACCCTCCCCCCTGAGTTCTCCCACGAGGCCCTCCAGAACCTCGTGCGTGCGGGGCGGACCAACGGGTCGGTGAGCGGAACGCAGGTCGCCGAGGCGATGCGCGCCGCCGACGTGACCCCGGCCCGCGGCCGGGTCGTCCTGCGCGCGCTCGGCGACCAGGGCATCGAGGTCCGCCACGACGACACCGCCGGTGTCGCCGCGGCCGCGACCCGCACCGCCAAGAAGGCGACGACCGCGACGACGAAGAAGGCCGCCGCGAAGCCCGCGGCGAAGAAGGCCGCCCCGTCCGAGGCCGCCGCCAAGAAGACCGCCGCCGCCACGACGACCCGCAAGGCCGCCACCGCTGCGGCCGCGGGCCCCGCGAAGAAGGCCGCCCCCGCGAAGAAGACGGCCGCCAAGACCGCGGCCCCGGCGGAGGACGCCGCCGTCGACCTCGAGGAGGACCTCGCAGCCGAGGACGAGGAGAGCGGCGACACCGCGGCGAAGAAGCCCGAGGGCGAGACCGAGGACGCCGGCTTCGTCATGACCAACGACGACGAGGACGCCCCGGCGCAGCAGGTCGTCACCGCCGGCGCCACGGCCGACCCGGTCAAGGACTACCTCAAGCAGATCGGCAAGGTCGCCCTCCTCAACGCCGAGCAGGAGGTCGAGCTCGCCAAGCGCATCGAGGCCGGCCTGTTCGCCGAGGAGCAGCTGAACTCCGGCGCGAAGATCGACATGAAGCTCAAGCGCGAGCTCTGGTGGATCGCCCAGGACGGCAAGAAGGCCAAGAACCACCTCCTCGAGGCCAACCTGCGCCTCGTCGTCAGCCTCGCCAAGCGCTACACCGGTCGCGGGATGCTCTTCCTCGACCTCATCCAGGAGGGCAACCTCGGCCTCATCCGTGCGGTCGAGAAGTTCGACTACACCAAGGGCTACAAGTTCTCGACCTACGCGACGTGGTGGATCCGCCAGGCGATCACCCGCGCGATGGCCGACCAGGCGCGCACCATCCGCATCCCGGTGCACATGGTCGAGGTCATCAACAAGCTGGCCCGCGTCCAGCGCCAGATGCTCCAGGACCTCGGGCGCGAGCCCACCCCGGAGGAGCTGGCCAAGGAGCTGGACATGACGCCCGAGAAGGTCGTCGAGGTCCAGAAGTACGGTCGCGAGCCCATCTCGCTGCACACCCCGCTCGGCGAGGACGGCGACAGCGAGTTCGGTGACCTCATCGAGGACTCCGAGGCGGTCGTCCCGGCCGACGCCGTGAGCTTCACCCTCCTCCAGGAGCAGCTGCACAGCGTCCTCGACACCCTCTCCGAGCGGGAGGCGGGCGTCGTCTCGATGCGCTTCGGCCTGACCGACGGCCAGCCGAAGACCCTCGACGAGATCGGCAAGGTCTACGGCGTCACCCGCGAGCGGATCCGCCAGATCGAGTCCAAGACGATGAGCAAGCTGCGCCACCCGAGCCGCAGCCAAGCGCTGCGCGACTACCTCGACTGAGGTCCTGCGCACCACCGACGACGGGGCCGCCTCCCACCCGGGAGGCGGCCCCGCCGTCGTGCGCGGGGGAGGGGGCCCGGGCCGGCCTCAGCCGACCGGGGTGCGCTCGTCCTCGCGCTCGGACGCGAGCGCGTCGTCGCGGCGGCGCCCCGGCAGGCGCAGGAGCGACGCCCACTGGCGACGGCCCTCGGCGGGCAGGAGCAGCGCCCGCAGCCGGTCGCCGCGCCGGCGCCGACCGACGGCCGCGCGCCAGACGGTGCGCGCGTCCGCGGTGACGTCGGGCAGCTGCGCGCCGGGCCGGGCGTAGCGCGCCCGCTCGAGGGCGTCGACGACCCGGTCGAGGGCGGCGTCCTCCTCCGGGGTCAGGTACGCGGCGCGGCCCAGCTGGCCGCTGGCCTGGCGCGGGGTGGCGCCGTCCGTCGGCACGAGGCCGACGTCGCCGAGGCGCAGGAGCAGCGACTGCCACTCGGCCTCGACCCGCTCGGCGTCGTCGCGGGCGCGTGCGCGGGCCCGCCGTCGCGACCACCACGCCCCCAGCGGCAGGAGGGCGGCGGCGAGGAGCAGGCCGAGGACGACGAGGACGCTCGTGAGGTGGCGGCTCAGGAGGTCGAGCGGTCCGGTCGTCGAGCCGGTGGTGCCGGTGTCCTGGGGGTCCTCGGCGGTGACGTCGCGCGATGGGCCGGCCGAGGCGGACGGGCTGCTCGAGGCGCTGGCCGAGGCGGAGGGCGCCGCGCTGCTCGTCGCGTCGGTCCGGTCGCGCGTCCACGTCGGGGGCAGGCCGCTGCGCACGCCGGGGGTCGGCTCGAAGCGCACCCAGCCGAGCTCGGGGAACCACAGCTCGGGCCAGGCGTGGGCGTCGTTGACGCGCACGACCCGCTCGCCGCCGTCCGGGGCGCCGGGCAGGAAGCCGACGGCCATCCGGGCGGGGATGCCGCTCTCGCGGGCCATCATGATCATCGCGCTCGAGAACTGGACGCAGTAGCCGCGCTTGGTCTCCAGGAAGCGCACGAGCGGCTCCTCGGCGGCCGCGCCCTCGGCGGCGTCGTCGGCGAGGTCCTCGGAGTAGGTGAAGTCCGGGCCGCGCAGGTAGTCCTGGATGCCGGTCGCGACCTCGAGGGGGCTGTCGCCCTCGTCGGTCACCTGCGCGAGCACCTCGCGCACCCGGGACTGCGCCCGCGGGTCGACGACGAGGTCCTCGGGGTTCGGCGCGGCGTCCGGGACGGTCGCGCCGAACTGCTCCGGCTCCGGCGCGAGCTTCGTGTACTCGACCGTGTACTCGGGCACGGCCTGGGTGACCTCGACGACGCCGCCGCCGGTGACCTGCCACGTGCCCGGGGCGAAGGGGGCGCCGAGCGGGTTGGCCGGCAGCGCCACCTGCGGGGGAGCGACGGAGGAGGAGAGCACTTCGATGCGCTCGGTCGTCCGCTTGACGTCGGGGGCGGCGGCCGAGCCCGGCAGCTGCCCGTCCGGCGGGACGTAGGCGGGGTCGTCGGTGGCGACCCAGCGCCCGCGGCGGTAGGTGTCGAGCAGGCCGACCCGCAGCGGCTCGGGCTCGTCGGCCGAGGTCCGGTAGGTGATGACCGGGTCGGTCGAGCGGTCCGCGAGGTCGCGGGCGATGTCGATGCTCGTCGAGAGCCGCACCGCGCCGCCGTTGCCGCCCCCGTCGCCGCGCGCGAGGCCGTCGGCGATGAACGTCGTCGGCAGGTGCGGCACGAGCGCCGGCACGACGACGGCGGCCGCGAGGGCGAGGGCGCCGACGACCCGCCCGGTCGTGGCGAAGGAGCCCCCCGGGTCGGCGTCGCGGTGCCCCTCGGCGGCCAGCCCGCCCCAGGCCCGCAGGGTCCGCACCCCCTGGCGCCCGACGAGCGCCAGCCAGAGGACGGCCGGCGGCAGGACGTACCAGGCGGCGAGACCGGTGTAGGTGTTGGTCGCCGCGGCGAGGAAGGCGGCGAGCAGCGGGATGCCGGCCAGCGCCGGGTTGCGGTAGGTGACGGCGATCGCGTCGGTCACGAGCGCGGCGAGGCCGACGAGGAGGCCGATGGCGAGCACCACGCCGCGGTCGGAGGGCGCGGGGGCCGAGTAGGCGGTGACGGTGCCGTAGGCCTGGTCGAGGAGCAGGCCGAGGGCCGTGCCGGTCTCGGGGGTGGGGACGACGCCGCGCCACAGGTGGCCCTGCCCGTGCAGGAGGGCGACCGCTTCGGTGAGCACGAGCACCTGCCCGGCGACGACGAGCGGCCGGACCGTGGTGAGGGCCCGCAGGCCCGCGCCGGCCAGCGCGACGAGGGCGACGACGACGAGGCTCGGGCGCAGCCAGGCGCCGGCCGGGGCGAAGAGGTCGGTGAGGGGCAGCGTCACCGCCATCGCCGTCAGGGCGACGAGGAGGGTCTCGAGCGGCTTGGCGCGGGTCATCGGGCCCCAGCCAGGGTGCTCGAGACGACGCCGCTCCAGGCCTCGGCGGGCCCCGTCCCGGCGTCCGCGGGCGCGCAGAGCCAGCCGGAGGCCCGGAGGGTGGCGACCGTCGCGGCCGCGGCGCCCTCGGGGTGCTCGCCGCCGGGGGAGCGGCCGAAGCGGGTCGGGTCGACGACGAGGGCGACACCGGTCGAGCCGGGCTGGCGCAGCGCCGCGAGGGTGTGGGCGTCGTCGTCCGAGAGCGGACCCCCGACGTAGACGACGAGCCCGCCCTGCCCGGTGAGGCCGCTCGCCGCGTGCAGCAGCGCGCGCGTCGCGTCCTCGGGCCCCGGCTCGACGCGGGCGAGCGCGTCGAGACCGCCGTCGACGGAGTCGTCGTGGCGGACCCCGGTGTCGTCGCCGGTGTCGGAGGTCAGCAGGTGGACGGCGTGGGCGCCGTCGACGAGGTGGACGAGGACGGACGCGGTGAGCGTGACCGCCCACTCGAGGGACCCCGAGCGACCGGATCCGCCGTGCCCCACGGCGCGGGAGTCCAGGAGGAGCACCGCGCGCCGCTTGGCCGGACGGTCCTCCTGACGGACCATCAGCTCGCCGGTCCGGGCGGTCGCGGGCCAGTGGATCCGCCGCAGGTCGTCACCGTCGCGGTACTCGCGGATGGTCTGGTCGTCCTCACCGTGCAGGGCGACCATGTGGGGGATCGAGCCCTCGCTGCCGATGCCGCGCCCGAGCGAGCGCCCGGCGCTCAGGGGCAGCACGCGGGGGAGCACGACGACCTCGGCGTGGCCGCTGACGGCGGCGGTGCGCAGGGTGAGGCCGAAGGGGTCGCGCACCCGCACCCGCAGCGGGCCGAGGTGGTGCACGCCGCGGGTGTGCGACCGGACGCTGTACTGGACCTCCTGGGTCGTGCCGCCGCGCATCGCGGCGACGACGAAGCGCGGCCGGTCGCCGAGCGCGTAGTCGATGCCCTCCTCGGCCATGAGCACCGGGGTGGGGGAGGCCTCGAGGTTGCGCACGCGCAGCGTGACGACCGAGCGCTGGTCGATGGAGACGCGGGCGGGCTCGACCGTGCGGCTGACGTCGAGCCGCAGCCCGTGGCGCCGCACGAGGACGAGCGAGCCGGCGGTCAGCGCGAGGAGCAGCACGCCGATGCGCGTCACGTCGTGCTGGCCGAGCAGCACGCCGGCGGCCACGAGCACGATGCCGCACCCGAGGAAGGAGGCTCCCCGGGTGGTGAGGGTGCGCCGCAGGAGGTCCACGGTCAGCGGGTGGGGGCGGGCACGCGCACCCGCTGGAGGAGGTCGGTGAGGACGTCGGCGGTGGAGCGGCGGGCCATCTGGGTCTCGCCGGTGGGGATGAGGCGGTGGGCGAGCACGGGCACCGTGACCTGCTGGACGTCGTCGGGCAGGACGTGGTCGCGGCCGGCGAGGGCGGCGTGCGCGCGGGAGGCCCGCAGCAGGTGCAGCGTGGCGCGCGGGGAGGCGCCGAGCCGCAGCGCGCTCGAGGAGCGGGTGGCCCCGACGAGGTCGACGATGTACTGCTTGACGGCGGGGGAGGCGTGCACCTGCCGCACGGCCTCGACCATCGCCTGGACCGTCGCGGCGTCGGTGACCGGGCGCAGCGCGTCCAGCGGCGAGCCGGACCCGTGCAGGTCGAGCATCTCGAGCTCGGAGCGGGGCGACGGGTAGCCCATCGAGATGCGCGCCATGAAGCGGTCGCGCTGCGCCTCGGGGAGCGGGTAGGTGCCCTCCATCTCGATCGGGTTCTGCGTCGCCATGACGATGAAGGGGCGCGGCAGCGTGTACGTCGTGCCGTCGACGGTGACCTGGCCCTCCTCCATCGACTCCAGCAGCGCCGACTGCGTCTTGGGGGAGGCGCGGTTGATCTCGTCGCCGACGACGACGTTGGCGAAGATCGCGCCGGGCCGGAACTCGAAGTCGCGGACGTCCTGGTTGTAGACCGAGACGCCGGTGATGTCGCTCGGCAGCAGGTCGGGGGTGAACTGCACGCGGCGCACCGGGGCGTCGATGCAGCGGGCCAGGGTCTTGGCCAGGAGCGTCTTGCCGACGCCCGGCACGTCCTCGACGAGCAGGTGGCCCTCCGCGAGCAGCACCGTGACGGCGGTGCGCACGACGGCCTGCTTGCCCTCGATGACCGAGTTCATGGCGCCGGCGAGCCGGCTGGATACCTGGAGCACCTGGTCGAGGGAGGCGCCCCGGGCGCTCGCCTCGGTGCTCGGGTGGGGGTCGTGCTCGACGTCGCTCACGCCGGTGGTCCTCTCGTCGGCTCCTGCTGAGTGCGTCCAACGACCGAGGGCCGCCGGTGGTGCCCTCATCGTGCAACAGGGCGGGCGCCGGGGGACGGGTTCGCGCACGCCGGGTGCCCGGCCGTCTCGTCCCCACCGTCCTCCACCCGGCCTCCCCACCGCCCTCCACCGGCAGGCCTCCACCGCCCCCCACCGTGCGGCTCGGCGGGCTCCCGAGGGGGAGGACACCGCCGGTCCGACCGTGCTCACGCTCCGGTTGCGGAATCTTCCCCACTTCGCTCCACCGCCTCTGACCTGTGACTTTATGAAGATCGGCCGTTCGGACGGCCCGAATGACCGCCCAGGTGGAGCATTGGTGGAGTAAAGTGGAGGAACACGGAGGGAGAGGGAGCCCCCGTCGGGTCGAGGAGGTGGCGTGGTGGACGAGTTCCTCGGTACCCACACGCCCAAGCTCGACGAGAAGGGCCGGCTCTTCCTCCCGGCCCGCTTCCGCGGCGCCCTCGCCGACGGCCTCGTCGTGACCCGCGGCCAGGAGGGTTGCCTCTACGTCTTCCCGACGAGCGAGTTCCACCGGATCTCGCAGGAGATGCAGTCGGTCTCCGGCTCGGCCAAGGGTGTGCGCGACTTCATCCGCGTCTTCCGCGCCAGCGCCCACCCCGACACCCCGGACAAGCAGGGCCGCGTCACCGTCCCGGCCGCCCTGCGCACCTACGCCGGGCTCGACAAGGACTGCACGGTCATCGGCAACGGCTCCCGCCTCGAGGTCTGGGACACCTCCCGCTGGGAGGCCTACCTCGAGGCCGTCATGCCCGCCTACTCCGACTACTCCGCCGGCACCGAGGAGGTCGTCCCGGGCCTGTAGAGACCACCGCGACCCCCGACCGACCACGCACCCCCCACCCGCAGCCCGACCCGACCGCCGGCCTCCAGCCGACCCGACACCCGACGCGACTTCCCCCGCGCCGGGCGCGGATCGGATGGGGACCAGCCGCCGGGTCGACGCGCACCACGACCCGCCCCGCCCAGCGAGACCCGCGAAGGAGTGAGATGACCAGCAGCCGAGGCGACGCCGGCGCCCGCCACGTCCCCGTGCTCCTCGAGCGCTGCGTCGACCTCCTCGAGCCCGCGCTCCGGCGCCCGGGCGCGGTCTGCGTCGACGCCACGCTCGGCATGGGCGGGCACACCGAGGCGATCCTCACCCGCTGCCCGCAGGCCCGGGTCGTCGGCCTCGACCGCGACCCCGAGGCCATCGCCCTGGCCACCGAGCGGCTCGCGCCCTTCGGCGACCGCTTCACCGCCGTGCACGCCGTCTACGACGACGTCGCGGAGGTCCTCGCCGAGCACGCCGACGGCGCCGCCGACGGGCTGCTCTTCGACCTCGGCGTCTCCTCCTTCCAGCTCGACGAGGCCGACCGCGGCTTCGCCTACCGGCACGACGCGCCGCTGGACATGCGGATGGACCAGACGCGGGGGATGACCGCCGCCGACGTCCTCAACACCTACGGCCACGGCGACCTCGCGCGGGTCCTCAAGACCTACGGCGAGGAGCGCTTCGCCGGCCGGATCGCCTCGGCGATCCTGCGCGAGCGCGAGAAGGAGCCCTTCACGACCTCCGCCCGGCTCGTCGAGGTCCTGCGGGCCGCGGTGCCGGCGGCCTCGCAGCGCACCGGCGGCCACCCGGCCAAGCGCACCTTCCAGGCGCTGCGCATCGAGGTCAACGCCGAGCTCGAGGTGTGGGAGCGGGCGGTCCGCGCCGGCATCGGGGTGCTCGCCCCCGGCGGCCGGATCGTCGTCGAGTCCTACCACTCGCTCGAGGACCGCATCACGAAGCAGGCCTTCGCGGAGGGCGCGCGCAGCCGCACCCCCGCCGGGATGCCCGTCGAGCTGCCCGAGCACGCCGCCTACCTGCGCCTGCTGACCCGGGGCGCGGAGACCGCCTCCGACGCCGAGCTGCAGTCCAACCCCCGATCCGCCTCGGTCCGCCTCCGGGCCGCAGAACGCCTCTCCCCGAACGGAGCCCCCGCATGAGCCAGCAGGCAACGGCCCGCACCCAGGTCCGCCCGGTCCCTCGGCGGGCGAGCGCGCCGGCCCCGCGGCGACTGCGGGTCGTGGCGCCTCCGGTCGCGGCCGGCAGCGGTGTCTTCCTCGCGGCGTGCATCTCCCTCGTCGTCGCGGGGTTCGTCGGCGTGCTCCTCCTCAACACGGCGATGGCCAAGGGCTCGTTCACGATGCGCGACCTCCAGCAGCGCTCCGACGCGCTCGCCGACAACCAGGACGACCTGCGCCACGCGCTCGACGCGGTGTCGGGCCCGGGGCCGCTCGCCCGCGAGGCCCGCTCGCTCGGGATGGTGCCCGCCGAGTCGCCGGCCTTCCTGCGCCTGAGCGACGGCAAGGTCGTCGGCGTGGCGCGGAAGGCGACCAAGGACGAGACGTTTAGCGTGGTGACCGAGTCGTCCTCGGGCGCCCGGCCCTCGGCGTCCTCGACCCCCACCAGCCGCTGACGACCCGCGAGGACCCGCCTCTCGTGACTCCGCCGAAGACCCCTCCGCCCGCCGCCCGGCCCCGCCGCGCGCCCGCCCGGCCGGCGGCCCGCCAGGGCTCCCGCCCCGCGCCGCGCCAGGGCGCGCGACCCGCGCCCCGCCAGGGTGAGAAGCCCCGACCGGCGCCCCGCCGTCCCTCCGGCGTCTCCGGCGGGGGAGGGCGACGTCCCCCGACCCGCCGCACGACGCCCGACCCGGGCCCGAGCACGCGCCGGCGGATGCGGGCCCTCACGGTCGCGACGATCTTCGTCCTGTCGGTCTTCGGCGCCCAGCTCGTGCGCATCCAGGGCCTGGACGCCCGCGCGGTCGCGGCCGAGGCCGAGAGCAAGCGCGTCACCGCGCAGATCATCCCCGCGATGCGCGGGCAGATCCTCGCCTCCGACGGCACCGTCCTCGCCTCGAGCGTCGTCCGGGAGGTCGTCACCGTCGACCAGACCGTCGTGTGCACCTACGGCACGAAGAAGAACGTCTGCGACCCCGCGACGGCGGGGGAGGCGGTCCAGCGCGCGGCCGAGCAGCTCGCGCCGCTCCTCGGCACGCCGGTGAGCGAGCTCGTGACGCAGCTGACCGGCACGAGCCGCTACCGCATCCTCAGCAAGGACGTCAGCCCGCTCAGCTGGAACAAGATCTCCCAGCTCGGCATCCCCGGGATCCTGCGCGACCGCCGCGAGACCCGCTCCGAGCGCACCTACCCGCAGGGCACGACGACCGCCGCGCTCGTCGGCTACGTCACCGACGACGGCACCCCCGGCGGTGGCGTCGAGCTCATGGTCGACAAGGACCTCGAGGGCACCCCCGGCAAGACGACCTACGAGCAGGGCCGCGACGGCACCGCCATCCCGGCCGCCGCGTCGAGCACCACCCCGGCCGTCGACGGCCGCGACGTGCACCTGACCGTCAACTCCTCCCTCCAGTGGTACGCGCAGAACGCCCTCGCGCAGCGGATCAAGGAGACCAAGGCCACCGCCGGCACCGTCGTCATCATGGACGCGCGCAGCGGCGACCTCCTGAGCGTCGCGTCCTACCCGACGTTCGACCCCGACACCGACGTGGGCAAGAAGGGCGCGCAGCTGGACAACAAGGCGTTCTCGGACGTCTTCGAGCCCGGCTCGACCGCGAAGATCATGACGATGGCCGCGGCCCTCGAGGAGAAGACGGTCACGCCGTCGACGCCGGTCGTCATCCCCAACCGTCTGCCCCGCTTCGACCAGCGCTTCAAGGACTCCCACGAGCACCCGACGCAGTACCGGACGGTCGCGGGCACCCTGGCGGAGTCGAGCAACATCGGGACGATCCTCGTGTCCGAGACGCTCAAGCCGTCGACGCTGGAGCGCTACTTCCACAAGTTCGGCCTGGGCTCGCGCTCGGGCGTCGGGTACCCCGGCGAGTCCGCCGGCCTCCTGCCGAAGTCCTCGACGTGGAGCGGCACGCAGCGCGCGACCGTCGCCTTCGGCCAGGGCATCTCGGTGACCGCCATCCAGGCCGCGTCGGTGTTCCAGACCATCGCCAACGGCGGGGTGCGCGTCGCGCCGCGCCTCGTCGACAGCGTGACCGAGGCGGACGGCACGACGACGACGATGCCGGACGCCAAGGGCACGCGGGTCGTCTCGCAGAAGACGGCGGACGACGTGAGCAAGATGCTCGAGGGCGTCGTCAGCCCCGACGGCACCGCCGAGGAGGCGACCATCCCGGGCTACCGGATCGCCGGGAAGACGGGCACCGCCGAGTTCTACGACGACAAGGTCGGCAAGTACCGCGGCAAGACCGCGAGCTTCATCGGCTACGCGCCGGCCGACGACCCGCAGGTCGTCGTCGCCGTCATCGTCCAGAAGCCGACCTACCCCTTCTTCGGCGGCTACGTCGCGGGGCCGGTCTTCAAGGACGTCATGACCTACGCCCTCCAGGAGCTGAAGATCCCCCCGACGGGCCGCAAGGCGCAGCACCTGACCCTCGAGGTGGACCCGAAGGAGGCGCTGTCGGACCCCGACGTGCTGCGTGACGGCAAGTCCCAGCCGAAGCGGTAGGGTCGTCCGGATGCTTTCCCCCCGGCCGTCCTCGCCGCGCCGTACCCCGCTCCACGAGCTCGCCACCCTCGTCGGTGCGCCGGCGCCCACCTCCGACCCCGTCGTCACGGGGGTCACCCTCGACTCGCGCGCCGTGCGGCCGGGGGACCTCTACGCGGCCCTGCCCGGCTCGCGCGCCCACGGCGCCGACTTCGGCCCGCAGGTCGCCGCGGCGGGCGCGGTCGCCGTCCTCACCGACGACGCGGGGCGCGAGCGGCTGGCCGCGGCGGGCGTCGACCTCCCGGTCGTGCTCGTGCCCGAGCCGCGCGCCGTCCTCGGCACCCTCGCGGCCCGGGCCTACGGCACCGAGGACCTGGCGCTGCGCCTCGTCGGCATCACCGGCACCAACGGCAAGACGACGACCGCGTACCTCGTGCACTCGGCGCTCACCGCGCTCGGGCACGAGGTCGGGCTCATCGGCACGGTCGAGACGCGCATCGGCGACGAGCGGGTCGGCAGCGTCCGCACCACCCCGGAGGCGCCCGACCTCCACGCCCTCCTCGCGGTGATGGCCGAGCGCGGCCTCGACACCTGCGTCATGGAGGTGAGCAGCCATGCCCTCGCCCAGCACCGGGTCGACGGCGTCGTCTACGACGTGGCGCTCTTCACCAACCTCAGCCAGGACCACCTCGACTTCCACCACGACATGGACGACTACTTCGCCGCCAAGGCGTCGCTTTTCACCCCCGAGCGCTCGCGTCGCGCGCTCGTCTGCGTCGACGACGCCTGGGGCGCACGGCTGCTCGCCGAGGCGGGCGTGCCCGCCCAGTCGCTGGCGACCGGCTCCGGCGCCGACTGGACCGTCCACCCCGACGCGGGCGACCCGGCGTCCTTCCGGCTCACCGGCCCCGACGGCGTCGACCTCGCCCTGCGCTCCGCACTGCCCGGCGACTTCAACGTGACCAACACGGCGATGGCCGCGGCCGCCCTCGTCCTCGCGGGCGAGGCCCCCGAGCGCGCCGGCGAGGCCGTCCTCGCCGACCCCCACGTGCCCGGCCGGATGGAGCGCGTCTCCCTCGACGGCGCCGCCGACCTGCCGCGCGCGGTCGTCGACTACGCCCACACCCCCGACGCCATCGCCGCCGCGCTGCGGGCCCTGCGCCCGACGACCCCGGGGACCCTCGTCTGCGTCACCGGCGCCGGCGGCGACCGCGACCGCGACAAGCGCCACGCGATGGGCGCCGCCGCCGCGCAGGCCGCCGACCTCGTCGTCGTCACCGACGACAACCCGCGCTCGGAGGACCCGGCGGCGATCCGCGCCGCGGTGCTCGAGGGCGTCGAGGCCGTGCGCGGGCAGGGGCGCGAGGTCCGCGTCGTCGAGGTCGGGGACCGCCGGCGGGCCATCCGCGAGGCCGTCGCCGCCGTCGCCGCCGAGGGCGGGGCCGCGACCGTGGCCGTCGTCGGCAAGGGTCACGAGACCGGCCAGGACGTCGGGGGAGAGGTCCACCCCTTCGACGACCGCGACGAGCTGCGCGAGGCGCTGCGCCTGGCCGCACCGGTGGTGGCGCCGTGATCCCGATCCCCCTCGCCGAGGTCGTCGCGCTGACCACCGGGCGGCTCGCCGGGGTCACCGAGGCCGACGCGGTGACGCTCCTCGTCGACGGCCCGGTCGTCACCGACTCGCGCGAGGCCGCCCCCGGCGGTCTGTACGTCGCGCGGGTCGGCGAGCACGCCGACGGCCACGACTTCGCGCCGGCCGCGCTCGCCGCCGGCTGCGTCGCCGCGCTGACCACCCGGCCGCTCGAGGGCCTGCCGTGCGTCGTCGTCGACGACACGCAGGAGGCCTTCGCCGCCCTGGCCCGCGCCGTCGTCGACCGCTCCCCGCACCTCGCCGTCGTCGGCATCACGGGCAGCTCGGGCAAGACGAGCACCAAGGACCTGCTCGGCAGCGTCCTCGCGACGGCCGGCCCGACGGTCGCGCCCGTCGGCTCGTACAACTCCGAGGTCGGCGTGCCGCTGACCGTCTGCCGCGTCGCCCCCGACACCCGCTTCCTCGTCGTCGAGATGGGGGCCCGCGGGGTCGGGCACATCGCCTACCTCGCCCGGATGGCCCCGCCGCGCATCGGCGTCGTCCTCAACGTCGGCACCGCGCACGTCGGCGAGTTCGGCTCCCGCGAGGCCATCGCGCGCGCCAAGTCCGAGCTGCCCGCGGCCGTGCCCGCCGACGGCGTGGCCGTCCTCAACGCCGACGACCCTGCCGTGCGGGCCATGGCGTCGGTCACCGGGGCCCGGGTCGTCCTCGTCGGCGAGGCCGACGACGCGCACGTGCGCGCCACCGACGTCGTCCTCGACGCCGGGGGCCGGCCGTCCTTCACCGTGCACACCCCCGCCGGCACCGCCGAGGTCGCCCTCGGCCTCGTCGGGCGCCACCACGTCGGCAACGCCCTGTCCGTCCTCGCCGTCGCCCTCGAGCTCGGCCTCGCCCTGCCCGACGTCGTCGCCGCCCTCGGCGCGGCCCGGCCGGTCAGCCGCTGGAGGATGGAGGTGACCGAGCGCCCCGACGGCGTCACCCTCGTCAACGACGCCTACAACGCCAACCCCGACTCGATGCACGCCGCCCTCGAGGCGCTGCGGCGGATGGGGGAGGGCCGGCGCACCTGGGCCGTGCTCGGCACGATGCTCGAGCTCGGTCCCGAGTCCGACGCCCTCCACGCCGAGGTCGGCGCCGACGCCGTCGCCCACGACGTCGACGAGCTGCTCGTCGTCGGGGCGGCCGCCGCGCCGCTCGCCGAGGGCGCCACCGCGGCCGGCGGCAGCACCCGCGTGCGGACCGTCGCCGACGCCGCCGAGGCCGAGGCGCTGCTGCGCGCCGAGCTGCGCGCGGGCGACGTGGCCCTGTTCAAGTCGAGCCGCGACGCCGGGCTACGGTTGCTCGGAGACTCGCTCGCGACCCCCCAGGAGCAGCACCCGTGAAGGCCGTCCTCATCGCCGCCGTGGTCTCCCTCGTGCTGGCCCTCTTCGGGACGCCGACCTTCATCCGCTTCCTCGTGAAGAAGGGCTACGGGCAGTTCATCCGCGACGACGGGCCCACCTCGCACCACACCAAGCGCGGCACGCCGACGATGGGCGGCGCGGTCATCGTCCTGTCCTCGCTCGCGGCCTACGCCGTCGCGCACCTCGTCACCGGCCAGGTGCCCTCGGTCAGCGGCCTGCTCGTGCTCTTCCTCATGGCGGGGATGGGCCTCGTCGGCTTCCTCGACGACTACATCAAGATCAGCAAGCAGCGCAGCCTCGGCCTGCGCTCAGGACAGAAGCTCGCCGGCCAGACCCTCGTCGCGGTGGTCTTCGCGGTGCTCGCGCTGCAGTTCCCCAACAGCTCCTTCCGCACCCCGGCCTCGACGGCCATCTCGTTCGTCCGTGACACCCCGGTCAACCTCGCCTTCGCCGGCACGGTGCTCGGCGTCATCCTCTTCGTCATCTGGGCCAACGTCATCGTCGCGGGCACCTCCAACGGGGTGAACCTCACCGACGGCCTCGACGGCCTCGCCACGGGCGCCTCGGTCATGGTCTTCGCGTCCTACGTCCTCATCGGCATCTGGCAGTTCAACCAGAACTGCCAGTGGAACCCCGGCACCAAGTGCTACGAGGTCCGCGACCCGCACGACCTCGCGATCGTCGCCGCCTGCGGGATGGGCGCGTGCTTCGGCTTCCTCTGGTGGAACGCCGCGCCCGCCAAGATCTTCATGGGCGACACCGGCTCCCTCGCCCTCGGCGGCGGCCTCGCGGGGCTGGCCATCCTCACCCGCACCGAGCTGCTCGTCGTCGTCCTCGGCGGCCTCTTCGTCACCATCACCCTCTCGGTCATCATCCAGGTCGCCTCGTTCAAGACGACGGGTAAACGGGTGTTCAAGATGGCCCCCCTGCAGCACCACTTCGAGCTCCTCGGCTGGCAGGAGGTCACGATCGTCATCCGGTTCTGGATCGTCGCGGGCCTGTTCGTCGCGCTCGGGCTCGGGCTGTTCTACGCCGAGTGGGTCGTGGGGGCCGGATGAGCACCGGGTCCGCCCGCACGGACGCGCTGACCCACCGCGAGGCCGACTGGGCCGGGCTGCGCGTGCTCGTCGCGGGCCTCGGGGTGTCGGGCTTCGCGGCCGCCGACGCGCTGCTGGAGCGCGGGGCGCAGGTCCTCGTCGTCGACGGCCACGCGCCCGACGACGGCTCGGCGATGTCGGAGCGCGCGCGCATCCTCGACATCCTCGGGGCGTCCCTGGCCTACGGCGAGGACGCCGTCACCACGCTGCCCGCCGAGCCGCTCGACCTCGTCGTCACCTCGCCGGGCTGGCGCCCCGACCAGCCGCTGCTCGCCGCCGCGGCCGCCGCGGGGCTCCCGGTGTGGGGCGAGGTCGAGCTCGCCTGGCGGATGCGCCCGCGCGAGGGCGCCGCGCCGTGGCTCACGGTGACCGGCACGAACGGCAAGACGACGACCGTGCAGATGCTCACCGCGATGCTGCGCGCCGCCGGTCTGCGCGCGTGCAGCGCCGGCAACGTCGGCACGCCGATCCTCGAGGCCGTCATGGACCCGCAGCCCTACGACGCCATCGCCGTCGAGCTCTCGAGCTTCCAGCTGCACTGGTCGGACTCCATCGCCCCCGAGGCCTCGGTCTGCCTCAACATCGCGCCCGACCACGTCGACTGGCACGGCTCCCTCGAGGAGTACGCCGCCGCCAAGGGCAAGGTCTACGCCAACACCGAGGTCGCGTGCGTCTACAACGCCGACGACGAGCGGACGATGCACCTCGTCGAGGACGCCGACGTCCAGGAGGGCTGCCGCGCCGTCGGCTTCCGCCTCGGGACGCCCGGCCTGTCCGAGCTCGGCCTCGTCGAGGACGTGCTCGCCGACCGCGCGTTCGTCGCGGAGCGCCGCACCTCGGCCGCCGAGCTCGGGACGCTGGAGGACCTGCGAGCCGGCCCGGACGCGCCGATGCCGGCGCCGCACCTCGTCGCCAACGCCCTCGCCGCCGCCGCGCTGGCCCGGGCCCACGGCGTGCCGCCGTCGGCCGTGCGCCAGGGGCTGCGCGACTTCGTGCCCGAGCCGCACCGCATCGCCGACCTCGGCGTCGTCCGCGACGTGCGCTGGGTCGACGACTCCAAGGCCACGAACCCGCATGCGGCGCAGGCGAGCCTGGCCGCGTTCGAGCACGTCGTCTGGGTCGCCGGCGGGCTGCTCAAGGGCGCCGACGTCGACGGCCTCGTCGCCGCCGTCGCCGGCCGGCTGCGCGGTGTCGTCCTCATCGGGCGTGACCGTTCGGCCATTTCCGAGGCGCTCGCCCGACACGCCCCGGATGTCCCCGTCGTCGACGTGGCGCAAACCGACACTGGAGCCATGGACACCGTGGTGGAGCACGCCCTCGACCTCGCCCACCCGGGCGACGTCGTGCTGCTCGCACCGGCCGCGGCGTCGATGGACATGTTCGCGAACTACGGTGCGCGCGGCGACGCCTTCACTGCGGCGGTGCGGCGGCTCACCGGCGAGGGGTAGCCCGTGTCGTCCGCCACCGCACCGGCCCGGCAGACCGCGCGCGGCACCTCGCGCGTGCAGGCCTGGGTCGACCGCTTCGACTCGCCGGTCACCACGTACTACCTGCTCCTCTTCCTCACCGGCGCCCTCGTCGTCTTCGGGCTCATCATGGTCCTGTCGGCCAGCGCCATCACCGCCCTCGACACCGACGGCTCCGCCTACGCGATCTTCGCCACGCAGGCCGTCTACGCGACGATCGGCGTGGTCGCCCTCGCGCTCGCCTCGCGCATCCCGTCCCGCACCTGGCGCCGGCTCGCCGTCCCGGTGCTGCTCGCGGCCATCGCCCTGCAGCTGCTCGTCTTCACCCCGCTCGGGCGCGGTGGCTTCCAGGGCAACCGCAACTGGGTGTTCATCGGCCCGATCAGCATCCAGCCCTCCGAGGCCATCAAGGTCGGTCTGGCCCTCGCCGGTGGCGCGGTCCTGGCCAAGAAGCGCCGGCACCTGCGCGAGCTCGGGCACGTCCTCGTGCCCTATCTCGTCCCGCTCGCCGCGCTCGGCGTCGGCACGGTCGCCCTCGGGCACGACCTCGGCACCGTCCTCATCCTCGGCGCCGTCGTCGCCGGCGTGCTCTTCGCCGCGGGGATCCCGGTCAAGTGGTTCGTCATCGCCGGCGTCCCGTTCCTCGGGGCCGTCGTCGCGTTCGTCCTCACGAGCCCCAACCGGCTCGGCCGCTTCGACGTCTGGCTCGGCCGCGACACCGACGAGTGGGGTGTCGCGCGCCAGTCCATCCACGGCCGCTACGCCCTCGCCGACGGCGGCTGGCTCGGCCTCGGGCTCGGCCAGAGCCGAGAGAAGTGGGGCCTGCTGTCGGAGGCCCACAACGACTTCATCTTCGCGATCATCGGCGAGGAGCTCGGCCTGCCCGGCACCCTCGCGGTGCTCCTGCTCTTCGCGGGCTTCGCCTTCGCCTGCTACCGGCTCGTCAGCCGCTCCGAGGACTTCTTCGTCCGCGTCGTCACCGCCGGCGTCATGACGTGGATCATCGTCCAGGCGCTCGTCAACATCGGCGCCGTCATCGGCCTCCTGCCGGTCATCGGCGTGCCGCTGCCGCTCGTCTCCTCCGGTGGCTCCTCGCTCATCACGACGATGGGGGCGCTCGGCATCCTCCTGTCCTTCGCCCGCCACGAGCCGGGCTGCCGCGAGGCGCTCTCGGCGCGGCCGTCGTCGCTGCGCCGCTCGCTGGCCGTCGTGTCCGGCGCGGTGCGCGGGCGCCGGAGCGGCTCGTGAGCGGCGTCCCCGGCTCGGTCCTCCTCGCCGGTGGCGGCACGGCCGGCCACGTCTCCCCGCTCCTCGCCCTGGCCGACTGCCTGCGCCGACGCGACCCCGACGTCCGGGTCACCGCCCTCGGCACCGCGCAGGGCCTCGAGGCGCGGCTGGTCCCCGAGCGCGGCTACCCGATGCTCGAGGTGCCGCGCGTGCCGTTCCCGCGGCGGCCGAGCGCGGCCGTCCTTCGCCTGCCCGGCAACCTGCGCCGCGCGGTCGCCGCGGCCGAGGCGGCCATCGAGTCGACCGGTGCCGAGGTCGTCGTCGGCTTCGGGGGCTTCGTGGCCTCGCCGGCCTACCTCGCCGCCCGCCGCCGCCGGGTGCCGGTCGTCGTCCACGAGCAGAACGCGCGCCCGGGGCTGGCCAACCGCCTCGGCGCGCGCATCGCCGCGGAGGTGGGCGTCACCTTCCCCGGCACGGCCCTGCCCGGGGCGACCGTCACCGGGATGCCGCTGCGGCACGAGATCGCGACGCTCGACCGCGCCGCCCACCGCGCCGAGGCCCGGGAGCGGTTCGGGCTCACCGACGCACCGACCCTCCTCGTCACCGGTGGCTCCCTCGGCGCCGCGCGCCTCAACGCCGCCTTCGCCGGCGCGGTGCACGAGCTGTCCGCCGCCGGGGTCCAGGTGCTGCACGTCACCGGCACCGGCAAGGAGTTCGACCCCGGGCCCGTCCCCGGCGCCCCCTACGTCGTCCTGCCGTACTGCGACCGGATGGACCTCGCCTACGCCGCGGCCGACCTCGTCGTCGCCCGGGCGGGGGCCAACACCGTCTGCGAGCTGACCGCCGTCGGGCTGCCCGCGCTCTACGTCCCGCTGCCGGTCGGCAACGGCGAGCAGCGGCTCAACGCCGCGCACGTCGTCGAGGCCGGGGGCGGCGTCGTCGTCGAGGACGCCGCCGTCGACCCGGCGTGGGTGCGCTCCACCGTCGTCCCGCTCGTCACCGACGCCGGCCGCGTGGCCGCCATGGCCGCGGCCGCGGCGTCGGTGGGGGAGCGCGGCGGCGACGAGCTGCTCGCCGACCTCGTCGTCCGCGCCGCCGGGAGGCGCTGAGCGTGCCCGTCACCAACGAGCGCTTCGACCTCGGGGCCGCCGTCCCGGCCTGGGGCGACCTCGGCGTCGTCCACCTGGTCGCCATCGGCGGCGCGGGGATGTCGGCCGTCGCGCGCCTGCTGCTCCAGCGGGGCGTCACGGTCAGCGGCTCCGACGCCGCGGACTCGCCGGTGCTCGACGCCCTGCGTGCGGCCGGGGCCACCGTCTGGGTCGGCCACGACCCGGCGCACCTCGACGGTGTCGACACCGTCGTCGTCTCCTCGGCGATCCGCGAGGACAACCCCGAGCTCGCCGCCGCACGGGCGCGCGGCCTGCGGGTGCTCCACCGGTCGCAGGCGCTGGCCGCCGTCACCGCCGGGACCCGGGTCGTCGCGGTCGCCGGCGCCAACGGCAAGACGACGACGACCTCGATGCTCACCGCCGCGCTCGTGCACGCCGGGGCCGACCCCTCGTACGCCAGCGGCGGCGAGATCGCCCAGCTCGGCACCAACGCGGCGGTCGGAGCCGGCGACGCGTTCGTCGTCGAGGCCGACGAGAGCGACGGCAGCTTCGTCGTCTACCGCCCCGAGGTCGCGGTCGTCACGAGCGTCCAGCCCGACCACCTCGACTTCTACGGCACCGCCGAGGCCGTCACCGAGGCCTACGGCGTCTTCGCGGGGACGGTCCGCGACGGCGGGCTGCTCCTGACCTGCCACGACGACCCCGGCGCCCTCGCGCTCGCGCTGGCGCACCGGGGGCAGGGGCACCGCGTCCTCACCTACGGCGAGCACGCCGACGCCGACGTCCGCGTGCTCTCGGTGGCCGCCGACGGGCTCGGGACCACGTCGCTCGTGCGGCACGCCGGCCGCGAGCTGACCCTCGCGCTGAGCGTCCCCGGGCTGCACAACGTCCTCGACGCCGTCGCCGCCCTCACCGCCGCGGTCGACGGGCTCGGCGCCGACGCCGACGCCGTCGTCGAGGGGCTCGCGGGCTTCACCGGGGCCCGGCGCCGGTTCGAGGTGCGCGGCGAGGTCGGGGGAGTGACCGTCGTCGACGACTACGCGCACAACCCGGCCAAGGTCGCCGCCGTCGTCGGGACGGCGGCCGGCGTGGTCGCCCGGGCCGGGCGCGGCCGGGTGCTCGTCGTCTTCCAGCCCCACCTCTACAGCCGCACCCGCGACTTCGCCCGGGAGTTCGCGCAGGCCCTCGCGCCCGCCGACCACGTCGTGCTCCTCGACGTCTACGGCGCCCGCGAGGCCCCCCTGCCCGGGGTCACGTCGGCCCTGATCGGCGACCCCCTCGTCGACCTGCCGGGCGTGCGCCGCGTCGACGTCGGCGTCGGGCCCGAGCGCGCGGTGGCCCTGCTCGCCGCGGCCGCCGGGCCGGGCGACCTCGTCCTCACGGTGGGCGCCGGCGACGTCACCCGTCTCGGCGACCCGCTGCTCGCCGCCCTGCGCGCCGGCACGGAGGAGCAGGCATGAGCCACACCGCGACCCGTCGTCCGGGGCCCCGCGGCCTCGAGTCGTCCGCCTCCCGCTTCCGCGAGCGTGCGCTCGCCCGCCGTCGTCGCCCGTGGCTGCGCGGCCTCTCGCTCCTGCTCGCGCTGGCCCTCGTCGGCGGCACCGGCTGGGTCGTCGGCTGGACCGGCGTGCTCGGCGTCCACGACGTCGAGGTCGTCGGCGTGACGGGGGAGGAGGCGCAGGCCGTCTCGGACCTCGTCCGGGTGGCCCCCGGCACCCCGCTCGTGCGCGTCGACACCGCGGCCGTCGAGACGGCCGTGCGCGAGCGGGTCACCGTGGCCGAGGTCTCGGTGCGGCGGTCCTGGCCGCGCACCCTCGTCGTCGACGTCGTGCCGCGGGTGCCCTCCATCGTCGTCAAGAACCCTCAAGGTCGACTGGAGGTCGTGGACGCCACGGGGGTGACCTTCGGTCGGGTGTCCAAGGCCCCGAAGGGCGTCCCCGTCGTCACCGCCACCGGGTCGCGCGCGATGACCCCCGAGGCCCTCCAGGCGGCGCTCGCCCTCCTGCGCGACCTGCCGGAGGACCTCGCCGACGACGTGCGGTCGGTGACCGTGAGCAGCGCCGACCTCGTGACCTTCACGCTGCGCGGCAAGACCGTCGTGTGGGGCGGCGAGGACGGGGCCGAGCTGAAGATCCGCGTCCTGCGGGCGCTGCTCACGACCTCGGCGCGGACGGTCGACGTCAGCGCGCCGGACACCCCCGTCACCCGCTGAGGCCACTGCGTCCACAGGGACGGGTGGGGCGGGTGGGGCGGCGTCTGAGAGGCGTGACAGGATTTGCCCGACGCGATGTCGCGACACGCCCACCGGGAGGGTGCAGGACCCCGGCGGCGCGACGTAGCGTCACCCCCATCGACAACGTGACCGAACTGTAACCCTCTACCTCAGATCGAGGGTTTGACCGGTCGCACACACGCCTGTGACCTGAAGTGGAAGGCCGATTCCCGTGGCAGCACCCCAGAACTACCTCGCCGTCATCAAGGTCGTCGGCATCGGCGGAGGCGGTGTCAACGCCATCAACCGGATGATCGAGGTCGGCCTCAAGGGTGTCGAGTTCATCGCCGTCAACACCGATGCGCAGGCCCTGCTGATGTCCGACGCCGACGTCAAGCTCGACGTCGGCCGCGAGCTGACCCGGGGCCTCGGCGCCGGCGCCGATCCCGAGGTCGGCAAGAAGGCCGCCGAGGACCACGCCGAGGAGATCGAGGAGGTCCTCAAGGGGGCCGACATGGTCTTCGTCACCGCCGGCGAGGGTGGTGGCACCGGCACCGGTGGCGCCCCCGTCGTCGCCCGGATCGCCCGGGGCCTCGGCGCCCTGACGATCGGTGTCGTGACGCGCCCGTTCACCTTCGAGGGTCGCCGTCGGGCGAACCAGGCCGAGAACGGCATCGCCGCGCTGCGCGAGGAGGTCGACACCCTCATCGTCATCCCGAACGACCGCCTGCTCTCGATCAGCGACCGCGGCGTCTCGATGCTCGACGCGTTCCGCAGCGCCGACCAGGTGCTCCTCTCGGGTGTCCAGGGCATCACCGACCTCATCACGACGCCGGGCCTGATCAACCTCGACTTCGCCGACGTCAAGTCGGTCATGCAGGGGGCGGGCTCCGCGCTCATGGGCATCGGCTCGGCCCGCGGCGAGGACCGTGCCGTCCAGGCCGCCGAGCTCGCGATCTCCAGCCCGCTGCTCGAGGCGAGCATCGACGGCGCGCACGGGGTGCTCCTGTCGATCCAGGGCGGCAGCGACCTCGGCCTCTTCGAGATCAACGAGGCCGCGCGCCTGGTCCAGGAGGCCGCGCACCCCGAGGCGAACATCATCTTCGGTGCGGTCATCGACGACGCCCTCGGCGACGAGGTGCGGGTCACCGTCATCGCCGCCGGGTTCGACGGCGGCGCCCCGGTGCGCCGCGCCGACGACCGCGCGCTCGGGACCATCCAGGGCCGCCCCGCGGCGGCACCGGCACCGGCGCCCGCGGCCGCTCCCGTCCAGGCCCCGCCTGCGCCGGTCCACGTCCCGCCGGTCGCGGCCCCCGTCCAGCACCAGCCGGCGCCGGTCGCGCCGCCCGCGCCCGCCCAGCCGGCGCAGGACGAGTCCCCGGTCCGCACCGAGCGCGAGTCGACCCCGGCCGAGCCGGTGCGCCAGCAGCCGCCGCGCACCGTGACGTTCGACGAGAACGACGACCTCGACGTCCCGGACTTCCTCAAGTAGTGACGACGTCGACGCCCGACGGGGGCGGGGTGCTCCTCTGGGAGGACTCCGCCCCCGCGGCGTGGCGCGCCCTGACCGGCCGCCCGGGCGGGGTGAGCCGTGGACCGTGGTCCGGCCTCAACCTCGGGCTGCACGTCGGCGACGCCGAGCCCGACGTCCGCGAGAACCGGCGCCGGCTCGCCGGCGCGGTCGGTCGGCCGCTCGCCTGGATGGACCAGTGCCACGGCGCCGAGGTCGCGGTCGTCGAGTCGGTGCCCGACGTCGCCCCCCGCTGCGACGCGCTCGTCACGACCTCGCCCGACCTCGCCCTCGCCGTCCTCGTCGCCGACTGCGTCCCCGTCCTCCTCGCGAGCCCCGAGGGCGTCGTCGCCGCGGTCCACGCCGGTCGCCCCGGGATGCTCGCCGGGGTCGTGCCCGCCGCCGTCGCCGCGATGCGCGACCTCGGGGCCGTCTCCCTCGACGCCGTCGTCGGGCCCTCGGTCTGCGGCCGCTGCTACGAGGTCCCCGCCGCGATGCGCGAGGACGCCGCCCGCGTCGTCCCCGTCAGCGCGACCGTGTCGTGGACGGGCACCCCGGCGCTCGACGTCGCCGCCGGCGTCGTCGCCCAGCTGGGCGACCTCGGCGTCCCCGTCACGTGGGTGCCCGGCTGCACCCGCGAGCGGGAGGACCTCTACTCCTACCGCGGGTCGGGCACGACCGGGCGCTTCGCCGGCGTCGTCGCGAGGTCGCGATGAGCACGCCGCAGCGGCGCGAGGAGCTCGCCGCGCGCCTGGCCGCCGTCCGGGCGCGCGTCGACGCCGCCCTCGCCGCGGCAGGCCGCACCGACCCCGTCACCCTCGTCGCGGTGACGAAGTTCTTCCCCGCCTCGGACGTCGACGTGCTGACCGACCTCGGGGTGCGCCACATCGGCGAGAACCGCGACCAGGAGGCCTCGGCCAAGGTCGGGGAGCTCGCCCACCGCGACCGCCTCACCGTCCACTTCGTCGGGCAGCTGCAGTCCAACAAGGCGGGGTCGGTCGCGCGCTACGCCGACGTCGTGCACTCCCTCGACCGGGCGAGGCTCGCCGGCGCCCTCGACCGGGCGGCCGCGCGCGAGGGCCGCGTCCTCGACGTCCTCGTCCAGGTCGGGCTCGACGCCGCCGGGGAGCGCGGGGGAGCGGCCCCGGAGCAGGTGCGGGAGCTGGCCGACGTCGTCGGCGGCCTCGAGCACCTGCGGCTGCGCGGCCTCATGGCCGTGGCGCCGCTCGGGCAGGCGCCCCGTCCGGCGTTCGCCCGGCTGCGCTCGCTCGCCGAGCAGGTCCGCGCGGACCATCCCGACGCGACGTGGCTCTCGGCGGGGATGAGCGGCGACCTCGAGGACGCGGTCGCCGAGGGCGCGACACTCCTGCGTGTCGGCTCGGCAATCCTCGGTTCTCGCCAGTCCCACCGGTAACTTCGGGGACGACGCAACGGCCCTGACCCGCAGGACCGACGACCGAGGAGCACTGGATGGCTGGCGCGCTGCGCAAGACGATGGTCTACCTGGGCCTCGCCGAGGACCAGGGCCGCTACGACGACGACCTCTACGACGGCTACGACGAGCCGGAGGCCGACGACCACGGTCACGACCGCGCCGAGCACCGAGGAGCCGAGGTGACCCCTCTCCCCACCCGCCGTCCCGTGGCCGAGGTCGTGCGCACGCACGAGGCCGCCAGCGTCTCGCGGATCACGACGATCCACCCGCGTACCTACAACGAGGCCAAGACGATCGGCGAGAGCTTCCGTGACGGCGTCCCCGTCATCATGAACCTCACCGACATGGGCGACGCGGACGCCAAGCGCCTCGTCGACTTCGCCGCCGGCCTCGTCTTCGGCCTGCACGGCTCGATCGAGCGCGTCACCTCGAAGGTGTTCCTCCTCTCGCCCGAGACCGTCGAGGTCCTCGCGGAGGACGGGCAGGCGCTCGCCGGCCGCACGGTCTTCAACCAGAGCTGACGAGCGACCCCCGCGCGGGACGCTCAGGTCCATCGGTCACACTCGAGCCATGGGTGCCGTCTTCGCCGTCCTCGCCTTCGTGGTGTTCCTCTACCTCGTCGTGCTCATCGGGCGGGTGGTCTTCGACTGGATCCGCATCCTCGCGCGCGAGTGGCGGCCCCGGGGGCCGGTCCTCCTCGTGGCCGAGCCGGTCTACACGCTGACCGAGCCGCCGCTGCGGGCGCTGCGCAAGGTCATCCCCCCGCTGCGCCTGGGCGCGGTGTCGGTCGACCTCTCGTTCATGGTGCTCTTCATCGGCGTCATCATCCTCCAGCGCATCCTCGAGGGCCTCGCGGCCTGAGTCCCCGGGGCCCGCGCCCCGCAGGCCGCGCAGGTCTCGTGCGTCCCGTGATCGTCTAGGCTGGCCTGCGGACGCCCGGAGCCCAGCACGTCGTGCTCCCGTGCGCCCGGACCGTGTCCCCCACCCGGCCACCAGGAGTTGTGCATGGCTCTCACGCCCGAGGACGTCCTCAACAAGACGTTCACCCAGACCCAGTTCCGTCGGGGCTACGACGAGCGCGAGGTCGACGACTTCCTCGACGACATCGTCGCCGAGATGCGTCGGATGTCCAAGGAGTCCGAGGACCTGCGCGGCGAGCTCTCCGCGAGCCGCGAGGGCCGGGGGATGGCCCCCACCGCCGCGCTGGCGCGCCCGGACGCCGACTCCTCCCGCGAGACCGAGGAGCTGCGCTCCAAGAACGCGACCCTCGCCGCCCGCGTCTCCGAGCTCGAGGGCGCCCGCAGCGACCTCGCCACCCAGCTCGAGGAGCTGCACGCGAACGCCGGCGACGGCGACTCCCGCCTCGCCGAGGCCCAGGGCCAGCTCGAGGACCTGCGCGGCCAGCTCAAGCAGATGTCCGAGCGCACCGCGGAGCTCGAGCAGCTCCTCGCGCAGCGCGACGCCGAGATCGAGGCCCTGCGCGGCGAGAGCGGCGACGTCGACGCCCGCGTCGCCGACGCCGAGCGCCGCGCCGGCGAGTTCCAGAACCAGGCCGCACAGACCGAGCGCCACGCCGCCTCCCTCGAGGAGCGCGTCCAGGAGCTCGAGGGCCAGCTGAGCGGGGTCACCGCCGAGCGCGACGACCACGCCGCCGCCCTCGCCGCGACCCGCCAGGAGCAGGGCGACGCCGTCGACGAGCAGGTGTCGGTCCTCACGACCCGCCTCGAGGAGTCCCGCCGCGAGGCCGACGAGCGCGCCGCCGCCCTCGAGGAGCGCCTCGCGGAGGCCGAGCGACGCGCCGCCGAGGCCGAGCAGCAGGCCCAGCAGGCCGCCGAGCGCGCCGAGGCCGCCGAGCAGCGGGCGAGCGAGCAGCCCGCCCAGCCGCAGGGTGACGCCGGGGTCGGTGCCGCCGCCCTCGCCGGCGCCGGTGGCGGTGCCAGCGCCGCGGGCGTCATCGCCCTCGCGCAGCGCCTGCACGACGAGCACGTCGCGGCCGGTGAGTCCAAGCGCGACGAGCTGGTGTCGGAGGGTCAGCGCCAGCACGACGAGCTGGTCGGCTCCGCACAGCGCCAGCACGACGAGCTCATCTCGACGGGCCAGGCCCGCAACGAGGAGCTCGTCACGACCGGGCAGGCCCGCCACGACGAGCTCGTGTCGAGCGGCCAGGCGCAGCACGACGAGCTGGTCTCGACCGGCCAGGCGCAGCACGACGAGCTCGTGTCGACGGCCACGGCGCAGCGTGACGAGATGATCGGCACCGCGACGACCCAGCGTGACGAGATGCTCACCGAGGCGCGCGAGCGCTCGACGGGCATGGTCGCCGAGGCGCAGCAGAAGAAGGCCTCGATCCTCGAGGAGCTCGGTCGCGAGCGGAACCTCCTCGAGCGCAAGATCGAGTCGCTGCGCAGCTTCGAGCGCGACTACCGCGCCCGTCTGCACGACTACATCCAGGGGCAGCTCGCCGACCTCAAGAACGTCGCCACCGACGACGACGAGGCACCGGCAGAGCAGCCGCAGGAGCAGCAGGCCTGACGCAGCCGTCAGCGCACGAGGGGCCCGGGAGCGATCCCGGGCCCCTCGCCGCGTCCGGGGAACGCACGGCCCGCCCCGGCGTTTCGGCCCCCCGCCGCGCGGCCGCAGCCCGTATCCTCCTCGCACCGGGCGGGCCGCCAGGGCCCACCCCGTCCCCGAAAAGGCTGTGCCCATGGTGGTGAAGCGGGCCCTGTCCGCCGCGAAGCAGACGACCTCGAGGGCGGCCGGAGCCGCTCGCAAGGCGGTGACGCGCGGGGCGGGAGGAGCCGCCGCGCCGGCGGAGAAGACGGCGACGAAGACCACGAAGAAGGCCGCACCCGCGAAGAAGGCCGCACCCGCGAAGAAGGCCGCGCCCGCGAAGAAGGCGGCGGGCGTGAAGAAGGCGGCGCCGGCCAAGAAGGCGCCCGCGACCAAGGCCCCGGCGAAGAAGGCTCCGGCGACGAAGGCCGCGCCCGACAATAAGGCTCCCGCGAAGAAGGCTGCGGCGAAGAAGGCTCCGGCGACGAAGGCCGCGCCCGCCAAGAAGGCTGCGGCGACCAAGGCTGCGTCGGCGAAGAAGGCCACGCCGGCGAAGAAGGCTCCCGCCACGCAGGCCGCGCCCGCCAGGAAGGTCGCCAAGAAGGCCACCACCGCGGCCTCGCTGCCCGTCCGCGGCGACGAGAGCCCGTGGACCGCCGCCGAGCTGCGGGAGGTGCGCCGCGAGCTCGAGCACGACGCCGAGCAGCTGCGCACCGAGATCGCGCACGCCGCCTCCGACCTCGTCCACCTCATGCGCGACTCGGGCGACGGTGCGGGCGACGACCAGGCCGACGCCGGCGCCAAGACCTACGAGCGCGAGCAGGAGATCTCGCTGGCCAACAACGCCCGCGAGATGCTCGAGCAGACCGAGCACGCCCTCGAGCGCCTCGCCGACGGCACCTACGGGACGTGCGAGTCCTGCGGCAACCCGATCGGCAAGATGCGGCTCCAGGCCGCTCCTCGTGCGACCCTGTGCATGCCATGCAAGACGAAGCAGGAGCGCCGCTGACGGCGGCCGACGCCACCCCGACCCATCCCTCCGAGCCCCGGAGCGAGCGACGCAGCAGGCTGCGCGCCCTCCTGCTGACCATCGCGGTGGTCGTCCTCGTGCTCGACCAGGCCACGAAGGTGTGGGCCCTCGCGGCCCTCACCCCGGGGCAGCCGGTCGCGCTCCTCGGCGACGCGATCCGGCTCAACCTCATCCGCAACCCCGGGGCGGCCTTCTCGCTCGGTGACACGAAGACGTGGATGCTCACGCTCCTCTCGCTCGTCATCCTCGGCTTCGTGCTCGTCGGCGTGCGCCGGGTCGGCAACCGGCCGTGGGCGGTGGCCCTCGGGCTCCTGCTCGGCGGCGCCGTCGGCAACCTCGTCGACCGGCTCGTGCGCGAGCCGGGACCGGGCCGCGGCCACGTCGTCGACTTCATCGACTACTTCGGGTGGTTCGTCGGCAACGTCGCGGACATCGCGATCGTCGTCGCGGCCGGGCTCGTCATGGTCCTCGCCTACCGGGGGACCCCGCTCGGCCCGGTCGGCCAGCACGCGGCGGAGGCCTCCCATGACTGACCAGCGCACGGTCCTCGTCCCCGACGGGCTGGAGGGCGAGCGCGTCGACGCCGCCATCGCCCGCCTCTTCGGCCTCTCCCGCACCCGGGCCGCCGACCTCGCGGCGGCCGGCGACGTCGCGGTCAACGCCAGCACGGTCGGCAAGAGCCACCGGGTGAGCGCCGGCGACATGCTCGAGGTCTCGATCCCCAGCGGCCCGGTGAGCCCGACCCTCGAGGTCGTCGCCGAGCCGGTCCCGGGGATGCGGGTCGTCCACGACGACGACGACATCGTCGTCGTCGACAAGCCCGTCGGCGTCGCCGCGCACCCGAGCGTCGGCTGGACCGGCCCCAACGTCCTCGCGGGCCTCAAGGCCGCCGGCTACCGCATCTCGACGAGCGGGGCGAGCGAGCGCCAGGGCATCGTCTCGCGCCTCGACGTCGGCACGAGCGGCCTCATGGTCGTCTGCAAGAGCGAGCGGGGCTACAGCGTCCTCAAGCGGGCGTTCAAGGAGCGGCGGGTCGAGAAGACCTACCACGCCCTCGTCCAGGGCCTCCCGGACCCGCTCGTCGGCACCATCGACGCCCCGATCGGCCGGCACCCCGGCGGCGAGTACAAGTTCGCGGTCATGGAGAACGGCAAGCCGGCCGTCACCCACTACGAGCTGCTCGAGGCCTTCCGCCACGCGAGCCTGGTCGAGGTCCACCTCGAGACCGGGCGCACCCACCAGATCCGCGTCCACATGGCCGCGGTGCGCCACCCCTGCGTCGGGGACCCGACGTACGGCGCCGACCCCACCCTCGCGCGCCGCCTGGGCCTGGAGCGGCAGTGGCTGCACGCGGTCGGGCTCGGCTTCGAGCACCCCGGGTCGGGGGAGTGGGTCACCTTCGAGAGCGGCTACCCGGCCGACCTCCAGGAGGCGCTGGACCGGCTCTGAGCGGCGTCCGGGCCGGTCTCGGCCGACACGGACCCCGACACGCCGGGGGTGTCCCCGGGGCGACCTAGGATGGTCCGCGATGTCCATCCCCGCCGCCCCGACCTCCAGCCCCACGTCGTCCTCGAAGGGCGACTCGTTCGTGCACCTGCACGTGCACACCGAGTACTCGATGCTCGACGGGGCGGCCCGCATCGGCGACCTGTTCACCCGGGCCGCCGAGATGGGGATGCCGGCCCTCGCGACGACCGACCACGGCTACGTCTTCGGCGCCTACGAGTTCTGGAAGAAGGCCCAGGGCACGGGGGTCAAGCCGATCATCGGCGTCGAGGCCTACGTCACCCCGGGCACGCACCGCACCGACAAGACGCGCGTCAAGTGGGGCGACGAGCGCACCCGCCCCGGCGACGACGTCTCCGGCTCCGGCGCCTACACGCACATGACGCTGCTGGCCCGCGACAACACCGGCCTGCACAACCTCTTCCGGATGGACAGCCAGGCCTCCCTCGACCAGGTCTACGCGAAGTGGCCGCGGGTCGACCGCGAGCTGCTCGACCAGTACGGCCAGGGCCTCATCGCGACGACGGGGTGCCCCTCCGGCGAGATCCAGACCCGCATCCGCCTGGGCCAGTACGACCTCGCGAAGCAGGCGGCCGCCGACTTCCGCGACATCTTCGGCCGCGAGAACTACTTCTGCGAGCTGATGGACCACGGCCTCGACATCGAGCGCCGCGTCCAGCAGGACCTCCTGCGCATCGCGCGCGAGCTCGACCTGCCCCTCGTCGCCACCAACGACCTGCACTACACGAGCCCCGAGGACGCCAAGGCCCACGGCGCCCTCCTGTGCGTGCAGTCCGGCTCGACGATGATGGACCCGGGCCGCTTCAAGTTCGACGCCGACGACTTCTACCTCAAGAGCCCGGCCGAGATGCGCCACACCTGGCGCGAGCTGCCCGAGGCCTGCGACAACACCCTCCTCATCGCCGAGATGTGCGACATCTCGTTCACCGAGGGCGAGGGCCGGTTCATGCCGCGCTTCCCCTGCCCGCCCGGCGAGAACGAGACGAGCTGGTTCGTCAAGGAGGTCCAGAAGGGCCTGCACGAGCGCTTCCCCGGCGGCATCCCCGAGTACGCCCAGAAGCAGGCGGACTACGAGGCCGAGGTCATCGTCTCCAAGGGCTACCCGGGCTACTTCCTCGTCGTCGCCGACTTCATCACCTGGGCCAAGGAGAACGGGATCCGGGTCGGCCCCGGCCGTGGCTCCGGTGCCGGCTCGATGTGCGCCTACGCGATGAAGATCACCGACCTCGACCCCGTCCCGCACGGCCTGATCTTCGAGCGCTTCCTCAACCCCGAGCGCGCGTCGATGCCCGACTTCGACGTCGACTTCGACGAGCGCCGGCGCGGCGAGGTCATCCGCTACGTCACCGAGAAGTACGGCGCCGAGCGCGTCGCGCAGATCGTCACCTACGGCACGATCAAGGCCAAGCAGGCGGTCAAGGACTCCGCCCGCGTCATGGGCCACCCGTTCGCCGTCGGCGAGCAGCTGACCAAGGCGATGCCGCCGGACGTCATGGGCAAGGGCGTGCCGCTCTCGGGCATCTACGACCCGAGCCACCCGCGCTACGGCGAGGGCAAGGAGTTCCGCGACCTCGTCGCCCAGGAGCAGCACCTCCAGGAGGTCGTCGAGACCGCGAAGGGCCTCGAGGGGCTCAAGCGGCAGTGGGGCGTCCACGCGGCCGGCGTCATCATGAGCAGCGAGCCGCTCATCGACGTCATCCCGATCATGCGGCGCCTGCAGGACGGGCAGGTCATCACCCAGTTCGACTACCCGAGCTGCGAGTCGCTCGGCCTGGTCAAGATGGACTTCCTCGGGCTGCGCAACCTGACGATCCTCGACGACGCGATCATCAACGTGCGCGCCAACCGCGGCGAGGAGATCGACCTCGACGCGCTGTCCAAGGACATGACCGACAAGGCGACCTACGACCTCCTCGGTCGCGGCGACACCCTCGGGGTCTTCCAGCTCGACGGCGGCGGCATGCGCACGCTGCTCAAGCTCATGCAGCCGGACAACTTCGAGGACATCTCGGCGGCGCTCGCGCTCTATCGGCCGGGCCCGATGGGCGTCAACGCGCACACCAACTTCGCGCTGCGCAAGAACGGCAAGCAGGAGCTCATCCCGCTCGACCCGCAGCTCAAGGGCAAGCTGCAGCCCGAGATGGTCGCGGCGCTCGAGCCCATCCTCGGCACGACCTACGGCCTGGTGATCTACCAGGAGCAGGTCATGGAGATCGCCCAGCAGCTCGCCGGGTACACCCTCGGCACCGCCGACCTCCTCCGGCGCGCGATGGGCAAGAAGAAGAAGGAGGTCCTCGACAAGGAGTACGTGCCCTTCTCCGAGGGCATGAAGGCCAAGGGCTTCACCGAGGCCTCGGTCGCGGCCCTGTGGGGCGTCCTCGTCCCCTTCTCCGACTACGCGTTCAACAAGGCGCACACCGCCGCCTACGGCCTCGTCTCGTACTGGACGGCCTACCTCAAGGCCAACTACCCGGCCGAGTACATGGCCGCGCTGCTCACGAGCGTCGGCGACGACAAGGACAAGTCGGCCCTCTACCTCGGCGAGTGCCGCCGGATGGGCATCAAGGTCCTGCCGCCGGACGTCAACGACTCCGTCGGGCCGTTCGCCGCGGTCGGCACCGACATCCGCTTTGGCCTGCACGCCATCCGCAACGTCGGCCACAACGTCGTCGAGGCGATCATCACCGCCCGCGAGGAGAAGGGCCGCTTCACCTCCTTCCGCGACTTCATGTCCAAGGTGCCGGCGGTCGTCTGCAACAAGCGCACCATCGAGTCGCTCATCAAGGGCGGCGCGTTCGACGGCCTGGCCGAGACCCGGATGGGCCTGCTGCGCATCCACGAGGAGTACGTCGACGCGTTCGTCGCGGTCAAGCGCCAGGAGGCCATCGGCCAGGACAGCCTCTTCGGGGCCTTCGCCGACGACGCGGGCTCCGGCGGGGGCGGCGGCGACATGATGGGCCTCGCGCCGGTGCCCGGGGTCGAGTGGGACAAGCAGACGCTGCTCTCCTTCGAGCGCGAGATGCTCGGCCTCTACGTCTCCGACCACCCGCTCTTCGGGGTCGAGCACGTCCTCTCGGCCCACGCCGACACCCAGATCGCCGCCCTGACCGGCGACGACGCGGGCCGGCCCGAGGGCGCGATGGTGACGATCGCCGGCCTCATCACCGGCCTGCAGATCAAGCGGACCAAGAAGGGCGACCTCTGGGCCATCGCGACCCTCGAGGACCTCGCCGGCTCGATCGAGTGCCTCTTCTTCCCGAGCGCCTACATGACGGTGGCGGGGATGCTCCAGCAGGACCAGATCGCCGTCGTGCGCGGCAAGCTCAACAAGCGCGACGACTCGGTCTCGATCTACGCCCAGGAGCTCACCCTGCCCGACGTGAGCGAGGGCCCACGCGGCCCGGTCGTCGTGACGATGGAGACCGTCCGGGCGACCCCGCAGCGGATCGAGGAGCTCAAGGGGGTCCTCACCAACCACCCGGGCACGACCGAGGTCCACCTCAAGCTCGTCAAGCCCGGGCGCACCGTCGAGATCCGGCTCGACCCGGCCTACCGGGTCTCGGCCGACGGCGCCCTCTTCGGCGACCTCAAGGTCCTCCTCGGGCCGCGCTGCCTCTCCTGAGGGCCGGCGCCGTCGACCGTGCGGTGAACGGTCGGCGACACCGTGGATCCGATGCCCGCCAGGGGGTGCCGGACGGCGAAGTTTCTCCTAGGGTCTACCCCGTGCGGCCGCCCGGACAGGGGGTGGCCCGCCAGGAGAACCCAGGAGAACCCCCACGATGAGATCGACCCGACGACGTGTCCTCGGTGCGGGTGTCGCCGCCGCGGCCCTCGCGACGCTCGCTGCCGGCGCCCCGGTGGCGCAGGCCGGCGGCCACGACGACCACCCCGGCCGCGGCCACCACCACCCGAAGCCCCCGGCGACGACGACGGTGCAGCTGCTCTCGTTCAACGACTACCACGGTCACCTCGAGGCGACCGACCCGCCGCTGAGCAAGACCCTCGACCCGAGCCAGACCCCCGTCGGCGGCGCCGAGTACCTCTCGAGCGCGCTCTCCACCCTGCGTGCCAAGGCCCCGAAGGGCAGCTCCCTGACCGTCGCCGCGGGTGACCTCATCGGTGGCTCGACCTTCCTCTCCGGGCTCTTCCACGACGAGCCGTCGGTCGAGTCGCTCAACGCGATGAAGCTCGACGTGAGCAGCGTCGGCAACCACGAGTTCGACGAGGGCACGACCGAGCTCCTGCGCATGCAGAAGGGCGGCTGCCACCCGACGGACGGCTGCTACTTCCCGCAGCAGCCCTACGCGGGCGCCGACTTCCAGTGGCTGGCCGCCAACGTCGTCCTCAAGCAGCAGGCCGCCGCGAAGGGCAAGGGCCACCACCACCACGAGAAGGAGCGCACGCTCCTGCCGGCGACGTCCGTCAAGAAGGTCAACGGCGTCAAGGTCGGCTTCATCGGCATGACCCTCGAGGGCACCCCGAGCCTCGTCGACCCGGCCGGCGTCGCGAACGTCGACTTCAAGGACGAGGTCGAGACCGCGAACAAGCAGGCCCGTGAGCTGCGCAAGAAGGGCGTCAACTCGATCGTCGTCCTGCTGCACGAGGGCGGCGTCCAGACCGGCACCTACCAGCAGTGCGTCGGCATCTCCGACCCGATCGCGACGATCGCGAAGACGATGACGGCCGACGTCGACGCCATCATCACCGGGCACACCCACCAGCCCTACACCTGCTCGATCCCGGACCCGAAGGGCAACCCGCGCCTGGTCACCAGCGCCGCGTCCTACGGCCAGGTCGTCTCCGAGACCAACCTCGTCATCGACCGCCGCACCGGCGAGGTCGACCGCAAGAAGTCGACCTCGGTCAACCACCTCGTGAGCCGCACCGCGTTCGCGAAGGACGCCACGCAGACGGCGATCATCGACAAGTGGAAGGCCCTCTCGGGCCCGCTCGCCGCGCAGGTCGTCGGCAGCAACGCCCAGGACATCACGGGTGACTCCAGCGGCAACCGCGGCATCGAGACCCCGATGGCCGACGTCGTCGCCGACGCGATCCTCTTCGGCACCAAGGCCCCGGCCAACGGCGGCGCGCAGCTCGCGCTGATGAACGTCGGCGGCGTGCGCGCCAGCTTCCTCCTCGCGCCGAAGTACGCCGAGGGCACCGGCCAGATCACCTACGCCGAGGCCTACGACGTCGCGCCGTTCGGCAACATCCTCACGACGCTCGACCTCACCGGGGCCGAGCTGGAGGCCGTCCTCGAGCAGCAGTACGTCCCCGGCCGCCCCGGTGGTCGTGACGCGCTCGGGCTCGGCGTCTCGGACGGGTTCTCCTACGCGTGGGACGCCACCCAGCCGGCCGGCAGCCGGGTCGTGCCGGGGTCGATGACCCTCAACGGCACCCCGATGGACATGAACGCCACCTACCGCGTCGCGACCATCAACTTCCTCGCCAACGGGGGTGACTCCTTCACCGCGTTCTCCGCGGGGAAGAACGTCCTCGGCGGCAAGGAGGACCTGGCCAACCTCGTCGACTACCTCGGGGCCACCCCGAACCTCACCGCCCCGGCGGACCGCGTCTCCGGTCTCTGACCGCGAGGCACCGACGAGGGCCGCATCCCCACCGGGGTGCGGCCCTCGCCGCGTCCGTGGCTAGGGTGACGCCATGCCGAGCCCCACCCCGCCCACCGCCCCGCGCCGCGAGCACGTCCGCGAGCACCACGGGGACCGGGTGGCCGACCCGTACTGGTGGATGCGCGACCTCGAGGACCCCGAGCTGCGCACCCACCTCGAGGCCGAGAACGCCTACGCCGAGGCGATGACCGAGCACCTCGCGCCGCTGCGCACGACGCTCTTCGAGGAGATCCGCGGCCGGGTCAAGGAGGACGACCTGTCGGTGCCCGTCGCGAGCGGGCCCTGGTGGTACTTCTCGCGCACCGCGGAGGGCAAGCAGTACGCCATCCACGTGCGGGTGCCGCGCGCGGACGGCGACCCGCGCCCCGACCCCGAGGGCGCCGCCCTGCCCGGCGAGGAGGTCGTGCTCGACGGCAACGTCGAGGCCGGTGACTCGGAGTTCTTCTCGCTCGGCGCCCTGACCGTCAGCGCCGACCACCGGCTGCTCGCCTTCGCCACCGACACCGCCGGCGACGAGCGCTTCGACCTCGTGGTCCGCGAGGTCGCCTCCGGCCGCGTCCTCGACGACGCCCTGACCGGCATCGGGTACGGGGTCGAGCTGAGCCGCGACGGGTCGTTCGTCTTCTACACGCGCGTCGACGACGCCTGGCGCCCGCACCAGCTGTGGCGCCACCGGGTCGGCTCCGACCCCGCCGACGACGTCCTCGTCCACGAGGAGGGCGACGAGCGCTTCTGGATGGGCGTCAGCAGCAGCCGCGACGAGCGCTGGCTGCTCCTCGGCCTGGGCTCCAAGACCACCTCCGAGGTGTGGATGCTGCCCTCGGACGACCCCGAGGGCGAGTGGCGCGTCGTCGCGCCGCGGCGCGACGGGGTCGAGTACGACGTCGAGCCGGCCGACGACCGGCTGCTCGTCGTCCACAACGCCGACGACCCGGACTCCGACCTCGCGTGGGCGCCGCTCGACGCGACGAGCCACGAGCAGTGGGTGCCGCTGCTGTCCTCCGGCGACGGCGAGCGGTTCGTCGGGGTGGACGCCTTCGACGCCGCGACCGTGCTGTCGCTGCGCACCGGCGGGCTGACCGCGGTGCGCGTCCTGCCGCGCGACGTCACGTCGGTCTCCGGCCACGGGACGCCGTGGGACGTCGAGGTCGGCACCGCCGTGCACTCGATCGGCCTCGGCGACAACCCGGAGGCCGACCAGACCTCCGTGCAGGTCGTCGTCGAGTCGTGGACCACCCCGCGCACCGTCCTCGACGTCGACCTCGCGACCGGGGAGCGCACCGAGCTCAAGCGCCAGCCCGTGCTCGGCGGCTTCGACGCGGCCGACTACGAGGAGTCGCGCGAGTGGGCGAGCGCGCCGGACGGCACGCAGGTGCCCGTCTCGGTCGTGCGCCGCCGTGGCGTGGTCGCCGACGGCACCAACCCCGGGCTGCTCGGGGCCTACGGCGCCTACGAGATCTCGTCCGACCCGTACTTCTCCGTCGCGCGGCTCGGGCTGCTCGACCGAGGCGTCGTCTTCGCCGTCGCCCACGTGCGCGGCGGCGGCGAGATGGGCCGCCGCTGGTACGACGAGGGCAAGCTGCTGGCCAAGCCGAACACCTTCTCCGACACCGTCGCCGCCGCCGAGCACCTCGTCTCGTCGGGCTGGGTGGCGCCGGACCGGCTGGGGCTCGAGGGCGGGTCCGCGGGCGGGCTGCTCGTCGGCGCCGTCGTCAACGCCGCGCCCGGACGCTTCCGCGTCGCCCACGCGGCGGTGCCCTTCGTCGACGCGCTGACCACCATCCTCCAGCCCGAGCTGCCCCTGACGGTGGGGGAGTGGGAGGAGTGGGGCAACCCGCTCGAGGACCCCGAGGTGTACGCGGTGATGCGGGCGTACACGCCGTACGAGAACATCCGCCCGGAGGCCTACCCGGCGATCCTCGCGACGACGAGCCTGCACGACACGCGGGTCTACGTCACCGAGCCGGCCAAGTGGGTGGCGCGGCTGCGCGAGACCGTGACCAACGACCCCACCACGCACCCGGTCCTGCTGCGGACCGAGCTCTCGGCGGGGCACGGCGGCCGCTCGGGCCGCTACGCCGCGTGGGAGCAGATCGCGTGGGAGTGGGCGTTCGTCCTCGACCGCCTCGGGGCCACCGAGCGCCTCAGCGACTGACCAGCACCGGGCACTCGCTGCGCGACACCAGGCGCATCGCCGTCGACCCGACGCGCAGGCCCTCGAAGCCGCCGCGTCCCCGGGCGCCGACGACGACGAGGCTCGCGCCCTCGCTGCTCGCGGCGAGGGCGTGGACGGGCTCGTCGCGCACGACGTGCACCTCGACCTTCGCGTCGGGGTGCTCCGGGCGCAGGGCCTCGGTCTCGCGCTCGACCATCTGCTCGACCCCGGCGACGTAGTCCTCCCAGCTCGAGGCGTCGGCGAGGGTCGGGTCACCGGCGCCGCGCGCCTGCCAGGCGTGGACCGCGTCGACGGTGCCGCCGAGGACGCCCGCCTCGCGCACGCCCGTGCGCAGGGCGCCGCACGCGGCCTCGGAGCCGTCGAACCCGACGACGACGCGGCCGCCCGGGACCGGCGCGGTCGACGTCGGGTGGCCGACGACGAGCACGGGACAGCGGGCGTGCGTCAGCACCTGCATCGAGACGGCGCCGAGGCCGGCGCGGCTGAGCAGCCCGTTGCCGGCGACGCCCACGACGACGAGCGCGGCGGTCTGCGACGACGCGACGAGCGAGGTGCTCGCGTAGCCGTCGTGCAGGGCGGAGGTGACGGTGAGGTCGGGGTGCGCGGCGTGCGCGCGGGCCACGGCCACGTCGAGGAGGCGGCGGCCGTGGTCGGTGACGACCGAGCGGTCCGCGAGGGCCCCGAAGCCGAGCATCGGCAGGTCGGGGGCGAAGGCGTGGAGCACGTGCAGGGTCATCCCGCGCGTGCTCGCGAAGTGGGCGGCCTGGACAACCGCGGCCTCCGCGAGCGGAGACCCGTCGATCCCGACGACGACCCGGGCCTGGTTCATCGACTTCGTCCTTCCCGTGCAGCACACCCGGCGGCGGGCTGCGACCGGTCGGAGGGTCCGTCGTCGAGGGAGGCGGTGGGCCTCCACCTCCGACGGTCCCACCGGCGCGGCCCGGGCACAAGGACGGATGTCACGTCCTCGCGCGCCGGGCCGCGGCCGGGTGGGTGCCGGGGTCAGCGACGCAGCCGCTGCCCGTCGGAGAAGACGTCGAGGACGACGTTCGCCGCCCCGATCGACCCGTTGGCCGAGGTCCACGTGCGGGCCTCGTCACCGTCCGCGACGACGACGGACTCGCCGCTGACGGAGGCCGACCCGCGCTCGAGGACGACCGCGGACCCGTCGAGGACGCCGAGCACGGGGGCGCCCCGGTCGACCGCGACCGACCCGTACAGGCGGCCCCAGCGGTTGTCGGCGGCGAGGTGCGGCACGACCGTCGCGCGCACGAGGCCGAGCCCGGTGCGCCAGCGCGCGTCACCGGTGCGGAAGGCCGCGATGCCGGCGTCCTCGAGCTCGTCGTCGCTCGGGCGGGCGACGGGCGACCAGCGCTCGCCGACGGCGGCCGAGACCGCGCCGTCGGTGAGGACGACCGGGGCCCGGCGCACGGCGTCGGTGACGGCGGCCCGGACCCGCGGCCCGGAGAGGTCGGCGCCGAGCGTGCTCGGGTCGTCGCCGACGAGGAAGGCGGCCGTGGCGCCGCGCAGGGAGTCGGCCCGCAGCGTGGCGCGGGTGACGACGCGCACGGCGCCGGTCCAGCCGGCGTCGCGCGCGGCGTCGGCGTAGCGCTGCCCGAGGGCGGCGGCGTCCGGGCCGAGGGCGAGGACGACGAGCCGCGCCCGGTCGTCGGAGCGGACCGCGCGGGCCCGCTCGACGACGTCGGCGACGACGGGGGAGCCGAGGACCCCGCCACCGACGACGAGGGTGCCGCGCCCGGGAGCCGCGGGCGCCCGCCACGGGGTGGCGCGCGGCGGCGCGACGACGTGGCCGAGGCGGGTCAGGGTGCGGGTGGACAGGTCGTAGGTCTGCCCCTCGGTCATCAGGTGCGTGAGGACCCGCCGGGCCGAGAGCGTGTGCTGCGGGCCGCCCCACGTGTGGGTCGTGCCGAGCGTCTCGAGGTCGACGACCGAGACCGAGCCCTGCCCGAAGACCCCGGAGAGCATCCGGTCGTCGGTGGCGCGCACCCCGGTGCCGTAGTCGACGCCGACCCCGACCGGGCTCGCGCCGCGGAAGTGCTCGTCGGCCGTCGCGATCGTCGAGAGGGTCCGGCCGAGCCGGCCGCGCTGGTGGAAGTGCTGGTCGTAGATGGCCCGCGTCGAGCCGGTGTCGAGCCCGCGCTCGAGGTCGGCGTCGTCGCCCCACCACACGAGGGTCGACCCCCGGCGCAGGCCCTCGGCCGGCCCGAGGTCGCCGACGTAGCCGTTGATCATCGAGCGCGACTCGACGGCCGCGCCGGCGCTCGTGCCGCCGAGGACGACGCCCCGCCGGGTCGCGGCGCTGACGGCCCGCTCGGCCGGGCTCGCGGCGAGCACCTGCATCGCGAGGCCCTGGTCGCCGCCGAGGACGTAGATGCCGTCGGTCGCGGGGTCGGCGAGCGCGGCGGCGTTCGCGGGGTCGAGCGCGTCGGCGCGGGTGAGGAGGACGGCCAGGCGCGCGGTGCACCCGGTGAAGCGCGACGGCACGGCGTCCTCGCACGCGGCGCGCAGCTGCTCGGCCCGCTCGCCGGCGAGCTCGAGGTTCTCGGCGCGGTCCTCCGGGGCGTCGCCGTACGCGGACGGCACGACGACGAGGTCGACCGTCGGCCCCGAGGCGCGGGCGGCGGCGGTGCGCGCGAAGGCCTCGAGCGTGTCGGTCTCGTAGCCGCCGCCGATCGGGACGAGCACGTCGGCGGCCCGGCCGGCGCCCGCCGGTGGGTGCGCCCCCGACCGGGCGCTCGCGGTCGTGGCCCCGAGCGGGGCGAGGAGGGCGGTGGTCACGAGGGCGGCGCCGAGGACGTGCCGGGCGCGGTGGCTGGCCATGGGCGCACGCTAGCGGCGGGGCCCGACGAGCGGGGGTTCGGGAACCGTCGGGAGCGGGGCCTAGGGTCGGGGCATGAGCCTCCTCGCCCTCGAGTGGGATGCCGCCGCCGGCCGTGACGGCCGCGGCGCCCTGCGCCTCCTCGACCAGACCCTCCTGCCGACCGTCACCGAGCACCTGGTCGTCGAGGACGTCGACACCCTCGTCGACGCCATCTCCCGCCTCGCGGTGCGCGGTGCGCCCGCGCTCGGGGTGACCGGCGCGCTCGGGGTCGTCGTCGCGATGGACGCCGCCGCCGACCTGGGCTGGGACGAGGAGCGGCTGCAGCACGAGGTCGACCGGGTCCGCGACGCGCGCCCGACGGCGGTCAACCTCGCCTGGGGGGTCGACACCGTGCGGCCGCTCATGGCGCAGGGCCGCGCCGCCGTGCTCGAGGCGGCGCTGCGGGTGGCGACCGAGGACGAGGCGGCCAACCGCGAGCTGTCGCGCCTCGGCGCCGACTGGCTGCTCGAGCGCACCGGCAAGGAGCGGCTGCGGGTCCTCACCCACTGCAACGCGGGGGTCCTCGCGACGTCGGCGTGGGGCACCGCCCTCGGCGTGGTCCGCGAGCTCGACGCGCGCGGCCTGGTCGAGTTCGTCTACGCCGACGAGACGCGCCCGCTCCTCCAGGGCGCCCGCCTCACCGCGTGGGAGCTCGCGGCCGAGGGCATCCCGCACGCCGTGCAGGCCGACGGCGCCGCCGCGTCGACGATCGTGCGCGGTCTCGTCGACTGCGCCGTCGTGGGCGCCGACCGGATCACCGCGAACGGCGACGTCGCGAACAAGGTCGGCACCCTCGGCGTCGCCCTGGCCTGCCGGGAGGCGGGCATCCCGCTGCTCGTCGCGGCGCCGTGGTCGACCGTCGACCTCTCGATGGACGACGGCTCGGCGATCGAGATCGAGGAGCGGCCCGGTGAGGAGGTCACGACGTTCACCGGCGTGCGCGTGGCCCCCGAGGGGACGCCCGGCTTCAACCCGGCCTTCGACGTGACGCCCGCGCGGCTCGTCTCGGCCGTCGCGACCGAGCGCGGCGTCGTCGAGCCGGCCGCGGGGGAGCGCCTCGACGGCTGACCGACGCCCGGGGTGAAGGTCCGGGCTTCAGATCGGCTCGATGAAGGTATGATCTTCAGATGGTTGATCTGAAGTCCACGGCTTCACCCTGCGTCCTCATCGGGGACCTCGTCGCCTCGCGCGGGGCCGCGGACCGGCGACGGCTCCAGGCGACCCTCGAGGCGGCGCTCGCGGCGACCGAGGAGCGGCGCCCGTCCGTGTCCGGGCTGCGCACGACCGTCGGCGACGAGTTCCAGGGCACCTACGCGACCCTCGGCGAGGCGCTCGACGCCGCGCTGCGGGTCCGGCTCGCCCTCCTGCCCGAGGCCGACGTCCGGGTCGGGATCGGCCGGGGGCCGGTGGCCGACATCGACCCCGCCCGGGGGCTCGAGGACGGGCCCGGCTGGTGGGCGGCCCGCGCCGCCGTCGAGGCCGTCGAGCAGATGGCCGCCCGGCCGGCGACGCGCTGGCTGCGCACGGGGGTGCGGACGGTCGACGCCGAGGCCGACGGCCTGGTCCGCGACGCCGGCCTCGACGCCACCGGCCCCGAGGCGGCCGTCACGGCGGCGCTGCTGTGTCGGGACCATCTGGTTGGCTCCCTGTCGGACCGATCGCTACGACTGCTGCGAGGACTGATGGACCCCGAGACGACCCAGGCCGAGCTCGCGACCCGCGAGGGCGTCAGCGCGTCCGCGGTCTCGCAGCGGGTCCGCGGCGACGGGATCGGCGCCGTCCTCGCCGCGCACGAGCTCCTGCGGGTGCTGCCATGACCTGGCTGGGGGTCTGGCTCGTCGGGGTCGGGCTGGCCGACCTCGTGCGCGGTGGCGGGGCGCACCCGTCCGCCGAGGTCCGCGCCCGGCTCGCCGGGGTGCTGGGGGTCGTCGGCGCCGCGGTGCTCGGCGGGCTGTGGACGCCGCTCGACGTCGTCGTCCTCGCGGCCTCCCTCGTCGCGCTCCTGCTCTGGCTGCGCTGGTCGCAGCAGTCGCTGACGACCGGCACGGGCCACGTCGCCGCCCTCGCCTCGCTGGCCGGCGGCGCGGTGTGGCTCGTCGGCCTCTCGGGGTGGGCCGGGGAGGTGGGTGGCCCGCTCGCCGCGTGGCTCGGCTGGGCCCGGCTGCCCGGGGTGCTCGACGGGGTCGGCCCCGGGCAGGTCCTCCTCGTCGCGGGCCTGCTGCTGGCCAACCTCGCGACCGGCAACGTCGTCGTGCGCCTCGTCCTCGTCGCGATCGGCGCGGCCCGGCCGAGCAACCACGCCGTCCCGCTCTCCGGCCCGGACGCCTCCGAGCAGCTGCGCGGCGGGCGCCTGCTCGGGCCGATGGAGCGCGTCCTCATCGTCGGCCTCGGCCTCGCCGGCCAGCTCGGCGCGGCCGGGCTCGTCATCGCGGCCAAGGGGCTCATCCGCTTCCCCGAGCTGCAGAGCAAGCGCTCGGAGCGCGAGTCCGTCGACGGCGTCGGCATCGACGAGGTCACCGAGTACTTCCTCGTCGGGTCCTTCGTCTCCTGGCTGCTGGCCCTCGGCGCCCTCGTCCTCGCCCGCTGACGCCCCCCCTTGCCGAGGCCGGGTCGGGGCGGCTCAGACGTCGATGATGCGGCCGCGGTACTCGGCCGGGAAGTCGGCGCTGGTGTCGCCGGCGACGAGCAGCCGGTAGGTCATCGCCGCCGCCTCCTCGAGGTTGAGCGCGCGGCGCAGCGCCATCGGCACGGTGTCGCCGAGCGTCGAGCAGCCGTGGTGCGCGAGGACGACGGCGTCGTGGTCGCGGGCCGCCTCGGCCGCCGCCTGCGCGAGCTCCTCGGTGCCCGAGGGCAGGAAGGGCACCCGGCCGTTCGAGCCGAGGTAGTACTGGTGGTCGAGCGTCGTGAAGCGGATCGGCGCCCCGAGCAGGTCGACGAGCAGGACGTGCTGCGGGTGCAGGTGGACGATCGCACCGACGTCCTCGCGCACGGCGTAGGTGCGGGCGTGCAGCTTCCACTCGACCGACGGGCGCTCGGCGCCGCCCCGGTGCTCGCCCGCGAGCGAGAGCTCCGCGAAGTCCTCCGGGCGCAGCCGGTCCAGCCACGTCCCGGTGCCCGTCACGAGGAAGGCGTCGGTGCCCGGGACCCGGGCCGAGAGGTTGCCCCCCGACGCCTGGACCAGGCCGCGCTCCACGACGTGGCGTCCGGTGTCGACGAGCTGCTCGAGGAGGTCCTCGCGGGTCGGGGTCACGGGGAGATCATCGCGCACGCCGCCGGGCGGCCCGGCTCAGGCGCGCACGTAGCGGGTGAGCAGGACCCCGTGGGGGAGCGGGGTGCTGCTCGCGAGCCGCCACGCCGCGGGGTCGGTCGCCCCCCGCACGAGCGGGACGCCCTCCCCGAGCAGGACCGGGTTGACCTTGAGGTGCAGCTCGTCGACCTCGTCCATCACCTGGCCGGCGAGGTCGCCGCCGCCGCACAGCCAGACGTCGAGCCCGCCCTCCTCCGCCTTGAGCGAGCGGACGAGGCCCGCCGGGTCGTCGTGGACGACTGTGACGGTCGGGTCCTCGGGCAGGTCCTCGCGCCGGGTGACGACGTACTGGCGCAGGTGCGGGTAGGCGCTCGTCAGGCCGGCGTCGAGCGCCGGCTGGTGGGTCGTGCGACCCATGACGACGGTGTCGAAGTGCCGGGCCGGGGCGTCGACCCCCAGGGCGGCGCGCACGTGCGTCGGGCAGGTCTCGGGGTACTCCGCGAAGAGGGCGGCGAGGGTGTCGGGCTCGACCGGGAAGGCCGAGGCGTCACCGGCGGGGTCGGCGATGAAGCCGTCGAGGGAGGTCGCGACGTAGTAGACGAGGCGGCGCACGGTGCTCCTGGGTGTCGGGGGCGGAGGAGAGGGGCCGGGACGGCCGCCGTCGACCGTACGCGAGGGCGTCGGTGCGGCGCACCCGGGTTGCGCGCGCCCCGGTGGCCGCCGGTGGTGCGTAGGGTCGTCGGGACCCGACGACGAGAGGACGACGGCGTGGCGTACTTCCACCGGCTGGACGAGCACACCTTCCGCGCGAGCGAGCACACCGGCGGCGCGTGGCGCGAGGACGAGCAGCACATCGCGCCCGCCCTCGGCCTGCTCGCCCACGTCGTCGAGCGCGACCGGGACGCCCGCCGCGACGACGGGCTCGTCCTCGCCCGCCTCTGCTACGACATCCTCGGGACCGTGCCGGTCGCCGAGGTGACGACGGAGGTCCGCGTCGTGCGGCCGGGGCGGACCATCGAGCTCGTCGAGGCGACGCTCTCGCACGCCGGCCGGCCGGTCGCCCTGCTCCGGGCCTGGCTGATGGCGCCGCGCGACACCGCGGCGTTCGCCGGCACCGCCCTGCCCTCCATCCCGGGGCCCGACGAGCTCGAGCCGTGGTCGCCGGGGCAGACCTGGCCCGGCGGCTTCATCGGCGGGGTCGAGGTGCGCCGGCACCTCGAGGAGCCGGGGCGCGGCTGGTTCTGGGTGCGGACCCCGGTCCCGCTCGTCGAGGACGAGGCGGTCGGCCCCACGGCGCGCGTCGCCGGGCTGCTCGACATCGCCAACGGGATGACGGTGCGGGCCGACCCGCGCGAGGTGCACTTCCCGAACATCGACCTCACCGCCCACCTGCTGCGTGAGCCCGTGGGGGAGTGGCTCGGCGTGGATGCCTCGATCACGTTCGGCGACAACGGCATCGGGCTGACGAGCAGCCGGCTCCACGACGCGGCCGGTCCGCTCGGCTCGCTGGCGCAGTGCGTGACGGTGCGCCCGCGCTGACCGCCGCGCCGCGGCGTGGCATCATGACATCTGAGCAGATGATCAGGTGTCAGGAGCGACGTGGACGAGACCGACGAGATGGCCCGGGCCTTCCGGCTGCTCGGTGACCCCACCCGGGTGCGGCTGCTGCTGGCCCTGCACGACGCGGGCGAGCTGTGCGTGCACGACCTCGCGGGGGCGACCGGCACGGCGGAGTCGACGGCCAGCCAGGCGCTGCGCCTGCTGCGCGCCTCGGGGGTCGTCGTCGGCCGCCGGGACGGCCGGCACGTCCACTACTCCCTCTCCGACGAGCACGTGCGCACCCTCCTCGGGGTCGCGCGCGACCACGCCCGGCACGGGGCCCCGACGGCGGCGTCGCGGTGAGCGGCTCGCACGGCCACGGCGCGCACGCCGGCGGCCGGCACCGCTGGCGCCTGGCCGTCGCGTTCGGCCTCGTCGCCGTGTTCTTCGTCGTCGAGCTCCTCGCCGGCCTCGCGTCCGGGTCGCTGGCCCTGCTGTCGGACGCCGGGCACATGGCCGCCGACGTCGTGACGCTCGGCGCGGCGCTCGTCGCCACCCGCGTCGCGACCCGCCCGGACACGACCGGGCGCCGCACCTACGGCTCGTACCGCGCCGAGGTCTTCGCGTCGGGCTTCGCGGTGCTCGTCATGGTCGGGGTGTCCGTCTACGTCGTCGTCGAGGCCCTGCGCCGGCTCGGGGCCGAGCCCGAGGTCGCCTCCGGGACGATGGTCGTCGTCGGCGGGGTCGGCCTGCTCGTCAACCTCGTCTCGCTCGCCCTCCTGCGCGGTGGGGCGGCCGAGAGCCTCAACGTCCGGGGCGCCTACCTCGAGGTGCTCGCCGACGCCGCCGGGTCGGTGGGCGTCATCGCCGCCGCGCTCGTCGTCGGTGCCACGGGTAACCCCCTGTGGGACACGGTGGTCGCCCTCGCCATCGGTGTCTTCGTCCTCGTCCGGGCGGTGCACCTCGGCCGCGAGGTGCTGGCCGTGCTCGGCCAGCACGCCCCGGCCGGGGTCGACCCCGAGGCCGTCCGGGTGGCGCTCGAGGAGGTCGACGGTGTCGTCGAGGTGCACGACCTCCACCTCTGGACCCTCACCTCCGGGATGGACGTCGCCACCGCGCACCTCGTGAGCGACGCCGACGGCGGGCCGGTGCTCGAGCGGGCCGCGACGGTGCTGCGCGAGCGGTTCGGGATCGCGCACGCGACGGTGCAGGTCGAGTCCACCGGCGCCGCCGGCTGCCACGGGGCCGACTGGTGACGCCCGGGACGGACCCGGCCGCCGCGGTCCCGGTGGTGGTTCTCGCGGGCGGCCTGTCCCGGCGCTTCGGCACGGACAAGCTCGACGCACCGCTCGCCGGCAGCAGCGTGCTCGAACGCGCCGTGGCCGGCATCCCGGCCGGCTGGCCGGTGGTCGTCGTCGGCCCCGTCCGTCCCCTCCGACGTACGGGGGCGACCTGGGTGCGCGAGGACCCGGTCGGCGGAGGGCCGCTCGCCGCCGTCCTCGCCGGGCTGCGTGCGTGCTCCGGTGAGGTCGTCGCGGTCCTGGCCGGTGACATGCCCGCCGGGGGACCGGCCCTGCCGGCGCTCGTCGCGGCGTTGCACGCCGACGCCACCGTCGGTGCGGCCGCTGCGGAGGACGACAGCGGACGCGTCACTCCGCTGCTCGCGGCCTACCGCAGACCCGCGCTGGAGGGGCTCGAGCTCGGGACGGGCCACGGGGGCCGGGCGATGGCACTGCTCGGCGCCGGGCACGTCGTGGTCCGGGTCGGCGCGGGCGCGGCCCGCGACGTGGACACGCCGCAGGCCCTGGCCCGCGCGGAGGCCGACGTCAGCGAGGGCTGATCACCCGACGTTCGCGGTGAGCGCCGCGTCGACGGTCCGGGCCTGGGCCACCGTCAGGTAGCCCCAGCTGTGGTGCTCGAACCACCGGGCGCCCATGCGGGCGGCCTCCTGCGAGGCGGCCAGGGCGACCGCCGCCGTCGGCCGCGTGCTGCCGGCCCGGGTCCCGGGGGCGAGGGTCGCCTGGAAGGCGATCGGGCGTCCGAGGTCGGCGCGCCGGTGCATCCAGGAGTACAGGTTCGGCGCGGTGCTCAGGCTGCTCGCGGCGGCGGTCCAGTCGCCGGCGCCCCAGCCGTAGTCGGTGAAGACGACGCGGTCGCCGTACTGCGCGTCCCACGCGTTGGCGAGGCTGCGGCCCTGCACCCAGCTGCCCTTCTGGCCGCCCGCGACCGGGTAGGTGAACTGGCCGTGCAGGGGCATCTCGACGACGGTGTGCGGGAAGGCCCTGACCGTCGCGGCGAGACCGGCATCCTGGCTGGCGACGACCTCGTCCCTGCCCAGCCCCGCGCGGTGGAGCGCGGCACCGGAGGCGGGGCCGCCGGTGATCCACGGCTCGTCGTAGACGAGCGAGGTGCCGAACATGTTGACGGAGGCGACGCGCGGGTGGCTGTCGAGCTGCGCCCCGAGGGCGGCGACGAACCGCGCGTAGGCGGCGCGGTAGCGGGGCGTCCAGTACCGGCCCACCGAGGCGCCGACGGCGTCCTTGGCGTTGGTGACCCGCACGCTGCCGGCGGCCTTCTTGAGCCACTCGGGGGCGAACTGCCCGCCCTGGACGTGGAGCCGCACCACGAGGTGCGGGTCGGACGCCAGCAGCCGGGTGACGCGGGAGAGGTCGTAGACGCCCTCGCGCGGCTCGAGGTCGGCCCAGCGGACCTTGAGCCACTGCTGGTCGACGCCCCGCCGCGTGCGGTCGGCGGCGGTGGAGCCGTAGAGGCCGCCGTAGTTCGACTTCGGGGCCCGGGCGGCGGCCGGGGCGGGCGCCGCGGTCGGTGCGGGTGCGGCGGCGGGTGCCGCGGGGGCGGCCGCCGGGGAGCTGGTGGCTCCTCCGCCGGCGGTGCCGACCGAGGGGGTCTGGGCGGCCGAGGCGGGGGCCGCGGTGGTGATGCCGGCGGCCAGCGTCGCGGCGACGGCCGTGGCGAGGACGTGCGTGAGCGAGGTCGTGCGGTGGGGCAAGGCAGAGCTCCAGGGGTGGGGCTCGTCACGTCGTGCGACGAGCGTCGGTCGTGCGGTCTCCCCCCGCGGTCGTGCCGGTCCCTGCACCGGACACAACGGGGCGAGACCCTAGCCCGGCCGTTCCGGGCCCGCCAAAACCGACCTGAGAGCGCGACGGGGTCCACGCGCTGAGCGCCTGCTCAGCGCGTCGCGCCTTCTCAGGATGGGACCGTCAGCGCGGACGGGGGCGGCAGTAGAGCAGGAGCTCGTCGGCGAGGGACGCGCGCGCGAGGCGGGCGAGCCCGTGGAGGGAGGTCCGGTCCCTCCGCGTGGTTGCCGAGTCCGCGTCGCTGCCCGTCGTGCGCGCCCACACGGCGGCGGCGTGCTGCAGGTCCGGGGCCGTGGCGACGGCGAGCGCGGCCTGCAGCCCGCAGGTCACGGTGACGACGAGGACGGCCGGGTCGCCCGCGGGGTCCAGCGCCCGGGCGCTGCGGGGGTCGGCGACGACCTCCCGGTGGGGGCGTCCGGTCAGGAGCTCCTCGAGCTGGGCGCAGCGGACCACCGGGTCGATGGTCGTGCCGAAGACCGGGCGCGGCGGCCGCCGCCGGCGCGCGGGGTCCCACGAGAGGCCGAGGGCGGCCGCCGCGAGGTCGTCGGCGGCGGCGAAGTAGTCGAAGCCGACGGCCCCGGGCGGCGTCACGGTCGACGACAGGACGTCGGTGCGCCGAGGAGCTTCGCCGGGTGGCGGGCGGGAGCGCTCATCGTCCGGCGGCGCTCGTGGGCCGACAGCTCCCGGCGAGGACGGTCGCGGTCGTGAGCAGGTCGACGCGAGCGGAGTCGTCCTCGCGCATCGAGGTCCAGCCGTGGGCGATCCGCACGAGGGCGAGCGCCGCGTGGACCTCCAGTGCGTCCTGGCGCGGGGTGTCTCCGCCGCCGGCGACGTAGCCGTCGAGGAAGGAGCGCGCCGGCCCGGCGAAGAGCGGCGCGCTCCCGCCGCCGGTGACCCACAGCCAGGCGCACCAGTACGCGAGGTCCCGCTCGCGCTCGGCGAGCTGGAGCCGGTCGAGGTCGATGAGCGCGAGGTGGCCGACGGTCGCGTGGACGTTGCGCGGCGAGAAGTCCCCGTGGCTGGGCACGAGGTCGCCGGTGGAGGTGCCCACCCAGCGCCGCTCGATCGTCTCGACGGCGACGTCGAAGGCCGCGCGGACGCGGGCGCCCTCGCCCGGGCCGAGCGACGCGGCCTTGCGCCGCGCCGAGCGCACGAGGGCCCGCCGGTCGCGCACGCGGTGCAGGCCCGCGCCGCTGCCGTGCAGCGCGGCGAGCAGCGCGCCGGCCTCCGCCCCGCGCCGGACGGAGTCGCCGACGGACCCGCGCACGGCGAGGGCGACGCCGGGGACGCGGGCCATCACGAGGTCCCCGGACGCGGCGTCGAAGGCGAGCGGCTCGGGCATCCGCGGCGGTGACGAGGCGCCGAAGGGCGATGCCCACAGGGCGAGCATGTCGTCGTGCACGCGGGAGCCGTCGGTGCCGAGGTAGGTCTTGACGACGACCGGACGACCGGTGCGGTCGTCGACGGCCATCCGGACCGGACGGTCCGCGTGGCCGGTCGGGACGAGGCCGCCGGCGGCCCGGGTGCGCTGCGGCAGAGGGCGGTCGGCGAGGAGGCGGAGGAGGGCGTCGCGCTCCTGCGGCGCACCGTGCCGGCTCTCGGCGAGCCCGGCGAGGCGCGCGAGGGCCAGCCGCTCCCACGACAGCAGGTCGGCCGGCACGTCACCGTAGCCCTCGAGGAACGCGTCGACGGCCGCCTCGCCCACGGGGTCGGCGCGCCGTCCGACGACGACCTCGCGGCGCAGGTGCGCGACCATGTTGCCCACGTCCAGGCCCCGGGGGGCCAGCGCCGCGTCGTCGAGGTCGATGAGGCAGACGCCGGGCTCCTGCGTGGTCCGGACGACCTGGCGCGGGTGGAGGTCGCGGTGCGACGGCACGAGCGGCCCGTCGGCCGGCGCGAGGGCGGCCTCGGCGGCGGCGATCTCGCGCACGCCCTCGGGGGCGCGGCGCAGCAGCTGCGCGCACTCGTCGGCGGTGCTCCAGCGCCGGTCGAGCGCAGCGCCGCTGTCGTGGAGGCGGCGCAGGACGCGCCCGGTCGCCGCCGCGGCGGTGACGAACGCGTCGTCCGCGAGGTCCTCCATGACCGTCCCGGGGCGGAAGGACACGACCCCGACGCAGCCGTCGGCCGAGGTGGCCAGGGAGGTCGGGACGACGTCGGCGAGCCCGGCGACCGCGAGCGCGTCGAGCCGGCGGGCGTTGCCGCGCGCGCGGGGGGAGGAGAAGGCCTTGACGACGACGTCGACCCCGTCGAGCTCGGCGGCGAAGGTCACCCGGCGGCCGGACACCCGGCGCAGCACGGGGCCGAGGCGGACCCCGGCGAGGGATCGGTCGCGGTCGGCCGCACGGAGCGCGTCGGCCACCGGCAGGTCCTCCGGCGGGAGGTCCGCGGCCGCCCCGGCGGCGCTGCCGGGGCCGGTGCTCGCCGCCTCGAGAGCGGTGAGCACCTCGCCGACCCGGGCCCGCCACGACCAGTGCGTGCGCACGTGCTCGGCGACGCGGGCCTGAGCCGGGACCGACCCCACGGCCAGGGCGGCACGGATGCCCGCGGCGAGGTCGGTGGGGTCGCCGGGGCGCACCAGCCGGCCGACGCCGAGGCCGCCGAGGAGCGCGCGCGGCTGGCCGAGGTCGGACGCGACGACCGGCACGCCGGCGGCGAGGTACTCGTACAGCTTGAGCGGCGAGAACGAGAAGTCCGGCAGGTCCGGGTAGGGCGCGATCGCGACGTCGGCGCAGCGCACGGCGGCGACCGCCTCGTCGTGGGGGAGTGCGCCGGTGAGGTGCAGGCGGGAGGCCACGCCGAGCGCCGTGGCCCTCGAGGCGAGCGCCTCGCGCACCGGGCCGTCGCCGACGACGACGAGGTGCACGTCCCGGGGGAGCGCGGCCAGGGCCTCGACCGCCACCTCGACCCCGTGCCAGGGTCGCAGCGTCCCGGTGAAGACGACGGCGCGGGCGCCGAGCGGCAGCCCGAGCCGCGCCCGGACGGCCGAGCGGTCGAGGGGGCGGTCGAAGGGCCGCGGGTCGACCCCGTTGGGCACCGTGACGACCGGCGCGTGCGGCCCGACGACCGTCCGCACCTGCGCGGCCAGCTCCTCGCTCACCGGGGCCACGAGGTCGGCGCCGGCCAGCACGGCGTGCTCGCGCTCGCGGGCCACGGCGACGTGGCCGAGGCCGCGCCAGCGCGCCTCCTCGAGGGCGAGCAGCGCGTTGACCTCGACGACGTGCCGGGCCCCGGTGGCCCGGGCCAGGCGCAGCCCGGCCGTGCCGAAGAGGGCCAGCCGCTCGTGGACGACGTCGGGGGCGAAGTGCCTGGCGACGGCCTCGCCCTCGGTGACGAAGCGCTCGACGAGGGCCAGCTTGTTGCGCTCGCGCAGCACGCCCTCGGCCTGCCCGGGGTGGGGGAGGAGGTGGGTGCGCAGCCGGGGGTGGGCCGGCGGGGCACCGTGCCCCGCGACCCCGAGCAGCAGGACGTCGTGGCCGAGCCCGGCGTACGCCTCGGCGACGGCGCGCAGGTGCAGGGCGGCGCCTTTCGCGCCGGGGACCCGGACGCCCTGGTCGGTGCACAGGACGAGCACCCTCATCGCCGCACCTCCGTCCAGACCCCGAGGAGCGCCCGGCCCGAGCGGTCGGGGGCGTAGTCGGCGGCGACGAGCTCGCGGCCGGCCGCGCCGAGCGCCCGCGCCGCGACCGGGTCGGCGCGCAGCTCCGCCACGGCCCGGGCCAGGGCCGGCGGGTCGTCCGGTGCGACGAGGCGGCCGGTCGCGCGGTCCCGCACGAGCTCGGGGATGCCGACGACGTCGGTGGAGACGACCGGCAGGCCACGGGCCAGCGCCTCGACGAGGACGGTGGGGAGCCCGTCGCGGTCGCCGTCGCCGTCGACCCGGCAGGGCAGCGCCACGAGGGAGGCGCGGGCGTAGGCGGCCTCGACGCCGGCGGAGTCCATCGCCCCGTGGAAGGTGACGCGGTCGGCGACGCCGAGCTCGCGGGCGAGGTCGACGAGCTCCTCGCGCAGCGGCCCGTCGCCGATGACGTCCAGGCGCACCCAGGGGTCGTCGACCGCGGCGAGCGCGACGGCGCGCACGAGGACGTCGACGCCCTTCTTGGGGACCAGCCGGCACACGCACAGGACGGGGGCGTCGCGTCGGCCGGCGTGCACGACGTTCGGGCGACCGAGGGGGACACCGTTGCGCACCAACCGGATCCGGGTGCCCGGCAGGGTCCGCCCGAGGTGCTCGAGGTTGTACTCGGAGACGGTCACGACGGCCGCGACGCCGTCGAGGCGGCCGGCGAGCACGTCCGCGTTCTCGGTGTGGAACACGTCCTTCGCGTGGGCGGTGACGGTGACCGGCACGCCGGTCACGCGAGAGGCCACGGCCGCGACCTCGGCGGCCGCCGTCGCGAAGTGGGCGTGCAGGACGTCGGGCTGCTCGGCGAGCACCCGCTCGGCGACGAGCAGGCCGTGGGCGAGGCGACGCAGCGCGACGGCGTCGCCGGCCCGGGCGCGGGAGCGGGCCCGGCGCACCTCGCGCCAGACGGCGCGCGGCCGCCGCAGCCCGACGCGCAACGCGGTGGCCGCCCAGCCGGGTCGTCGGGGGAGGTAGCGCACCGCCGCCCGCACGTGCTGCACCTCGGCGTGGCGGGGGCCGTCCTCGGGGGCCATCAGGCTGTCGACGGAGACCTGGGCGCCGAGGGCCTCGAGGGTCGCCAGCTCGCGCACGACGAAGGTCTCGCTGAGCCGCGGGTAGCGCTTGAGGACGTAGTGGACCTTCACGACCGTCCTCCCGCGACGCGGCGCCGCCCGAGGTCGGTCACCGTGCCGTCGGCGGGGACCGTGGGGGCGGTCAGGCGCCGGACGACGGCGGCGTCGACGTCGGTGGGCGACCCGACCCGCACCAGGCGCCCCCGGTCGAGCACGGCGACCGCGTCGGCCGACCGGATGGTCGAGAGGCGGTGCGCGATGAGGAGCGTCGTGCGGTCCTCGGGCAGGTTGGAGAGCGCTTCCATGACGAGCTCCTCGGTGTGGACGTCGAGCGCCGAGGTCGGCTCGTCGAGGACGAGGACCGGTGCGTCGCGCAGGATCGCCCGGGCGATGGCGAGCCGCTGCCGCTGCCCGCCCGACAGGGTGCTGCCGCGCTCGCCCACGGCGGTGTCGAGGCCGTCGGGCAGGCGGGAGGCGAACTCGTCGACGAGGGCGAGGCGGGCGGCCCGGCGCACCGCGGCGTCGGACGCCTCGACGTCGCCGAGGCGGATGTTGTCGCGCAGCGTGCCGCGCATCACGAGGCAGTCCTGGAGCACGACGGCCACCTGCGAGCGCAGGTCCGCGAGGGCGCGGCGCCGGACGTCGACGAAGTCGAGGTGGACGGCCCCGGAGGTCGGGTCGACGAGCCGGGGCACGAGCGAGGCGAGGCTCGTCTTGCCCGCGCCGGTCGGCCCGACGAGCGCGAGGGTCTGGCCCGGCTGGACCTCGAGCGAGACGCCGTCGAGGACGGTGGTGCTGCCGTAGCGCAGGGAGACGTCGGCGAACTCGAGGTGGCCGCGGGCCCGCCGGGGGCGTACCGGCCTCGCCGGCTCGGCGACGTCGGGGAGCTCGCCGAGGACCTCCTCGATGCGCTCGGCCGCGGCCGCTCCCTTGGCCAGCGAGGTGCTGAGCCGGGAGAGGGCCTTGAGCGGCTTGTAGAGCGACCCGAGGTAGGACACGAACACGAGGAGCATCCCGAGCGTGATCTCCCCGGAGCGGACGCGCGAGGTCCCGACCCAGAGGACCATCGCGGCCGACCCCGCGGCGGTGAGGTCGACGAGCGGGCTGAAGCGGGCCTGGATGCGGGCCGACTCCAGGCCGGCGCGCAGGCTCTCGCCCGCCAGCCGGTCGAAGGTGCGGCGCTGCGTCGGCTCGAGCCCGAGCGACTGCACGAGCGGCATGGCCGCGAGGCTCTCGGAGGCGGCGGCGGCGACGACCCCGTCGGCCGCGCGGGCCGCCCGGCTGGTGCGCTTGAGCCGGACCGTCGAGCGGTGGACGGTCCACGCGAGGAGGGGGGCGAGGACGAGCGCGACGAGGGCGAACACGACGTCCATCGCCACCATGACGGCGAACATCCCGACGACGAGCATGACGTTCGGCCCGATGACGGCGAGGGACTGCACGAGCATGTCCTGGGTGCGGTCGACGTCGCTCGTGACGCGGTTGGCGAGGTCGCCGACGCGCGAGCGGCCGTGGAAGGCGAGCGAGAGCCGGTGCAGGTGCGTGAAGACGGTGCCCCGCAGGTCGGCCGCGAGGCGCAGCCCGGCCGAGGCGAGCACGCGGGTCGACCAGTAGTCGAGGACCGCCGCGAGCGCCACGACGACGAGGAGCATGACGGCCGAGAGCGCGGCGACGGCCATCGGGTCCGTGATCCCGAGCACGGGGCTGGGGTCGTCGGCGAGCGCGTGGTCGACGACGAGGCGCAGGGGCCACGGCTCGGCCAGCCGGACGACGACCTCGAGCACCGCGAGGAGCGCGCCGAGGGCGAGGAGGCGGCGGTAGGGACGGACGTGCCCGGAGAAGCGGCGCAGGACCGCGAGCACCCCGCTCATCGGGCACCCGCCAGGGCGGGGAGCGCGCCGGCGCCGGCGTGGGTCAGCACCCGCGCCGCGACGCGGGCCGCGCCGTCGACGTCGAGGCCGCTGCGGGCGAGGTCCCACCCGGTCTGCAGCCGGGGGCGGTCCAGGAGCCAGCGCACCTCGTCCGGCCCGGCCCCGGGGTCGAGGACGTCGGCGAGGCCGAGGCAGGCGAGGCGACCGGCCCGGATGGCCTGCTCGCGGCGGGGCGCCCGTCGCGGCACGAGGAGCGGGCGCAGGCCTGAGACGACGGCCTCGTAGGCGGAGTTGTAGCCGCCCATCTGGACGCTGGCGGACGCCGCGGCGTAGAGCTCGGTGCAGTCGTCGCGCGGGGCGAGGACCTCGACCCCGGCGGGGACCGTCCAGCGGGCGGCGGGGCCGCGGACGGCGACGACGTGCTCGTAGCGGGGGGTCGCGGCGACGGCCTCGAGGACGGAGGCGAGCACGTCGCCGTCCCCTCCGCCGCCCGCGGTGACGAGGACCGTGCCGCCGGTCGCCGGCGCGAGCGGCCGCGGCGGCGCGACGGGGGCGGTGACGATGCCGCAGTAGACGGGGCGGACCGGCAGGGCGTACTCGGCGACGTGGTCGCAGATCGACGGGGAGCCGTAGACGAGGACCTCGTCGACCCAGCGCCCGGCCCCGGCCCACTCCGGCCCGGCGAGCTCGGCGCGGACGACCGGGGGAGCGTCGAGGATGTCGCGCAGCCCGAGGAGGACCGCGGCGCCCGCGCGGCGGGCCGCCGCCACCGCCGGCCGCAGCTCGCCCTCGATGCCGAGGGGGTGCCGGTCGACGACGAGGACGTCGGGCTGCGTCGACTCGACGACCTCGGCGAAGACCCGGGCCCGCTCGCGCAGCGTCGTGGGCAGGTCGGCCCCGCCGGTCACGTAGCGGCCGCTCGCGTCCTTGGTGACGGCCGGGACGCGCACGACGCGCACCCCGTCGGCACCCAGCCAGGCGTGGTGGCTGGCGAGGCCGGTGACGAGGGTGACCTCCGCCGAGGGAGCGAGCGCGCGGACGGCGGCGGCGATGCGGGAGTTGCGTCGGGCGTGGCCGAGGCCGAAGCCGTCGTGCGAGACCAGGACGACACGTGGAGCCCGGCCGGCCCTCTGCAGCAGGGGGGTCGCCTCGGGGCGGGGCGGGCTCCACGTGTCCATGGCCGGAACCGTAGGTTCACCCGCCGTCCACCCACCATTGGCCCTTGGCCCACCCCGACCTGTCCGGAGGTACTACGCCCCCGGCCGGTTCAGGGCGCCAGCGCGGCGACGACGACGGCGGCGAGCACCCGGGCCGCGCGGTACGTGACGACCATCCCCGACGCCCCGGCGGCGAGCGCGTCCCGGCGCAGCGCGGCCGTGTCGAAGGCGCTGGTCAGGACCACGGCGAGGCCGTCGGTGCCCACGAGGTGCCGGCACAGGTCGAGGCCGCTGCCGTCGGGCAGCCGGACGTCGGCGACCACCACGTGGGGCCGCAGGAGGAGGACCTGCGCGGCGGCGTCGGCCGACGTCGCGCACTGGCCGGCGAGCTCGAGGCCGGGGGTGGCCCCGAGGACGGTCGCGAGCTCGGACCGGACGAGCGTCCGGCCGTGGACGAGGAGGACGCGGGCGGACGGGCGGCCCGCGGGATGGTCCTGCTGCGCCACGGCGCTCCTCCGTCCCGGCAGGCGCGGCGCCTGGCGGCCGTCAGCGTAGACCGGCTCGTGGGGGCCGTTCGCCGGTGGGTCGGCGCACTCCTCGCGGTGGTCGCGGATCCCACCGGTCGGAGGGTCGCAGGACCTGACCGGTGGGAGAGGTCGGTACCCCGCACGTGCGGGGTACCGGTGCCCCGGAAGATCGTGGCGTGCAGTGGCTCGGGGGACCCTCGTGACATCCGGGCAACGTCGCGCGCAGGTCGGGCTCAGGACGGTGGTCGGCACGGGGTGGCGAGAGTTCTTCGGACGAACCGGCAGGGCGCCTGCGACGACGAGGGACGCCTGCGCAGGCTGTCCCGCCGTCACACGACAGGTGCCGTCGTCTGCTCGAGCACGGGTGCGGCCAGCGCCTCGTCAGCGAAGGCGTCGATCCGGTCGCGGGTGCGGAAGACCACCCAGGCGACGGCGAGCCCGACGGCGCAGGCGGCGCCCAGCCCGAGGTAGAAGGTGCGCACTCCCACCCCGGCGACGAGCGTCGGGGTGACGACGGCGAGCAGGGCAGCGCCGATGCGGGCCACGGCCATGATCGAGCCGGTCGCGGTGCTGCGCAGGAGGGTCGGGAACTGCTCCTGGGTCCACACCCGGGCGATGCCCTCGAAGGCGAACGAGGCGCCCACCGCGTTGAGGACGACCGCGACCATCATCGGGACGGCCGAGACGCCGAAGAACGCGTTGACCAGGGGTGAGGCGACGAAGAAGAAGGCTCCGACCTGGAAGTACCGGAACCGGACAGGGCGGTCGGCGATCTTCATGAACCAGAGCATCCCGACGAGGACGACCGGGAGCGCGGGCAGGGAGACGAGGGCCGCGGTGGAGACCGACTCACCGCCGTAGGTGACGAGCAGGTAGGTCGAGAACTGCCCGACCGTGTTGCCGACGAGGTTGGTGCACGACGAGAAGACGACGAGCGCCACGAAGGGCACCGCGTAGGGGGTGCGCAGCAGGTCCCGGACCCCGGCCCGCTCGGCGCGGACCGTGTGGACGCCCCTGGCCCGTTCCGCGCGCGCGGCCAGCCAGCGCGCCGACTCGGGGATCGAGAGCCGCAGGACGAGGACGACGGCCGCGACCACGGCGACGTGGAGGAAGAGGATCCGCGCACCGGCCCGGCCGCTGTCCCCGACGAGGAACGCCACGACCCCGTTGCCGACGATCCCCGCGAGCCAGAGGAGGTTGCTGAACCCCATGAGCCGTCCGCGGTTGTCGTCGTCCGCGGCCTCGGCGATCGTGGCGAGCGAGACGGGCAGGTCGGCGCCGATCGCGACGCCGACGACGACGATCCCGACGACGAGGAGCGGGAAGCCCGGCGCGAAGGCGATCCCGGTCATGCCCGCGGCGATGCTCGCCATCGCCGTGAGGAAGACCGGGCGTCGCCCGAACCGGTCGCCGATGCGTCCGCCGACCGCCGCACCCAGCGCGATGCTCGCGGCCTGGATCCCGGCGGCGACGCCGACCTGCAGGTCGCTCAGGCCCATCGTCGTCTGCAGGATGACCAGTGCGGTGCTGATCGAGGTGATGGCCGCGGCGTCGATGTAGGAGGCCATCCCGGCGACGGTGCCGACCCACCAGGGTCCGCTGCGGCGTGCTCGGTGGGGTGCGACGGTGGTGCTCATGACGTCTCCTTCGACGTGCACGCCGCCGTGGGGCCGGCGGGGGTTGGGGGAGTGGGCCGTGGTGCCCGGGGTCAGGCCGCCCGCAGGTGGTGGTCGAGGGCGGAGACCAGGAGGCGGCGCCCGCGCCGGCCCTCCGGGGTGGGGGTCAGGGGGTAGACGTGCACGCTGCCGGGCTCGACGTGGAGCCGGCAGGTCGTGCCGACCTCGGTGCAGCGCACCGCGAGCACCTCGGCGTCGGGGTGGAACAGGTCACGCGTGCCGACGAACAGCTCGATCGGCGGCAGGCCCTGGACGCTGCCGTTGACCGGGCTGCACACCGACGCGCGGGGGCTCGTCGATCCCGCCCACGCCCGCCCGGCCTCCCGCAGCCCCTCGGCCGACAGCCAGGGGTCGTCGACCGTCGCGATGGCGGGGTTGGACAGCGTCAGGTCCAACCAGGGCGCGACGAGTCCCAGGGCCGCGGGTGCCGGGTGCCCACCGTCGCGCAGCTGCTGGGCGACGGCGAGTGCCAGCCCCCCACCGGCGGAGTCACCGGCCAGCGCCACCCGACCCGGGCCGAGCTCGTCCAGCAGTCTGCGGTACCTCGCCATGACGAAGGGCACCGCGTCCTCGACCGTGAAGCGGGGAGCGAGCCCGTAGAACGGCACCTCGACCCGGTGCCCGGCGTCGGCGACGTGACGGACCAGTGACCAGTGCGCCGAGTGGATCCCGGCGATGTACCCCCCGCCGTGGAGGTAGAGCACGGCCGTCTTCGCCGGCCCGGAGCCGGGCTGCACGCTCCAGCAGTCGAACCCGTCGGAGGAGTCCTGCACGAGCCGGTGGCGACGGCGCAGCGCGCGAGGCGGGTCGGCGTGCACCGCAGGGCGGCTCATCACCTCGCGGGCCTTCTCGGCGGTCGCCATCCCGGGCTGGGCCGTGCGTCGGAGGATCATGGCGACGGCACGCATCGTCAGGGTGGTCATCGCGCTCCTGCGGCGAACGGGGCGGACGCCGGGGCGTCAGGCCGAGACACGACGGTGCACCTGTGGCGTGCCCAGCGCGGCCTCGAGGGCGGCGCGCGCGTCGACCGTCTGTCCGGCGAAGGCGGCTTCGAAGGCGCGGGCGGTGTCGGGGCCGTAGTCGTGGTCCGGGATCGCGACGCTGGTCAGGGCCGGCACGGTGAGGGCCGACTGCTCGTCGTTGTCGGCCCCGACGACGGCGAGGTCGTCGGGGGCCCGCCAGCCGAGGTCGTGCATCGCCGCGAGGACGGCCGCGCCCATCCGGTCGTCGTGGGCGCACACGGCGGTGACGCCCTCTCCGCGCAGGGCCGGCAGCAGACGGGCGACGGCCTGGCGGTCGAGGGGCGCGGCGAGGGCGAGCGGTGGCGCGATGCCCAGCCGATCCGCCTCCTCCCGGGCACCGCGCAGGCGGGCCCGGGCCACGACGAGGCGGGGGGAGGCGACGGGCAGGAGGTAGCCGATCGCGGTGTGGCCGGAGCCGACGAGGTGGCGGACCTGGGCGGCGCCGATGGCGACCTCCCAGAACCGGGCGGCTTCCTCGTCCTCGCCGGGCCGTACGTCCAGCCCCAGCACGTGCGGCGTGCCCAGGGCGACGATGCGGTCGCGGACGTCGCCGGCGATGAGGGCGAGCAGCATGACGCCGACCGGCTGGACGGCCTGGACGGTCTCGAGCAGGAGGTCGACGTCGCGCAGGGTGTGGACGATGACGGTGCACCCGAGGTCGGCGAGGCCGCCGGTGATGTTGGCGACCGTGCGGGCGCTGACGTCGCCGGCGTACGTCTCGTCGACGACGAGGAGCACGGTGCTGGAGTGGCCGCGTCGGAGGGTGGCCGCCGCCGTGTTGCGCACATAGCCCAGGCGCGCAGCGGCCGAGAGGACCTTGGCCCGGGTCGGCTCGGCGATCGCCTTCTCGGACAGCGGGTTGAGCACGTGGCTCACGGTCGCGTTCGAGACGCCGCTTTCGCGGGCCACGTCGTTGAGGGTCGGGCGACGTGGTGCCTTCGTCGTCATCCGGACTCCCTTCCTCGGTGGGCCTCGATGCCCTACAGTTTGGTTAAACGTATAACCACTGGGTCGTCCCGTCAACGGTCGAGACGGTCCTCGTCGAGGAGGACGCGATGACGCTCACCCACGACCTGCGCGTCGAGACGCTCGTCGAACCCGTCGGCATCGACACGCAGCGGCCGGAGCTCGCGTGGCGTCTCGACGCCCTGGCCGACGGTGCGCAGGGTGCGGCCATGGCCGCGTGGCAGGTCGAGGCCCGCGAGGGCGGGCCCGACGGCCGCAGTGTCTGGGAGAGCGACCGCGTGCCGGGGAGCCGGCCGTGGGGGGTGCGCTGGGACGGGGAGGACCTGCGCTCGAGCACGACGTACGCGTGGCGGGTCAGGACGTGGACGGCCGGCGAGGACGAGGCCGGACCCTGGAGCGAGTGGGCCCTGTTCGAGACCGGCGTCCTGCGCGGGGAGGCGTGGTCAGCGGCGTGGGTCGCCGGCCCGCCGGCGGCGACCGGGGTCGCGTACCTGCGCGGTGATCTCGACCTGTCCGGGCTCGCCCCCGTGGTCCGGGCCCGGGCGCACGTGTCGGCGCTCGGGTGGTGCCGCCTCTTCGTCAACGGGGTCGACCACACCGGCCCGGCGCTCGTGCCGCGGTGGACGCCCTTCGACACCGAGGTGGAGTTCCAGACCTACGACGTCACGCACGCCCTGACCTCCGGCGCCAACGCGCTGACCCTCGTCGTGGGTGACGGCCGCTTCCGAGGACGAAACGGGATCAAGAACGAGCGCGCCCTCTACGGGGACCGTCTGGCCGGGCTGGTCGAGGTGCACCTCGATCTCGCGGACGGCAGCACGCGCAGGGTGGGCAGCGACGGCTCGTGGGTCACCGGGACGGGCTCGATCCTGGAGTCCGACCCCAAGTGGGGGGAGCGGACCGACCTGCGCATCGACGACTCCGCGTGGTTCGACCCGCAGCGCAGGCCCGCCGGCGCCCTCCCGGCAGAGGTGCTGCCCTCCCGGCGTCGGCTCGTCGGCGAGCGGACCGGGCGGGTGCAGCAGGTCCGGACGCTGTCCGCGGTCTCGGTCGTGCGCACGCCGTCCGGTAAGCAGCTGGTCGACCTCGGCCAGAACTTCGCGGGCGTCGTGCGGCTGCGACTCGACGGGCCGGCCGGCACCCGGGTTCGCCTGACGCACAGTGAGATCGTCGGCAGCGACGGCGAGCTCGACACCGACTACATCCACCTCCTCCCGTTCGGCCGGTGGTACCAGCGAGACGAGGTGGTGCTCGGCGGCGAAGAGGTCTGGTGGCAGCCCTGGTTCACCGTCCACGGCTTCCGCTACGTCGAGGTCGACGGCCTGCCGACCTCCTTGTCGCCCGCGGACGTCGAGGGTGTCGTCCTGTCGAGCGAGCTGCCGGACGTCGGCGAGTTCGACTGCTCCGACCCGCGGTTGGTCCGCCTGCGCGAGAACATCGCGTGGTCGCTGCGGAGCAACTTCATGGACACCTCCACCGACTGCCCGACCCGCGAGCGCTCCGGGTGGACCGGGGACATCCAGCTCTTCGCCCCAACCGCGCTGTCGATGGTCGAGGCCCATGGCTACCTGCGTCGGTACCTGCGCAGCCTCGCCCTCGAGCAACGGCCCGACGGCTCGATCCCACCTGTCATCCCCTCCGAGACGTCCGAGTTCACCTCGAGGCGCAGCCTCTTCACGAGGTACTTCGAGCACACCTCCACCTCCGTCGGGTGGGGCGACGCGGCGGTCTACGTGCCGCAGGCGCTGCACACCTACCGAGGTGACGTCGAGGTGCTGCGCGAGATGTACCCGGTCGTGGTGCGGTGGGTCGACCGGCTAGAGCGCCGCACCCGGCCCGAGGGCCCCGTCCAGCACCTCGCGGCTCGGGTCCGGGGGCGCGGCCGTCGGCTGCCCGAGGGTGTGGTGTCCGTGGGCTACGACTGGGGTGAGTGGCTGCGGCCGGGGGAGGGCATGCTCGCCATCAGCGCGGGGAACCTCACTCTCGGACACCCCGAGGTGGCGACGGCCTACCTGGCGCACACGGCGGCCCGCACGGCCGAGGTGGCCGACGTCCTCGGCCGGGCAGAGGACGCGGCACGCTTCCGGCGGCTGGCGGAGCGCACACGGCATGCCTACCGCGCCGCGTTCGTCCGCCCCGACGGGCGCGTCGGGGCCGACGAGCAGGACGACTACGTGCGGGCGATCGCGTTCGGTCTGCTCGAGCCGTCCGAGATCCGGCCGGCGCTCGAGCTGTTGCTGAGCAGGTTGCGCCACAACGGCTTCCATGTCGGGACCGGGTTCTTGTCCACCCCCATGCTGCTGAAGGTGCTCGCCGACCACGGGCACGAGGACGTCGTCTGGAAGCTGCTGCTGCAGACCAGCAGTCCGTCGTGGCTGCACCAGGTCGAGGCCGGCGCGACGACGACGTGGGAGTCGTGGGAGGGGTACGACGAGCACGGCAAGGCCCGGGACAGCCACAACCACTACGCCTTCGGGTCGATCGGCGCCTTCCTCGTCGAGCGGGTGGCCGGGCTCGCCCCGGGTGCTCCCGGCTACGACGTCGTCGAGGTCGCCCCCCTCGTCGACGGTCCGGTCTCGCACGCGTCCGCCTCCGTCCTGACGCCGCACGGCCGCGCCGCCGTCGCGTGGCGTCGAGAGCAGGCCGAGGACGGCGTGCACGTCCATCTCGAGGTCGCGGTCCCGACCGGGGCGGTGGCGAGGGTGCGGGTCGCGCACCACGCCGCCCGCGAGGTCGGCCCGGGGCGACACGAGCTCGACTTCTCCTGTGCACCGTCCTCCGTCGAAGGGAATGTCCGATGAGCCTGCTGCCCACCGCCCTCGGAGCGGCTGTCGCCGCCACCGCAGCCACCGCGCTGGCCCGTCGGCGACGCACCGTGGCCGCCGTCGACGCCGAGCTGCGCCTGCCCGTCATGTGGCTGCCGCTCGTCGTGGCCTCGCGGCTGGAGCTCGGGGTCGGCCGCCGGTTCTTCCTCCCCGCGACCCGGCCCGTGGACGGCGTGACCGTCACGCCTCACGCGGTCCCCGGCGGCCGCGACGTGCTCGTCTACGACGTCCCGGGACGGACGGACCGCACCGGGGTCCTGCTGTGGATCCACGGTGGGGGTCTCGTCATGGGCACGCCGGAGGTCGACCACCTCACGTGCAGCCGGATGGCCCGCGAGCTCGGGATCGTCGTCGTCAGCGTGCGCTACCGGCTGGCTCCCGAACACCCCTTCCCTGCAGGACTCGACGACTGCGCAGCCGCACTGCGGTGGCTCGTCGCGTCCTGCGACGAGCTGGGCGTGGACGACCGGCGCATCGCGGTGGGCGGGGGCAGCGCCGGCGGCGGGCTCGCGGCCTCGCTGGCCCAGCGCGCCACCGACGAAGGGATCCGGCTGGCCTTCCAGTCGCTCGTCTTCCCGATGCTCGACGACCGCACGGTCCTGCGGCGTGACCACCGTGGCCGGGGGCGCCTGGTGTGGACCCCCCGGTCCAACCGCTGGGCGTGGGCGGCCTACCTCGGACGCCGGCCCGCCCTCGGCGCCTCCCGGCAGTACGCGGCAGCAGCCCGCCGGGAGGACCTCACCGGCCTGCCCCCGGCGTGGATCGGCGTGGGCGACCTCGACCTCTTCCACGACGAGGACCTCGAGTACGCCCGACGGCTGCGGGAGGCCGGCGTCGCGGTGCAGCTGCACGTGCAGCCCGGCATGCCTCACGGCATCGACGTCGCGGGGGACGGGCCCGCGACGCGGGCGTTCGTCGGCTCGTGGTTCGAGGCCCTGCGCGCTGCCCTGGCTCCGGTCGGCTGAGCTGATCGGTCGGCGCGGGGCATGAGCTGCGACGCGGCGTCAGGAGTCCCGCCACGACAGGAGCTCCAGGGCCGCTCCCACGTGGACGGAGTTCTGCGCCAGCGAGATCGGGAGCAGCTCGTCCACCCGCTGCAGCCGACGCAGCACCGTGTTGCGGTGCGTGTACAGGCGCTCTGCCGTGCGCGTCACGTTGCAGAGCTCCCGGACGTACGTGAGGGCGACGCTCCGCAGCTCCGGGTCGGCGTCCCGCAACGCGCCGAGAGTGCCCTCGAGGAAGGCGTCGGCGGCCTGCCGGTCGCGCTCGAGCAGCCCGACCAGGGCGATGTCGCGGTGGAAGGCGAGGCGTCGCCGGCTCGTCGCCAGGCTCATCGTGCGCTGCACCTCGACGGCGTCGAGATGGCTCGACCGAAAGCCGTCCCGGTCAGCGGCCGGCCGACCGACCGCCACCCGGACCGGGTCCGGAACCGCCGGCCGCGGGCCGTCCTCCAGCGCGTGGGGGAGCCACACCCACAGCGTCGACGCGTTGGCGATGACGGTCAGTCGGCGTCCTCCCCCCGCGGCGTCGAGGAGGGCCTCGGCCGCTGCTTCCAGGAGGCCGGGGGAGACGTCCGGCGGACCCCACACCACGGCGGCCGTGTGCGGACCCGTCAGTCGGTACCCCAACCGGGCCTCGACCGCCCGGGGGTCGAGCGGAGCGCCTTCGAGGAGCAGGGTGACGGCCGCGAGCCGCTCGGCGTGCGTCCCCGTGGTCAGGTCGGCGCGCTCCTGCTGCATCCGGACCCGGACGGCATCCATGGTGTCGTCGACGTACGTCGAGATCGAGAGCGCCGTCACCTGGAGCAGGTCCGAGAGCTCGCTCGGGTCGTCGGTCAGCCCGAAGCAGACCTGCATCCAGTGCCGCCAGGCGGCGGACTGCCCCTTCCGGTTGGCGTCGAGGACGACCTCCTCGAGTCCGCGCCGGACGAGGTCGCGCGAGTGCGACAGCATCTGCGGCGTCAGGCTGGGGCGGACCCGCTCTCCCGGCCGCTCGATGTTGGCGGCCACCCACCCCATGACGATCGCGACGTTGGCACGGCGGGTGGACTCGGCGAGCGCCGGATCGGCGGCGATGACCGCCATGGTCTCGCCGCCGAGGGACGCCGCGTGGAGGTCTTCGATCCACGTGGCCCCCGGCTCGGAGACCGCGAGCGCGCCGCGCCGGATCAGCTCGGCGACCCGGTCGCCGACCGTCGGCCAGGGGTCGGCCGGAGGGGACGTCATGCCGCACAGTATGAACCCGCAGAAGGGCCGATCAGGTGCACATCGACCTCGCGCGGTCCACGAACCGTCGCGCACCCTTGACCGAACCGAACGAGAGGCCCACTCCGATGCCCGATGACGCAGCGTCGACCACCCGCCAGCACACCTCTGCCCCGATCGAGCACGTCGACGTCCTCGTCGTCGGCGCCGGCATCTCGGGGATCGGGGCCGCCCGCTACCTCGCGGTCGAGCACCCGCAGCGGACGGTCGTCGTCCTCGAGGGGCGCGAGCGGCTCGGGGGTACCTGGGACCTCTTCCGCTACCCGGGGATCCGGTCGGACTCCGATCTGCACACCTTCGGCTACGAGTTCAAGCCCTGGCGCAACCGCGAGGCCATCGCCGATGCGCACCAGATCGTCGACTACCTGCGCGAGACGGTGGAGGAGAACGGCCTTGCCGAGAAGATCCGCTACCAGCACCGCGTGATCTCGGCGGACTGGTCCTCCGAGCAGGCGCGCTGGGTGGTCGAGGTCGAGCGTGGCGACACCGGCGAGCGGCTCACCCTGAGCGCCGGCTGGCTCTTCGCGGGCACCGGCTACTACGACTACGAGCAGGGCTACTCCCCGGAGTTCCCCGGGCGTGAGCGGTTCACCGGTCAGGTGGTCCACCCGCAGCACTGGCCGGAAGACCTCGACTACTCGGACAAGAAGGTCGTCGTCATCGGCAGCGGCGCGACGGCGGTGACGATCGCGCCCGCCATGGCCGACCGTGCGGCCGGGGTGACGGTCCTGCAGCGGACGCCGACGTACATCCTGCCCCTGCCGAGGGTCGACACCATCGCCTTGGCCTTCAGCCGTGTCCTGGGCGCCGAGCGCGGCTTCAAGGTCGCCCGGCGCAAGAACATCGCCCAGCAGCGGGCCATCTGGAGGCTGTGCCAGCGCTTCCCGCGCCAGGCGCGGCGGTTCATCCGCTGGACCAACGCGCGCGAGCTGCCCGAGGGCTTCGACGTGGACCGGCACTTCAACCCGCCGTACGACCCGTGGGACCAACGCCTGTGCCTCGTCCCGGACGGCGACCTCTTCGCTGCCATCAGCGACGGGAAGGTCGAGATGGTCACCGACCGCATCGCGACCTTCACCGAGACCGGGATCGCCCTGGAGAGCGGCCAGCACCTCGAGGCCGACATCATCGTGACCGCGACCGGCCTCAACCTCCGTGTCGCGGGCGGTATCGCGCTCGCTGTCGACGGTCGCCCGGTGACGTTCTCCGAGACGGTGGTCCACCGCGGAACGATGATGTCGGGGGTTCCCAACTTCTCGCTGGCCATCGGCTACACCAACTCGTCGTGGACGCTGAAGATCGGCATGCTCTGCGAGTACCTCTGCCAGCTGCTGCGCCACATGGACGACAACGGCTACGACACCGCCTGGGTCGTCGCCGACCCCGACCAGGAGACGCGCCCCCTGCTGGACTTCGGGGCCGGCTACGTCCAGCGCTCGCTCAGCATGCTGCCCAAGCAGGGGGCCGCCGCGCCCTGGCTCATGTCGATGGACTACCACTCGGACCGCCGCCTGCTCGACGGGCCGCTGCTCTCGGAGGGGCTCACCTTCAGCGGGCCGGCGGTCCGCAGCGGTCAGCGCCGGTCCCTGGCGGACGCGTGACCGCGCGTGTCGACGAGCAGCTCGTCGACGTCCCGGGCGGCCTGCGCATCTGCGCTGTCGACGAGGGGCCGGCCGGCGCCCCGGCGGTCCTGCTCGTCGCCGGGCTGGCGCAGCAGCTGCACTCCTGGCCGGCTCCGTTCGTCGAGGGGCTCCTGGCCCGTGGGCTGCGGGTGGTGCGCCTGGACAACCGCGACAGCGGTCGGTCCAGCCGCGTGGCCGCACCGCCCCCGGCGATCTGGCGCCAGCTGCTCGCCCGCCCCCGCCCGGACGCCTACCGCCTGATCGACATGGCCGCGGACGCGGTGGCGGTCCTGGACCACCTCGGCATCGAGCAGGTGCACCTCGTGGGGATGTCGATGGGGGGGATGATCGCCCAGGAGGTCGCCGCCCGCCATCCCGACCGGTGCCTCTCGCTCGTCTCGGTCATCTCCACGACGGGAGCCCCCCGGGTCGGGCAGGCGGCCTGGTCCACGAAGCGACGACTCGTCGCCCCTCCTGCGCGGACCGCCGAGAAGTTCGTGGCCGCCCACCTCGACATGACCGCACACCTCGCGGGGACGGGACACCCGCTCGACGAGGAGGTCGAACGCGCCTATGCCGCGCTGGCCTGGCGGCGCTCGGGCGGCACACCGAAGGCGGCTGCGGCGGCCACCGCCCGCCAGATCCAGGCCATCCAGGCCTCCGGCGACCGGACGGCGGGTCTGGCCCGGGTCCTTGCGCCGACGCTCGTCGTCCACGGCGACCGGGACCTCATCGTGCACCCCTCGGGAGGGCAGGCGACCGCCCGCGCGATCGGCGGCGCCCGCCACGTGACCGTGCCGGGGATGGGGCACCACCTCGCGCCGACGCTCCTCGACCGGCTCGTCGAGCTCGTGGCCGACCACGTGCAGGAAGCCCACCCCCACCACCACCCCGACACGAGGAAACCGTGAAGAGCTTCGACGGCAAGGTCGCGATCGTCACCGGTGGTGGTGGTGACGGCATCGGCAACGCCCTCGTCAACGAGCTGGCGAAAGCCGGTGCCACGGTCGCCTTCTGCGACATCAAGGACCTCGACAAGACCGAGGCCGAGCTGACGGCCCTCGGAGCCACGTTCCTCGCGGAGACGACCGACATGGCCGACCGCTCGGCCATCGACCGGTTCGTGGACCACGTGATCGAGCGCTACGGACGGATCGACCTCGTGGTCAACAACGCCGGCATCCCGCTCGGTGACCGCACCTTCGGGGAGGTGACGCCGCAGGACATGCAGCGGATCACCGACATCAACTACTGGGGCGTCATCCACACGACGATGCGCTGCTACCCCCACCTGCTGACCCGGCCCGAAGCCGCGATCGTCAACATCTCCAGCTCGCAGGGGATCATGGGCCTGCCGTACCTGGTGCCGTACTGCACGACCAAGTTCGCCGTCCGCGGGTTCACCGACAGCCTCCGGGCCGAGCACCGCATCCGCGGCGTCAAGAACGTCAGCGTCCACACCGTCCACCCCGGGGCGGTCGCCACGAACATCACCCTCAACGCCGACTACGTGAACTCCGGCTCCCAGGGCTTCCACGAGCAGCTGCAGAAGGGCACGCCGCCGCAGGAGGCGGCACGGGTCATCCTGACCGGGGTGCTCAAGGGCAGGGGGCGCATCTTCATCAGCGACGGGAGGGCGCAGGACGTCCTGACCCGACTGCTGCCGAACGGGTACGTCCATGCCGCGCGGCTGATGATGCGGCTGCGGAAGATCGACGTCCGCTGAGCGGCTCGGATGACCACCGACCCGATGCCCGTCCCCGACGCGGGGGGCGTGCGCGCCTTCGAGCTCGTCCTGCGCTGGGTCGACGAGCGGATCCTCGGGGGTGAGCTCGAGGTCGGCGACCACCTGCCGGCCGAGCGCGACCTCGCCGCGCAGCTCGGCGTCAGCCGCGCCGCGGTGCGCGAGGCCGTCCGCACGCTGCAGGCGCAGGGGGTCGTGCGCTCCTCGGTCGGGGCGGGCGCGGCCGGCGGCACGACGCTGACCGCCGTGCCGAGCGGGGCCCTGGGCCGGCTGCTGCGGCTGCACGTCGCGCTCGCGGCGTTCCCGCTGCCCGACGTCGTCGAGGTCCGCATCGCGCTGGAGCGCCTGAGCGTGCGGCTGGCCGCCACCCACGCGACGGCAGAGGACCTCGCGGCGATGCGGGCGCTGTTGGACGAGATGGCCGACCCCGGCATCGACCGGGCGCGGTTCAACGACTGCGACACCGCCTTCCACGTCGCGCTCGCGGCGGCCGCGGGCAACGCGCTGGCCCGCGACCTCACCTCGGCGATCCGCGAGTCGATGCGTCTGCCCATCCTCGACCGCTTCCGCCACCTCGCGGTCTGGGACGACGTGGCGCCGGTGCTGCGGCGCGACCACGAGGAGATCTACGCCGCGGTCGCGGCCGGCGACGGCGACACGGCGTCCCGGCTCACCGAAGAGCACATCCGCTGCGCCTGGCGCGGGACGAGCGCGTCGTCGCCCCGCGCCGGCGGCTGAGGAGAGGGCGTCAGCCCCGCGTCGTCAGGGCGATCGCGTCGGGGACGGTGCGCCCGGGGAACCCGATGCGGTCGATGACGGGGTGGACCAGGCCCGGGATCCGGGCGAGAAAGGTGTTGCGCTTGGGGCAGACGACCATCTTGCGGCGGTGCTCGATGCCGCTGACGATGTCCTCGATGACGGAGTCTCGCGACACCATCTTCCACAGGCCCTTCTTGTTGCCGCCCCACAGGCGCAGCCCGGCCGGGTCGGCGAAGACGTTGTCCATCATCGGGGTCTGGAAGAAGGTCGGGTGCACGCTGCCCACGTCCACGCCGAGGTGGCGCACCTCGAGCCGGGTGCTGTCGCACAGGGCCCAGACGCCGGCCTTGCTCGCCGTGTAGCCGCCCTGCAGGGGTGAGTGGACGAAGGCGGCCATGGAGGAGACGGCCATGAGGTAGCCCCGCCGCTCGCTGACGTGGGGGAGGGCGGCCTTGAAGGTCCGCCACACGCCGGTGAGGTTGATGTCGACGATCCGCTCGAACGTCTCGAGACTGAGGGTCGACATGGCGGACATGCACTCGATCCCCGCGTTCGCGACGACGACGTCGATGCCGCCGAAGTGCTCGGCGGCGCCGGCGAGGGCGTCCTCGAGGGTGGCCATGTCACGCACGTCGACGCGCCACCCGCGAGCGACGTCGGGACCGCCGAGCGCGAGCGCCTGGGTGTCGACGGCGTCCTGGTCGAGGTCGAGGACCGCGAGGCGGGCGCCGCGCGCGCGCAGGGCCGAGGCCACCTCGCGGCCGAGACCGCCGGTGCTGCCGGTGATGGCGACGACGCGGCCGTCGAGGGAGTAGCGGGGCATGGGATCTCCTCTGTGAATGGGTGTTCGGGGTCGTGTCGAGGTCGCAGACGCGGGGTGGTCAGCCGGGGGAGGCGGGCTCGTACCGGCGGGGTGCGGTGCCCCACCGGGCCAGGGTCTCGGCCCGTAGCGTGGCCAGGTCTCCCGTCAGGGCGCCGTGGGCCCGCGCCTGCACCATGACGTTGCCGAGCGCGGTGGCCTCCACGGGGCCGGCGAGGACCGGGAGGCCGGAGACGTCGGCCGTGAGCCGGCACAGCAGCTCGTTCTGCGAGCCTCCGCCGACGACGTGCACGACCTCCACCGGGCGCTCGGTCACGGTCTGCGCGTCCGCGACCGTACGGGCGTAGGCGTGGGCGAGGGAGTCGAGGACGCAGCGGGCGACGGCTGCCGGTTCGTCGAGGCTCGCACCGCGTCGGCCGGCCGCGACGCGCAGGCGTGCCGGCATGTCGCCGGGCGGGATGAGGCCGGGGTCGTCGACGTCGACGACCGGGCCTCCGGGCGGCAGGGCGGCAGCCGCGGTGAGGAGGTCCGTCTCGTCGACGGCGAGACCCTCCCGGCGCCACTGGCGCACCGACTCCTGGAGCAGCCACAGGCCACCGACGTTGCGCAGGAAGCGGGTCGTGCCGTCGACGCCGGCCTCGTTGGTGAAACCGCCGGTGCGGGCACCGGCCGTGAGGACCGGGGAGGGCAGCTCGACCCCGACGAGGCTCCAGGTGCCGCTGGAGACGTAGGCGAACCGGTCGCTGGTGGCGGGCACCCCGACGACGGCCGAGGCGGTGTCGTGCGAGGCGACGGTGGTGACGACGCAGCCGGCCGGGAGCCCGGTCCGGGTGCACAGCTCGGGGGTCAGGGGCCCGCGGACGGACCCGGGGTCCGCCAGCGGGGGCAGCGCCTCCTCGGGGAGCTCGATCGTGTCCAGGAGGGCGTGCGACCACGTCCCGGTGACGGCGTCGAGGAGCCCGGTCGTGGAGGCGTTGGTCCGCTCGGTGGACAGGGCCCCGGTGAGCCAGTAGGCGAGGAGGTCGGGCAGCAGCACGACGTGCCGGAGCCGCGGCCACAGGGCGGAGCTCCGTTCCGCCCACAGCTGGTGGACGGTCGTGAAGGGCAGGTGCTGCAGCCCGTTGACGCCGAAGACCTCCTCGCGCGGCCACCGGCGCTCGAAGTCCTGGGCCGCGTGCACGCACCGCGCGTCGCGGTAGGAGACCGGCTCGGCGAGGAGGTCTCCCCGGTCGTCGAGGAGGCCGTAGTCGACGGCCCAGGTGTCGATGCCGACGGACTCGACGCCCGGGTGGCGCCGGGCGAGCACCGCGAGCCCCTCGAGCACCTGCCGGTAGAGCTCCGTGAGGTCCCACCGCAGGTGGCCGTCCCGCTCGGTGGCGCCGTTGGGGAAGCGGTGCACCACCTCGAGCCGGACGTGGCCGGTGTCGACGACACCGGCCACGACGCGGCCGCTCGAGGCACCGATGTCGATGGCGCCGAAGACGCGGGGGTCCACGCCGGCCCTCAGCTCAGGAACGCGGCGGCGACGCCGGCGTCGACGGGCACGTGCAGACCGGTCGTGTGCGACAGGTCGCCGCCGGTCAGGGCGAACACGGCCGCGGCGATGTTCTCCGGGAGGACCTCACGCTTGAGCAGGGTGCGCTGGGCGTAGAAGGCGCCGAGCTCCTCCTCGGGCACGCCATAGACCTTGGCGCGCTCGGCGCCCCAGCCCTTGGCGAAGATGCCCGAGCCCCGGACGACGCCGTCGGGGTTGACGCCGTTGACGCGGATGCCGTGCTCGCCGAGCTCGGCGGCGAGCAGGCGCACCTGGTGGGCCTGGTCGGCCTTGGCCGCGCCGTACGCCACGTTGTTCGGCCCGGCGAAGACGGCGTTCTTGCTCGAGATGTAGACGATGTCGCCGCCGATGCCCTGGTCGACCATGGCGCGGGCGGCCGCGCGGGAGACGAGGAAGGAGCCCTTGGCCATGACGTCGTGCTGGAGGTCCCAGTCGCGCTCGGTGGTCTCGAGCAGCGGCTTGGAGATCGAGAGGCCGGCATTGTTGACGACGAGGTCGACCCCGCCGAACGCGAGCGCGGCCTCGTCGACCGCGTGCTGGACGGCCGTGGCGTCCGAGACGTCGGCCACGACCGCGACGGCGCGGTCGCTCGAGCCGATGCCCTCGGCCACGCCCGCGGCGGCGTCCTGGTCGAGGTCGGAGACGACGACGCAGGCGCCCTCGGCGGCGAGCCGCTCGGCGATCGCCTTGCCGATGCCGGAACCGGCGCCCGTCACGAGGGCGACCCGGCCGGCGAGCGGCTTGGGCTTCGGGAGCCGGGCGAGCTTGGCCTCCTCGAGGCTCCAGTACTCGATGCGGAACTTCTCGCGCTCCTCGATGGGGGAGTAGGTCGAGAGGGCCTCGGCGCCGCGCATGACGCCGATCGCGTTCTTGTAGAACTCTCCTGCGACGCGCGCAGTCTGCTTGTCCTTGCCGAAGCTGAACATGCCGACGCCGGGCACGAGCACGATGGCGGGGTCGGCCCCGCGCATCGCCGGGCTGTCGGGCTCGGCGTGGCGGGCGTAGTAGGCCGCGTAGTCCTCGCGGTAGCGCGCGTGGGCGGCGCGCAGGGCCTCCTGCACCTCCTCCACCGGGGCGTCGGCGGCGACGTCGACGACCATCGGGGAGACCTTGGTGCGCAGGAAGTGGTCCGGGCAGGAGGTCCCGAGGGCGGCGAGCGGCAGCAGCTTCTCGCGGGAGACGAAGTCGAGGACGAGGTCGCTGTCGTCGAAGTGTCCGAGCATGCGGTGGTCGGTGGACGCCAGGCCGCGGATGACGGGGGCGAGGCGGGTGGCCTTGGCGCGGCGCGCCTCGTCCGGGAGGGGCTCGCGCCCGGCCACGACCGGACCGAAGGGCTCGGGGTCGCCGTGCTCCTCGATGTACCGCTCGGCGGTGCGGATGATCTCGAGGCTGTTGGCCTCGCACTCCTGCGAGGTCTCGCCCCAGGCGGTGATGCCGTGACCGCCGAGGATGCAGCCGATGGCCGAGGGGTTGGCGGCGCGGATGGCGGCGATGTCGAGGCCGAGCTGGAAGCCCGGGCGGCGCCACGGCACCCACGCCACGCGGTCGCCGAAGATGCGGTGGGTGAGGACCTCGCCGTCGGCCGCGGTGGCGACGGCGATGCCGGAGTCGGGGTGGAGGTGGTCGATGTGGTCGGCGTCGACGAGGCCGTGCATCGCCGTGTCGATCGACGGGGCGGCGCCCCCGAGGCCGAAGAGGCAGTGCTGGAAGGCTTCGACCATCGAGTCCTCCTGCTCGACACCGGGGTAGACGTCGACGAGCGCGCGGAGGCGGTCCAGCCGCAGGACGGCGAGGCCGCCCTCCTGCAGGGTGCCCAGGTCGCCGCCGGAACCCTTGACCCAGAGCAGCTCGGTGGGTTCGGCCGTGACAGGGTCGACGGCCGTGCCCTTGGCGGAGGTGTTGCCGCCGGCGAAGTTGGTGTTGCGCGGGTCGGCCCCGAGCCGGTTGGAGCGCTCGATGAGCTCGGTGGAGGGCGACGTGGTCGTCCGGGTCATGGTCAGTTCCATCCTGCCTGCGTGCCGCCCACGCGGTCCGCTTCGATCGTCTGCTGGTAGCCGCTGGCCGCGTAGGCCGCCATCGGGTCGGCGGGGAGCCCACGCTCCTCGCGCCACGCACGCAGGGGCGCGCGCACGTCGGTGTAGAACGCGTCCATGAGGACCGCGTTGGCGCCGAGCACGTCACCCGCGGTGCGGGCCCGGTCCAGGGCGTCGGTGTCGAGGAGCAGGGCGCGGGCCGTCATCTCCTGGACGTTGAGGACCGACCGGATCTGTCCGGGGACCTTGTCCTCGATGTTGTGGCACTGGTCGAGCATGAACGCGACGCCGGTGGAGGGGGTGAGCCCGCCACCCCTGATGACCTCGACCATGATGCGGAAGAGCTGGAAGGGGTCGGCGGCTCCGACGATGAGGTCGTCGTCGGCGTAGAAGCGTGAGTTGAAGTCGAAGGAGCCGAGCCGGCCCAGACGCAGCAGCTGCGCGACGATGAACTCGATGTTCGTCCCGGGGGCATGGTGACCGGTGTCGAGGCAGACCATCGCCCGCTCGCCGAGGGCGACGACGTGGGCGTAGGAGGTGCCCCAGTCGGGAACGTCGGTGTGGTAGAACGCCGGCTCGAAGAACTTGTACTCCAGGACCAGGCGCTGCTTCGTGCCCAGGTGGGCGTAGATCTCGGCCAGGCCCTCGGCGAGCCAGTCCTGCCGGGCGCGGATGTCGCCCTGACCGGGGTAGTTGGTGCCGTCGGCGAGCCAGATCTTCAGGTCACGGGATCCGGTCTCGTTCATCGCCCCGAGGCAGTCGATGTTGTGCTGCACCGCCTTCCGACGCACCGCGGGGTCGGCGTTGGTCAGGCTCCCGAGCTTGTAGTCGTCGTCCTGGAACGTGTTGCTGTTGACCGTCCCGAGCGAGACCCCGAGGTCCTGCGCGTAGCGGGAGAGCGCTGCGTAGTCCTCGACCCGGTCCCAGGGGAGGTGCAGGGCCACGGTCGGGGCCAGCCCGGTCATCCGGTGGACCGTCGCCGCGTCCGCGATCTTCTCGTGGACCGTCCGGGGGGTCCCGGCCGAGCCGAAGACCTTGAAGCGGGTGCCCGAGTTGCCGTAGGCCCACGACGGGACCTCGATCGCCAGCCGGGCGAGGTCGTCGGTGATGGAGTCGAACGTCGTCATGAGCCAGGACCGCCCGTGGATTGAAAGGTTTTAACAGGGCGACCATAAGTGTGGCCGTGGCAGGCGTCAAGGGCAACAACGGAAGTCGTCCATGCGACGTAGGCCTCGGCCCCACGACAGGTGGTCTGCTACGGTTGGGATTGAACAGTTCAATCCGATACGGGAGGTGCAGGGTGGCGGCTCGGCCGGCAGGCATCCGGGAGGTCGCAGCCCTGGCCGGGGTCTCCCTCGGCACGGTCTCGAACGTGCTCAACCGACCCGAGCGGGTCAGCGAGGCGACGCAGCTCAAGGTGCGCGCGGCGATGGACGAGCTGGCGTTCGTCCGGAACGAGGGCGCGCGCCAGCTGCGAATGGGCGACAGCCGGACGCTCGCCTACGTCGCGCTCGACGCGGGCAACCCGTTCTTCGCCGACGTGACGCGCGGCCTCGAGGAGGTCGCGGAGGCCGCAGGGCTCGCGGTGTTCCTCTGCAACGCAGGGGAGTCCGCCGACCGCGAGGCCTCGTACCTCCGGCTCCTCGAGCAGCAGCGCGTGACGGGGGTGCTGGTCACCCCCGTCGACTCCGGGAGCGACCTCCTGCGCCAGCTGCCCGCGCGCGGGCTGCCCGTCGTCCTCGTGGACCGGCCGTCGCCCGACGGGCGCCACTGCTCCGTCACCGTCGACGACGTCGGTGGTGGGCGCCTCGCCCTCGACCACCTCCTCGAGCTGGGCCACGAGCGGATCGCCTTCGTGGGCGGACCGATGCAGGTGCCGCAGGTCGCCGACCGCTGGCACGGGGCGCTCGCGGCCGTGGAGGACGCGGGGCGGGATCCCTCCACGCTTGTGCACCTCGCGACCGAAGGGTTGTCCGTCGGGCAGGGCCGCGCCGCTGCCGAGCGTCTCTTCGGGATGCCGGCGAAGCTTCGGCCGTCCGCCGTCTTCTGCGCCAACGACCTCGTGGCCCTCGGCGTCCTGCAGCGCTGCACCGAGCTCGGACTCGACGTGCCCGGCGACCTCGCCATCGTCGGCTACGACGACATCCAGTTCGCGGCGGGCGCCGCGGTCCCGCTCACGTCCGTGCGCCAGCCCGCGAAGGACCTGGGGCGCACCGCGGCCCGCCTCCTGCTCAGTGAGGCCCACGACGAGGATCACACGCACGAACAGGTGCGCTACGACCCCGTGCTGGTGGTGCGCGGCTCCACCCGCTGAACCGCGGCCGAGCACGACGACGCCCCCGCCGGATGGACCGGCGGGGGCGTCGTGGCGTGCGGCGGCTCAGATGTCGAAGTACATCTCGAACTCGTGCGGGTGCGGGCGGAAGCGGATCGGGTCCACCTCGTTCTTGCGCTTCCACTCGATCCAGGTCGCGATGAGGTCCTCGGTGAAGACGTCGCCCTCGAGGAGGAACTCGTGGTCGGCCTCGAGCGCGTCGAGGACGGCCGGCAGCGAGCCGGGCACCTGCGCGATGGCCTCGTGCTCCTCCGGCGGGAGCTCGTAGAGGTCCTTGTCCACCGGCTCCGGCGGCTCGATGCGGTTGCGGATGCCGTCCAGGCCGGCCATCAGCTGCGCGGCGAAGCACAGGTAGGGGTTGGACGACGGGTCGGGGATGCGGAACTCGATGCGCTTGGCCTTGGGGCTGTCGCCGGCGATCGGGATGCGGACGCAGGCGGAGCGGTTGCGGGCCGAGTACACGAGGTTGACCGGCGCCTCGTAGCCCGGGACCAGGCGGTGGTAGCTGTTGACCGTCGGGTTGGTGAAGGCCAGCAGCGCCGGGGCGTGCTTGAGCAGGCCGCCGATGTACCAGCGGGCGAGATCGGAGAGGCCGCCGTAGCCACGCTCGTCGTAGAAGAGCGGCTCGCCGTCCTTCCAGAGCGACTGGTGGGTGTGCATGCCCGAGCCGTTGTCGCCGAAGATCGGCTTCGGCATGAACGTCGCGGTCTTGCCCTCGGCCCAGACGGTGTTCTTGACGACGTACTTGAACTTCATCATGTCGTCGCCGGACTGCAGCAGCGTGTTGAAGCGGTAGTTGATCTCCTGCTGGCCGGCGGTGCCGACCTCGTGGTGGCTGCGCTCGACGAGCAGGCCGACCTCGGCGAGGTTGAGGCAGATCTTGTCGCGGGTGTCGGCGAAGTGGTCGACCGGCGGGACGGGGAAGTAGCCGCCCTTGTAGCGGGTCTTGTAGCCGCGGTTGCCGCCCTCCTCGACGCGACCGGTGTTCCAGGCCGCCTCGACGGAGTCGATGAAGTAGTAGCTGGCGTTCGCCTTGGTCTCGAAGCGCACGTCGTCGAAGACGTAGAACTCCGCCTCGGCGCCGAAGAACGCGGTGTCGGCGATGCCGGTCGACTTGAGGTACGCCTCGGCCTTGGCCGCGATGTTGCGCGGGTCGCGGCTGTAGGGCTCACCGGTGAAGGGGTCGACGATCGAGAAGTTCATGATGAGCGTCTTCTCGACGCGGAACGGGTCGACGTAGGCCGTGGTCGGGTCCGGGACGAGCTTCATGTCGGACTCGTGGATGGCCTGGAAGCCGCGGATCGAGGATCCGTCGAACATCTGGCCGTTGGTGAAGAAGTCCTCGTCGACCGTGGCGGCAGGCACGTTGAAGTGCTGCATGACGCCCGGAAGGTCGCAGAACCGGATGTCGACGAACTTGATGTCCTCGGCCTTGATGAAAGCGAGGACCTCGTCAGCGGAGCTGAACACTGTGTTGAACCTCCTGGTTCGGTGCAGGGGCTATGGGAGCCAGCCCTGATGGCGTTGCCGACGACGCTAGGGCGGGGCGGTTTCCCGACCGTGACCCGGATGTTTCGCCGACGTAACGCCAGCCACCGTATCAAGGAGTGGGACGACGCGCCCGAAGCGTGGAACGCGTCGGCCAGTAGGCTGGGACCGTGCCGACGACCCCCGCCCCGAGCCCCACCGCGACCCCGGCGGACGCCACGCTCCTGCGCCGCTTCGGCGGCTTCGTCGTCGACTGGGTGGTCAGCGCCGTCGTGACCTTCACGGTCCTGCCCTTCGACCTCGCGCAGCCGGGGGAGACCCCGCCGATGGTCCTCGGCCTGCCGACGAGCAGCTGGGCCGTCGCGGGCGTCTACGTCGTGCTCAGCACGCTCCTCGTGTCGCTGACGGGCTCGAGCCTCGGCCACCGCCTCATGGGCCTGCAGGTGTGGCAGGTGCGCCCGCAGCCCTTCCCGCTCCAGGTGCTCCTGCGCTCGGTGCTCGCCGCGCTCGTGCTGCCGGCCCTGTTCACCGCCGGTGGGCGCAGCCTGCACGACCTCGCCGCGGGCACGCGGATCGTCCGGCCGGGAGCCCCGGCTACGACGCGCGCCGACGCCTGAGCGCCGGCGCGCAGGGCCTCAGCGGCCGCGCATCGCCTTGCGGTCCATCCGGGCCTTCGTCGGGTCGATGCCCTTGGGCACGGGCGGCTTGAGACCGCCGAGGGACTTCAGGCGCTTGTTGACGACGGAGACCTCGGCCTTGGTGAGCACCGGGCGCATCCGGGTCAGCTTGCCCGAGAGCTTCTTGACCGGGACCTGGTCCTCGCCGTCGCCGACGGTCCACAGGTGGACGGGCACGCCGGGAGCGACCCGCGCGACCTTCTTCTCCTCCTGCTTGAGCAGCTTGGTGACCCGGCCCTGGGGGCCCTCGCCGATGAGGACGACGCCCGGGCGGCCGAGCGCGCGGAAGACCATCGCGGCCCCCGCCATGTCCTGGGCGCGGGTGCCGCGGGCGCCCTCCATGGCCACCGGCTCCTGCGAGGCGAACCAGCCGCGCCGGCCCATCCCCGTGAGGGCGGCGCCGGCCGCGCCGACCTGGCCGTCGAGCGCCTTGTACATCGCCGTGTTGCCCCGGCGGTTCATGACGACGACCGCGGCGAGGAAGGCCGAGGGGATCGCGATGATCGCGGCGTAGATGATCCAGCCGCCACCGAAGATCGTGCCGATGCCGATGATGACCGCCGCCGTGAGCAGCCCGGCCCCGAGCATCCACCACCCGAGCTTGGGGTCGAGCGACTTGATCGCCTGGTAGGCCTGCCGGATCTCGGCGATGCGGCCCTGCTTCTTCTCGGGTGCGTCGGACACGGGGGAGGAGCTCCTGGTCGGGGGCGGTGCGGGGTCCAGCGAGTGCGGGGCCGCGGGCCTCAGGATACGGGGCGGGCCGCCTTGGCGACCAACGACGCGGCCTCCTGGCGGGCCGGGTCGTTCGCGGCCTGCGCGAGGTGGGCGAGGTGCTCGGGGATCGGGCGACCCCAGCGGCGCATCGCCGTGGCCCACAGCCGGCCGGCGCGGTAGGACGAGCGCACGAGCGGCCCGGCCATGACGCCCTTGAAGCCGACCTCGTCGGCGACCTCGGACCAGTGGACGAACTCCTCGGGCTTGACCCACCGGTCGATCGGGTGGTGCAGCGGCGAGGGGCGCAGGTACTGCGTGATGGTGAGGATGTCGCAGCCGGCGTCGTGGAGGTCGCGGATGGCCTCCTCGACCTCGTGGTCCTCCTCGCCCATCCCGAGGATGAGGTTGGACTTCGTGACCAGGCCGGCCTCGCGGGCCATCGAGAGGACCTTGAGGGACTTCTCGTAGGTGAACGCCGGGCGGATGCGGCGGAAGATGCGCGGCACGGTCTCGAGGTTGTGCGCGAAGACCTCGGGCCGGGCGTCGAAGACCTGGCCGACGAGCGCGGGCTCGGCGCCGAAGTCGGGCGGGAGGATCTCGACGCCGGTGTTCGGGTTGAGCGCGTGGATCTGGCGGATGGTGTCGGCGTAGAGGCCGGCGGCGCCGTCGGCGAGGTCGTCGCGGGCGACCCCGGTGACCGTCGCGTAGCGCAGGCCCATCGTCGCGACGGACTCGGCCACGCGGCGCGGCTCGTCGAGGTCGAGCGGCTGGGGGCGGCCGGTGGCGATGTCGCAGAAGTCGCAGCGCCGGGTGCAGGTGTCACCGCCGATGAGGAAGGTCGCCTCGCGGTCCTCCCAGCACTCGAAGATGTTGGGGCACCCCGCCTCCTGGCAGACGGTGTGCAGGCCCTGGCTCTTCACCATCGAGTGGATCTGGGTGTACTCGGGCCCCATCCGGGCCGTCGTGCGGATCCACTCGGGCTTGCGCTCGATCGGGGTCTCGGCGTTGCGCGCCTCGACCCGCAGCAGGCGGCGTCCCTCGGGTGCGACAGTCACGCGTTCCAGCCTACGCTCCGCTCCCGACAGGCCGGGACGGCGGTGCCCCGGGGGTATGGCTGCGCTCAGGCGCGGCCGAGGACGTCGGCGAGGTGCTTCTCGGCGTAGGGCAGGACGTCCTGGACGGTGACGGTGCGCCCGGCCTCGCGCGTGAGCGACGAGACGCCGGCGTCGGCGATGCCGCACGGGATGATGGCGTCGGCCCAGCCGAGGTCGGCGTCGCAGTTGAGCGCGAAGCCGTGCATCGTCACGCGGCGGCTGACCCGGACCCCGATGGCCCCGAGCTTGCGGTCCGGCCCGCGCTCGTCGGCGAGCACCCACACCCCGCTGCGGCCCTCGACCCGGACGACCTCGACGCCGAACTCGGCGCAGGTGCGGATCATGACCTCCTCGAGGCGACGGACGTGCGCGACGACGTCGATCGGCACCTCGGGCAGCCGCACGATCGGGTAGCCGACGAGCTGCCCGGGCCCGTGCCACGTGATCTTGCCGCCGCGGTCGACGTCGATGACCGGGGTGCCGTCGAGCGGGCGCTCGTGCGGCTCCGTGCGCTTGCCGGCCGTGTAGACGGCGGCGTGCTCGAGCAGCAGCGTCGTGTCGCCGAGCGAGCCCTCGACGACCTGCGCGTGCACCTCGCGCTGCGTGGCCCACCCGGCCTCGTAGTCGACGAGGTCAGGGGCGAAGCCGAGGTGCACGAAGCGCATGGGACCCACGGTACGCCGGGCGCTGTCGAAGGCCGCCGGACGGCCCGCCCCGACGTCCCTAGGCTGAGCCCCATGAGCGCGGACCGCCAGACCCCGAAGGCCCCCGACGACGACCCCCGCGCCCGGGCCCGCCGCCCCCGCTGGGCGGTCCTCGGCGCGCTCGTCGTCGTCCTGCTGTGGCTGGCGGTCGGTGCGGTCGGCGGGCAGGCGCAGGGCAAGCTCTCCGGCGTCCAGTCCAACGACAACTCGACCTTCCTGCCCGCGCAGGCCGAGTCGACCCTCGTCAGCGACGCCGTCGCCCGCTTCAGCGAGAACACCGAGCTGCCCTACCTCGTCGTCGTCGAACCCACCGGCGGGGGCGCCCTCGACGCGGGCGACCTCGAGGCGGTGCAGCGGTTCGCGCAGGAGGTGCCCTCCCTCGCCCTGCCCGCCCTCGGCGACGGGCGGACGCTCGGCGACTACCTCGTGCCGGGCGCCACGGTGCTCCCGGTGCCGGCGCAGGACGGCGAGGCCGTCCTGCTGTCCGTGCCGCTCGACGGCACCAGGGGCACCGCGGCGAGCGGCGAGACCACCCCGCTCGCCGAGGGCGCCGACGCCCTGCGCGAGGCACTGCGGACGGACCTCGCGGCGGACGGCCTCCAGGGATGGGTCGGGGGCCCCGGCGGGCTCATCGCCGACTTCTCCGAGGCGTTCGCCGGCATCGACGGCATCCTCCTGCTCGTCGCGCTCGTCGTCGTCCTCGTCATCCTCCTGATCGTCTACCGCAGCCCGATCCTGCCCTTCGCCGTGCTGGTCAGCGCGGTGCTCGGCCTGAGCGCCGCGGCCGCGGTCGTCTACCAGCTCGCGAAGAACGACGTCATCACGCTGTCCGGGCAGTCGCAGGGCATCCTCTTCATCCTCGTCGTCGGCGCCGCCACCGACTACGCGCTGCTGCTCGTCAGCCGCTTCAAGGAGGCGCTGCACGACGAGGAGAGCTCGTGGGTCGCGCTCAAGCGGGCCTGGCGCGGGGCGGTCGAGCCCGTCGGGGCCTCGGCGGCGACGGTCATCATCGGCCTGCTGTGCCTGCTCCTCGCCGAGCTGCGCAGCACCTCCGGGCTCGGGCCGGTGGGCGCCCTCGGCATCGCGGGGGCGCTGCTCGCGTCGCTCACCTTCCTGCCTGCCGTGCTGCTGCTGTTCGGCCGGCGGATCTTCTGGCCGTTCGCGCCGAAGGTCGACCACGCGCACGCCGAGGACGCGGTCGGGTCGGCGCGCGGCATCTGGGGCCGGGTCGCGCGCCTGGTCGGGACGCACCCGCGCCGCACCTGGGTCGTCACGCTCGTCGCGCTCCTCGCGGCCGCGGCCTTCGTCCCGACCTTCAAGGCGAGCGGGGCGTCGATCGACGAGACCTTCCTCACCGAGGTCGACTCGATCACGGCGCAGCAGGTCATCGAGAAGCACTTCGCGGCCGGGGCCGCCCAGCCGCTCCAGGTCGTCGTGCCGCAGGCCGACGCCGACGCGGCCCTCGAGCTCGTGTCGAAGGACCCCGGCATCGACTCCGCCTACCTCGGGCTGGTGCCGCCGCAGCCGGGCCAGGACGCCCCGCCGCCGACGGTCGTCGACGGGGACGTGCTGCTCCAGGCCACGACGAAGGACGCCGCCGACAGCGCCGGCGCGGAGGACACCGTCGAACGGCTGCGCACCGACCTCGACGCCGTGAGCCCCGACGCGCTCGTCGGCGGCAACGCGGCCACCAACCTCGACGTCCTCGACGCGAGCGCGCGAGACCTCAAGGTCATCGTCCCGACGATCCTCGCGGTCATCTTCGTCATCCTCGCGCTGCTCCTGCGCTCGCTCGTCGCGCCGCTCGTGCTCGTCGTCGGCAACGTCGTCTCGTTCGCCGCGACCATCGGGATCTCGGCCCTCGTCTTCGACCACGTCCTCGGCTTCACCGGTGGCGACCCCGCGATCCCGTTGTACGGGTTCGTGTTCCTCGTCGCGCTCGGCATCGACTACTCGATCTTCCTCATGACGCGGGTGCGCGAGGAGTCGCTCGTGCGCGGCACCCGGCCGGGGGTGCTCGTCGGCCTCGCGGTGACCGGCGGCGTCATCACGAGCGCCGGCATCGTCCTCGCGGCGACCTTCTCGGCGCTGTCGGTGCTGCCCATCCAGTTCCTCGTGCAGATCGCCTTCATCGTCGGGTTCGGCGTCCTCCTCGACACCTTCGTCGTCCGCTCGCTCCTCGTCCCCGCGATGGCGCACGACCTCGGCCCACGCGTCTGGTGGCCGGCGCGCCTCGTCGCCGACGGGGGCCGGTCCGGGCCGGGGCACCACGCCGCCGGTGCGCACCCGCCGGCCACGGAGCCGGCGACCGAGCCGGTGGAGGAAGGGCGATGACGCGGGTCGGGCTGGCGGGCTTCGGTTTCGCCGGGCGCGACATCCACGTGCCGCGGCTGCTCGAGGCGGGGCTGGACGTCGTCGCGGTGTCGACGCGGGACGCCGGGCGCGCCGCGGCCGCGCGCACCGACCTGCCGGGGGTCGAGGTCGTCGCGGACCTCGACGCGCTGCTCGCGGTGCCCGACCTCGACGTCGTCGTCCTCGCCACCCCGAGCGGTGGCCACGCGCAGCAGGTGCGGGTGGTCGTCGATGCCGGCGTCGCCTGCGTCGTCGACAAGCCGCTCGCCGTCGACGCCGCCTCGGCCGCGGACACGGTCCGGTACGCGGCGCGGGCCGGCGTGCCGCTCACCGTGTTCCAGAACCGACGCTACGACCCGTCGGCGGTCACGCTGCGCGGCGTCCTCGCTGCCGGGCTCGTCGGGGAGCCGTTCCGGTTCGAGATGCGGTGGGAGCGGTGGCGGCCGGTGCCGAAGGACCGCTGGCGCGAGAACGCCCCGCCCGAGGAGGGCGGCGGCCTGCTCCTCGACCTGCACACCCACCTCGTCGACGCCGCCGTCACGATGTTCGGACGGGTCGAGCGGGTGGCCGCGACCCTCGCCTCGCGCACGACCGTCGCCGAGGACGACGCCTTCGTGCTCGCGACCCACACCTCGGGCGTCGTCTCGCACCTGTCCGCGACCTCGCTCGCCGCCGCACCCGGGCCGCGCGTCCGGCTGCTCGGCCGGGAGGGCGCCTACGTGCTCGCCGACTTCGAGGGCGAGGAGCACCCGTGGTCGGGGCAGGCGGACCTCGACGCGGACCACTGCGGATGGGTCTACCGGGGTGCCGGGCCCGAGGCGGTGCCCCGGGCCCTGGACGTCTCGCAGGGCGACTTCTACCGCGCCGTGGACCGGGCCCTCGCGGCGCCGCGTCCGCAGGTCGCGATGCCGGTGGACCCGTGGGACGCCGTGCACACCCTCGCGGTGCTCGACGCGGCCCGGGTCGCGGCCCGCGAGGAGCGGGTGGTCACGGTCGTCGACCCGCCGCGCTGAGCACGGGTCGGGTTCAGGGAGAGGGCAGCCGGCGCGGCTCGAGGCGCTCCTCGCGCGCCGACCCGTCTGCGGCCGTGACGACGTACGCGCCCGGGCCGTCGCGCTCGGAGACCGCCTCGACGAGCTCGGTCCCGCAGTAGACGAGGCCGACGCCGTCGTCGGTGCAGTGGGTCTCGGGCAGCGTCCCGTCGGCCACGAGCGCGTGCACCAGCGGGCGCCGGCGGGCCTCGGAGTCGTAGTGGACGCCGTTGCCGTACGGCAGCAGCGCGAGGCCGTTGGTCACCGCGCGCAGCTCCGGCCCGAAGGAGTCTGTCGTGCCGCCGAGGTACCAGCAGATGGAGCCGGCCGACACCCCGGAGAGCACCACGCCGGCCTCCCAGGCCGCGCGCATCGCCGGGCGCAGGTCGTGCACGTCCCAGACCGCCAGGAGGTTGGCCACCGAGCCGCCGTTGACCCACACGACGTCCTGCTCGAGGAGGTGCGCCGCGGGGTCCTCGAGGTTGGGCATCGGGAAGAGGTCGAGCACGGTGACGTCGAACCCGGCCACCCGGCCGGCCTCGGTCGCCTCGTGGGAGAACCAGCGCGGGTCGCCGGAGGCGGTGCCGACGAACGTGACGCGGGGGCGCCGGCCGTGGGCGCCCGAGAGCTCGACGGCGTGGTGGACGAGGGCGTCGAACTCGATCCAGGTGCGCCGGCCGGGGCGGTAGCCGCCGGAGGTGGCGAGGATGGTCGGCACGTCGGTCGTCATCGCGCCACCCTAGGCGTGGGCCGGCGCCCGGTGCCTGTGGAAAACCCCGCGGCCGCCGTCGCCGGATCGGGCACGGTGGTCGACATGGAGACGACGGAGCCACCAGTGCTGCCCGGGCTCCGGCTCGGGCGCCTGCTCGGCCGGGGCGGGAGCGCGCAGGTCTGGGAGGCGGAGCGTCTCGACGACGGGCGCCGGGTCGCCGTCAAGGTCTCGCACGGCGACGCCGAGGCCGCGCAGGCCGCGGTGCGCGAGGCGTCGGTCGCGGGCCGCACCGTGTCCGCCCACGTCGTCCCGGTCGAGGCCTGCCTGACCCTGCCCGACGCGCGGGTCGCGCTCGTCATGCCCCTCATGCGCGGCGGCTCGCTGGCCGCGCTCGTCGCCGCGCGCGGCCACCTCGGGCCGGGGGAGGTCGTCACGGTCCTCGCGCCGCTCGCCGAGGCGCTCGGGCGCCTGCACGCCGCCGGGGTCGTCCACGGGGACGTGTCGCCGGGCAACGTCCTGCTCGACCTCGACGGGCGTCCGGCCCTCGCCGACCTCGGTGTCGGCCGCGTGCTCGGCGACGCCCCGACCCCGGTGTGGGGCACCCCGGGTCACCTGGCCCCGGAGGTCCTGCTCGGGGCGGCGCCGTCGCCGGCGGCCGACGTCTACGCGCTCGGCGCCCTCGGCTGGCTCTGCCTCGCGGGGGAGGTCCCGGGTGCGCCGGGGCTGCGGCCCTCGCTCGTCGAGGTGAGCCGTGCCGGGGCCGGGTCGGAGGCCGTCGTGGCGGCGCTGGAGGCCGCCGTGCAGCCGCGCCCCGAGGAGCGTCCGGACGCCGACGAGCTCGCCGGTCTGCTCTTCGCCGCCGCCCGGCCCGAGCCGTTGCACCTCGTCGTGGCGGGCGACACCGAGAGCGCGGTCACCTACCGGCTCCGTGCGGCGGCGGGCAGCCCACCCGTGCCGCCGGTGCTCGAGCGCGGACGCCACCGCGCGCCCGCGGGTCCACGCCCCACCGGGCAGCGCGGAGTGGCGCGGCCGGTGGTGCTCGGGGCCGTCGGGCTCGGCGTCGTCGGGCTGCTCGTCGTCCTCGGCGGCCTGCTCGGGCGCGACGAGCCGGCCCGGGCGGCGGCCCCGGCGGCGTCGACGGCGTCGGCGGTCGGTCAGCAGGCGGGCCCGGCGGCGGCCCGGCCGGCCGACCCCCGCACGGACGCGCGGGCCCCGGTCGAGCGCCCGCAGGAGCTCCTCGCCGTGCTCGCCGACGCGCGGGCCGCCGCCTACCGGTCGAGCGACCCCGAGCGGCTGGGGGCCGCCGAGACCAGCGGGGGTGCGCTGCACGAGCGGGACGCGGCCGCGCTGGCGGCGCTGCGCACGGCCTCCGCCCGCTACGACGGCCTCGCCTACCGCGTCACCGAGGTGTCGGTGCGCTCGGCAGCCGCCGACCGCGCCGAGCTGCGGGCCGTCGTCGGCGTCGGCGCCCACCGGGTCGTGCGACCGGGTGCGGACACCGCCGTCGCGGCGTCGCCGGGGGAGCCCGTGGTCGTCGACCTGGTGCGCACCCCCGCCGGCTGGCGCCTCGAGGCGTTGAGGCCGCCGTGACCGGGGTGGGTCAGGCCACCAGCCAGCGGGCCGCGGTGTCGAGGTCGCCGTGCTCGTGGACGAAGCCGCTCGCGACGAGGGCCTCGCCGACGATGCGCTGGCTGCCCATGATCTCGCCCGCGAACTCGCCGACGACGAGGCGCAGGGCCGGGGTCGGGGCGGGCAGCAGGGCCGGGCGGTGCAGGGCGCGCCCGAGGGCGGCCGCGACGTCCTTCTGGCGGGCGGGGGTCGGGCCGGCGAGGTTGACCGGGCCGGTGACCTCCGGGTGGTCGAGCAGGTGCAGCAGGGCCCGGACCTCGTCGACGAGGGTGATCCAGGGCCAGAACTGGCGGCCCAGCCCGAGTGGTCCGCCGAGCCCGAGGCGGGCCAGGCGCAGCAGCGGCTCCATCGCCCCGCCGTCGCGGGCCATGACGATCCCGGTGCGCGCGAACGCGACCGACGCCCCGGCCTCGACCGCGGGGGCGGCCGCGGCCTCCCACGCGAGGACGACGTCGGCGAGGAAGCCGGTGCCGGCCGGGTTGGCCTCGGTCAGCTCCTCGTCGCCGCGGTCGCCGTAGAAGCCGACCGCGGACCCCGACACGAGGCGGACCTCGTGCCCGGCCTGCGCGACCGCCGTCGCGACGGCCGTCGTCGAGTCGGTGCGCGAGGCGAGGATCTGGTGCTTGTAGGCGGGCGTCCACCGCTTGTCGCCGACGCCGGCGCCGGCCAGGTGGACGACGCCGTCGACGCCGTCGAGGACGGCCGGGTCGAGCCGCCGGCTCGCGGGGTCCCAGCGGACCTCGTCGGCGGCGGAGGGGGCGCGACGGACCAGCCGGACCGGTTCGTCGCCGCGCTCACGGAGCGCGGCGACGAGGGCGGTGCCGATCAGGCCGGACGAGCCGGTGACGACGATGCGGCTCACGGCAGGGCGCGTCAGAGACCGAGGTCGGCCTCGAACGCCCCTTCCTCGAGTCGCTGCTTCATCGTCGTGAGGAAGCGGGCGGCGTCCGCGCCGTCGACGATGCGGTGGTCGTAGGACAGCGCGAGGTAGACCATCGAGCGGATCGCGATCGTCTCGCCGCCGTCCTCGGCGGTCACGACGACCGGGCGCTTGACGACGGCCCCGGTGCCGAGGATGCCGACCTGCGGCTGGTTGATGATCGGGGTGTCGAAGAGCGCACCGCGCGAGCCGGTGTTGGTGATCGTGAAGGTCCCGCCCGCGAGGTCGTCGGGCATGATCTTGTTGCTCCGCGTCCGGTTCGCGACGTCGGCGATCCCGCGGGCCAGGCCCGCGAGGTTGAGGTCGCCGGCGTTCTTGAGGACCGGGACGATGAGCCCCTTCTCGGTGTCGACCGCCATGCCGAGGTTCTCGGTGCCGTGGTAGGTCACCTGGTCGTCCTCGATGCTCGCGTTGACGGTCGGGTGGGCCTTGAGGGCCTCGACCGCGGCGAGGGCGAAGAACGGCAGGAAGCTGAGCTTCGCACCCTCGCGCTGGGCGAAGTCGGCCTTGGCCCGGTCACGCAGGCGCGCGATGCGGGTGACGTCGACCTCGACGACCGTCGTCAGCTGCGCCGAGACCTGGAGGGACTCGACCATCCGGCGGGCGATCGTCTTGCGCAGGCGCGACATCGGCTGCGTCGTGCCGCGCAGGCCACCGTCGGCCGCGGGCTTCGCCGCGGCGGCCGGGGCCGAGGACGACGAGGCGGCAGCGGCCGGTGCCGCGGCAGGGGCCTCGGGCTCCGGCGCCTTCTTGGCCTCGGCGGCGGCGAGGACGTCCTGCTTGCGGATGCGCCCGCCGATGCCGGTGCCGGTCACCGACGCGAGGTCGATGCCGTGGTCGGCGGCCAGCTTGCGCACGAGCGGGGTGACGTAGCTGCTCGCGTCCGACTCCTCGGTGGCGCGCGGGGTCGGCGCGGTCGAGGTCGAGGACGCCGGGGCGGTGCTCGCGGCGGGGGCCTCGTCGGCGGCCGCGGCGGCCGCGTCGGGGGTCTCCTGCGCGGGGGCCTCGGCGGCAGGGGCCGGCTCCGGCTGCTTCTCCTCGGCGGCCGGCTGCTGCGGCTCGGGCTCGGGGGCGTCCTCCTTCGCGGGGGTCTCCTGCGCGGGGGCCTGCTCGGGCTCGGCGGCCGGGGCGGAGCCGCCACCGGAGCCACCGACGACCGCGAGGTCGGCGCCCACGGGGACGGTCTCGTCCTCGGGCACGAGGATCTTGGTCAGGGTGCCGGCCACCGGCGACGGGATCTCGGTGTCGACCTTGTCGGTCGAGACCTCGAGGAGCGGCTCGTCGACGGCGACCTCGTCGCCCTCGGCCTTGAGCCAGCGCGTGACGGTGCCCTCGGTGACGGACTCGCCGAGCGCGGGCATCTGGACGGTCGTGCCCTCGCCCGAGCCGTCGGAGGAACCGGAGGAGCCCTCCGAGGACGGCGCCGGCTGCTCCTGCTCGCTGCCGCCGGACTGCGGCTCGGCCGGCTCCTGGCCGCCCTCGTCGCCCGCCTCGGCGACCGCGCCGGTGTCGGCCGGGTCGGCGACCTCGTCGGCCGGCCCGTCGGAGGAGGCCTGCTCCTGCGTCTGCTCGGGGGCGGAGTCGCCACCGCCGGAGGCGGACCCGTCACCGATGACGGCGAGGTCCGCGCCGACCGGCACGGTGTCGTCCTCCTGCACGAGGATCTCCTGGAGCACGCCCGCGACGGGCGAGGGGATCTCGGTGTCGACCTTGTCGGTCGAGACCTCGAGCAGCGGCTCGTCGACCGCGACCTCGTCGCCGACACTCTTGAGCCACCGCGTCACGGTCCCCTCGGTCACGGACTCGCCGAGTGCGGGCATCTGTACACGTTCCGACATCAGTGGTGCTCTCCTTCGTGGGCGGTGGCGGTCATCACTCTAGTTGTGCGCGTGCAGGGGCTTGCCGGCGAGCGCCAGGTGCGCCTCGCCGAGGGCCTCGTTCTGGGTGGGGTGGGCGTGGACGAACGGCGTGACGTCCTCGGGGTGGGCCTCCCAGCCGACGACGAGCTGGGCCTCGCCGACCTGCTCGCCCATCCGCGAGCCGACCATGTGGACGCCGACGACGGGGCCGTCGGTGACGCGGACCAGCTTGACGAAGCCCTGCGTGCCGAGGATCTGGCTCTTGCCGTTGCCGCCGAGGTTGTACTCGTAGGCCTCGACCGCGTCGCCGTGGACCTCGCGGGCCTGCTCCTCGGTGAGGCCGACGGACGCGACCTCGGGGTCGCAGTAGGTGACCCGGGGGATGCTCGACTCGACGAGCGGCGCGGGCTCGAGGCCGGCGATCGACTCGGCGACGAAGATCCCGTGGGCGAAGCCGCGGTGCGCGAGCTGGAGGCCGGGGACGATGTCGCCGACGGCCCACAGGCCCTCGACCCCGGTGCGGCAGCGGTCGTCCGTGACGACGAAGCCGCGCTCGACCGTCGCGCCGGCCTCCTCGTAGCCGAGGCCGTCGGTCACCGGGCCGCGGCCGACGGCGACGAGCAGGAGGTCGGTCTCGAGCTCGGTGCCGTCCTCGAGGCGGACGGTGACGGCGTCCGGGCCGTCGGTGGCCGAGGCGAAGCGGGCGCCCGTGCGCACCGTGATGCCGCGCTTGCGGAAGGCGCGCTCGAGCGCCTTGCTCGAGGCGGGGTCCTCTGCGGCGACGAGGCGGGGGAGGGCCTCGACGACCGTGACCTCGGAGCCGAACGAGCGCATGACGGAGGCGAACTCGACGCCGATGACGCCGCCACCGAGGACGACGACGCGGCCGGGGACCTCGTCGAGCCCCAGCGCCCCGTCGCTCGTCACGACCCGGCCGCCGAGCTCGAGGCCGGGCAGCGTGCGGGCGTAGGAGCCGGTGGCGAGGACGACGTGCCGGCCGACGAGGCGGCGGTCTCCGACGACGACCGTGTGCGGGCCGTCCAGCCGTCCGGCGCCCTCGACGTACTCGACCTGCCGGCCCGCGACGAGGCCCTGGAGGCCCTTGTGCAGGCGCGCGACGACGCCCTCGCGGTAGGCGGTGACGGCCGGGAGGTCGATGCCTTCCAACGTCGCCCGGACCCCGAAGCGGCCGGCCTCGCGGGCCGCGTCCGCGACCTCGGCGGCGTGCAGCAGGGCCTTGGTCGGGATGCAGCCGCGGTGCAGGCAGGTCCCGCCGAGCAGGTCCTTCTCGACGAGGGCGACGCTCAGGCCGAGCTCGGCGGCGCGCAGCGCGCAGGCGTACCCACCGCTCCCTCCTCCGAGGACGACGACGTCGTGGGTGGCTTCGGCGGTGGCCGGCATGCTGCTCCGTTCTCGCGGTGGCGGTCGGTGGGCACGGCGGCGCTGTGGGTGGGCGCGCCGGGCTCGTCCCGCATCCTGTCACCCCCGCGGGTGGAGGACGAGGTGGCGACGCGTGCCGGACGCACAGGGAACGGGCAGGTGCCTCGCCTATCGTGTGCGCATGGCCTGGTGGAGACGAGGGCGGCGCGGTGGCGCCGCACCGCACGACGGCAGCGACCTGAGCAGTGCCCGGGCCCACCTCGAGGAGTTCGTGGGCACCCGGCGCGGGGTCGAGGCGTACGTCGAGCCGGCGACGAACATCACCGCGACGACGGTCGTGCTCATCGCGCACGACGGCGAGTGGACGCGGCGCGCGCTGCCCTCCCGCCCCCAGGCCTTCGAGGTGGCCCGGGCCCTCCAGGTGCCCGTGTACGACGTCAACCTCACCGGCTACCCGGCGCGGATGCGCGCGTGGACGGCCCGCCAGCGGCGCGACGAGAAGGCCTGAGCCGGAACCGGGTGGCCGCCCGACGGTCGGGCGTGACACCGTGGGGTCCCCGCACCGACGACCGAAGGACCCGCCATGGCAGCCAAGGACCGACCCCGCGCCGCAGTGCCCGACGACGTCAAGGCCCGCTTCCGGGCGGCCCTGGACAAGAAGCAGGCCCACGGCGGGGCCGACGTGTCCGACTCCTCGGAGCACGGCAAGGTCGACCACGCCCACGGCCCCGAGGCCAGCGCCCGCCAGCAGATGTTCCGCCGCAAGAGCGGCGGCTGAGCCGGCCCCTCCCGCGGACGACGCACGGCGGGCACCCCGACCCGGGGTGCCCGCCGTGCCTCGTGCGGGGGGGGGGGGGGTCAGGCGCGGGGGGCGTGCCCCTCGACGAGACCGAGCAGCGTGGAGACGCCGAACCCGGTGCCGCCCTTGGGGTTGCGACCCTTCGGGCCCTTCTCGTTGAAGGCCGGCCCGGCGATGTCGACGTGCGCCCAGGTCATGCCCTCGGGGACGAACTCCTCGAGGAACTTGGCGGCGGTGAGCATCCCGCCCGCGCGGTCGCCCTTGTGCGCGATGTCGGCGGTGGGGGTGTCGAGCTTGGCGCGCAGCGACGCCGGCAGCGGCATCGGCCAGGCGCCCTCGCCGGCGGCGTCGGCGGCCGCGACGACCTTGGCCCGGAAGGCGTCGTCGTTGCCCATGACGCCGGCGATGTCGTCGCCGAGCGCGATCATCTGGGCGCCGGTCAGCGTCGCGATGTCGACGATCCAGTCCGGCGTCTTCTCGGCGGCCAGGCAGATGCCGTCGCCGAGGACCATCCGGCCCTCCGCGTCGGTGTCGAGGATCTCGACGCTCGTGCCGTCGCGCATGACGACGACGTCGCTCGGGCGCTGCGCGGTGCCGCTCGGCATGTTCTCGGCGAGGCAGAGGTAGCCCGTGACCGCCACCGGCACACCGGTCTCGGCGGCCGCGAGGACGGTCGCCGCGACGGCGGCCGCGCCGGCCATGTCGCACTTCATCGTCACCATGCCGGTCGACGGCTTGAGGTTGAGGCCGCCGGTGTCGAAGGTGATGCCCTTGCCGACGAGCGCGACCGAGCCCTGGGCGTTCGCGGGGGCCCAGGTCATCGTCACGATGCGCGGCGGGTTGGACGAGCCCTGCCCGACACCGGTGATGCCGCCGAAGCCGCCCTTGACGAGCGCCTTCTCGTCGAGGACCGAGACGGTGATCTTCGCGGGGGAGTCCGCGGCGCGCTTCTTGACGGCCTCGGCGAAGGACTGCGGGTAGAGCAGGTTCGGCGGCATGTTGACGAGGTCGCGCGCCCAGTCGCGGGCGGCGCCGAGCACGCCGGCGCGGGTCACGGCGTCCTTGGCGGCCTTGCCCTGGCCGAGGCCCGAGACGACGACGATCTTCGGGCCGGTGACCGGCGCGGCGGCCGGGCGGCCCTTGCGCGCGGGGAGGGGGGCGGCCTTGTCGTAGACGTAGCAGCCGGCGAAGGCGCCGTCGGAGACCGCCGACAGGGAGTCGGTGTCGGGCGTCGGGAGGGCCACGCCGACGGCCTTCTTGCCGCGGACCGAGCGCAGGGCGACGGCGGCGGCCTCGCGCAGGACGGTGTGCTCGAACGAGGTCCGGCGGGTCGTGCCCTCGCCGAGGCCGGTGACGACGACCGAGGTCGCCTTGACGCCGGGCACCGCGACGACGCGGTGCACCTCCTCGGCCTTCGCGGTGGCCTCGAGGTCGGCGAGCACCGCCTGCAGGTGGACGACGGCCTTGCGCGGGAGCCCGTGCCCGGCGGCGAGGTCGACGCCGTCCGGGGTGCGGACGGAGCCGACGACGAGGGCGTCGACCGGCAGGTCGGCGGAGGTCTTGGTCGTCACGGTCAGTGAAGTCATGTCGGCAGACTAACCGGGGCCGGTGGGGCGTCCGCGGGGCGCGGTACGGTGCGACCATGACCGACCTCAAGCACTCGCCGCTGCACGACCGGCACGTCGCCCTCGGGGCGAAGATGGCCGACTTCGGGGGGTGGTCGATGCCGATCGAGTACCCCGGTGGGGGAGTCGTCGCCGAGCACACCGCGGTCCGCGAGCGCGTCGGGCTGTTCGACGTCTCGCACCTGGGCAAGGCCCGGGTCAGCGGGCCCGGTGCCGCCGACTTCGTCAACGCGTGCCTGACCAACGACCTGCTCCGGATCGGCCCGGGGCAGGCCCAGTACACGATGTGCTGCACCGAGGACGGCGGCGTCGTCGACGACCTCATCCAGTACCTGCGCTCCGACGAGGACGTCTTCCTCATCCCCAACGCGGCCAACACCGCGCGCGTCGTCGAGCTGCTCGCCGCCGCGGCACCCGAGGGCGTCGTCGTCGAGGACCTCCACGACCGCTACGGCGTCATCGCCGTCCAGGGCCCGCGCTCGGACGAGGTCCTCACCCGCCTCGGTCTGCCGGTCGACCACGACTACATGAGCTTCGTCGAGACCGAGTGGGACGGGCTGCCGGTCATCGTCTGCCGCACCGGCTACACGGGGGAGCGCGGCTACGAGATCGTCCCCGCGTGGGACGTCACCGGCTCCGTCTGGGACGCCCTCGCCGAGGCCGTCGCGCAGGAGGGCGGCCTGCCCGCCGGGCTCGGGGCCCGCGACACCCTGCGCACCGAGATGGGCTACCCCCTCCACGGCAACGACCTCTCCCTCGACATCACCCCGGTGATGGCCGGCGCCGCGTGGGCGGTCGGCTGGGACAAGGACACCTTCTGGGGCAAGGACGCGCTCGCCGCGCAGCGGGCCGCCAAGGAGAGCCGCCTCATGCGCGGCCTCGTCGTCACCGGCCGCGGCATCCCGCGCTCGCACTGCGCCGTGCTCGACGCCGAGGGCACGGTCGTCGGCGAGGTCACCTCCGGCACCTTCTCGCCGACCCGCAAGCAGGGCGTCGCCCTCGCGCTGCTCGACCGCTCGGTGACCCTCGGCGACGAGGTCTCGATCGACGTCCGCGGCCGGTCGGTCGCGGCGACGGTCAGCAAGCCGCCGTTCGTCGAGGCCGGGGTGCGTGGCGCATGAGCGAGCAGTGGGGCTGGACCTTCGCCGACGCCGACGGGGCCGAGGTGACCGGTGAGCCGACGACGACGACGACCTTCCCGACGCAGTCCGACGCCGAGAGCTGGTTCGGCGAGGTCTGGCACGAGCTCGCCGACGCCGGGGTCGCCTCGGTGACGCTGCACCGCGACGGGGCGGTCGTCTACGGCCCGATGGGGCTCGAGCCCGCTCCCTGACGCGCCGGGACGTATCACCGTCCGACCCCCGTGCCTCCTGCCGGAGGACGATGGGTCGGCGGGCCGGTGGGCCCGGGTGAGGAGGGTCCGATGGCGACGCAGCCGTCTCCCGTGCGTGACGCGTTCGCGGCCGGGCTGCCGTCCGGGCGTGCGGTCCTCGCCGGCGCCTGGGCCACCGCCGTCGTGGCGACCCTCATCGCCCTGGCCCAGCTCGACGGCCTCGTCGCCCAGGTCGTCACCGCCGGGCGCACAGCGTCGCTGAGCGGGCTGACCTCCGTCGGTGCCGTGCTCGCGCCCGGGACGACGGACGCCGCCTGGGCCCGGGTCGCGACCGCGGCGACCGCCGTGCCGGGGACGGCCCGCTGGGTCGTGGCCTACGCCCTCGTCGACGTCGTGCTCGTCGCGCTCTACGCCCTCGGGGCGGGGGCGCTGCTGCGCGCGGCCGCGACCGGCACCTCGCCGGGACGGCCCTGGTACGCCGCGGCCCTCCTGCTCCTGGGGGTCGGGGCGGCGGCCGACCTCGTCGAGTCGGCGCTGCTGGTCGACCTCACCGACGGCTCGGGGCACCCCCGGGCGCTCGTCGTGACGAGCACCGTCAAGTGGCTCGGGCTGCTCCTCGCCGTGCTCGCCGTGGTGCTCGCGCGCCGACAGCACGCCGACACGCCGCGCGGGCCGGCGCACCCGACCCCGTACGGCCCGGACGACGTCCGCACCCCCGCGGGGCCGGTGCGCCGCGTGCTCGGCGCCCTCTACACCCACCGCTTCAGCCTGCTCGTCGTCGTGCCCTTCGGGGCGCTCGGGCTGGCGTCCGGCACCGACGTCCTCGACCAGCTGCCCGACGTCCAGCGGCAGTGGGTCGACTCCGGGCCGGCGTGGCGCGCCCTCGTCAGCGGGGTGCTCACCGGTCTCGTCGCCGCGCTCGTCGTCGTCGTCGGGCGCCTGCGCAGCCACCACGTCGCGATGCGCGTCCTCGGCGCCGGCACCCCGCCGAGCGCCGCCCCCTACCGCCGACCCTCGCTCCTGCCGTGGTTCGTCACCCTCGCGGTGGTGCTCGTCGCCCTCCTCCTCTCGCGCCTGCTGCTCGGCCGGTGGGACGTCATCGGCGTGCGCCTCGGCATCGCGGTCGGCATCCCGCTCGTCGTCTGGGCCGGCTCGGTGTGGCTGCGCCGCGGCGGCGGCCAGGTGCCGTGGAGCCCCTACCGCCGGCCGGTCACCGCGCAGCAGGCCGCGACGACCCGGGTCGTCGGCGACGTGCTCGGCGTCCTCGTCCTCGTCATCCCCGGGCTCGGGCTCGTGCGGGCGTTCGCCGCCCCCGTCGCGCTCGGCAACGGCGGGTGGAACATCGGGCTGCTCGTCCTCGGCGTCGTCGGGTCGGTGCTCACCTGGCCGGTCGCGCGGTGGCTGGCCGGGCTCGTCGGCCGCTACGCCCCGGACGACCTGCTCACCGCGCTCGTGCCCGGCCGCGTCATGGGCGAGACCTCGCAGCGGCGCTCGCGCCTGGCCGGGTGGGGGCTGCTGGCCCTCGGGGTCGCCCTCTTCACGCTGCTCGGGCTGCGCCCCGAGGCCACCGCCGACCGGCTCGGCGTCATCGGCGTCATGCTGCTCGCCGTGACGGCGGTCGCGCTGCCGCTCGGGGCGACGGTCATCCTCCTCCAGGGCGGGGGAGCCCCCGACCTGCTGTCCCGCCCGCTGACGCCCGTGCTGCGCACCGCGCCGGTCCTCACGATCGTCCTGCTGTCCGGGCTCGTCGTCGGCCTGACCGGCAGCGACGCCCGCGTCCACGGGCTGCGGACGACCACCGCTGCCGCCCCGGACCCCGCCGCACGCACCGGGCTCGGGGCGCGGCTGTCGACGATGCTGGCGCAACCCGGCTGCAGCACGGCGCTGCCGGGGACGTCCTACCGCGTCCGGCCCCTGTTCCTCCTCGCGGCCGAGGGCGGGGGCATCCGCGCGGCGGCCTGGACGGCGCTCGGCACCGACGCGCTGGCCGACGCCGGGGGTGCGTGCTCCGAGGCGCTCGTGTCGTCCGGGGCCAGCGGCGGCGCGGTCGGGCTGACCGTGTCGGCGTTCGCCGACGTCGGTGGCCAGGCCTTCCCCGCGGTCGAGCGGATGGCCGGGCCGGAGGCCCTCGGGTCGGCGGTCTCCGGACTGCTCGTCCGCGACCCCCTGCGCTCGGTCACCGGGCTCGCCTTCCCGACCTCCGGCGAGCGCGGCTGGGTCGACCGCGCGGGCCTCATGGAGCGGGCGTGGGAGCAGGCCGTCCCGGGTCTGCGTGCGCCCTACCTCGCGGCGCCCCGCGGTCGGGTCACGGGGGCGCTCGTCCTCAACTCGACCTCCGTCGCCACGCACTGCCGCACCCTGCTCAGCCAGGTCGGGCTCGACCCCGCCCCGGACCCGCGCGACTGCCGCACCCCGACCGCGGTGCCGGACTCGGTCGACCTCCTCGCGACGCTGCGGGTGGGGTGCTCGGACCGCGCGCCGGCGCTGCGGGCGAGCACCGTCGCCCTCCTCGCCTCGCGCTTCCCGTACGTCACCCCCTCGGGGGTCGTCACGACCGGCTGCCCGGACGGCGGCACCTCGCCCGACGCCCAGCAGGTCGTCGACGGGGGCTACGCCGACAACGACGGGCTCGGCACCCTCGTCGACCTCGCGCCCCGGTGGCTGCCGACCCTGCGGGCGCACAACGCGGCCGTCCTCGACGGTCGCCGCGACGGCGCCCTCGTGCTGCCCGTCGTCGTCTACCTCGACAACGGTCAGGGGAGCGACCTCGCGGCCGACCCGGCCGGCGCGACGAACGAGGTCCTCGTGCCGCTGCTGACCAAGGGGTCGGCGACGGCGGCCCTGTCCTCGACCGACACCCAGCTGCACCGCGCGCTCGCCGCGTTCTCCACCGCCGACCTCGTGCCCGGCTGCGACGACGACACGCTCGCCGTGTGCGCCGCGGTCGAGGGCTGGCGCGGCCCGGCGGTCAAGGTCTTCTACCAGCCGACGCGTCCCTCGCTCGCGGCCCCGCTCGGGTGGGTGCTGTCCGACCAGTCGCTGCGGACGCTGCGCTGCGCGCGCGACGACCAGGTCGCCGGCTCGGGCCTGGCCCCGGTCGCCCGGGGCGACTGCGACACCGCGCCCGCGGTGGCCGGCGAGGGGCTCGCGCCGACGGCGGCGACCGACGCCTGCACGGCGGCCGACCGCGACGCCTCGCCGCTGTCCTCCCGCGGCTACGGGACGATGCGCTCGGCGCTCTGCCTCGCCCGCGCCGCCGGAGCGGGCCGGACGGGCTGAGCGGGCTGCGCGGCCTCGGTCAGGCCGGGTAGTCGCCGCGCGCGACCATCGGCACGGGGCGGCGGCTGCGACGCAGCTGGAAGACGCGCATGACGGCGTAGGTGACGCTGCCCTTCGGCACGCCGTCGGCGCCGAACTTCGCGACGAGGCGGCCCTTGAGCCTGCGCCACATGAGCACGGTGTCGATGACGACGAGCAGCACGGCGCCCCACGTGAGGTAGACGCTCGCGGCGAAGATGGCGGGAATGTTGATGAGGCTCAAGGCCAGCACGATGAGCATCACCGGCAGGAGGAACTCGCCGAGGTTGCGGCGGGCGTCGACGAAGTCGCGGATGTAGCGGCGCACCGGGCCGCGGTCGCGCGGCGGGAAGTGCGTCTCGTCACCGGTCTCGAGCGCGCGCCGGACCTTGGCCAGCTCCTCGCGGCGCTGCTGGCGGTCCGAGCTGCGGGCGGCCTTGCGGTCGGTGACGACGAGCGGGCGCCGACGGGCGGCCTCCTGGTCGCGCCGCTTCGGCGTGGGGCGCCCCTTGGCCCCCTCCCGGGCGGCGTGCGCCTGCTCCGCGGGGGTCTCTTCACTCGACTTGCTGCGTCCGAACACGAGGGCAACTCTAGGTGCACCCGCGGGGTGCCTCCGCGCTGCGCCGTCCGGCCGGGGCGCGGGCGCCACCCGGACCCCGCGGGTCGGTAGGGTCTCGAGACGTGACCGACGTGCTCCCCGACGCCCAGAAGACCGCCCTCCGCGAGCGCATCCGCGAGCTCATGCCGCAGGTCCGCGCGGACCTCGAGGCGCTGACCCGCATCCCGTCCGTCTCGCTCGACGCCTTCGACCAGGCGCACGTCGAGGCGAGCGCCGAGGCCACCGCCGAGCTCCTGCGGGCCGAGGGCCTCGAGGTCGAGATCGTCCGCGAGGGCGGGCGCCCCGCCGTCATCGGCCACCGCGCCGGCCCGCCCGGGTCGCGCACCGTCATGCTCTACGCGCACCACGACGTCCAGCCGCCCGGCGACGAGGCGCTGTGGGACAGCCCGCCGTTCGAGCCCACCGAGCGCGACGGCCGGCTCTACGGCCGCGGCGCCGCCGACGACAAGGCCGGGGTCATGGCGCACGTCGCCGCCCTGCGCGCCCACGGCGACGACCTGCCGGTCGGCGTCACCGTCTTCGTCGAGGGCGAGGAGGAGATCGGCTCCGACTCGCTGCCGACCATCCTCGAGCGGCACGGCGAGCGGCTGCGGGCCGACGCCATCGTCCTGGCCGACAGCCAGAACTGGGACGTCGGCGAGCCGGCCCTCACGACGACGCTGCGCGGGATGATCCGCGTCGTCGTCACCGTGACCACCCTCGACCACGGCGTGCACTCCGGGATGTTCGGCGGCGCCGTCCCCGACGCCATCACCGCGCTCGTCCGGCTGCTCGCGACGATGCACGACGACGCCGGCGACGTCGCGGTCTCCGGGCTCGACGCGGGGGAGGCCTCCGACCTCGACTACCCGGAGTCGCGCCTGCGCGCCGAGTCCGGCCTGCTCGACGGCGTCGAGGTCATCGGCAGCGGCTCCCTGCTCTCGCGTCTCTGGACCCGTCCGGCCATCACGACGATCGGCCTCGACGTGCCGACGATCGAGCGCTCGTCCAACACCCTCGTGCCCTCGGCCCGCGCCAAGGTCTCGATGCGCCTGGCCCCGACCCAGGACGACCTCGCCGCCTTCGAGGCGCTGCGCTCGCACCTGCTCGCGCACGCCCCGTGGGGCGCGCGGGTCGAGGTCGAGCTCGAGGAGCGCGGCCTCGGCTTCGCCGCCGACGCGCAGGGCCCGGTCTACGACCAGGCGCGCGCCGCCTTCACCGACGCCTGGGGCACGGAGCCGGTCGACATCGGCGTCGGCGGGTCCATCCCGTTCGTCGCCGCGTTCGCCGAGCGCTTCCCCGACGCGGCGATCCTCGTCACCGGGGTCGAGGACCCCGACACCCGCGCCCACGGCGCGAACGAGTCGCTCCACCTCGCCGAGTTCGAGTCGGTGTGCCTCGCCGAGGCGCTCCTGCTCGCCCGTCTCGGCGCGCTCCCCGCCTGAACCAGAGAGGACCCACCGTGGCCCAGGGCACGTACGTCGAGGAAGACTTCCAGCGCGACACCAACTACATCGAGGACCGCATCACGACGGACGGGTCCGGCGAGCACGCGTGGCCGGTCGAGGCCGGGCGCTACCGGCTCGTCGTCGCGCGGGCCTGCCCCTGGGCCAACCGGGCGATCATCGTCCGGCGCCTGCTCGGGCTCGAGGACGCGATCTCGATGGGCATCTGCGGCCCGACCCACGACGCCGACTCGTGGACCTTCGACCTCGACCCCGGCGAGGTCGACCCGGTCCTGGGCATCCCGCGCATCAAGGACGCCTACGAGAAGCGCTTCCCCGGCTACCCCCGCGGCATCACCGTGCCGGCGATCGTCGACGTGCCGAGCGGTCAGGTCGTGACCAACGGCTTCGCGCAGATGACCCTCGACCTCTCGACGCAGTGGCGCGAGCACCACCGCGACGGTGCGCCCGACCTCTACCCCGAGGCGCTGCGCGAGGAGATGGACGCGGTGATGAAGCGGGTCTACACCGAGGTCAACAACGGCGTGTACCGCTGCGGCTTCGCCGGGACCCAGGCCGCCTACGACGCCGCCTACGAGCGCCTCTTCACGGCGCTGGACTGGCTCGAGGAGCGCCTCGCGACGCGGCGCTACCTCATGGGCGAGAGCATCACCGAGGCCGACGTCCGGCTCTTCACGACCCTCGCCCGTTTCGACCCGGTCTACCACGGGCACTTCAAGTGCAACCGCACGAAGCTGAGCGAGATGCCGGTCCTCTGGGCCTACGCGCGCGACCTGTTCCAGACCCCGGGCTTCGGCGACACGACCGACTTCGTGCACGTCAAGAGCCACTACTACGAGGTCCACCGCGACATCAACCCGACCGGCGTCGTGCCGCAGGGCCCGGACCTCGCCGGCTGGGCGACGCCGCACGGGCGCGAGGCCCTCGGCGGTCGTCCGTTCGGTGACGGCACCCCGCCCGGCCCGCCGCCGGTGGGGGAGCGGGTCCCGACCGCGCACAACCCCCACGTCGGCGACGACGGGCTCGTCCACGTCGGCTGACGCCGGCCCGCTGTCAACGTCCTCTTGACATCTCCGTGGTGTCAAGAGATCGTTGACGCATGAACGCGCAACGGACCGCCCTCGGCGGCGGCACGGTCCTCGTGCTCGCCGGCCTCGTCACCTTCTGTCTCAGCCGCCTCGTCGACTCCGGCTTCGTCCACGGGCTCTTCCAGGGGATGACCGTCGCCCTCATGGTGCTCGGGGCCGTCGCGATCGGCCGTGGCGCGCGCGGCCGCGGGTCGGACCGCGAGGGGCTGTGGCTGCCGAGCCGTGACCGTGACTCCTGACCCGGCCCGGCCCGGCGTCGCGCCCGGCGACGAGGCCCTCGCCGACCGGCTGGCCCACGTCGTCCTCGGCCCGCTCGGCGCGGCCGGTGAGGCCCCGGACGCCCTCGCGCTCGTCGAGCGGGCCGCGCAGGCCCACGCCGCCACCCGTGACCTGCTCCAGCAGGCGGTGCTCGCCGCGCGCGCCGACGGGCGCAGCTGGGCCGCCGTCGGCGAGGTGCTCGGCCTGACCCGTCAGGCCGCCCAGCAGCGGTTCGGCGGGGCGAGCGAGGACGCCGGCCCCGAGGCGCAGGAGCGCTGGCTCGGCCCGGTCACGGCCTTCGACGAGATGCACGAGCTCGAGATCGCCGGCCGGCAGGGCTGGCGCACCGTCGGGGCGGGCATGCTGCGGCACCGCGTCGCCCGGACGCCGACGCAGTGGGAGCACCGGCGGGTGCTCTGGTCGCGGCCGGCGGACGCGTACGAGGGCGACGGTTGGGTCGTCGCGGTGCGCGCCTTCCCCTGGCTCTACCTCGTGCGGGACACGGGGCTGCCGGCCGAGCCCGGCGCCTGAGGGGCCGGGCTCGGAGGCCTCAGTCCTTCGAGGTCTCGCCGGGCAAGGCGAGCATCCGGTCCAGCGCCACCTTCGCCCAGTGCGCGACCTCGGGGTCGACACGGATCGGGTTGACCACCCGGCCGTCGACGAGCGACTCCAGCGCCCACACGAGGTGCGGCAGGTCGATGCGGTTCATCGTCGAGCAGTAGCAGACGTTCTTCTCGAGGAAGAGGATGCGCTGCTCGGGGAACTGCGCGGCGAGGCGTCGCACGAGGTTGAGCTCGGTGCCGACGGCCCACGCCGTCCCCGCCGGTGCGGCGGCGATCGTGCGGATGATCTTCTCGGTCGAGCCGACCTCGTCGGCGAGCTCGACGACCTCGTGGCGGCACTCGGGGTGGACGATGACGCGCACGGCCGGCACCTCGCGGCGGGCGGCCTCGACCGCCTCGACGGAGAAGCGGCCGTGCACCGAGCAGTGCCCGCGCCAGAGGATCATCGTCGCGTCGCGCAGCTGCTCGGGCGTGAGGCCGCCCATCGGGCGGTGCGGGTCCCAGACGACGCAGCCGTCGAGGCGGCCGCCGAGGTCGCGCACGTAGGTGTTGCGGCCGAGGTGCTGGTCGGGCAGGAACAGCACCTTGCCGCCCTCGCCGGCCTGCTCCAGCGCCCAGGTGAGCGCCGTGCGGGCGTTGGAGGAGGTGCAGACCGTGCCACCCTCCCGGCCGGTGAACGCCTTGATGGCCGCCGAGGAGTTCATGTACGTGACGGGCACCGTCCTGTCGGCGACACCCGCGGCGACCAGCTCGTCCCAGCACTCCTGCACCTGGTCCAGGGCGGCCATGTCGGCCATCGAGCAACCGGCCGCGAGGTCGGGCAGGACGACGGTCTGGGCGTCCGAGGTGAGGATGTCGGCCGACTCCGCCATGAAGTGCACGCCGCAGAAGACGACGAACTCGGCGTCCGGTCGCGCGGCCGCCTCCTTGGCCAGCTTGAAGGAGTCGCCGGTGACGTCGGCGAACTCGATGACCTCGTCGCGCTGGTAGTGGTGGCCGAGGACGAAGAGCCGGTCCCCGAGGGCGGCCCGGGCCGCCCTCGCCCGCTCGACGAGGCCGGGGTCCGAGGGGGCCGGCAGGTCGCCGGGGCACTCGACCCCCCGCTCGGTGGCGAGCTCGCGGCCCCGCCCGAGGACGAGGAGGGGGAGCGGGGCGTGCTGCGGCGTGCCGGCGGTGGTGGTCACGGCGCCCGATCCTAGGTGCTCAGCCCATCGACCTCTGACCGTCGACCGTCTCGCGGATGACGTCGGCGTGGCCGGTGTGGTGCGCGAGCTCGGAGAGCAGGTGGAGGAAGGTGCGCCGGGCGCTGCGCCGCTCGCCCGGCGTGAACCAGGGCGCGGGGGGCAGCGGGTGGCTGGCCGAGAGGTCGACCGTGCGGACCAGCTCGTCGGTGTGGGCCGCCACCTCGCGGTACAGCGCCACGACCTCCGCCAGGGTCTCGTCCTCGAGGAGGCGGAACTCACGCTCGCGCGCGTCGTAGTCGGCGTCGTCGCCGCCGGCCATCGTCCCGTGCTCGACGAAGTCGGTCCACCCGCGCTCGGTGAGCGCGACGTGCTTGACGAGCCCGCCGAGGCAGAGGCTGCTCGCCGTCGGCGTCAGGCGCGCCTGGTCGTCGGTGAGGCACTCGACGGTGTGGAGGAAGAAGTAGCGCTGCTGGGCGAGGGCCTCGAGGAGGGCGACGCGCTCGGGGTCGAGGTCGGTGGGCTGGGCGTCGGACACGGGGGGCCTCCTGGCGGCTGGTCTGGTGGCGCGACCCTAGGCCCGTCCACCGACACCCGCCAGGGCCGTCGGCGATACGCTCGCCCCGTGCGCGTGCTCATCGCCCCCGACGCCTTCGGCTCCACCCTCGGGCCGGTCCAGGTGGCCACCGCGATGGCCGAGGGCTGGGCCCTCGGCGCGCCCCACGACGAGGTGCGGCTGCTGCCCCTCTCGGGCGGCGGCCCCGGCTTCCTCGACGTCGTCGCCCGCGCCTGCGGCGGCGAGATGGTCGCGACGACGGTCAGCGACCCGCTCGGGCGCGAGGTGCCCGCCACCCTCCTCCTCGTCGACGAGCCCGGCCGGCGCACCGCGTACGTCGAGGCCGCCCAGGCCATCGGCCTGCACCTGCTCGCCGCCGACGAGCGCGACCCCGGCATCACGAGCACGTGGGGCGTCGGGCAGCTGCTCGAGGCCGCCCTCGCCGAGGGCGTCGACCGGGTCGTCGTCGGGGTCGGCGGCGGCGCGACGAACGACGGGGGAGCGGGGATGCTCGCAGCCCTCGGGGCCGGCCCCGCCGACCTCCTCGCGCGCGGCGGCCTCGCCCTGGGCGCCGCGGACGAGTCGGCGCTCATCGGGCTGCCCGGCGTCCTCGACCGTCTCTCGGGCACCGAGGTCGTCCTCGCGACCGACGACGAGACCCCGCTGCTCGGCCTCTCGGGCACGAGCGCCGTCGGCGCGCCCGGCAAGGGGGCCACGCCCGAGACCTCCCAGGCGCTGGAGTCCGCGCTCGGCCACTTCACCGACGTCGTCGGGCGGGCGGTGCCGCGCCCGCTCGACCTCCTGAGCGGTCAGCCCCGTCGGCTCGACCGCGAGCTCGGCGCCGGCGCCGCCGGGGGCCTGGGCTACGCGCTCCTCGTGCTCGGCGCGCGCCCCGTGCCCGCCGTCACCGAGGTGCTGCGCCTGACCGGCTTCGACGTCGCCGCGGCCGGCAGCGACCTCGTCGTCACCGCGACCGACCGGCTCGACTGGACCAGCGTGCGCGGCTCCGTCGTCTCCGGGGTCGCCGAGGCGACCGCCGCGACCGGCCGCCCGGCCGTCGTCGTCGCCGGCGAGCTGCTCGTCGGCCGGCGCGAGACGATGACGATGGGCCTGGCCGGCTGCTACGCCCTGGCCGACCACCCGGCCGAGGTCGACGCGATGCTCGCCGACCCCGTCGGCACCCTGCGCGCCCGGGCCCGGCGGGTCGCCCGCACCTGGTCGCCCGCCCGCTGACCCCTTCCGACGCGGGCTACGCCGCAGGAGGTGCTGCCCTGGCGACAGTTACTGCGGTGTAGCCGGCACACGGACCGGGCGGTGGCTCCACCCGTCGGTGGCGCGACGTACAGTGGAGGAGTCCGGGAACACCGGGGCCCCGCCCTCGGTTCCCCCTCGTGGCGGCCAGCCGGCCGGCCCACCGACAGCGACGAGGAGTCCTCACCCATGAGCGACCAGCTCCAGACCACCGAGGCCACCACCGAGACCGCCGCCCACGGCGTGCTGCTCACGGACGTGGCCGCCTCCAAGGTCGCCTCCCTGCTCGCGCAGGAGGGGCGCGACGACCTCCGGCTGCGCGTCGGGGTCCAGCCCGGCGGATGCTCGGGCCTCATCTACCAGCTCTACTTCGACGAGCGCACCCTCGACGGTGACCTCGTGCGCGACTTCGGCGGTGTCGAGGTCGTCGTCGACCGCATGAGCGCCCCCTACCTCGAGGGCGCGAGCATCGACTTCTCGGACACCATCGAGAAGCAGGGCTTCACGATCGACAACCCCAACGCGGGCAGCTCCTGCGCCTGCGGCGACAGCTTCAGCTGACGCACCCGGACGGGCCCGGACCTCCTCGCGGGGTCCGGGCCCGTCCGCGTCCCCGGCCGCCGGGTAGGTTGCTCTGGTGCAGATCGCCGTCACCGGGTCCATCGCGACCGATCACCTCATGACCTTCCGCGGCCGCTTCGCCGACTCCCTCGTCGTGGAGCAGCTCGACAAGATCTCGGTCAGCTTCCTCGCCGACCAGCTCGACATCCGTCGTGGGGGCGTCGCGGGCAACATCTGCTTCGGGATGGGCGTGCTCGGGGCCCGGCCGCTCCTCGTCGGCGCCGCCGGCGAGGACTTCGCCGACTACCGCAGCTGGCTCGGCCGGCACGGCGTCGTCACCGACCACGTGCTCGTCTCCGGCACCCGGCACACCGCCCGGTTCGTCTGCACGACCGACGACGACATGGCCCAGATCGCGACCTTCTACGCGGGCGCGATGAGCGAGGCCCGGATGATCGAGCTCGGCCCGATCCACGAGCGCTGGGACCTCGACCTCGTGCTCATCGGGGCCGACGACCCCGAGGCGATGCTCCGCCACACCGACGAGTGCCGCGAGCGGGGCATCCGCTTCATCGCCGACCCCTCGCAGCAGCTGGCCTTCGCCGACGGCCCGTTCATCCGCAAGCTCGTCGACGGCGCCGAGATCCTCATCACCAACGAGTACGAGTCGCACCTCACCTCCACCAAGACCGGGTGGAGCCAGGACGAGATCGACTCCCGCGTCACGACGCGCGTCGTGACGCTCGGCAAGGACGGCGCCGAGATCCGCACCCGCGGCCAGGAGCCGGTCCACGTCCCCGTCGCGGGCGACGTCGAGCGCGTCGACCCCACCGGGGTCGGCGACGCGTTCCGGGCCGGCTTCCTCGTCGGGCTCTCCGGGGGCCTGTCGCACGAGCGCTCGGCGCAGATCGGCTCGGTGCTCGCCGCGTTCGTCCTCGAGACGGTCGGCACGCAGGAGTACGTCGTCGGCCGGGCCGGCTTCCTCGCCCGCGTCGAGGCGGCCTACGGCGCGCAGGCGAGCGCCGAGATCGCGCCGCACGTGCGCTTCGCCCGCGACTGACGCCGCCCGCCGTGGCCTTCCCTCCCGTGGAGCCGCCGCCGACCGGCTGGCTGCTCGACGCCGCCGACGCGGTGGACGGTGACGACCTCGTCGCCGCCGGGGCCGACCTCGAGCCCGGCACGCTCCTCGCGGCCTACCGGCTCGGCCTGTTCCCGATGGGCCTGGGCCGCGACGGCGCCGGGACGGTCGGCTGGTGGTCGCCCGACCCGCGCGGCGTCATCCCACCGGGGGCGCTGCGGGTGCGCTCCTCGCTGCGCAAGGTCCTGCCGCGCTTCGAGGTGACCGTCGACACCGCCTTCACCGAGGTCGTCGCCGGGTGCGCCGACCCCTCGCGCGACGGGCGGTGGATCACCGACGAGATCGCCGCCGCCTACGAGGAGCTGCACCGGCTGGGGTGGGCCCACAGCGTCGAGGTGTGGCAGGAGGGCGCCCTCGTCGGAGGGCTGTACGGGGTCTCGGTCGGCGGCCTCTTCGCGGGGGAGTCGATGTTCCACCGCGTCCGCGACGCCTCGAAGGTCGCGCTCGTCGGGCTCGTGGGCCGCTTCTTCGCCGACGGCGACCCCCGCCGGCTCGTCGACGTGCAGTGGGCGACCGACCACCTGCGCCGGATGGGGGCGCAGGAGTGGTCGCGCGAGGACTACCGCCGCGCGCTGGGGCCGGCGCTGCGGGCGCCTCAGGTCGACCTGGCGGCCGTGGCCCCGACGACGACGGTGTAGCGGGTCCACGACCCCTCGTCGGCCAGCGTGAGGCCGTGACCGCGCATCCGCGCCCACGCCGGGACGTCGGAGCGGGCGGCCACGTCGTCGGCGAGCAGGACGAGCGAGGCGCCGGGGGAGAGGCCCTGCGCGGCCCGGGCCACCCGGATGACCGGCACCGGGCAGCGGGTGCCGCGGGCGTCGACGACGGCGGGCTCGCTCACAGGTCCTCGGTGCCCATCCGGGTCCGGACGGCGCGGACCGCCTCCGGCAGCTCGCGGCAGAGGCGTTCGACGGACGCCTCGCGGTCGACGGCGACCGAGGCCAGGGGAAGGACCACCCGGACGTTGCCGTGGGTGAGGACGCCCATCGCGGCGAGGACGTGGCTCGGCCGCAGCACGCTCGAGGTGCACGCCGACCCCGAGGCCACGGCCAGCCCGCGGGCGGCGAGCTCGTCGACGAGGGCCTCGCCGTCGGCGAGCAGGACGCTGAAGGTCACGACGTGCGGGAGGGCGTCGGTGGCGTCGCCGAGGACCTCGACGTCGCGCACCCCGGCGGCGGCCTCCCGCACCCGCGCGACGAGCGTGCGGGCCTCGCGGGCGTCGTCCTCGGCCGACCGCTCGGTCTGGCGCCACGCCTCGGCCGCGGCGAGCACGAGCGGGACCCAGGGCGCCGCGAGGGCGCGCCCGTGCTCGGCCTCGCGGCGCGGGCCGGGCAGGGACCAGCGCGTCCCGGTGCGCACCCCGAGCATTCCGAGCGGCGGCCCACCGAAGGACGAGGCGTCGGCGACGACGACGTCCCCGACGCCGGGCAGCGGCTCGCGGCCGAGGGAGGCGGTGGCGTCGAGCAGCAGCGGGACGCCGGCCGCCCGGGCCGCCGCCGCGAGGTGGTCGACCGGCTGGCGGGTGCCGACCTCGCCGTTGGCGGTCTGGAGCACGGCCGCGGCGACCCCGGGGGCGGCGACGGCGCGCTCCCAGGCGTCGACGTCGACGCGCCCGTGGCGGTCGACGGGCACGGGCTCGGCGTCGCCGGCGCGCAGGAGCAGGACCGAGCGCTCGGTGGCGCCTGCCACGACGCGGGTGCCCGTGCGCCGGCGGGCGTGGAGCAGTCCGTCCAGCCCGACGGCGAGGGCCTCCTCGGCGCTCGAGTGCACCGAGAGCTCGTCCGGGCTCACGCCGACGGCCCCGGCGAGGACGGCCCGGGCCGTGTCGAGGTGCGCCCGTGCGGCGCGGCCGGGGGCGTGCCGGGCGGCCGGGTCGGCCCAGGCGACCCCGAGGGCGGCGGTCAGCGTCGCCTCCCCGAGGGGGTGCAGAGGGCCCCGTGAGGCGTCCAGGAGGCCCGCCGTCAAGGACGCTGTGGAAGGTTGAACGGTGGTGTGCGCCACGGGTCGACGGTAGCCCCCCTGCATGCCCGGTGAGGTACCCGTGCAGTAGGGTTTGCCTCGATCGTCCTCGCTCCACGACACGAAGGGTGCAGCGGTGCGCCAGCACGACTCCTCCTCGCCCCGTCGCCCACGGCGGCGGCTCGGCACGACGGTTCTCGTCGGTGCCCTCGCCACCCTCGCGCTCGGTGGCTGCGCCAGCGGCGACCTGCGCGGTGACGCCTCCACCGGATGGCTCCCGCACGCGGTGACCGAGGGGGGCGAGCGCGTCACGACCCTGTGGATCGGGGCGTGGATCGCGCTCATCGCGGTCGGCCTGCTCGTCATCGGCCTCATCGTGTGGTGCCTCGGCGCCTACCGCCGCCGCCAGGACGACACCGAGCTGCCCGTCCAGCTGCGCTACAACATCCCGATCGAGATCCTCTACACGGTCGTGCCGATGCTCATGATCGTCGTGTTCTTCTACTACACGGCGCGTGACGAGGCCGCCCTCGTCGACACCTCGAAGAAGCCCGACGTCACCGTCAACGTCGTGGGCAAGCAGTGGAGCTGGGACTTCAACTACCTCGAGGACGACGTCCACGAGGTCGGCACGCAGGCCATCCTCACGGGGGAGCCGGGCGCCGAGGAGACCATCCCGACGCTGTACCTCCCCGTCGGCGAGCGGGTCGAGTTCGTGCTCACCGCGCGCGACGTCATCCACTCGTTCTGGGTGCCGGCCTTCCTCCAGAAGATGGACATGCTCCCGGGGCGGGTCAACCGCTTCCAGGTCGTCCCGACCCAGGAGGGCCAGTTCAAGGGCAAGTGCGCCGAGCTCTGCGGCGCCTACCACTCCCAGATGCTGTTCAACGTCAAGGTCGTCTCCCGCGCGGAGTACGACCAGCACATGGCCGACCTGCGGGCGGCCGACCAGACCGGTCTGCTCAACAACACCCTCAACCGTGAGGCCCTGATGAGCGGCCAGACCGTCCAGCCCGGCGGAGGTAACTGAGATGAGCGCCGCGACCGACACGACGATGCTGCGCGAGGCGGGGGTCCGCCAGCGCACCCGCCGGCTCTCGCCCGGTGCCACCGTCGTCAAGTGGGTGACGACGACCGACCACAAGGTCATCGGCAACCTGTACTTCATCACCTCCTTCGCGTGGTTCCTCATCGGCGGCGTCATGGCGCTGCTCATCCGCGCCGAGCTCGCCGAGCCGGGCCTGCAGGTCGTCGACAACCCGGACCAGTACAACCAGCTGTTCACGATGCACGGCACGATCATGCTGCTGCTCTTCGCGACGCCGCTGTTCGCCGGGTTCGCCAACGCGCTCATGCCGCTGCAGATTGGGGCGCCCGACGTCTCGTTCCCGCGGCTGAACATGTTCGCGTACTGGCTCTACCTCTTCGGCGGCCTCATCGCCGCGGCGGGCTTCATCACCCCGAACGGCGCCGCCGCCTTCGGCTGGTTCGCCTACGCGCCCCTGTCGGACAACGCCTACAGCCCCGGCATCGGCGGTGACCTCTGGGTCTTCGGCCTCGCGCTCGGTGGCTTCGGCACCATCCTCGGCGCCGTCAACTTCATCACGACGATCCTCACGATGCGCGCGCCCGGCATGACGATGTTCCGGATGCCGATCTTCTCGTGGACCGTGCTCGTCACCTCGATCCTCGTCATCCTCGTCTTCCCGGCCCTGGCCGCCGCGCTCTTCGCGCTCGGCGCCGACCGGAGGTTCGGGGCACAGATCTTCGAGCCGGCCAGCGGTGGCGCCATCATGTGGCAGCACATCTTCTGGTTCTTCGGGCACCCGGAGGTCTACATCATCGCGCTGCCGTTCTTCGGGATCATCTCCGAGATCCTCCCGGTGTTCTCGCGCAAGCCGATCTTCGGCTACAAGACCCTCGTCTACGCGACCATCGCCATCGCGGCGCTCTCGGTCAGCGTCTGGGCCCACCACATGTACGTGACCGGCCAGGTGCTCCTGCCGTTCTTCGCGATCATGACGATGCTCATCGCGGTCCCCACGGGCGTGAAGTTCTTCAACTGGATCGGCACGATGTGGGGCGGCAAGCTCGACTTCTCGACGCCGATGCTCTGGGCGCTGGGCTTCCTCGTCACCTTCCTCTTCGGTGGCCTGACCGGCATCATCCTCGCGAGCCCGGCGCTGGACTTCCAGCTCTCCGACAGCTACTTCGTCGTCGCGCACTTCCACTACGTCGTGTTCGGCACCGTCGTCTTCGCGATGTTCGCCGGGTTCTACTTCTGGTGGCCGAAGTTCACCGGCCGCATGCTCGACGAGAAGCTCGGGAAGATCCACTTCTGGATGCTGTTCCTCGGCTTCCACCTCACCTTCTTCGTGCAGCACATCCTCGGTGCGCAGGGCATGCCCCGCCGCTACGCGGACTACATGCCCGAGGACGGGTTCACGCTCGGCAACCAGATCTCCACCGCCGGCGCGTTCCTCCTCGGCGCCTCGATGCTGCCGTTCATGTACAACGTCTGGAAGACGTGGCGCTACGCGCCGCTCGTCGAGACCGACGACCCGTGGGGCTACGGCGCCTCGCTCGAGTGGGCCACGTCCTGCCCGCCGCCGCGGCACAACTTCGACCGGATCCCGCGGATCCGCTCCGAGCGCCCCGCGTTCGACCTGCACCACCCGGAGGCCGCGGTGGCCGGTGTCCACGACGCCGCGCACAGCTCCGACAGCGGGCTGGTCGCCGCCCTCGGCCCGGCCGACCTGCACGGCGAGGCGCTCGTCGACGAGAAGAACAAGGAGGCCTGAGCCATGCGGGCGATGGAACGGATCGGCATGCTCATCGGCGTGTTCGCGTTCATCATGGCGGCCATCTACGGCACGTGGACGTCCTCCACGGTCCTCGGCACCGAGTGGGTCGGCACGATCGGCCTCATCCTCGGCGGCCTGCTCGGGATGATGATCGCCTGGTACCTCTGGATGACCCGGCGGCGCCTGGACCGCGACCCGGCGGACGACCCGCTGGGTGAGATCGACGAGATCCAGGGCGAGTACGGCTTCTTCAGCCCGCACAGCTGGCAGCCGCTCTTCCTCGCGGGCGCCGCGGCGGTCTGCTTCCTCGGCCTCGCGGTCGGCTGGTGGCTGTTCATCATCGGCGCGTTCTTCGCGATCCCCGCGCTCGTCGGCTGGACCTTCGAGTACTGGAAGGGCCCGAACGCGCTCTGAGCGCCGCAGGCAACCACGACGAGGGCCGCCCGGGATCTCCCGGGCGGCCCTCGTCGTGTCCGCGCGACGGGCGTGGGGTCGCGGGCGCGGCTCAGCCCCAGCCGAGCTCGTGCAGGGCGTCGTCGTCGATCCCGAAGTGGTGGGCGAACTCGTGGACGACGGTGACGGCGATCTCGTCGGTCAGTTCCTCGAGGTCGGCACACATCCGGGTCAGGGGACCGCGGAAGAGGACGATCCGGTCCGGCAGGGCGCCGGCGCCCCAGCCGTCGCCGCGCTCGGTCAGCGGGATGCCGTCGTAGACGCCGAGCAGCTCGGGGTCGTCGGCGGGCGGCTCGTCCTCGACGAGGAAGACGACGTTGTCGAGCATCGACATCAGCTCCTCGGGCACCTCGTCGAGTGCGTCCTCGACGATGGTGTCGAAGTGCTCGGGGGTCAGGGCGTCCACGCGTCCTCCCGGGGCGCGCGCAGGGCGACGAGGGCCGGCCACCCGAGGGGGCGGCCGTTCCACGTGGCGGTGAGGCGGCCGTCCTGGGCGCGCAGGTGCAGGACGTGCGGGGTCTCGCGGGCGACGACGACCGCCTCGAAGACACCGGGGGCGGTCCAGCCGGCCGAGGCGGACCACGGCCCGTCGCCGGCCCAGGTGCCGTCGCCGGCCGCCAGGACGAGGGAGGCGCCGTCGTCGACGGTCAGCTCCCACGGGGCCGCGGCGTCCCCGGTGGCGCGAACGGCGAGCGAGCGCAGCGAGGGGTGGTCCTCGTCCGGCTCGTGCCGGGCCGTGGGCGGCGCCTGACGGCCGTGACCGCCGGCGGCGTCGTCGGAAACCACCGGCTCCAGCCGGGCGCCCGAGAGGCGCTCCTCGAGGCGCGCGATGGCATCGTCGTCGTGGGGGAGCGGCTCGGGGGAGAGCGCTGCCAGGAGCTCCTCCCACACGGCGTCGAGCAGGGCCTGCGTGTCGGTGGCGGTCGAGGTGACCGCGAGCACGAGCCCGGAGGGCGGGTGCACGACCGAGAACTGCCCCCACGCGCCGTCCGCCCGGTAGGCGTCGTGGCGGCATCGCCACACCTGGTAGCCGTACCCCTGCTGCCAGTCGACGTTCTCGGGGTGCGAGGCGGTGTCGACGTGGACGGAGGTCATCCGCTCGACCCAGCCCTCGGGCAGGATGCGCCGGCCCTCCCACACGCCGTCCAGGCGCAGGAGCTCGCCGAGCCGGGCCAGCGCCTCCGTCGTCACGTGGAGGCCGGAGTAGCCCAGGTCGAGCCCGTCCTTGCCCTGCCACGCGGCCGCGCCGACGCCGAGCGGGTCGAGCAGGCGGGGGCGCAGGTGGTCCAGCAGCCGCTGCCCGGTGGCCCGCTGGACGGCCAGCGCCGCCATGAGCGTGGCGCCGTTGTGGTAGACGAACCACGACCCCGGCTCCTCCTCGGGCTCGACCGCGAGGAACTGCGCCGCGAAGCCGGCCTCGTCGAGCCCGCGCCACGTGAGGGTGTCGGTGCGGTGGCCGGTCGACATCGACAGGACGTGGTGAAGGGTGAGGGTCGAGGCCCGGGAACCGGCGAGGTGCGCGGCCTCGGGGAAGAGGTCGACGAGGCGGTCCTCGAGGCGCAGCAGGCCGTCGGCGACGGCGAAGCCGACGGCGCAGGCGGTGAAGGTCTTGCTCACCGAGTAGACGAGCCGGATGCCGTCGGGCGTGTACGGCGCCCAGTCGGCCTGCGCGAGCACCGCCCCCTGGCGCAGGACGACGAGACCGTGCGCCTCGACGCCGACCCGCTCCCACCGCTCGAGCAGCGCCTCGAGCGCGGCCGGCGGGACCCCGGCGTCCTCGGGACGGCTGCGGGGGAGGGGGACCGGTGCCGACGTCGTCACGTCCCCCAGCCTAGGCGGGCCCGGACACGACGAGGCCGCACCCGGCGGGCGGGTGCGGCCTCGGTCGTGCGGGCGGTGCGCGTCAGTAGCGGCCGGCCTTCTCGGGCGACTCGATCTCGCCGGCGGCCTGCGAGCCCTCGAGGGCCTCGGTCTCGTGGCCGTGGTGGTGCGCGGCCGCGAGCTCGGCCGGGGTGACCGGGTTGACCGCGTCCTGGAAGTAGAACTTCGAGAGGCGGGCGCGCATCCGGTCCTTGCGGGCGGCCGGGCGGGCGACCCCGTGCTCGTCGACCTCGGGCTCGAGCTCGAGCGGAGCGACGGCCTCGTGCTGGACGAGGATCCACTGGTCCTCGGGCAGCCCGGCCTCGTGGCGCTCGAAGAAGCGGCCGTCGGGGGTGCGGACGATCGTGCCGGACTCGCGCCCGTGCAGGACCGTGTCGCGGTCGCGGCGCTGGAGCGAGAGGCAGACCCGCTTGGTCACCCAGAAGACGACGACCGGCAGGACGAAGAACCCGATGCGGAAGAACCACGTGAGGTCGTTGATCGACATGCCGAGCTTGATCGCCATGATGTCGTTGCCGGAGGCGAAGAGCAGCACCGTGTAGGCGGTGATGCCGGCCATGCCGATACCGGTGCGGACCGGGGCGTTGCGCGGGCGGTCGAGCAGGTGGTGCTCGCGCTCGTCACCGGTGACCCAGCGCTCGACGAACGGGTAGGCGCCGAGGATGACGTAGACCAGCGGCAGGAGGATTAGCGCGCCGGGGAAGATGTTCATCGACACGGTGAAGCCGAAGACGGTGAACTCCAGCCAGCCGGGCAGCAGGCGCAGCGCGCCGTCGGCGAAGCCCATGTACCAGTCGGGCTGCGACCCGGCCGTCACCGGCGAGGGGTCGTAGGGGCCGTAGGCCCACACCGGGTTGATCTGGACGAGCGCCGCGATGAGGGCGAGGACACCGAAGACGATGAAGAAGAAGCCACCGGCCTTGGCGGCGTAGACCGGCATGACCGGGTAGCCGACGACGTTGCTGTTGGTGCGGCCCGGGCCGGGGAACTGGGTGTGCTTCTGCAGCGCCACGAGCGCGATGTGCGCCGTGAACAGGCCGATGAGGATGGCCGGGATGAGCAGCACGTGCGCCGAGTACAGGCGGGGGATGATCATCTCGCCGGGGAAGGGCCCGCCGAAGATGCCGTAGACCAGGTAGGAGCCGATGACCGGCGCCGTCTGGACGAAGCCCGCCATCGCGCGGATGCCGGTGCCGGAGAGCAGGTCGTCCGGGAGGGAGTAGCCGGCGAAGCCCTCGACGATCGCGAGGAGCGCCAGGACCGAGCCGATGACCCAGTTGATCTCGCGCGGCTTGCGGAAGGCGCCGGTGAAGAACACCCGGAACATGTGGACCACGAGCGCGACGACGAACATCAGCGCGGCCCAGTGGTGGATCTGGCGGATGATCAGGCCGCCCTTGATGTCGAACGAGATGTTGAGCGTCGAGGCGTAGGCCTCGGACATCTGGACCCCGCGCAGCGGCACGTACGAGCCGTCGTAGACCGTGTGGCCGGCGCTCGGGACGAACCAGAAGGTGAGGAAGGCCCCGGTGATCAGGCAGATGATCATCGAGTACATGGCGATCTCGCCGAGCATGAAGGACCAGTGGTCGGGGAAGACCTTCTTCATGAGGTAGCCGACGGGCTTGGCGGCCCCCGTGCGGTCGTCGACCCAGCCGGCGAGGCCGCCGATCTTCTTCGCGCCGGCGGACGGCGCGACGTGGCGCGGCCCGTCACCGGTGCGCAGGGCGTCCGCCGGACGCTGGTTCGCGGTCGTGGTCATGTCAGCCACGCTCCCAGAAGCTCGGGCCGACCGCTTCGCGGAACGGCTGTGCGGAGACGAGGTAGCCCTCGTCGTCGACGGTGATCTTCAATTGTGGCAGCGGACGCTTCGCAGGACCGAAGATGACCTTGCAGTCCTGGGTCACGTCGAAGGTCGACTGGTGGCACGGGCACAGCAGGTGGTGCGTCTGCTGCTCGTAGAGGCCGACCGGGCAGCCGACGTGGGTGCAGATCTTCGAGTAGGCGACGATGCCCTGGTAGCCCCAGTCGAGCTCCTTCTGGGAGCGGATCTGGGCCGGGTCCAGGCGCATGAGGAGCACGGCGGCCTTGGCCTTCTCCTCGAGGAGGTGCTCGGCGCCGCCGTCACCCGTCTCCGGGTTGGGCAGGAGGCCGTCGGGCATGACGTGGTAGACGGAGCCGATCGTGACGTCCGAGGCCTTGATCGGCTGGTTCTCGGGGTCCTTCATGAGGCGCATCGGCTTGAAGGTGGGCTCCTCGCCGGGGCCGCTGGGGCCGCCGTTCCACCAGGTGAGCGAGAGGCTCTTCTTCGGCAGCTCGCCGAGGGAGCCGCCGACCTGGAGGACGAGCGGGACCGCGAAGAGGCCGAGGGCGCCGCCCATCGTCATCTTGAGCAGCGGGCGGCGGGTGATCTGGGACTTGCCGCCCTCCTCGGTGATGACCCGGACGACCTCGGCGCGGTCGGCGTCGGCGGCGCGCAGCGGGTGGCGCTCCTCGACGACCTCCTCGTCGGGCATGAGGGTCTTGGCCCAGTGCACGGCGCCGAGGCCGATGCCGAGGAGGCTGAGGGCCAGGGCGATGCCGAGGCCGGCGTTCGTGGCGCTCGTCGCCCCGATGCCCGGGATGAACACGCTCTGGTCCACGTCGAGGGCGAAGTACAGGACGATGAAGAGCAGCGTGCCGAGGATCGAGACGCCGAAGAGCACCGCGACCTGCTTCTCGGCGCGCTTGGCGGCGGACTCGTCGAGGTCGGCCATCCGCGGCACGTGGTGGGGGAGACCGGGGTTGGTGAAGCGGTCCGGGAGGCCGCCGGTCCCGACGACGTGGCCCTCGTCGAGGCGCACGGCCTCACCGTGGGACCCGGTCGGGGTCACCTCGGTGCCGGGGGTGTGGGGGTCCTGCTCGTTCATCGGGGTACCGATCTGTCGTCGACGGAAGGGAACGGTGAGGGGGTCAGGCGGCCTTGGAGCCGAGCCAGACGGCGCAGCCCACGAGGATGCCGAGACCGAAGACCCAGGCGAAGAGGCCCTCGGTGACCGGGCCGAGGGAGCCGAGGGTCAGACCCCCGGGGCTCTCCTCCTTGTTGAGCGTGTCGAGGAAGGCGATGATGTCCTGCTTGCTCTCGGGCGTGATGTTGGCGTCGTTGAACACCGGCATGCTCTGCGGGCCGGTGGCCATCGCCTCGTAGATGTGCTTGCCGGAGACGTCACGCAGCGAGGGGGCGTACTTGCCGCGGGTCAGCGCGCCGCCGGAGCCGGCGAAGTTGTGGCACATGGCGCAGTTGACGCGGAACAGCTCGCCACCGACCGCGGCGTCGCCCTTGGTCGGGTCGACGGCCTCGTCCGAGGGGACCGAGGGGCCCGGGGCGAGGGAGGCGATGTAGGCGCCCATCGAGGCGATCTGCTCGTCGGTGAACTTGACGTCGTCGGAGCGGGCGGCCTGGACGCCGGGCTGGGTCATCGGCATGCGGCCGGTGCCGACCTGGAAGTCGACGGCGGCGGCGCCGACGCCCGCGAGCGGCGGGCCCGCGATCTGGTCGCCGGTGCCGGTCTGGCGGCCCTCGGCGTTGAGGCCGTGGCAGGAGGCGCAGTTCGCGCGGAAGAGCGCCTTGCCCTCGGCGACCGACTGGGCGGGCAGCGCCTGGGTCGTCGCGTCGGCGGGCTCCGGGGCCACCGCGGCGTACACGGCCCCCGTGAGGAACAGGCCGATCATGAGGAGGACGGCGATCGCTGCGGGATGCCGGCGGCGGGCTGCCAGTGCGTTCACGGAGAGTTCCTGTCGTCTGCTGCGTTACGTGTCGAGTCGGCGTGCGGGAGAACTTATCTGAGGACGTAGATCATGAGGAACAGGGCGATCCAGACCACGTCGACGAAGTGCCAGTAGTACGAGGTGACGACGGCGCCGGTGGCCTGCGCGTGGCTGTAGCGGCGGGTCGTGAACGTGCGGCCGATGATGAGCAGGAAGGCGATGAGGCCACCCGTCACGTGCATCCCGTGGAAGCCGGTCGCGAGGTAGAAGATCGACCCGTAGGAGTCGGAGGAGAGGGTGACGCCCTCGGTGACGAGCGTGGCGTACTCGAGGACCTGGCCCGCGATGAAGACGGCGCCGAAGAGGTAGGTGACGACGTACCACTCGCGCATGCCCCACGCGCTGACCTTCGTCAGGGGGGTGCCGGCTGGGCGGGCGGCGACGCCGCGCTCGGCCTGGAGGACGCCGAGCTGGCACCACACCGACGAGACGACGAGGATGATCGTGTTGGCCGTGGCGAACGGCACGTTGAGGATCGCGCTCTCCTCCGCCCACATGTCGGGCAGGTGCCCGCGCAGGGTGAAGTAGAACGCGAAGAGCGCCGCGAAGAACATGAGCTCGCTGGAGAGCCAGACCATCGTCCCGACGGCCACCATGTTCGGCCGCGTCGCGGGGCCGGAGCCGGGGATGGACGGGACCGGTCCCGCGTTCTTGACCGAAGCTGCTGCAGAAGTCGCCACGGACGCATTATGCCGACACCGGAGGGGGTGTGACGAGGCGACCCCCCGAAAGGCTCGACAACGCCTCGTGCCGGTGCCGTGTTCCCGCCGAGCGGTCGGGTCCGGCGCGACGCGGGCGTCTCGCTACGATGCGTGTCATGACCGATGCGCACGCCCCCGCGGGCCCGTCCACCTCGAGCGCCGACGGCATCCACCGGGTGCGCGTCCTCCTCTACAGCGACGACATCACCACCCGGGACGCCGTGCGCGCCGCGGCCGGCCGCCGTCCGGCCCGCGACGTCGAGGTGGCGTCGTGGCAGGAGTGCGCCACGTCCGAGGCCGTCATCGAGGCGATGGACGCCGGCGGGTTCGACGTCGTCGTCCTCGACGGCGAGGCCGCCCCGGTCGGTGGGCTCGGCCTGTGTCGCCAGCTGAAGAACGAGATCTTCCGCTGCCCGCCGATCCTCGTGCTGACCGGCCGCCCGCAGGACGCGTGGCTCGCGGGCTGGTCGCTCGCCGACGACGCCGTCCCGCACCCCCTCGACCCGATCGCGGTCGCCGAGGCCATCGCCGGCCTGGCCCGCGGGCGGGCCACCGTCGGCTGACCGGCGTGAGCACCAGCCCGACCGCCGAGCACACCTGGCCGGACCTCCTCGCGGCGCTGCTGCGGCGCGAGGACCTCTCGACCGACGCCGCCGCCTGGGCGATGGACAGGGTGATGTCCGGCGAGGCCTCGCCGGTCCAGCTCGCGGGCTTCCTCGTCGCGCTGCGGGCCAAGGGCGAGACCGTCGACGAGCTGCGCGGCCTCGCCGACGTCATGCTCGCGCACGCCAACCGCATCGAGGTGCCGGGCGAGAGCATCGACATCGTCGGCACGGGTGGTGACCGGATGCACTCGGTCAACATCTCGACGATGGCCTCGGTCGTCGTCGCCTCGACCGGCCTGCGGGTCGTCAAGCACGGCAACCGGGCGGCGTCCTCGTCCTCCGGGTCGGCCGACGTCCTCGAGGCCCTCGGCGTCGACCTCTCCCTCGCGCCCGCGCGCGTGGCCGAGGTGGCGGTGCGCGCCGGCATCACCTTCTGCTTCGCGAACGCCTTCCACCCCTCGATGCGCCACGCCGCGCAGGCGCGCTCGGGGCTGGGTGTCGGGACCGCGTTCAACGCGCTCGGGCCGCTGACCAACCCCGGGCAGCCGACCTACGCCGCGGTCGGGGTCGCCGACGCGCGCCTCGCGCCGCTCATCGCCGGCGTGTTCGCCGGGCGGGGGCGGGCGGCCGCGGTGTTCCGGGGCGACGACGGGCTCGACGAGCTGACCCTCGCGACGACCTCGACGGTCTGGTGGGTGCGGGACGGTCTCGTCACCGAGCTCGCGGTCGACCCGACCGAGGTCGGCGTGGCCACGGCGCCGGTCGAGGCCCTGCGAGGTGGGGACCCCGCCTTCAACGCCGACGTCGCCCGCCGGGTGTTCGCCGGCGAGGCGGGTGCGCCCCGCGACGCCGTCGTGCTCAACGCCGGGATGGCCCTGGCCGTCGCCACGGGCCTCGACGGGGAGCCGACGCGCGAGGCGCTGACGGCGGCCCTGGCCACCGGGGTGCGACGGGCCCAGCAGGCGCTGGACTCCGGCGCCGCGGCCGGGCTGCTCGAACGCTGGGTCGCGACGACCCGCGAGATCGCGGGCGCCTGAGGCGGTGCGCCCGCGGGGGCGTCAGTCCTCGAGGCCGAGGCTGAACGCCGACTCGAGGTCGTGCGAGGAGTAGGTGCGGAACGCGATGTGCGTGTTCGTGCCGGTGACGCCGGTGACCTTGTTGAGCCGGTCGGCGATGACGTCGGCCAGGGCCTCGTGCTGGCGGACGCGGACCATCGCGACGAGGTCGGCGTCGCCGGCGACCGAGTAGACCTCGGTCACGCCCTCGAGGTCGGCGATCTCCTGGGCGACCTCGGGGATGCGGTCGACGTCGGCGGTGATGAGGACGATGGCGGTGATCACCGGGCCAGCCTAGCCAGCGGCCGTCAGGGGCGCAGGGTCCGGTCGAGCAGGTCGCGCAGCTCGGTGAAGTGCCGCTCGGCCCCGGCCTCCTGGTACATGGCGGTGTCGGCCATCGAGTAGCCGTGGGGTGCGTCGGGGTAGACCTCGTTGCGCGCCGTGAGCCCGGCGTCGGCGGCGGCCGCTCCGAGCGCCTCGACGGCCTCCGGCGGCATCGAGCGGTCGTGGTCGGCGTGGCCGAGGACGAGCTCGGCCCGCGCGGTCGCGAGGGAGAGGTGGGGGCTGTCCGGCTCGTCGGTCACGAGCCCGCCGCCGTGGAAGCCGCCGACGGCCGCGACGACGTCGGGGTGGTCGCCGGCGGCCCGCAGGGCGATGCGCGCGCCCATGCAGTAGCCGGTGACGCCGACCGGGCCGTCGTCCGTGGCGTCGAGGCCGCGCAGGTGCTCGAGGTAGGCGGCGACGTCGGGGCGCGAGAGGTCGCTCGTCAGGTGACCGACGCGGGGCATCGCGAGCTGCATGAACGCGTCGCGGTCCTCGGGGGTGCGCAGGTCGCCGGTCGGGGCGAGCTCGGCGGCGGTGCCCTCGCGGTGGAAGACGTTGGGCGCCAGCACGGTGTAGCCCCACGAGGCGATGCGCTCGCACATCGCGGCGATCTGCGGGCGCAGGCCGATGGCGTCCATGACGAACAGGACGCCGGGGCCGTGGCCGGAGGGCGGGAGGGAGAGGTGGGCCTCGGCGGAGCCGCCGGGCACGCGGACGTCGACGAGGTGGAGGTCGCTCACGGGGGCGACGCTACGCCGCGACCTGCCCGCTGCGGGGTCGGGGTGGGTGGCGACGACCCCGCACGTGCGGGCTTGTCGTGGTGGGGGCCTCAGGCGCGGACGAGGCAGAAGGGGTGCCCGGCCGGGTCGAGGTAGACCCGGAAGCCCCCGTCCGACGACGGCTGCTCTGCGTGCACGCTCGCGCCGGCGGCGAGGACGGTCGGCTCGGCGGCGTCGATGTCCTCGACGGAGAGGTCGAGGTGGAACTGCTGGGGGTGGGCGCCGCCCGGCCAGGTCGGGGCGACCCAGTCCTCGATGCGCTGGAAGGCCAGCGTCGTCCGCCCGTCGGGCCTGCCGGGCCCCACGCCGCCGCCGGGCGGGAGGAGCGTCGCCCAGTCGGCGCCGGAGTCGTCCTCGAGCTCCCAGCCGAGCACCTCGCCGTAGAAGCGGGCCAGACGGAGGGGGTCGGGGCAGTCGAGCACGACGAGGTCGAGGACCGGTCTCGGTGTCATGGGCCCGACGTTAGGACCAGAACCGGACGGACGGCGTCCGCATCGACCTCGGCGCCCACCCTCCTCCTCCGAACGTGTGTGAAGAACGTCGGCCTACCGACGTTCTTCACACACGTTCCTGGAGATGGCCGGGCGTGACCGGGCCGGCCCGCCCACCCGACGTGGGTGTCCAGCGACGCCAGGGTGCGGGCGGCGACGGCCACCCGGGGCGGCCCCTCCCGAGGCCCTGGACGAAGGCCGGGGTCAAGAGACGCCGGCGAAGCCGGCGGTGCGGCGGCGGGAGGTCTCGAGGGGCTCGAGCTGCTCGCGCACGGCAGCGGCGCCGGCGACCGGGCAGGTCCAGTCGCCGTCGACGTCGACGACGCGCACCCCGGGGGCCTCGAGCCAGCGCAGGACCTTCTCGCTCTCCTCGGCGGTCGCCGCGGTGGCGGGGGCGACGGGTGCGGCGACGACCTCGGCGCTGGCCCGCAGCGCGCCGATGTACGGCATCGGGTCGGCGCCCCGCGGCGAGGTGGTGCTGCCCGCGAGCCGGCCGTAGCGGACGCAGACGACCTCCCAGCCGCCGGTGACCGACCGCCGGGCGGCGACGAGCTCGGGGATGCGGGCGAGGGGGTGCAGGCGCTGGCTGCGCGTCGTGCCCCGGACGAGCGCCACGAGCCGGTCGCGGACCATCTGCGCGTCCTCGAACCGCTCGGCGCCGGAGAGGGTCGCCATCCGGTCCTGGAGCGCGGTGAGCAGGCCGCGCGCGTGCCCGTCGAGCAGGGCCGCGGCCTGCGCGACGACCTCGGCGTACTCCTCGACGCCCTGCGCCCCGGTGCAGGGCGCCCCGCACCGGCCCATCTCGGCGAGCGCGCACGCCGAGCGCAGCCGGGTGGGCGAGAGCCGCTCGACGCACTGGCGCAGCGGCAGGACCTCGTGGACGGCCGAGACCGCGGCCTCCGCCGCCTGCCGCGACCCGAACGGCCCGGCGTAGCGCGCGCCGTCGTCGGCCACCGTGCGGACGATGGACAGGCGCGGGAAGGGCTCGACGGTCAGCTTGACCCACAGCGCCTTCTCGGGATGGCGCGAGCGGCGGTTGTACCGGGGCTTGTGCAGCGCGATGAGCCGCAGCTCGCGGACCTCGGCCTCGAGGGTCGTCGCGCAGACGACGGGGGAGACCGACTCGGCGAGGCGGACCATCTCGCCCATCCGGCGGCGGTGCTCGGACGCGGTGAAGTAGGAGCGGACCCGGGTGCGGATGGACACCGAGGTGCCGACGTAGAGGACGCGGTCGTCGCCGTCCTTGAAGAGGTAGACGCCCGGGGCGTCCGGGAGTCCGTCGGCGAGGTGGCGCTTGCGGCGGCGTGCGGGGGAGACGCGCGCCGTGTAGTCGACGAGCTCCTCGAGGGAGTGGACGCCGAGGCTGCCGACCCGGCCGATCAGCGCGTGGAGGACGTCGACCGTGGCCCGGGCGTCGTGCAGCGCCCGGTGGTCCGGGGTGGTCGTCGCGCCGAAGTGGGCGGCGAGCGTGCCGAGCCGGTGGTTGCGCACCTCGTCGCGGGGGACGAGCTGGCGGGCCAGGTGGACGGTGTCGAGGACGGGGAAGGCCGGCCACTCGCGGTCGCAGCGCAGCGCCGCCGCCTTGAGGAAGGAGACGTCGAAGCGGGCGTTGTGCGCGACGAGGACCGACCCGGCCGCGAACTCGAGGAACTGCGGCAGCACCGTCTCGATGCGCGGGGAGCCGGCGACCATCGCGTCGGTGATGCCCGTGAGCACCGAGATGAACGCGGGGATGGGCTCGCCGGGGTTGACGAGCGTCTGGAACTCGCCGACGACGACGCCGCCCCGGACCCGGACGGCGCCGATCTCGGTGATGCCGCACTCGGCCGGGCTGCCACCGGTGGTCTCGAGGTCGACGACGACGAAGTCGACGCCCGACAGCGGGGTGCCCAGGTCGTCGAACGTGCCCTGGACCATCACCATGCCCCGAACGGTAGGTCGGACCACCGACACCTCGCCCGAGGCGCGCGGGGCGGGCCCCGGGACCCTCGCGGCGACGGGGAGTGCTCCCCACCCCGTCCGCGCCCGACGGCTGCGCGGCGCGGTTACAGTGTGGCGACGTCGCGTCGGCCCCGGCCGGACGCACCGGGGGAAGCACGAGGGAGGCACCAGTGGCACGTGGCGGTGGCGCGCGCGCCCGGGGGCGTCGGTCCAGGGGACGCATCGCGAGCCTGCTCGCCGTCGTCCTCGTCGCCTCGGGCCTCGGCTACGCCGCGGTCGCGAGCGACGGCACGACGGTGCACGAGGCCGACCTCAACGACGCCGGCGTCTGGGTCAGCTCCGGGGCGCAGGCCAAGTACGCCAAGGCCAACGTGCCGATCGGCCAGCTCGACACCGGCATCGCCACCGACGCCGCCCCCGGCGCCGGGCTCGACGTCCTCCAGGACGGCGCGGTCGTCCTCGGCCTCGACACCGGCACGGGGGAGCTCACCGCCCTCGACGTCGCCGGGTCGACCGCCGGCGACCCCGTCGCCGTCGTGCCCGGTCCCGGGTCGACGAAGGGCTTCCACCCGAGCCCGGTCGACCTGCGCGGCGGCACGCTCGCCCTGCTCGACCCCGCCCGCGGCACGGTGTGGGGCCAGCGCGTCGACCCCCGCGCCGGCACCACCGACTTCCCCGGCGTCGCGGCCGGCGCGAAGCCGCTGGCGAAGGTCGGCCGCCAGGCCTCCGTGGCCGTCGGCATCGACGGCGCCATCCACGTCGTCTCCGGGGCGGACGGCAAGGTCACGACCCTCACCCCGACGAGCACCGGCGGCTTCTCGCGCCCGGTCGTCGTGTCGACGGCGCTGCGCTCGCCGAGCCCCGACGTCACCGCGGTGGGGGCGCGCTGGGTCGCCTACGACCCGGCCTCCGACCGGGTGTTCACGGCCGCCAAGCCCGACGGCACCGACGCGCAGGTGACGACCGACGGCGCCCGCCTCGCGGCCCTCCAGGTGCCCGGGCCGGAGGCCGACACGGTCGTCGTGCAGTCCGCGGCCCGTGCGGTCCAGGTGCCGCTCGACGGCGGTGTCTCGCCCGGCGGCGTCGCCGTGGCGGAGCAGGTGGACCGGGTCCCCGGCGCCACGCTCCTCAGCCGACCGGTCGTGCTCGGCGGCTGCCTCCACGCCGCGTGGGCGGAGGAGGGCCGCGTCTTCTACGGCGCGAACTGCGGTCGCGAGGGCGACGAGCCGACGGCGACCCTCCCGGCCGACGGCGAGCAGCCGACCCGCGACGGGGTGGCGCTGCGCGTCAACCGCGGCCTCGTCGTCCTCAACGACCTCGACAACGGCGGCGTCTGGGACCTCGAGGACAAGCCCCAGAAGATCGACAACTGGGACGCGCTGACCCCGCCGACGCGCCAGGACGACAAGAACCAGAAGAAGGACGAGAACCTCGTCGACGAGGCCTCGGCCCGCCAGCCCCCCAAGGCGGTCGCCGACGCCGAGACGGTGCGCCCGGGCAAGGTCAGCAAGCTGCACGTCCTCGACAACGACACCGACGTCGCCGGCTCGGTCCTGGCCATCGACCAGCGCGACGTCACCGCGCCCTCCCTCCAGGGGGCGAGCGCGACGGTGTCGTCCGACGGGCAGGCCATCGACCTCTCGGTGCCCGCCGACGCCCTCGGCCAGACCCTCGAGTTCTCGTACAAGGTCAACAACGGCAAGGTCACCTCGAAGGGCGCCGGCCGGGTCACCGTCCGCGTCGTCGGCGACGAGGTCAACTCCGCGCCGACGCTGCGACCCGGGGGCGCCCAGCTCACCCAGCGGCGCTACCCGGTCATCGCCGGCAAGCGCCTGTCGGTGCCGGTGCTCGCCGACTGGCGCGACCCCGAGAACGACACGCTCGCCGCGCGCGCCGACGCCGAGGGTGCGGTCGTCGACGGGGCCGGACGGGTGACGCTGACGGCCCCCGTCGAGGAGGGGCGCCAGCCGGTCGGGTACGTCGTCACCGACGGGCGCGGCGGCTCGACCAAGGGCAGCGTCGACGCCCAGGTCCTCGGCACCGGGCCCGAGGTCCGCTTCCAGCCGCCCACCACCCAGCCGGATGCCGTGCGCGGGGTCGTCGGCAAGCCGCTGCAGGTCGAGCCGCTGGGCAACGACATCGCCGGCGCCGACCCGGGGGAGCCTGACGCCTCGTTGCGGCTGCGCTCCGAGGTGCGCCCCGTCGGGCCGCTGCAGGTCGACACCGACCTCGCGACCGGCACCGTCACGGTCACCGGCAACGCCGCCGGCACCTTCGAGCTGAGCTACTCGGCCGTCACGGGCGCGGGCGCCGCCCCGGGCCGCATCCGAGTCGACCTCACCGCCCCGCCCGAGGGTGCGCCCCCGGTCGCGGTGCCGGACAACGCGACCCTGCACGACCAGGCCCCCGCGATGGTCGACGTCCTCGCCAACGACTACTCGCCCCGCGGCGACGTCCTCGTCACGGCGTCGACGGGCCCGGGCTCCGGCTCCGGCTGGGTCAGGACCTCGATCTACCAGGGGCGCTGGCTGCGCCTCGAGGCCGCCGAGCCCGCGCCGCTCGACGCCGGCACCGGCCGCCGGGGGACCGTCCAGTACACCGTCAGCGACGGCACCCAGCAGGTTCGCGGCGAGGTGTCGGTGCTCCAGCAGCCGCCCGCCGACGACGCGGTGCCGCTCGTCGAGGACGACACCGCCACCGTGCGCGAGGGCGACACCGTGAGCATCCCGGTGCTCGACAACGACACGATGGCCGACGGCATCCCGCTGCGCCTGGACCCCGACTCGGTCAAGGTCGTGAGCAAGGGCGACGCCCAGCGCGCGTTCGCCTCAGGGAACGTCGTCCGCTACGTCCCGGAGGCCCGCGGGCTGCGGGCCGCGAAGTTCGTGACGATCGAGTACGCCGCGTACGCCGAGGGCAGCAAGGGCCGGGCGCAGACGGCGCGGGCGCGCGTGCAGGTCAACCCGCTCCCGAGCAAGCAGCAGGTCAACCAGTCGCCGGTGGCGCGCAGCTTCACGGCGACCGTGACGGCCGGCGACCCGCTGACGATGACCATCCCGACCTTCGGGGTCGACGCCGACGGTGACAGCGTGACCCTGACGGGCGTGGTCGGGGCGGACGACGGTCCGGTCGACCTCGCGCTGGGGCGCGTCGTCGGGGTGGGGCCGACGACCATCCGCTACGAGTCCTTCCCGCTGGCCGCGGGCACCGAGGTCATCACCTACGAGGTGCGCGACCGGTTCGGGGCGACCAGCCGCGCGTTCGTCAGGGTCGGCGTCGTCCAGCCGGGCGACCCCCAGCCGCCCGTCGCCGTCGACGACGAGGTGTTCGCGGCGCCGGGCAAGACCGTCACGGTCAAGCCCCTCGTCAACGACCTCATCGCCCGGGGCGACTCCGTCGAGGTCGACACCGAGTCGCTGAACACCCCTGAGTCGCAGCGCGCCTGGCGCATCGACGAGGACCACGTCGTGCGGACGAAGGTCCCCGACGACACCGCCCGCGTGCACCAGCTGGCGTACGGCATCAGCGACGGCCTGTACGACCCGTCGCGGGCGAGCATCCTCGTCCGGCCGGTCAAGGGCTACAAGAACCCGCCGGTCGCGAACGACGACGTGGCGGCGCCGAAGCCGGGGGAGACCTCGAGCGTGGTCGACGCCCTGGCCAACGACACCGACGTCGACTCCGACCCCGCGACGCTGAAGATCGCCGAGGTCCTCTCACCGGACGCGCAGGTCACCGCCGACGGGCGCGTGTCGGTGAAGATCCTCGACCACGCCTACTCGGTGCCCTACGTCGTGGTCGACGAGGACGGCGAGCGGGCGATGGCGCTGATCCACGTCCCGACCGGCGCCAACGGGCAGCCGTTCGTCGTGGCCGGGTCCCTGGTGAAGATGGACCCCGACTCGAGCAAGACCGTCAACCTGGCCGACCACGTGCGCTCCCCGCGCGGGCGGGTGGTGTCGGTGACGACGGCCTCGACGGTCTCGGCCTCCCCGGCGGAGAACCTCTCGGTCACGCTCGTCGACAACCGCACGCTGCAGCTGACCTCCTCCAACGGGTACGTCGGCCCGGCGGCGGTGATGCTGGAGGTCACCGACCAGAGCGCGGTCGGGCAGACCGACTTCGGCACCGCCTACGTCTCGGTCCCGGTGCAGGTCGGGCCCCTGGTGCCGCTGCTGCGCTGCCCCGACGGCGCCGTGACCGTGACGGCCGGCGGGCTGGACCGCACGGTCGACATCCCCACCGTCTGCCACGCGTGGCTGCCCGTCGGGATGACCTTCGACGACGTGGAGTTCAGCGCGCGGTGGCGCGAGGAGCCGGACGCCGACCTGCGCGTCGACGGTGACGGCAACCGCCGCCTCACCCTCCACGCCGACACCGGCGCGCGCAGCAGCGAAGGGGCCATCGAGGTGTCGGCGCCCGGGCTGCGGGAGCCCTCGACGATCGCGGTCCGCGTCATCGGGCGCGAGGCCACCGCCGGGGCCGACGGAGCCGACGGCGCCGACGGGAAGGCACCCGACGACCCGCTCCCGCCCGCGCGGGTCCGGCCCGTCACCGTCGACGGCCTCGAGGCCGGCCAGTCGCGCACGGTCGACCTCCGCCCCTACCTGGACTCTCCTCTGCCGCAGCCGCAGTGCACGGTGACGGCCGCGGCCGTCGAGCAGGGCACCGGTCTGACGGTCTCCCGCTCCGGCTGCTCCGTCACCCTGACCGCCGGCGACCGTCCCTCGCAGAAGGCAGCGGTCGCGGTGACCGTCAGCGACGGTCCGAAGCGCAGCGCCCGCGGACGCATCACGGTCACCCTCCTCGGCCGCCCGGACCCGCCCCGTCGCGTCCAGGCGGTCGCCGACCGCGACGCCGGCGGCCAGGCCCGGGTCGCGTGGCTGCCGCCCACGTACGACGGCGGCTCCACCATCACCTCCTACGTCGTCCGCTGGACCGGCGGCTCCTCCGGCAGCTCGACGTGCACGGCCTCGCCCTGCACGATCCAGGGCCTGACCAACGGCAAGGACTACCGGTTCACCGTGGCTGCGGTCAACGGTGTGGGAGAGGGCGACCGGTCGGCGGCGAGCGCCGCCGTCCGCCCCGACACGCTGCCGCGCGCGGTCACGGGCGTCCGGATGGTCGACCGCGGCGACGGCACCCTGACCGTCGCGTGGGACGAGCCGGTCAACGAGGGCAGCCCCCTGCGCAAGTACGTCGTGCGCCTCATCTCCTCGACCGGGCAGACCAAGACCCAGGACGTCGTCGCGCCGCAGCGGCAGGCCACCGTCACCGGTCTGGACAACATGGCCGAGCAGGACGTGCAGGTCCAGGCGTGGAACGAGCTCGGCGCCGGCCCGTTCGGACCCGCCGTCTCGATGCAGTCGGCCGGCACGCCGCCGGCGCTGCCCGCCCCGAGGATCGCGGCCAGCGGCCCCGGCCCCGCGGCCGACTCGGCGACCCTGACCATCTCGTGGGACCAGGGCAGCCCCAACGGCCCGCCGACGAAGGGCTACACCCTCTACCAGTCCGTCGACGGCGGTGGCTGGACGGCCGCCGCGCAGACCGGTGCGGGCGACCGCAGCGCGACCGTCGTCATCCCCTACGACGGCCGCCAGTACCGCTACACCGCCACGCTGACCAACGGCGCCGACCTCGAGGGCCCGAAGACCAACTCCTCGTCGTTCACCTCCGTCGGGCAGCCGTCGACGCCCACGGTGACGGCGTCGACGCCGTCGGCGAACCGGCAGATCCAGCTGACGGTCGGCGTGGGCCAGCCGCGCGCCGGCTCCTTCAGCGCCATCCGCTGGTCCGGAGGCGGCAAGAGCGGGTCCGTGGCCTGCGGCTGCGCCCCGGGCTCGCAGAAGACGTTCTCGGTGGGGCCGTTCGACACCAACCCGACGCAGCAGTACGCCATCACCGTCTGGACGGTGAACTCCGGTGCCCAGGAGTCGGTGCGCAGCTCGGCGTCGGCGCAGCCCTACGGCGACACGCTGACGCCGACCGGGCTCAGCAGCTCGCGCAGCGGCAACACCATCACGTGGTCGTGGAACCTCCCGGAGAACGGCCGGCGGATCACCGACGTCCAGGTCCGTGGCGCCGTCGACCAGACCTTCGGCGGCAACCGCACGCAGGTCAGCTACACGGGCTCGCCCGGCAACACCTACCGGCTCGAGGTCCGCTCGAGGTCGGAGGCGGGCTGGTCCGCGTGGGCCGGCCCGGTCGGGGAGTCGATCCCGGACCCGAAGACGGTCGACGTCCTCAAGGGCAGCACGTGCGGCGAGCGCTCGTGCGCCACCGGCAACGGCTCGTGCACGAGCGCGGGCTGCCGGTGGATCGCCGTGCGGACCTCGGGTCTCGGCGGGTCGGTCACGTGCAGCTTCTCCGTCGACGGGCGGTCCGTCAGCGGCTGGCGCAACCTGACGATGGGCGGCAACGCCACGAAGGAGAGCGACAACTTCTACGGGGGCACCGGCACGGTGACAGCCTCCTGCGGCGGGACGAGCGGCAGCCTCAACTGGTAGCGCCCGGGCGCCGGCGGGCCCTCGCGGCGCGGGGGCCTGTCGGTGGTCGGCCCTAGCGTCGGTCACGACAACGAGGACGAGGTGAGACGCATGACCCGTGACGACGTGATGACCATCGACTGCCGCACCTGCCCGGTGCGCGAGCTGCACTGCGACGACTGCATGGTGCCCGTGCTGCTGAGCATCACCGGCACCCGCACCGACGGCGCCCTCGACGCCGAGGAGCGGGCCGTCGTGACCCGGCTCGTCCGCGCCGGCCTCGTCGACGCCGAGACCGCCGCCACCGTGCGGGCCACGGTCGAGCCCGGGCTGGGCCGGGGGAGCCGCGCCGTCGGCTGAGGGCCCGTCCGTACGATGGCGCGGTGCCCGCCCTCCGTCCGACCCGCCGGAGCGCGGCGGCGGCGCTGGGGCTGGCGCTCCTCACGGGATGCACCGGGGGCACCGGGTCGCAGCCGGTCGGCACGACACCCGCGCCGACGCCGCCCCCCACGACGGCGGGCGGGGCCGAGGACGCCTCGGCCCTCGCGATGGCGCTCGACGACCTCCTCGCCCGCCGGGACGCGGCGATCCTGCGGGGTGACCGGGACGCCTTCCGCGCCACCGTGGCCGACCCGACCGGCGCCCCGGGCCGCGCCCAGCTCGCCGCCTTCGACGCCGCCCGCGCGCTGCGGCCGGTGCGCCTCGCGCACGACGTCGCCGCCCCGGTCGACGACCCGTCGGCGCTCGACGTCGGGCTGCGCTACCGCCTCGACGGGCTCGACCGCGGCGACCGCACCGCGAGCGCCCGCTACGCCCTCGCGCGCACCGGCGACAGCTGGCGCGTGGCCTCGCAGGCGCCGGTCCCGGGCAGCCAGGCGCCCCCGTGGGTCGCGATGCCGGGCCTCGTCGTGCGCCGGACCGCCCACGCCGTCGTCGCCGGGACCCTGCCGCCGGGCGACCTCGCCACCGCCGCGCGGACGGTCGACGAGGGCCTGCCCGCCCTGGCCCGGCGGTGGGCGCGCACCCCGGCCCTCGTGCTCGTCCTCGCCCCGGCCACCGCGGCGCAGGGCGAGGCACTGCTCGGGGCCGCGCCGACCGGGGAGGTGGGGGCGAGCACCGACGGCCCGACGGGGCAGGACGGCCGGTCGACCGGCGACCGCGTGGTGCTCGACCCGTCGGCGCACGCACGCCTCACGCCGACCGGGCGGGCCGTCGTGCTGACCCACGAGCTCGCGCACGTCGCGGTCCGGGCCACGCTGCCGGGCGACCTGCCGGTCTGGCTCGCGGAGGGCTACGCCGACCACGTCGGCTACGCCCGGGCGGACGTGCCGGCCGCGGCCCTGCTCGCGCCGCTCGCCGCCGCCGTGCGGGCCGGGGACGCGCCTCGGGACCTGCCGGACGCCCGCGCCTTCGCCGCCGCCACCGGGTCGGTCGAGGTGACCTACCTCGCGGCCTGGCAGGCCGTCGAGCTCATCGCCGAGGGCAGCGGTGAGACCGCGCTCGACCGGCTGCTCACGGCGTGCGCCTCGACCGACGGTGAGCAGGCGGCCGAACGCGCCTGCGCCGCAGCCCTGCCCGCCGTGGTCGGGCTCGACCGTGACGCGCTCACCCGGCAGTGGCGCCGACGCCTGGACGACCTCGCTCGGTGAGCCCGTCCGGGGCCTGCACATCCTCCGGCGGATCGACCTCGTCGGTCCGCGAGGGGACGACGACGGACGCGAGGACGAGCGCGGCGACGAGCCAGAACTGGTTGTAGAACGCCTGCTTGTTGACGAGGTTCGCGACCGCGAGCACGAGGGCGGCCCACCGCAGCACCTCGCCCACCGGGGGCCGACGGCGCCACACGGCCCACATCGCCCCACCCACGGCGGCGAGCATCGCCAGCCCGGTGACGGCGAACGGCAGCGTCACGCCGTGGACGTTGAGGAAGTAGAGGTACCAGGTGTTGGCGAACTTGATGGGATGGAAGGTGAGGAGGGTCGTCACGGTGTCGTCGACGAAGGCCGCGGGGTCGGCGACGAGCCACGGCAGGACGAGGACGCCGGCGAGGCCACCGGTGGCCAGCGTGCGCCGCCACCCGAAGGGCTGCCAGACGAGCAGGACCGGCGCGACGAGGGCGAGGTGCTGCTTGCTCGCGCAGGCCAGCGCGAGCGGCACGACGGCCCACCAGGCGTGGCCGCGGCGGACCAGCGCGGCCCACCAGACGAGGAGGGCGGCGAGCACCGGCTCGGTCCAGGCCTGGTCGACCTGGGTGATGGTGCCCGGGACGACGACGAGCACGGCGGCCGCGGCGGCGGCCCGGACGCGGCCCGCTGGGGTCCCGCCGGCCAGGTACCAGAGCCCGGCGAGCAGGACGAGCATCCACAGGAGGAGCATCCAGCGCACGTCGCCGGCGAGCCAGCGCCCCGGCGCGGTGAGGACCATCATCCAGGGCAGGTAGGTGAAGTGGTCCTGCACACCGGGGGAGCCGGTCCACTGCGCGGTGTAGACGTTGCCGAACCGGGCCGAGACGTCGGCGCCCTGCTGGAGGATCACCCAGACGTCGATCCGCGGCGCGCGGTCGCCGAGCACCGCGACGGTCGCGAGCACGGTGTGGGTCAGGGCGGCGCCGCCGAGGACGGCCGGCGGACCCCACGGCGCACGGACCAGCAGCAGGCCGGCGAGCGCGACCCCGCCGACCGAGAGCACGACGAGGGCGGCCGTCAGCCACCCGCCGCGCAGGTACGAGAAGAGCGGCACGGTGAGGGTGAGCACGACCGAGCCGAGGACGAGCACCGGGGCGAGCCAGCGGGGGAGGGGCACCTCCACCCGGCGCACGAGCCACCAGGCGAGCAGCGCCGTGCCGGCCGTGAGGCCGAGCAGGATCGGTACCCGGAAGCGCACGACGCTCCACTGCGCGACGCCGAACCAGGCGAGCCACGCGACGGCGAGGACGACCGCCGGCAGGGTCGACCGCACCCCGGCGGGGGCGCGGCCGACGGCCGTCTCAGCCACCGTAGAGCGCGTCGACCTCGTCGCCGAAGTCGCGCATCACGACGTTGCGCTTGAGCTTGAGCGACGGGGTGAGGTGACCCGACTCCTCGGTGAAGTCGGAGTCGAGGATGACGAACTTGCGGATCGACTCCGCCTTGGAGACAGCGGTGTTGGCCTCGTCGACGGCGCGCTGGATCTCGTCGTGGATGCGGGGGTCGTCCTTCGCCTTCGAGAACGGCAGGTCCTCGAGGCCGTGGTTGGCGGCCCAGCCCGGGTACATCTCGTCGTCGAGCGTCACGAGGGCGCCGATGAACGGCTTGCCGTCGCCGACGACGATGCACTGGCTGACGAGCGGGTGGGCGCGCAGCCGGTCCTCGAGCACGGCGGGGGCGACGTTCTTGCCGCCGGCCGTCACGAGGATCTCCTTCTTGCGGCCGGTGATGCGCAGGTAGCCCTTGGCGTCGAGCTCGCCGATGTCGCCGGTGTGGAACCAGCCGTCGCGCACGGACTCGCGGGTGGCGTCGTCGTTGCCGCGGTAGGCGCGGAAGACGTTGATGCCGCGGATGCAGATCTCGCCGTCGTCGGCGATCCGCAGGTCGACACCGGGCAGCGGCGGCCCGACGGTGCCGATGCGCATGGCGTCGGGGAGGTTGACGCAGGCCGGCGCCGTGGTCTCGGTCAGGCCGTAGCCCTCGAGGATCGAGACGCCGATGCCGCGGAAGAAGTGCCCGAGGCGCGTGCCGAGCGGGGCGCCGCCGGACACGGCGTACTGGACCCGGCCGCCCATCGCGTCGCGCAGCTTGCCGTAGACGAGCTTGTCGAAGACGGCGTGCCGCACCTTGAGGCCGAGCGGCACCGACCCGGTGTCGAGGGCCTCGGACCAGGCGATGGCGGTGGCGGCCGCGCCGGCGAAGATCTTGCCCTTGCCGCCGGCCTCCGCCTTGGCCTCGGCCGAGTTGTAGATCTTCTCGAAGACGCGCGGCACGGCGAGGACGAACGTCGGGCGGAACGCGCCGAAGTCGTCCATGAGCGTCTTGAGGTCGGAGGAGTGACCCATCCGGACCCCCGCGGTGACGGCCAGCACCTCGATGAAGCGGGCGAACACGTGGGCCAGCGGCAGGAAGAGCAGCGTGGCCGCCCCCTCGCCCTTGACGACCGCGGCGATCTGCTCGGCCGTGTTCTCGGCGAGGGTGAGGAAGTTGCCGTGCGTCAGCTCGACGCCCTTGGGGCGGCCGGTGGTGCCCGAGGTGTAGATGACGGTGGCCAGCGAGTCGCGGTCGAGGCCGGCGCGGCGCTCGTCGAGCTCGCGGTCCTCGACGTCGGCGCCGTCGCGGCTCAGCGTGTCGACGTCGCCGTGGTCGAGGACCCAGACGTGGGTCAGGCCCGGCAGGCCCCCGCGGACCCGCTCGATGGACGCGAGGTGGGCCTCGGTCTCGACGAGGACGCCGACGGCGCCGGAGTCGCCGAGGATCCACTCGACCTGCTCGGCGGAGGAGGTCTCGTAGATCGGCACGGGCACGGCGCCGGCGGCCCAGAGCGCGAAGTCGGCCAGGGTCCACTCGTAGCGGGTCCGGCTCATGATCCCCACGACGTCACCGACGGTGATGCCGGCGGCGAGGAAGCCCTTGGCGAGCGCGGCGACCTCGGCGGCGAAGGTGGCGCTCGTGACGTCGGTCCACCCGGCGCCCGAGCGGACCGAGAACGCCACGCGCCCAGGTCGGTCGGCGGCCAGACGGGCCGGGAGGTCTCCCAGCGTGCCCTCGTTCGTCGCGGGCAGGACGAGGGGCGTGGAGGTCTCGTGCACCGTCGGACTCCTTCGGTCTCGGGTGGGGAAGCCCCCCAACTCTAGGCCCCGGGCTACGGGTAGCCTGCGGTGCCATGGCCGACCGCACCCGTTCCTCCATCGAGATCGCCGCCGCACCGGGCGAGGTGCTCGACGTCATCGCGGCGTTCGAGGACTACCCGGAGTGGGCCGAGCAGGTCAAGGCGTGCTCGGTGCTCACCGAGGACGGCGACGGCTGGGCCGACCAGGTCGAGTTCACCCTCGACGCGGGCGCCATCAAGGACCAGTACGTCCTCGAGTACGACTGGGCCGTGGCCGAGGACGGCACCGGCGTCATCTCCTGGCACCTCGTGCGGGCCTCGCTCCTCAAGGGCCTGACCGGCAGCTACACGCTCGAGGCCGTCGGCGCGGGCGCCCGGGTCACCTACGACCTCGAGGTCGACCTCACCATCCCGATGATCGGGATGCTCAAGCGCAAGGCCGAGAAGCTCATCATCGACGCCGCCCTGAGCGAGCTGAAGAAGCGCGTCGAGGGCTGAGCGCCACGATGACCGCGCAGCGCTGGCACGAGGACGTCGGGAGCGTCGCCGAGGAGGCCGGGCGCCTCCTCGAGAGCCTGCGCCGTGCCGGCCGGGAGGGCGCCCCCGAGCCCGACGCCGCCGCGCCGCCGGGCGCCGACGCGCCCGCTGCGTCGGACGCCGACACCCCTCCCGCGCAGGGGTTCTCGTGCGACGACCCGGTGTGCCAGTGGTGCCCCGTGTGCCGCGCGTCGGGGTTCGTGCGCCAGCTGAGCCCCGAGACCCTCGGCACCCTCGCCGAGCTCGCGGGCTTCGCGGCCGCCGTGCTCGGCGACCTCGCGTCCGCCCGTGGCCGCGCCCACGACGACCAGCAGGGAGGCGACCGTGGCTGAGGGACCCCTCGCGATCGGTGTCGACATCGGAGGCACCAAGGTGGCCGCCGGCCTCGTCGACGGCAGCGGCGCCGTGCTGCGCCGCACCCGCCGCGACACCCCGCACCGCTCGACGAGCCCCCGGGTCGTCGAGGACACCATCGTCTCCGCCGTCGAGGAGCTGCTCGACGCCGGCAGCGAGGACGTCGTGGCGGTCGGCATCGGGGCCGCGGGCTTCGTCGCCGCCGACCGCGCCACGGTCGTCTTCGCCCCGCACCTCTCGTGGCGCAACGAGCCGCTGCGCGCCGCGCTCGGCGGCCGCCTCGCGCTGCCCATCTTCGTCGACAACGACGCCAACGCGTCGGTCTGGGCCGAGCACCGCTTCGGCGCCGGCCGCGGCGAGAGCCACCTCGTCATGGTCAACCTCGGCACCGGGATCGGCGGAGGCATCGTCCTCGACGGACGGGTCGTCCGCGGGCGCTTCGGCATCGCCGGGGAGTTCGGCCACATGCAGGTGGTGCCCGACGGCATCCGCTGCGAGTGCGGCAACCGGGGCTGCTGGGAGCAGTACGCCTCCGGCAACGCGCTCGTCCGCGAGGCCCGCGCCCTCATGTCGGCCGGCAGCCCGGTCGTCTCCGACCTCTTCGAGCGCGTCGGCGGCGACCCGAGCGAGCTGACCGGGCCGCTCGTCACCGAGGCCGCGCGCGACGGCGACGCCCTGGCCCGCGAGCTGCTCGGCGAGATCGGCCGCTGGCTCGGGGTCGGGATGGCCGACCTCGCCGCCGCGCTCGACCCGGGGACCTTCGTCATCGGCGGTGGGGTCAGCGCCGCCGGCGAGCTGCTGCTCGGCCCGGCGCGCGAGGCCTTCCGCCGCCAGCTGACCGGCCGCGGCTACCGGCCCGAGGCGACGATCGTCGCGGCGCAGCTCGGCAACGAGGCCGGCCTCGTCGGGGCGGCGGACCTCGCCCGCGTCGGCGCCGCCGACCTCGCGTGGGCCGACGCCGGCGACCGCGCGGCGGACCAGGCGCCCGCCGACCCGCCGCCCGCCGGCTGACCGCCACCGACGTGCCGACCGAGCGGTTCCGGGTCGCGACGTACAACACGCGCGACTTCCTCGACGACCACCGGCTCGCCGCGCGCCTCGTGCGGGCGGTCGACCCCGACGTGCTCTGCCTCCAGGAGGTGCCCCGGCGCCTGCTCGCCCCGTGGCGGCTGCGGCGCTTCGCCGACGCCTGCGGGATGCGGTGGAGCGGCCCGCAGCGGGGGAGCGGGGGGACGACCGTGCTCACCGCGCCGCACGTCGAGCTGCTGTCGGCGGCCCACCACCGGCTGCCGGTGCGCTGGCCGGACCGCACCCGCGGCTGGGCCCGGGCGACGGTGCGCCTGCCCGGTGGCCACGAGGTGACGGCCGTGTCGCTGCACCTCTCGCTGCGGGCGGCCGAGCGCGTGCGTCACGTCGAGGCGGTGCTCGCCGCGCTCGAGGGCGTCGAGCCGCTCGTCGTCGCCGGCGACCTCAACGAGGGCGAGGACGGCGAGGCCTTCCGCCGGGTCGCGCGCCCCGAGCGCCTCGGCGTCGCGGGCCCGCACGTCCCGACCTTCCCGGCCCGCGCGCCGCGCAGCCGGCTCGACGTCCTCTTCGCCTCGCCCGGGCTGCGGGTGCTGCCCTTCCGCGACGTCGCCGTCCCGGAGGCGGTCTGGGCGCGCGCGAGCGACCACCGGCCGGCGTGGGTCGACCTCGAGGTCGGTTGAGGCCGCCGGCCCGGTCGGGTCAGAGGCGGGCGCCGTCGTCGCGAGCCGGGGCATGCTCGCCGGACGTCAGTCGAGGACCGAGAGGTCGAGGTCGTAGGCCAGCACCACCGCACGGGCCAGCTGGGTCTCCTGCTCGGCACCGAGGTACCCGATGGTGCGGCCGAGCGCACCGACCGGGACGGTCAGGACGTTGTCCAGCGAGACCGCGCACCTGTGGTCCAGCCCGTTCTCCGGTCCGACGAGCACCTCGCTGGACAGGCCCTTGACCGTGCTGGTGATCGGGGCGACCGTCACTTTCGTCATCGCTCCCCGGGCAGCCTCCCGGGTCAGCACGAGAGCGGGCCGCGTCTTGTCGAGGCGGACGAGGCAGATCTCGCGCACCCGTTCAGTCCTCGAGGACGACGTGCGTGCCGGTCCACTCGACGAGTTCATCGAGGTCGTCCTCGGCCCCCCGGGTCCGCAGGAGGTGCGCGTCCTGCTCGGCGGCCAGCCGGCGCATCTCCCGCTCCACTGCCGCAGTCACCAGTGCGGCGCGACTCGGTGCCTTGCCGGCGGCGACGCTGCGGTCGAGGAAGGCGACCAGCTCGTCGGGAAGGCGGACAGCGATCTGCGTGCTCATGGTCCGAGCATACGTCAGTGCATCCCGACATGGGATTCACTCAGGCGTGCCGGCGGCTCAGATGCGGGCGCCGTCGTCGCTGTCGTCGCGGTGGCGCGGCTGGCGCAGGACGAGCAGCGTGAAGCCGGCGAGGGCGAGCACGAGGCCGGCGACGAACCATCGCGTGCTGTGGAAGGGCCGGAAGAGCGCGACGTAGAGCAGGCACAGCGGCCCGGCGACGAGGCCGACGACCGCGCCCCAGAAGTGCAGATCCTCCTGCGGGGGCAGCTCGACGGCCGGGGGCTCGTAGTGCTCGTCGTCGTCGGCGTCGTCCCCCGACGCCGACGCGGCGGCGGGCTCGGGCGTGGGCTCCGCGGCCCGCCAGGCGGACGCGGGGACGACGACGTCGACGGGCGGGTTGACCCACGGGGGCCGCGCGGCGGGCGCCGCCGGGGCCGGGGGAGCGGCCGGGGGCTCCTCGGAGCGGGCCGCACCCGGCTCCTGCTCCGTCGTGGGCCGCTCGACGTCGGCCTCGACGTCGTCGGCCACCGGGAGGGCGCCGTCCCACGCCGCCACGATGGACGCGAAGCGCTCGTCGACGTCGCGCTCGTCCATCTCGCCTGGCCGCTCGTTCACGGTCTCTCCTGGGGTCCGGGGCAGGGCACGATCTTCGCACGGGGAACCCGCTGGGCGAAGGGGTCGCCCGGGCCGTTCCCGACGGAGGGGGCAACACCGCAGGGGTGCACTAGGCTTCCCGGCACAGACGCAGAAGGGTGGTCCGGTGTTCTACTGGGTGCTGAAGACGGTCGTCCTGGGACCGGTCCTCCGCCTCCTGTTCCGGCCGTGGGTCGAGGGGGAGCAGAACATCCCGGAGGAGGGGGCCGCGATCTTCGCGAGCAACCACCTCTCCTTCAGCGACTCCATCTTCCTGCCGCTCGTCGTGCCGCGCCGGATGACCTTCCTCGCCAAGGCCGACTACTTCACCGGCGTGGGCCTCAAGGGCCGCCTGACCGCCGCGTTCTTCAGGGGTGTCGGGCAGCTGCCGATCGACCGCTCCGGCGGGCGCGCGAGCGAGGCGGCGCTGACCTCCGGCCTGCGCGTCCTGCACCGCGGCGAGCTCCTCGGCCTCTATCCCGAGGGCACCCGCAGCCCCGACGGCCGCCTCTACAAGGGACGCACGGGCGTGGCCCGGATGGCCCTCGAGGCCGGCGTGCCCGTCATCCCCGTCGCGATGATCGACACCGACAAGGCGCAGCCCACCGGCAAGAAGGTCCCCAAGCTCGTCCGCATCGGCGTGCGGATCGGCGAGCCCCTCGACTTCTCCCGGTACGAGGGGATGGAGGGCGACCGCTTCGTCCTGCGCTCGATCACCGACGAGATCATGTACGCCCTCATGGAGCTCTCCGGCCAGGAGTACGTCGACATGTACGCGACGGCGATGAAGGACCGCATCGCCCGCGAGCGCAAGAACAAGGCCAAGGAGGCCGCCGAGGCCGCCACGCCCGGCCGTGCCGCGAGCGAGCTCGAGGCCGCCCTCGACGCCGAGGGGCTGGAGGGCGACGCCGGTCCGGAGCGTCGCGCGAGCTGAGGCGCGACGTGGGAGTCCTCGGACCGCGCTCACCGCGCACCGGCCGCCGCGAGCCGGTCGTCGTCGAGGCCTTCCTGCGCGGGCTCGACGTCTTCCGCCCGATCGGCACGGCGTACGCGGCCTTCCTCGCGTGGACGCGCCGCGACGACATGCTCCGACCGTGGGTCGCGGTGCTCGTCCTCGGCGTCATGGCCGCGTGGTCGCTCGGGCTGCTGCTCTACCGGCGGCGCAGCCGGGTCGTCGTCGCCGTCGAGGTCGTCATCGCCGTCCTCGCCATCCTCGCGACGCCCCTCGCCGACGGGATGGCCGCCGTCAGCGCCGGCCAGTACACGCTGCCGACCGTCTGGGCGGCCGGCTCGGTCGCGGGGAGCGCGGTCGTCGCCGGGGCCCGGGGCGGGCTGCTCGCGGCGCTCGTGATCGCCGCGGCCGACCTCGTCGAGATCGCCGGCCGTCCGACGCAGGCGACCGTGCACAACATCGTCATCCTCGTGCTGCTCGGTGGCCTCATCGGGCTGGCCGTCGACCTTGCCCGCTCCGGGCTGGCCCGCGCGGAGCAGGTGCTGCTGGAGCGCGAGCGGCTGCGCGAGCGCGAGCGCATCGCCCGCGTCGTCCACGACGGCGTGCTGCAGTCCCTCGCGTGGATCCACCGCCGCGGCGTCGAGCTGGGCGGCCCGGCGCAAGAGCTCGCCGACCTCGCGGCCGACCAGGAGCGGGCGCTGCGGCGCTTCGTCTCCGGGGCGGGCGCCCCCGGCGAGGACCCCGTCGACCTGCACGGCGTCGAGGGCGCCGAGGTCGACCTGCGCCTGCTCGTCACCGCGCACGAGCGCCCCGGGGTCGGGGTGGCCGTGCCGGGTGACCCGCTGCTCGTCGACCCCCAGGTGGCGCGCGAGCTCGACGCGGCCCTGACCGCCGTCCTCGACAACGTCGAGCGGCACGCCGGCCCGGGTGCCCGGGCCTGGGTCCTCCTCGAGGGCGACCCGACGGGCGTGGAGCTGACCGTGCGCGACGACGGCGCCGGCGCCGACCCCGCCGAGCTCGTGGGGGCGGCGTCCCGCGGCCGGCTCGGGGTCTCCTCCTCCATCCGCGGCCGGGTCGAGGACCTCGGCGGAACCGCCACGTGGACCACGCGCCCCGGGGCAGGATGCACCGTGCACCTCACCGTCCCGCGCCGAGCCCAGGAGCAGCCGTGACCGACGCCCCGCCGACCGGGACGGACGCCGCCCCGCGGGTGCTCGTCGCCGACGACCACCCGCTGTGGCTCTCCGCGCTCGAGCGCGACCTCGTGGCCCGCGGCGTGCAGGTCGTCGGCACCGCCTCGGACGGGCCCTCGGCCGTGCGGCGCACCCGCGCGACGACGCCGGACGTCCTCGTCCTCGACCTCAACCTGCCCGGGATGCGCGGCGACGAGGTCTGCCGGGCGCTCGGCGACCTGCCGACCCGCGTGCTCATCCTCTCGGCCAGCGGCGAGCAGCAGGACGTCCTGGCGGCGATCAAGGCGGGGGCCACCGGCTACCTCGTGAAGTCCGCCTCGCCCGGCGAGATCCTCGACGCGGTGCTCGCGACGGCCCGCGGCGAGGCGGTGTTCACGCCCGGGCTCGCCGGGCTCGTCCTCGGGGAGTTCCGCCGGCTGGGCGCCGCGGAGGAGCCCGCGGAGACCGCGCCCGAGCGCCCCATCCCGCAGCTGACCGCCCGCGAGACCGAGATCCTGCGCCTGGTCGCCACGGGGATGACGAGCAAGGAGATCGCCGCGCAGCTCGTCCTGTCGCACCGCACGGTGCAGAACCACGTGCAGAACACGCTCGGCAAGCTGCACCTGCACAACCGCGTCGAGCTCGTCCGGTTCGCGCTGGCCCACGGCCTCGAGGACGACGAGCCCGCCTCCTCCTGACGCCCGGGCGGCCATCCGGCATCCGGGCCCCGTGTCCCGGATGGCGGACGCGCACCTACCATTGACGCTCGTGAGCACGACCACCTCCTCCACGCCCCTCCAGCGGCTCGCCGCCGGCGCCGACCTCCCGGCTGCGCAGCAGCCGACCTGGCCCGACCGCACCGCCCTCGACGAGGCCGTCGGGACGCTCGCGACCTATCCGCCGCTCGTCTTCGCGGGGGAGTGCGACGTCCTCAAGGCCCGGATGGGCGCCGTCTCGCGCGGCGAGGCGTTCGTGCTCCAGGGCGGCGACTGCGCCGAGACCTTCACCTCCGCGACGGCCGACAACATCCGCGACCGGGTCAAGACGATCCTCCAGATGGCCGCGGTCCTCACCTACGGCGCCTCGATGCCGGTCGTCAAGGTCGGGCGGATGGCGGGGCAGTACGCCAAGCCGCGCTCGAGCGACGAGGAGACCCGCGAGGGCGTGACCCTGCCGGCCTACCGCGGCGACATGGTCAACGACTACGAGTTCACCCCCGAGTCGCGGCAGCCGGACCCGATGCGCCTCGTGCGCGGCTACCACGCGAGCAGCGCCACGCTGAACCTCGTGCGCGCCTTCACGACCGGTGGCTTCGCCGACCTGCGCCACGTCCACGACTGGAACAAGGGCTTCGTCGCCAACGCCGCCAACGTCCGCTACGAGCGCCTCGCCAAGGACATCGACAAGGCGATGCGCTTCATGTCGGCGTGCGGCGCCGACTTCGACGCGATGCGCACGACCGAGTTCTTCTCGGCGCACGAGGCGCTGCTGCTCGACTACGAGCGCCCGATGACCCGCGTCGACTCGCGCACCGGCGAGCTCTACGACACCTCCGGCCACTTCATCTGGGTCGGCGAGCGCACCCGCGACCTCGGCGGCGCGCACATCGACTTCGTCTCGAAGGTCCGTAACCCGGTGGGCGTCAAGGTGTCCGCGGGCGCCGACGTCGACGACCTCCTGCGGATGATCGACGTCATCGACCCGGAGCGCGAGCCCGGCCGCCTCACCTTCATCACCCGGATGGGCGCCGGCCGCATCCGCGAGGCGCTGCCCTCGATCGTCGAGAAGGTCACGGCCTCCGGGGCGCAGGTCTCGTGGGTGTGCGACCCGATGCACGGCAACACGTTCTCGTCGGCGTCCGGCTTCAAGACCCGCGACTTCGACGACGTCGTCGACGAGGTCCGCGGCTTCTTCGAGGTGCACCAGGGCCTCGGGACGCACCCGGGCGGCATCCACGTCGAGCTGACCGGCAACGACGTCACCGAGTGCATCGGCGGCTCGGAGAAGATCCTCGACGCCGACCTCGGCACCCGCTACGAGTCGGTGTGCGACCCGCGCCTGAACCACCAGCAGAGCCTCGAGCTGGCGTTCCTCGTCGCCGAGATGCTGTCGCAGGACTGATGGCCGTGACCGACGTCGTCGCGGACCTCCTGTCCGACACCCTGACCCGTCCGACCCTCGCGATGCGCGAGGCGATGGCCAACGCCGACGTCGGCGACGACGTCTTCGGCGAGGACCCCACCGTCCGCGCCCTCGAGGAGCACGTCGCCGGGCTGCTCGGCCACGAGGCGGGGCTGTTCACGCCGACCGGCTCGATGGCCAACCAGCTCGGGCTGCGGCTGCACGTCGCGCCGGGCCGCGAGCTCGTCGCCGACCAGCAGGCCCACGTCGTGCGCGCCGAGCTCGGGGCGGCGGCGGTGTTCTCGGGCATCACGAGCCGCACCTGGGCCAGCGAGCGCGGGCTGCTCGACCCGGCCGGGCCGATGTCGCTCGTGACGACCGGCGTCGGCCCGTACCAGGTCGAGACCTCGCTCGTCGTCGTCGAGAACACGCACAACTTCGGCGGCGGGACGGTGCAGCCGATCGAGGCCATCCGCGAGGTGCGGGCGGCGACGACGGCTCTCGGGGTGGCGATGCACCTCGACGGCGCCCGGCTCTGGAACGCGCACGTCGCGTCCGGGGTGCCGCTGGCCGACTACGGCCGCGAGTTCGACACGGTGTCCGTCTGCCTGTCCAAGGGCCTCGGCGCCCCCGTCGGCTCGGTGCTCGTCGGCTCCGCCGACGCGATGGCCGAGGCGCGCATCTGGCGCAAGCGCTACGGCGGCGGGATGCGCCAGGTCGGCATCCTCGCCGCGGCCGGTCTGCACGCGCTCGAGCACCACCTCGAGCGGCTCGCGGACGACCACGCCCGGGCGCGGCGGTTCGCCGAGGCCTGTGCCGCAGCCGTCCCCGGTGTCATCGACCCCGCCACCGTCGAGACGAACATCGTCGTCCTCGACGTCGGGGCGGCCGGGACGACGTCCGCGGCGTTCGTCGAGGCGCTGCTCGCCCACGGGATCCGCACGTACGCCGTCGGGCCGAAGGCCGTCCGCCTCGTCTGGCACCTCGACGTCGACGACGCGGGGACCGAGGCCGCCATCCGGGCCGCGCGCGAGGTGCTCACCACGGACTGAGCGCCCCGGCGCTCAGACGTCGTGGTGCAGGGCCTCGACCGGCGGGTCCTCCGCCGCGCTCGCGCCCCGGAGACGCCGGCGCGCGAGCATCCCGCGCAGCTCGACGAGGTACATCGACGCCACGACCAGCCCGCCGCCGAACAGCAGCCGGGGCGTGGCGGACTCGCCGCCGAGCAGCACGGCGAAGAACGCCGCGAAGACCGGCTCCATCGCCATGACGATGGCCGCGCGCGTCGCCGTGAGGTGCGCCTGGGCCCAGGTCTGCGCCCAGAGGGCCGCGGCCCCGGCGACGAGGGCCATGTAGAGGACCGAGGCCCACTGGCCGCCGCCGCTGGGCAGGGTCAGGCCGCCCGGCACGGCACCCACGCCGGCGACGAGGGCGATGACCGCCGCCTGCACCGTGGCGAGCCCGACGGCCGCCGACGGGGTCGACCACCGCCCGAGGACGATGATGTGGCCGGCGTAGAGGACGGCGGAGGCGAGCGTCACGCCCTCGCCGTAGCCCACCGACAGCCCGCGCAGCGACAGCACGGCGAGCCCGGCGGTCGTCAGCAGCACCGCGCCCCACGTCACGGCATCCACGCGGTCGCGCAGCAGGAGGGCGCCGAGGACCGGTGTGAGGACGACGTAGGTGCCGGTGACGAACCCCGACACCGACGCGTCGGTGTGCGCGAGCCCGACCGTCTGCAGCACCTGGGCCAGCCCGTAGAGCACCCCGAGGGCGACGCCGAGCCGCAGGTCGGCGCGCGAGAGGGCGAGGGTCTGGCGCCGGAAGACGGCGAACATCACGACGGCCGCGATCGCGAAGCGCACCGCGAGGAAGTCGGTCGGCGGGACGGTCTCGACGAGGTCGCGGATGAGGAAGAACGTCGAGCCCCAGACGGCCGTGACGAACAGCAGGAGGAGCGTCGCCGTGCGGGCGAGGCGGGGGGAGCCGGTCACCGTCGTCAGACGATGGTGACCGTCACGGTCGTGCCCTTGGGGGCCTTGCCGTTCTCGGGGTCCTGGAAGCGGACGGTGCCGAAGATGCCGCCGAGCGCGCGCTCGACCTTGACCTGGAAGCCGGCGCCCTCGAGGAGGCGGCGGGCCTCCGGCAGCTGCTTGCCGACGACGTTCGGCACGTCGACGAGGACCGGGCCCTTGGAGACGACGAGCGTGACGGTGTCGCCGCGGAACAGCGTGCCGTCGCGCGGCGACTGGCTGACGACCGCGCCCTTGGCCACCGTGTCGCTGTTCTCCTGGCGGTCGGCGTCGACCGTGAGCCCGAGGTCCTCCAGCGCCGTCCGGGCCTGCGCCGCGTCCTTGCCCGTGAGGTCTGGGACCGTGATCGGCTGGCGGCCCTTGGACACGACGAGCGCGACGGTGGCGTCGCGCTTGAGCTGAGTCCCGGCCTTCGGCGAGGCCGAGACCACCTGGCCGTCGGGGACCTTCTCGGAGAACGCCTCCGTGACCTTGCCCAGCGCGAGGCTGCCGGACTCCAGCTGGCGGCGGGCCTCGGCGAGCGAGGAGCCGAGCAGGTCGGGGACGGCGTAGCGCTCCCGGCCCTTGGAGACGGTGAGGACGACGTCGCTGCCGCGCCGGACGGTCGAGCCCACGCCGGGACGCACCTCCATGACGGTGCCGCTCGCGACGTCCTCCGAGAACGCCTGCTGCACCGTGGCGTCGAGCTCGGCGGTGCGGAGCGCGGCGACGGCCTGCTCCTGCGGCCGGTCGAGCACCGAGGGGACGGTGGCCGTGGCGCCCGGCCCGAGGAAGAAGAACCAGGCGGTCGCGGCCGCGAGGAGGACGGAGGCGGCCGCGGCGGGCCACCAGTTGCGCGGCCGGCGGTGCCGGTCGTCGACGACGACGCCCTCGATCGGGCGCGACCCGACGTCGATGGCGGTCGTGCGGGCGGTGTCCGCGGCGGGGGCCAGGGCGCTGCGGTCGCGCACCGGCAGGGCCGTGGTCGAGGTCGGGACGCTCGCCGCGGCGGCGGCCGCGACCCCCGCGGGCCGGGCGTCGAGCTCGGTGGCGGACAGGCCGGCGCGGGTGCGGCGCAGCAGCGCCAGCAGCTCGGCGGCGTCGGCGGGGCGCTCGTCGGGGTCGCGGGCCGTGGACTCGGCGACGAGCTCGTCGAGCGCGGCGGGCAGCCCCGGGACGCGCTCGGACGGGGCCGGGATCCCGCCGTGCACGTGCTGGTAGGCGATGTGGATGGGCGTCTCGCCGGTGAAGGCCTTGGTGCCCGTCAGCATCTCGAAGAGGACGAGCCCGGCGGCGTAGACGTCGGAGCGCGCATCGGCGACGCCGCGCTCGACCTGCTCGGGGGAGAGGTAGGCGACCGTGCCGAGCAGCACCCCGGTGGAGCTGGTCATCGTCTGGCTCGAGACCGCCCGCGCCAGCCCGAAGTCGGCGACCTTGACGGTGCCGTTGTCGTTGATGATGACGTTCTCGGGCTTGACGTCGCGGTGGATCAGGCCCTTGCCGTGCGCCTCGGCGAGCGCCATGAGCACCGGCTCGAGCAGGTCGAGGGCGGCCCGTGGCGAGAGCGAGCCCTCGGTGTCCAGGACGTCGCGCAGGGTCTGGCCGGGCACGTACTCCATCGCGAGGAAGGCGTGCCCCCCGTCCTGGCCTTGGTCGAAGACGGCGACGACGTTGGGGTGCGAGAGAGAGGCGGCCGAGCGGGCCTCGCGCCGGAAGCGGCTGACGAACGCCTCGTCGTGGACGAGGTGGGGCCGCATCACCTTGAGCGCGACCTCGCGCTCGAGACGCTCGTCGAGGGCGAGGTAGACGGTGGCCATCCCGCCGTCGGCGAGGCGCGACAGCACGCGGTAGCGGCCGTCGAGGGTGCGCCCGATGAGCGCGTCGCCGGTGGATGACACCGTAGGAGTGTACGTAGTCACGACCCTGCCCCCGTCCCGCGACCGGCCGGTCACATGGTCGCGCGCAGGCGCTTGATCGAGCGCACGTAGGCCTTGGTGTCGGAGTACATCCCGTGCCGCTGGACCGACGCCAGGCCCTGGTAGTAGCCGGCGATCGCCTGGTCCGTGCCCGACGCGGCGCGGCCGAGCGCCCGGAGCATGACGACCCCGGCGGTGATGTTGTCGCGGGTGTCGAGGAGGTTCAGCCGCCGGCCGACGAGCGAGGAGGCCCAGTCGCCGCCGGAGGGGATGACCTGCATGACGCCGACGGCGTTGGCGGGGGAGACGGCCCGCTGGTTCCAGCCCGACTCCTGGTAGCCGACGGCCATCGCGAGGCGGGGGTCGACCCCGTGCCGCCGGGCGGTCTCGGCGATGAGCCGCTTGGTCTCGGTCCGGCTCGGCACCGAGCGGCGCGCGAGGAGGTCGTGGTTGCGGCGGGCGGCGCCGACGACCCCCGCGGGGTAGCGGACGCCGTTGAAGGTGTCGGAGACCGCGTGCGCGGCGGTCGTCGGCACCCGCAGGCGCTGGCCGACCTGGAGGAGCGAGCGCGAGGAGATGCCGCTGGCCCGCGCGAGGTCGCCGACGGTCGTGTCGTAGCGGGCCGCGATGCCGCCGAGGGTGTCGCCGGAGCGGGCGACGTACGTGCGCGAGGCGGGCTTCGAGGAGCGGGAGGCGGCCTTGGAGGAGGACGAGCCGGCCTTCCCGCCGCGCACGACGATCCGGTCGCCGACGTGGATGAGGCTGCTCGCGGAGCGGTGGTTGGTCTTGAGCAGGCCGGCGAGGGAGACGCCGTAGCGGGCGGCGATGCCGCTCATCGTGTCGCCGTCGCGCACGACGTGGACCGCGCTGCGCGAGGAGCCGGAGGAGGAGGAGCCCGACGAGCCGGAGGACGCGCTGCCGGACGTGCGCGGCACCGACAGGCGGTCGCCGGCGTGGATCATCCCGGGGTTGCGGATGCCGTTGTGCGAGGCGAGGACCCGCACCGTCGTCCGGTAGCGCTGCGCGATGCCGTCGAGGGTCTCGCCGTCGCGGACGGTGTGGGTCGTCCAGCCGTGCGGGGCGACCCGGACGGGGGCCACGACGGCGTGCAGCGTGGCGGCGGGAGCAGCAGGGGGAGGGGCGGCGGTGACCATGCGGGTGGGTCCTTCGTCGGGGGTGCCGGGGCGCGTGCAGACCCCCCGGCTGTGATATCTGGGACTCAAGGTACCGGAGTGACGCCTGGTGTGGGTGGTGTCCGTGGGGTGGCGGACCCGGCGGGGCAGCCGGCGCGGGCCCGGCCTGTGGCACGCTGGCCCGCGTGAGCGAGACCCCCAGCACCCCCGACAGCGCCCCCGGCAGCGCCCGCGACGAGCTCGACGCCCTCGTCCCCGAGTGGCTGACCGTCCCCGACCTCGTCGAGCGCCTCGGCCGCCGCCTCTCCGACGTCCGCACCCTCCTCGAGGAGCGCGAGCTCATCTCGGTGCGTCGCGGCGAGCGCAACGTCGTCTCGGTGCCGGCCGGCTTCGTCGACGCCGAGGGGCCGCTGCCCGAGCTGCGCGGCACCTTCACCGTCCTCGCCGACGGAGGGATGGACGACGCCGAGATCATCCGCTGGCTGCACACCCCCGACGACACGCTGCCGGTGCCCGGCACGCCGCTCGACGCCATCCGCGCCGGCTTCAAGACCGAGGTCCGCCGGCGCGCGATGGAGGAGGCCTTCTAGGCGCTCGCCTCAGGCGCGGCGGGCGGTCGCGGTCGCGACGAGCTCGAGCAGCACGGTGCGGGCCTGCGGGTCCAGCGCCGGCGCGGCGCCGAGCGCGGCGCGGGCGGAGTCGGCCAGCCGGGCGATCTCGTCCTCGAGGACGGTGACCGCCCCCGAGCCGGTGATGAGGCCGCGCAGCTCGTCGACGTCGCCGGCCGCGAGGTCCGGGCGTCCCACGAGCTGCTCGACCCGGGCGCGCCCGCCGGCGTCGCTGCCCGCGAGGGCGTGCGCGAGCAGGACGGTGCGCTTGCCCTCGCGCAGGTCGTCGCCGGCCGGCTTGCCGGTCTCGCCGGGGTCGCCGAAGACGCCGAGCAGGTCGTCGCGCAGCTGGAAGGCGCGGCCGACGTCGAGGCCGTAGCGCGAGAGCGCGTCGAGCCCGGCGGCGTCCATCCCGCCGACGCTCGCGCCGATGAGCAGCGGGTGCTCGACCGTGTACTTGGCGCTCTTGTAGCGGATGACCCGGCCGGCGCGGGCGACGCGCTCGTCGTCGGGCAGGCCGTCCCAGGGGCGCACGGACTCGACGACGTCGAGGAACTGCCCGGCCATCAGCTGGGTGCGCATCCGGTCGAAGACGGGGCGGCCGCGCGCGACGTCGGCGTCGGGCAGGCCGCAGGTCGCGTAGAGCTCGTCGGTCCAGGTGAGGCAGAGGTTGCCGGCGAGCACCGCGCCCGCGAGGCCGAAGCGGGCGTCGTCGCCGGACCAGCCGCGGTCGGCGTGGCGGGTCGCGAGCGCGCGGTGGGCGGCGGGCATCCCGCGGCGGGTGTCGGAGTCGTCCATGACGTCGTCGTGGATGAGCGCCGCGGCCTGGAAGAGCTCCATCGCGGCCGCCAGGCGCACGAGCGCCTCGGAGTCCGGGAGGCCGGCGGCGCGCCCGCCCCAGTAGAGGAAGGCGGCGCGCAGCCGCTTGCCGCCGCGCAGGAGGTCGCCGATCGCGAGGAGGAGGTCCTCGACGTCCGGGCCGAGCTCGGCGAGGACGTGGGCCTGCGCGGCGAGCTCGTCGTCGAGGGCACGCTGCACCCGCCCGCGCAGGTCGGCGGTGTCGAGCACGCTGGTCACGCGGGGGCTCCTCGGCGGGGTGGTGACGGTCCGGCCGCGGCCGGATGGTGGCGCCCCGAGCCTACGGTGTCGGCCCTCGCGTACCCTCGCCGCCATGGCCCACTTCGGCGGGGGCGGCCGCCCCGAGCACCTCGTCGCGTCCATCCCGGCGCGCCTGCGGGCGGACCGGCCGGCGGTGAGCTTCGAGTTCTTCCCGCCGAAGGACGACGCCGCCGAGGTCCTCCTCTGGGACGCGATCCGTCGACTGGAGCGTGTGCGACCGGCCTTCGTGTCCGTCACCTACGGCGCCGGCGGCACCAGCCAGGACCGCACCGTGCGGGTCACCGGCCGGATCGCCGACGAGACCTCGCTCACCCCGCTCGCGCACCTCACGTGCGTCGACCAGTCGGTCGCCGACCTGCGCCGCGTCGTCGGGCAGTACGCGGCCTCCGGCGTCCGCAACGTCCTCGCCCTGCGCGGCGACCCGCCCGGCGACGTCCGTGGGGAGTGGAGCAGCCACCCGGACGGCCTCGACCACGCCGAGGACCTCGTCCGCCTCGTCCGCGGGCTCGGTGACTTCACGCTCGGGGTCGCGGCCTTCCCCGACGTCCACCCCGACAGCCCCGACCTCGACCACGACGTCGAGGTGCTCGTCCGCAAGGCCGACGCCGGCGCCGAGTTCGCCATCACCCAGATGGTCTTCGACCCCGCCACGTGGCTGCGGCTGCGCGACCGGGTCGCCGCCCGCCGCGACCTGCCGGTGACTCCCGGGCTCATGCCGGTGACGAGCTACCGGCAGATCCAGCGGATGAGCGAGCTCATGGGCACGCCCCTGCCGCCCGGCGTCGTCGAGCGGCTCGAGGTCGTCAAGGACGACCCCGCGGCCGTGCGCGCGGCCGGGGTCGAGATCGCCGTCGAGATCGGGCGCCGCCTGCTCGACGAGGGCGCGCCGGGGCTGCACTTCATCACGATGAACCGCTCGACCGCCACGCTCGAGGTGCACGAGGCCCTCGGCCTCTGAGGTGCTGGGGCCGGTCCGCCGCAGGACCTGCCGGATGCCCGGGCAGCTGCCACGTCATCGCGCAAGGACCCCGGTGCCACCGGCCGGGACACCGGGGGAGTGGCCCCGCATCCTCCGGACGCCGACCGCGGGCCGATCCGAGGTGCTGGCGGCGGAAGTGCGTCCTTCCGCCGCCTATCAGGCGCCCGGAGCGAGGGATTCGTTGACCGGCCCATTGGCCTCAGCGGCCAGCTGGAAGTCGCAAAGCGATAGGTGCAGGTGACTGGCAGCGCTAGCGGGTGCCGTGTTGGTCGAGCCAATCGCCTACGTGCATCACCTTGACCGTGGGCTTGCCGACTGTCTCGCGGACCGGCATCCAGGTCTTGACCGGGACATCCTCGGCGAACCAGTCGAAGCGCTCCAGAGTCGGGTGGTCACGAATCGCCGTCGGGTCAACGTCAGTGAGGCGCACCGCACGAACGAGGAGCAGTTCCCGAAGACTGGGTGCCTCCAGCAACGGCGCGAGCCCGTCGAGCCCTTTCATGGATCCGAGCTCGACGCGCGCCAGTTCGGGCAGGTGTGCGACCGAGGGCAGCTGTGTCACGCGCGGAAGACCGTAGAGGGAGAGCAGCTGCAGCGCTGGGAGAGACGCCACGGCGGAGACGTCGGTGACGCCCCGGATCTGATTCACGACGAGCACGCGCAACGCGCCGCAGCCGCGGTTCTGCTCAATGTGGGCGCCGGAGCCCCCGCGCAGATCCAGCAGCTCGAGGTCGGGGAGCTGGGCAAGTAGCCCCGGTGGGAACTGCACAGCCCATGCAGTGAGCCGGCGTACCGGGCGGAGCCACTCCAGGTCCGCCTCCGTCAGGGCCGTGTGCTCCAGCCACAGGCTTCCGCCGTCACGCCAGATCGGCACTGGTAGTTCGCGGCGGCCCGGCATGGTGGTGATCGTGCCACGGGGAGCCCACGGCGGCCCGGCGGTCAGGAAAGAGCCCGAAACCCGTGAACGCCCGGTCCGTCACGGTGACGACGTACAGGCGCCAAGCCAAGCTGAGTCAGCGCCTGTGACGGACTGCGACCCGCTCCACTTGGCCGCACCAGACGCCCACGTTGTCGTCGTCCACGTGGCAGTTGGTCGAAGACCTTCCCGGGACGCACGCCACCACCGCGAGCGATGCGAGGACGTGTCAGAGGGCGCTGACAGACTCGGAGCGTGCCGGAGCGATCGCGCATCGAGCCCTCCGCTGCCGTGGTTGCCAGGGTCGCGGACACGGTCTTGGCGCTTCCTGATGCCTACGAGGAGGACGCCTGGACGGGGGTGAGATGGCGGGTCCGGAACAAGACCTTCGCCCACGCTGCCGTGTCGCAGGAGGGCTACCTGTCCACATACCGCGACCTGACCGGGGTGACCCGACCGACCACGGTGCTGACCTTCCGGTCAGCCGGCGAGGAACTTCACGCCCTGACCCACATGGGGCCGCCGTTCTACAAGCCGCCATGGTCGCCCACCATCGTCGGCATGGTGCTCGACGACGACACCGACTGGGACGAGGTCGCCGAGCTCGTGATCGAGAGCTACCGGTACTGCGCACCCGCGAAGCTCGGGCGCCAGCTGGATCGATGACGTCGCGCGGTCCGTCCGGAGGGACGCGGCCTCTCGCCTGCTCGGCGCCGTTCGTGACACCGGTTGGTCGCCAGCGGGACCTGGGCCATGGCGCCGTAAAGAGGGGGCTTCTGCCAGGGCCGTGGGCCGGCATCACGTCTCCGGCGTGGGCACGATGTGCAGAGTCGTTGCGCCGCTGGGGAACCCGCTGGGCGTCGTCATCACGGTGATGGCGGGGAAATCGGCGCAGGACGCGGACGTATCCCCGCCACGAGCCGCTGTCCGCGTCGTCACCGTGACGACGCGGATGTTCTGAGCCGGTCAGCCCCTCAGGCGACGTCCATCGCCTGGCCGCCGGTGATCCGGATCAGCTCGTCGTACGTCGTCGCGAAGACGGCGTGGCTGTGCCCGGCGGCCGCCCAGACCCGGTCGTAGCGCCCGAGGGTGACGTCGATGACCGTCCGCAGCCGCTGCGGGTGCCCGACGGGCGCGACGCCGCCGATGGCCATCCCGGTGTGCTCACGGACGAAGTCGGGGTCGGCCCGCTCGAGGGCGTCGAGCTCGAGGAGGCTCGCGACCTTCGCGGTGTCGACGCGGTGCCCGCCCGAGGCGAGGACGAGCAGCGGCGTGCGGGAGCCGTCGGCGCCGAGCGCGGCGAAGATCAGGCTGTTGGCGATCTCGGCGGGGGAGACCCCGAGCGCGTCGGCGGCGGCCTGCGCGGTGCGGACCGCCCCGGGCAGCTGGCGCAGCTCGGGGCGGACGTGGTGCAGGGCGAGGGTCTCGAGCACCCCCGCGACGCGGCGGTGGGTGGTGAGGTCGCGCTCGGCAGGGGGTTCCTGCGGGGCGACGCCGGCGGGCTCGGGCGACATGGCCGCAGCGTAGTGACGCGGGCCCCGCGGCGGGAGGTGGTGCGGCGTCCCGGAGGGGTCCGGACGGGTCCCGCCGTCGCTTGACGGGATGTCGGACGGGGGGTCTACAGTGGTCATCAGGTCGAACACGCGTTCGAACATCCCCCACCGGTCCACCGGCCCCGCGAGGTCGCCGGGCGATCGGTCCTGCCCGTCCGGAGGTGCCTCATGGTGCGTCGTCACGACGACCCGCTCGAGGTGGCGGGGGCCGACCCGGCCCCGCGCTCCTTCGTCTGGCGCGGGCGGCGCTACACCGTGTGCGCCGTCCTCGACGCCTGGCAGGAACGGCGCCCCTGGTGGCGCGAGGTGGGGGAGGACGGTGCGGCCACCGCGACCGAGCGACGGGTGTGGCGGGTCGAGGCCCACCCGCCGTCCGGTCCGGTCGGGGTCTTCGACCTCGGCCGCGACGACGACCACTGGCTCCTCCTGCGGGCCCACGACTGAGACGGACGAGACCGATGCCCCACGCCGCCACCACCCTCGACCTCCTCGAACGCTCCCGCGCCTCGCTCGCCGCCGCCTGCGTCGCGGGCCGGGCCTCCACCCGCTACCTCGAGGCCTCGCTCGCCGCGCTGCGGGCCGCCGCCGCGCTCGTCGCGTCCCGGCCGGCCCCCGAGGCCCCCGGCGCCGGGCCGCACGACGTCTGGGCGCTCGTCGCCCGCTGCGCGCCCGAGCTCACCGAGTGGGCCGAGCGCTTCGCCGCCGTGACCGGGCAGCGGGTCGGGGTCGAGACCGGCCTGGTCCGCGTCACCGCCCGCGAGGCCGACGACCTCCTGCGCGACGCCGAGGTCCTCCTCGACCTCGTCGCGACCCGCCTCGGCGTCCCCGCGGCCCACACCACCCGGCGGCTGGCCCCCGTCCGCTCCGCCTGAGCCCCGCCGTGCCCTCCACCGACGGGTTCGCCCACCTCCACGTCGCCTCCGGGTACTCGATGCGCTACGGCGCCTCGCAGCCCGACGACCTCGTCGCCCGTGCCGTCGACCTCGGCCAGGGCACGCTCGCGCTGACCGACCGCGACGGGCTCTACGGCGCGGTCCGGTTCGCCCAGGCGTGCGGCGCGGCGGGCGTCGACCCCGTCCTCGGGGTCGACCTCGCCGTCGAGGACCTCCTGCCGGCCCCGCCCGTGCGACGGGCGCGCACCCCGGTCCGCGGCGGCGCGATCGTCGACCCGCGCCGGCCCCGGGTCACCGTCCTCGGCCGGGGCGGCGGCGGGGGAGCGGCGGCCGCGGCCGGCTGGGCCTCCCTCTGCCGGCTCGTCACCGAGACCCACCTGCGCGGCGAGCGCGGCGTCCCGGTCACCACCCCGGCCCTCCTCGCCCGGTGGACGGCCCCGGGCGGTGACGACGCCGCCGCCCCGGCGCGCCTCGTCGTCCTCCTCGGCCCCGACTCCGACGTCGGGCGGGCCGTCCTCGCCGGGCAGCGCGAGCACGCCCGCGACCTCCTCGCCCGCTGGCGCGCGCTCCTGCCGCGCGACGGCCTCGCCGTCGAGGTCGTCCTGCACGGCGGCCCCGAGGGCACGCCGGGCTGCCGGTCGCACGCCGGCCGGATGCTCGCCCTCGCCGACGCCGCGGGGGTGACGGCGGTCCTCAGCGCCGCCGTCCGGCACGCCGAGCCCGGGCAGGTGCGCACCGTCGACGTCCTCGACGCCGCGCGCCGGCTCGTCGTCCTCGACTCCCGCCACCTCGACCGGGTCACCGACGCCGGCCACCTCGCGAGCACCGCCGACATGCACGCGCGCGCCCTGGTCGTCACCGGCGGCGACACCTCCCGCGCGCAGCGCCTCCTCGCGATGACCGCGCGGGTGGCCGCCGAGTGCGTCCAGGACGCCCGCGACGACCTCGGCATCGGCGCGGTCCACCTGCCCGAGCCCGAGGTCCTCGGCATCGAGCCCGGCACCGACCCGATGGACGTCCTCGCGCAGAAGTGCCGGGCCGCGGTCGGGTGGCGCTACCCCGACGCGACCGACGCCGAGCGGCAGGTCGTCCTCGACCGGCTCGACGCCGAGCTCACCGTCGTCCGCTCGCTCGGCTACCCCACGTACTTCCTCACCGTCGCCGAGGTCACCGACCTCGTCCGCGCCCGTGGCGTGCGCGTCGCGGCCCGCGGCTCGGGCGCCGGCAGCCTCGTCAACCACCTCCTCGGCATCAGCGGGGTCGACCCGATCCGCCACCGGCTGCTCATGGAGCGGTTCTGCTCCCCGCTGCGCGCCGAGCTGCCGGACATCGACGTCGACGTCGAGTCGGCCCGCCGCACCGAGATCTACGAGGCCGTCCTCGAGCGCTTCGGCGGCGAGCGCGTCACGTGCGTCTCGATGATGGACACCTACAAGGTCCGCCACGCCGTCCGCGACGTCGGCGCCGCGCTCGGGATGCCCCCGCTCGAGGTCGACGAGATCGCCAAGGCCTTCCCGCACGTGCGCGCCAAGGACGCTCGGCACGCCATCGCCGACCTGCCCGAGCTGCGCAGCCGCGGCCTGGACTCCCCGCGGCTGGCGCAGTTCTTCGACCTCGTCGAGTCCCTCGACGGCCTGCCCCGGCACATCGCGCTGCACCCGTGCGGGGTCGTGCTGTCCAACGCCGGGATGCTCGACCGCACGCCCGTCGAGGCCTCGTGGCTCGGCTTCCCGATGAGCCAGCTCGACAAGGACGACGTCGAGACCCTCGGCTTCCTCAAGCTCGACGTCCTCGGCATCCGGATGCAGTCCTCGATGGCGCACGCCGTCGCCGAGGTGCAGCGGGTCACCGGCGAGCGCATCGACCTCGACGACGAGGCGCAGGTGCCGCTCGACGACCCCGACACCTTCGAGCTCATCCGCACCACCCGCACCCTCGGGATGTTCCAGATCGAGAGCCCCGGCCAGCGCGAGCTCGTCGGCAAGCTCGGGCCCACCGCGTTCGACGACCTCATCGTCGACATCTCGCTCTTCCGGCCCGGCCCGGTCAAGTCCGACATGATCACGCCGTTCCTGGAGTCCCGGCACGGCTGGCGCGAGACGCGCTTCCTCCACCCGAGCCTCGTCCCGGCGCTCGCGGAGACCGAGGGCGTCGTCGTCTTCCACGAGCAGGTGCTCCTCATCGTCGCCGAGACGACCGGGGTGAGCCTGGCCCAGGCCGACGAGGTCCGCCGCTCGATGGGCACCCCGCACGGCCAGCAGGAGGTCGAGGCGTGGTGGCGCCCCGCGGCGGCCGCGCGCGGCTACGCGGCCGAGGACCGCGACCGGATCTGGGAGGTGCTGAAGTCGTTCGCGTCCTTCGGGTTCTGCAAGGCGCACGCCGCGGCCTTCGCGCTGCCGACCTACCACTCGGCGTGGCTGAAGACCCACCACCCGGCGGCCTTCCTCTCCGGCATCCTCACCCACGACCCGGGGATGTACCCCAAGCGGCTGCTCCTCGACGACGCCCGCTCCTTCGGCATCCCCGTCCTCGGCCTCGACGTCAACGCCTCGCGCGAGGTCTACCGCATCGAGCGGGTCCTCGGGCCGGACGAGGCGGGCGCAGCGGGCCCGGGCTGGAAGCAGGACCCGCAGCCGTACGGCATCCGGCTCTCGCTCGCCGACGTCAAGGGCATCAGCGAGGCCGAGGTCGCGCGGGTCGTCGCCGGCCAGCCCTACGCCGACCTCGGTGACTTCTGGGCCCGGGCGCGGGTCAGCCGGCCGGTCACCGAGCGGCTCGTCCTCGCCGGCGCCTTCGACTCCCTCCACGGCACCGCCACCGGGGGCGGCCTCGGGCGGCGCGGCCGGGTCACCCGCCGCGACCTGCTCCTCCACGTCGCCGAGCTCGACCGCTGGGACCGCGGCACCGCCCGCTCCCGCGGGGCGCGCACCACCCGGCGGGCCCTGCCGACCTCCGCGGCGGCCGAGGTCGAGGCGGGCGGGGTCGACGTCCGGCTGCGCGCCGCCGCCCAGAGCCGGGCCGCCCGCGAGGTCGTGCCCGCCGCCGAGCAGCCGACCCAGCTGACCCTCGACCTCGGCGACCGCCCGCGCCTTGTCGCCGGGGCGGGACTGCCCGAGATGACGGGGGCCGAGCGGGTCCGCGCCGAGCTCGACGTCCTCGGCCTCGACGTCTCGAGCCACGTCGTCAGCTTCTACGAGCCCCTGCTCGAGGCCCTCGGGGTCACCCGCAGCCGCGACCTCGTCGGCTCCCGGAGCCGCTCGGAGGTCTGGGTCGCGGGGGTCAAGGTCGCGACCCAGACGCCGCCGGTCCGCTCCGGCCGGCGCGTGGTCTTCCTCACCCTCGACGACGGCACCGGACCCTCGGACTGCACCTTCTTCGAGGACGTCCAGGGCCCCTACTCCGGGGTCGTCTTCCACTCGTGGCTGCTCCTCGTCCGCGGGGTGCTGCGCCGCACGGGGGAGCGCGGCGTGTCGATCCGGGCCACCGGTGCCTGGGAGCTCGCGGCGCTCTGGGACGCCTGGCAGCTCGGCGGGCTCGAGGCCGTGCGGGCCGCCGTCGCGGCGGGGGAGGCCGAGGCGGTCGCCCGGGCCGAGGCCGCCGAGCACGCCGCCCGCGAGGCCGCCGAGCGCTCCGGGCGCCGGGTCCTCGTCCACGCCTCCGGCTTCCGCCAGTCGCCGTACGCCGACATCAAGCCCGCGGGCGCCGACCCCCGGGCCGGCCGCGGGGTGCCGGTCCTCGACCACCCGGGGGGCCTGCCCCGCCCGGTCACGGTCACGCCCCCGGGGCAGGTCGTCCCGGCGGCGGCCGCGGCCCCGGCGCTGCCGTCGCGCAAGCTGTGGCACGCGAGCCCCGGCAGCTCGGGACACTAGGGTGGGCACCGCACCAGCGCCCCACCGCCCCGGAGGAGACCCACCGTGTCCGACGACCGCGGCCGGCGGCCCGGCCCCGCGAGCGGGTCGCGGACGACGGCGGTCCAGCGCGTCCTCGACGCCCACGCCGAGCAGCGCGCGGCGGCCCTCGGGCGGCCGCTGCGGGTCCTCGACCTCGGGGGCGGCACCGGCGGCACCGCCGTGCCCCTCGCCGTCGCCGGCCACGAGCTCACCGTCGTCGACCCCAGCCCGGACGCCCTCTTCTCGCTGCGCCGGCGCGCGAGCGAGCGCGGCGTCCAGGAGCGGGTCCGGGCGCTGCAGGGCGACGCCGACACCGTCGGCTCCCTCGTCGGCGCCGACGACCCCTTCGACCTCGTCTGCCTCCACGGCACCCTCGAGGTCGTCGACGACCCCGCGGCCGCGGTCGGCGCGGCGGCCGGCCTCCTCGCCCCGGGTGGGACGTTCAGCCTCGTCGTCGCCCAGCGGCTGCACGCCGTCCTCACCAACGCCCTCGCCGGCCGGCTCGACCGGGCCCGCGCGGTCCTCGAGCGACCCGACGGGCGCTGGGGCGAGGACGACCCCGCGCCGCGGCGGTTCGACGAGGCCGCCGTCGTCGCGCTCGTCGAGGCGCACGGGCTCACCCCGGTCCACGTCCAGGGCGTGCGGGTCTTCGCCGACCTCGTGCCCTCCGCGCTCCTGGACTCCGAGGCCGACCGCACCACCCTGGCCGCCCTCGAGGAGGCCGCGGCGACCGACACCGGCCACCCGCTGCTCGGCAGCCTCGGCAGCGCCCTGCACGTCCTCGCGACCCGGGGCTGAGCACCGGGGGAGCGCCCCGTGAGCCGGCGGCAGTTCGCGCTGCCCGCGGCCGCCTCCCGACCCACCTCGTGGCGGGGCTCGTGGCGTCGGACCGGGGGTGATCACCCCCACTCCGCCACCGCGGGTGGGGCCATCGCTGGCACCCCGGCCGGGATGGGGCGCGATCACCGGGGGAGCGCCCCGTGAGCCGGCGCCAGTTCGCGCTGCCCGAGCGGCTCGCCGACACCCCGCCGGACGACACCGGCTGCACCGTCCTGCACGTCGACATGGACGCCTTCTACGCGTCCGCGAGCCTGCTCGCCCACCCCGAGCTCGTCGGCACCCCGGTCATCATCGGGGGCGGCACCCGCGGTGTCGTCCTCTCGGCGACCTACGAGGCGCGCCGGTTCGGGGTCGCCGCGGCGATGCCGATGTCGCGGGCGCGGCGGCTCTGCCCGCAGGCCACGGTGCTGCGCCCGGACCACGACCTCTACGCGACGATCTCGGCCGGGGTGATGGAGACCTTCCGGTCGGTGACGCCGCACCTCGAGCCGCTCTCGCTCGACGAGGCCTTCCTCGACGTCTCGGGGGCGTTGCGCCGCCTCGGCAGCCCGGCGACGATCGCCCAGCTGGTCCGCGACACCGTCCACGACGAGCAGGGCATCACCTGCTCGGTCGGGGTCGGCCCGAGCAAGTTCGTCGCCAAGCTCGCCTCCGGGCTGGCCAAGCCGGACGGGATGCTCGTCGTCCCGCGCGACGAGGTCGTGCCGTTCGTCCAGCAGCTGCCCGTCGCGGCCCTCTGGGGGGTCGGCGACCGGACCGAGGAGGCCCTGACCCGGCTCGGCCTGCACACCGTCGCCGACATCGCCCACACGCCGCTCGCGACGCTCGAGCGCGGGCTCGGCACCGCCACCGGGCGCCACCTCCACGAGCTCGCGTGGGGCCGTGACCCCCGGCCGGTCGAGCGCGAGCAGCGCGAGAAGAGCATCGGCAGCGACGAGACCTTCGAGGCCGACATCGACGACGCCACCGAGATCCGACGGCGCCTGCTCGGCCTCGGCGACCGCACGGCGGCGCGCGCCCGGGCCGCCGGCCTCACGGGCCGAACCGTCACCCTCAAGGTGAGGTTCAGCGACTTCACGACGATCACCCGGTCCCGGACGCTGCGCGAGCCGACCGACAGCGGGCGCACGCTGCACGCGACGGCGGTCGGGCTCTTCGACGCCCTCGGCCTCCAGCGGGCCCGGATCCGGCTCGTCGGGGTGCGGCTGTCGGGCCTGGTCCCGGCGTCGGAGGCGCCTCTGCAGGGGGTGCTCGGCGAGCCCGAGCACGGCTGGCGGGACGCCGACCGGGCGGTCGACCGGGCCCGCGCGCGGTTCGGGTCGGGGGTGGTCCGGCCGGCCAGCCTCGTCCGGACCCCGCGTCCTGAGGACCAACCTCGTCCGTCTGGTGTGCAACCTCGTCCATCCGCTTCCGTGGGAGGACCGCGCGACATATCCTGAGGACCCAGAGCTACACCCCCGGGGGCGTCGTCGCGGCGCCGCGGGCCGACCAGGGAGGATCTGTGCCCCTCTCCGACCACGAGCAGAAGATGCTCGAGCAGATGGAACAGGCGCTCGCCGCCGAGGACCCGAAGTTCGCCTCCAGCATGAAGGGCGGCGGGTCACTCCAGCGACGACGGTGGATCCTCGGGGTCCTCGGTCTGGTCGCCGGGCTCGGGCTCGTCCTCGTGGGGGTCAACACGACGATGTGGGTCGGGGCCGTCGGCTTCGCCCTCATGGTCGCCTCCGTCGCCTACGCCGTCACCCCGCCCCGCAAGGCCCACCTCGGCGTCGTCACCGACACCGGCGGGGTCCAGCAGGCCAAGAGCCGCGGGCGCCGCAAGAGCTCCCTCATCGACCGGCTCGACGAGCGATGGGAGCGCCGCCAGAACAACTGGTGACGCAGACCAGCAGATGACGCCCAGCGGGCTGCGGCTCAGGTGAGCAGCAGCCCGAGGACGTAGAGCCCGGCGACGACGAGCGCCGCCGCGAGCTCGATGCCCATGCTCTGGGCGACGGCCACGACGGCGTGCTTGGTGCGCGACCACGCCTGCGCCCGTGAGGCGCCCCGGCCCGACTCGACGAGCCAGACGCCGAGGACGAAGCCGATGAGCGCCCCGATGACCGGGATGACGAAGAACCCGACGACCGCGAGCACGAGGGCCAGCGCGAGGGTCGAGGTGCGCACGCCCTGGGCCTTCATCCGGCGCCCGGGCACGAGGTACTGCAGCACCCGCCCGGCGACCGCGACGACGACGGCGAAGGCCAGGAGGACCCACGCCGTCGGCGTGTGCGTCGTCACCGCCCAGACGGCGATGCCGGCGATGACGAGGAGGGTGCCGGGCAGCGCCGGGACGACGATCCCGACGAGCCCGAGCAGGATGAGGAGCGGGGGCAGGACGAGCCAGATGTCATCCACCGGCGCGTCCACGGTGAGGGGTGTGCCTCGGGGTCAGTCGCCGACGACGGGCTGACGCTCGGTCAGCCGCTCGCTCTCGTCGATGATGTCGGCCTTGTCGGCCAGGGCCGGCACGTGCTCACGGCCGTGGTGGGCGCAGAACAGGAGCTCTCCGCCGGCGTGGAGACGGGCGCGGATGTACGCCTGGGCCCCGCAGCGGTCGCACCGGTCCGCGGCGGTCAGGGTGGGTGCCAGTGCGGCGTTCACGTCGGCCTCCTCGGCTCGTCCGGGTCAGTGCTAGGTGTTCGGTCCACCGACCCTGTGCGGATCGGCAGGCGTTGCAACAGTCAAGCACGCCAGATCCTTCCCACGGCGCAGGGGGTGAGCATCTGACCGGCCGGTGTCGAGATCGTGACCTTTCGACCGACCCCGCCGCCGCGACGGCACCGGGCGGGCCGGTGCGCCTGTCGGGGGCCGTCGGGGGCGGCGGATACGCTCCGTAGGTGCCTGCGACCGCTGCCAAGAAGACCGCGACGAGCAAGTCCGCGACCGAGTACACCGCCCACCACCTCCAGGTCCTCGAGGGCCTCGAGGCGGTGCGCAAGCGTCCCGGCATGTACATCGGGTCCACCGACTCCCGCGGCCTCATGCACTGCCTCTGGGAGATCATCGACAACGCCGTCGACGAGGCCCTCGGCGGCTTCTGCGACCGCGTCGAGGTGACGCTCCACCACGACGGGTCGGTCGAGGTCCGCGACAACGGCCGCGGCGTCCCCGTCGACATCGAGCCCCGCACCGGCCTGACCGGCGTCGAGCTCGTCTACACGCGCCTGCACGCCGGCGGCAAGTTCGGCGGCGGCTCGTACACCGCCTCCGGTGGCCTGCACGGCGTCGGCGCCTCGGTCGTCAACGCCCTCTCCTCGCGCCTCGACGTCGAGGTCGACCGCGGCGGCAAGACCTACGCGATGAGCTTTCGCCGCGGCGAGCCGGGCGTCTTCTCCGACGTGGCCGGCGCCCAGGGCCGCAAGGACCCCGAGCACGAGTTCACGCCCTACACCCGCACGAGCGACCTCGAGGTCATCGGGCGGGCCAAGCGCGGCGTCACCGGCACCCGGGTGCGGTACTGGGCCGACCGGCAGATCTTCCTCCAGGAGGCCGGACTCGACCTCGAGGGCCTGCTCGGCCGCGCGCGCCAGACCTCCTTCCTCGTGCCCGGGCTGACGATCGTCGTGCGCGACGAGCGCGGCGAGGAGCCCACCGAGGAGGTCTTCCTCCACGACGGCGGCATCTCCGAGTTCTGCGAGTACCTCGCGGCCGACGCCCCGGTCACCGACGTGTGGCGCCTGCAGGGCACCGGCTCCTTCACCGAGACCGTGCCGGTCCTCGACGCCGCGGGCCACATGACCCCGACCGAGGTCGAGCGCGAGTGCGCCGTCGACGTCGCGGTGCGCTGGGGCACCGGCTACGACACGACGCTGCGCTCGTTCGTCAACATCATCGCCACCCCCAAGGGCGGCACCCACGTCGCCGGCTTCGAGCAGTCGCTGCTCAAGGTGCTGCGCAAGCAGGTCGAGGCCAACGCCCGCCGGCTCAAGGCCGGCTCCGACAAGCTCGAGAAGGACGACGCACTCGCCGGCCTCACCGCCGTCGTCACCGTGCGCCTGGCCGAGCCGCAGTTCGAGGGCCAGACCAAGGAGGTCCTGGGCACCGCCGCCGTCCGCCAGATCGTCTCCCGCGTCGTCGAGCGCGAGCTGACCGCGCTCCTCCTCGAGACCAAGCGCCCGGTCAAGCAGCAGGCCGCGACCCTCCTCGAGAAGGTCGTCGCCGAGATGAAGTCGCGGATCAGCGCGCGGATGCACAAGGAGACGCAGCGCCGCAAGACCGCGCTCGAGTCCTCGTCGCTCCCGGCGAAGCTCGCCGACTGCCGCAGCAGCGACCCCGAGCACACCGAGCTGTTCATCGTCGAGGGCGACAGCGCGCTCGGCACGGCGAAGCTGGCCCGCAGCAGCGACCACCAGGCCCTGCTGCCGATCCGCGGCAAGATCCTCAACGTCCAGAAGGCCTCGGTCACCGACATGCTCGGCAACGCCGAGTGCGCCTCGATCATCCAGGTCATCGGCGCCGGCTCCGGGCGCACCTTCGACCTCGAGTCGGCGCGCTACGGCAAGGTCATCATCATGACCGACGCCGACGTCGACGGCGCCCACATCCGGACACTCCTGCTCACCCTCTTCTTCCGCTACATGCGCCCGCTCGTCGAGGCCGGTCGGGTCTACGCCGCGGTGCCGCCGCTGCACCGCATCGAGGTCGTCAACCCGGGCAGCAAGGCCAACGAGGTCATCTACACCTACTCCGAGGCCGAGATGCGCCGGACGATGGCGACCCTGACCAAGCGCGGGAAGAAGACCAAGCCGCTGCAGCGCTACAAGGGCCTCGGCGAGATGGACGCCGACCAGCTGGCCGAGACGACGATGGACCCCGCGCACCGCACCCTGCGCAAGGTGACCCTCGGCGACCTCGACACCGCCGGCAAGGTCTTCGAGCTGCTCATGGGCGGCGAGGTCGGCCCGCGCAAGGACTTCATCATCGAGAGCGCCGGCGCGCTCGACCGCGAGCGCATCGACGCCTGAGCGGCCCGGCCCCCGCCGCGCACCACCCTCGACGCGGCCCCCTCGCGCCCGCGCGCCCTGTTGCCGCGGCCCCCGGGCTGGGCCAGAGTGGGCGCACCGACGCCGGACCGGAGGCGTCCCGCAGAGGGGACCGACGATGAGCACCGAGGTGGAGCAGGGCCGGGTGGCGGGCGAGGAGCCCACCGAGCTCAAGCGGGTCATGGGGCCGAAGCTGCTCCTGCTGTTCATCGTCGGCGACATCCTCGGCACCGGCGTCTACGCGCTGACCGGTGAGGTCGCGGCCGAGGTCGGCGGCGCGGCGTGGGTGCCCTTCCTCGTCGCGTTCGTCATCGCGACGATCACGGCGTTCTCCTACCTCGAGCTCGTGACGAAGTACCCGCAGGCGGCCGGTGCGGCCCTCTACACGCACAAGGCGTTCGGGCTGCACTTCGTGACGTTCATCGTCGCCTTCACCGTCATGTGCTCCGGCATCACGAGCGCCTCGACCGCCTCACGGGCCTTCGCCTCGAACTTCGCCAAGGGCTTCGGGCTGGACGCCGACAACGCGACGCTCATCATGGCGATCGCGCTGGCCTTCATGGGGCTGGTCGCGCTCGTCAACTTCCGCGGGGTGGGGGAGTCGGTCAAGGCCAACATCGTCCTCACCTGCGTCGAGCTCTCCGGCCTGCTGCTCGTCATCATGGTCGGCTTCTACGCCGTCTTCGCCGGCCGCACCGACTTCAGCCGCACGGTCGTCTTCGACAGCCCCGGCGACAAGAACGCCTTCCTCGCCGTCACCGCCGCGACCTCGCTCGCGTTCTTCGCGATGGTCGGCTTCGAGGACTCGGTCAACATGGCCGAGGAGACCAAGGACCCGGTCCGCAACTTCCCGAAGATGATGCTGACCGGCCTGGGCATCACCGGCGCGATCTACGTCCTCGTGGCGCTCTTCGCGGTGGCGATCGTCCCCGTCGGCGAGCTGGCGAGCGGGGACACCCCGCTGGTGACGGTCGTCGAGACCGCGGCCCCCGACATCCCCATCTCGACCCTCCTGCCCTTCATCTCGATGTTCGCCGTCGCCAACTCGGCCCTCATCAACATGCTCATGGCCAGCCGCCTGCTCTACGGGATGGCCCGCCAGGAGGTCCTGCCGCCCTTCCTCGGCAAGGTGCACCGCGGTCGGCAGACGCCGTGGGCGGCCATCCTCTTCACGACCGCCGTCGCCGTCGGGCTCATCGTCGTCGTGACCCAGAACGCGCAGGGCCAGGTCATCTCGGCCCTCGGCGGGACGACCGCGCTGCTCCTGCTCGGGGTCTTCACGATCGTCAACGTCTGTGTGCTCGTCCTGCGCCGCGACCGGATCGACCGCAAGCACTTCGTCGCGCCGACGGTCCTGCCGGTCATCGGGGCGGTCCTGTGCGCGTTCTTCGTCGGCCCGTGGACCGGGCGCGACGGGCTGCAGTACCAGATCGCCGGCTGGCTGCTCGCGATCGGCGTCGTGCTCTGGGCGATCACGTGGTTCGCCAACCGCGCCATCCGCGGCAAGAAGACCTACCTGCGCGACCCCGAGGACCTCGCGGAGTCCGAGGGCACCGTCAACTGAGGGGGACCGGCCCGGTCGACTCGCGCACGACGAGCTCGGTCGGCATGACGACCTGCTCGAGCACCGGCGCGTCGCCGGTCAGCGCGCGCAGGAGGAGCACCGCGGCCTCGCGGCCCTGGGCGGCGACGTCCTGGCGGACGGTCGTCAGGCCGAGGACGCCCGAGAGCACGTAGTCGTCGATGCCGATGACCGAGAGGTCCTCCGGCACGCGCAGTCCGCCCTTGCGGGCGCTCTCGCGCACGCCGATGGCCATCTCGTCGGAGGCGGCGACGACCGCCGTCGGGCGCTGCGGGTGCGAGAGGAGGACCGCGCTGTCGCGGGCGGCGGCCTCCGCGGTCCAGTCCGAGCCGAGGATCCACTCCTCGACGACCTCGAGGCCCGACTCGGCCATCGTCGTGCGGAACGCGGTGAGGCGGTCCTGCGGCGTCTGGACGTGCGCGACGTTGCGGGGGACGTCGCCGATGTAGCCGATCCGGCGGTGCCCGAGCGAGATGAGGTGCTCGACGGCGGTGCGCATCGTCGCGCCGTCGTCGATGCGCACGCACGCGCGGCCGGGGACCGCGGAGCCGATGGCCACGAGCGGCAGGCCCAGCCGGTCGACGAGCTCGACCTCCTCGGGCTCCATCGGCACGTTGAGGGTGATGACGCCGTCGACGCGCTTCCAGAGCATGTTCTGCGTCAGCGGCAGGCGCTGGTCGTAGCTGTCGTCCTCGAGGTCGAAGAGGATCGCGTGGTGCCCGTGCGAGCGCAGCTCCTTCTCGATGGCGCTGACGAGGGTCGCGAAGAACCAGCGGGTGAGGAACGGCGCGACGACGGCGACGACCCTGGTCCGCCCGGAGGCGAGGGACGTCGCCGTCGGCGACGCGACGTAGTGCAGCTCCTCGGCGACCTCGAGGACCCGTTGCCGGGTCTCGGGGGAGACCCGGTCCAGGCCCCGGAGCGCGCGGGAGACCGTGGCCACGGAGACCCCGGCCGCCCGCGCGACGTCCGTGATGGTGCTGATGTCGACACCTCTTCCCGGTGCTCGGCGCCGCTCAGCCCTTGAGCCCGCCCGCGAGCAGGCCGCGGACGAAGAAGCGCTGGAGGGCGAGGAACACCGCGACGGGGACGACCATCGAGATGAACGCACCGGCCGAGAGGATGTACCAGGCGCTGCCGCGCGAGCCCGAGAGCTCGGCGACGCGGACGGTCACCGGGGCGACGTCCGGTGTGCCACCGAGGAACACGAGCGAGACGAGCAGGTCGTTCCAGACCCAGAGGAACTGGAAGATGCCGAACGCCGCGAGGGCCGGGGTGAGCAGCGGCAGGAGGATCTTGAAGAAGATCGTCACGTGCCCCGCACCGTCGACCCGGGCGGCCTCCATGAGCTCGCCGGGCAGCTCCTTCATGAAGTTGTGGATGAGGAACGTCGCGAGCGGTAGCGCGAAGATCGTGTGCGACAACCACACGCTCCAGTAGGACGCACCGAACCCGAGCTTGTTGACGTAGATGTCGAGCAGCGGGATGAGCGCGACCTGCAGGGGCACGATCTGCAGCGCGAAGACGGCGACGAACAGGAAGTCCCGGCCCGGGAACGGCATCCACGCGAAGGCGTACGCCGCGAGCGAGGCGAGGAAGATCGGCAGGAGCACCGCGGGGACGGTGATGACGATCGTGTTGATGAAGTACTGGCTGAAGCTCGAGGTGCTGCTCGGCGCGAGCGCCTGGCGGTAGTTCTCGAGCGTGAAGTCACCCGGGTTGCTGAAGGCGGTCCACCAGCCGGTGCGCTGGATGTCGATCTGCCGGCGGAACGAGGTGACGAACAGGCCGATCGTCGGCAGGGTCCACAGGACCGCGATGACGACGGCGACGAGGGAGGCCCAGGGCGAGGTGATCGCCTTGGCGGCGTTGCCGGCGGCCGACTTCTTGCGGCGCTTGCCGGTGACGGTGACGCCGCTCTCGGTGGTGACGGACTCTGGCGTGGCGGCGGGCTGGAGGGTGCTCACGACTCAGGCCTCCTTCCGCATCTGCACGATGTTGTAGGTGACGATCGGGACGACGAGGATGAAGAGCAGCACCGCGAGCGCGGCCCCGAGACCGGGGGCGTTGTAGCGGAAGCTCTGGTTGTAGAACTCGTTGGCGACGACCGAGGTGTCGAACTGGCCGGCCGTCATGGTCCGGACGATGTCGAAGACCTTGAGCGTGCCGATGCCGATCGTCGTGAGGACGACGACGAGGGCGGAGCGGATGCTCGGCAGCGTGATGAAGCGGAACATCCGGAAGCCCGAGACGCCGTCGAGGCGCGCGGCCTCGATGATGTCGTCGGGGATGGCCTTGATGGCGGCGGAGAGGACGGTCATCGCGAACCCGGCCTGGATCCAGACCATGACGATGATGAGCATGAGCGTGTTGACCGGGGCGTCGAGGAGGAACTGCTGGGTCTCGAAGCCCAGCGCCTTGAGGACGCCGTTGAGCAGGCCGATCTGCGGCCGCTCGGTCTGCTTGTACTGGTAGACGAACTTCCAGATGATGCCGGCGCCGACCATCGAGATGGCCATCGGCAGGAAGATCAGGGCCTTGGCGAAGGCCTCGCCGCGGGCGCGGTCGATGAGGATCGCGTACAGCAGGCCGATCGCGGTCGCGAGGAACGGGACGAGGACCACCCAGAGGGCGGTGTTGCGCAGCACCGTCAGCAGCTCGGGCTGGGTGAACATCTGCACGTAGTTGTCGAGCGTGAAGCCGGCCTCGCCGGAGCGGCCGCGCAGCGACTGGATGATCGTGAGGATGGCCGGGTAGAGCAGGCCGACGGCGAGCAGGAAGATCGCGGGGAGGGCGAAGAGGAAGCCCTGGACCTTCTCTCCCTCGCGGCCCTTGAAGAGCGAGGCGAGGAAGAGGACGAGGCCGAAGATCGCGGCGAACAGCAGGACCGCGAAGGCCATGAGGAGGAACTTGCCGCCGGTGCTCTCGGCACGCAGGAGGGGCTCGGGGAGGATTCCGACCGGGAGGGCCTGCAGCACGCTGGACACCATCACGACCGCCTTTCGGGGTGGCTCGGACAGGGGGAGCCGGGGTGGGGTGGGTACGCCCACCCCACCCCGGCTCGTGGACCTGTGCTCAGGTCAGGACTTCGGCCAGGACTGCTCGATGTAGTCCAGCGTGGACGCGTCGTCCTTGCCGGTGATCCAGTCGGTCATGCCCTTCCAGAACGTGCCCGCACCCACGGCGCCCGGCATGAGGTCGGAGCCGTCGAAGCGGAAGGTGGCGTTCGCGTCGGTCAGCTGCTCGGCCGACAGCTTGTCGACCGGGTTCTTCAGCAGCGAGGCGTCGGCGTTCTTGTTGGCGGTGACACAGCCACCGGAGCCGCAGGTCTTGGCCCGCTCGTTGGCCCACTCGACCGAGGAGAGGTAGGTCTGGAAGGCCTTGACCTCGGGACGGTCGGCGAAGGCGGCGACGAACTCGCCACCACCGAGGACCGGGCGGTCCTCCGCGGTCTTCGACGGCAGGTAGAAGGCCCAGACGTCGCCGTCCTCGGCGACCTTGGTGCCCTCGGGCCAGTTGGCCGCGTAGAACGAGGCCTGACGGTGCATGTAGCAGGAGCCGTCGAGGATCGGCTGGCCCGCGTCCTGGAAGGACGTGGAGGCGATCGTCTTGACGTCACCGAAGCCGCCGTTGACGTAGGCCGGGTTCTTGAGGATCTTGCCGACCTCGGCGAGGGCGGTGGCGACCGACGGGTCGTTGAAGGGGATCTCGTGCTTGACCCACTTGTCGTAGGTCTCCGCACCCGCCGTGCGGAGCATGACGTCCTCGACCCAGTCCGTCGCCGGCCAGCCGGTGGCGTCGCCGGACTCGATGCCCGCGCACCACGGCTTGGCGTCCGGGTTGTCCTTGGCGATCTTGTCGGTCAGGGCGAGGAGCTCGTCCCAGGTCGTCGGGATCTGGTAGCCCTTGTCGGCGAAGGCCGAGGGGGAGTACCAGACGAAGGACTTGACGTTGGCGCCGAGGGCGGCGGCGTAGAACGTGCCGTCGACGGTGCCGTACTCCTTGAAGTCGGGCATGTTCTTGTCGACGTTGGCGGTGACCTCGGCCGGGGCCGGCTTCACGGCGCCGGTGGCGACCATCGTCTGGAGCAGGCCGGGCTGCGGCAGGTACGCGATGTCGGGGGCGTTGCCGCCCTTGACGCGGACCGGGAGCTGCGCCTCGAACTCCTTGGAGCCTTCGTACTTGATGGTGACGCCGGTGCACTCCTCGAACGGCTTGTAGGAGGCGATGTGCGGCCCGTCCTCGGGCGCGGTGATCGAGGTGTAGACGGAGACCGTCTTGCCCTTGAGGTCGCCGAACGCCGTGTAGGGCGCGCAGTCGATGCTGCTGGTGCCACCGCTGCTCGCGGTGTCGCCGGAACCGCCGGAGTCACCGGAGCCGCAGGCCGTGGCGCTGAGGGCCACCGCCAGGACTCCGGAGAACGCCAGGGCGCGGCGCGTCGAGATGAGGGCCATTGCCCGCCTCCATTTCACTGGGTCGCACCGAGGCGGGATGCCTCGGCGGTGAGGGGAACCGGGAGTAACGTAAAAGCGTTTACACATGCGGGTCAACGGCCTGTGGAGCGTGTGCGGTAACGATTACGTAACACGGCCGCCGCCCGGGTGGCGATCCCGCGGCCGCTCGGGTCAGCGGACGGGCGCGCCGATGCCCGCGACGACCGCGGCGTGCGGCGTGCCGGAGCCGTCGCGCTTGCCCGTCGCCGCGGGCAGCTCGAGGGCGACGCCGCCGGCCCCGGAGGCGCGGGCCGGCAGGGCCCCGACCCATGCGAGGACGAGCGCGTCCTCGCCGCGCAGGAACCGGTGCGCACGGACGCCTCCGGTCGCCCGCCCCTTGGCCGGGTACTCCGTGTACGGCGCGACCTTCATCGAGCCGCCCTGGGTGCCGGGCAGCGCGTCGGACGACCCGGAGGAGGTGACGACGACGTTCTCGGCGGCGGGGTCGATGGCTCCGAAGAACACGGCGGAAGCCTTGGGGGAGAGGCGGATCCCCGCCATACCGCCGGCGGCGCGACCCTGCGGGCGGACCGAGGCGGCCGGGAAGCGCAGCAGCTGGGCGTCGCTCGAGACGAAGACGAGGTCCTCGGCGCCGTCGCGCAGCTCGACCGCCCCGACGACGGAGTCGCCGTCCTTGAGCGAGACGACCTCCCAGTCGGGGCTCTTCGGGTACTCGGGCACGACCCGCTTGACGACGCCCTGTGCCGTGCCGAGCGCGAGCCCCGGGCCGGAGGGGTCGAGCGAGACGATGGTCAGCGGCTCCTCGCCGCGCGGCAGGTCGACGTAGACCGCCAGCGGCGCACCGCCCGAGAGGCTGGGGGAGCCACCGAGCGGCGGCAGCGCCGGCAGCTCGAGGGCGGACATCCGGACCATCCGGCCGCGGGAGGTGACGAGCGCGAACTCGCCTCTCGCGGTGGTGCGCACGGCGCCGATGATCGCGTCGTGCTTGGCGCGGGGACCGTCGGCGGGGATCGGCTCCGCGGTCGAGGTGCGGGCGAGCAGACCGGTCGAGGAGAGCAGCACCCAGCACGGGTCGTCGCTGACCTCGAGCGGCGTGGTCTGCGTGACGGGCGTACCGGCCGACTCCAGGAGCACGGTGCGGCGGGGGGTGCCGTGGGCCTTGGCCACGTCGGCGAGCTCGCCGGAGACGGTGCGGCGCAGCAGCTTCTCGTCGCCGAGGATGGCCTCGAGCTCCTCGATGAGGCGCTTCAGCTCGTCGCGCTCGGCCTCGAGCTCGATGCGCGAGAACTTCGTGAGCCGACGCAGCTGGAGCTCGAGGATGTACTCGGCCTGGACCTCGGAGAGGTCGAAGACGTCGATGAGGCGGGCGCGCGCGGCGGAGGCGTCGTCGCTGGCGCGGATCAGCTGGATGACCTCGTCGATGTCGAGGATCGCGACGAGCAGGCCCTCGACGAGGTGCAGGCGGTCCCTGCGCTTGCCGAGGCGGTACTCGGTGCGCCGGCGCACGACGTCGGTGCGGAACTGCACGTAGACGCGCAGCAGCTCCTTGAGCCCGAGGGTCTGCGGCTGGCCGTCGACGAGCGCGACGTTGTTGATGCCGAAGGAGTCCTCCATCGGCGTGTGCTTGTAGAGCTGCTCGAGGACGGCCTCGGGGTTGAACCCGTTCTTGACCTCGAAGACCAGGCGCAGGCCGTTCTTGCGGTCGGTGAGGTCCTTGACGTCGGAGATGCCCTGGAGCTTCTTGGCCTGGACGAGGACCTTGACCCGCTCGATGACCTTCTCGGGGCCGACGAGGTAGGGCAGCTCGGTGACGACGATGCCCATCCGGCGGGGGGTGAGCTTCTCGACGCGGGCGCTGGCGCGGGTGAGGAACTTGCCGCGGCCGGTGAGGTACGCGTCGCGGATGCCGTCGAGCCCGACGATGCGGCCGCCGCCGGGCAGGTCGGGGCCGGGGACGAACTTCATGAGGTCGTCGAGGGAGCAGTCGGGGTGGTCGAGCAGGTGCCGGGCGGCGCCGACGACCTCGACGAGGTTGTGCGGCGCCATGTTCGTCGCCATCCCGACGGCGATGCCGCTCGTGCCGTTGACGAGCAGGTTCGGGTAGGCGGCCGGCAGGACGCCGGGCTGGAGGAGGGAGTCGTCGTAGTTGGGGACGAAGTCGACGGTCTCCTCGTCGAGGCTCGTGACCATGAGCAGCGCTGCGGGGGCCATCCGGGCCTCGGTGTAGCGGGAGGCGGCCGGGCCGTCGTCGAGGGAGCCGAAGTTGCCGTGGCCGTCGACGAGCGGCAGGCGCATCGTCCACGGCTGGGCCAGGCGCACGAGGGCGTCGTAGATCGCCTGGTCGCCGTGCGGGTGGTACTTGCCCATGACCTCGCCGACGACGCGGGAGGACTTGACGTGCGGGCGGTCCGGGCGCAGGCCGAGCTCGGACATCCCGTAGAGGATGCGGCGCTGGACCGGCTTGAGCCCGTCGCGGGCGTCGGGCAGCGCCCGGCTGTAGATGACGCTGTAGGAGTACTCGAGGAACGCGCTGCGCATCTCCTCCTCGACGTCGATGTCGACGACCTTGCCGAGGGCGTCCTCGGGGGGAGGCGGGGTGGTGGTGCGCTTGGCCATGGGGTGGCGGCCGTCCTCGTGCTCGTGCGGGGGCCGGGGGAGTCACGCCCCGGCAGGAGTCACCTCCATCCTCACAAACGCCACCGTCGGGGTCGTCACGACACTCCGAACCGGCCCCGGTGCAGCACCTCGTCGACCCCGCGGCGCCGGCGCGTGCGGGCCGAGCCGGACACCCGCTCGGCCTCGTGGCCGAGGGCCAGCACGCCGACGAGGCGGCGCCCGGCGGGCACGTCGAAGGCCTCGAGCACGGCCTCGTGCCGGGCGGCGGGGACCCCGAAGAACAGCGCCCCCAGCCCGCGGTCGACGGCGCCGAGGAGCACGAGCATCGCCGCCATCGCGGTGTCGGTGTCCCAGTAGGGGACCGGCCAGCGGGCGGGGTCGCGGTCGGTCCAGCCCTTGTCCGGCTCGGCGTAGCGGTCGAGGTAGGCGTCGGGGTCGGACAGGCAGAGCAGGAGGACGGGGGCCGCCGAGACGCCGCGCAGCCAGGCGTCGGGGGCACCCGGTCCCGACGCGGCGGCCCAGTAGCGCTCGCGGTCGGCCGCGTCCAGCAGCGCCACGAAGTCCCAGCCCTGGCTGAAGCCGGCGCTCGGGGCGCGGACGGCGAGCGCCACGAGGTCGCGCACGACCTCCTCGGGCACCGGCGCGTCGGGGTCGAACCGTCGGACCATGCGCCGTCGTCGGACGGCCTCGTCGAGCTCCACGCGGACAGTGTGCCCGTCACGCGTCCGTCACCCGGGGGTGGCAGGATGGGCGGCATGGCGGAGGAGACGCTCCCCCCGGGCTACCCCATCGCGTGGGAGGCCGACGTGGTGCTCCGCGACGGCACGGTGGCCAGCGTCCGCCCGATCCGCCCCGCCGACGGCGATGCCCTGCGCCGCTTCCACAACGCGCAGTCCGACGAGTCGATCTACCTGCGCTTCTTCGCGCCGCTGCGCCGGCTCTCGGACGCCGACGTGCACCGGTTCACCCACGTCGACTACACCGACCGCGTCGCGCTCGTCGTGACGATGCGCGAGGAGATCATCGGCGTCGGGCGCTTCGACCGGCTCGACGCCCGCAGCGCCGAGGTCGCCTTCAACATCAGCGACCACTACCAGGGCAAGGGCATCGGGTCGGTGCTGCTCGAGCACCTCGCGGCCATCGCCCGCGACGTCGGCATCGCCCGGTTCACCGCCGAGGTCCTCCCGCAGAACCGCAAGATGCTCGCCGTCTTCTCCGACGCGGGGTACGAGGTCGCGCGGCGGGTCGAGGACGGCGTCGTCGAGGTCGGCTTCGACATCGAGCCGACCGACCGCTCGCGCGCGGTCGAGATGAGCCGAGAGCACCGCGCCGAGGCCCAGAGCCTGCGCTCGGTCCTCACCCCCGACACCATCGCCGTCGTCGGCGCGAGCCGGCGCACCGACACCTTCGGCGGGCAGCTGCTCGACCGGCTCCTGGAGTCGGGGTTCGCGGGGCGCGTCGTGCCGGTCAACCCCAGCTCGAAGAAGGTGCGCCGGCTCACCTGCTACCCCACGGTGCGCGACGTGCCGGGGACGGTCGACCTCGCGATCATCGCCGTGCCCGCCGAGGCGGTCCTCGACGTCGTCGACGACTGCGCCGAGGTCGGGGTCAAGGCGCTGCTCGTCGTCTCCGCGGGCTTCGCCGAGGACGGGCCGGAGGGCGCCGCGCGGCAGGCCGAGCTCGTCCGGCGGGCCCGCGGGGCCGGGATGCGCGTCATCGGGCCGAACTCGTTCGGCATCATCAACAACGACCCCGGGGTGCGGCTCAACGCCACGCTCGCCCCGACCCTTCCGCCGCCGGGCCGGCTCGGGCTGTTCGCGCAGTCGGGGGCGCTCGGCATCGCGGTGCTCGCGTCGGCCGCCCGGCGCAACCTGGGCATCTCGACCTTCGGCTCGGCCGGCAACCGGGCGGACGTGTCCGGCAACGACTTCATGCAGTACTGGATCGACGACGCCTCGACCGACGCGGTCGGCCTCTACCTGGAGTCGATGGGCAACCCGCGCAAGTTCTCGCGGATCGCGCGCAAGCTCGCGCGGATCAAGCCGGTCATCGTCGTCAAGTCGGGCGTCTCGCGCTTCGGGGTGCCGCCGGGGCACGAGGTGCGCGAGACCAAGGCCCGCCCCGAGGTCTTCCGGGCGATGCTCAACCAGGCCGGCGTCATCCGCGTCGAGAACGTCCACCAGCTCTTCGACGTCGGCCAGCTCGTCGTCCACCAGCCGCTGCCCGCGGGCGACCGGGTGGCCGTCGTCGGCAACTCCGCCGCGCTCGGGGCGCTGACCGGCGACGCCTGCGCCAGCTGGGGGCTGACGGTCGCGCACGGCCCGGTCAGCCTGCCGAGCGAGGCCTCGGCCGAGGACTTCCACGCCGCCCTGCGCCGCGCCTTCGAGGACCCCGGGGTCGACTCGGTCGTCTCGTGCTTCATCCCGCCGCTCGCGACCGGCGACGCCGACGTCGCCGCCGCCGTGCGGGCCGCGGCCGCCGACTCCGACAAGCCGTGCGTCGCGACCTTCCTCGGGCTGCGCGGCGTCGACGACCGCGGCTCGGTGACGGGCACCGGCGGCGAGAGCCGCGCCATCCCCGTCTACGCGATGCCCGAGGACGCCGTGCGCGCGCTCGCGGCCGCGACCCGCTACGGGCAGTGGCGGGCCCGCGAGCACGGCACCCCCGTCGCGCCGGTCGGCATCAACCGGCGGGTGGCCGAGGACGTCGTCGAGACCGTCCTGTCGGTGCACCCCAACGGCCGCCGGCTCACCCACGACGAGGCGACCGCGCTCCTGTCGGCCTACGGCGTCGACCTCTGGGGCCAGCAGGAGGTCGCGTCCGTCGAGGACGCCGTCGCCGCGGCCGAGCGGGTCGGGTACCCGGTCGTCCTCAAGTCCGTCGCCCCGATGGTCCGCCACCAGGGCGGCTCGGGCGGCGTGCGCGTCGACCTCGACGGCGAGCGCTCGCTGCGCGCCGCCTGGGCCTCGCTCAGCGAGCGGCTCGCCCCGCTGCAGGCCGACCGCTTCGTCGTCCAGCGGATGGCCAGCCAGGGCGTGGCGTGCGTCGTCTCGTCGGACGAGGACCCGCTCTTCGGCCCGGTCATCGGCTTCTCGGTGGCCGGCCTGCCGACCGAGCTTCTCGGCGACGTCGCCTACCGCATCCCGCCCCTGACCGACGTCACCGTCTCCGAGCTCATCTCGTCGGTCAAGGCCGCCCCGGTCCTCCACGGCTACCGCGGGCAGACGCCCGTGCACCGCGCCGCGCTCGCCGACCTCATCGCGCGCATCTCGGTGCTCGCCGACGACATGCCCGAGGTCGCCTCCCTCGTGCTCAACCCGGTCAACGCGCACCCCGGCGGGGTCGAGGTGCTCGGGGCCGAGATCTCCGTCGCGCCGGCGCCCCGGCGGATCGACCCCGGACGCCGCTCGCTCACCTGATCGGCGGTGTCGGCGGGGACCGTCGCCGGGGCGCGGCACAATGGCCCCCATGACCAGCGCCCACCACGCTCCCGCCCTCCCGGCGGACCTCATCTCCTCGATCGACCGCGCCGGGTACTTCCCGGCGCTCGTCGCGGACGTCGTCTCGGCGGCGCTGGGGACCGAGCGCATCGACAACCACCTCGTGCACCTCGAGACGACCTTCGACCGCGACGTCGTCCGGCGCCACATCACCGTGCTGGTCCTCACCCCGACCCGGCTGCTCATCGCGCACGCCGACGACCACGCCGACGAGCCGCCGGCGCCGCAGGAGGTCGCGACCGCGACGACCGAGTCGATCCCGCTCTCGGCGGTCAAGGGCGTCATGCTCACCCACGTCGTCGAGAAGCCCGAGTCCTACGTGCCCGGCACGCTCGGCCGCGAGGTGACGCTCACCCTCGGCTGGGGCACCGTCGCGCGCGTCGACATGGTCCCGGCCACGTGCAGCGACCCCGACTGCGACGCCGACCACGGCTACGAGGGCACGATCACCGGCGACGACATCGCGCTGCGCATCTCGGCCGCGGCCGACGGCGACGACAAGCTGCAGCGGGCGCTGGCGTTCGCGCGCGAGCTGTCCGGCGCCATCGGGCAGCGCTGACGCGTGCCCCTCCCCGCCGCACCCGACTACGCCTCCGGCAGCCTCGCCGACGTCCTCCCGAGCATCTGCGCGTCGCTCGGCGTCCCCGGCGCCGTCGGCGCCCTCGGGCTCGCGCCGGCCCGCCGCGCCGTCGTCGTCCTCGTCGACGGCCTCGGCGCCGCGCAGCTCTCGCGCCGCCTCGGCCACGCGCCCTGGTTGCGCTCGCTCGCCGGCTCGACCCGCCGGGTGCCGGCCGGCTTCCCCTCGACGACGGCGACGTCGATGGGCACCTTCGGCACCGGCTCGCCCTCGGGGGCGCACGGGATGCTCGGCTACGAGGTGATGGTGCCGGGGGAGGACCGCGTCTTCAACGAGCTGTCCTGGGAGGACGGTCCCGTCCCCGAGCGCTGGCAGAGCCTGCCGACGTGGTTCGAGCGGGCGCAGGCCGACGGGGTCGCCGTCACGCGCATCGGCCCGGGGTTCTTCGACGGCTCCGGCCTGACCCGGGCGGCCCTGCGCGGCGGCAGGTTCCGCGCCGCCGACGCGCTCGCGGCCCGCGTCGACGTCGCGCTCCAGGCCGTCCGCTCCTCGCCCCGCTCGCTCGTCTACCTCTACTGGGGCGAGGTCGACAAGCTCGGCCACGTCCACGGCCCGGAGTCCTTCGAGTGGACCGAGGAGCTCGAGGCCGTCGACCGCGAGCTCGCGCGCCTGGCCGCCGGCCTGCCCGGCGACGCCTCGCTCACCGTCACCGCGGACCACGGGATGGTGCTCTGCCCGCAGGAGAACCGCCTCGACGTCGCCCACGAGCCCGCGATGCTCGACGGGGTGCACCTGCTCGGCGGGGAGCCGCGGGCCACGCACGTCTACTGCCGTCCCGGAGCCGCCGACGACGTCGCCGCCGCCTGGTCGGCGTGGCTCGGCGGGCGCGCGAGCGTGGTCCACCGCGCCGACGCCGTGGCCGCCGGCTGGTTCGGGCCGGTCGACCCGGCGCACCTGCCGCGCATCGGCGACCTCGTCGTCGTCGCGCACGACGACTTCTGCCTCGTCGACTCCTCCCGGATGCGCCCGCAGCTCCTCGCCCTCGCGGGGATGCACGGCGCCCTGACCGCCGAGGAGCTCGACGTGCCGGTGGTCCACGCCCCGGCCCGCGTCGCCTAGGGTGTTCGCCCGTGGCGGATCTGGTGTTCTTCTCGGGGACGATGGACTGCGGCAAGTCGACCCTTGCCCTGCAGATCGACCACAACCAGCGCGCCCGCGACCGGCAGGGCATCATCTTCACGAAGCTGGACCGGGCGGGGGAGTCGGTCCTCTCCTCGCGCCTCGGGCTCGAGACGAGCGCCGTCGAGGTCGGTGACGACCTCGACTTCTGGGACGTCGTCGTCGAGCGCCTGACCGTCGGCGCCCGGGTCGACTACGTCATCTGCGACGAGGCGCAGTTCTACACGCCCCGGCAGGTCGAGCAGCTGGCCCGGCTCGTCGACGAGCTCGGCATCTCCGTCACGGCGTTCGGCATCACCGCCGACTTCCGCACCGAGCTCTTCCCCGGGTCGCGCCGCTTCATCGAGCTCGCCGACCGCGTCGAGGTCCTCCAGGTCGAGGCCCTGTGCTGGTGCGGCCGCCGGGCCACGCACAACGCGCGCATCGTCGACGGCGTCATGGTCGTCGAGGGGGCGCAGGTCGTCGTCGGCGACACCGCGACCGCGAGCGAGGGCCTCGTCGAGTACGAGGTGCTCTGCCGGCGCCACCACATGCGGCGGATGAACAGCCACGCCGCACGCCAGGCCTCCCCGACGCCGGACGTGCTGCCGTTCGACCTCGACGCCTGCCCGGTCCCGCCCCCGGCCTGACCCATCGGCCCCTCGACGCGTCGAGGAATCCCCGGGTCGAGGTGAAACGCGACCGCGAGAGGGTCCCTCTTCACCTCGACCCGGCGACGTCAGCATCCGGTCGAGGTATCTCGCCGGTGCCAGGGAACGGCCGGATACCTCGACCCCGTCGCAGCACCTCGGACCCACCGGTCGAGGTGAAACGCGACCGCGAGAGGGTCCCTCTTCACCTCGAACCACCCCGTGGGTGGCGGGACGAGGTGAAACCCGACCGCGAGAGGGTCCTCCTTCACCTCGAACCGCCCGTGGGTGGCGGGACGAGGCGCAGCGTCAGCTGGGGCCGGAGCCCTTGGTGCCGAAGACGATGTCGTCCCAGCTGGGGACGCTCGGACGACCCTTGCGGCCGGAGGACGGGCGGGCCGAGGCGGCCGGGCGCTCCGGCGGAGCGGCGGGCGGCGCGGGCGGGGTCACGGGAGCCTCGCGGACGGCGCGCTCCGCCTCCGCGGCCTCGGCCTCCTCGCGGGCGTCGTCCTCGGGGAAGCCGCCGACGACCTCGCTCGACGCGGTCGGCTCCTCGAGGTGCTCCTGGACCGGCTTGCGGGCGCGGGCCGCGGGCGGCGGCGGCGCGAGCACCGGGTCGAGGGCGAGCTCCTCGATGGGGAGCGCGTCGGGGCGGGCGTCGTCCTCGCCGGGGGTGGCCGTGGGGGAGGTGCGCCGCTTGGAACGACGACCACGCGCGCTGTGCTCGCGCATCGCGGCCATGAGGTCGATCGGCTCGTGGGCCTCGCGGGCCCGCGGCGCCGACGAGCCACCGGACCGCTCGATGCCGCCGTCGGCGTCGACGTCGTAGACGTCGAGGTCGCCCGGGGTCGGGGCGCGGTGCGGCGTGGGCACCAGGCCCGAGACGGTGTCCTCGCTCAGCCAGCGGGCCTCGTCGTTCGTCGGGGTGACCGAGCCGCCGAGCGGCTCGTAGAGCCAGGTGGCGGTGCGCTGGCGACCGCCGGCGCCGAAGACCATCGACACCTGCCAGACGCCCTCGTCGTCACGGGCGGAGTCCCACTCGACGGCGTCGCGGTCGACGTCGCGGTCGCGCAGCCGCTCGGCGACGCGGTCCTCGAGGGTGACCGGGGCCGGGCCGCGGGTGCCGACGGCGCAGCGGCGGGCGACACGGGCGACGTGCTCGCGCTCGGCGAGGATCGGCCCCTCGAAGCGGTGGACCTTCTCGACCGGCCAGCCGGAGCGCTCGGCGACCTCCTGCGCCGACAGTCCCCGACGGATGAGGGCCTGCACCTCGCGCGGGCGCATGCCGCCGGACATCTCGATCTGGAGCTGGCCGAGGCGGGGGCGGTCGCGCCGGGCGGCGGCGCGCAGCGGCTCGTCGAGCGGCAGCCGGAACCGGCCACCCTCGGCGTCCGCGAGCAGGAGGTGCTGACCGTCCTCGTGGACGCCGATGAGGCGAAGGTCCTGCATGTCCGTACTCCCGGGTCGCTGGTCGTGGGGATGACGATGCCACCCTCGCGCATGTCGAGGGTGGAGCCCACGCCGGGTGTCCGTCGATTGCCCGGATAACCTCGTGCCATGACCGCTGCGACCGGCGACCTCGCCCCCTACGACGTCGTCCTGCTGGGCTCCTTCGGGGGGCCCGAGTCCGAGGACGAGGTGATGCCCTTCCTCCGGCGCGTGACGGCCGGCCGCAACATCCCCGACGAGCGGCTGGTGGCCGTCGGCGAGCACTACTACGCCCGCGGCGGCCGCAGCCCGATCAACGACCTCAACCGCGACCTCCTCGCCCGCCTGCGGGCCGAGCTGGAGCGGCGCGGCATCGAGGTCCCGGTCGTCTGGGGCAACCGCAACTCCGAGCCCTTCTTCGCCGACGCCCTGCACGAGGCCCTCGACGGCGGAGCCACGCGGGTCGTCTCGCTCTTCACGAGCGCCTACTCCTGCTACTCCTCGTGCCGGCAGTACCGCGAGGACCTCGCGAGCGCGATGGAGCAGGTCGGCCCGGCCGGCGACGGCCTCCACGTGGACAAGGTGCGCCAGTACGTCCACCACCCGCGCCTGGGCGCCGCGTGGGCCCGGGCGCTCGCCACCGCGCTGCGCGGCCTCGACGACCCGGCCGCCGCGCGCATCCTCTACGTCACGCACTCGATCCCGCTCGCGATGGACGACACGTCCGGGCCGGGCGACGGCGAGGGCAACCTCTACACCGACCAGCACCTGCGCCTGGGCCGCCGGCTCGACGAGGTCGTCGGCGCCGAGCTGGGCGTCGAGCTGCGCGGCGAGCTGGTCTTCTGCTCGCGCTCCGGCCCGCCGAGCCAGCCGTGGCTCGAGCCGGACGTCAACGACCGCATCGAGGAGCTGGCCGCCGAGTCGAAGGCCCCCGTCGTCTGCGTCCCGATCGGCTTCGTGTCCGACCACATGGAGGTCGTCCACGACCTCGACACCGAGGCCGCCGAGACCGCCGAGCGCGTCGGGGTGCCCTTCGTCCGCGTCCCCACGCCGCATGCCGACGACGAGTTCGTCGAGGGCCTCGTCGACCTCCTGCTCGAGCGGGCCGCCGAGGCGCGCGGCGAGGTCGTCGTCCCCGAGTCGTGGCTGCCCGGCGACGTCCGGCCCTCGACCTGCGCACCCGGGTGCTGCCCGAACCTGCGGGTCGCGAAGCCGGCCCTCTGCGGCAGCGACTGATGCTCCCCGACGTGCCCGCCGGGCTCGACCTCGCCCACCTCGAGGACGTCGCCTGCCGCGTCGCGCGCGAGGCCGGCGCGCTCGTGCGCGACGAGCGGCCGGCCGACCTCGGCTTCAGCACCAAGTCCACGGGCACCGACGTCGTGACCGAGATGGACCAGCGCAGCCAGGAGCTGCTGCTCGAGCGCCTCGGCGCGCTGCGCCCCGACGACGCCGTGCTCGGCGAGGAGGAGGGCGGCCGCGAGGGGACCAGCGGGGTCACGTGGGTCGTCGACCCCATCGACGGGACGACGAACTACCTCTACGGCGTGCCGGCGTACGCGGTCTCGGTGGCGGCCGTCGTCGGCGACCCGACCCGGCCGGGGGCCTGGCGCGGCGTCGCCGGCGCCGTCCTCGACCCCGAGCGCGACGAGCTGCACCACGCCCACCTCGGGGGTGGTGCCTGGCTGACGAGCGGCGCCGGCACCCGGCGCCTGCGGGTCCGCGCCACCGACGACCTCGCGCTCGCGCTCGTCGGCACCGGGTTCGGCTACGACGCCGCGGTCCGCGCCCGGCAGGCCACCGTCCTGGCCGAGGTCCTCCCGCGCGTGCGCGACGTGCGCCGGCACGGCAGCGCCGCCCTCGACCTCTGCGCCGTCGCCACCGGCCGGCTCGACGCCTACTACGAGAGCGGCCTCAACGCCTGGGACCGCGCCGCCGGCGAGCTCGTGGCCCGCGAGGCCGGCGCCGTCGTCGGCGGCAGCACCGACGAGGTCGCCTCGCGCGACCTCACCTGGGCCGCCGCCCCGGGGCTCGCGGAGGCCCTCGCGGCGCTCGTGCGGCCCCTCACCGCACGGCACGTCGGGAGCCTCGGGCAGCCCGCCTGACGCACCGGCCCGGCCGGCCCGGGTCGGGGGCTGGACCCGCGTGGCGGGGGCGTCGGGGGATGGTGCACAATCTGGCGCGCACGATCGTCCCACCGGGCACAAAGACGCCACCCCGTGCGTTGTCCGGGCCGATCGCCACGACGAAGGGTGGAACCCAGATGGCTACCGACTACGACGCTCCTCGCAAGACCGAGGAGGACGTCTCCGAGGACTCGATCGAGGAGCTGAAGAACCGGCGCGTCGACTCGCGCTCCTCCAGCGTCGACATCGACGAGACCGAGCAGGCCGAGGGCTTCGAGCTGCCCGGCGCCGACCTCTCGGGCGAGGAGCTCTCGGTGCGGGTGCTCCCGCGCCAGGCGGACGAGTTCACCTGCTCGCAGTGCTTCCTCGTCCACCACCGCAGCCAGCTCGCGAGCGACGCCGGCGGCGCCCTCGTCTGCCGCGACTGCGCGGCCTGAGGACGACCGCACCCGTGGGAGGCCCGACCCGTGTGCCCGTCGCCGTCCGGCGGCTGCACGACGACGCCGTCCTCCCGCGCTACGGCCGGGAGGGGGACGCCGGGGCCGACCTCAGCAGCGTCGCCGAGGTGACCCTGGCCCCGGGGGAGCGGGCCCTCGTCCCGACGGGCATCGCGCTGGCGCTGCCCCCCGGCACCGTGGGGCTGGTGCACCCCCGCTCGGGCCTCGCGGCCCGGCACGGCGTGAGCATCGTCAACGCTCCCGGCACCGTCGACTCCGGCTACCGCGGCGAGGTCCTGGTCAACCTGGTCAACCTCGACCCCACCGAGAGCTTCACGGTGCGCGTCGGTGACCGGATCGCCCAGCTCGTCGTCCAGGAGTACCTCCACGCGGACTTCTCCGCCGCCGATTCGCTTCCCGGCAGCGCCCGGGGAGAGACTGGACACGGGTCCACCGGGGGCTTCGGCCCGACCGACACCGCCTGACCCACCGACCACCACACGTTTCGAGGACCACCGCCGTGAGCATCTTCCGCAGGAGCAAGCGCACCGAGACCGAGCCGGCGTCCGCGCCGGAGGCCGAGGACGCCACCACCGTCGAGGACGACGCCACCGAGGCGCCGGAGGCCGAGTCGGCCGACCGCACCGGCGGCCCCTTCGACGTCAGCGAGGTCGACGGCCGCGACGGTCGCCTGGACCTCGGCGCCCTCTGGGTGCGCGGTGTCGCGGGGATGGAGCTGCGCCTCGAGGTCGAGCAGGAGACGCAGGTCGTCAACGCCGCGACCGCCGTCGTCGGCGACTCGGCCCTGCAGATGCAGGCCTTCGCCGCACCCCGCACCGAGGGCCTGTGGACCGACATCCGCCGCGAGATCGCGATGTCCGTCGAGCGCCAGGGCGGCACCGTCGAGGAGGTCGTGAGCGACCTCGGCACCCGGCTGCGCACGCGCCTGCCCTCCGCCGGCCCCGACGGGCGCACCGTCTTCGCGCCCGCGACCTTCGTCGGCGTCGACGGCCCCCGCTGGTTCCTGCGCGGGGTCCTCTCCGGCCGCGCGGCCATCGACGACGAGGCGGCCGAGCCGCTCCTCGAGGTCCTGCGCCAGGTCGTCGTCGTCCGCGGCACGGACCCGATGGCCCCGCGCGAGCTGCTGCCGCTGCGCCTGCCGACCGACGGCCCCGACGAGCAGGCCCCCGTCGAGGAGGCCGACGACGCCGACGGCACCACGACGCTCGACCCGTTCGAGCGCGGCCCCGAGATCACCGAGGTGCGGTGATGACCCTCCGCGAGCGCCTGCGCGACCTCTCGCGCACGCCGCTGGAGCAGGACGCCGACGAGCTCCAGCAGCAGTCGGCGTCCGAGGGCGGCGACGACCTGTCGGCCCTCGCGCCGCGCTTCTCGGCCTGCGTGTGCGGCTCGGTCCGCGCCGTGACGCTGCCGCCGCGCCGCAGCGTGCCCGCCCTCGTCGCCGAGGTCTGGGACGGCAAGGGCGCGGTCAACCTCGTCTGGGTCGGCCGTCGCTCGATCGGCGGCATCGAGCCGGGGACCTTCGTCCGGGCCCGCGGGCGGGTCACGACGGTCCGGGGCGTGCAGACGATCTTCAACCCGGCCTACGAGATCCTCCCGAAGCAGTGAGCGCCGCCACGCCTGCGCCCGCGGCCGAGACCGTCGAGGCGCTGATCCGCCACCGCCTCTCGGTGGCGCTCGGCGGGTGGCGTGGCTCGGTCGAGACCGCCCTGCCCACGGTCGTCTTCGTCGTCGCGTGGTCGGTGACCGACCACGACGTCAAGGTCGCGGCGATCACGGCGATCGGCGTGGCGCTCGTCCTCGCGGTGCTGCGCCTCGTCCAGCGCTCCTCGCTCCAGCACGTGCTGGGGGCGGTCCTCGCGACCGGCATCGCGGCGTTCTTCGCGCTGCGCTCCGGCGAGGCCCAGGACGCCTTCCTGCCCGGCATCCTCACGAGCGCCGGCTTCCTCGTCGCGACGGTCGTCTCGATCCTCACCCGCTGGCCCGCCGTCGGCTTCATCGTCGGCGCCGGGGACCCCCGCGCCGCCGAGGACCCGTTCGGCTGGCGCCGCGACGCCGGGATGGTCCGCGTCTGCGTCCGGCTCACGTGGGTGCTCGTCGCGCTCTACGTCATCCGGCTCGCCGTCATGGTGCCGCTCTACCTCGGCGAGCAGGTGGCGCTGCTGGGTGTCGCCAAGGTCGTCCTCGGCTGGCCGCTGTGGGTGGGCGGGATCGCCGTCATGGGCTGGCTGCTCGTCTCGGGCCACACCCCGCTGGAGCCCGGTCGCGGGCCCGCCGCGGGCGACGGCGCCGACGAGCCGCTGGCCGGTCGCGACGCCTGAGCGGCGTCCGAAGGCGCCTGCGGCTCAGGCGCCCTCGTCCTCCTCGCGCTTCTGGCGGCGACCGGGGGAGAGCAGCGACTCGAGGTCGGACTCGGCCTCGGGCGTGGTGACGAAGAGGAGCTCGTCGAGCGGCTCGAGCGCGTCGTCGCGGCTCGGCGCGATCGGGTGCCCGTCGCGGATGATGCCGGTGAGGACGGTGTCGGCGGGGAAGGGCACGTCGCCGACGCGCGCGCCGGCGTAGGGGCTGCCGAGCGGCAGGGTCATCTCGACCATCATCGCCCGGCCCTGCTGGAACTCGAAGATGCGCACGAGGTCGCCGACGCTCACGGCCTCCTCGACGAGGGCGGTCATCAGGCGCGGGGTCGAGACGGCGACGTCGACGCCCCAGGCCTCGTCGAACATCCACTCGTTCTTCGGGTTGTTGACGCGGGCGACGGTGCGCGGCACGCCGAACTCGGTCTTCGCGAGGAGCGAGAGGACGAGGTTGACCTTGTCGTCACCGGTCGCGGCGACGACGACGTCGCACTCGGCGAGCCCGGCCTCGGAGAGGGTGTCGATCTCGCAGGCGTCGGCCTGCAGCCAGCTGGCGTCGGGGACCTTCGAGACGCGCTCGCCGTCGGCCTCACGGTCGACGAGGAGCACCGAGTGGCCGTTGCGGATGAGCTCGCGGGCGATGGACCGCCCGACCGAGCCCGCTCCGGCGATGACGACGCGCATGAAGGAGCCTTTCGGGGTCAGTGGGCGGGGGGCGGCGCGTCGAGGACGCGCTCGGCGGTGGCGAGGTGCTCGCGCAGCAGGGCGAGGTGCACGAGGTCGCCCTCCTGGTAGACGGTGTCGGTGCCGGGGATGAACCCGTCGCCGAGCCGGGTCACGTAGGCGAGCCGGCCCTCGGTGGCCGTCTCGAGCTCGCTGAAGCGGCGGCCGATCCACGCGGCGGTGACCGGGATCTCGGCGATGACGACGTGGCCCGACGGGTCGGTGAACTCCGGCACGTGGCCCTGCGGGAGCAGCCGGCGCAGCATCTGGTCGCTCGTCCACTTGACCGTGGCGACGGTGGGGATGCCCAGCCGTTGGTAGATCTCGGCGCGACCGGGGTCGTAGATGCGCGCGACGACGTTCTCGACGCCGAACTTCTCGCGGGCCACGCGGGCGGCGAGGATGTTGGAGTTGTCGCCGCTGGAGACCGCGGCGAAGGCGTAGGCGTCCTCGATGCCGGCCGCCCGCAGCGTGTCGCGGTCGAAGCCGACGCCGGTGACCGTGCGCCCCTCGAAGGAGGTGCCGAGGCGCCGGAAGGCGTCCTCTTCCTGGTCGACGACGGCGACCTCGTGGCCGGCTCGCTCGAGGGCTCGGGCGAGCGAGGCGCCGACACGGCCGCAGCCCATGATCACGAAGTGCACGACAGGGACGCTACTACGCGCCCGCAGCGGACGGACCGCAGTCCGGGACGTGCACGCGTGGCGTGCGGTTCTGCCTACAGTTGTCCTCGTGTCAACACCCGGACGTCTCGTCAAGCGCGTCATCCTCGGGCGGGCGATGCGCAGCGACCGTCTCGGCGAGACGCTCCTGCCGAAGAAGCTCGCCCTGCCCGTCTTCGCGAGCGACGCGCTGTCGTCGGTGGCCTACGCCCCCGACGAGATCCTCCTGACCCTCGGCCTGGCGGGCGGGACGCTCGCCCTGACGCAGTCGTGGAAGATCGCGCTCGTCGTGGTCGTCGTCATGGCGATCGTCATCATGAGCTACCGGCAGAACGTGCACGCCTACCCCAGCGGCGGCGGTGACTACGAGGTCGCGAGCGTCAACCTCGGCCCGCGCGCCGGCCTGACGGTGGCGAGCGCGCTGCTCGTCGACTACGTCCTCACCGTGGCGGTGTCCGTCTCGTCGGGCGTGCAGAACGCCGCGGCCGCCTTCGGGTTCGTCCGCGGGCACGAGGCGATCGTCGCGGTGCTCATCATCGTCGCGCTCACGGCGATGAACCTGCGCGGCGTGCGCGAGTCGGGGACGGCCTTCGCCATCCCCACCTACCTCTTCATGGCCAGCGTCCTCGGGATGGCGGCGTTCGGCTTCTTCCGCAAGGTCTCCGGGGACCTCCCGCTCGCCGAGAGCGCCTCGCTGACCCTGCGCGCCGAGAGCGGCTTCGAGGAGCTCGGCACCGTCGCGATGGCCTTCCTGCTGCTGCGCGCCTTCTCGTCCGGCTGCGCGGCGCTCACCGGCGTCGAGGCCATCTCCAACGGCGTCCCGGCGTTCAAGAAGCCCAAGAGCCGCAACGCCGCGACGACCCTGCTCCTCATGGGCGTGGTCTCGGTGACGATGCTCATGTCGATGATCACGCTGGCCTCCTGGACCGGCGTGCACTACGCCGACGACGAGGCCAACCAGCTGCTGCGCGACGGGGTCCCGGTCGGCGACGGCTACATCCAGGACACCGTCATGGGCCAGGTGTCGAAGGCCGTCTTCTCCGACTTCCACCTCGGGGTGGTCGTCGTCTCGATCGTCACCGGCCTCATCCTCGTGCTCGCCGCGAACACGGCCTTCAACGGCTTCCCGGTCCTCGGCTCGATCCTCGCCCGCGACGGGTTCCTGCCGCGCCAGCTGCACACCCGCGGCGACCGGCTCGCCTTCTCCAACGGCATCCTCATCCTCGCCGGCGCGGCCGCCGCGCTCGTCGTCGTGTTCAACGCCGACGTCACCCGGCTCATCCAGCTCTACATCGTCGGCGTCTTCGTGTCGTTCACGCTGTCGCAGATCGGGATGGTGCGGCACTGGAACCGGTTCCTGCGCGTCGAGCGGGACCCGTCGGCGCGGGCCCGGATGATGCGCAGCCGCGTCATCAACGCCATCGGGGCGGCGATGTCGGGCACGGTGCTCGTCGTCGTGCTGCTCACGAAGTTCACCCACGGCGCGGGCTACGCGATCGCGGCGATGGCGGTCCTGTTCTTCCTCATGCTCGCGATCCGCAAGCACTACGACCACGTCCGTGACGAGCTGAGCGTCGAGGAGCGCGACACCAAGGCGCAGATGCTGCCCTCGCGCGTCCACGCCATCGTCCTCGTGGCGAAGATCCACAAGCCGACGCTGCGGGCGCTGGCCTACGCGCGGGCCACCCGGCCGTCGGTGCTCGAGGCGATCACCGTCTCGGTCGACGCCGACGAGACCAAGGGCCTGCAGCAGGAGTGGGACCGGCGCGACATCCCGGTGCCCCTCAAGGCCCTCGACAGCCCGTACCGCGAGATCACCCGGCCGGTGCTCGACTACGTCAAGTCGATCCGCACCGACAACCCGCGCGACATCGTCGTCGTCTACATCCCGCAGTACGTCGTCGGGCACTGGTGGGAGCAGATCCTGCACAACCAGAGCGCGCTGCGGCTGCGCACCCGCCTGCTCTTCACGCCCGGCGTCATGGTGTCGTCGGTGCCGTGGCAGCTCGCGTCGTCCGAGGGCGCCGAGGAGCGGATGGACGGCCCGGTCGCCGGCGACGTCCGCCGCGGCGAGTGATGGCGGAGCACCCCGAGGGCCTCGCGGTCGGCGACGAGGTCGACGTCGACGTCACGGCCTTCGCCCACGGCGGCCACTCCATCGCGCGGGCCGCGGGCCAGGTCCTCTTCGTGCGGCACACACTTCCCGGCGAGCGGGTGCGGGCCCGGGTCACCGAGCTCGGCTCCGGCGGACGCTTCGTGCGCGCCGACGCCGTCGAGGTGATCGAGGCCTCCGCGGACCGCGTGACGCCGCCCTGCCCGTGGAGCGGCCCCGGCCGCTGCGGCGGCTGCGACCTCCAGCACGTCGCGCTCGACGGCCAGCGCCGCCTCAAGGCCGGTGTCGTCCGCGAGCAGATGAGCCGCCTCGCCGGGCTCGAGGTCGACGTCGAGGTCGAGCCGGTGCCCGGCGACGACGGCGGCCTGGACTGGCGCACCCGCGTCGAGTTCGCCGTCGACGCCGAGGGTCGTGCGGGCCTGCGCCGCCACCGTTCGCACGAGGTCGTGCCGGTCGACCACTGCCGCATCGCTGCCCCCGGGGTCGACGTGCTGCGCGTCACCGAGCGCACCTGGCCGGGCGCCGAGGCGGTCGACGCCGTCGCGCCCTCCGTCGGTGCGCCCGTCGCGGTCGAGGTGCCCGGCGGGCCGGTCGCCGAGGTCACCGAGCGGGTCGAGGTCGCGGCCACCGAGGGTCGCCCGGGCTTCGCCCACGACTTCACCGTGTCGGCCCGCGGCTTCTGGCAGGTGCACCCGGGCGCCGCGACGACCTTCCTCACCGCCGTCCTCGACGGCCTGCGGGTGCGGCCGGGGGAGCGCGCGCTCGACCTCTACAGCGGGGTCGGCCTGTTCGCCGCCGCTCTCTCGGAGGCCGTGGGCCACGAGGGCCAGGTCGTCGCCGTCGAGGCCGACCGCGACGCCGTCGAGCGCGCGAGCGCCGACCTCGGCCCCGCGGGCAACGTCGCCGTCCTCGGGGCACGGGTCGACGACGCGTTCGGGCTGGCGCGCACCGACCGGCGCCGCGGGACGGGACGCAGCCGTGGGCGGCGACCGGCCCGCTCGCCGCTGCTGCCGCAGCGGGCCGACGTCGTCGTCCTCGACCCGCCGCGCACCGGGGCCGGCCCGGCCGTCGTCGGGGCCGTCGCGGACCTCGCCCCGCGGGCCGTCGCCTACGTCGCGTGCGACCCCGCCGCCCTCGCCCGCGACACCGCGGCTCTGCTGGCGCGCGGGTACCGGCTCGTGTCGCTGCGAGCCTTCGACGCCTTCCCGATGACGCACCACGTCGAGTGCGTCGCCCTCTTCGAGCCCGCGTCGGCGTGAGCGGGCGGCCCGGGCGGCGCGCCCTGCTGGCGTCCGCGCTCGGGGCCCCGCTGCTGGCCGCCGGCTGCTCGTCGTCGCCGGACGCCGGCGACGCGTCCCCGGGAGCGCCGGCGGCCGAGCGCATCCCCTACGGCCCGCACCCGGCGCAGTTCGTCGAGCTGACGCGTCCCGTCGGTGACTCGCGGGGCGTCGTCGTCGTGCTGCACGGCGGCTTCTGGCTCGCCGAGTACGACGTCTCGCTGGCGCGCCCGCTCGCGGCCGACCTCGTGCGCCGCGGCTGGACGGCGCTGGCCGTCGAGTACCGCCGGGTCGGCGACGGGGGAGGCGTGCCGGCGACGCTCGACGACGTCTCCGCCGCGCTCGACCTCCTCGCCGACCGGGGCCTCGGCGACCGCCGGGTCGTGACCCTCGGCCACTCGGCGGGCGGCCAGCTCGCGGTCTGGGCCGCGGCTCGGACGCGGCTGGACCGGTGGCGGGCCGCGCGGGTCGTCCCCACCCACGTCGTGTCCCAGGCCGGTGTCCTCGACCTGCGCACCGCCGACGCCGAGGATCTCGGCGGGGGAGCGGTCCCGGGGTTCCTCGGCGGCTCGCCGCAGGAGCGCCCCGACGCGTGGGCGTGGGCCGACCCCACGGCCCTCGTGCCGCTCGACGTGCCGGTGTGGTGCGTCCACGGCGCGGACGACGGGACGGTGCCGATCGCCCAGTCGCAGGCCTACGTCGCCGCGGCGCGCGCGGCCGGGGGAGAGGCCACGCTCGTCGAGGTCCCGGGCGACCACCTCGACCAGGTCGACGTCGGCTCCGACGCCTGGGCGCGGACGGTCGAGGTCCTCGACGCGCTCTGACCACCCGGTGAACGGCCCTCGCGTGGCCGCGCTCCGTCGCTGGTGCGGGCATAGGCTCGACGCCACCGACCCGGTGTGGTTAGATATCTTGACGTCAAGATAAATAGCGGGTCCGTGCGACGACGCAACGACCCGGAAGGAGACCCGGTGGCCAGCACGAACAGCTTCGACGCCCACGGCACGCTCGAGGTGGGCGAGAAGTCCTACGACATCTACCGGCTGTCGACGGTCGAGGGCAGCGAGTCCCTCCCGTACAGCCTCAAGGTCCTCCTCGAGAACCTCCTGCGGACCGAGGACGGCGCCAACATCACCGCGGACCACATCCGCGCCCTCGGCGGCTGGGACGAGAACGCCCAGCCCGACACCGAGATCCAGTTCACCCCGGCCCGCGTCATCATGCAGGACTTCACGGGCGTGCCCTGCGTCGTCGACCTCGCGACGATGCGCGAGGCGATGAAGGACCTCGGCGGCGACGCCTCGAAGATCAACCCGCTCGCCCCGGCCGAGCTCGTCATCGACCACTCGGTCCAGATCGACGTCTTCGGCCGCGCCGACGCCTTCGAGCGCAACGTCGAGATCGAGTACCAGCGCAACGGCGAGCGCTACAAGTTCCTGCGCTGGGGCCAGACCGCCTTCGACGACTTCAAGGTCGTCCCCCCGGGCACCGGCATCGTCCACCAGGTCAACATCGAGCACCTGGCCCGCACGGTCATGGTCCGCGACGGCGTCGCCTACCCCGACACCTGCGTCGGCACCGACAGTCACACGACGATGGTCAACGGCCTCGGCGTCCTCGGCTGGGGCGTCGGCGGCATCGAGGCCGAGGCCGCGATGCTCGGCCAGCCCGTCTCGATGCTCATCCCGCGCGTCGTCGGCTTCAAGCTGACCGGCGAGATGAACCCGGGCGTCACCGCGACCGACGTCGTCCTGACGATCACCGACATGCTGCGCCAGCACGGTGTCGTCGGCAAGTTCGTCGAGTTCTACGGCGCCGGCGTCACCGCGCTCCCGCTCGCGAACCGCGCGACCATCGGCAACATGAGCCCCGAGTTCGGCTCCACCTGTGCGATCTTCCCGATCGACGACGTCACGCTCGAGTACCTGCGCCTCACCGGCCGCGCCGACGAGGACGTCGCCCTCGTCGAGGCGTACGCCAAGGAGCAGGGCCTCTGGCTCGACCCGGCCGCCGAGCCGCGCTTCTCCGAGAAGCTCGAGCTCGACCTCACGACGGTCGTCCCCTCGATCGCCGGCCCGAAGCGCCCCCAGGACCGCATCGAGCTGACGCGGGCCAAGACCGCCTTCCGCGAGGTGCTCCCGACCTACGTCGCGCACGAGGAGGGCTCCGACGGCGAGGCCTCGTCCTTCCCGGCGTCCGACCCGACCCCGCAGGGCAGCCCCGACGGGCAGAACGGTGGCGAGGCGCCGGCCCACGAGGGCACCGCCGCCGGCCGCCCGAGCCGCCGCGTCCCGGTCACGCTCTCCGACGGCACGAGCTTCGAGATCGACCACGGCATCGTCTCGATCGCCTCGATCACCTCGTGCACCAACACCTCGAACCCGTCGGTGATGATCGCCGCCGCGCTCCTCGCGAAGAACGCGGTCGACCGCGGCCTCACCGCGAAGCCGTGGGTCAAGACCTCGATGGCGCCCGGCTCCAAGGTCGTCACCGGCTACTACGAGGCGGCCGGCCTGTGGCCCTACCTCGAGAAGCTCGGCTTCCACCTCGTCGGCTACGGCTGCGCGACGTGCATCGGCAACTCGGGCCCGCTCCACGAGGAGATCTCGGCGGCCATCCAGGAGAACGACCTCGCCGTCACCGCGGTGCTCTCGGGCAACCGCAACTTCGAGGGCCGGATCAACCCGGACGTCAAGATGAACTACCTCGCGAGCCCGCCGCTCGTCATCGCCTACGCCCTCGCCGGCACGATGGACTTCGACTTCGAGTCCGACGCCCTCGGCCAGGACACCGACGGCACCGACGTCTTCCTGCGCGACCTCTGGCCGGCCCCGGCCGACGTCGAGGAGACGATCCGCGGCGCGATCACGCGCGACCTGTTCGAGAAGGACTACGCCGACGTCTTCGCCGGTGACGAGCGCTGGCAGTCGCTGCCCACGCCCGAGGGTGACACCTTCGCATGGGACGCCGAGTCGACCTACGTCCGCAAGCCCCCGTACTTCGAGGGCATGCAGATGGAGCCCTCGCCGGTCTCCGACATCAGCGGCGCGCGCGTTCTTGCCAAGCTCGGCGACTCGGTGACCACCGACCACATCAGCCCGGCGGGCTCGATCAAGGGCGACAGCCCCGCGGGCCGCTACCTCGCCGAGCACGGCATCGAGCGCAAGGACTTCAACTCCTACGGCTCGCGCCGTGGCAACCACGAGGTGATGATCCGCGGCACCTTCGCGAACATCCGCCTGCGCAACCAGCTCCTCGACGGCGTCGAGGGCGGCTTCACCCGCAACTTCCTCGCGGGGGGCGAGCAGACGTCGATCTACGACGCGTCGGCCGCCTACCAGGAGGCCGGGGTGCCGCTCGTCGTCCTCGCGGGCAAGGAGTACGGCTCCGGGTCCTCGCGCGACTGGGCCGCCAAGGGCACCGCGCTCCTCGGCGTCAAGGCCGTCGTCGCCGAGTCCTACGAGCGCATCCACCGCTCGAACCTCATCGGGATGGGCGTCCTGCCCCTGCAGTACCCGCAGGGCGAGAACGCCGAGTCGCTGGGCCTGACGGGCACGGAGACGTTCTCGGTCACGGGGATCGAGGCGCTCAACGACGGCTCGACGCCGCGCACGGTCTCGGTCGTCGCGACCTCCGAGGACGGCACGGAGACCTCGTTCGAGGCCGTCGTGCGCATCGACACCCCCGGCGAGGCGGACTACTACCGCAACGGCGGCATCCTCCAGTACGTGCTGCGGAGCCTCGTGCGCTGACGCACCGGACACACGAACGCGCCGCCCCGGACCTCACCGACCGGGGCGGCGCGCTCGTCTCCTCGCGGGGTCGCCGCGAGGGGTCTCAGCCCTTCTCGGCGCCCGCGTTCGCGCCCTGGGTGAAGTAGCGCTGGAACACCGCGAAGATGATCGCCGACGGGATGGTCATGAGCAGCGCGGCCGCCATCGAGATGGGGTACTGGTTGCCCGAGCCCAGACCGCCCGACGTCAGCTGGCCGACACCGCGGGTGAGCGTGAAGAGGCTCGGGTCGTCGGTGGCGATGATGAAGTGCGCCAGCTCGTTCCACGACCCCTGGAAGGAGAGGATCGTCAGGGTGATGACCGCCGGCCGGGCCATCGGCAGGACGACCGACCAGAAGATGCGGAAGGTCCCGGCACCGTCGATGCGCGCCGCCTCCTCGACCGACGGGGGGATCGACTCGAAGAACTGCTTCATGATGAAGACGCCGGCGGCGTCGACGAGCAGCGGGACGATGAGCGCCGGGTAGGTGTTGTAGATCCCGAGGTAGTTGAGCACGAGGAACTTCGGGATGAGCAGCACGATGCCGGGCACCGCCAGGACGGCGAGGATCGCCGTGAACACCGCGTCCCGGCCGCGGAACTTCAGCCGGGCCAGCGCGTAGCCGGCGAGCGAGTTGAAGAAGACCCGCCCGACCGTCACGCACACGGTGACGATGACCGAGTTGGTGAACCACAGGGGGAAGTCGGTCTCGGCCAGGCGCTGGAACGCGGCGGTCGTCAACGGGTCCGGGACGATCCCCAGCGGGTTGGCCACGGCGTCGCCGTTGGTCTTGAGCGACGTCGAGACCTGGACGACGAACGGGTAGATGTAGACGACCGAGAACGCGACGAGCGCGAGGTAGACCGCGAGCTTCTTGCCGCGACCGCTGCGGTGGACGCGAGAGGTCCCTCCGCCGTCGGTCGGGCCGAGCCGCCGCATGTCCTGGACGGCCTGGGCCTGGGTGCGGGCGTCGATGCCGAGCTCGCTCATGCCGCCACCTCCTTCTTCGCCGCGCGCCGCTGGGCGCGCCGTGCCTTCTTCGCCGCGGCCTCGTCCTTGTCGCGCAGGACGAACCGCTGGAAGGTCGTCAGCACGAAGATGAGGACGAAGAGCAGGAAGGCGATCGCGGCGCCCTGGCCCCACTGCTGCTGCCCGAAGGCCGAGGTGTAGGACAGGTAGGCGGGGGTCAGCGTGGTCTTGGCCGGGCCGCCCTGGGTCATGACGTACATCTGGTCGAACACCTGCCAGGTGCCGATGACCCCGAGGGTGACGACGAGCAGCACCGTCGGGCGCAGGTGCGGCAGGGTGACCGCCCGGAAGCGCTGCCAGCGGTTGGCGCCGTCGACGAGCGCGGCCTCCTCGACCTCGGTCGGCAGGTCCTGGAGCGCCGCGAGGAACATGAGCATGAAGGTGCCCGCGGTGGTCCAGACGACCTGGAGCATGATCGCCGAGAGTGCGACGGACGGACCGCTGAACCAGTCCCAGAGCGAGAGGCTCATCACCTGGTGGTCGGCGAGGGCGCCGGGTGGCGCGTCGATGCTCCAGAGGCCGAGGCCCTGGCCGAGCAGGTGGATGAGGCCCCGGGGGTCGGAGAACCACGTCGGCCCGTCGACGCCGAAGATCCCGAGGAACTGGTTGACGGCGCCGGTGCCGGTGAACAGGAAGAGGAAGACGAGCGAGATCGCCACCGACGAGACCACCGACGGGAAGTAGAACGCCGTCCGGAAGAAGGTGCGGCCCTTGAGGAAGCGCTGGTTGACGATGACCGCCAGCCCGAGCGCGAGGACCGTCTGGAGGGGGACGACGCCGACGACGTAGTAGAAGGTGTTGCGCAGCGAGATCATGAAGTCCTGCCGCGAGAGTCCCTGCTCGGTGAGCAGCGCCTGGTAGTTCTCGGTGCCGACGAAGCCGACGCGCGAGGAGAACGGGCTCCCGCGGCCGCTCCAGTCGGTGAACGACACCCACAGGGCCATGAGGATCGGGATGGCGAGGAAGAGGCCGAGGACGACGAGCGTGGGCGTGACGAACAGCCAGCCCGCCGTCGTCTGGCGCTGGCCGTCGCCGCTGCGCCGCCGCCGCGGGGCCCGGCCGGAGCCGGTCCCCGCGACGGTGGCGCGCTCCGTGACGGAGTCGGCGGTGCTCACTTGCCGAGGGCGGAGCCGGCGTTGGTGTCGAAGCCGCCGAGGACCTGCGGCAGGTTGGCGTTGCCGAAGCTCTCGAGCTTGGAGTTGAGGTCGGCGACGACCTGCTCCATCCCGGGGGCGTTGATCGGGCCGTGGCCGTACTCACCGCCGGCGATGAAGGGCGCGTCCTCCGGGAACTTCTCCTGGTACTGGGCGGCGGCCGACTGGCGGCTCGGCATGACGCCGAACGCGTCGGCGAAGGCCATCTGCTGGTCGACGGTGGTCAGGGACTTCACGAGGTCGACGGCCTGGGCCTGGGCCTTGGAGTCGGACGCGACGCCCCAGCACTGGGTGAACTGCAGCGTCCCCTTGCCCGCCGGGCCGGCCGGGAGCTCGACGGTCTTGTACTTCAGGTCGGGGTAGTCGTTCTTGACGGCGCCCTTGATCCAGTTGCCCTCGATGGTCATCGCGGCCTTGCCGGTGCCGAACGCCTCGCCGCCCCACCCGGAGTCGAGCTGGTTGGACATCTTGAAGTTGCCGGCCTTGACGTTGCGCTGCACGTAGTCGAGGGCGTCGGTGACGGCGGGGGTGTTCGCCGTCGCGCTCTTGCCGTCCTCGGCGAGCCACCAGCCGCCGTTCTGGACGACGAACGCGCCGAGCCGGTCGATGCCGACGCCGATGCCGAGGCCGACCTGGTCCTTCGTGGTCAGCTTCTTGGAGACGGCCTCGAGCTGCTCCCACGTCGTCGGGACGTCGGCGTCGGTCAGGCCGGCCTTCTCCCAGGAGTCGGTGTTGATCTCGAGCGCGAGGGTCGAGAAGTCCTTCGGGGCGCAGTACTGCTTGCCCTCGTAGGTGAAGGTCTGGCGCAGCGGCTCGTAGAAGTCGCTGTTGTCGGACAGCTGGTCGGCGTAGGGGTAGAGGCTGCCGTTCTTCGCGTAGTCGGCGAAGCGCGAGGCGTCCATGTAGAACACGTCGGCGGGCTTGCCGCTCGCGAAGCCCTGGGCGAGCTGCTGGTTCATGTCGCTCGCCGCGGTGACGGTGACCTTGTTGCCGGACTTCTTGGCCCACGCGTCGGCCGCGGCCTTGACGGCGTTGGTCTCGGCGTCGCCGGAGGAGGCGATGAGCATCGTCAGGTCGACCGGGCCGCTGGCCGACGCCGGCGCGCTGGAGGCGCCCTCCTCCTCGAATCCGCCTCCGCCACAGGCGGACAGGGCAAGGGCGCCGCTGAGGGCGAGGACCAGGGCGGTCGTACGGGTCGTGCGCGTCATCATGACTCCTTCGTCGGGGGTGGTGCGCGGGGGGGTGGCCGGGTCAGGCCCGGGTGCTGCGGGCGGTGGACAGGGTGGGCCGGAGCAGCGAGCCGTGCTCCGGCGGGGGAGAGCCCTCCAGGGCGGCGCTCACGAGGTCGAGGCACGTCTCGGCGATGGCCTCGAAGGGCTGGGCGACCGAGGTGAGGTGGTGCATCGTCGCGGTCTCCGAGCCGTCGAAGCCGACGACGCCGACATCGCGCCCGGGCTCGAGGCCGCGGCGGACGAGGGCGTGGTGGACGCCGAGGGCGAGGACGTCGGAGGCGCAGACGACGGCGTCGCCGGGGGAGAGGTGCTCCAGGAGGGCGGTGGCCGCGGCCGTGGCGTCGTCGAGGTCCTGCTCGGCGACGGCGGTGGCACCGGCGACGCCACCCGCGTCGGCGCACGCGCGGGCCCATCCGCTGCGCCGGTCGTCACCGACGACCGAGCCCTCGGGCCAGCCGAGGAACGCCACGCGTGCATACCCTTGCTCGCGGCAGTGGTGGACGGCCGCCTCGGTGCCGGCGGCGCCGTCGACGTCGACCCAGCGGGTGAACGTCGGGTCGTCCCAGACCCGGCCGAACGTGGCGTAGGGGATGCCCTGCTCCTCGAGCCACGGGGGGCGCGGGTCGCCGTGGTGGGTCTCGGCGAGGACGAAGGCGTCGACGAGCCGGCCGGCCCACATCGAGCGGTACCCCTCGAGCATCGGGTGCCCGGACTGCGAACCGAACGGCACGAGGTGGCAGCCGTGCCGCGCGGCCCCGATGCTCAGGGCGGTGAGGACCGGGGCGGTCGTCGCGTTGTGGGTGCCGAGGGTGTGCAGCTCGATGCCGACGGCGCCGGCGCGGCGGTTGCGCAGGGACTGGGCCGAGCTCGAGGCGCGGTAGCCGAGCTCGTCGATGGCGGCGCGGACGCGCTCGAGGGTGTCGGGGCGCACCCGGCCGGGGTTGTTGACCGCGTTGCTCACGGTCTGGCGCGACACGCCGGCCGCGCGGGCGACGTCGTGGATGGTCACGCGGTCGGCGTCGCCGGGCTGCGGGGTCATCGCTCCTCCTCGTCGAGGGTCCTGCGCCTGTGAACGTTCAAACCGTCGGGCGGACGGTTGATTTGAACGATCAAATGGATAGGGTCGTCACTGTGCATCGACCTGACACCGGAAGTCAAGAGGCCGCCGTCGACCCCGAGCGCTCGCGCCAGCCGTGGCTGCACGAGCTGGAGGTCGCGGTCCGCGGGCCGGTGACCTGCCTCGCCACCCGCGACGGCGACGTCGACGCCGGCCGCGAGGGCGGCGAGGCGACCGGCCTGCTCGTCGACGACCGGCGCGTCGTGCACCGGCTCGTCCTGCGGGTCGACGGGCGCGCCCCGACCCCGGTCGTCGCCGCGAGCCGTGGTGGCACGACCGAGACCCTCGCCGTCGCGCGCCACCTCGGCGACCCCGGCCCCGACCCCACGGTCGAGGTCGCCCGCCACCGCGTGCTCACCGACCGCGGCCTCACCGAGTCCGTCGAGGTCCGCAACCGCTCGGCCGAGGCCGTCCGCTGCGTCGTCGAGCTGTTCGTCGCCGGTGACGGCGCCGACCTGCACGACATCAAGCACGGTGTGGCACAGCCTCGTCCGCTGCCGGTCCTCGTGACCGACGAGGTCGCCTCCTGGTCCGACGAGCGGCACGCGGTGAGCGTGCGCGGTGAGGGCGCCCTCGTGGCGACCGAGGGCGCCGACGCGGCGCTCCGGTGGTCGCTCGAGGTCCCGCCCGCCGGTGCGCGCACCGTCGTCGCCGAGGTCTCCGCCCGCCGCCTGGCCGCCACGGTCTTCGACGCCGACGCCGGGTCCGACGCCCTCGCGTTCGACGCCGTGCACGTCGAGGCCGGCGACGCGCGCCTGGCCCGGACGGTCCACGACGGCCTCGAGGACCTGCGCCACCTCGCGATGCGCGACCCGCTGGCCCCCGGCGACGTCTTCGCCGGCGCCGGCACCCCGTGGTACCTGACGCTCTTCGGCCGCGACGCGCTCTGGGCGGCCCGGCTCTCCCTCCCGTTCGGCACCGACCTCGCCCGGGGCACGCTGCGGGCGCTGGCCCGGCGCCAGGGCCGCGTCGACGACCCGGTGACGGCTGAGGCGCCGGGCAAGGTCCCGCACGAGATCCGACGCACGGCCTTCGGCAGCGAGGGCGGCATGGTCCTCCCGACGACGTACTACGGCACCGTCGACGCGACGCCCCTGTGGGTCTGCCTCCTCCACGACGCCTGGCGCTGGGGGATGGACGCCGCCGTCGTCCGCGAGCTCGAGCCGGCGCTGCACGCGGCGCTCGGGTGGATGGAGCGCGCGGCGGGGTCGAGCCCGGACGGCTTCCTGCGCTACCTCGACGAGACGGGCACCGGGCTGGCCAACCAGGGCTGGAAGGACTCCGGCGACTCCATGCGCGACGCCCGCGGGCGCATCGCCGAGGGGCCGATCGCCCTCGTCGAGACCCAGGCCTACGCGGTCGAGGCGGCCCGGGCCGCCGCCGACCTCCTCGAGCAGGTGCTCGGCGCGGACGGCGGGCGCTGGCGCGCCTGGAGCGAGGCGCTGGCCGCACGCGTCGACGCGTCGTTCTGGTCCGACACCGGCGGCCGCCGGGTGCTCGCGATGGCGCTCGACGGCCACGGCGCGCCGGTCGACGGCCTCGGCAGCAACATCGGCCACGTCCTCGGGACCGGCACGCTCGGCGAAGCGGGCGAGGCACGGGTCGCCGCGGCCCTCGCGAGCCCCGACCTGCTCGGCCCGCTGGGCGTCTCGACCCTCGCCCGGAGCAACCCGGCGTTCAACCCGATCGGGTACCACACGGGGTCGGTCTGGACCCACGACACCGCGATCTGCGGGCTCGGTCTCGCGCGGACCGGGTTCGGCGAGACCGCCGGTCACGTGGCGCGGGCCCTCGTCGACGTCGCCGCCGCGAGCGGCTACCGCTGGCCGGAGCTCTACGGCGCCGACCCGGTGCTGGGCCGCCCCGCTCCCTACCCGGCGAGCTGCCGCCCGCAGGCCTGGGCCGCGGCCAGCGCCGGGGCCCTGGTCTCGATGGTCCTCGGCCTGCGCGCCGACGTCCCCGGGGGCACCCTGCACCTCGCGCCGCTCGCCGACGCGCCCTTCGGTGCGCTGCACGTCCGCGGCCTGCGCCTCGGGGAGGCCCGGCTCGACGTCGAGGTCGACGCCGAGGGTCAGGTGCGACGGGTCGCCGCGCCCGACGGCATCACCGTCGAGGTGGGCTGACCCGCGCGGAGGTCGGCTTGCTAGCGTGACCGTCCGGCCGCGGCGGGGGACAGGCCCGTGCGGCGCGACGGAAGGACCGACCGTGCTCGACGTGCTCTGGGGACTCGGTGGGATGGCCGCCCTCCTGCTGGCCGCCGTCGCCATCTCGACCGACCGCCGGGCCATCCGCCCGCGGACCGTGGCCGCCGCCCTCGGCCTGCAGGTGCTCTTCGGGGTGCTCGTGCTCTACGTGCCCCCGGGGCGGGCGGCCCTCGACGCCGCCACGCGGGCCGTGCAGGCGGTCATCGACTCCTCGAAGGAGGGCATCGCCTTCCTCTTCGGCTCGCTCGTGCCCGAGGACGGGGTGGTCTTCGCGCTCCAGGTGCTGCCGGTCATCGTCTTCTTCGCGGCGCTGACCTCGGTGCTGTACCACTGGAAGGTCCTCCAGCGGGTCGTGCGCGTGCTCGGCTCGGGGCTGCACGTCCTCCTCGGCACCTCGCGCGCCGAGTCGGTCAACGCGGCGACCAACGTCTTCCTCGGGCAGACCGAGGCGCCCCTCGTCATCCGGCCCTACCTCGCGAGGATCTCGACCTCGAGCCTGTTCGCCGTGATGACCGGTGGCCTGGCCACGGTCGCCGGGTCGGTGCTCGTCGGGTACGCGCTGCTCGGCGCGGAGCTCGACCAGCTCATCGCGGCCGCGTTCATGGCCGCGCCGGGGGCCCTGCTCATGGCCAAGATCGTCGTGCCCGAGACCGAGAAGGTCGACGCCGACGGCGTGCCGGTGCCGGTCGGGGCCGGGGGCGGATCGGCGGCCGCCGGCGGCGACGCCCTGCCGGAGCCGCCCGAGCCCGAGGAGGAGGAGCACGTCAACGTCATCGACGCGGCGGCGAACGGCGCCGCCCAGGGGCTGAAGCTGGCGGCCAACATCGGCGCCATGCTGCTGGCCTTCATCTCGCTCATCGCCCTGGTCAACCTGCTGCTCGGCACGGTCGGCGGATGGTTCGGGCAGCCGGACCTCACCTTCGAGCAGCTGCTCGGCTGGCTCTTCGCGCCGGTGATGTTCCTCGTCGGCGTGCCGTGGGACGAGGCGGTGCGCGCAGGCAGCTTCGTCGGGCAGAAGACCGTCGTCAACGAGTTCGTCGCCTTCAGCAACTTCGGCCCGGTCGCCGACGAGTTCAGCGCGAAGACCAAGGCCATCGTCACCTTCGCGCTCACCGGGTTCGCCAACCTCGGCTCGCTGGCCATCCTGCTCGGAGGGCTCGGCGGGATGGCCCCGAACCGGCGCACCGAGATCGCCACCTACGGCGTGCGCTCCATCGCGGCGGCGACGCTGGCCAACCTCATGAGCGCGGCCATCGCCGGCGTCCTCCTCGGGTGAGGAGCCGCCCGCGAGGTCGGGCGGGTCAGGCCGGGTGCAGCCCGCACTCGGTCTTGCCGAAGCCGGCCCAGCGGCCGGAGCGCTCGTCGGCGCCCGCCTCGACGCGCTGGGTGCACGGCGCGCAGCCGATCGACGGGTAGCCGTCGGAGAGAAGCAGGTTGACCGGCACGCCGTGCTCGAAGGCGTAGGTGGTCACGTCGTCGCCGCTCCACGTGGCGAGCGGGTTGACCTTGACCAGCCCGAACGTCTCGTCGAACGTCACGATCGGGGTGTTCGCCCGGGTGGGGCCGTCCGCGCGGCGGACCCCGGTGGCCCAGCACTCGTAGTCGGCCAGGGCGAGGCGCAGCGGCTCCACCTTGCGCAGGCGGCAGCACTCGGCGGGGTCGCGCTCGAACAGGCGCGGGCCGACGCGGATGTCCTGCTGCGTCACGGACAGCCGCGGGCGCACGTCGACGACGGTGACGTCGAGCTCGTCGGCGACGCGCCGGCGCGTGTCGTAGGTCTCGGTGAAGTGGTAGCCGGTGTCGCCGAAGAGGACGTCGACGCCGGGCAGGTGCTGCGAGACGAGGTGGGGGAGCACGGCGTCCTGCATGCTGCTCGCGACGGCCAGGCCCTCGCCGAAGGCCTCGACGGCCCAGGCGACGACGTCGTCGGCGGCGGCGTCGTGGCCGAGCTCGCGGGCGCCCGACGCGGCGATGGCGCGCAGCGCGCCGGTGTCGCGGCGGTCGGAGGTGCGGGCGGTCGCGGTCATCGGAGCTCCTCCTCGTCGACCCGGTGGACCCAGGACGAGAACGACTCGCTGCCCTCGCGCTGGTCGAGGAAGCGACGGACCAGGCGCTCGACGAGGTCGGGCAGGTCGTCGGCGGTGACCCGCAGGCCGCGGACGGTGCGGCCGAGGCCGGCCTCGTCGCGGTCGGCGGAGGCGAGCCCGCCCCCGAGGTGCACCTGGAAGCCGGGCTGCTGCTCGCCGTCGACCGTCACGAGCTGGCCCTTGAGGCCGATGTCGGCGACCTGGATGCGGGCGCAGGAGTTCGGGCAGCCGTTGACGTTGAGGCTGATCGGGGTGTCGAGCGACGCCGTGACGTCGGCGAGCCGCTGCTCGAGCGCGGCGACGGTCGTGGCGGCCGTCGCCTTCGTCTCGACGATGGCGAGCTTGCAGTACTCGATGCCCGTGCAGGCCATCGTGTTGCGTCGGAACGGGCTGGGGGACACCGAGAGCCCGAGCTCCTCGAGCCCGGCGACGAACCCGTCCAGGCGCTCCGGGGCGACGTCGAGGACGACGAGCTTCTGGTGCGGCGTGAAGCGCACGCGGTCGGTGCCGGCGGTCTCCATGAGCCCGGCGAGCCCGGCGAGGACGTCGCCGCTGACGCGGCCGACGACCGGGGCGGCGCCGACGTAGTGGTTGCCGTCCTTCTGGAGGTGGACGCCGACGTGGTCGCCCGGCGTCGTCGGCGTGGGCGGGGGAGGGCCGTCGGGCAGGGCGTACCCGAGGTAGTCCTCCTCGAGGACGCGGCGGAACTCGACCGGCCCCCACTCGGCGAGGAGGAACTTCAGGCGGGCCTTGGTGCGCAGGCGGCGGTAGCCGTGGTCGCGGAAGATCCGGATGACGCCGAACCACACGTCGGCGGCCTGCTCCTCGGTGACGAACACCCCGAGGCGCTCGGCGAGCCGGGGGGCGGTCGAGAGGCCGCCGCCGACCCAGAGGTCGTAGCCGGCGCCGAGCTCGGGGTGGACGACGCCGACGAGCGAGATGTCGTTGATCTCGTGGACGACGTCGAGGCTCGGGTGCCCGGTGACGGCCGACTTGAACTTGCGCGGGAGGTTGGCGAGGTCGGGGTCGCCGACGAACCGGGAGACGATCTCGTCGATGACCGGCGTCGGGTCGATGACCTCGTCGGCGGCGATGCCGGCGAGCGGGCTGCCGAGGACGACGCGCGGGGTGTCGCCGCACGCCTCGGTCGTCTGGAGGCCGACGGCCTCGAGGCGGCGCCAGATCTCGGGCACGTCCTCGACGCGGATCCAGTGGTACTGGATGTTCTGCCGGTCGCTGATGTCGGCGGTGCCGCGGGCGAACTCCTGCGAGATCTCGGCGACGACGCGCAGCTGCGCGAGGGTGAGGGCGCCGCCGTCGAGGCGGATGCGGAGCATGAAGTACTCGTCGGACAGCTCGGTGTCGGACAGCTGCGCGGTGCGCCCGCCGTCGATGCCGGGGCGGCGCTGGGTGTACAGGCCCCACCAGCGGAAGCGCCCGGCGAGGTCCTCGGGCGGGATGGACCCGAAGCCGTCGCGGCTGTAGACGGTCTCGATGCGCTCGCGCACCGACAGGCCGCCCTCCTCCTGCTTCCACACCTCGTTGGCGTTGAGCGGCTCGCGGCCGTCGACGGCCCACTGCCCGTTGGACCGCCCGGTGCGGGGCGGTCGCAGCGCGCGCGACGGGGTGGAATCGGTGGTGGTCATGAGGTCCTCACGCAGGGGGGTGATCACGTCTGGTTCTCCAAGGTATAACACTCCATTATCACCGCCACCGGGGTCCACCATGTGGTCGGGGTCGGTATCATCGAACACGTGTTCGACGACGTGGCCCCGGGTGGTGGCCCCCCGCTGCGCGCCGGCACCCCGGCCGCCCCGGTGCGCCAGCGCTCCGGGGCCGGCGCGACGGGGGCCGGGGGGCCGCCCGGGTGGCCGCAGGGGGTCCCGCCACCGGGCACGCGGGGATGGGAGCAGCGCGCCGTCGCCTGGCTGCTCGACCACTGCCCGCCGGACTACCGGCTCTACCCGGCGTGGCGGCGCCACCCGGTCGCGCTCGCCTGGCTCGCCGTGCGCCACCTCGACGCCCAGCTCGATGCGATGCGCTCCTCCTACCGCGAGGTGCGGGTCGCGCTCGTCGACGACATCGGCCCCGAGGGCGTGACGCAGGTGCTCGCCGACCTCGAGTGCGAGGGGGTGCGCCTGGTCGCGGCCCGTCGCGCGGCCGGGCTGCTGCTCGACGGCCTGCGCGGCCTCGAGTTCGTCCCCCGCCTCTGACCATGGGCCGGGTCGGGCATGGGAGGCCCACTCCTCGACGAAGAGGTGCTGACGCCCCCGCCTCGCCGCGGCATGAGCGGGCCCGTCGGCCCGCCGCGGACGTTGCACGATGCCGCAGCAGTTGCCAGGCCATCGTGCAACGTCGCTGTCGTCACGGTCATGGCGCGGACGTCGGCTGGTGACGGGGATGCAACCCCGCCATCTGCCGCTTTCCCCGCCATCACTGGGATGACGGGGAACCTCGCGCTCATCGGCACGTGCGCACACGCGGCGGCCCGTCGCGCGGCCGGGCCGCTACTCGACGGCCTGCGCGGCCTCGAGTTCGCCCCCCGGCTCTAGGAGCGCTCGGCGAGCATCTGCTCCATCAACGTGATCTCGGCCGTCTGCGCGCGGCTGATGGCGCCGGCGAGGGTGCGGACCTCGTCGGTCCGGGCGTCGGCCAGGGCGGCGTCGGCCATCTGCACCCCGCCGCGGTGGTGGGCGATCATCAGCCGCAGGAAGAGCCGCTCGGCCTCGACGCCGCGGGCGGCCCGCAGCTCGTCGAGCTGGGCGGGCGTCGCCATCCCGGGCATCCCGTCGCCGGAGGCGCCGTGGGCGGCGTGCTCGCCGCCGACCCAGGCCATCGGGGCGCGCGAGGCGGTCTGCGGCAGCCCCCACTGGACGAGCCACCCGTACATCTGGCCGGCCTGCTGCTGCTGGCTCGTGATGATGTCGAAGGCGAGCGTGCGCACCGCCTCGTCCGTCGTGTCGTCCCGGACCGCGAAGGCCATCTCGACGGCCTGGAGGTGGTGGGTCTGCATGTCACGGGCGAACCCGGCGTCCGCGCCGAAGTCGGTGACCTGCGTCGTCGAGGTCAGCCGGGTCACCGCCGCCGTGCCACCCACCCCGGCGAGGAGGGCGAGCACCGCGACGAGGACGAGGACCGCGCGGGGCCGAGCCGGGGAGGTCACGAGGTCGGCTGGTCGCCGGCGCCGGTCTGCGGGAGGGTGCCGTCGCTGCCGCCGGTGCACGCCGCGCCGGGCTCGGGCGTCTGCGGGCCCTGGCGGTACTCGCGCACGAACTCGTCGAGGCGGGCGTCGTCGACCCCGGTGAGGTCGAGCTGCTTGCCCCACGCGGAGGCGACGACCGGGGCGCGCAGGCCGTCGACGGGGGAGACGACCATGTAGGTGTCGGGGACACGGTCGACGAGCGTCTCCACCTGCGCCGCCGGCAGGTCCGAGCGGTAGGTGACCCACACGGCGCCGTGCTCGAGGGAGTGGACGGCCAGCTCGTTCGGCACCGGCTGCGGGTAGACGCCGCAGTTGAGCCAGACCGGGTTGTGGTCACCGCCGACCGGCGGGGTCTGCGCGTAGGTGACGGGGGTCGTCACGTGGTTGGCGGTGATGTCGTCGTAGCTCTTGACCGCGTCGAGGGTCGGGCGCGAGGAGGTGTCGCGCCAGATGGTGACGCCCACCGTCGCGACGATGGCGAGGACGAGGAACGAGACCCCGCCGACGACGAGGAGGCGCGAGCGGCGCTCCTTGGCGCGCTGGGTCTTCTGCACCTCGGCGAGGGCGCGGGCGCGGGACGACGAGGGCACAGGGAGCCTCCTGGGACGGGTCCACCGGGTGGTGGACGGTTCAACCATCTCCAGCGTCCCGCGGAGCCCGTGAGTTCCCGCTGCGTGGAGGTCTCGTGGAGATCCTTCCCACCCCGCCCCGTGGTGCCGGTGGGCCCCACCCCAGCACCTAGACTCGTCGGGTTACCCGGACTTCAGGACAGGACGAGGAGGTAGGCGCCGTGAGCCTGCTGGAACGGATCGCCGGCCCCCGCGACCTCAAGGCGCTGCCCGCGGACCGGCTGCCCGAGCTCGCCGCGGAGATCCGCGCCTTCCTCGTCGAGCAGGTCTCGCGCACCGGCGGCCACCTCGGGCCCAACCTCGGCGTCGTCGAGCTGACCATCGCGATCCACCGGGTCTTCGACAGCCCCCACGACGCGGTGGTCCTCGACACCGGCCACCAGTCCTACGTCCACAAGCTGCTCACCGGCCGCCAGGACTTCTCGGGCCTGCGCACCGAGGGCGGCCTGTCCGGCTACCCCAGCCGCGCCGAGTCGCCGCACGACGTCGTCGAGAACTCGCACGCCTCGACCTCGCTCTCGTGGGCGCACGGCATCGCCGCCGGCCGGGTCGTGCGCGGCGAGCGCAACCGGCACACCGTCGCGGTCATCGGCGACGGCGCGCTGACCGGCGGCATGGCGTGGGAGGCCATCAACAACATCGCGGCCGAGCAGGACCTGCCGCTCGTCATCGTCGTCAACGACAACGAGCGCTCGTACGCCCCGACCCGTGGCGGCCTGGCCGACCACCTCTCGACGCTGCGCACGACCCGTGGCTACGAGCGCTTCCTCGACTGGGGCAAGCGCAACGTCTCGCGCACGCCGGTCGTCGGTGGTGCGATGTACGAGACGCTCCACGGCGTCAAGAAGGGCATCAAGGACATCGTCGCCCCGCAGGGGATGTTCGAGGACCTCGGCCTCAAGTACGTCGGCCCGATCGACGGCCACGACGAGCCCGCGCTCGAGGCGGCGCTGCGCAAGGCCAAGGCCTTCGGCGGGCCGGTGCTCGTCCACGTCATCACCCAGAAGGGACGCGGCTACGACCCCGCCGTCTCCGACGAGGCCGACCAGTTCCACGCCGTCGGCGTCATCAACCCCGAGACCGGGCTGCCCCTCGAGATCGCCGGCCGCAGCTGGACCGACGAGTTCTCCGACACGATGGTGCAGATCGGCGAGGAGCGGCCCGACGTCGTCGCCCTCACCGCCGCGATGATGATGCCGGTCGGGCTCCAGCCGTTCGCCGAGCGCTTCCCCGAGCGCACGTTCGACGTCGGCATCGCCGAGCAGCACGCCCTGACGATGTCCGCGGGCCTCGCGTTCTCCGGGCTGCACCCCGTCGTCGCCGTCTACGCGACCTTCCTCAACCGCGCCTTCGACCAGCTCCTCATGGACGCCGCGCTGCACCGGGCCGGCGTCACCGTCGTCCTCGACCGCTCGGGCGTCACCGGGCCGGACGGCGCCTCGCACCACGGCATGTGGGACATGACGATCTCCGGCGTCGTGCCCGGGCTGCACCTCGCGGCCCCGCGCGACGGCCAGCAGGTGGGGCTCGCCGTGCGCGCGGCCGTCGACATCGCCGACGCGCCGTCGGTCGTCCGCTTCCCGAAGGGCACCGTGGGGGAGCCGCTCACCGCCGTGCGCACCGTCGACGGCGTCGACGTCCTGTCCGAGCCCGACGAGGGTGAGGTCGACCTGCTGCTCGTCGGCATCGGCTCGATGGTCGCCACTGCGCTCGCGGCCGCCGAGAAGCTGGCCGCCGAGGGGCACCGCGTGCGCGTCGTCGACCCGGTCTGGGCGCTGCCCGTCCCGTTCGCGCTGACCTCGCTGGCCGGCGTCGCCGGTCGGGTCGCCGTCGTCGAGGACAACGTCGTCGTCGGGGGCATCGGCACCCAGGTGGTCCAGGCCCTGCGCGACGCCGGCCTCGTGGTGCCCGTCGACACCTTCGGCCTCCCGAAGCGCTTCCTCGACCACGCCTCGCGCGGACGGGTGCTCGACGCGGTCGGGCTCACCCCGGACGCGGTCGCCTCCGCCCTGCGCGAGCGCCTGGCCTGACCGGCGCCGTGGACAGCCGCCGCGACGAGGTCCGCGCCGCCTACGACGCGATCGCCGAGGACTACGCGGCGACCTTCCCGTCGACCGAGCCCGAGGCCCCGGTCGACCTCGCGATGCTCGACCACTTCGTCGGCCGGGTCGTCGCCGCCGGTGGGTCCCGGGTGCTCGACGCCGGTTGCGGTTCCGGGCGGATCGCCCGCTACCTGACCGACCGTGGCCTCTCGGTGCTCGGGGTCGACCTCTCGCCGGGGATGCTCGCGATGGCCCGGCGCGACCACCCCGACCTCGAGCTGCGCGAGGGGTCGATCACCGCGCTGCCGGTCGACGACGCCTCCGTCGACGGTGTCGCGTTCTGGTACAGCCTGATCCACCTCACCGACGACGAGCTGCCGGTGGCGCTGGCCGAGGCCGTGCGGGTGCTGCGGCCCGGTGGGCACGTGGTGCTGGCGTTCCAGAAGGGGGACGGCATCCACGACGTCGGCGCCGGCCTGCGCGAGCGCGGGCACGACGTCTCGCTCGTGCGGTGGCACCGCGGCACCAAGCAGGTGCTGGACGCGCTGGCGGAGGCCGGCTTCGTCAAGGAGGCCCGGCTCGTCCGCGAGCCGGTGGGCCGCGAGCGGCACGCCCAGGCGTTCGTCCTCGCCCGCTTGCCCTGACGCCGGGCCCCGACGCGCGGTACGTTCTGCGACAGTCCACGTCAGGGGGAGCCATGAGCCGGTCCACGACGCTGCGCGCGACCGGTGCGGCGGCGCTCGCGCTGGTCGCCTCCCTCGTCACGGGGTGCGGCGCCACCGAGAGCACGTCCGGTGCGTCGTCGTCGCCGTCCGCGAGCCGGGGTCCCAGCGCGAGCGCGACCGTCGCGACGGTGGACCTCGGCCCCGACCCCGGTGCCGCGCAGTACCGCTCGCTCGACCTGTGCGCGATGGTCGACGTCGACGCGGTCCTCGCCGAGGCCGGACCGGACTGGGCGAGCGCCACGCTCTCCGGCAGCGGACCGGGCGCGTGCGTCCTGACCGGGTCGCGGGGGTGGGTGGCCTGGCGCGTCTCGGCGACCCGCGCGGACCTCCCGACGAGCGTCGTCGGACCGGTCCCGGCGAGCGACACCGTCAGGACCTCGCCGGCCGGAACGGTCGTCACCGACGCGCAGTGCGGGCAGGCCCACGTCGTCTCGGGCGGCTACGTCATCGCCGTCGACACCCCGCCGGTGGTCAGCGGCGGCTGCGCGATCCTCGAGACCGTCACCGACGCCGTCCGCGCCTCGCTCTCCGCGGGTCCGCCGCGACGGAGCACGCCCGCCGGGTCGGTCTCGGTCGATGACCTCTGCCGGCGCTTCGCGACCGCCACCGAGCTCGGTGCGGGGGTGGCCGACACGGTCCGGCCGACGACCGCGGACTCGCGGGCGTGCGAGGCCCGCACGTCCACCGGGGCCGTCCTGACCCTGGGGACCGGTCTGGGCCCGCTGTCCCTGCAGAAGTACACGCGGGAGGAGCGACCCCGCGACGGCGAGGTGCTCGTCGACGAGTCCGAGTGCACGGCCGTGGGACGCGTCGACGAGGGCTCCGGCGCAGGGGTCCCGGACCCCTACTGGGTCACCCTGGCGCTCGCGATGCCGGACGGCGCCGCGTGCCCGGCCGGGGGCGGCGGGCTCGTGCACGACGCGGTCGAGCAGCTGCTGGCGGCCGACGGGCCGGCCACCACCTCGGCGACGCCATGATCCGCATCGGGGCGATCGTCGTGCACACCGCCGACACCGCTCGGGCCGGCGCGTTCTGGGGTGAGGCGCTCGACTACGAGCGCGGGTCGAACCCGGACTTCCTCGCTCCTCGAGAGGGTGGGGCGAGCCGTCTGCACCTCGACGGCACGGACCGCACGCACCTGGACCTGTGGGTCGACAGCGCCGCCGAGCAGCGCTCCGAGGTCGAGCGCCTCGTCGGGCTCGGGGCGGAGCGGGTGCCGTGGGACTACCCCGAGGACGCCGACTTCGTCGTGCTCGCGGACCCCACGGGGACGCTGTTCTGCGTCGTCGACGTCAGCCGGTAGTCCGCCGGGACGGGTCGGCGCCGCCGACGCCGGTGGCCGTCACGAGGTGCAGGCGCTGGACCTCGACGCCCGTGACGACGTCGTCGACCCGGTCGAGGAAGGCCCGCGTCGTGGGCTGCGACTCGTGCTCGGCCAGGGAGTCCTCGTCCGCGTACAGCTCGTAGAAGACGCGGACGTCGGGCTCGCCGACCGGCTCGTGCACCGCGTAGGCCAGCGTGCGGGGCTCGTGGGCCGCGATGCCCGCGACCGTGTCGCGCATCATCGCGTCGAAGTCCGCGGCCCGCCCGGGCCGGAGCGCGAAACGGACGACCAGGGCGTACTGGGTCATGTCTTCCTCCTCGGGACGCACCGACCCTCTCACGTCCGAGCACCGCCGCACGGGGGAGACTGGGGCCGTGTCGACCGTGAGCATCCCGTGGTCCGAGGGGTCGTGGACCCACGAGCCCGTGCGCGCCGAGGTCGACGGCCAGGACCTCCTCGTGACGGCGTCCGAGGGGTCGGACGCGTGGCGGACCACCTCGTACGGGTTCGTCCACGACTCGGAGCACGCCCTCCTGCGTCCCCTCGACCCGGACCGCGCGGTCGAGGTGACCTTCACGGTGGCCTTCACCGACCAGTTCGACCAGGCCGGCGTGTTCCTGCGCGCCTCACCGACGCAGTGGGTCAAGGCCGGGGTCGAGTTCGTCGACGGCGTCCCGTGCGTCGGGGTGGTCGCCACCCGCGACCGCTCGGACTGGTCCGCCTTCCCGGTCCCCGACTGGGCGGGGCGCCGGGTGACGGTGCGCGCCAGCCGAACCGGGGACGCGGTCACCGTCCGCGCGAAGGTCGAGGGCGAGCCCTTCGTCATGATCCGGGTGCTGCCGCTCGACGAGGACCTGGCGGTGGAGGCGGGTCCGTTCGTCTGCGCGCCCACCCGCCCCGGGCTCACCGTCCGCCTCCACGCGTGGCGCGTCACCCCGGCGGACGCCACCCTGCACTGACTCGGCGCCAGGGCTGATGGGGGAGACCTCAGCCGATGCCGGAGCCCTCGAAGTCCTCGGGCGTGAACTCGCGAGGCTCGACGAGGACCATCCAGTTGCCCGAGTTGTCCCGCATGAGCGCCTCCACGCCGTAGGGGCGCTCCTGCGCCTCCTGGAGGAACTCGACGCCCTTGGCCCGCAGCTCCTCCACCGTCCGCCGGCAGTCGTCGACCTGCAGGCCGACGCCCGGGAGGCCGCCGTCGCGCTGGGCCCGCTGCATGGCGGCGATGAGCTCGTCGGACAGCGGCTTGCTCGGGGTCGTCAGGTGCAGGGAGAGCTCGGGCTGCGACGGGTGGGTCACGGTGACCCAGCGGAAGTCCTCGCCGAGGGTGATGTCGTCCTGCGGCGTGAACCCGAGGACGTCGGTGTAGAAGGCGAGGGACTCGTCGAGGTCCTGGACCCAGACGGACACGAGGGAGACGTTGGTGATCATGGCTCGACGTTACGAGCCGACGTCAGCCCGACGCTTCTCCCGGATTGCTCGTCCTCGGTCTCGCCCCCGTCGGCTCGCGCCGCTCGACGAGGCCGGTCATGAACACCCAGCACCCCGGGATGCGCGGAGCCCCCTCGCGGGCGTAGCGGCTCTGGAAGTCGCGGGGCGTCTCGCCGACGACCTCGCGGAATCGCGCCGAGAAGGACCCGAGGCTCGAGTAGCCGACGGCGTGGCAGACCTCCGTCACCGTGAGGTTCGTCGTGCGCAGCAGGTCCTGCGCCCGCTCGACGCGGCGCTCGCCGAGGTAGGCCACCGGCGTCGTGCCGTACACGGCCGCGAAGCTGCGCACGAAGTGGAACTTGCTCATGAGGGCGGTCGCGGCGAGCAGCTCGAGGTCGAGGTCCTCGGCGAAGCGCCGGTCGATGACGTCGCGCGCCCGGCGCAGGTGCACCAGCGCGTCGCCCGGGACCCGCCGTTGCTCCTTCGCCACACGCACCACCGTACGGCGGAGATGGTGGGGCCTTCCGCCCGACCGGCGCGCGGTCCACACTGGGAGGGCCGAACGAGAGGGGTATCGAGATGGTCGACGCACTGCGAGCGCTCCCCACCCCGGCTCGCCACGCCGTCACCGGCGCAGTGGTCGTCGGTCTGCTCGGAGCCCTGGTCGGCCTCGTCCTGGGCCTGGTCGCCTACCCACCCACCGCGTGGTTCGCCGTCCTCGAGGTCGGTGTGCCGGCCTGCCTGCTCGGATTCGTCGGCGGGCTGGTCACCGGTCTTCTCGCCCGGGCCTCGTCCTCACGAGCCGCACCGACCGGTTGACGCAGCGGAGGTCGGGCGGTGTCCACTGTGCTCCCGCCCGGTCGACGAGTCCGGACCCTAGATGCCCTTGAGGAAGTCCGGGTCGTCGTCCGGCCCGCGGGAGCGGCGTCGTTCCTGCTCGCGGCGCCACTCCTGGTCGAGACGGTGGTCCTCCCAGCGCTGCTGCTGGGTGCGTCCCGTCCAGGTGTCCCGGGTGGGTCGGCCGGCGACCAGCCACGCCACGCCCCCGACGATCGGGAAGAGCAGGATGATGAGGATCCACGCCATCTTCGGCAGGTTGCGCATGACCAGCTCGTCGGTCTGGATGGCGTCGATGAGGCAGTAGACCGTCAACGCCACTTCGAGCAGCACCGGCAGGTAGCGGATCATCGCGGCATCGTCGCACCTCGGCGGGTGCGGCGTCACGCGATCGGGGGAGAGGCCGACGGGGACGCCGATTTCCGTCCCGGCCCTGGCCGGGCCCGGCCGAGGAGCCGCGGCCTCAGAGCCGGTCGAGCACCTTGCTGACCAGGTAGACGAGTGCGCCGAGGGCCACGGACGTGGCGGTCACCGCAGCCCCGATCGCGAGGGAGCCCTCGTCGGAGAGGGCCAGCCACAGGCCGATCACCGTCCCCACGGCGGCGGCCAGCAGCCCGAGCCACACGACGCCGTAGATGCGCGAGTCCGCGGCGTCGAGCACGCGCGACTCGTCCCCTTCGACAGAACCGGCCATGGTCGGAGCGTAGGCGGCGCGCGGTCCGTCCGTGGCCCGTTCGATGCGGATGGGGGTCGTCGCGATGCGCTGGAGTCCGGTCCTGCTCAGGTGGGCCAGGACTCCAGGTCCGCTCGCTGGTGGACGAGCTCGACGGGGGCGTCGTAGCGGTCGATGAGCACGTCGAGTGCCTGGAGCGTCCGGCGACGTCCGTCGTCGTCGATGTGTCCGGTCAGGCGCAGCAGGGAGAAGCCGGCGCCGATGGTGATGGTGGCCGCGTCCACCTGTCCGCCGGCTGCAGGGATGCCGGCGCGCTCCGGGACGTCGAGCTGCGACGCGACATCGGCGAGACCACTGCCGTCCACGAGGTCGGCGACCGTGGTCGTCGGTCCCAGCTCGTCCCGCCGGTCGGACCATTCCCACACGAGATCGAATCCCTCGTCCGTCCCGAACGGTGCGAACTCTCCTGCCGGGTCGTCGTACACCGGGTCGGTGAAGTGCTCGGCGAAGGCCGGGTCGGCGTCGGGAAGGTCCGCGCCGTCCGCCGATGTCTCGTTCGTCGAGCCGGTCGTCGAGCTGCTCTGCGGGCCAACGGGTTCCGTTGTGTTTCCGCTGCCGCAACCTCCGAGGACGAGGACTGCCGCCAACGCCGCGAGCATCCGTCCCCTGTGCACCCGTCCACTGTGGCACGGCGCGTGCGCAGCGTTGTGGGATTCGCCGGAGCCGCGGGCTGGTCCGGGCCGCAGGAGGTCAGGCGCCCAGGGCCACCAGCACGGAGCAGCCCGAGAGGACGGCGCAGGCCGGCGTCATGGCCAGGCGCTCCGACCGGCTCCGGGACAGTGCGTTCATGACGACGCCCAGTGCGAAGTAGCCGACGAGCACCCAGGTGATGACCCCGAACGCCCCGTGCCTCCCGGTCGCTCGAGCGATGAGCACGATCGCCATCCCGGCATAGATCACGACCGAGACGGCGCTGCCGACCCGCAGCCTGTGGGGCAGGACCTCGTGCTGTCCGCCCCACACGAAGCGGCCCACGGGTCGCCCGGCTGCCGCTGCGACCTGGACGCCGGAGATCGCGACGAGGACGAGCGTGGCGACGACGGCAGCGGTGACGGTCACGGCAGGAAGTGTTGCAGCGCCCAGGACGAGGAGCGCGGTCATGCGGTGCAGTTCGAACCTGTTATTCGGCTTGCGGCACCAGCTGCCGTCCGGAGGCGGTGTCGACGACCGTGCGGTCACCGAGCTCGGAGTCCAGCGTCACGCGCACGAGGTCGAGGCAGTCGCCTCGACCATCCAGCAGGCCGGGCCGGCGGATGAACGCGCTCACGCTGACCTGCGACTCGGTCTCGACGACCTCGACCCGTGGGCTCTGGTTGCAGCTCTCCACCGCGAGGTCCAAGCGCGTGGAGTCGGGCCGACCCCCGACCCCGTTGATGCCGGTGTGCTGTTCGCCCACGCCGAACAACAGGGCGACGAAGACCGCACCCGCCAGACCCAGGACGAGTCCCAGCGCGAGCTTGACCTTCGAGACCTCGGGGTCGGCCACGTGCCGACGGTACTCGGGCAGAGGCCGACCCGGCCGCGCCCAGGCGTTCAGGGTGGCGTTGCCGTCCCGTCGTCGTGTTCACCAGCGCACGTGCTCGTGAAGGCGCTATGAATGCCGCATGGGGTGGGCGTCGTTGCGGCGGAGGCGGGTGGTGTCGGCAGCGGTGGTCCTGCTGACCGGCTGGTTGGTGGTGACGCAGTCGGCGCCGCTGGCTTTCTCGGTGGGCGGTGAGGGCGGGGTCGGGTTCACGCGCCCTGTCGGCGACACCGTCGTGCTCGGGTTGGATCAGCTGGTGCTGGCCGACCCGGGGCGGCGGGTGCAGCTGCTGGGGGCTCGGGTGGAGGGTTCGGGGATGGACCCGCGGGTGGCTCGCAACGACGGGGTCCGGGCCTACGAGGTCGGCCCAGCGGGCGGCATCGGTGCGATCACCGCGGACGAGCTGGACGGGAGGGAGTCGGGAGTCCCCGGCGGCTGGACGCTGGCCGAGCCGGCGGGGGTGGTCATCCGGGCCGGTCACCGGTGGGGGCTGGTCCTCGTCGTCACCGGTCTGCGAGAGGGCCGATGGTCCTCGGACGGTCTGGTCGTGGACTACCTCGTCGACGGGAAACGCAGCTCCCAGCGGTTCGACGTCCACGTCGCCGTGTGCGTCGCGGACGTCACGGTCCTGTGCGAGAGCGACGAGTGAGCTCGCTCCGGACGTCGAGGTCGGTCGAGGAGTCGCACCGGCATCTCGTGTGCGCGGGTGAGCGCTGACGGCGTCGGCCGACGAACGCCGAGGTGCCTTTTGTACGCCCTCCCGAGGTCGCGCACGATGGCGTGACGAACCAGTCGTTCGTGACGAGCGTGGGAGGAGCGACGGATGGGCGTGCAGGACGCGTCGGTGGTGGTCGAGGTGTGGACCGACCTGGGCTGCCCGTGGTGCTACGTCGGCACGCACCGGCTCCGCGCGGCGATCGACCGGCGGAGCGATGCGGACCGGTTCGAGGTGCGACTGCGGTCCTTCGAGCTGAACCCGGACGCGCCGCGGGAGCCGGAGACCATCGAGAGCGCGTTCATTCGCTCCCACGGCGGTGACGCCTCGGTCGTGCTGGAGGCCGAACGACGCATCCAGGCGCTCGCCCGGAGCGAGGGGCTGGCGTTCTCGCTCGACCGGCTGAACGCCAACACGTTCGACGTCCACCGCCTCCTGCACCACGCCGGCGAACAGGGCCTCGGGACAGTCCTTTTCACCGCACTCAAGGACCAGTTCTTCGCCGGCGCGGTCAACCCCTTCGACGGCCACGAGCTGGCCCGGGTCGCGGAGTCGGTGGGTCTGGACGCCGAGCGGGTCCGGCGCGTCCTGGCCGGTGGCGAGTACGCCGAGGCCGTTCGTGCCGACCGCCGCGAGGGTGCCGCGCTGGGGCTGACGGGAGTCCCCTTCGTGGTCGTCGACCGACGGGTGGCGGTGCCGGGTGCGCAGCCGGCCGGGGTGTACGGCGAGCTCCTCGATCAGGTCGCCGGCCCGTCGTCCGAGGCGGCGGCCCGTGACTGAGCGGGTGCAGCCCCTTGTCGTCATCGCGGGCGATCCCGTCGGCGTCTGCCACCCCGGGACCGGTCAGTGCGTCGTCCCCGCTCCGGCGGGGCCGGCTCGCGCGGAGCCGGCCACGGAGCTCAGCGAGGTCCCGCAGCCGCGGCCCGACCCACGCCGGTGAGCACGTGCTGCGCCCGGTGGGCGGCGACCGCCTCGTGGTGGCCGGCCGCCCAGCCGGCGAGGGCCAGCACCGCCTCCCGCAGCGACTGGCCGAGCTCGGTCAGCTCGTACACCACGCGTGGAGGCACCTCGGGGTAGGCGGTCCGGGTGACGAGTCCGTCGCGCTCGAGCTCCTTGACCGTGACGGTCAGCATGCGCTGCGAGATTCCCGGCACGCTCGCGTGCAGGTCGGAGTACCTCAGCGGTCCCGAGGCCAGGGTGCTGATCACCAGCACCGTCCACTTGTCGCCGATGCGGTCCAGCACCTCCCGGATGAACGCGCTGTCCTCCGGCCAGGCCGTGCACGGGCCCGAGAGCTTCCGCCGAACCGCCATGACCACTCGATTCACACACCGACGACTGTTACCGCACCAACGGCAACCCGTCACCATCCCCCAGAAGGAGCCCCTCCATGAGCACGTTGCTCGTGCTGGGCGGCAGCGGCCGCACCGGCATCCACGTCCTCGCGCACGCCGTCGCCCGCGGTCACCACGTCCGGGCGCTGGTCCGCGACCCCTCCCGGGTGGCCGCACCGGAGGGGGTGCAGCTGATCACCGGCACCCCCGCGAGGATCGACGACATCCGCCGAGCCGCCGAAGGCGCGGACGCGGTCATCAGCGTCCTCAACAACGGCCGTGCCTCGGACAACCCGTGGGCCGCGCCCGTCAGCCCGCCGACCTTCATGACCGACGCGGCCCGCTCCACCCTCACCGTCATGGGCGAGCAGGGCATCACCCGCATCGTGGCCACCTCAAGCCAGGGTGTCGCGGAGGACTGGCGGCGGATCAGCCCGCTGATGCGCGGCCTGATCACCCACTCCAACATCAAGGTGGGTTTCGCCGACCACAACGGCGTCGATGCAGCCCTGCGCGCCTCGGACGTCGACTGGACCCTCGCCCGCGCCGTCGCCCTGACCGACAGACCCGCCCGCGGACCCCTGCATGCCGCTGTCCCGGGCACGGGGAAGCCGGGGCGGTTCGTCAACCGCAGCGACCTCGCAGGCTTTCTCGTCGATACCGTCGAGAACGACGCCTGGGTCCGCCGGGCGCCGCTCGTCTGGAACGCCCGTCGGTGACGCCGGGGATGGCCGTGCGGGATCCGAGGTCGTCGGCGCCGGCCGGGGAGGGCCTTCGGAGCATGGTGAGGCGCTGACCGTGGAGGCGCGCACCGGACGATGCGCTGCTGGGCGCGCGCCGCATCCTGTGGTCTGGGACGACAGACGCGGGCGATCTCGCCCGTGCTGCAGCAGCGCCGAAATGCTGTTGGGACGGGCTGTGTCGGAGAGCTAGCGTGACCGGCATGGAGGTCAGGTTCGAGCGCACCGCCCACCGGCGGTACGCGGTCGCCGTCCTGCGCACGCTGCACGGAGACCTCCGCCTGGACCCCGCGCCGGGCTACTCCGACCTGATCCCTCACGACCTGGTGCACCTCGTGGTTGAGCAGGAGATCGGTCTGCGGCAGGGGATCTTCGGCCAGCTCGCCGCGGGCGGCAACGCCGGGACCTTCGTGCCGACCCAGGAGCTGCGGACCAAGGCGTGGGCACGTCAGGTCGAGCGACGCAACAGGTCCACCGGAGGCGACATGGGGCGCTCGGAGGACCTCGCGGCGCAGGTCTACCCGCGCTGGCTGCGCCACAGCGGTCACGTGCCGGGCAGTCACTCCGTGCGCCAGGACCCACCGGCGACCGACCTCACGGCCAGCGAGCTCGACCGGGCGTTCGAGCGTCTCGACGTGCTGTCACGGCAATGGCGAGCGCTCGACGTCGGTAGGTCGATGACGGTCGAGTGGCCGTGGCCCGAGCGGACCTGACCGGCTCAACGACACCGCGCTCGAAGGCGCTCGTCCTGCACGGCCGGCGGCAGATGAGGACGGGCGGCCGAGCAACCGCGTCGTGATAGTGATGACGCGGAAGTCGGCTGGTGACGGGGATGCAACCCTGTCACCAGCCGATTTCCCCGCCATCCCTGGGATGACGGGGAACCTCGCGCTCCTCGGCAGGAGAGGACGGATGCGCGCAGGCTCGGCCTGCATCCGACCCGCCGCCGACGCCGTGGTTGCGCACAGCGCTGCGATGATCGGACGGTGACCTCGCAGAGCGACCCGACCGACCTTGCTGCCGAGCGCCGCCGGCAGGCCCGGGAGAACGCCGAGTACCACCACGCGGCCGCCGCCCGCGCGGCCGAGGCCGAGGCGCGTCGCACCGCCCCGATGGTGGCGGAGTTCGCCGAGGCGATGCGCGCGGCGGGCGTCGAGCCGATCCGGCTGCGGGCCCACCCGTACAGCGGCAGCGGCACGCTGCGCACCGACGTCGAGGGCTGGTACGTGCGTCGGGACCACCGGGCCGCGGTCGGCGCCGACGGCCGCTGGTACGTCCTCGTCGTCGCCCCGAGCCTGCGGGGGCGGCTGACCGGCATCCACGTGGAGCCGACCGACGCCCCGCTCCAGGTCGGCGCCGGCGGACGGGACGGCGACTCGGTCGCTCTCGACGTGCTGCTCCGGCTGCGGCTGGAGGCCGGGCCCGACTTCCCCTGACGACGGGTCGAGGGAAGGGCTCAGCCGGCCTCGGGATGCGCCTGCGGCACGCCGTCGTAGCCGTCGGCGAGGCCGGAGGCCAGCACCTCGACCAGCCCGGCGGCCTCGTCGGGCGAGAGCCGGGTCGTCGCGACGCAGACGTTGTCGCGCCACACCGACAGGACGACGACGCCGGCCTCGGGGTGCCACGTCACGCGCAGCGCACGCCCCTCGCCGCGGGCGTCGGGGACGACCGCGCTGCGACCGGGGACGGAGCGCTCCATCCCCGCAGTGTGCGCCGGGGGAGCGGTCCCTGTCGAGAGGGCGAGGCAGCGCTCAGGCGTCGGTGCGGTGCGTGAACGACGACGCGTACGACGTCTCGCCGACGGCGATGGAGTACTCGGCGTAGTAGTCGCTGATGCCGTGCCGCTGCGCCTCGCGGTGGCGCGGGTGGTCACGCCACCCCCGGTGCGACGCGGCGTCGGCGAACGTGACGATCGTCGCCCGCTCGCCGTCGTCGGCGACGAAGGTCTTGGTCTCGACGAACCCCGGCATCGACCGGGCGAGCTCGGCCACGACGGCGAGCTCGTCCCGGTAGGCGCCCTCGTGCTCAGGGCGCAGGCGGTTGCGGAAGACCGTCACCACCTGGCCCGGCAGCGGGCGCTCGACGCCGGTCACGGGAGGACCCTCAGATGTCGCGGAAGGTCTCGATCGTCGCGCCGAGGGCGTTGAGGCGCTCGGCGAGGTCCTCGTACCCGCGGTTGATGACGTAGACGTTGCGCAGCACCGAGGTGCCGGGCGCGGCGAGCATCGCGAGGAGCACGACGACGCCGGGACGCAGCGCCGGCGGGCACATGACCTCGGCGGCGCGCCACTTCGGCGTCGGGCCGCTGATCATCACCCGGTGCGGGTCGAGCAGCTGCACCTGGGCGCCGATCTTCGTCAGCTCGGTGAGGTAGATCGCGCGGTTCTCGTAGACCCAGTCGTGGATCATCGTCGTGCCCTCGGCGCACGCGGCGATGAGCGCGAAGAACGGCAGGTTGTCGATGTTGAGGCCCGGGAAGGGCATCGGCGCGATCTTGTCGACCGGCGCGGTGAGCGGGCCCGGGTGGATCGTCAGGTCGACGAGGCGGGTGTGCCCGTTGTTCGCGAGGTACTCCTCGGTGAGGTCGAACGTCAGCCCCATCTCCTCGAGGGTCGCCAGCTCGATCTCGAGGAACTCGATCGGCACGCGCTCGATGGTGATCGTCGACTCGGTGACGACGGCGGCCGCGATGAGGCTCATCGCCTCGATCGGGTCCTCGGAGGGGAAGTACTCGATGTCGGTGTCGACCTTGCCGACACCGGTGACGGTGAGGGTCGTCGTGCCGATGCCGTCGATCTCGACCCCGAGGCCGCGCAGGAAGAAGCACAGGTCCTGGACCATGTAGTTCGGGGAGGCGTTGCGGATGACCGTCGTGCCCTCGTACCGGGCAGCGGCCAGGAGGACGTTCTCGGTCACGGTGTCGCCGCGCTCGGTGAGGACGATGGCGCGCTTCGGGTGGCGGTTGCGGTCGACCGCGGCCTCGTAGAAGCCGTGCGTCGCCGTGACGTCGAGCCCGAAGTGGCGCAGCGCCGACAGGTGCGGCTCGACGGTGCGCGTGCCGAGGTCGCAGCCACCGGCGTAGGGCAGCTGGAAGGCGTCGTACTCGGCGAGCAGCGGACCGAGGAACATGATGACGGTGCGCGTGCGGCGGGCGGCGTCGATGTCGATGCCGTCGAGGTCCAGGCGCGCCGGCGGCACGATCTCGAGGTCGTTGCTGTCGGGCAGCCAGCGGACCTTGACGCCGATCGAGGTGAGGACCTCGATGATCCGGTTGACCTCCTCGATGCGCGCGAGGTTGCGCAGCGTCGTGCGGCCCTTGTTGAGCAGGCTGGCGCACAGGAGGGCGACGGCGGCGTTCTTGCTCGTCTTGACGGGGATCGAGCCGGAGAGCTTGCGCCCCCCGACGATCCGCAGGTGCTGGGGACCGGAGTGGCCGAGCGAGACGAACTCGCTGTCGAGCTTCTCGCCGACGCGGGCGAGCATCTCGAGCGAGAGGTTCTGCTTGCCCTGCTCGATCCGGGCGACCGCGCTCTGGCTGGTGCCGAGGAGCTCCGCGAGCTCGCTCTGGGTCAGCCCCTGGTGGCGGCGGGCGTCCCGGATGAGGGTGCCGATCCGGGTCAGGTAGGTGTCGGTGGAGGTCGTCACGTCACCCATGGTAGATCAGATATGAGATATCGCGACGTCCGGAGCCGCGCGTCCTGGGGGCTCTCTCAGGCATGCCCGTGACCTGCGACGACGGCACGGACCGTGGGGTCCGTGCCGTCGTCGTGAGGGTCGTGCGGGCGGTCAGGCGGTGGCCGGGACGCTCGCGACGCCGTGGGGGAGGACCCGGCGGCCGAGCACCCGGGTGGTCACGCCCTCGCGGTCCAGCAGGGGGATGATCCCGCCGTTCCAGAACTGGAAGCCGGCGCCGGTGATCATCGCGAGGTCGATGTCCATCGGGGCCTCGACGACGCCCTCGGCGAGCATCAGCCCGACCTCCTCGGCGATGGCGCCGAGCACCCGCTCGCGCACCTCGTCGACGGAGAGCTCGACCGGCTCGGCGGGCTGCTCGCGCATCGCCTCGACCTCGGGGTCGGGCACCGGTCGGCCGCGCTCGTCGGTCGCGTAGAAGCCGCGCTTGCCCGCCTCGACGACGCGCCGGAGCGTCGGCGAGACGAAGAACCGGTCACCGAAGGCGCGGTGCAGGGTCTCGCTGTTGTGCAGCGCGATCGCCGGGCCGACGAGGCCGAGCAGGACGAAGGGCGGCATCGGCGCGAGGCCGGCGACGGCGCGGTCCGCGACGGCCACCGGGGTGCCCTCGTCGACGATGCGCGAGTACTCGCCCATGAAGCGGCCGAGCAGGCGGTTGACGACGAACGACGCCGAGTCCTTGGACCGGACGCACGTCTTCTTCAGGCCCTTGCCGACCGCGAAGCCGGTGGCGAGGGTCGCCTCGTCGGTGCGCTCGCCGGGGATGACCTCGAGCAGCGGCATGACCGCGACCGGGTTGAAGAAGTGCAGCCCGACGACCCGCTCCGGGTGGGCGAGGCCGCTGGCCATCTCGGTGATCGAGAGCGACGAGGTGTTCGTCGCGAGGACGCACTCGGCGGAGACGACGGCCTCGACCTCGGCGAAGACCTGCTGCTTGACCGACATCTCCTCGAACACGGCCTCGATGACGAGGTCGGCGTCGGCGAAGCCGTCCTTGGACGTCGAGCCGGTGACCAGGCCCTTGAGGAAGGACGCCTTGTCGGGGGAGACGCGGCGCTTGGCGAGCAGCTGGTCGACCTCGTGGTGCACGTAGTCGACGCCCTTGGTCACGCGGTCCTCGTCGAGGTCGGTCATGACGACCGGCACCCCGAGGCGGCGGGCGAAGAGCAGCGCGAGCTGGCTGGCCATCAGCCCGGCGCCGACGACGCCGACCTTGGTGACCGGGCGGGCGAGCGCCTTGTCGGGGGCGCCGGCGGGACGCTTGGCCCGCTTCTGGACGAGGTCGAAGGCGTAGAGGCCGGCCCGCAGCTCGTCGGACATGATGAGGTCGCCGAGCGCCTCGTCCTCGGCGGCGAAGGCGTCCTCGCGCGACGCGGTGCGCGCCGCCCGGACGAGCTGGACCGCCCGCAGGGCGCCGGGGGCCCGGCCACCCGTCCTGGCGACGACGACCTTGCCGGCGCGGTCGCACGCGGCGTCCCACGCCTCGGCGGACCGGTCGACCTCGTCACGGTCGACCGTGACGGCACCGGTCAGCACGGCGGCCGCCCAGCGCAGCGAGTCCTCGAGGAAGTCGGCCGGGGGGAGCAGGACGTCGGCGATGCCCATCGCGGCGACGTCCTTGGCGGCGAGCATCCGGTTCTGCGACAGCGGGTTCTCGATGATGACCTTGAGCGCGGCCTCGGCGCCGACGAGGTTCGGCAGCATCCAGCAGCCGCCCCAGCCGGGGACGAGCCCGAGGAAGGTCTCGGGCAGGGCGAACGCGGGGACGCCGGCCGAGATGGTCCGGTGGTCGGCCGCGAGCGCGAGCTCGACGCCACCGCCCATCGCCGCGCCGTTGACGAACGCGAACGTCGGCACGGGCAGGTCCATGAGGGTCGCGAAGGCGCGGTGGCCGGCCCGCGCGATCTCGACGGCCTGGCTGCGGTCGGTGACGTAGGGGATTCCGGACAGGTCGGCGCCGACGGCGAAGACGAACGGCTTGCCGGTGACGCCGACGGCCTGGATCTCGCCGGCCTCGGCGCGCGCCCGCAGGGTGTCGAGCGTGGCCTGGAGACCGGCGACGCCCTCGGGCCCGAAGGTGTTCGGGCGGGTGTGGTCCTTGCCGTTGTCGAGCGTGACGAGGGCGAGGGTGCCGGCGCCGCCGGGGAGCGCGACGTCCTGCACCGGGGTGCGGGTGACGACCTCGGCGGGCAGCGCGGGGGCCTGGGTGGTGGTGGTCATGGCTCAGGCGTCCTTCCGGTAGTCCGCATGGTTCGGGTTCTCCCAGATGACGCAGCCGCCCATCCCGATGCCGATGCACATCGCGGTCAGGCCGTAGCGCACCTCGGGGTGCTCCTCGAAGTGGCGGGCGAGCTGGGTCATGAGGCGCACGCCGGAGGACGCGAGCGGGTGGCCGGTGGCGATGGCGCCGCCCCACGGGTTGACGCGCTCGTCGTCGTCGGCGATGCCGAAGTGGTCGAGGAAGGAGAGGACCTGGACGGCGAAGGCCTCGTTGAGCTCGAAGAGGCCGATGTCGTCGATGGTCAGCCCCGCCTTGGCGAGGGCCTTCTCGGTCGCGGGGACCGGGCCGATGCCCATGACCTCGGGCTCGACGCCGACGAAGGCGTGCGAGACCAGGCGCATCCGCACCGGGAGGCCGAGCTCGTCGGCGGCCGACTGGCTCGCGAGGAGGCAAGCGGTGGCACCGTCGTTGAGACCGGCGGCGTTGCCGGCGGTCACGTTGCCGTGGGGGCGGAACGGGGTCTTGAGGGCGGCGAGCTCCTCGAGCGTCGTGCCCGGGCGCGGCGGCTCGTCGGTGGTCGCCAGGCCCCAGCCCTTCTCGGCGTGGCGGGTCGCGACGGGGACGAGGTCGGGCTGGACCTTGCCGGCCTCGTAGGCGGCGGCGAGCTTGCGCTGGCTGCCCACGGCGAACGCGTCGCAGCGCTCCTTGGTCAGCTGCGGGAAGCGGTCGTGGAGGTTCTCGGCGGTCTTGCCCATGACGAGGGCGGACTCGTCGACGAGGCGCTCGGCGACGATGCGCGGGTTGGGGTCGACGCCCTCGCCCATCGGGTGGCGGCCCATGTGCTCGACGCCGCCGGCGACGGCGATGTCGATGGCCCCGACGCCGATGGCGGACGACACGGTCGTCACGGCGGTCATCGCGCCGGCGCACATCCGGTCGATGGAGTAGCCCGGCGTCGACTTCGGCAGCCCGGACAGGAGGGCGGTCATCCGGCCCAGGGTCAGGCCCTGGTCGCCGATCTGCGTGGTCGCCGCGATGGCGACCTCCTCGACGCGCTCCGTCGGCAGCTCGGGGTGGCGCCGCAGCAGCTCGCGGACGCACTTGATGACGAGGTCGTCGGCGCGGGTCTGGGCGTACATGCCCTTCTCGCCGGCCTTGCCGAAGGGGGTGCGGACGCCGTCGACGAAGACGACCTCCTGGAGCTCACGGGGCACGAGGTGGCCTCCCTGGTCGGGGACGTGGGACCGCCCGGCGGGGACCGGGCTGCGTCGATCGTACTAAGCAAGCGCTCAGTCATCGAGAGGTCCCGGGGTGACCGGGGTCACGCGTCGTAGCCTGAGCGCCATGGACGAGCGCGGATGGACGACCGTCGACGACGCCGAGGCGCTGGCCGCCCTCGTCGGTGAGCCGGCCCGGCGCGCCGTCGAGAAGGAGCGCGACCACCTGCTGGACGTGGACCTCGAGTGGCTCGCGGCGTCCCCGTTCTGCGTGCTGGCGACGGCGGACGCCGACGGCGCGTGCGACGCCTCGCCGAAGGGCGACCCCGCCGGGAGCCTCGTCCACGTCATCGACCGCCGCACCCTCGCCGTCGCCGAGCGGCCCGGCAACCGCCGCGTCGACGGCTACCGCAACGTGCTGGCCAACCCGCACGTCGGGCTGCTCTTCCTGCTGCCCGGACGCGGCGACACGCTGCGGGTCAACGGCCGGGCCCGGCTGGTGTCGGACGCGCCGTTCCTCGACGAGATGACCGTGCGCGGCCACCGCCCGCTGCTCGCCCTCGTCGTCGAGGTCGAGCAGGTGTTCTTCCACTGCAGCAAGGCGTTCCTGCGCGCCGGCCTCTGGGAGCCGGAGACGTGGCGCCCCTTCGACGAGGTGCCGCGGCGGGCGGCCATCGCCCACGACGTCGAGCCGGACGGGCGCACCCTCGAGGAGCTCGACGCCTACTACGGCCCCGCGTACGCCGAGGGCCTGTACCGCTGAGCGCCGCGGCTCAAGGCCGGCGGTCGCCGCTCAGGCGTCGGGGTGGGCCTCGAACGCCGCGACGAGCATCGGGGCGAGGACGTCGGACTGCCAGCGGCGGACGCCGTAGGCGGCGAGCGCGGCCGAGAAGCCCTCGAGGTCGCGCTGCTCCGGCGGCGTCCACACGACGCGGCGCAGCGGGTCGGGCGAGCAGACGTTCTCGACGGGGATGCTGTGCTCCTCTGCGAACTCGGTCAGCGCGGCCCGGGTCTGCGACAGGCGGGCTGCGGCGGCGGGGTTCTTGTCGGCCCAGACCCGCGGCGGCGGCGGGCCGTCCGAGGGGAGGGTGCGCGGGGGCAGCGCGTCCTCCGGCAGGGCGACGGCCCGCTCGACCGCCTCGACCCACTGCCGGCCGTAGCGCTTGATCGCGCGGTGGCCCGAGGGCAGGGCGCCGGTGTCGCGGGGGAGGGCGGTCGCGATGTCGACGAGCGCGGCGTCGGGCAGCACGCGGCCGACCGAGGTGTCGCGCTCGCGGGCGATGGCGTCGCGGGCGTACCAGAGCTCGCGGATGACCCCGACGGCCCGGCGCGATCGCAGCGTGTTGATGCCGGAGGTCCGGCGCCACGGGTCGACGCGCTCGGTCGGGGTCCAGGTGAGGAGCGCGGTGAACTCCTGGCGCGCCCACTCGTCCTTGCCCTGCGCGGCGAGGTCGACGCCCATGAGGTTGCGCAGCTCGCCGAGGACCTCGACGTCGAGCGCCGCGTAGCGCAGCCACGGGTCGGGCAGGGGGCGCGTGGACCAGTCGACGGCCGAGTGCTCCTTGGCCAGGCGCAGCCCGAGGTAGTGCTCGACGACGGCGGCGAGGCCGACGCGGGGCAGGCCGAGAATGCGGGCCGCGAGCTCGGTGTCGAAGAGCTGGCGCGGGCGCAGGCCGACCTCGGCGAGGCAGGCGAGGTCCTGGGTCGCGGCGTGGAGGATCCACTCGGCCGCGCCGATGGCCTCGTTGACGGGGGTGAGGTCGGGGACCGCGACGGGGTCGATGAGCCAGGTGCCGGAGCCCTCGCGGCGCAGCTGCACGAGGTAGGCGCGCTGGCCGTAGCGGTAGCCGGAGGCGCGCTCGGCGTCGATGGCGACCGGCCCGACGCCGGCGGCGATCGCGGCGGCGGCCCGGTCGAGCGCCCGCTCGGACTCGACGACGGCGGGGACGCCCTCGGCCGGCTCCTCGAGGGGCACGGGCTCCGCGACGGGGCTGGCGGACACGTGGTCATCCTCCGGGATCGGGTCGGTGCTGGGGGTCTCCTGGCTCATCCGGCGGTCACCGTCGGGGGCCCGGGAGGGCGACGACGCCATCGGGCAGCGGAGGCAGCCCGGCGATCGTGCACAGGAGGTCGGACCACGCGAGGAGGTGCTCGCCGGCCTCGGGGCCGAGCGGGGTCCAGGACGCGCGCAGCTCCATCTCCACGCTCGCGGGCCGGTCGGCGAGGCCGCCGAAGCTCTCGGAGACCACGCGGGTCACGGTGCCGGCCTCGGCGATGAACGGCACGCCGCGCGCGGTGAGGGCGTCGGTCAGCCAGCTCCAGCCGACCTCGCCGAGCAGCGGCTCGGTCGCGAACTCCTCCTCGAGCTCGGCCCGCGCGAAGGTGACGGCGCGCCAGGCGCCGCCCCACGGCTCGGGCTCGGAGGGGTCGTGGAGCAGGACGAACCGACCGGAGGCGAGCTCGGAGTCGGGGTCGTGCGGGTCGATGACGTCGGCGGTCAGCGCGACGGCGTGCGGGGCGATCCGCTGGGGCGCGGGCACCTCGGTCAGCCGCACCTCGGGCCGCAGGCGGGCACGGTGCAGCTCGTCGAGTGCCTGGGTGAAGTCCGGGGAATCCTTCCCGGTCACGGTGCTGCGCGCCACGTGGAGCACAGTAGGACGCGCGCCCGCCCCAGCGCGGCAGGGCGCGCCGATCAGCAGCCGTCCGGTCGACCCCTCCCGCTGCGCACGGTGTTCCTTCCGCTGCACGATGAATCCCTCCCGTGGTGGGAGGGAAACCTCCCGCGCGGCAACCGTGTGGTTGCGCCGGTGCAGGAAAACCTCCCGTGGGCGGGGCGGCTGGGTCGAGGTGATGTCCGACAGCGAGGTGGTCGGGTCTCACCTCGACCCGACCGGCCCTCCGCCCGTTCGAGGTGATGTCCGACCACGAGGCGGTCTCGTTTCACCTCGACCCCGCTGGTGCGAGCCGTTCGAGGTATCCGGCCGTCGCCGGACGGTGGCCTGATACCTCGACCCGTCCGCCGGCCGCGCCGCGGGACGCCGCCCCGACCCAACCCGTCGCTGGCCTAGCCTGCGGCTGTGGTCAGCCTGCTCGCCCTCGCCTCCTCGGCGGTCTGGGGCACCTCGGACTTCTTCGCCGGCCTCGCCTCGCGGCGCCGGCCGCCGGTCGCGGTCGTCGGCTGGACGCAGGGCCTGGCCCTCCTCGTCGTCTCCGTCATCGTCCTCCTCCGGCGCGACACCGTCACCTTCGAGGGCTGGCCCCTGTGGTCGGTCGCCGCCGGCCTCGCCGGGATGTCCGGCCTCGTCTGCTTCTACTCGGCCCTGTCCGCCGGGACCATGGGCGTCGTCGCGCCGATCGCCGCGCTCGGCGTCGTCGTCCCGGTCGTCCTCGGCGTCGCCGGCGGCGACACGCCCTCGCCGTGGGCGTGGGTCGGGATGCTCGTCGCGATCGTCGGCGTGACGCTCGCCAGCGGGCCGGAGCTGACCGGCGACGTCTCGCCGCGCCCGGTCGTGCTCGCCTCCGTCGCGGCCCTCGGCTTCGGCCTCGCCCTGTACTGCATCGACCGGGGCGCCCGGGACTCCGCGCTCCTCACGCTCTGGGGGATGCGCCTGACGTCGGTGAGCATCCTGCTCGTCGTCGCGCTGCTCGTGCGCTCGACCGGAGGCGTCACCCCGCGCGAGGTGCCCGGCCTGCTGCTCATCGGCTGCGGCGACCTCGGCGCCAACTTCCTCTTCGGCATCGCGTCCTCGCGCGGCGAGGTGAGCATCGCGTCGGTCCTCGGGTCGCTCTACCCGGTCGTGACGATCGTCCTGGCGCGTGTCGTCATCAAGGAGCGGCTGCGGCGCGTCCAGCAGGCCGGCGTCGTCCTCGCCGTCGGCGGGGCCGTGCTCATCGCCCTGTAGCCGCCGGCGGACGGACGCACCCCCGGCGGGTGGGAGGATGTCGAGCCGTGACGACCTCCCCGAGCCCGGCCGCCGCGCCCGCCTCCGACTCCGCCCTCGTGCGGGCCGCCCGCGGCCTGCCCGTGCCGCACACCCCCGTCTGGTTCATGCGCCAGGCCGGCCGCTCGCTGCCGGAGTACCGCAAGGTCCGCGAGGGCGTCGGGATGCTCGAGTCCTGCCGGCGCCCCGACCTCGTCACCGAGATCACGCTCCAGCCGGTGCGCCGCCACGGCGTCGACGCGGCGATCTTCTTCTCCGACATCGTCGTCCCGCTCGCGGCCGTCGGCATCGACCTCGACATCGTCGCCGGGGTCGGCCCGGTCGTCGCCGAGCCGGTGCGCACCCGCGCCGACCTCGAGCGGCTGCGCGACCTCGTCCCCGAGGACGTCCCCGACATCACCGAGTCGGTCCGGATGCTCACCGCCGAGCTCGGCACCACCCCGCTCATCGGCTTCGCCGGCGCGCCGTTCACCCTCGCGTCCTACCTCGTCGAGGGCGGGCCGTCGAAGAACCACGAGCACACCAAGGCCCTCATGCACGGCGACCCCGGGCTGTGGCACGACCTGTGCGCCCGGCTCGCCCGCATCTCCGGCGCGTTCCTGCGGGTGCAGGGCGAGGCCGGCGCCTCGGCCCTCCAGCTCTTCGACTCCTGGGCCGGCTTCCTCAGCCGCGCCGACTACGAGGGCTTCGTCGCCCCGCACTCCGCCGCCGCGCTCGCGTCCGTCGCCGACCTCGGCGTGCCCCGGATCCACTTCGGGGTCGGCACCGGCGAGCTGCTGACCCTCATGGGCGAGGCCGGCGCGGACGTCGTCGGGGTCGACTACCGGGTGTCGCTGACCGACGCCCTCGAGCGCACCGGCGGACGCTGGCCGCTGCAGGGCAACCTCGACCCCGCGCTGCTCTTCGCCCCGTGGGAGGCCCTCTCGCGTCGCGTCGTCGAGATCGTCGAGGAGGGCCGCGCCGCGCCCGGGCACGTCTTCAACCTCGGCCACGGCGTCCTGCCGCACACCGACCCCGACGTGCTCACCCGCGTCGTCGAGCTGGTCCACGAGGTCTCGGCCCGGTGACCGACCCGGCGCCGGCGGCGAGCGAGCGGGCGATGCTCGACGCGTTCCTCGACGAACACCGGGCCGGTCTGCGCGAGGCGCTCGCCGGGCTCACCGAGGAGCAGGCGCGGCGGCGGCTCGTGCCGTCGGCCACGACGCTGCTCGGGCTGCTCAAGCACGTGACCTTCGTCGAGCGGGTGTGGTCCGAGGAGGCCGTGCTGCGCCGGCCGCGGACGGGGATCGGTCTGCCGGCGAGCGTCGACGAGACCTTCGAGCTCGCGGACGACGACACCGTCGTCTCGGTCCTGACCGACCACGAGAAGGCCTGTGCCGCAGCCCGGTCCATCGCCGCGACCGTCGACCTCGACGACACCGTGCTGGGGAACCGGCGCGGCCCGCTCCCGATGCGCTGGGTGCAGCTGCACCTGCTGCGCGAGCTCGCCCAGCACGCCGGCCACGCCGACATCCTGCGCGAGCAGGTGCTCGCCGCGGACGCCCGGGACGCCTGACCCCGTGCCCGCCGACCGCGTCCTCGCCGGCCACGGGCTGACCCTCGAGCCGCTGCGCGTCGAGCACGCCGACGTGATGGCGTTCGCCCTCGCGGACCCCGCCCTCCACACGGTGACCGGCGGGCGGCCCGCCAGCACCGACGAGCTGCGCGAGCGCTACACCCGGCAGCTGCGCGGCCCCGACGACCCCCACGAGGAGTGGTGCACCTGGGTCGTCCGCGACGGCGACGACGGGCCCCTCGTCGGGTTCGTCCAGGCGACGCTGACGGGCGACGGAGCGTGCGCCGAGCTCGCGTGGGTCGTCGGCACGCCGTGGCAGGGCCGGGGCATCGCGCGGCGGGCGGCCGCGCTCGTCCTCGCCGAGGTCACGCGCCGCGGCGTCGGCACGGTCGTCGCCCACGTACGACCGGGCCACGCGCCGTCGGAGGCGGTGGCCCGGTCGCTCGGGATGGGGCCGACGGACGTCGTCGTCGACGGCGAGACCCGCTGGTCCCTGGAGGTCCCGGGCCGCTGACGCCTCAGGCCGAGGGGGCGACCGGCGGCGTCGAGGACGTCGCGACGACGGCCGGACGGCGCCGACGCAGCCAGGCGAGGAGCGGTCCGAGGACGACGGCCACGGCGACACCGAAGGGCAGCACCGCGCCGAGCAGGGTCAGCACGAGCTGCACCGAGCGGGTGAACGCACCCCAGCCCGCCGCGAGGCCGGCGACGAAGCCGGTCGGCTCCTCGGTCGGCGCGGCGACGTCGCCCGTCGCCAGCCGGACGGTGACGGGGGAGAGGGTGACCCGGTCGTCCAGACCGGCCAGCTGCTGCTCCATCGACTCCAGGTCCGCCTGCCGGCGCGAGAGCTCCGACTCCAGGCTGACGATGTCGGCCAGCCGGTCGGCCCGCCCCATGAGCAGGCGCACCCGCTCGACGCTGGCCTTCATCGTCTCGACGCGGGCGGAGGTGTCGACGTACTGCGCGGTGACGTCGTCGGTGCTGGTCTGCCGCGACAGCACCTTCCCGGCCTTGGCGACCTCGTCGAGCGTCGCGTCCAGCTTGGCGGTCGGCACCGAGATCGTGATGGTGCCCCAGCTGCTCTGCGCCGCAGGGTCGCTCGACACCTCTTCCGCGACGACCAGACCCCCCTGACGGGCTGCAATCGCCCGCAGGTCCGACGCCGCGCGGGTCACGTCCTTCACCTCGAGCGAGACGTCGGCCCGGCGCGCCAGCTTCCGCTGGGCGACGGCCGCCACGACCGCGGCCGTCCCGCCGGACGTCGCGGCCCGGTCGCCCCCCGACTGCTGCTCGGGGGTGACGGAGGCCTCGTCGCGAGCCTTCGCGTCGCCCGCCGGGGAGTCGGCCGCGACACCCCCGGTGACGGACGACGCGCCCCCGGAGTCCGACCCGCTGCACGCGGCCAGGGCGGTGACGCAGACGACGCCCGCGGCCAGGGCGGCGGCGAGGCGTCGGGACGGGGGGAGGGAGGTGGTGGGCACGGTGACTCCTTCGTCGGTGGCTCGGTCTCCGCTGGGGCGCGTCGCCGCGGGCCGGAGTTCCCGGCGTGCGGTCTCGATGTGGTCACGGGTGCGCATCGGCCCGGTCTCGTCGGGAGGCCGGCCGCCCGGCACCCGCGCAGGTCCGCGCCGGGGCCGCGTGAGAACCTGAGGGCATGCCCGACGCCCCCACGACCCGGCCGCACGTCGCCGTCGTCGGAGGCGGCATCGGCGGCCTCACCGCGGCCCTCGAGGTCCTCGACGCGCTGCCGGACGCCGACGTGACGGTGCTCGAGGCCGGCGACCGGTTCGGGGGCAAGCTGCGCACCGACGCCGTGGCGGGGCACCGGGTCGACGTCGGCGCCGAGTCGCTCCTGGCCGTCCGTCCCGAGGCTCTCGCGCTGGCCCGCCGGGTCGGCATCGCCGAGGACGACCTCGTCACGCCGGCGACCACGTCGGCCACGCTCTGGTCGCGCGGCGTCCTGCGCCCGCTGCCGCAGGGCACGCTCATGGGGGTCCCGACCGACCCGGCCTCCGCCCGCGGCGTGCTGTCGGACGACGAGGTCGCCCGCGCCGCCGACCCGCAGCCCTGGCCCGGCGGCGGGGTGACGGACGACGTCTCCGTCGGCGACTACGTCGGCCACGTGATGGGTCGCGCCGTCGTCGACCGGCTCGTCGAGCCGCTGCTCGGCGGCGTGTACGCCGGTCACGCGGACCGCCTCTCGCTGCGCGCGACCATGCCGGCGCTCTGGCTGCGCGCCGTCGCGGGCGGGCTGCCCACGGCGCCGCCCTCCGCGCAGCAGCCCGGCCCGGACGCCCCGGCCGCCGCGCCGCGCCAGCCCTTCGCGGGCATCCGCGGGGGCATCGGCCGGCTGCCCGAGGAGGTCGCCGAGGCCCTGCGCACGCGCGGCGCCCTGCTGCGCACCGGGGCCGTCGTCCGGGGCCTCGAGCGCGACGGCGCCCGGTGGCGCCTGGTCGTCGGCTCGGCGGCGGACCCCGTCACCCTCGAGGCCGACGCCGTCGTCCTCGCCCTGCCGCCCGCCCCCACCGCCCGCCTGCTCGCCGACCTCGCCCCCGCCACCGCGCGGCTGCTCGGCGAGGTCGAGACCGCGTCGATGGCGGTCGTCACCCTCGCCGTCCGCCGCGAGGGCCTGCCCGACCTGCCCGGCTCGGGCTTCCTCGTGCCGCCCGTCGACGGGCGGTCCATCAAGGCGAGCACCTTCAGCGCGAACAAGTGGGCCTGGGTCGGCTCGCTGTCCCCGGACGTCGTCCACCTGCGCGCCTCGCTCGGCCGCGCCGGCGAGGAGGCCGTCCTCCAGCGCGACGACGCCGACCTCGTGACGCTCGCCGTCGCCGACGTCGGCGAGGCGCTCGGGGCGCCGCTGACCCCCGTCGTCGACCACCACGTCCAGCGCTGGGGCGGTGCGCTGCCGCAGTACGCCGTCGGCCACGTCGACCGCGTCGCCGCCGTGCGTGAGGACGTCGCGCACCTCGCGGGCGTCGAGGTCGCGGGCGCCACCTACGACGGTGTCGGCGTCCCCGCCGTCATCGCCTCCGCCACGACCGCCGCCCACGGCGTCGTCGCGCACCTGACCTCCGCCGCGGCAGGCGCGGCGAGCACCGCAGCACCCCGAGGAGAGTCGCGATGAGCACCCCCAGCCGTCCCGCCCCGAGCAAGCCCGGCGCGAGCCGCATCCGCGAGATCAACGACACCATCCGCTACGCCATGTGGTCGGTGTTCGCCCTCGCCGAGCCGCTCGGGGACGCCGACCGCACCGACCTCGCCGACGAGGTCGAGCAGCTGTTCGCCTCGCTCGGCGCCGAGGACGTCGTCGTCCGCGGCGTCTACGACGTGGCCGGCCTGCGCGCCGACGCCGACGTCATGGTGTGGTGGCACGCCTCGACCATCGAGGCGCTGCAGCAGGCGTACCACGCGCTGCTGCGCACCGAGCTCGGCCAGCACCTCGACCCGGTGTGGTCGGTGGCGGCGCTGCACCGCCCGGCCGAGTTCAACAAGAGCCACATCCCGGCGTTCATGGCCGACGAGGAGGCCGGCAAGTACGTCTGCGTCTACCCCTTCGTCCGCTCGTACGAGTGGTACGTCATGGACGACAAGGAGCGCCGCGACATGCTCGTCGAGCACGGGCAGATGGCGCGTGAGTACCCCGACGTCCGCGCCAACACGATCGCGGCGTTCGCCCTCGGCGACTACGAGTGGGTGCTGGCCTTCGAGGCCGAGGAGCTGCACCGCATCGTCGACCTCATGCGCGAGCTGCGGGCGTCCAAGGCGCGCCTGCACGTCCGCGAGGAGATCCCCTTCTACACCGGCCCCCTCGTCGCGGTGCCCGACCTCGTCGCCCGCCTGCGCTGACCCGTTCCGCGAGCACCACCCGTCACGCGCGTATCGGGTCACCCGATACGACCGCGCCTCACCCGGGAACCGTTGTCGGGTGAGGCGCAGCGTTGTCCGGGGCGACGGCGGTCATCCACAGGGCCGGTCCTGGGATGGCGCCGTCCACAGATCTGTCCGGGCCCGGTGACGAGCCGCCGCCCATCAGCCGACGCTGGCCCGATGAACGACGCACTCCGATCGCTGGCCGACGCCCAGGGCGGTGTCTTCACGACGACCCAGGCGCGACGCGTCGGGGTGGGCGACCGCGGCCTCGCGCGCCTGCGGCGTGACCGCGAGGTGCACACGGTGGCTCGCTCGGTGTCGAGCACGAGCCCCTGGCGGGACGGCCGGCTGGATGCCCGGCTCCTCGTGCGGACCCGCGCGGCGCTGGCGCTGTACCCCGACGCCCGGGCGGTGGGGGTGTCGGCCCTCGTCCTCGCGGGTGCCCCCGTGCACGGCGTGCCCTCCGACCGCGCGGACGTGGTCCGGCCCGTCCATCGTGAGGTGCTGACCGACCTCTGCCGGATCCGCCCGCCGCACCCCGCCCTCCGGACCCTGGAGCCGGCGCCGGACGCATCGACGAGGATCGCGGCGGCCGTCGTGCAGTCCGCGCTCGACCACGGGCACGTCGCGGCGGTCGTGGCCGCCGACCACGCGCTGCAGCATCGGTTGGTGACCCGGGAGCAGATCACCGCGGTCGCCGACCGCGTCGAGGGATGGCCCGAGTCGGGGCGGGTGCGGACCGCTCTCGCCCTCATGGACGGACGCTCCGAGTCGGTGGGCGAGACGCTCGCCCGCCTCTTCGTCGTCGGGTTGGGATGGAGCGTCACGCCGCAGCTGCCGCTGCGGGACGCCGGCGGGGTCTTCGGCTACGGCGACCTCGGCGTCGACGGCACGTTGCTCGTCCTGGAGTTCGACGGTCGCGTCAAGTACGCGAGCGACCCCGACGCCCTCTGGAAGGAGAAGCGTCGCGAGGACCGCGGCCGGCGGGCCGGCTACCTCTTCGAACGGATCATCTGGTCCGAGCTCGATGCCCCCGCGGTGCTCGGGCCACGGCTCGTGGCGGCGCGAGCACGGGCCGAGCGCTGGCCCGACGTCTGACGCGACGCGCCTTCCCGGACAAGAACGCGCTTCACCCGAGAACGGAACTCGGGTGAAGCGAGGCCGTATCGGGTGACCCGATACGCGTGTGACGCGTGGGATCAGGCGAGACGTGGGGTCTGGTGACGCGCTTCGGGTCAGGCGTCGGTGGCGGGGCGCAGCGTCATGCTGATCGAGTTGATGCAGTAGCGCTGGTCGGTCGGGGTGTCGAAGCCCTCGCCCTCGAAGACGTGCCCGAGGTGGCTGCCGCACGAGGCGCACCGCACCTCGACGCGCTTCATGCCCATCGAGCGGTCCTCGAGCAGCTCGACCGACTCGCCGGCGAGCGGGCTCCAGAACGACGGCCAGCCGCAGTGCGACTCGAACTTCGTGTCGGACTCGAAGAGCTCGGCGCCGCACGCCCGACAGGCGTAGACGCCGGTCGTCTTGCTGTCGGTGTACTCCCCGACCCAAGGGCGCTCGGTCCCGGCCTCGCGGAGCACCTGGTACTCGGCGGGGGAGAGCTGCTCGCGCCACTCGGCGTCGGTCTTGCGGACGGTGTACTCGTGACCGGTGGGCTTCATCGTCATGTCCGTCCCAACACCACGCGCGCCCCGATGGTTCCCGTCGCCTCCGCCCGTCCGTCGGAGCCCGTCGTTAGGCTCCGGGACATGGCCGATGCACAGATCGTCGAGGTCGAGGGGCCGCACGGCGTCCGGCAGGTCCGCCTGAGCAGCCCCGACCGGCTCATGTGGCCCGACGCGGGCATCACCAAGGGCGACCTCGCGGGGTACGTGCAGGCCGTGGGCGACTGCCTCGTGCGCCACATCGGCGACCGCCCGGTCACGCTCCAGCGCTTCCCCGAGGGCATCGAGGGCGAGGAGTTCTACCAGAAGAACCCGCCGAAGGGGATGCCCGAGTGGGTCGGCACGGTCGGCTGCCGCTACCCGAGCGGGCGGCGCCACCCGCAGATCGTGGTCGACGAGGTCGCCACCGCCGTCTGGGCCGTGCAGATGAACACCGTGACCTTCCACCCGTGGCCGGTGCGCACCGCCGACACGGACAGGCCGGACGAGCTGCGCATCGACCTCGACCCGCAGCCCGGACGGGGGTTCCCCGACGCGGTCGAGGCCGCCCTCGCGCTGCGCGACCTCATGGGCGAGCTCGGGCTCACGGCCTGGGCGAAGACGAGCGGCAACCGGGGCGTGCACGTCTACGCGCGGGTCGCGCCGACGCACGAGTTCCTCGACGTGCGCCACGGGGTCATCGGCATCGCCCGCGAGCTCGAGCGCCGCCTGCCCGACCTCGTCACCTCCTCGTGGTGGAAGGAGGAGCGCGGCGAGCGCGTCTTCGTCGACTTCAACCAGGCCTGCCGCGACCGCACCATCGCGTCGGCGTACAGCCCGCGACCGCTGCCCGGCGCCCCCGTCTCGATGCCGGTCACGTGGGAGGAGCTGAGCACCGTCGCGCCGGGGGACTTCACGGTGCTGACCGTGCCCGACGTCCTCGAGGACCGGGGCGACGCCTGGGCGGGCATCGACGACGCCGTGGGCGACGTGACCACCGCGATCGCCCTGTGGGACAGGGATGTCGAGGAGCGTGGGCTCGGCGAGCTCAACTTCCCGCCGGACTACCCGAAGATGCCCGGCGAGCCGCCGCGGGTGCAGCCGAGCAAGCGCCGCCAGGACAAGGCCGACGCCGAGTACATGGCCCCCAAGGCCGAGCGCGACGCCGCGGCGCGCGAGGAGTGGGGGATGCCCGTCGTGCCCCCGGTCGCGCCGATGCTCGCCAAGCCGGTCAAGGGCCTCGACGCGAAAGTGCTGCACGACACCGAGGTCGTCTACGAGCCGAAGTGGGACGGCTTCCGCTCCATCGTCTTCCGCTCCGGCGACCGCGTCGAGATCGGCAGCCGCAACGAGAAGCCGATGACGCGCTACTTCCCCGAGGTCGTCGAGGCCGCCCTCGCCAACCTGCCCGAGCGCTGCGTGGTCGACGGCGAGATCATCGTCGTCCGGCCGGGGGAGGACCGGCTCGACTTCGAGCTGCTCAGCCAGCGCATCCACCCGGCGACCAGCCGGGTCACGAAGCTGTCGGTCGAGACGCCGGCCCGGTTCGTCGCCTTCGACCTGCTCGCGCTCGGGGACGACGACCTGACCGGCCGGCCCTTCGCCGAGCGCCGAGCGCTGCTCGAGGAGGCCCTCGCCGACGCGCAGGCCCCGGTGCACCTGACCCCCGCGACGCGCGACCCCGCGGTCGCCGCCGGGTGGTTCACCGAGTTCGAGGGGGCGGGGCTTGACGGTCTCGTCGCGAAGCCGGCCGACGGGCCGTACGAGCCGGACAAGCGCACGATGCTCAAGATCAAGCACGAGCGCACCGCCGACTGCGTCGTCGCCGGGTACCGCACCCACAAGTCCGGCGACGACGTCATCGGCAGCCTGCTCCTCGGCATCCACGACGCCGACGGCACGCTCGTGTCGGTCGGGGTCATCGGTGCATTCCCGATGGCCCGCCGCCAGGAGCTCTTCGCGGAGCTGCAGCCGCTCGTCACCGACTTCGACGAGCACCCGTGGGCCTGGGCGAAGCAGGAGGAGGGCCACCGGACCCCCCAGAGCTCCGCCGGCAGCCGGTGGGCCGCGGGCAAGGACCTGTCCTTCACGCCGCTGCGGCCCGAGCGCGTCGTCGAGGTGCGCTACGACCACATGGAGGGGGTCCGGTTCCGGCACACCGCCCAGTTCGTGCGCTGGCGCCCCGACAAGGACCCCGCCGACTGCACCTACACGCAGCTCGACGAGCCGGTGTCCTACGACCTGTCGGCCGTCCTCGCGGGGGAGCCGACGTGAGCGAGCGCGACCCCGCCCGCGCCGGTCGGGCCCGCCGCCTCGCCCTGGCCGGCGCCGCGGTCGGCGGGACGGCGGCCCTCGCGTCGGGTGGCGGCTCGGTGGCCGCCGCGGCCTACTTCGCCCGACGGGTCGTCACGCCGGAGCGCGCCCGTCCCGACGACGTCGTCGTCCACTCGGCCGACTCCCGGACCGTCGTTCTCGGCACGACCGCCGAGACCGTCGTGCCGGGCCGCTACGGGCTCTGGCTCGAGGGCGGGCTGGGGCACGCCCGGTACGGCGAGGTGCTCGAGCTCGACGCGACGGCCGGCCAGGTCCGGCGCGAGCTGCTCGGGGTCGACCGCGGTGTCCTCGGCCCGGGCACGGCGCGCTTCAACCCGTACTACTTCGGCAGCGCGCCCGACGACAGCCTCGACCTGCCGACGGTGCACGTCACCTACGACGGTGAGCTCGGGCCGATGCCCGCGTGGGTCGTCGCGCCCGACGGCCGGCCCACGACGCGGTGGGCGGTCCTCGTCCACGGCCGGGGCGCCCGGCGCGAGGAGACCGTCCGGGCGCTGGCACCGCTGCTCGCCGCGGGATGGACCTGCCTCGCGCCGACCTACCGCAACGACGAGGGCGTCCCCGCGGGGCCCGACGGGCGCTACGCGCTGGGGCTCTCGGAGTGGCGCGACATCGACGCCGCGATGGGCCACGCGGTGCAGCGGGGTGCCCAGGAGCTGCTGCTCGTGGGCTGGTCGATGGGCGGGGCCATCGTGCTCCAGGCGCTCGACCGCTCGCCGCGCGCCGACCTCGTCAGCCGTGTCGTCCTCGACGGGCCGGTCGTCGACTGGGGGCACGTGCTCGCCCACCACGCGCACCAGCACCACATCCCGCCGCCGGTCGGCTCGCTCGCGCGCCTCCTGATGCGCCACCGCCTCGGCCACCGGCTCGTCGGGGTGCACGAGGGGGTCGACCTGGCCCTCACCGACTGGGTCCGACGCTCCGACGAGCTGCACCACCGGGTGCTCCTCATCCACTCGGCCGACGACGAGTTCGTGCCCTTCGGCCCCTCGCTCGCCCTCGCCCAGGCCCGCCCGGACCTCGTCGAGTTCCACGAGTGGCGCCTGGCCCGGCACTGCAAGGAGTGGAACACCGACCCCGAGCGCTGGGAGCGCCTCGTCGGGGAGTTCGCCTCCGGCTGAGGCGAACCGGTGACGAGCCGGGCGGTCAGGAGCGGACGCGCCAGAGACCGAGCATCGTGCCGGACTCCTCGAGCAGCAGGTGCGGCCTGAGGGCCACCCCGTCCGGGGCAGCCAGCGGCGGGCCGCCGACGATCCGCGGGAAGTCGCCGCCGCCGACGACGACGGGGGCGAGGGTCAGAGCCATCTCGTCGACGACCCCGGCCGCCAGCGCCGTGCCGAGCAGCGACGGCCCGCCCTCGAGCAGGACGTGGCGCAGCCCGCGCTCGGCGAGCCGGTCGAGGGCGTCGGCCAGGTCGACCTCGGCGTCGCCGCAGACGAGCACCGACTCCTCGCCGAGCACGGACCGGGCCCGGGCCAGCGCGGCGTCCCCGGCGGACGCGCACGTCACGAGCAGGCCGGCGCCCCGCCCCTCGGTCGGCGTGCGCAGACCCTCCGGCACGCGGCCGCTGCGGGTGACGGCGACGAGCGCGGCCGGGACGGGGGAGCCGCGGGTCGGACGGACGCGGGTGTAACCCTCGTCGCGGACGGTGCCCGCCCCGACGAGGACGGCGTCCGCGTGGTCGCGCAGCACGGCGAAGACGCGGTGGTCGGCGGGGGTGTTGACCGAGCCGCTGCGCCCGTCGGCGCCGGTCGCCGAGCCGTCGAGCGTCGTCACCATGTTGGAGCGCACCCAGCGCCGTCGCGCCGGCGGGGCGTAGAGGCCGACGAGGTCGGCGGCCGCGACGCGCCCTCCGGGGGAGGCGGGGCGGCGGGGGTCGATGAGCACGCGCATCCCGTCATCCAAGCAGGGCTGCTCTGCGAGGATGCCGCCATGGGCAAGCGCAAGGGCAAGGGGACCAAGGCCGCGCGGACCGTCGAGGCGGCCGACCTCGAGGGCAAGGCCGCGACGAAGGCCCGCCGGAAGCGGGAGGCCGCCGCGCAGGCGCGCGCCGACGAGGCCGTCGAGGCGGCGTCGTGGTCGCAGGCCCTGCGGGTGCGACCGGGCTTCCGCCTCGTCGACCTCGACCCCCGCTCGACGCCGGGCTTCGACGGGAAGAAGGCCGAGGGGGAGGAGGTCATGGGCGAGCTCCAGCAGCGGCTCTCCGACCTCCAGGAGCGGCTCTTCGCGGAGTCCAAGGGCGGCGGCACGCGCTCGGTGCTCCTCGTCATCCAGGGGATGGACACCTCCGGCAAGGGCGGCATCATGCGCCACGTCGTCGGCGCCGTGGACCCGCAGGGTGTGCGCATCACGTCCTTCAAGGCCCCGAGCGCCGAGGAGAGGCGCCACCCGTTCCTGTGGCGCATCCGTCGCGCGCTGCCGACGCCGGGACTCATCGGCGTCTTCGACCGCTCGCACTACGAGGACGTGCTCATCGTGCGCGTCCACGACCTCGTGCCGCGCACGACGTGGTCGCGCCGGTACGGCCAGATCAACCGGTTCGAGGAGCAGGTCGTCGCCGACGGCACGACGGTCGTCAAGGTGATGATGCACCTCTCGCCCGAGGAGCAGAAGGCGCGCCTGGGCGAGCGGCTCTCGCGCGGCGACAAGTACTGGAAGTACAACCCGGGCGACCTCGACGAGCGGGCCCGCTGGAGCGACTACATGGAGGCCTACCAGGTCGCCCTCGAGCGCTGCTCGACCGACGCGGCGCCCTGGCACGTCGTCCCCGCCGACCGCAAGTGGTACGCGCGGCTGGCCGTCACCAACCTGCTCCTCGAGGCGCTCGAGCGGATGGACCCGCAGTGGCCCGCCGCCGACTTCGACGTCGAGGCCGAGCGCGAGCGGCTCGAGCTCAGCCCCTGACGCGGACGGTCGGTCGCGTCGCGGGTGCACCCCGATGCCGGGTACGGCGGATACCGTGGGCCGCATGACCGACGCGAAGCGCCGCGTGCGCCGGGCCCTCGCGCAGGTCCCGGGGGCGCTGGCGGTCGCCCGGCTCACGGTCGTGACGACCCGGATCTGCCTGCGCTACCGGGTGACCGGGCTGGCGTCCGAGGCCGGGTTCTTCGCGCTGCTCTCGCTCCCGCCGCTCGTCCTCGGGCTCTTCGGCGGCCTGGGCTACCTGGGGGGCGCGCTCGGCCCGGACACCGTCGACGAGGTCCGCGTCGCGATCCTGCGCTACGCCACGCAGTTCCTCACACCCCAGGTCATCGACAGCGTGCTCGGGCCGACCGTCGACGACGTCCTGCGCGGTGGCCGCTTCGACCTGCTCTCGATCGGCTTCGTCCTCTCCCTCTGGTCCGGCTCGCGCGCCGTCAACGTCTTCGTCGACACCATCTCGATCATGTACGGGCAGTCGGGGGTGCGCGGCATCATCCAGACCCGCGCCCTGTCCTTCTCCCTGTACGTCGTGGCCCTGCTCCTCGGCATCGTCACCATCCCGCTCGTCCTGCTCGGGCCGACGCTGCTCGGCGACCTCCTGCCGACGGCGTGGCACCCGCTGACGCTGCTGTACTGGCCGCTCGTCACGCTGCTCACCGTCGGCGGCCTCACGAGCCTGTACCACGTGTCGACCCCCCACCGGTCGCCGTGGACCCGGGACGTGCCCGGCGCCGTGCTCACCCTCGTCATCTGGGCGCTGGCGTCCTTCGTCGTGCGCGGTTCGATCGCCGCCTCGCTCGGGGGGACCTCGATCTACGGCCCGCTCTCGGCCCCGATCGTCATCCTCATCTGGCTCTACGCGCTCGCCATCGCCGTGCTCATCGGGGCCGCCCTCAACGGCGCGATCCGCGAGCTGTGGCCCGCCGACGAGCGGCGCGCCCTGCACACCCGGCTGCTCGACCGGATCCGGCACCGCGCCGTGCCGGCCCCGGTCGCGCCGCACGACCCGTTCGGCGACTACCGCCGCACGGGCGAGACCGACGAGCTCGACCTGCGCAGCCTGCGGACCGCGGCGCAGCAGCCGCTGACGCCGCTCGCCAACGCCGCCGAGCCCGCCGAGACGCCGGCCTCGCGCGAGGTCCTCGCGGGCTCCGAGAAGGACCGCTGAGGCTCCGGCTCGCCTCCTCCGGCCCCGGTTTGGAGTTCGCGGCACGGGTCGGATACTGTTTCGGAGCACGCCGAGAGGGGATGCCGAAAGGGATCGCTTCCGTCGCGCGCGGATGTAGCTCAGTTGGTAGAGCGCAACCTTGCCAAGGTTGAGGTCGCCGGTTCGAACCCGGTCATCCGCTCGGAGGGTTAGCCGCCCCCAATGGTGGAGTGGCCGAGAGGCGAGGCAGCGGCCTGCAAAGCCGCGTACACGGGTTCAAATCCCGTCTCCACCTCGAGTAGGACCCGACACGGGCGATTGGCGCAGCGGTAGCGCGCTTCCTTGACACGGAAGAGGTCACTGGTTCAAACCCAGTATCGCCCACCACGAGAAACGGCCCCTGAACTGCAGAGATGCAGGGCAGGGGCCGTTCTCATCTCGACCCGTGCGATCCGCGTGCTATCCGCTCCGGACATCGCACGCACGCCGTGGGTTGACCCGACGCTCTGCGTCGTCCACCGCCTTGGGTCTCGATGTTGACCTGACACTCCGAGGAAACAGCGGCTATCGGCGCACCGATGCGCTGGCCACGAGCTCGGAGTTGCTTTGGGCCGGCGACGATGGCCCGGGACCTTCTGAGCGAGGCCTCTGCCGGCCTAGGGCCATCTCAATGGCCCGATAGACCCGTCTGTGGGATCGAGGACTTCCCCCGTGACGCTGGGCACGGTCGCCGACTCAGATGTCAACCGTGTCGGAGCGTCGGGGCGCGCCGCTGCCGTCTGGCGTCCCTAGTGGGGCCCTGCCGGTCTCCGGCGCCCTGGATGGCCTCATGGGGACTCCGGGGTCCACCCAGGTCCTGGTGCGGTCCCTTGGGGGGCGAGGAGGTGGTCGTATGCCGATCACTGCAGATCGACACCTGGAGTCCTTGGCCACGGCTGCTCACCGGACGGGGGTGAGCGTCAAAACCCTGCGCCGACGGATCGCGGCGGGGGAGCTGTCCGCCTACCGGAGCGGACGGCTGATCCGGGTCGAGGCGAGTGACGTAGACGCCCTGTTCGTCCAGATCCCCACGTTTCGCTCGGTGCGGGACGTTCAGCCTGTCCGCTGGAGCGACGCGCGGGGCTCGACGGCCTAGCAACGGTCGCGGGCGATCCCTGGGATGCCGGCGCCGGCGACGGCGCTCGCGCGGCAAGCTCGACGCCGCTCGAGCGTGGGCGGCGCGCGAAGGCATCGTGGGGCGCTTTGGTTGCACCATCCGGGGCCAAGCCTCCCTGCACCGCGACAGAAGGCGGCGGTATGACGCAGGTGGCCGTGTCCGCTCTCTCAGCCCATGAGCGTGCGTTTGGACAGCGTCGCTAGGGGCGGTCTCGTGAGTTCGGGCGATGCACTGCAGGAAGCCATGGACCACCACCTAGTGATCAAGCTCGACGGCAGTCCGGCCGGGTGAGCCCGTCGCACACCCCTGTGCCGCTGCACAGCGCCGAACGCCTGACGCATCGATCAGCCGATGGTCCCAATTTGCGTCAAGGACCAGTCCGGTCGCGCAGGCGCTTGCGGTCCGGCGGGGGAGGCACATCGTGTGATCAGCGTCGCCGGGGCACGACCCGTTGGTGGCATGGACCCGCGAGCTCGTGAGAGGTCTCGTGCGTGTCTGAGGGCGTACGGTCAAATCCCGCCGAGTAGCGATGCCACACTCGACATCGCACCGCCGGTTGCGGGGTATCTCGAGGAGAGGACCAAGACATGGCTGTCGACCGAGGACTATTGGCGACGTTGAAGGCCAAGCCCGGCAAGGGGGATGAGCTAGGACAGTTCCTGAGGGAAGGCCGAGAGCTGGCAGTCCAGGAGGATGGCACTGTCACCTGGTACGCGTTCCGACTCGACGATACGACGTACGGGATCTTCGACACCTTCGAGAGCGAAGACGCTCGTCAGGCCCACGTCAACGGCCAGATCCCGGCGGCACTTCAGGATGTCGCCTCAGACCTGCTGGCTGAGGATGCCGTGATCTCACCGATCGACGTGCTCGCGGTCAAATAGCGATCCGTCCGCTCGGCTGGGTCGTCGCCCGATCGCGGCGAAATGACGCAGTTGCAAGTCATCGCTCATGCCGATGAGCGCGAGGTTCCCCGACATCCCAGTGATGGCGGGGAAAGCGGCAGATGGCGGGGTTGCATCCCCGTCACCAGCCGACGTCCGCGCCATGACCGTGACGACAGCGACGTTGCACGATGGCCTGGCAACTGCTGCGGCATCGTGCAACGTCCGCGGCGGGCCGACGGGCCCGCTCATGCCGCGTTTAGTGGGGCCTTGTCGCCGCGGTAAGGGGGCCAGGGTGCGGCAGGGACTACCTGGGGTCACGATCGCTGACCTCGTCGCGCGGGCCTCCCGCCTGCCGCCCTTTACGCCTGCCGCTTCGGCTCTTCGCCTCGGGCTCCCCTGGGAACCTGTTGTCGGGATGCGGGAACGGTAGCGGAAAGGAGCGCTCATGCCGCAGATCGGGTGATGGCCCTTCCGGTCGATGAGCTCGCGTCCGCTGTCACCCATGACAGCATCCCCGACATGGACTACGAGACCGGACGCTCGACGACCGCGGATCCGGCGTCGGTCACCGACCGGGATAGCTTCGGGGACTTTCTCGAGGCCGTGCTAGGTGATCTTCAAGTCGGCGGCGGGGAACTTGAGTGGGAGAACTCGAGCCTCGCGGCCTTTCTGGGAGCCCTGGCCGCGTTCGCCGAGGCCCGCGTGGTCGGCCGTGACGACCAAGACGATGCCAGCTGGCGGCTGTTCGCGGAGATGATCGTGGCGGCTACTGGCTACGAGTGAGCACCCGCTCATGCGGCATCAAGCGCGGTTCTGCGTCAGGAAGCGGAGGACCAGGCTTCCTCGAACTCTGCTGCTGATATGACCCAACGAGTCCAGTCCTCGAGGGCATCCAGTCGGGCGGCTCCTAGCCCCCCGTACTCGTCCTCAGTGCGGCCCGGTCCGTATCGCAGGATCGGGCCATCGTCGTAAACCTCGACTTGGCGCGTCGGCCAGCCATCGTCGCCGACCTCGAAGAACCACGTCGACCCACCCCACGAATCAAACTCGTCGCCGCGCGACTCATCCCAACGCCGCTTGAACCACCGCCTCGCCACGGCTGCAGAGTGCCACCCGATCCGCACTCACGTGCCGCTAACAGTCTGGTTGAGAAAGAGTCGATAGACAGTTCGCCCTATCGTCGGGTCATGCTTCCAAGGGGACTGGACGACGGGGCCGAGGTGACTTCCGTGCCTGCTGCTTGGCGGCCAGCGCTGGGCGAGATCGTTGACCAGCTCGTGCGAGGGGACGGAAGCCAAGGTCGCCACATCAAGAGACTGGAGCCAGTCTCGGACGTCGTCTGGTCGCAGTGTCGCGACGCGCTCGAGGACTATGGCGACGTCGACTTCATCTCCCTTCCGGCGACTTCGTGGGAGACGTCGGTCTGCCAGCGGCGGGGCGAACGGTGGTTTTGCCACATCGACCTGTGGACCACTCAAGAGGGCCGTTCCGACCTCGTTCTGGAGGTCAGCGTGCGCGAGGAAGTAGACGGACCTCGGTTCACGGTCGAACTGGCCTACGTGCCCTGACGATTCGTTCTCTCATGCCGCGTTTCCTCAGTACCTGAACTCCATGAGACGCTCGAGCGCCTCAGCGCTGTCGACGCGCTCCGCCGCAGGCCACGGCGGGCTTTCAGCGTGCCCAGTCCACGTGAGGTGAACGAGGAAGGCTGTCTCCCCAGCGCGACCAGCACTTCATCCTGCGGGATGGCTTCGGCAACCATCCTCCATAGCTGCCCATCCAGCACATGACCTCGGCCAATCTCACACAGGAGCTCCGCGGCAAGGGCATTGGCACGGTCCGGCTTCGATCGCAGGTCCACGAGTGGATCCATGAAGACATGGGTCTATGTCCAGGCCATGGCAGAACCGTAGTGAGTGCTCACCGTCTACACGGGCCGGATCCAACGTGCGCTCATGCCGCGGATCGGGCTACTGCGCAGTGGCGGCAGCGGAGACGAGCCTGAAGCTCGCCGGCGCAAGCCCGTCGAGCGTCCGCTCGATAGCCGGTAGCAGGTCCTCGCGGGCCTCGTCGTTCACGTCGAAGACGGTTCGAAGAACCACTGGGCCAGTCCAAGGCAGGTCGTCCCACATATACGCCCAACTCGTCACGAGCGGTGCGCCCGAGCGACGGAGCACCCTCCGGTGGAGCCACTCGACTCGTGCCTCGAATCGTTCTTGGCGCTCGTAGACCCGGCGTCGATTCTTGTTTCGAGGGCTCTCGCCGTCCGTGGCGAGCGCGCCGAGAAGCCGTTGCAGGGCGTGTGCGAGACGCTGTCGCTGCCGCTCGAGCTTTCCGCTGAGCTCCGGCGCCGGGACCGGGACCGGACCGCCATATGACAGGGCTGGCACATCAGCGGCCTCGCCACCGACGTTGTCTGCGGCACTGCCTCGGGCGCCGGGGAAGACCCGGGTAGTGGACAGGATCCTGAACCTGCCTTCGTCTAACGCATGGCAAAGTTCCTCGTCGACGGAGCTCATCACGCCGTCGCGATGCTCTTCATCGACCACATCGAGCACCAGACGAACTCGGACTACCGGCCCATCGAAGGGTCTATCGTCCGGGTCTGTCCAATCGGAGATGAGGCCCATCCCGTAGCGCTGCTCGAGAACGATGTGCAGAAACTCCAGCCCGTCCTCTGCCGTTCGGGCCGCCGTAGCGACGTCGCCATCGGTGTCCAATGCCACCAAGAGGCCGTCGAACGCTGCTGTCATCACAGCGCAGGCGTCCTCAACCACGTTGTCCACGATCACATCCTCCACGAACCGAGGTGGACCAGTAGGCACTTCCGCTCATGCCGCGAGGTGGTCGCGCCTAGCAGCCCGGCACTCTGAGATCGTGCCCAACGGGCTGAGCTACTTCGCGAGTTGTCGCAAGAGAAGGTCCGCGAGGAGGACCACCTCAGCTGCTTCAGTCGGATCGCTGAAGTCGACGCGTCGGTGGCTGGCAGGGTTTTTGAAGAGCCCGAGAGCCCCGGCGAACAGCTCCATCACGGCTACGGCTTCGCCCGCGTGCCCTTCCTCCTTCCAAAGAGGGCCCCCCTCCTTGCCCTCTCGCCCCGGGCGAAATGCCTGCCGCATCAAGTCCACGCCGACAAGTTCGTTCGGTAGGCCGGACAGCTCACGGACTCGAACTTCCACCTCCTTCATGGCGATGAAGGCCGCAGCTTCAAAGTCGCCGCGAAGGAACTGCGGACGGGCTCGCGCCTCGAGCTCCATGACCAGCTCAACGTCCAGTCTCTGAACGGCACGCAGCCAAGGCAGTCCCTCCTCGAGTGCCTGATGCCCTGCACGACTGATCAAGAAGGCCTGTTCCGCCGACTGGTTCACGTCCGCAACGATCAAGCCGCGATTCGCGAGCCATGCCCAAGCCTCCGTTAGAGCCAGCATCGCCTGCGAGTTCTTGCCGTAGGTCTGCTGCGCACTCAGCAGCCAGTTCCTCCAGTTCCACTCACCGTTGGCCTTCGCGTCATCGAGAACGCGCATGGCTAGATCATCGATAGGAAGGCCAATGATGGCGTCGGATTCCAGCGTCCACTCCTGCATGTGGCGAGTCTTCCCTAACCCGACTGGCTCAGGGCCGGTGTGGGTAGCGGCCGGAGTCCGATGGGCGGAGGAGCTACCCGACGGCACGGGCCCATCGCTGCCGCGCATCATGCACACCCGTCCGCTCACTGCGCCAAGGTCTTCCTGTCGGTGGCGTTGTCGGGGACCGTGGATGGTGCCCGTGACGACGAGGTCACCGGTGCATCTCTGGTTCCCGTTGGGTCACCGCCACGTCCGCGAGACTGACTGAGGTCCTGCATGAGTTCCGCGGGACCCAACGGCCCAGGACACGTCAACTCATGCCGCGAGTGGCAGAGCTAAGTACCGGTAGGCCAGAGAGCGAAGCCCTGCGTCACCCAAGCTATGCGCTGGCCAACTACGTCTGCGGGCGGAGTTCCAGCCGCCTCCAACAGGACGACGCTTCCTGCGACTCGGAGGGTGACGCACTCAGCAAGGACGTCCTCCACGACACCGATCGCCACGTGCCCATCGAAGCCCTCGCCCTCCGTCGTGGGATGTGCATGCCCATCCCAGGAGAGGTCACCGAGGAGGTCGATCTCGACATCGAGGAGATCACCGACGGCCGGCGCGGCGTCGCCCCGCCACTCGCCGATCAGCCGACCACCGGGGCCGTCGCAATCGACAACGAGTGGCGGTGGCTCCCCGACTCGCAAGACCCTGATCTGCATGGCAGTAATCCTCGCCGACAGCCCGGACTGAAAGCCGCATTAGTCACGAACGTTCGCTCATGCCGCTGCTCGGGCGATTACAACCAAGGGGTCGCCTGGGCGCCATAACCACGCCCAGGGACTAGACGCGGCCCACCCAGGTGCTAACTGGGTGTGTCCCTATTGCCGCCCGGCCGTTGGTCGGCACGGTGCGCGGCATGGCGTATCCAAGTGACCTGACCGATGAGCAATGGGCGCTGCTGAAGCCGGTGCTCAACGCTCCGGGCAAGCGGGGCCGCAAGCACGGTGACGACCTGCGCCTGGTGGTGGACGCGATGCTGTACATCGCGCAGACCGGCTGCCAGTGGCGGTACCTGCCCGAGTCGTTCGGACCCTGGACCCGGGTCTGGTCGCAGTTTCGCCGCTGGTCACGCAACGGCACCTGGGCCCGCGCGCTGACCGTGCTGCACACCGCTGCCCGCAAGGCCGAGGGACGCGCCGAGGCCACGCCGTCGATGGTGGTCATCGACACTCACTTGGCCCGCGGCGGGTCCAACGGCGGGGCGACGTTTCACGACCGGGGCGGCCCGTTCGGTCGGACGAAGGGTGCCAAGCGGGTCGTCGCGGTCGACGTCACCGGGCTGCCGGTGACCGGGCTGGTCGTGCCGGCCTCCATGCACGAGAACGAGACCACCCGGGTCGTGCTCGACCACCTCGCCCGGCAGGGCGTGACCGAGCGGCTGGAGCTGGTCCTGGTCGACCGTGGCGTGAGCGCGCGGGCGGCGGACAAGTTGGGCCGTCGGCACAGTGTGGAGGTTCGCCGGGTCGGGTGGGATGACAAGCAGCCGGTCTTTCGCCCTATCCGGCACGCCTGGCGCGTCGAGGTGGCCCACGGACGTCTGGGCCGCAGCCGCCGACTCGCCAAGTCCTTCGAGAACACCACCGCCTCAGCGACCGGCTGGCTCCAGGTCGTCTGCATCGCCACCACTCTGCGGCACATCGCCAGCGCCCGGACGCGCGCGCTGGTGCTGGCAGCCGCATCATGAACCTTGTATCGCGCTAGATGCATACCGACGGCATGGCCCCGGTGTCTTACCGTGCCTCTGTGACCGCTGAACACGTGCCAGCGAGTGTGCTGGAAGCTTTCGGTGCGGACGATCCACCGCGGCTCCTGACTGGCGGGCAGGGCACATCGTGGCGCTCCGGTGGTCTGGTGCTCAAGCCGGGCAGCGGTCCCATTCACGCGTGGCTGGGCGAGGGGCTTGAGGGTGTATCAGCCGCGGAGTTCCGTCTTGCGACTCCTGTCCGGACCATCCACGGCACATGGTCCTGGGACGGCTGGTCAGCGACCCAGTGGGTCGAAGGCACCGAGCCCGACCAAACGAAGGAGTCGACCTGGCTCAAGATCATCGAAGCCGGGCGGGCGTTCCACCAAGCAGTTGCGCACCTGCGCCGACCGGATTGTCTTCACGCGCGCAATGACTGGTGGGCGATCGCGGATCGAGTCGCATGGGGCGAGCACAACATCCGGTTCCGCCCCGAGTTCGCGGCCCTTGGCAGACGGCTGCACGGCGCAGTTGAGCCGCTTGGAGCGTCGCAAATCGTGCACGGAGATCTGACGGGCAACGTGATGTTCAGTCCCACGCTGCCGCCTGCCGTCATCGACATTTCGCCCTATTGGCGTCCACCGGAGTACGCCGAAGGTGTCGTTGTTGCTGACGCGCTGTGCTGGCACAGCGCGCAAGCATCGCTCTTGGACGAGGCAGGCGTGTCCGTGGCGGCGGTCGCCCGCGCCTTACTCTTCCGCATGGCGACGACCAGTCAGGCCGCATCCGCCGGAAGAGCCCGCGGCGATGTGGAAGCCGACCTGAGGCGGTACGACCACGCGGCCGCAGCCATCGGGCTCTGACCTTCCCGCGCTTTCAACGAACACACCCGCCACCATCACGCCCGACCAAATGGGACACACCCAGTAACTGCACGCTGATCGCGGAGCCGCCATCCTGCCGCAACCCCAAGCCAGACAGCGAGCAAGAGAATGGCTGCAGGCCAACGAACGCTGACTGCCTCAATCCCCAGGAGCGCCAGAATGGTTGCGACCCCCACGACCCCAGTGACACCAGCAGCTAATAGGAGGGCCGCTCGGTCCGTCGCGAGGGCCATCAAAGCTAAGATCGCGAAGAGCAAAACGGAGTCATAGGCCAAGAGCCAGTCGTCGCGTAGATCCGGTCGGGTGAACACGAGGGCGACCGCCAACAAGGTCGCTACCGCGAGGGCAATCCGACTAAGGCGCGTTGCCCCGGAACTTGACTGCACGCTCTTCGGCTCCTCGTGGGCTTCCTATCGACCTGCCGCATCGTGACACACGATGTCTGGCTCGTCATCGAATACGGGGCGCAGCTCTTCGCGCCTCATGGGATGCGCAGCGCCCTCGTGGACCTGCCAGGGCATCGATCGCTCATGCCGCAGAGCGTTAGCCCACGCTCTTAACGGATCGCGCGGAGGACCTCATTCGCCTGCGCCCGGGCTGCGGCCCAACGAGGTGAGGATGCCAGTGACGAGGTGTGCCACAGCTGGGCGTTCTCGGGTCCGCTCATGTCGCGGAGAAGCGCATCCAGAACTCGCAAGGGCGGCAGGACATCAGCACCTAACCATCCCGACTTTACGAACTGAGGGGCCAGCAGCACGCCATCGCCCAGTTCCAGGGCGAGCTCATCCACTGCAGGACCCACCCCAAGGGAGTCGATCCAAGCCACCTGATCAGCAGCGGGGAGAGACAAGACAGCGACTGCTCGGATGAGGTTGGCGAGCATGCGGGGAGTCGGGCTCTCCATGCGAGAGAACCTACTGGCCGAGTGACCGCTCATCAGCGTGAGGTGTTTAGCGTCAAGGGGTGGGCGGGTGCCCGGTGTCTTCCGTCGTCGGTCCCTGCATAGCTAATCGAGGTGGGCTCGGCAGCGTGTGATCGGGTTGTGTCGACGACGGGACGGGGCGGCCTGTGATGAGCGACGAGATACCGGTTTGGTTCTCGATGCCGCGGAAGGCTCGCCCCGCCCCAGCCCTTGGGGACGCGTCAGCGTGGAGCGCTAGTGAGTCGAATCAGCCTATGCCGCAACCACTTCGACGATCGGGGCGCCGTGGGCGGCGACGGTCGGATCCCACGCTTGGCGGTGGGTGATGACGTGGTGGAGCTGGCGCAGGATGGCCCCGGCGACCGCGCTCTGGGCCTGGGTCGGGGTAAGCCGGTTGTCCTCGCGGGTGGTCAGGTACCGGTAGCGGGCGGCGTACACCCGGTTGGTCTGCAGGCACCCCCACACTGCCCGCCACGCCGCGACCCGCAGCCGTGGTCGGCCGGCGCCGGACAGGCGGGCCCGGCCGGTGAACGCCCCGGACTTGCGTTCCCTGGGGGCAAGGCCGGCGTGTTTGACCACGGCCCGGGCGGAGGTGAACCGGGTCAGGTCGCCGGTCTCGGCCAGGATCGCCGCAGCACCGACCGCGGACAGCCCATCGATCGAGGTCGCCAAGGCGGTCAGCTCCAGCTCGTCCAGGACGGCGACCATTCGCGCCTGCACCTCGACCAGGCGGGTGCGGGCGTGGTCCCAGTCCTGCAGCACCCACGCGACCCGCTCGAAGGTGGCCGTGCGGTGGGTGGTGACCCCGGCCGGGTCGGTCAGTGCGGCGAACAGGCGGCGCGCGATCCGCAGGCACGGCCGGGCCCCGCCGCGGCGGGTGACCTCACGCCGGACCGCGCTCTCGAACCGGGCCGCTCCCAGGCGGCGCGTGCGAGCGAGGTCTCCGCCGTCGCGGCCGACGACCACGGCCAGCGCGGCGACCCACGTGCTGGAGCGGAACGGCTGCTTCGCGGTCTCCAGGGCTGCGGGCCACACGCACTCCAGCAGGTCGCGGACCTGCTGCACGCACGCGACGTGTTCCTCGACCAGCTGCTCTCGGCGGGCGCCCAGGTGCCGCAGCCGGGCCCAGGTCGCATCCAGCGGTTCGGGCAGGTAGCAGGTCAGCTGCGCGGTCAGGCGGGCGATCAGGACGGCGTCTTTGTCGTCTGTCTTGTCCAAGGTGAGGTCCTCAGCGCGGCGGGCGTACGCCGACGCGGCCGGCTGCACGCACACGAACGGCATACCACGGTCGGCAGCCAGCTGGCCCAGAACCTGCCAACGGTGACCGGTCGGCTCACACGCGACCGTCACCCCCACGAACCCGTCCTTGCCAGCGCGCTCGGCGGCCCAGTCCAACGCCGCCCCAAGCTCCCACGCCTTCACCCGGAACGTGCGACGAGCCAGCACCTTCGAGTCGTGGTCAGTCACCACGACCATCTGCTTCCTGTCCGCGAGGTCGATCCCGACGATCGCGTTCGACACCGGCACCGCTGCTCGCAACCGGGCCAGCCTCGCGTTGCGGTTCCGGTCCCCTCGAGAGACACCACTACTACCGTTGCTCATGAACGTCCTCCTTCTGCGCTCTGGGACACCAAGCCCGAACAAGCGCATCAGGAGGACGTTCGCCACGCCAGACCGAAGACGCTCAACGTCTTCCTATGCCGCGTTGAGATCGGCTTTGCCGATGAGTGGATACCTACGCGTGGGGCCGAGCGGGCCGCGTCCCGAAGACCTTGCCGACGACTCCGCGGCACATGACCATGCGTCGTTGAAGTGACCGCAACATCCCGAGCGTGGCTTCATCGCCGAAGCCAGTGGTGATCTGCCAATCTCCACCAGAGCCAATGACGTCGCTTGCGAAGACGACCTCTGTCGCGAGCAGAGCCCGGGTCCAGTCGGTTCTGCTCAGTGGCACTCCAGCCGCGATAGCTTCGCCGATCCGGGTGCCGCTGGCGAACAGGTCGGCAACGTTGTCGAAACCCATCGCAACCGCAAACTCCTCGGTGCAATCTGCTGGGCCTCCCCACTCGCTGAGGCCGAAGCGGAGCAGAGCTCTTTCGTCATCCGACAAGCGGAACTGAATCGGAGTGCTGGGGTCGTCGTTCCAGGGCTCACCGTCGTCCGGGTGGGCCTCGAGCCACGAGGCGCAGATCCGAACACGCCAACGAACGTTCTCGTCTTCGTCGTGTCGCAAGATCTCCAACGCAGCGAGCGGCAGTTCGCGACTCCGCGCTACTTCTGCCCGGCACTCGGGAAACCGCTCGATCACCTCAAGCCAGGTCTCCTGCGTGGCCGGCTCCCTGAGCTTCCTGACCCGCTCATCCGACGCCGGTGCGTCGAACCACTCCTTGTACTCGTCGGCAGAGCTGATCACCGGCAAATCACACCATGACCGCGTCCGCTCATGCCGCGTTGCGCGTCCCGGCGGATGAGTTCCGGGACCTTGTCACTCGGTCTCGCAAGCCAGCCGGTCGAACTCATCGCGGCTGACGATGGTGTTCCGCCCCGGCCCGTTGGCCGACTCGATCAAGTCTCGACGTGGGCGCCCAAAGGGGACGGCGTTTAGTTCATCGCGGACTTGCCTATGAGCTGCCTCTTGCCGGTCCGGAGACCCGGCTGGGTTTGGCGGCGTTCGGTGTGACGGTGGCGGGGCGCGACGCGACGTGCGTCGGAGTGGGGCTGGCCGCGACATTGGAGGGGTTGATGGTGCTGGGCGACAGGCACGAGTGTCTGCGAGGTCAGTTGCCGCCGCCGACCTTGATCGAGCGGGCTTGGACGGCGGTGCCGTGGGAGACCAGCCAGGCGTCGATGGTGTCGGCTGGCTGGAATCCGGAGGTGGTGTCGAGGGTGACGTTGTTCCCGCTGATGCTCAGGGTAGCGGCGGCGGGGTTGTGCTCGGGGCCGTTGGCTGGCTGCTGCAGCGGAAGGCTGGCCTGCCCGCTCTGTCCGAGCGTCTGGAACATGAGTCCGGTCGCCGGGTGCCCTTCCGGGTCGGTGGCCATGAACAGAGCCGGCTTTGAGGGAGCGGGAACACCGAGGCGGCAGATGCCGGACGAGAAGTCGAGGCAGCCGGTGAGGTAGAACCCGGTGGCGGCCTGTGAACCGGCGGGGACCGACATCGCCACACCGCTACGTTGACCGACAGCTCAGGGTCCTGCTCACGAGCCTGATCGCTCGCTCTCGCAGCCCCTGCGGGTACTTCCTCGGTGCTGGCATGGTCATCATCCTTCGCGGATTCAGACCCTCCATCAACCCCGGGGCGGCTCACGATCGCCGCCGCCGTCACCGTTCGTTGATGGGGAGCTGCTCGAGGATGTCGCTCTGAAAGAGATCGGCCCTTGACCTGCAGAGATGCAGGTCAAGGGCCGTTCTTCGTCGGATCCGTGTCGAACCGAGCCGAGCACCATGACCCGATCTGCGCGGAACACCGTCCCGGGGCTCGGCGTCGTCGTCGGGGCGCCGAGGTCCACCCGGACCTGGCCCGGTGCCTCGGTGAGCGAGGAGGTGGCCATGTGCCCATCACTGCACATCGACGCCTGGAGTCCCTGGCCACGGCGGCCGGCCGGACGACGGGGGTGAGCGTCAAGACTCTGCGGCGACGGATCGCGGCGGGGAGCTGTCCGCGTATCCGAGCGGTCGGCTGATCCGGGTCGAGGCGAAAGGGGCAGGCTGAGCTCAGCGCTCATGCCTTGGTGCGGGAACTTCCGCGTCATCTCAGTGATGGCGGGGAAAGCGGTAGATGGCGGGGTTGCATCCCCGTCACCAGCCGACGTCCGCGCCATGACCGTGATGCCGGAGACGTTGCACGATGGCGTGGCACCTGCTGCGGCATCGGGCAACGTCCGCGGCGGGCCAAGGACCCACTCATGGAGCCGCTCGTCCGCTGGCGAACGATGACGGCAGGCGCGGGCTGCCGACGCGTGACGACCCGCCTGACGGGCCTCGCGAGCGGGCAGGCGTACGCCTTCTGGCTCGAGGCGACCGTCCTCAGCGCCGAGAGCGGTGTGCTGGAGCAGCGGCAGGTCGACGCGGAGCCGCCCGTCGTCGCCCGGTGACGACCGGTCACCTCGACCCGGCCGGAGCCGTCGCACGCCGGCGTGAGCCGTCCTGGTCCGGGTGACGCGCACGTAGGCTCGGGCGCATGGGAGCGCGCGCGGGCATCGTCGTCACGGGCACCGAGGTGCTGACCGGCCGGGTCACCGACCGCAACGGTCCGTGGCTGGCCGAGCGGCTGCGGCTGCTCGGGGTCGACGTCGGCCAGGTCGTCGTCGTGGGGGACCGCCGCGAGGATCTCGCGGCCGCCCTGCGCCACCTGGCGGTGGGCCACGACCTCGTCATCACGACCGGTGGGCTCGGCCCGACCGCCGACGACCTCACCGCCGAGGTGGTCGCCGAGGTGCAGGGCCGGCCGCTGCGGCTGGACCCCGACCTCGAGGCGCGCATCGCCGCGCGGGTGGCGTCGCTGACGGCGGCGCGGGGGTGGGGCACCCCGTCGGAGACGATGGCGCGGGGCGTCCGCAAGCAGGCGATGGTGCCCGAGCGTGCGCGCGTCCTCGAGCCGGTCGGCACCGCGCCGGGGCTGGTCGTGCCCGCGGAGGACGGCCCGCCGGTGCTCGTCCTGCCGGGACCGCCCGGCGAGCTGCGCCCGATGTGGGAGGACGCCGTGGGCGACGCCCTCGTCCTCGCGGCGCTCGGCGGTCGCGAGGAGCTGCGGCAGGCGACGGTGCGCATCTGGGGTCCGCCCGAGGCCGAGCTCGCCGAGGTCCTGCGCGGGCACGAGGACGCCGACGGGCTGGACGGCCTGGAGATCACGACCTGCCTGCGCGAGGGCGAGCTCGAGGTCGTCACGCGGTACGCACCCGACGCCCAGACCGCCTACGACGCCCTCGAGCGGGCCCTCGTCGCCGCCTTCGGGGGCGCCGTCTACAGCACCGACGGGCGCACCGTCGACGAGGTCGTCTTCGATCTCTTCGGCAGCACGGGCGCGACGCTGGCCCTCGCCGAGTCCTGCACGGCCGGGCTGCTCGCGGGACGGGTGGCCGACGTCCCGGGCTCCTCCGCCCACCTCGTCGGTGGCTTCGTCACCTACGCCGACGCGGCCAAGACCGCCCTCGTCGGGGTGCCCGAGGACCTGCTGCGGCAAGTGGGCGCCGTGAGCCCGCAGGTCGCCGAGGCGATGGCCCGCGGGGCCCGCGAACGCCTCGGGACGACGTGGGGCGTCGGGGTCACCGGTGTCGCCGGCCCCGGTGGCGGTACCCCCGAGAAGCCGGTCGGCCTCGTCCACGTCTGCGCGAGCAGCGCCGGTCGGACGGAGCACCGCCGGCTGCTCCTCGGCGGCTCGCGCGACGCCGTGCGCGCCCGCACGGTCGCCGAGTGCCTGCACCTCCTGCGGGAGGTGCTCGGCGACGCCGTGTCGTCCTAGTGCTGGAACTGGGCGACGAGGGTCTGCAGCTGGGTGCTCATCCGGGCGAGCTCGAGGGAGGCGGTCTGGGAGTCGGCGGCGGAGCCGCTGGTGACCTGGGCGGTCTCGGCGACGACGCCGACGGAGTCGGTGATGTCGCCGGAGCGGGTGGCGGCCTGGACGGCGCGCTGGCTGATCTCCGTGGCGGTGACGCTCTGCTGCTCGACGGCGCCGGCGATGGCGGTCTGGTGGTCGGTGATCTGGGCGACGACGGTGGTGATCTGGCCGATGGCGGCTGCGGCGGCGGCGCCGTCGGTCTGGATCTGGTGGACGCGGTCGGTGATGTCGGCGGTGGCGGCGGCGGTCTTCTGGGCGAGGTCCTTGACCTCGCCGGCGACGACGGCGAAGCCGCGGCCGGCCTCGCCGGCGCGGGCGGCCTCGATGGTGGCGTTGAGGGCCAGGACGTTGGTCTGTTCGGCGACGGCGCGGATGAGGCCGATGACGTCGGTGATCTCGGCGGAGGAGCGGCCGAGCTGCTCGACGGTGGTGCTGGTCTGGTGGGCGAGGTCGGTGGCCTGCTGGGCGACGCGGGCGGCCTCGGAGGCGGAGTGGGAGATCTCGCCGATGGAGGCGCCGAACTCGGTGGAGGCGGCGGAGAGGGAGTCGATGTGGGCGAAGACCTCGGCGGCGGCGCCGGAGGCGACCTGGGCGCGGGCGCTGGTGTGCTGGGCGGCGGAGGCGATGGAGGCGGAGGCGACGGAGACCTCCTCGCTGGCGGCGGCGAGGGTGACGGCGTCCTCGCTGATGGAGCCGATCATGGTGCGCAGCCGGGTGACGGCGGCCTCGAGGGAGCGGCCGACGTCGCCGAACTCGTCACGGCCCTCGGGCAGGGTCTGGGGGCGCAGGTCGCCGTCGGCCAGGGCCTGGACGGCGCGGACTGTGCGGCCGGCCTCGCGGCGGGTCAGGACGGTGGTGCCGGCCACGAGCCACAGGGCGAGGAGGAGGGAGGCGACGGTGGCGACGAGGTCCTCGCGCTGGGCGGTGGACAGCTCCTGCAGGCGGGTGGCCAGCAGCGCGTCGAACGCGTCGACCGACGGCCCCACCGCACCGGTCGTCGTCGCGGCGAGCGTGGCGACGTCCACGGCGGACTCGCTCTCGAGGTCGCCGGCGACGGCCCGTCCGAGGGCGTCCGCCGCCGCGGCGACGTCGCGCAGCCCCTGGACCTCCCGGGACAGCGTCGTGCGCTCGGTGCTCGCGAGGACGGTCTCGACGTCGTCGAGCAGGTCCTTGGCGTGCTTGCGCAGCGCCCCGGCCAGCAGCGCCCGCGCGGCGACGCGCTCGTCGAGCGAGCCCTGGGCCGGCACCCGGGCCTGCGTCGCCTCGAGCAGGAGGTCGGGCAGCTCGACGAAGGTGGCGTCCACGAGGGTGGCGGAGTCGAGGTCGGGGTCGAGGAGGGCCGACGAGGACGTCAGCGTCGAGTCGACCAGCTCCGCGAGCGCCTGCGCGGCCGCGGCCGCCCCCGCCGGGGTCGCCGCCGCGGCGACTTTGGCGTCGACCGCGGCCATCTCGTCCTGGAGGTCCAGCCCGGGGTGCTCGGCCACCGCGCTGCGCAGGGCCGTGACGTCGGGCCGCTGACCGCTCGCCAGCTGCGCCATCATCTCGAGGGCCGGGTGCAGCACCGCGGCGCCCTCGCGCTCGGCCTGCGCGAAGGTGATGTCCGGACCGCTCAGGGCGAGGTAGGAGTGGCCGAGCAGCAGGGTCGGCACGAGCAGCACCGCCGTGAGCAGGAGCAGGCGCGAGGCCAGGCGCAGGCGACCGACGACCGCCACCACGGGGGCGAGCAGGACCGAGCCGAGGCCTCGGGTGCTCGTCGACGTCAGCGGTGCAGCGCTCATGGGGTCCGTCCCTCTGCTGGTGCCCCACGACGGCCCGTGCCGGTGGGGTCGCTACCTCATCGACCGTCGCCGGCCCCGCTCCAGAAAGGTTCGGTCAAGATCCGCTCAGGCCGGGTCCCGGTCAGCGGCCGCCCCAGGAGTCGGGCTGCTCGACGAGGCGCGCGACGTGGGGCGGGAGGTCGCCGTCGAGGAGGTCCTGGAGCGACGTCCCGTCGAGCACGCCGCTCAGGCTGGAGCGCACCGCGACCCACAGGGCCGGGAGGTGCTCGGCGACGCCCTCGTAGGCGGTGTCCTGCGGTCGCAGCCCGCGCACCTCGGCGAGCGGGCCGTCGACCGCCCGGAAGACGTCCCCGAGCGTGATGTCCGGTGCGGGTCGCGCGAGGACGTAGCCACCCCGCGGCCCGCGCCGGCTCGTGACGAGACCGGCGACCCGCAGCTCGAGGAGGATGGCCTCGAGGAACTTGCGGGGGAGGCCCTGCCCCTGCGCGAGCTGCTCCGCGCTCGTCCGGGCGAGGCCCTCCGCCCGCGCGTCGGCGAGGGCGAGCATCGCCCGGACGGCGTAGTCGGTGCGCGCCGAGATGCCGAGGACCGCGCTGTGGCGGGCGGGACGAGGCGTCCCTGCACAGAGGCCCTCCGTCATGCCACGGGCTCTGCCCCGACCGGCTCCTCGCTGCGCAGGGCCCACGCGAGCACGTCCTCGCCCGCCGCGAAGCGCCGGTGCTCGGCCTCGCCCCGGGTCACCTGGGCGACGAACCGCTCGCCGTCGGCCGCGGTCAGCTCGATGCGCACCTCGAAGCCGAGGCGGACGACCCGCTCGATCCGGGCCTCGACCACGGGCCCGGTGGCCCCCTCGGCGGCCTGCCGCGAGAGGGCGGTCGCGCGGTCGCGCTCGAGCACGATGTCGTGCGGCCGCACGAGCCGGTCGCCGAGCCGTGACACCGCGCCGAGGAAGGACATGACGAAGTCGTTCTCGGGCCGCTCGTAGAGGGTGACCGGGTCGCCGACCTGTTCGATCCGGCCCTTGTTGAGCACCGCGATCCGGTCGGCGACGTCGAGCGCCTCCTCCTGGTCGTGGGTCACGAGGACGGTCGTCACGTGCACCTCGTCGTGGAGGCGGCGCAGCCAGCGGCGCAGGTCGGCCCGCACCTTGGCGTCCAGCGCCCCGAACGGCTCGTCGAGGAGGAGGACCTGGGGGTCGACGGCCAGGGCCCGGGCGAGCGCCATCCGCTGCCGCTGGCCGCCCGAGAGCTGGGCCGGGTAGCGGTGCTGGAAGCCGTCGAGCCCGACGATCTCGAGGAGGTCGTCGACCTTGCGGGCCACCTCGGCCTTGGGGCGCCGGCGGATGGTCAGGCCGAAAGCGACGTTGTCGCGGACGGTCATGTGCTTGAACGCGGCGTAGTGCTGGAAGACGAACCCGATCCCGCGGCGCTGCGGCGGCTGGTGCGTGACGTCCTCGCCGTTGATCCGCACCACGCCGCCGTCGAGGTCCTCGAGCCCGGCGATCGACCGCAGGAGCGTCGACTTGCCGGACCCGCTCGGCCCGAGGAGGGCGGTGAGCGAGCCGGCCGGGATCTCGAGCCCGACGGAGTCGAGCGCGACGAAGTCGCCGTAGGTCTTGCGGGCGTCGGTCACGGTGATCATCGGGAGGTCCTCTTCCGGTCGAGCAGTGTCATGCCGAGCAGCGTGAGCAGCGCGAGCCCCATGAGGAGGGTCGCCGCGGTGTACGCGCCGTAGGTGTTGTGGTCGTCGATGTAGCGCGAGTGGACGAGCAGGGTGAGGGTCTGGCTGACGCCGGGGAAGCCGGAGGACACCATGATCACGGCGCCGAACTCGCCGAGCGCGCGGGCGACGGTGAGGACGACGCCGTAGGTGAGCCCCCACCGGATGGCCGGCAGGGTGATCCGCCAGAACGTCTGCCAGCCGGTGGCACCGAGGGTCGCGGCGGCCTGCTCCTGCTCGGTGCCGATCTCGTGGAGCACGGGCTCCACCTCACGGACGACGAACGGCAGCGTGACGAACACGGTCGCGATGACCATGCCGGGCAGCCCGAAGATCACCTTGATGCCGGTGCTCGCCTCGAGACCCCCGAACCACCCGCCGGCGCCCCACAGCATGATGAGCGAGACGCCGACGACGATGGGGGACACCGCGAACGGCAGGTCGACCACGGCCTGGACGACGCCGCGGAACGGCACCCGCCAGCGGGCCAGGGCGATGGCCGTGACGACGCCGAAGACGACGTTGAGCGGGACCGTGATCGCGACGATGAGGAGCGAGAGGTTGAGCGCGGAGACGGCGGCCGGCGTCTGGATCGAGCCGAGGAACGCCCCGACCCCCTCGCCGAAGGTGCGCCACAGGATGACGACGATCGGCACCGCCAGGAGCCCGACGAGGTAGACGAGGGCGAGCGTGCGCAGGGTGAGCGTGGCGCGGCGTGAGGTCCTCATGCGGTGCTCGCCTCCCGTCGCTGGCTCAGCGTCGCCCACAGCCGCAGGACGAACAGGGTGAGGAAGGAGACCGACAGCAGGGCGACCGAGACCGCGGCCGCGGCGACCGGGCTGTCGATCTCGATCTGCTGCTGGATGTACTGCGAGACCACCTGCGTCTCGCGCGGGATGTTGCCGCCGATGAGGACGACCGAGCCGTACTCGCCGACGGCCCGCGCGAAGGCCAGCCCGGTGCCCGAGATGAGCGCGGGGCCCAGCGAGGGCAGCACGACCCGGCGGAAGATCGTCACGTTGGAGGCCCCGAGGGAGGCCGCCGCCTCCTCGACGTCGCGGTCGAGCTCGATGAGGACCGGCTGGACCGACCGGACGACGAACGGCAGCGTGACGAACGCGAGCGCGACCCCCAGACCCCAGCGGGTCGCGTTGAGGTGCACCCCGACCGGGCTGTTCGGCCCGTAGAGGGAGAGCAGGACGATGCTCGCGACGATCGTCGGCAGCGCGAACGGGAGGTCGATGAGGGCGTTGACCACGCGCTGCCCGGGGAAGGTGTCGCGGACGAGCACCCAGGCGACGAGCGTGCCCATCACGGCGTTGACGAGGGCGACGACGACGGAGACGCCGAGGGTGACCTCGAGCGCCGCGAGCGCGGCCGGGGCGGTGACGGCGTCCCAGAAGCCCGACAGGCCGTCGTCGAAGGAGCGGACGGTGAGCGCAGCGAGGGGCAGCAGCACCATGACGCTGAGCCACAGCCCCACGACGCCGAGCCCGAGGCCGCGGCCCCCGGGACCGCCCCGGCGGCGCCCCCCTCCCTGGTGGGGGGCGCCGGCCGGGGCGGCCGATGGTGGAGCCGGTGTCGGGGGAGCCCCGACCGGCTGGGTGGTGGTCGACACGGCTCAGCTCACTGGGTCGCGTCGTTGTAGATCGTGGCGATGGAGCCCTTCTCCTTGTCGAACAGGGCCTTGTCGACCGTGCTCCACCCGCCGAGGTCGGCGATCGTCCAGAGCTTCTCGGGCGTCGGGAAGTCCGCGGCGAAGTCGGCCGCGACGGTCTGGTCGACCGGGCGGAACCCGGCCTCGGCCCAGAGCTTCTGCGCCTCCGGCGTGTAGAGGAAGTCGTCGAAGGCCTGCGCCTTCGCGGCGTTCTTGCTCGTGCTGAGCACGGCCACCGGGTTCTCGATCTTGAAGGTCTGCGGGGGCGTCACGTGCTCGACCGGGTCGCCGTTGCGCTCGATGAACAGCGCCTCGTTCTCGTAGCTGAGCAGGGCGTCCCCGCTGCCCTGGAGGAAGGTCTCGGTGGCCTCGCGACCGGACTTGGGCTGGACCTTGACGTGCTCCTTGACGAGCGAGCCCACGTAGTCCAGGCCGGCCTGGACGTCCTTCCCGCCGTTGCTCTTCACGGCGTACGGCGCCAGCAGGTTCCACTTGGCCGAGCCCGAGCTGAACGGGTTGGGGGTGACGACCTCGACGCCCGGCTCGAGCAGGTCGTCCCAGTCCTTGATGCCCTTGGGGTTGCCCTTGCGCACGACGATGGTCACGACGGAGCCGAAGGGGATGCCCTGGTGCTCGTTCGCGTTCCAGCCCTTGTCGACGAGGCCGGCGTCGACGAGCCGGGTGATGTCCGGCTCGACCGAGAAGTTGACGAGGTCGGCCTCGGCCCCGGCGGCGACCTTGCGCGACTGGTCGCCGGAGGCGCCGTAGGACTGCTGGAACTGCACCCCCTTGCCGGCGGCGGTCGCCTGGAAGGCGGGGATCAGCTTGTCGTAGCCGACCTTGGGGACGGCGTAGGCGTAGAGGTTGAGGGTCGTCGTGGCGGCCCCACCCCCACCGGCGTCGCCGGCGGCGCCCACCGTGTCACTGGCACCGCCCCCGGCGCAGGCACTCGCCAGGAGGGTGACCCCCGTGAGGGCTGCGGCAATCGCGGTACGTCGGCTCGTCATCATCTGCTCCTGCACAGCTCGTGTGGTTGCGGACCCCTGCCCGCCATACAAAGCCTATTGGTTTGCTAGGACTTCGCGCAGCGCTTTCGGAGAATGAGATCGAGGGGGTGCGGTCACGTCGTGGACGGCGGCTCCGACGGCCTCAGGTCCGGCGCCCCGCGCCCGATAGGAGCGGGAGGCCCGCGCGCCCCGACCTGCCGACTCGGCCGTGTCGGGCCATGATGGGCCCGACCCTCGTCTCCCTGTCTCCCGAGGTCCTGCATGCTGCTCCGGTCCCTGTCCTTCGGTGCCGCCTACCTGGTGGCCACCGTGCTCGGACGTGGCGCCGTCGACCCCGCGACCGGTCTCGCGCTGTTCTGGCCGGCCGCCGGCGTGGGCGCCCTGTGGGGGCTGCTGGCCCGCGACCGGCGCGAGCTGGCCCTCGTGGGTGTCGTGGCGGGCGTCGTCGCCGCGGTCGGCAACGGGCTCACCGGGTTCGCGTGGCCGACCGCCCTCGGGCTCGGGGTGGCCAACGCGGTCGTCGCGGTGGGCACGCGGCTGGCGTTCAGCGAGACGCGTGTCCGGACGAGTCGCCGAGCCGGGGCGGGGGAGCGCTGGGGCGCCGAGCGCTACGTCGGCCTGTCGGACTTCTGGCGCCTCCTGCTCGCCGGGTTCGTCGCCACGGTGGTCAGCGCGCTCGTCGCGGTCCTCGCCCTCCACCTCGGGGACGCGTCGTCCGTCACGGTGTCGACGGCGCTCGCGTGGGTGCTGCGCAACGGCGCCGCGATCGCGGTGCTCACCGGCCCGGGGCTGACGATGCGGCGGCTGGGCCGTCGGGTCAGCTACGCCCAGCTCGTCGAGTTCGCCGTCGTCGTCGCGGTGACGCTGCCGGTCGTGTGGGCCGTCTTCGGGACCGACCACACCCTCCCGCTGGCCTTCCTGCCCGTGGCCCTCCTGCTCTGGAGCGGCCTGCGGCTGCCGGTGCCCCTCGCGGGAGCGCACGGGGCGGTCGTCGCCCTCGGGGCCTTCTTCCTCGTCCGCTTCGCCGGCGGCGGGCCGTTCGGGGCGATCGAGGACGACGCCGCACGGGCCCTCGTGCTGCAGGCGTACATGATCCTCGCCTCCGGGCTCGCCGTGGTCGTCGCGACCGTGCAGGCCGATCGCGACCGCCTCCTGGAGTCGCTCTCGGTCTCGCGGCGGTCGGCGCGCATCCAGGCGGCCGACCTCGTGACCATCACCCAGACCATCCCGGACGCCCTCGCCGTGGTCGACCGCCTGGGTCGGATGCGTCCGCTCAACACGGCGGCCCAGCGCTGGCTCGGCCCGCCGCTGCCGGACGGGTTCGCGGCGCGCCCGCCGGCGGCCCTCACCGACGGCGGCGTCTCCGGCGACCCGGGCGCCCCCGGCCGTGCCCTGCGCGGCGAGCGGGTCGTGGACGAGCTCGTCATCCTCGAGGACGTCGAGAGCGGCGAACCGCGCATGGTCACCGTGCACGCCGTCCCGCTGCGCGACCTCGACACCCGCGCCCCCGACCGCGCCCTCGTCGTCCTGCACGACAGCACGGAGGAGCACCGCCGCGTCACCGAGCTCGACGCCGCCCGCGAGCGCTCGGAGCGGCTGGTGGCCGACGCACCCCACGGCATCGCGGTCCTCGACCGCGAGGGGCGCATCCTCCGCGCCAACGACAGCCTCGCCGAGGTGACCGGCCACGCCCTCCACGAGCTCGTCGGCCTGCCGGTCGACCGGCTCTCGCCCCGCCACCCGGACGACGTGGCCCGCCACCTCGAGCGGGTCGTGCACGAGAACGGGCGGCTCGTGCGCGACGAGTGGGTCCTCACGCGGCCCGACGGCGTCGACGTGCGCGTGGGCCTCACCAGCCGGGTGCTCTCGGCCGGGGAGGAGCGCGACGAGGCCGACGGCGTCGTCGTCATGAACGTCATCGACGTCTCGGAGCGGCACCGCTACGAGCAGCGGCTCACCCACCTCGCCGAGCACGACGCGCTGACCGGGCTGCCCAACCGCCGTCGCTTCGAGGAGGACCTGGAGCGCCAGCACGGCCGCTGCGAGCGCTACGGGCCGACGGGCGCGCTCATCCTCCTCGACCTCGACAACTTCAAGGACGTCAACGACACCCTCGGCCACGCCGCGGGCGACCAGCTCATCGTCTCGACGGGTCATGTCCTGCGGGCCACGGTGCCGGCGTCCGACCTCGTCGCCCGGCTGGGAGGCGACGAGTTCGCGGTGCTCCTGCCCGACGCCGACCGCGAGGCCGCCGAGCGCGTCGCCGCGGACATCGTGGAGCGGGTGCGCGCGCACACCTCGACCCTCGACGGCGTCAACCGGCGCGTCACCGCGAGCGTCGGGGTCGTGACGTTCGCGGACGCCGCGAGCCAGGACTCCGACATCCTCGCCCTGGCCGACATGCTCATGTACGACGCCAAGGACGACGGGCGCAACCGGTACGTCCTGCTCGGCCAGTCCGCCCGGTCGGAGCCGCGCTCCGGTGCCCGTCTGGCGTGGCGCTCCCGGCTCGAGAACGCCATCGACCACGACCTCTTCGAGCTCCACCTCCAGCCGATCGTCGACGTCCGCACCAACCGCGTCACCGGGGCCGAGGCGCTGCTGCGGCTCGTCGACGAGGGGGAGCCGGTGCCGCCGGGGCGCTTCGTCTACATCGCCGAGCGGACGGGGCTCGCCCCCCTCATGGACGCGTGGGTGGTCCGGCACGGCATCGCGATGCTGCGGCGCCTCCAGGACGCCGCTCCCGGCATGACGCTGGCGGTCAACCTCTCCGGGCGCTCGATGGGCGACCCGGGGGTCGAGGCCGAGCTCGTCGAGGGGCTGGCCCTCCACGCCATCGACGCCGGGTCGCTCGTCATCGAGGTCACCGAGACGGCGGCGGTCTCCGACGTCCCCGCCGCCCGGGCGTTCGCCGCCCGCCTGGGGGCGCTGGGGGTCCGGTTCGCGCTCGACGACTTCGGGACGGGCTTCGGGTCGTTCTCCTACCTCAAGCACATGCGCTTCGACGTCGTGAAGATCGACGGCGAGTTCGTCGCCGACTCCGACCAGAGCGACACCGACCGCGCGATCCTCGAGTCGATCGTGCGCATCGCGCACTTCCTCGGCAAGCGCACGGTCGCCGAGTTCGTCGGCCGCTGGGAGACGCTCGACGTGGTCCGTGACCTGGGCATCGACTACGCTCAGGGTTTCCTTCTCGGAGAGCCGGTCCCGTTCGACGACTTCGTCGCGAGGCACCTGCTGGACCTCACGTCCCCGGCCGTCGCTGCCCGGAGCACCGCAGGAGTGACGACACGGGCCGCGGACGCGGCCACCCACGGGAGGGACGACCGATGAAGGGCAACCGGCTGCAGCGGGGGACGGGCATCTTCGTGGTGCTCATGGCGGCGGCCGCGGCGGGGATGCTGTGGTTCGCCCTGACGCTGACCGACCCGGCGGCGCGGCGCCCGCCGACCGAGGGGGCCGTCTTCGGCGTGTGGCAGGTGCTCTACGACACCCAGGCCCCGTCGACCCAGCTGCTCGTCGCCGCGGTGGCCCTGGCGCTGCTCCTGGCCGCGGGGGTCGCCCTGGTCGAGAGCCGGATCACCAAGCGCTACCGGCGCTCGGAGAACTCGGGCGAGACGCCGCTGGCGCCCAAGCTCGTCATGGCCCGCACCAAGGGGGTCTTCCACGGGCCGGTCACGGTGACCGTCCTCATCCCCGCGCACAACGAGGCCGACCGCATCGTCGCCACCCTCGCGTCGCTGCAGGAGCAGACGACCCGTCCCGACCGGGTCGTCGTCGTCGCCGACAACTGCACCGACGCCACCGAGGAGCTCGCCCGCGCGGCGGGCGTCGAGGTCTTCGCGACGGTCGGCAACACCCTCAAGAAGGCCGGCGGCCTCAACCAGGCGCTCACGCGCTACCTGCCCGAGCTCGGCGAGAACGACACCGTCATGGTCATGGACGCCGACACGGTCATCGGCCGGGAGTACATCGAGACCGCCAAGCGGCGGATGACCGACGACCGCGCGCTCATGGCCATCGGCGGCCTGTTCATGGGCGAGGACGGCCACGGCCTCCTCGGCCAGTTCCAGCGCAACGAGTACATCCGCTACAGCCGCGACATCCGCCGGCGTCGGGGGCGCCTCTTCGTCCTCACCGGGACGGCGTCGGTCTTCCGCTCGGCCGCCCTGCGCGAGGTCGCGGACCAGCGCGGCCGGCTGCTGCCGGGCGTGCCCGGCGACGTCTACGACACGGTCGCGCTGACGGAGGACAACGAGCTGACGCTCGCGCTCAAGTCCCTCGGGGCCCTCATGACCTCCCCGGAGCAGTGCACGGTGGTCACCGAGGTGATGCCGACCTGGAGCGCCATCTGGCACCAGCGGCTGCGCTGGCAGCGCGGCGCCCTCGAGAACCTCGGCGCCTACGGCATCACGCCGCAGACCTCGCGGTACTGGGTGCAGCAGTTCGGGATCGGGTACGGCGCCGTCGCGCTGCTCGGCTACTACGCCGCGATCTTCACGATGGCGATGTCGCTCGACGAGTGGGTCTGGTTCCCGTTCTGGCTCGGGGTCGGTGGGCTGTTCGTCGTCGAGCGGGTCGTCACCGCGTGGCGCGGCGGATGGCGCGCGCGCCTGGTCGCCCTCACCCTCTTCCCGGAGCTCGTCTACGCGACCTTCCTCACCCTCGTGTTCCTCAAGGGCGTGGCCGACATCCTCGTCGGGCGCCAGGCCCAGTGGTCGCACGTCACCCGGACCGCCGACGGCAAGGTCCTCGTCACGGGCGGGGACGGCCGATGACCACCGGCATCCTCTTCCCCCAGGAGACCATCTTCTCCACGTGGTTCGGCGTGCTCAGCGTGTTCGTCGCGCTCAACACCGTCATGTACGTGGCGCTGGCGATCGCGAAGATCCTCCCGAAGGTCGACCCCCGCGAGTGGCTGCCCCGGCGCTACGAGCGCGCCCAGTCGCGCAGCATCCACCCCGAGGTGGCCGAGGGCCGGTCGGGCACGCCGCAGGCCTGAGCGGCGCGCTCAGGCGGTGACCTCGCGCTCGCGGCGCTCGAGCAGGGGAGCGAGGGTCGGGCCGGGGTCGTCGCGCAGGAGCGAGGCCGTCACCCAGCGGGCCGCCAGGCCGTCGAACGTGCTCAGGTGGCGCAGCATCGAGTGGCTGCCGCCGGGGACCGTGACGAGGCCGCCGCGCGCCTCGGGAGAGAGCGCGCGGGCGACCTCGCGCGCCGGGGCGAGGCGGGCCACCCGGTCGGCGTCGCCGTGGACGAGGAGGACGTCGCGGCCCGCGAGCGGGCCGACGGGGTCGCCGGGTGCGAGCCACGTCGCGAGCCCGACGACGGCCCGCACGCGCTCGTCGTCGGCGGCGAGCAGCGCGGCCCGGCCGCCGAGGCTGTGGCCGACGAGGGCGACGGGCACGTCCCCGAGCCGCTCGGTGACGCGGTCGAGCGCCCAGCGGGCGTCGTCGACGGGGTTCGGCCGGCCGGCCCAGCCGCGCGTCGAGTTGAGCAGCCGCCACACCGCGAGCCGCCGACGTCCGGCAGCGGCCAGGCGCCCGGCGACGGGCACCATCCGCAGGACCGAGAGCTGCGTCGGGCTCACGGGCACGTCGGCGGCCCGGCTCCCGCCGCCGTGCAGGACGACGACGGCCCCCTCGGGGTGGTCGGGGGTGGTCGTCTCCTCGAGGCGGCTGCGCACGTCGGTCACGGGTCTTGTCTACCCGGGTGGGGGACCCCGCACGCGTGCCGGGCGATCCGACCGGCCCGGTCGGGACGAACCTCCTGCGTGAGCGCCCGCCGTGACCGTCCCTACCGCGCCGTGGTCGCCACGGCGCAGGTGCTCTTCCGCGTGCTCGGCCTGCGGGTCGAGGTGCGCGGCGCCGAGCGCCTGCCGGTCTCGGGGCCCGTCGTCGTCGCGGCCAACCACCAGAGCTTCGCCGACTTCGCGGTCGTCGGCCTGCCCGCCGTGCGCCGGGGGCGGCTGGTGCGCTTCCTCGCCAAGGAGTCGGTCTTCCGGGCGCCGCTCGCCGGGTGGCTGATGCGGGCCATGGGGCACGTGCCCGTCGACCGGCGGGCCGGTGCGGCCGCCGCGGTGCGGGCGCTGCGGCTGCTGCGCGCCGGCGAGGTCGTCGGCGTCTACCCCGAGGCCACCATCGGCCACGCCTTCACGCTCAAGGAGCGCGCCGACCTGCGACCGGGAGCGGCCCGGCTGGCGCTGGAGACCGGGGCGCCGCTCGTGCCCGTCGCGCACTGGGGCCTGCACCGGGTGCTGACGGTCGGCGGGCGGTTCTCGCTGCGGCGCGGGCGGTGGGTGGGTGTCGTCGTCGGCGAGCCGCTGCGGCCGCTGCCGGGCGAGGGTGAGGAGGAGCTGACCGACCGCCTGCACGCCCGGCTGGCGGCCCTCGTGGAGGAGCTCGTCGACCGCTACCCCGACCCGCCGGCGGACCCGGCGTCCGCATGGTGGTGGCCTGCGGTCCGTGGGGGTGGGGCGCCGGACGCGACGACCGCTGCCGGTCTCGACCGCGACGCCATCGCGGAGGCCGACGACCACGCGGCCCGCCGGCTCGCGCGACGCCGCTGACATCGTTGTCGCACAGGCGAAATCGTTTACATCACACGTAACCGACCGGTAGGTGTGAGCAGGATCTCTGGTGCGTCGGCGGATGTGACGAAGGACTCCCGCGTCGAAACGCTTCGACCGTGGACCAGCCACCGGGGCCTACGGTGCAATGGCTGTCTCGCAGGGCGGGATGCACGGTGTCGTGGTGCCGCCCTCGGGCCGACCTGCGTGACGACCGAAAAGGGTGAGCATTGTGGCCGACCTGGAGAAGTCCCTGGATGAAGCGGGACTGACCAACGAGAGCGTCCGGGAGTACGTCCGTCACTGGGCGGGCTTCCTCGGCGCCGAGCGCATCGAGGTGGTCTCCGCGTCCGACGACGCCCGCCTCGTGCGGGAGGCCCTCGAGGCCGGGGAGATCGAGCCGGCCGGGGAGGGGCTCTACTACTCGCGCAGCTACTCCAAGGACACGGCCCGCTCCGAGGAGCGCACCATCGTCGCCACGAGCCGCCCCGAGGACGAGGGCGTCTACAACAACTGGCGCCACAGCGACGAGATCCGCCCGGTCGTCGAGGGCCACATGCAGGGCGCCATGGCCGGCAAGACCATGTACGTCATCCCCTACCTCATGGCGCCTCCCGGCAGCCCGCTCGAGCGGTTCGCGGCCGGCGTCGAGATCACCGACAACCGCACCGTGTGCCTCCACATGATCCGGATGGCGCGGGTCGGCGTGAACCACATCAACTCGCTCGCGGACCAGGAGATGTTCGTCCGCGCCGTCCACGTGACGGGCGACCTGCCGAACCTCGGCCAGGGCACGCCCGACGACAAGCGCTACTTCGTGACCGTCGCCGACGAGCGCACGATCCTCCACTTCGGCAGCAGCTACGGCGGCAACGCCCTCCTCGGCAAGATCGCCCACGGCCTGCGCCAGGCGGCCTACGACGGCTGGGCGTCCGGCGAGTTCCTCGGCGAGCAGTTCATGCTCCTCGGCATCACCGACAAGGAGACCGGCGAGACCCACCACGTCTGCGGCGGGTTCCCCAGCGCCTCCGGCAAGACCAACCTCGCGATGACGCTGGCGCCGGACGCGCTCGGCGACCGCTACCACGTCAGCTTCTACGGCGACGACATCGCGTGGCTCTGGGTCGACCCGAGCGACGGCCAGCTCTACGGCCTCAACCCCGAGAACGGGGTCTTCGGCGTCGCCAAGGACACCAACGAGAAGACCAACCCGACGGCGCTGGACTCCATCGCCGAGGGCACGCAGGCGCTCTTCACCAACGTCGCGTACAACGAGAGCACCCACGAGGTGTGGTGGGAGGGCAAGACCCCCGAGCGCCCCGCCGACGTCACCGGCTGGCGGGACTGGAAGGGCGAGGTCATCGCCGACCGCAGCCCCGACGAGGCGGGCGACCCCTGGGCGCACCCGAACTCGCGGTTCACGACGACCCTCGCGAACGTGCCCAACGTGGCGCCGGACTTCGAGGACCCGAAGGGCGTCAAGATCGACGCCATCATCTTCGGCGGCCGCACCCGCGACCGCGAGCCGCTGGTCCGCGCGATCACCGACCTCGCCGAGGGCGTCTACGACGGCCTGACGCTCGGCGCCGAGGCGACCTTCGCCGCCGAGGGCGTCGACGGCAAGCTGCGCTACGACCCGATGTCGATGCGCCCCTTCATGTCCTACCCCGAGGGCCCCTACGCCGCGCACTGGCTGAAGATCGTCGGCGCCGCGAAGGACCAGCCGATCTTCGCGCACGTCAACTGGTTCCAGCGCGACGACGAGGACGGGCACTTCCTCTGGCCCGGTTACCGCGAGAACCTGCGCGCCCTCCTCTGGCTCGTGCAGCTGAAGAAGGGCGAGGTCACCGGTCGCCGCACGGCGGTCGGCATCATCCCGACCAAGGACGAGCTGGAGCTCGCCGGGCTCGAGATCGACGAGGACGACCTCGACACCATCCTCGACGTCGACGTGCAGCGCTGGCGCGAGGAGATGGGCCACCGCGAGGAGCACCTCAAGCAGTTCGCGAACCTGCCCGAGGAGATCTGGGAGGCGCACCGCCGGGTCGCCGCGGCCCTCGAGGCGGACGCCACCGTCCGCGCCTGACGCGCCGACGACGCACGACGGGCCCGGGACCGGTGGGGTGAGCACCCCACCGGTCTCGGGCCCGCTGCGTGCGCCCCTACGATGCTCGGCGTGGCGGTCGCGCGGTTCGCAGGCCTCGAGGCCCTGGGCGTCGAGGCCGTCGTCCACGACCCCGGCGAGCTGACGAGCGGCTTCTGGGCCGTCGTCGTGACCTTCGAGGGCGAGCTGACCGCGGTCCGGATGGGGGAGGTCCGCCGCGACGCGCCGGAGCCGGCGGCGGGTGCCTGGACCGGGCTGGCGGGGGAGTGGCGCACGAGCCTGGACCGTGCCGCCTACGTCGCGGCGGTCGAGGAGGTGCGGCGACGCATCGCGGCCGGGACGGTCTACCAGGTCAACGTCTGCCGGGTGCTCGAGCACGATCTGCCCGACGACGCCTCCGTCCTCGCGCTCGGCGCCCTGCTCGAGCGGGGCAACCCCGCGCCGTTCTCGGCGACGCTCGACCTCCCCGAGGCGGGTCTCGAGATCGCCTGTGCCTCACCGGAGCTGTTCCTGCACCGGCGCGGTGACCTCGTGCAGTCGGGGCCGATCAAGGGGACGGCACCGACCGCCGACGCGCTGCTCGCGAAGGACTACAGCGAGAACGTGATGATCGTCGACCTCGTCCGCAACGACCTCGGCCACGTCTGCCGCCCGGGGACGGTCGACGTCGAGGCGCTGTGCCGGCTCGAGCAGCACCCCGGGCTCGTGCACCTGACCTCCGACGTCGCGGGCCGCCTGCGGCCCGGCACCGGGTGGCGCGAGCTGCTCGCGGCGACCTTCCCGCCCGGGTCGGTCAGCGGCGCACCGAAGCACACGGCGCTGCAGGCCGTCGCGGACCTCGAGCCCGTGCCGCGGGGCCCCTACTGCGGCGCGGTCGGCTGGGTCGACGCCGACCGCGACGAGGCCGAGCTGGCGGTCGGCATCCGCACCTTCTGGGCCGCCCGCACCGGCACGCGGGGTCGCGTGCTGAGGTTCGGCACCGGCGCCGGCATCACGTGGGGGAGCTCGCCGGAGGGCGAGTGGGCCGAGACCGAGCTCAAGGCGGCGCGTCTCGTCGCCCTTGCGGGCGGGGGGCCGCTCCCGTCTGGGACAGTGTGCGCATGAACGACATCCGCGTGTGGGTCGACGGTGCCCGGGTGGCGGCCGACGGTCCCGCCGTCAGTGCCGTCGACCACGGCGTGACCGTCGGCGACGGCGCGTTCGAGACGGCGAAGATCGACGCCGGGACGCCGTACGCGGTGAGCCGGCACCTCGCCCGGATGGACCGCTCGCTCGCCGGGCTCGGGCTGCCCCCGGCCGACCACGGCCGCGTCCGCGAGGGCATCGCCGCCGTGCTCGACGGCCCGGCCATCCCGTTCGGGCGGTTGCGCTGGACGGTGACGGGTGGCCGTGGCCCGCTCGGGTCGGACCGGCTGGACGCCGGCCTCACGTACATCGTCACCGCCGTCGAGCACGCGCGTCCGCCCGCCACCGGGGCGGTCGTCACCGTGCCGTGGGTCCGCAACGAGCGCTCGGCCACGGCCGGCCTCAAGACGACCTCGTACGCCGAGAACGTCGTCGCCCTCGCCCGCGCGCAGGCCCAGGGAGCCGTCGAGGCCCTCTTCGCCAACACCCGGGGCGAGCTGTGCGAGGGCACCGGCAGCAACGTCTTCGTCGTCACCGACGGGGTCGTGCGCACGCCGCCGCTCTCCAGCGGCTGCCTCGCCGGCATCTCGCGCGAGCTCGTCCTCGAGTGGTGCCGCGCCGAGGGGGTCGAGGTGCGCGAGGAGGACCTGCCCCTGTCGGTGCTCACCGAGGCCGACGAGCTCTTCCTCACCTCGTCCGTCAAGGACGTCATGCCCGTCTCCGCGGTCGACGGCCGGCCGCTGCCGGCCCCCGGCCCGCTGACCACCGCCGTCCGGGCCGCCTGGGCCCGTCACGCCGCCGCCGAAGGAGTCGACCCGTGACCGAGACCCGCACCCGCGGCCCGTTCTTCCGCCCCGCCGACGACCACGACGAGTGGGCGTGGCGCGCCCGCCTGCGGGCCAACCCGGGAACGCGCATCGCCCTGCGCCTCGTCGTCGCCGTCGTCGGTCTCGTGCTCGTCCTCGGGGGCTTCGCGCTCGTCCCGCTGCCCGGCCCGGGCTGGCTCATCGTCATCCTCGGGCTCGGGGTGTGGGCCTCCGAGATCGAGCCGGCGTCGGACCTCCTCGAGTGGGTCAAGCGCCAGGTGCGCCGGTGGGAGCAGTGGATGCGCCGGCAGTCCCGCGGGGTGCAGGCGCTCGTGGCCCTCGCGACCTTCCTCTTCGTCGTCGCCGTCCTCTGGGTGACGTTCCGGCTCACCGGGGTCCCGACGTTCCTGCCCGACGGTCTCGAGGCCTGGATCCACGGTCACCTGGCCCTCTGAGGGGCCGCCGCGGCCCGGCCCCACCCCGATTTCCGCCGGGCGCCCGGCGCCGGGTATCCTCGGCAGGCCGCACGGCGCGGATGTGTAGCTCAGTTGGTCAGAGCGTTCGCTTCACACGCGAGAGGTCGGGGGTTCGAGCCCCTCCACATCCACCACCAGCACGACCGCACGACCCGTGACAAACGGAGGGGCCCGACGTCGGCGTCCGGGTGTATCCATGGAGGATGCAGCTGAACGTCCGGGCCATCCACACCTTCCCCGAGCGGGGTGGCGCAGCGGTCGAGCACGACGCCGTCGCCGTGGCGGCCGACGGCCTCGAGGGGGACCGGCGCAAGCGCGCGGCCGTCTCGATCGTCGGCCACGACTCCCCGCACACCCGCGCCAACCTCGTCCTCAGCGCGCCGACCGCCGACGTCGAGGGCCTGGCCGGCGCCGTCGTCCGGATCGGCGACACCCTCCTCGCGGTCGAGGGCACCGGCAACGCGTGCGCCGGGCTCTACGCCGCGGTCGGCCGCGTCGGCACGGTCCGGGTGGGTGACGTCGTCGAGCTCGTGGAGCACGACGCGTGAGCACGGTCGCCGTCACCGCGCACGACGCGGGGGTCGAGCGGCTCCTCGCGAGCCACCGGGCCATTCCCGCGGGCGCGCCGGTGCGCCTCGCCAAGCGCACGAGCAACCTCTTCCGCGGGCGGACCCCGACCGGGGTCCCGGGCCTGGACACCAGCGGCCTCGGCGGCGTGGTGTCGGTCGACCCCGACGCCGGCACGGCCGACGTCCAGGGCATGTGCACCTACGAGGACCTCGTCGACGCGACGCTCCCGCACGGGCTCACCCCGCTCGTCGTGCCCCAGCTGCGCACCATCACCCTCGGCGGGGCCGTGACCGGGCTGGGCATCGAGTCGGCCTCGTGGCGCAACGGCCTGCCGCACGAGTCGGTGCTCGAGATGGACGTGCTGACCGGCAGCGGAGAGGTCCTCACCTGCGACGCCACCGACCGGCACCCCGACCTCTTCCACGGGTTCCCCAACTCCTACGGCACGCTCGGTTACGCCACCCGCCTGCGCATCGAGCTCGAGCCCGTCGGCCGCACGGTCTCGCTGCGCCACGTCCGCTTCCACGACCTCGACGCCCTCCTCGCGGCGGTCGACGAGGTGATGACGAACCGTGCGTACGACGGCGAGGACGTCGACTACGTCGACGGCGTCGTCTTCAGCGCCGCCGAGTCCTACCTCGTCCTCGGGCGGCGCAGCGACGAGCCCGGGCCGACGAGCGACTACACCGGGCAGCAGGTCTTCTACCGGTCGATCCGGCACGACCGCCCGCGCCCGACCCGCGACACCCTGAGCACCCTCGACTACCTCTGGCGCTGGGACACCGACTGGTTCTGGTGCTCGCGGGCCTTCGGCGCCCAGCACCCCGCGCTGCGGCGCGTCTGGCCCCGACGCTGGCTGCGCTCGAGCGCCTACTGGCGGCTCGTCGCCCTCGACCGCCGCCTCGACGTCGCCGACCGGCTCGAGGCCCGCCGGGGGCGGCCGGCGCGCGAGCGGGTCGTCCAGGACGTCGAGATCCCGCTCGGGCGCACCGCCGAGTTCCTGCGGTGGTTCCTGCGGGAGGTCCCCATCGAGCCGATCTGGCTGTGCCCGTTGCAGCTCCGTGACGAGCGCACCTGGACGCTGTACCCGCTGCGGCCCGGCGAGCGGTACGTCAACGTCGGCTTCTGGTCCACCGTGCCCGTCGACCCCACCCAGCCGCGCGGAGCGGCCAACCGCCGCATCGAGGACGCCGTGGACGCCCTCGGCGGCCACAAGTCGCTGTACTCCGAGGCGTTCTACGACGAGGAGACCTTCTGGCGCCACTACGGCGGCGACCACTACCCGGCGCTCAAGGAGCGCTACGACCCCGGCCACCGGCTGCCCGACCTCTACGCGAAGGCCGTGCGCGGTGCCTGACCACCTCGGAGGAGAAGCGTGAGCATCGCCCAGATCGTCGAGTCCGTCGTCGACGGACCCCTGCCCCTGCGCGTCGAGGCGTACGACGGGTCCAGCGTGGGGCCCCTCGGCGCCGACGTCCGGCTGCGCATCGAGAACCCGCGGGGGATGTCCTACCTCGCGACCGCGCCCGGGGACCTCGGCATGGCGCGGGCCTACGTCACCGGCGACCTCACGGTGCACGGCGTGCACCCGGGCGACCCGTACGACGTGCTCGCGGCCATGTCGAGCATCCGCTTCCGCCGCCCGGGGCGCGAGCAGGTCCTCGAGCTGTCGCGGATGCTCGGCGTCAAGGGCTTCACGCCGCCACCCCCGCCGCCGCAGGAGAGCCTGCCGCGGTGGCGCCGGCTGGCCGAGGGGCTGCGGCACTCGGCGGTGCGCGACGCCGACGCCGTCCACCACCACTACGACGTCTCGAACCGGTTCTACGAGATGGTCCTCGGGCCCTCGATGACCTACACCTGCGCGTGCTACCCCACGGCGGACGCGACGCTGGAGGAGGCGCAGGAGAACAAGTACCGGCTCGTCTTCGACAAGCTGCGCCTCCAGCCGGGCGACCGGCTGCTCGACCTCGGCTGCGGCTGGGGCGGGATGGTCCGCTACGCCGCCCGGCGCGGGGTCACCGTGGTCGGCGCGACGCTCTCGCGCGAGCAGGCCCTGTGGGCGCAGAAGGCGATCGCCGACGAGGGGCTGGCGGACCTCGCCGAGGTCCGGCACTGCGACTACCGCGACGTGCGCGACACGGGCTTCGACGCGGTGTCCTCGATCGGCCTGACCGAGCACATCGGCGTGCGCAACTACCCGACCTACTTCGGGTTCGTCCGCGACCGGCTGCGCACCGGGGGTCGGCTGCTCAACCACTGCATCACCCGTCCGCACAACCGGCGCACCGAGACCGGCGCGTTCATCGACCGGTACGTCTTCCCCGACGGCGAGCTGACCGGCTCCGGCCGGATCGTCAGCGAGGTGCAGGACGCCGGGCTCGAGGTGCTCCACGAGGAGAACCTGCGCGAGCACTACGCCCTGACGCTGGCCGGCTGGTGCGCCAACCTCGTGGAGCACTGGGACGAGGCGGTCGCCGAGGTGGGGGAGGGCACGGCCCGGGTGTGGGGCCTCTACATGGCCGGGTCGCGGCTCGGGTTCGAGCGCAACGAGATCCAGCTGCACCACGTGCTCGCCGTCAAGACCGACGCCGAGGGACGGCACGACCTGCCGCTGCGCCCGTGGTGGTCGGCCTGAGAGCGGTCAGACGCGGGGACGCAGCCCGTCCCACACGAGGTCGGTGAGGTCGTCCGACAGCTCGTCGGCGGTGCGACCGGCCGAGGCCGCTCCGTCGGCGAGCCACGCGTCGGCGGTCGCCCGGACCATCCCGACGAGCGCCACGCCCCACAGGTGCCCGGCGCCGACGATGCCCGCGACGTGGTCGGCGATCCGGCCGGTCATCCCCGCGGCGACGTCACCGGTGGGCCGCTCGCCCGCCGGCAGGATCGGCGCGTTGACGATGAACCGGTAGACCTCGGGGTCGTCCTCGACGAGGTGGAGGTAGGCGCCGATGACGGCGCGGACGACGTCGCGGGTGGGCGCCACGTTGCCCGCGTCGCCGGCGGCGCGGGTGATGCCGCGGATGATCGTGCCGTCGACCCGGTCCGCGACCGCGGCGTAGAGGCCGGCGCGGTCGGTGAAGTGGCGGTAGACGACGGTCTTGGAGGTCCCGGCCTCGGCCGCGATCTCGTCCATCCCCACCTGGGCCCCGTGGCGACGCACGGCGCGCACGGTCGCCTCGACCAGCTCGCGTCGCCGGGCGAGCCGGTGCTCGTCCCAGCGGGCGCTGCGGCCGTCGGGGGGTGCGGTCGAGGTCACGGGACCCGACGGTAGCAGGGACCGGCGGTACCTGTTACCTTCGGTACCGGATACAGCGACGGGGCCCCCGTCGCCCGGCACACCCAGGAGCCACCCGGTGACCACCACCCGCCGCGCCGCCGTCCTCGGCGGCAACCGCATCCCGTTCGCCCGCCAGTTCGGCCCCTACGCGGAGGCCTCGAACCAGGACATGCTCACCGCCGCGCTCGAGGGCCTGGTCGCCCGCCACGGGCTCGCGGGGGAGCGCGTCGGGGAGGTCGTCGCCGGCGCCGTCATCAAGCACAGCCGCGACTTCAACCTCACCCGCGAGGCCCTGCTCGGTTCGAGCCTGGCGCCCGCGACCCCCGCGTACGACATCCAGCAGGCCTGCGGCACCGGCCTCGAGGCCACCATCCTCGTCGCGAACAAGATCGCGCTCGGGCAGGCCGACTCGGGTATCGCGGGTGGTGTCGACTCGGCGTCCGACGCCCCGGTCGTCGTCCCCGAGAAGCTGCGCCGCAAGCTGCTGCGCCTCAGCCGGGCCAAGACCCCGGCCGACCGCGCCCGCGCGGCGATCGCCCTGCGCCCCACCGACCTCGGCATCCAGGTACCGGTGGCGAGCGAGCCGCGCACCGGCATGTCGATGGGCGAGCACATGGCCGTCACCGCCGCCCGCTGGGGCATCACGCGCGAGGCGCAGGACGAGCTGGCGCTGGCCTCCCACCATCACCTGGCCGCGGCGTACGAGCGCGGCTTCTTCGACGACCTCGTGACCCCGTACCTCGGCCTGACGCGCGACCAGAACCTGCGGCCCGACACCACCCTCGAGAAGCTGGCCTCGCTGCGAACGGCGTTCGGCTCCGGGCCCGACGCGACGATGACCGCCGGCAACTCGACGCCGCTCTCGGACGGGGCGTCGGCGGTCCTGCTCGGCTCCGAGGAGTGGGCGGCCGCGCACGGGCTGAGGCCCCTCGCGTGGTTCGTCGACGGCGAGACCGCCGCCGTCGACTACCTGGGCGGCGAGGAGGGCCTGCTCATGGCGCCCGCCTACGCCGTCCCGCGGATGCTCGCCCGCCAGGGGATGAGCCTGCAGGACTTCGACCTCTACGAGATCCACGAGGCCTTCGCCGCGACCGTTCTCTCGACCCTCGCTGCGTGGGAGAGCCCGGCGTTCTGCCGCGAGCGGCTCGGCCTCGACGCGCCGCTGGGCCCGGTCGACCGCTCGAAGCTCAACGTCAACGGCTCCTCGCTCGCGGCGGGGCACCCGTTCGCGGCCACCGGCGGCCGCATCGTCGCCTCGCTGGCCAAGCAGCTGCACGAGAAGGGCTCCGGCGCACGGGGTCTCATCTCGATCTGCGCCGCCGGCGGGCAGGGTGTCGTCGCGATCCTCGAGGCGGCCTGACGTGCCCCGGTCCGACGGCTACACCTCGTTCGTCAACAGCGGCCTCGGCCGCCGTCTCGCCTCATCGCTCGGGCTGCCGCAGCCGGTGCCGCTGCGTAGGTACGCCCCGGGAGCGCCCCTCGTCGACGGCCCCGTGCTCGTCGGGGGCCACGCCGACACCCCCGCCGTGGTGGCGCTGCGTGACGGGCTGGTCTCTGCCGGAGCCGAGCTCGTCGACACCGTGCCGGACGGCCGTCGCCTCGGCGGGGTGGTCGTCGACCTGACGGCCGCGACGACCCCGGCCGACCTCGAGTCGCTGCGCGGGACGCTCGCGCCCGCCCTCAAGCGGCTCGGCCGCTGTGCGCGGGTCGTCGTCGTCGGGCGCCACCCCGAGGGGGCGTCGGACGTCGCCCAGCGGGCCGCCCGACGCGCCCTTGAGGGCATCACCCGCTCGGTCGGCAAGGAGCTGCGGTCCGGCGCCACGGCCAACCTCGTCCTCGTCGCGGACGGGTCCGAGGCCGCGGCCCTCGGGACGGTCACGTTCCTCCTGTCGGCGCGGTCGGCCTACGTCGACGGCCAGGTGTTCCGGGTCGGCGAGGGCGAGGCCCCGGCCACCGCGGACGCCGAGCGCCCGCTCGCCGGCCAGGTCGCGGTCGTCACCGGGGCCGCCCGCGGCATCGGGGCCGACATCGCGCGCACGCTGCACCGCGACGGCGCCACGGTCGTCTGCGTCGACGTGCCCGCGGCCGGCGCCGCGCTGGCCGCCGTCGCGAACGCCGTCGGTGGCACGGCGCTGCAGCTCGACGTCACGGCCGACGACGCCGGCGCCCGGATCCTCGAGCACGCCCGCACCCGCCACGGCGGCCTCGACGTCGTCGTGCACAACGCGGGCATCACCCGCGACAAGCTCCTCGCCAACACCGACGCCGACCGGTGGGACTCCGTCCTGCGCGTCAACCTGCTCTCGATCCTGCGGATGAACGAGGCCCTGCTCGCGAAGGACGGCCTGCGCGAGGGCGGCCGGGTCGTGCTCGTGTCGTCGATCGCCGGCGTCGCGGGCAACCGCGGGCAGGCGAACTACGCGGCGTCCAAGGCCGGCGTCATCGGGCTTGTCGACGGCTACGCGGCCGACCGCGGGCTGCGCCGGCGCGGGATCACGGTCAACGCCGTCGCCCCGGGGTTCATCGAGACCGAGATGACCGCCCGCATCCCGCTCGCCACCCGTGAGGTGGGCCGGCGGCTCAACAGCCTCAGCCAGGGCGGGCTGCCCGTCGACGTCGCGGAGGCCATCGCCTTCTTCGCCGGTGACGCGCAGGCCGCGGTGTCGGGCAACGTCGTCCGCGTCTGCGGGCAGAGCCTGCTCGGGGCGTGACGATGACCGTCGAGACGCTGCCCGCTCTGCCGTCGACGGCGCCGCTGCTGGCCCGGGCGGCGCTGACCGCGCGGGGCCGGAGCGGGGGCGAGGTGCCGGCCCGGACCCTGCGCGTCGACGACGTGCGCGTCGACCGGTCGCGGCTGGCGGCCTACCAGCGGCTCACCGGGTACGCCGTGTCCGACGCCCTGCCGCAGCCGTACCCGTGGGTGCTGGCCTTCCCGCTCCAGACCGCTCTGATGACCCGGCCCGACTTCCCGCTCGCGCTGCCAGGGATGGTGCACCTCGAGAACCGGGTGACCACCCACCGCGCCCTCGACGCGTCCGAGCCGCTGACGCTGGAGGTCACCGCCGGGACCCTGCGGCCGCACCGCAGGGGACGCACGCTCGACGTGCACCTCGAGGCGCGGGTCGGCGACGAGCTCGTGTGGGACTGCGACAGCGTCTACCTCTCACGCGGACGTGGAGACGACGACGCCCCGCGCGGCGAGGCCCCGCCGCCGGCTCCGGACGGACCGGCTGCCGCCGTGTGGCGTCTGCCCGACGACCTGGGGCGCGAGTACGCCGGGGTGTCGGGCGACGTCAACCCCATCCACCTGCACCCGCTGGCGGCCCGGGCCATGGGCTTCCGGCGGCACCTCGCGCACGGGATGTGGACCTGCGCCCGCACCCTCGCCGCCCTCGGCCGGGGCTCGCTCGGGCCCTCGAGCAGCCACGTGTGGTTCACGAAGCCGGTCTTCCTCCCGAGCACGGTCGAGCTGCTCGTCGACCGCTCGCCGAGCGGCGCCACCGCGGCCCTGCGCTCCCGGCGGGACCCCGCGACGACGCACCTGGTCCTCACGCTGGAGGCTTGACCCGGGGCGACCGCCCCGCGCCGCCCGTGGCTAGGGTCGCAGGATGACGACCCAGGCCAGCTCCCGCCGCGGGGTGCGGGCCACCCTGCAGCAGTGGGGCGACACCGTCCGGGCCGTCCTGCGCGGACCCGGGCCCGAGCGCGACGACGCGCTCATGCTCGTCAAGTCGGCCGCCGCCGCCGTGCTGGCGTGGCAGCTCGCCGTCGTCGTCGTCGACAGCAGCACCTCGTTCTACGCCCCGCTCGCCGCGCTGCTCGTCGTCGACCGGACCATCGTGCGCTCGCTCTGGCAGAGCGTCGAGCGCCTCGTCGCGGTCGTCGTCGGGATGAGCGTCGCGTGGGGCGTCGGCAACCTCGTCGGCGTCACGTGGTGGTCGATGGTGCTCGTCCTCCTGCTCGCGCTCGTCATCGGCCGGTGGGACCGCCTCGGGGCGCACGGCATCCAGGTGCCGACGATGGTCCTGCTCTCGCTGCTCAGCCTCCAGTGGGACAGCGTCTCCTTCACCGCGTCCACCATCCTCGACACGACCCTCGGCGGTGTCGTGGGCGTCGTGGTCAACGCCGTCGTCCTGGGGCCGCTGCACCTCACCGGGCCGCGCCGGGCGGTCCTCGAGCTGACCGAGCGCCTGCGCGGGCTGCTCGACGACATGGCCGAGGGCCTGCGCTCCGGCTGGGACGCGGACGCCGCCCGGCAGTGGCACGACCGGGCCACGCGCGTCGGCGTCGACGTGCCGGCCGTCGTCGAGGCGGTCGAGACCGGCCGCGAGAGCACGCGCTTCAACCTGCGGCACCGGCTGCGCCCGGCCCGCATCGACTGGGACGGCTACGTCGGGGCCGCGCACGCCGTGCAGCGCAGCCAGTGGCCGGTGGCCGGCATCGCCCGCACGCTCGCCGACGCGGCGGACGAGGCCCCCTGGCAGGCCGCTCCGTCACCGGAGTGGCTCGGGTGCTACGCCGAGGTGCTCGAGCACCTCGGGGCGGCCGCGGCCCGGTTCGGGGTGCACCGGGGCGCGTCCGACCGTGAGGTGCAGGAGCACCTCGACGCCGCCGTCGCCGCCCTCGACGGGCTCGGCGAGGAGGTGCGCTCGACGCCGCTCGACGACCCGCGCGCGTGGCCCGCGTACGGCACCCTCATCGTCGAGGCCCACCGGCTCGTCGAGGAGATCCGGGCCGGGCACGCCGGGGCCTCGGTGCCGACCGACACCGGGCCGCTGCGGGCGCCGCTGGCCGAGGGCATCGCCGGGATGGCCGGGGCCCGCGCGCAGGAGGTGCTGCGCCGGCGCGAGGACGCCGACCGGCCCTCAGGACCCGAGGCGTAGCACCCGCCTGTAGAACGCCAGCTCGCGCCCGAGGGCGTCGACGACGGTCTCGGGCCGGCGGAAGCCGTGGCCCTCGCCCTCGTAGACGGCGAGCTCGACGTCGTGGCCCGCGGCGCGCATCGCGGTCGCCATGTCCTGCGCCTGGGCGAGCGGGACGACCTTGTCGTCGGTGCCCTGGAGGAGCAGGAGCTCGCCGTGCAGCCGGTCGACGTGGTGGATGGGCGAGCGGTCGCGGTAGACCTCCTCGCCCTCCGGCCACGGGGCGACGAGGCGGTCGCAGTACCGGGACTCGAACTTGTGGGTGTCGCGGGCCAGAGCAGCGAGGTCGGCGACGCCGAAGAGGCTGGTGCCCGCCGCGAAGACGTCGCTCGTCGTCATCGCCCGCAGGACGACGTAGCCCCCGGCGCTGCCGCCGCGCACGGCGATCCGGGTCGCGTCCGCGCGGCCGGCATCGGCGACGGAGCGGGCGCCCGTCACGCAGTCGTCGATGTCGAGCACGCCCCACCGGCCGCGCAGGCGGTTGCGGTAGGCGCGGCCGTACCCGGTGCTGCCCGAGTAGTTGACGGTGAGGACCGCGAAGCCGCGGGTCGTCCAGAACTGCGTCGAGGACAGGTACGACGTCTCGGCGCGGCTCGTCGGCCCGCCGTGCGCCAGGACGAGGAGCGGCGGCTGCTCACCCTCCGGGCCGGTGACGCCGTCGAGGCAGGGCGGGTTGAGGAACCCGTGGACGACGTCGCCGTCGGAGTTGGTCCACGACCACGGCTCGGGCCGCGAGACGGACGCCGGGTCGGGGTCGGACGGGGCGGAGGAGGCGAGGACACGGAACGGGCCGCTCGCCGGGCCGCGGACGACCTGGGGGAGGCCGTCGGTGCGCCCGCGCTTGAACGCCACCTCGTCCCCGGCGGCCGTCAGGTGGTCGTGGAACGAGCCGGCGCCGGCGCTCGGGACGACGTCCCCGGTCGAGGCCTCGAGCACGCCGAGGCCCTGACCCGACTCCTCGAACCAGCGGACGAGGACGCGGTCGGCGTCCAGGACGGCGAGGTCGACCATCCCGAGCGACCACTGCGGCTGGGCGTGGTCGGCCTCGGTGGCGTGCACCGGGTGCGGGCCGTCGCCGGCGTCGCGGTGCACCAGCCACCACCCGGACTCGTCGGAGACGAACCACAGCGCGCCGTCGGGGCCGAAGGTCGGCTGCGAGACCGAGACCTCGTCGCCGCCGGCCACGACGTGGGGCTCGGCGGCCCCCTCGGGCGTCAGCCGGGCGCGCAGGAGGCGGGTGGAGTCCCACGGCATGTCGGGGTGGTCCCAGACGACCCATGCGAGGCTCGTGCCGTCGGGGGAGACCGCCGGGCGCGAGACGAAGTCGGTGCCGGTGTGCAGGACGAGGCCGCCGTCGGTGTTGTCGCCGTGCAGGTCGAGCCGGACGAGCTCGTTGGCGGGCTCGCCACCGCGGGTGTGGTCCTCGCGGACGGCGAGGACGTGCTCGCCGGTCAGGACCATCCCGGCGTACCGGCGGGCCGCCTCGGGGGTGATGGCGACGGGCTCGCTGCTGCCGGGGTCGAGGCGGTACAGGCGGTCGTCGCCGAGGTGGGAGAAGACGACGGTGCCGTCGGCCACGGCGTAGGCGCCGCCGCCGTACTCGTGGACGCGGGTGCGGACGTTCCACGGCGCCGGGAGGAGCTCGGTCGTCGTCTCGCCGTCGTGGCGGACGAGGGTCTGCCGGCCGCCCTCGCGCGGGCGGGACTCGAGCCACCAGGTGTGCGCGCCGTCGGTGCGCACCTCGTCGAGCGCCACCTGGCCGCCGGTCAGGTCCTCGGGGGAGATGGGCGAGGGCCAGGTGCCGTGGGGGAGGGTGCGCATCGGTCGAGCCTAGGTGCCCCGGGGCTCAGGCGGGCAGGAGTGTGAGGAGGTGGTCCTCGAGGGCGGACCTGTGGGGCGGGTCGGTGCCCCAGCCGAGGAGCGGCGGCGCCGTGGCGTGGTGGCGGCGGCCCGCCGGCGTCGTGGTGCGCAGGGTGTGCGGGGAGCCCCGCACGAGGTCGACCCGCCAGCCGGGGGCCTCCTTGACGTGGTTGCACCGGGCGCACCGCCCGCCGGCGTTCGCGAGGCTCGTGGGGCCGCCGAGCCGGGCGGGCTCGGTGTGGTCGGCGTGGACGACGGGGGAGTCGCACCACGGGGTGGTGCAGACGTCGTCGCGCAGGACGACCATCCGGCGCAGCAGGCCGGTGAAGGTGCGGCGGCGCGAGTCCATCGCGACGAGGTCGCGTCCGTCCGGGGTGGTGAACAGCCGCCGCAACCAGACCGAGGCCGGCCCGGCGTCGCGGACCCAGGCGCGGGCGACCGGGGCGGGGACCGAGCCGTGGCCGGGGAGGCGCGCCGGCTCGTCGACGGAACGGTCGGCGTCGCCGAGGCCGAGGAGCGCCCGGTCGGTCATCACGAGGTGGACCTCGACCGGCTGCACCTGGCCGGGGAGCAGCCCGGCGAGCAGCCGCAGCGCGGTGTCGGCCGCGACGGCCCCGACGCCTCGCCCCTCGGGCGCCTCGTCCGGGGCCCGGCCGCCGACGACCGCACGCGCGCGGGCCGCGAGGGCGGCGTGGGCGCCGATGACCTCGCGCATCGGGCCGAGGACGGTGAGCCAGGCCATGCCGTCCGGGGCCGGGCGGACCGAGACCCGTCTGGAGCGGACGGCGGCCTCCATCCGGGCGACGACGGAGGCGGCGTCGAGCTCGGCGGCGACCCGGCGGGCGGCCCGCCCGAGCGCGCGCGGCGTGAGGGACGGCATGACGTCGGCGAGCCGTGCGTCGACCAGGCCGCGGTCCCCGAGGGCGAGCGTGGCCGTCTCACGGGTCATCTCGAGCGCGTGCCGCTCGCCGATCGCCCCGGTGGTGAGGTGCGCCATCGTCGCGGGTAGTTCCTCGACGAGCGCGCGGGACAGACCGACGAAGCGGTCGCCGAGCGTCGGCGACTCCCGACGGGCGAGCGCGACCTCGGAGCCCACCGAGCGCAGCGCGTCCTGCGGGGCCGTGGCCTCACGCGACCGGCGGACGGCGTGGACCGCGCGGGCCTGGGCCGCGGTCGCGGCGCCCTTGAGGCGCTCCAGCTCGTCGACCAGGGCGAGCCGGTCGTGGTCGGTCATCGCCCCGATGTCGATGTGCGCGACCGCCTTTCGCACGTCGGCCACCGCCTCGACCGGCCCCCGGTCGAGGGTCGTGGTGCGGACCATCCCCTCCATGACCCAAACCTGGACGCGACCGCCGACAGCCCCTCCGCCGTCGACGCCCGGCCCGCGGGACGGCCTCAGCGCAGGCGCACGGCGACCTCGGCGGCCACCGCCTCGACCATCGTCGTCAGGCTCGCGGCCCGGGCCGGCATCGAGCGGCGGTAGGCGGCGAGGGTGAGGACGCCCGGGCCGACGAAGGACCAGGCCCGCGCCCGCAGCCAGGTCGCCTCGTCGGCGCCCGCGGCCGCCCGGAAGGTCTCGCGGGCCGGCGCTCCGAACATCCCCCACGCGTAGAGCAGGTCGACGGAGGGGTCGCCGACACCGAGACCGCCGAAGTCGACGACACCGGTGAGCCGCCCGTCGTCCCCGCAGAGGACGTTCTCCGGCGAGAGGTCGGTGTGCACCCAGCAGGGAGGACCGGAGGCCGGAGGGACGTCCCGCAGCCGGCGCCACGCCTCACGGACCGCGGCCGGGTCGAAGAGACCGGACAGGGCGTCCGCGGCCTCGTCGGCCCAGGCGTCGATGGCGTCGGTCACCGGCTCGCCGCTGCGGTAGCCCCAGTGCTCCGGGCCGACCGGTGCGCCGGCGACGGGGACCGCGTGGAGAGCGCCGACGAAGGCGCCGAGGTCGCGCGCGAGGCGGTGCTCGTCGTCGGCGGACAGGCCCAGCGGCACCTCGCCCGGCAGCCAGGTGACGACCGACCACGGCCGCTCGAACCCGGCCGCCGGGCGACCCACGGCCACGACCTGCGGGACGGGGACCGGCAGCGACGGTGCCAGGTGGGGGAGCCAGCGGACCTCGGTCAGGAGGTCCGGCACGTACCGCTCCTCGCGGGGCATCCGCACCGCGAGGTCGTCCCCGAGGCGGAAGACCGAGTTGCTGCTCCCGCTCGTCGGGCTCGGCCGCACCGGCAGCCCGGCGAGCTCGGGCACCTGCTCGCGCAGCAGCCGCGTCACGAGCCCGGGGGTGGGCACGGCGGCGGCGTCGGCGGAGGGCGGGGCCATCGGCCAATCATGCGGGCGCGGTGGCAGCGGTCGGTGCGAGACTCACCGCCATGACGCATGGGGCAGGTCGTCGTCGGCCGGACGTGGAGACCGTCGAGCTCGTCGGCGGGGTCGAGCGGCGGGCGATCCTCCTCGTGGACCACGACCCGGCGTGGGCGGCGGGCTACGCCGCGCACGCGTCCCGCATCCGTCGGGCTCTCGCCGGCACGGCGCTGCGCGTCGAGCACATCGGGTCGACGGCCGTGCCCGGGCTGGCCGCGAAGCCGATCGTCGACGTGCTCGTGACGGTCGAGGACATCACCGCCGAGGAGGACCACGTCGAGCCGCTCGTCCGGGCCGGCTACGAGCTCCGGGTCCGTGAGCCGGGCCACCGCCTGGTGCGGACCCCGGAGCGCGACGTCAACGTCCACGTCCTCGAGGACGACGACCCGAGCGCGGACGACTACCTGCTCCTGCGCGACCGGCTGCGCGCCGACGCAGCAGACCGGCAGCTGTACGAGGACACCAAGAGGGCGCTGGCACAGCGTGACTGGGCCGACGTCAACGCGTACTCCGACGCGAAGGGCGACGTGATCGAGGCCATCAAGGACCGCGCGCGCCGGGCCGGGAGCGACGCGTGACGCCCGGGCCCCGGCGGTACGACGAGCTCGACGAGGAGGGCCAGGTCGAGGCGCTGCGCCCGACCGCGCTCGACGCGGCCGAGGCCTTCGGGCTGGACGTCGAGCGGATGGAGGTGCTGCTCCACGCCTACAACACGACCTTCCGCATCGACACCCGCGACGGCGAGCGGTGCGCGCTGCGGGTCGGGACCAACTCCAAGAGCACCCCCGCGAACGTCCTGGCCCAGCAGGCGTGGCAGGAGGCCATCGCGACGGAGACGGAGGTCGTCGTCCCGCGATCGCTGCGGTCGACCCGGGATGAGTGGTTCGTCCGGAGCGAGCCGGCGGCGCTGGGGCGGCCGGTCCTCGTGACCGCCGCGTCGTGGCTCGAGGGGGACGACGCGCGCGACGGCGCCGGCGCCGAGTGGGCGCGCGCCCTCGGTCGGGCGACGGCGCAGCTGCACCGGCACGCCGCGACGTGGCGGATCCCCGAGGGCGCCGCCCTCCCGCGGTTCGACGAGCCGCTGTTCGGCGACGAGGACGTCCTGAGCACCGCGCCGGGGCTCGACGCGGACGGGCGGGCCGTCGTCGCCACGGGGATGGCGCGCGCCCGGGACGTCTTCGCCCGCCTGCACGCGGGCGCCGAGGTCGTGCCGCTGCACGCGGACCTGCACGGCGGCAACCTCAAGTGGCACGAGGGCCGCCTGGCCGTCTTCGACTTCGACGACGCCGGCCTCGGCCTGCCGGTGCTCGACCTCGCGATCACGACGTTCTACCTGCGTCGCAGCGGGGCCGAGGCGGCCGAGGCGGCGCTGCGCGAGGGGTACACGGAGGTGCTGCCGTGGCCCGACGTCGCGCCCGGCGACCTCGAGGCCCTCGTCGCGTCGCGCCAGCTGCTGCTGGCCAACGACCTGCTCGGGTCGAGCACGGCCTCGCTCCGGGCGATGGCCGCCGACTACCTCGGGACGACCGTGGCACGGCTGCGCGCTTGGTCCGCCACCGGCACCTTCCGCCTCGACGTCGAGGGCTGACTCCTCCTCGGGGCGGAGGCGCGGACCCCGCGGCGGTGGTCGGATGGGGGGCACCGACACCCGGAGGAGACGACGATGACCCTCTCGCTGACCGACGAGCTGCTGCTGCTCGTCCTCGACCCCGCGAGCGGCCGCCCGGCCCTCGACAGCACCCGCCTGCGCGCGGTCGTGGCGGGCACGACGGTGGCCGGCCTCGTGCTCGACGGCGCGCTCGCCCTGGACGGCACCGACAAGAAGGCCCGGCTGCGGCGCACCGGGACGGCCGAGCCGACGGAGCCGCGGCTGCGCGAGGTGCTCGAGCTGGCCGAGGGGCGGCGCCCCAAGGACGTCGTCTCGAAGCTCGGCGGCGCCGGCGCCTGGCGCGACCGCGCCGGGGCACTGCGCGAGCTCGCGCTGTCCTCGATGACGGCTGCGGGCGTCCTGCGGACCGAGGAGACCAAGGTCCTCGGCCTCTTCCCGCGCACCCGCTGGACGGTGACCGACCCGGCCGTCGTCGACCGGCTCCGCGGCCGCGTCACCGCCGCCCTCGCCGACAGCGCCCCGGCGCCGGACGCCAGGACGGCGGCCCTCGTCGCGCTCCTGGCGTCGGTCGACCGCCTGTCGGCCGTCACCGGGATGCCCGAGCGCGAGGCGAAGCGGCGCGCCGACGCCGTGACGGCCGGCGACTGGGCGGCTCCCGCCGTGCGGGCCGCGGTCGAGGAGGTCAACGCCGCGGTCATGGCCGGTGTCATCGCCGCGACGGCGGCGACGACCGCCGCGACGAGCTGAGCGCCCCCGCGACCGGAACTGCCGCGACCGCCCGGTCCGTGCCTCGATAGCATCGGGGCCGTACCGGGTTCCCGGCACGCCCACCACCGCGAGGAGACCCTCACCATGTCTGCCCAGATCACCGTCCACGTCGCCGGGAGCGAGCGATCGGTGGCCGAGGGCACGACCTACGGCGACCTCTTCGAGGGCGACCGGGCCGTGCTCGTCGCCCGCGTCGGCGGCGAGCTGCGCGACCTCCACGTCGCGGCCGCCGACGGCGACGCCGTCGAGCCGGTGACCGCCGCCGAGCAGGACGGCCTCGACGTCCTGCGGCACAGCGCCGCCCACGTCCTGGCCCAGGCCGTGCAGGAGGTCCACCCGTCGGCGAAGCTGGGCATCGGCCCGCCCGTGCGCGATGGCTTCTACTACGACTTCGACGTCGAGACCCCCTTCACCCCCGAGGACCTCAAGGCCCTCGAGAAGGTCATGCAGCGGATCGTCAACGAGGGCCAGACCTTCCACCGGCGCGAGGTGTCCGACGCCGACGCCGCCGTCGAGCTCGCCGACGAGCCGTACAAGATCGAGCTCATCGGCCTCAAGGGCGGGGCGGCCGAGGACGCCGCAGAGGGTGCGAGCGTCGAGGTCGGCGGCGCGCAGCTGACCATCTACGACAACGTCCGGCGCGACGGCACCGTCGCGTGGGGCGACCTCTGCCGCGGCCCGCACGTGCCGTCGACCAAGGTCCTCGGCAACGCCTTCAAGCTGATGCGCAGCGCCGCCGCCTACTGGCGCGGGTCGGAGAAGAACCCGCAGCTGCAGCGCGTCTACGGCACCGCCTGGCCGACCAAGGACGAGCTCAAGGCCTACCTCGACCGGCTCGCCGAGGCCGAGAAGCGCGACCACCGCAAGCTCGGGGCCGAGCTCGACCTCTACTCCTTCCCCGACGAGATCGGGTCCGGGATGGTCGTCTTCCACCCGCGCGGCGGCGTCATCAAGCGCGAGATGGAGGACTACGTCCGCCGGCGGCACATCGAGGAGGGCTTCCAGTACGTCGGGACCCCCCACATCAGCAAGGACGGCCTCTTCCACACCTCGGGCCACCTGCCGTATTACGCCGACACGATGTTCCCGCCGATGGAGCTCGAGCACGCCGAGTACCGCCTCAAGGCGATGAACTGCCCGATGCACAACCTCATCTTCCGCTCGCGCGGGCGCTCCTACCGCGAGCTGCCGATGCGCCTGTTCGAGTTCGGCTCGGTCTACCGCTACGAGAAGTCCGGCGTCGTCCACGGCCTGACCCGCGTGCGGGCGATGACCCAGGACGACTCGCACTCCTACGTCACCCCCGAGCAGGCCCCGGGCGAGATCGAGCACCTGCTGAAGTTCGTCGTCGGCCTGCTCGAGGACTTCGGCCTGGACGACTACTACTTCGAGCTCTCGACCCGCGCGACCGAGGGCGACAAGAAGGACAAGTTCATCGGCTCGGACGAGCAGTGGGAGGTCGCGACCGAGGTCCTGCGCTCCACCGCCTCGACCTTCGGCGTGGACCTCGTCGACGACCCGGGCGGCGCCGCGTTCTACGGCCCGAAGATCTCGGTCCAGGCCCGCGACGCCATCGGCCGCACCTGGCAGATGTCGACCATCCAGTACGACTTCAACCAGCCGCACCGCTTCGGGCTGGAGTACCAGGCCGCCGACGGCTCGCGCCAGGAGCCGGTGATGATCCACTCGGCGAAGTTCGGCTCGATCGAGCGCTTCATCGGGGTGCTCGTCGAGCACTACGCCGGGGCCTTCCCGGTGTGGCTCTCGCCGGTCCAGGTGCTCGGCGTGCCCGTGGCCGAGGAGTTCGTGCCCTACCTGCGCGAGGTCGGCGCGAAGCTCGCGGAGCACGGCGTGCGCTTCGAGGTCGACGAGTCCGACGACCGCTTCCCGAAGAAGATCCGCACCGCGAGCAAGTCCAAGGTGCCCTACGTCCTCATCGCCGGCGGCGAGGACCGGGACGCGGGCGCGGTGTCGTTCCGCTACCGCGACGGGTCGCAGAAGAACGGGGTGCCGGTCGAGGAGGCGGTGGCCGAGGTGCTCGAGGCCATCCGCACCAAGAGCCAGGTCTGACCACCCGTCACGCCCGTCACACGACACGCCGACGACACGCCGCGCGCCGCACAGGTCCGACGTTCCTGACGCGAAAGCCTTGCGGCGCAGGCCGACCGAGGAGCAAGATCAGAGCACTCCACCACCACGGTGGCGGAGGGACCGGAACGGACGAAGGACACCAGGCCCCGCGGCCCCGCTGCGAGGAGCCACCGCGTGATGGCGGTGGTGGTGACCGGGGATCCGCGCCGCGAGACACGGAGCATCACGCCGCGTCACCCGAGGCCCCGAAACCGCTCATACCGGTTTCGGGGCCTCACCCATTCCACCTCCCACCACGGCGCCGGATGGTCCATGCTGGGCCCGTGGAGACGGTGCGGGACGTGCGCGTGCGCGAGGCGCTGCCCACCGACGCGTTCTCGGTCGCTGCCCTGCACATCCAGGACGAGCGCGAGCAGGGGTACGCCCTGCCGCCCGGCTTCCTCGACTCCTTCGCCGACGCGTGGCTCGCCGACCGCGCCCGGCGCACCTGGCTCGCCGAGGACCCCAGCGGCCGCCCGCTCGGGCTCGTCCACGGCACCCGGGTGCAGAAGCTGCCGAGCGCGCGCCGCCCGGCGGACGCGTGGTTCCACGTCAGCCTGCTCTACGTCTCGCCCGATGCCCGCGGCGCCGGCGTCGGGGAGCGGCTCCTGCGCACGCTCGTCGCGTGGGCGGCGACCGACCGCGTCACCCGCATCCAGCTCAACGCCGTGCCCGCGGCCCGCGGCCTCTACGAGCGCGTCGGGTTCGGCGCGCCCTCCGAGCGCCTCATGGAGCTGAGGCTCGACCGCCCGACCTAGGGTGGGCCGATGCACCCCACCACCTCCCGCGGAGTCCTCGTCACCGGCGCGTCCCGGGGGGTGGGGGCCGCCGTCGCGCGGGCCTTCGCCGAGCGCGGCGACCGCGTCGTCGTCCACCACCGAGGACCCGACAGCACCGAGCGCGCCGAGGCCGTCCTCGCCGGGCTGCCGGGGGAGGGGCACGTCCGCCGCGCGGCCGACCTCGCCGACCCCGCCGCGGTGGCCACGCTGGCCGCGGAGGCCGCCGCCGCCCTCGGGCGGGTGGACGTGCTCGTCAACAACGCCGCGATGATCGCCGCGCCCGCCTCCTCCGGCAGCCGACGCGGCGACCACCCGCTCGACGCGACGTCGTACGAGGACTGGGTGCAGGTCTGGCAGGGCACGCTCGCGACCAACCTCCTCGGCCCGGCGAACCTCACGTGGTGCGTCGCGCGGCAGATGCTCGACGTCCCGCCGGCCGACGGCGTCCCCGTGGGCCGCGTCGTCAACGTCGGCTCGCGCGGCGCCTTCCGGGGCGAGCCCGACATCCCGGCGTACGGGGCGTCCAAGGCCGGCCTCCACGCCTTCGGGCAGTCGATGGCGCAGCACCTGGGCCGGCACGGCATCGCCGTCACGAGCATCGCGCCGGGCTTCATCGCGACCGAGATGGCCGGCTACGCGATGGCCGACCCCGAGGCCGCCGAGGCCACGCGCGCGCAGAGCCCGTTCCACCGCGTCGCGCAGCCCGAGGAGGTCGCGGCCGCGGTCGTGGCGCTCGCCGAGCCGGCCGCCGAGTGGGCCTCGGGGGCCGTTCTCGACTTCAACGGGGCGTCGTACCTGCGCTGAGCACGCGCACCTAGGATCGGGGCATGCCCGACCTCGAGAGCCCCGCCGACTTCACCGGCGAGCCGGACGGCTTCGAGCGCCTCTGGACCCCGCACCGGATGGTCTACATCCAGGGCGAGCGGCCCGACCCGGACGCCGGGGACGGCTGCCCGTTCTGCGCGGCCCCCGGCAAGGGCGACGAGGAGGGCCTGGTCGTGCACCGCGGCGAGCACTGCTACGTCGTGATGAACCTCTTCCCGTACAACCCCGGCCACGTCCTCGTCTGCCCCTACCGCCACGTCCCGCTCTACGTCGACCTCACCGACGAGGAGACGAGTGAGTTCACGCTGCTCACCAAGCAGGCCGTGCGGGCGCTCGAGGCGGCGTCGGCCCCGATGGGCTTCAACCTCGGGATGAACCAGGGCGCCGTCGCCGGCGCCGGGGTCGCGGCCCACCTGCACCAGCACGTCGTGCCGCGGTGGGGCGGCGACAGCAACTTCCTGCCGATCGTCGCGCGCACCAAGGCGCTGCCGATGCTCCTCGAGGACGTCCGCGCGCGGCTCGCGGAGCACTGGCCGGCCTGAGCGCGCCTCAGGCGGTCCCGGCGCCCGCGCGCAGGTGCTCGCGGGCCAGGCGGTCCGGCAGCACCTCGTAGCCGCGCGGCTCGCGCCGGAAGGTGCCGGTGCCATGGGCGAGCGAGCGCAGCACGACCGCGTAGTCGAGCAGCTCGAGCCGGGGGACCGCCGCGACGAGGACCGAGCGCCCCGGTTCGCCGTCGACCGGCTCGGAGCCGACGATCTGCCCGCGCCGGGTGCTGACGTCGGTCATCACCGCGCCGAGGTGCTCGTCGTCGACGGCGACCGTGACCGTGTCGATCGGCTCGAGCAGGCACATCGACTGCGGGGAGGCCAGCTCGCGCAGCGCGAGGCCGGCCGCGGTCTGGAAGGCCTGGTCGGAGGAGTCGACGCTGTGCGCCTTGCCGTCGGTCAGCGTGACCCGGACGTCGGTGACCGGCCAGCCGGCGAGCAGGCCCTTCGCGAGCTGCGCGTGGACGCCCTTCTCGACGCTGCCGATGAACTGCCGCGGCACGGCGCCGCCGACGACGACCTCGGTGAACTCGACGCCGGAGCCGCGGGGGAGCGGTTCGAGGGTCAGGTGGCAGACGGCGTACTGGCCGTGGCCGCCGGACTGCTTGACGTGCCGCCCCTGCGCCTCGGCCCTGACGAGCGCCGTCTCGCGCAACGCGACGGCCACCGGCTCCTGCTCGACGCCGACGTTGAAGCGCTCGCGCAGCCGGTGCAGGACGAGCTCGAGGTGCGCCGGGCCGGTGGTCCACAGGACGACCTGGCCGGTCTCCGCGTCGTGCTCGATGCGCAGCGCCGGGTCCTCCGCCGCGAGCTCGCGGAAGGCGACGGGCATCCGGTCCTCGTCGGCCCGCGTCGCGGCGCGCACGGCCGCCGGCAGCAGGGCGTCGGGCAGCGCCCACGGGGTGACGAGCAGCGGCCGGGCGGGGTCGGAGAGCGTGTCGGAGGTCTGCGCCCCGGCGAGCTTGGTGACGACGACGACCTCACCGGCGACGGCGTGCTCCTTGGTGAGCAGCTCGCCGGCGCACGGTGCGCCGAGGGCGCCGGGCCGCACGTCGTCGTCGTGCGCCTCGTGCCCCTCGCCGGTCGGGCCGTCGAGCCGCTCGAGGTGCCCGGAGACGTGGACCGGGCGGTCGGCGCGCAGCGTCCCGGAGAAGACGCGCACGAGCGAGAGGTGGCCGACGTAGGCGTCGGACTCGGTGTGGACCACCTCGGCGACGAGCGGGCCGTCCGGGTCGGCCGTGATCCCGACCGGGTCCCCGCCGTCGACCGGGGTCACCGTCGGCAGCGGGCGCATCCCGGGGTGCGGGAAGGCGGCCTCGACGAGGTGCAGCAGGACGTCGAGCCCCGCGCCGCTCTCGCCGGACACCGGCAGCACCGGGTGGAAGGTGCCGTGGGCGACGGCCTGGAGCAGGTCGCGCTCGAGGGTCGCGAACGGCAGGTCCTCGCCGGCGAGGTAGCGGTCCATGAGCTCGGGGTCCTCGGACTCCTCGATGATCCCCTCGACGAGGCCGGGACGGTGGTCGTCGAACGCCGCGGCGTGCTCGGCGCCGGCCGGGCGCACCGTGCGGGCACCCCCGGAGTAGTCGTGGATCTCGCCGAGGAGGAGGTCGGCGATCGACGTCACGGCGCCGTCCGGCCCGGCCACCGGCACCCCGAGCGGCTGGATGCCGGCCCCGAAGTGCGCCCGGCAGTCCTCGAGCGTCGCGGCGAAGTCGGCGTCCCGCGCGTCGAGCTGGGTCACGACGACGGACCGGGGCATCCCGACGACCGCGCACTCGTGCCACAGCTGCCGGGATCGGGCGTCCGCGCCGTCCGCGGCCGAGACGACGAAGAGGGCGGCGTCCGCCGCGCGCAGACCCGCCCTCACCTGCCCGACGAAGTCGGGGTGCCCCGGGGCGTCGAGGAGGGTCAGCACCACCTCCCCGCACGCGAGCGTGGCGGCCCGCAGCCCCGCCGGCTCCGCCCCCCTGGCCCGCGTCCCCGACCGCGGCGCGAGCTCCGCGACGACGCGGTCGAACAGCCGCGAGGTGCCGGCGCCGGACGGGCCGAGGAGGAGGACGGTGCGCAGGCGGGTGGTGTCGGTGACGGTGGGGGCCGGTGTTCCGCTCATGCCTCCAATCAACTCCTCCCCGCAGCGGCGCACAAGGGGATCGCGCGGCCCGCGGAGAGACCTGCGCCACCCCGGCGGGCGGCGCGGTGGCGTGGCGGCGTCCGCGGCGCCACTACGCTGGCGGGACCATGCTCAACCGATACGCCCGCGCCTTCTTCACGAAGCTCCTCACCCCGGTCGCCTCGCTGCTCCTGCGGCTCGGCATCAGCCCCGACGTCGTCACCGTCATCGGCACGATCGGCGTGGCGGGGGGCGCGCTCGTGTTCTACCCCCGTGGGGAGTTCTTCGTCGGCACCCTCGTCATCACGGCGTTCGTCTTCTCCGACACCGTCGACGGCATCATGGCGCGGCGCCTCGGGCGCTCCAGCAGCTGGGGCGCCTACCTCGACTCCACCCTCGACCGGGTCGGCGACGCGGCCGTCTTCGGCGGGCTCGTGCTCTGGTACGCGGGCGGCGGCGGCAACTCCTACATGGCGGCGCTCGCGCTCGCCTGCCTCATCCTCGGCAGCGTCGTCTCGTACGCCAAGGCCCGCGCCGAGGGCCTGGGGATGACCGCGAACGTCGGCATCGCCGAGCGCGCCGACCGGCTCGTCGCCGTCCTCGTGGCCACCGGCCTCACCGGGCTGTTCTCCATCCCGACCGTCTTCCTCGGCGTCGTCCTCGCCGTGCTCGCGCTCGCGAGCCTCGTGACCGTCGTCCAGCGGATCCTCGAGGTCCGCCGCCAGGCGCTGGGCGCCGCGTGAGGGGAGTGCCGGCGCGGCTCGGCGACGCGGTCGTCGTCGCCGGGCACCGGGTCGGCTGGGCCGCGGTGCGCCGGATGCCCGAGCGCGCCGCCTACCGCCTCTTCGACGCCGTCGCCGACCTCACCGTCGCCCGCGGCGGCGCCGCCCGGATGCGGGCCAACTACGCCCGGGTGCGCCCCGAGCTCGACGACGCGGCCCTGGACGCCCTCGTCCGGACGGGGATGCGCTCCTACCTGCGCTACTACTGCGAGGCCTTCCGGCTGCCCGTGCTCGGCCCGGACGAGCTCGCCGCGCGCGTGCGGCTCGAGGGCGACGCCCCCGTGCGCGAGGTCCTCGACGCCGGCGGCAGCGTCGTCTGCTTCCTCGGCCACCTCGGCAACTGGGACCTCGCCGGTGCCTGGGGCACCGTGCACCTCGGCCCGGTGACGACCGTCGCCGAGCGCCTGGAGCCCGAGGAGGTCTTCCGCGAGTTCCTCGCCTTCCGCGAGGGCCTCGGGATGACGATCCTGCCGCTGACCGGCGGCCCCGACGTCTTCCCCGCGCTGCGCGAGGCCGCCCGGCGGCCCGGGCTCATCCCGCTGCTCGCCGACCGCGACCTCACCCACCGCGGAGTCACCGTCGAGCTGTGCGGGCGCCCGGCCCGGATGGCCCCCGGCCCCGCGGCCCTCGCGCTCGCCGAGCGCCGGCCGCTGTTCCCGGTGTCCATCCGGCACGAGCGCCGCGGGCGCGGCTGGGGCATCGTCATCACCTTCCACCCGGCCGTCACGGTGCCGACGACCGGCGCGACCCGCGAGAAGGTCGTCGCGATGACGCAGCAGTGCGCCGACGCCCTCGGCGCCGCGGTGCGCGAGCACACGGGCGACTGGCACATGCTCCAGCGCGTCTTCCTCGAGGACCTCGACGAGGAGCGGCTGGCGCGGCAGGGTGTGGCCTCGTGAGGATCGGGATCGTCTGCCCCTACTCGTGGGACGTGCCGGGGGGCGTGCAGTTCCACGTCCGCGACCTCGCGGAGGTCTTCATCGCGCAGGGCCACGAGGTGTCGGTGCTCGCCCCGGCCGACGAGGACTCCGACCTGCCGCCGTACCTCACCTCCTGCGGGCGCGCCGTGCCGGTGCGTTACAACGGCTCCGTCGCCCGGCTGACCTTCGGGCCGGTCACCTCCGCCCGGGTCACCCGGTGGCTGGAGTCCGGCGGCTTCGACGTCGTGCACCTCCACGAGCCGGTCACGCCGTCGGTCTCGCTCATGGCCCTGTGGGCCGCGGAGGAGCCGGTCGTCGCCACCTTCCACACCTCGACGGTGCGCTCGCGCGCGATGCACGCCGCCAACCCGCTGCTGCGGCCCTCGCTCGAGAAGATCCGCGCCCGGATCGCCGTCTCGGAGGACGCCGCCCGCACCGTGCGCCGCCACCTCGGCGGCGACACGTACATCATCCCCAACGGCGTGCACGTCGACGCCTTCGACGTCGCCCCGCGCCGACCGGAGTGGACCGGGACGGCCGACGCGCCGACCCTCGCGTTCCTCGGCCGGGTCGACGAGCCCCGCAAGGGCCTCGAGGTCGCGCTCGCGGCCCTGCCGGCGGTCCTCGACGCCCACCCGCGGGCCCGCCTGCTCGTCGCCGGGCCGGGGGAGGCCGACGACCTGCTCAAGCGGGTCGAGCCGCGCGTCGCCGACGCCACGGTCGTCCTCGGCGCCGTCTCGGACGCCGACAAGGCGAGCCTGCTGCGCTCGGTCGACGCCTACCTGGCGCCGCACCTCGGCGGCGAGAGCTTCGGCATCGTCCTCGTCGAGGCGATGGCGGCGGGGGCCCCGGTCGTCGCCTCGGACCTCTCGGCGTTCGTCGCGGTCCTCGACGGCGGGCGCGTCGGCGTCACCTTCGAGACCGGGTCGGCCGCCGCGCTCGGCGAGGCCGTCGTCGGGCTGCTCGCCGACCCCGCGCGCCGCGAGCACCTCGGCCGCGAGGGCCGCGAGCGCGCCCGCACCTTCGACTGGTCGCGTGTCTCGGGGCAGGTGATGGCGGTCTACGAGACCGTGCTCGAGGGCGCCCACGCCGAGCTCGCCGAGCCGCAGCGCGGCCTCTGGAGCCGCTTCGTGCGCAGCGTGCCCGGGACGGGGGTCTCGTGAGCGACATCGACATCCTCCAGGTGACGACCTTCGTCGTCATCGTCCTCATCGTCGCCGCCTGGTACCTCTCCTACGCCGCGGCCCGGCTCGACCGGCTGCACGCCAAGGCGGAGGGCGCGATGTCGGCGCTCGACGCCCAGCTCGTCCGCCGCGCCGAGGCCACCCTCGAGCTCGCGAACTCCGGCGCGCTCGACCCCGCCACCGCGCTGCTGCTCGCCGACGCCGCAACCGAGTCGGTCGAGCGCACGACGGAGCACCCGCTCGCCGAGGACCTCCTCGACGGGCAGCACTTCGGCGGGCGCGAGGAGGTCGAGGGCGCGCTGAGCGAGATCCTCGCCGTCACGCTCACCGACGACGTCGTGGCCCGGTTGCGGGCCGACGGCGACGAGCTCGTCGAGGAGTCGCTCGACCGCATCGCCGCCAGCTCGCTGCGGGTCCGGATGGCCCGCCGCTTCCACAACGACGCGGTGCGCGAGGTGCGGCGCGTGCGCGGCAAGTGGGTCGTGCGCGTCTTCCGGCTGGCCGGCCACGCCACGCTGCCCGAGCGGGTCGAGTTCGACGACGACCTGCCGTCCGCGCTGGCCCGCTGACCGCTGTCGAACCGTGGTCGGGAGCACCCGCCCGAGAGTCCTAGAATCGCGCCCATGAGCGAGCAGCAGAGCGCCCCCACGACCACCGGCACCGGCACGACCCGCGTCAAGCGCGGCATGGCCGAGATGCTCAAGGGCGGCGTCATCATGGACGTCGTCACCGCCGAGCAGGCGAAGATCGCCGAGGACGCCGGCGCCGTCGCCGTCATGGCCCTCGAGCGGGTCCCCGCCGACATCCGCGCCCAGGGCGGTGTCTCGCGGATGAGCGACCCCGACATGATCGACTCGATCATCGAGGCCGTCTCCGTCCCGGTCATGGCCAAGGCGCGCATCGGCCACTTCGTCGAGGCGCAGGTCCTGCAGTCCCTCGGGGTCGACTACATCGACGAGTCCGAGGTCCTCACCCCGGCCGACTACGCCAACCACATCGACAAGTGGCAGTTCACCGTCCCCTTCGTCTGCGGCGCGACCAACCTCGGCGAGGCCCTGCGCCGCATCACCGAGGGCGCGGCGATGATCCGCTCCAAGGGCGAGGCCGGCACCGGCGACGTCTCGAACGCGACGACCCACATGCGCTCGCTGCGCAAGGAGATCAACCGCCTGCGCTCGATGGAGCCCGACGAGCTCTACGTCGCGGCCAAGGAGCTCCAGGCCCCGTACGACCTCGTCAAGGAGGTCGCCGAGACCGGCAAGCTGCCCGTCGTCCTCTTCACCGCGGGCGGCATCGCCACCCCGGCGGACGCCGCGATGATGATGCAGCTCGGCGCCGAGGGCGTCTTCGTCGGCTCCGGCATCTTCAAGTCGGGCAACCCGGCCGAGCGCGCCGAGGCCATCGTCAAGGCGACGACCTTCCACGACGACCCCGACGTCATCGCCAAGGTCTCGCGCGGCCTCGGCGAGGCGATGGTCGGCATCAACGTCGACGAGATCCCGCAGCCGCACCGGCTCGCCGAGCGCGGCTGGTGACGCGGGGCGCTCAGGGGTGGCTCGGCGCCGGTGGGGCGCCGGGCACCTCGAGCGCCACCTCGTCGACGTAGCACCAGAACCACTCCTCGCCGGGCTCGAACGAGCGCACGACCGGGTGCTCGCTCGTCCGGGCGTGCGCGGTCGCGTGCCGCCCCGGTGAGGAGTCGCAGCAGCCGACGTGGCCGCACGCCTGGCACAGCCGCAGGTGCACCCAGGTGCCACCGTCGCGCAGGCACTCCTCGCAGCCGTCGGTGCGCGGGGTCGGGGGTGTGGTGTCGGTCAGGTGGGAGCAGGGCATCGGGTCCTCCGGGCGGGTCGTGACGAGCGGGACGGGGTCGCAGTCGGGGCGGCCGGTGGCGTCGACCCGGGTGGCCGGCGGCGGGCCGACGAGTCCGGCGCAGAACCACAGGCGGCGGTCGCCGGGCGACGGCGCGGGGACGTCGTCGTCGCGGACGACGAGCGCCGCGAGCACCCCGCCCGCGGCGAGCGCGGCCGCGCTGACCCACAGGGCCACCGCGAAGCCGGCGTCGAACGCCACCGGGTCGTCGTACGCCCGGCCGGTGAGCCCCGCGACGGCGGGGACGACCGCGACCGCCAGCAGCCCGGCGGTGCGGGCGACGGCGTTGTTGACGCCGGACGCCAGGCCGGCGTGCTCGGCCGGCGCCGCCGACAGCGCCGTGGAGGTGAGCGGCGAGACCATCGCGACGAGCCCCAGGCCGAGGACGAGCACCGCCGGCAGGACGTCGAGCACGTAGGAGGCACCGGGCCCGAGGCGCAGCATGAGCAGGACCCCGGCCGCGGCGACCAGCGGGCCGGCGGCGAGCTGCCGCCGCGGACCCAGCCGGGCCGCGAGGTCGCCCGAGCGTGACGAGAGCAGGAGCATGACGCCGGTGACCGGCAGCAGGGCCGTCCCGGCCGCCACCGGCGAGAAGCCGCAGACGACCTGCAGCTGCACGACGAGCAGCAGGAACACCGCCCCGAGCCCCGCGTAGACGAGGAAGGTCACGAGGTTGACGGCCCGGAACTGCGGCCGCGCGAAGGCGTCGAGGGGGAGCATCGGGGCGCGGACCCGCCGCTCGACGAGGACGAACGCGGTGGCGGCGAGGACCCCGACGACGGCGGCCGCGAGCACGGCCGGCGTCGCCCCGGACTCCCCGGCCGCGATGAGGGCCCACGTGAGGGCGGCGAGGGCGAGGGCGCCGAGGGCCGCGCCCGCGACGTCGACCGGCCCGTCGGCGTCCGGGTCCCGGCTCTCGGGCACGTGCCGCAGCGCGAGGACGACGACGACCGCGGCGAGCGGCACGTTGACGAGGAAGACCCACCGCCAGGACAGCGACTGGACGAGCCACCCGCCGAGGAAGGGCCCGACCGCGGTGGCGACGCCGCCCAGGCCCGACCACGCGCCGATGGCTCGCCCGCGGTCCTGCGCGGCGATGCTCGCCTGGATCATCGCGAGGCTGCCCGGCGTGAGCAGGGCCGCCCCGACCCCCTGGAGGGCGCGCGCCGCGACGAGGAGGGTGGCGTCCGGTGCGGCGCCGCAGAGCAGCGAGGCGAGCGCGAACCACACGACGCCGACGACGAACACCCGGCGCCGCCCGAACCGGTCGCCGAGGACGCCGCCGAGGAGGATGAAGGCCGCGAGGGTCAGGGCGTAGGCCGAGACCACCCACTGGAGCGTCGCGAACCCGGCGTCGAGCGAGGCCCCGACGGCGGGCAGGGCGACGTTGACGACCGTCGCGTCGATGCCCGCGAGGGCCGAGCCGAGGATGGACGCCGCGAGCAGCCGGCGCCCGCCGGGGGAGGCCAGCGGGAGGCCCCGGTCGACGGTCGCGGACGTGGCGCTCACCGGGCCATCGAACCAGCCGGCGGGGCTCAGGTCACCTGCGCGCGCTCGGCGAACTCGGGACGCTCGTGCTCCGCGCCGTCGAGGACCGCCCGCAGCTCCTGCGCCGCGCGCAGGACGTCGGCGTGGGTCAGGTACATCGGCGCGAAGCCGAGCCGGACGATGTCGGCCTCGCGGAAGTCGCCGACGACGCCGCGCGCGATGAGCGCCTGCACGACGCCGTACGCGCCGGGGTGGCGGACGCTGACCTGCGACCCGCGGCGGGCGCCCTCGCGGGGCGTCGCGACCTCGAGCCCGGGCAGCAGCTCGTCGAGGCACTCGAGGAAGAACCCGGTGAGCGAGAGCGAGCGGTCACGCAGGTCGGCGAGCGCGACGCCCTCGTGCACGCCGAGCGCGGCCTCGAGCGCGAGCATCGACAGCAGCGGCGGGGTGCCGACCCGTCCGCGGGCGATGCCGGGCGCCGGCGAGAAGTCCGGGGCCATCGCGAAGGGGGTGGCGTGCCCGTTCCAGCCCGACAGCGGCTGGTCGAAGGCGTCCTGGTGGCGGTGGGCCACGTAGAGGAAGGCCGGTGCGCCGGGGCCGCCGTTGAGGTACTTGTAGCCGCAGCCGACGGCGAGGTCGACCTCGTGCGCGTCGAGGTCGACGGGCAGGACGCCGGCCGAGTGGCACAGGTCCCAGCAGACGAGCGCACCGACCGCGTGGGCGGCCCGGGTGATCTCCGGCAGGTCCCAGAGCTCGCCGGTGCGGTAGTCGACCGAGCTGTACGAGGCGAGGGCGAGGTCGTCGCCGAGCTCGGCGATGCGGGCGGGGGCGTCGGCGGGGGAGACGTGCTCGACGACGAGGCCGGTGTCGCGGGCGGCCGCGGCGGTGACGTAGAGGTCGGTGGGGAACGACGCGGGGTCGATGAGCACGACCCGGCGGCCGGGGCGCATCCGGGCGGCGGCGACGACGACCTTGAAGAGGTTGACCGTCGTCGAGTCCGTGCACACGACCTGGCCGGGAGCGGCGCCGACGAGCGCGCCGACGCGGTCGCCCACCCGGGTCGGGGCGCCCCACCAGTCGGCCTCGTTCCAGCTGGCGATGAGCCGCTCGCCCCACTGGCGGTGCACGGCGTCGGCGACCGCCTCGGCGACCCCGACCGGCAGCGCGCCGAGCGAGTTCCCGTCGAGGTAGACGACGCCGTCCGGCAGCACGAAGCGCGAACGCAGGTCGGTGCGGGCGTGGTCGGAGTCGAGGGCCTCGGCCCGGGCGGTCAGCGCTGACGACATGGGTCCGACGCTAGCCTGCCGGCGTCGTTGCACCGAGGAGGCCGTCGGGCAAGCACCTCCGGCGGGTCATGGACGTTCGGACAGACCTCGGGGTCATCTGGCGGACTTCGCTGCGGCACAGGTGTGTCACACCGCACACTCGACCCCATGGGGGGAGCCACCACCGACCAGACGCAGGAGTGCCCGCACGCGCGCACGTCCGAGCACCAGGCCCTGCTCGAACAGGCCCGGGAGCTCATCCTCACGGCGCAGACGCCGGACGCGCTCGACGCCGGGCAGCTCGACGCCCTCGAGGCCCAGGCGACCGAGCAGGGGTGGGTCGACGTCCTCATGGTCGCCGAGTACGTGCGCCTCCTGGCCGCCGACGGCGCGGCCGAGCGCCGTCACCACCTCGTGATGCTCCGGGAGCGCGCCCGGGCCCAGGGAGACATCGTCTGGGAGGCGCTGGCCCTGGCGCAGGGCGCCACCGCCGAGATGTGGGACGACCGCCCCCGCCTGGACGCCGACCGCGACCTCACCCGGGCCACCGTCCTCCTGCGCGGCGCCCCCCGCGCCCACGAGATGCTCGCGTCGGCCCACGTCGAGTGCGCCACGGGCTACCTCGACCGCGACATGTGGGACCTCGCGCTCGAGCACACCTCGTCGGCGGCCGACCAGCTGAAGAACGACGAGCAGGACGCCTGGCGGATGGCGACGGCGATGTACAACCGGGCCGAGATCCAGCTCCGGCGCCTCTGCGTCACCCGGCAGACCGGGCCCGGCGAGGACCTCCACGAGCTCGGCATCCTCGCCCGGGGCGCGGTCCAGCGGGTCCCGCTCGAGCTGCTGCCCGAGAGCTGGCGCGTGGACCTGCACATCTTCGAGAACCTCATCGACGCGATCGCCCCGCCGGCCTCGGGCACGCCCCGGCCGCCCGCGGACGGCGACGAGGCCGAGTTCGCCACCTATCTCGGCCTGGCGCGCTCCTTCACCGAGCCCGACCCGCGCCGGGCCCGCGAGCACCTCGCGGCCGCCATCGAGGCGTGGGACCGGGTCCGGATGCCCGAGCTCTACCTCCTGGCCCTGACCCGCGACGCCGAGCTCGAGGCCGAGGAGCTCGGCCACGAGACGGCCGGGCTGCGGGTCGCGCGCGAGCTGGCCCAGCGTCGGCAGGAGGCGCGCATCGCCGCCGTCGAGGCCATCGGCTCGCTCATCCAGAACGAGTACCTGGCGTCGGAACACGCCCGGCTGCGCGTCGCGGCCGAGGTCGACGCGCTGACCGGCGTCGCCAACCGGCGCGGGCTCGAGGCGCACGTCGACGCACTGCACGACGGACAGGGCCCCGCGCGGGAGGAGGTCACCCTCGTCCTCGTCGACGTCGACCACTTCAAGGGCGTCAACGACACCCACGGCCACGAGGTCGGCGACGAGGTGCTCGTGCGCGTCGCGGCGGCGCTGCGGACGGTCGTCCGCGGCACCGACCTCGTCGTGCGCTGGGGCGGCGACGAGTTCCTTCTCCTGCTCGACACCGACCGGGTCGACACCGCCCGCCAGCGGTGCCTGGAGCTCGTCGAGCTCGTGCGCCGCGACCACTGGGACGACCTCGCCCCCGACCTGCGGGTCACGGTGAGCGTCGGCCTCGCGGTCGGCAAGGTCGCCGACCTCGACGGCCTGCGGCAGATGGCCGACCAGGCGCTGTACCGGGCCAAGGAGCGCGGCCGCGACGGCGTCGCGACCTGAGCCGGGCGGCGCCGGTCAGGCGTCGAGCGTCATGAGCAGCACCGGCGCACGGTCGGCCGGCAGCCAGTGCGGCCGTGCCTCGCCGACGACCCGCCAGCCGCGCCGCCGGTAGAGGTCGGCGGCGACCGAGTGCTCCTGGACGACGTCGAGCACCGGCACCCGGCCGAGGCTGCGCACGTGCTCCACCGCCGTCCCGAGCAGGCGCGAGCCGAGCCCCAGCCCCCGGCGCGCGGGGTCGACGAAGAGGGTCGACACGGTGCCGAGGTCCGTGGCGGGCAGCCCGGTCGCGTCGACGAACGCCTCGGTCTCCCAGCCCTCGCCCGGCTCGAGCACGGCGACGTGACCGGCGACCGCGCCCGCTTCGATGACCACCCACGCCCCGAGCTCGCCCGGCCGCACGACGAACTCCTCCACGGGGAAGGGCAGCGGCCAGCGCACGGGGTAGCGCGAGGCGGGCTGCTGGGCCGCGAGGACCTCGACGAGCGCGGGGACGTCGGCGGGCCGACGGGGACGCACGGTGGGCTCGGGCACCGGTGCAGCCTAGGTCGCGGCGGGCCGTAGAGTCGGTCGGCGTGACCACCACCCCCACCGTCGGCGTGCTCGCCGTGCAGGGCGACGTGCGCGAGCACCTCGTCGCGCTCGAGCGCGGCGGCGCCCACGCCGTCACGGTGCGCCGCCCCACCGAGGTCGAGGCCGTCGACGGGCTCGTCCTGCCGGGCGGGGAGTCGACGACGATCGACAAGCTCGTCCGGGCCTTCGACCTCCAGGCGCCGCTGCGCGCCCGCATCGCCGACGGCCTGCCCGTCTACGGCTCCTGCGCGGGGATGATCCTCCTCGCCGACCGCCTCGCGGACGGCGCCGACGGGCAGCAGACCCTCGGCGGGATGGACATCCTCGTGCGCCGCAACGCCTTCGGCCGGCAGGTCGACTCCTTCGAGGAGGACCTGCACATCCGCGAGCTCGGCGGCCAGCCGGTGCGCGCGGTGTTCATCCGGGCGCCGTGGGTCGAGGAGGCGGGGGAGGCCGTCGAGGTCCTCGCGCGGGTCGAGCAGGGTCCGGCCGCGGGTAGGATCGTCGCCGCGCGGCAGGGGAACCTGCTGGTCACGTCCTTCCACCCGGAGGTGACCGGTGACCACCGGGTCCACCGCCTCTTCGTCGACATCGTGCAGCAGAGCCAGAGGGAGCGTTCATGAGCGGCCACTCCAAGTGGGCGACCACCAAGCACAAGAAGGCGGCGATCGACGCCAAGCGCGGCAAGCTCTTCGCCAAGCTCATCAAGAACATCGAGGTCGCGGCCCGCACGGGCGGCGGTGACCCGACGGGCAACCCGACGCTCTACGACGCGATCCAGAAGGCCAAGAAGTCGTCGGTCCCCAACAACAACATCGACAACGCGGTCAAGCGCGGGTCCGGTGCGACGGCGGGCGGCGCCGACTGGCAGACCATCACCTACGAGGGCTACGCCCCCGGCGGGGTGGCGCTGCTCATCGAGTGCCTCACCGACAACCGCAACCGCGCCGCGGCCGAGGTCCGGACCGCCCTGACCCGCAACGGCGGCCAGCTCGCCGACCCGGGCTCGGTGGCCTACGTCTTCCACCGCAAGGGCGTCGTCATCGTCCCCAAGAGCGACGACAAGGGCGAGGACGAGATCCTCGAGGTCGTCCTGGAGGCGGGCGCCGAGGAGGTCAACGACAACGGCGACTCGTGGGAGGTCGTCTCCGAGGCGACCGACGTCGTCGCGGTCCGCACGGCCCTCCAGGACGCCGGCATCGACTACGACTCGGCCGAGGCCTCCTGGGTCCCCAACCTCCAGGTGCCGCTCGACGCCGACGGCGCGAAGAAGATGATCCGCGTCATCGAGGCCCTCGAGGACTCCGACGACGTCCAGGACGTCTTCGCCAACGGCGACATCCCGGACTCCGTCCTCGCCGAGCTCGACGCCGAGGACTGAGCGGCGCCGCGTGTCGGTGCCGGGGGAGCACCCGGCGGGGCCGTAGCGTGGGCGTCGAACACCTGTTCCATCGCTCGGTGAAGGAGCCCGCGTGCGCGTCCTCGGTGTCGACCCCGGTCTCACCCGCTGCGGCCTTGGGGTCGTCGACGGTCGGCTCGGGCGTGCCCGGATGGTCGCCGTCGGCGTCGTGCGCACCCCGAGCGACGGCGACCCGGGGGAGCGCCTGGTCTACCTCGAGCGCGAGATGGAGGGCTGGCTCGACCGCTACCGCCCCGACGTCGTCGCCGTCGAGCGGGTCTTCGCCGACTCCAACATCACCAACGTCATGAGCACCGCGCACGCCACGGCGGTCGCGCTGCTCGCCGCCACCAAGCGTGAGGTGCCCGTCGTCTTCCACACCCCGACCGAGGTCAAGGCCGCCGTCACCGGCTCCGGGCGCGCGGACAAGGCGCAGGTGACCGCGATGGTCACCCGCATCCTCGGCCTCGCGACGCCGCCGAGGCCCGCCGACGCCGCCGACGCCCTCGCCCTGGCCATCTGCCACACCTGGCGGGGCGCGCAGTCCGCGCGCCTGGACGCCCTCGCGAAGGCGGCCCGCGGATGATCGCCTCGCTGCGCGGGGCCGTCACGCACGTCGGCCTCGACCACGTCGTCCTCGAGGTCGGCGGGGTCGGGATGCTCGTGCACGCCACCCCGGCGACCGCCGCCGCCTGCCATCGCGGGCAGGAGGCCTCGCTCGCGACGACCCTCGTCGTGCGCGAGGACTCCCTCACCCTCTACGGCTTCGGCAGCCCCGCCGAGCGCGACATGTTCGAGACCGTCCAGACGGTCTCGGGCGTCGGGCCGCGCCTGGCCCTCGCGATGCTCTCGGTCATGGGCCCGGACCAGCTCGCGACGGCGTTGTCCTCCGGCGACGCCAAGGCCCTGACGGCCATCCCCGGCATCGGCGCCAAGTCCGCCCAGCGGCTCGTCCTCGAGCTGCGCGACAAGGTCGGCGCCGTGCGCACCGGCGCCGGCCCCGGTGCCCCCGCGCCGGTCGTCCCGGGCGAGGAGCCGTGGCGCGGCCAGGTGGCCGAGGCCCTCGTCGGGCTCGGCTGGTCGGCGAAGCAGGCCGGTGACGCCGTCGAGCGGGTCGCCGGCACCGCCCCGGCCGACGCCGACATCGCCGCGCTGCTGCGCCTGGCCCTGCGCGAGCTGCGGCCGTGAGCGCGGCCCGCGGCTGGGGGAGCGAGGTCCACGAGGCCGACGACCGCGAGGACGACGGCTCCTTCGACGCCACCGCCCGCGTCGTCGACGCCGGGGGCAGCGACGACGAGCGGGTCGTCGAGGCCGCCCTGCGCCCGCGCCGCCTCGCCGAGTTCCCCGGCCAGCCGCGGGTGCGCGACCAGCTCGGGCTCGTGCTCGAGGCCGCCCGCCGCCGCGGCAGCCCGCCCGACCACGTCCTGCTCTCGGGCCCGCCCGGCCTGGGCAAGACGACGCTGGCGATGATCGTCGCCGCCGAGCTCGAGCGCCCGATCCGGGTCACGAGCGGCCCGGCCATCCAGCACGCCGGCGACCTCGCCGCGGTCCTCTCCAGCCTCGACGAGGGCGAGGTCCTCTTCCTCGACGAGATCCACCGGATGAGCCGCTCCGCCGAGGAGATGCTCTACCTCGCGATGGAGGACTTCCGGGTCGACGTCATCGTCGGCAAGGGCCCGGGCGCGACGGCCATCCCGCTCGAGCTGCCGCCGTTCACCGTCGTCGGCGCGACGACCCGGGCCGGGCTGCTCCCGGCGCCGCTGCGCGACCGCTTCGGCTTCACCGGCCACCTCGACTACTACGACGTCGCCGACCTCGTGACGATCCTGCGCCGCTCGGCCGGCCTGCTCGGGGTCGAGGCCGACGCCGAGGGCATCACCGAGGTCGCCGGCCGCTCCCGCGGCACGCCCCGCATCGCCAACCGGCTGCTGCGCCGGGTGCGCGACTGGGCCCAGGTCCACGGCGACGGGCACGTCGACCACGCCGCCGCCCGGGCCGCCCTCGCGCTGTTCGACGTCGACGACGCCGGGCTGGACCGCCTCGACCGCGCCGTCCTCGAGGCGCTGTGCCGCCGCTTCGCCGGCGGGCCGGTCGGCCTCTCGACCCTCGCCGTCGCCGTGGGGGAGGAGTCCGACACCGTCGAGACCGTCGCCGAGCCCTACCTCGTGCGGGAGGGCTTCATCTCCCGCACCCCCCGCGGCCGGGCCGCGACCGCCCGGGCCTGGAGCCACCTCGGGCTGCGTCCCCCCGCCGGTGCGCCGCAGCAGGGCGCGCTGCCGCTGCTCGACGACGGCCCCGGACGGCTGGGCGGCTGACCCCGCTCCCGGGCGCCCCCCGGGGCACGCGCGGGCGTGTCGGATCGTTGGTGGGGCGTCCGCGTCTCGCCTACAGTGAGTCCTCGGCCCGGTGCTCCCGGGCCGACCCACTGTTCACCACAGCGCGGGGGACCCCCGCTCCGAAGGACCAACTCCGATGTCTTCCGGCTCCGGCTCCGGCCTGACCTACCTCCTGATCCTGGGACTGCCGTTCCTCCTCCTCGTCTGGATGTTCTTCACCCAGCGCAAGCGCGGACAGCAGGTCCAGGCCCTCCAGGCCTCCCTCGCCGTCGGGGAGGAGGTCGTCACGACGTCCGGTCTCTACGGGACCCTCACCGCCCTCGACGACCGGGTCGCGACGCTCGACGTCGGGAACGGGGTCACGCTGCGGTTCGACCGCCGGGCCATCGGGATGCGCGCGGGAGAGGTGGGCTGACGTGGCGAGCACCGCACCGCGCACCGCGGCCCGCCGGGCCCTCATCGCGCTGACCGTCCTCGTCGTCGCCCTCGGTGGCGTCCTCACCGGCTCGGTCGTCTGGGGCGACGGGCAGACCACGCCGAAGCTCGGCCTCGACCTCGAGGGCGGCACCCAGATCATCCTCGAGCCGCGGGTCACCAACGGCCAGGCGGTCTCCGCGGAGTCGCTGGCCCAGGCCCGCGACATCATCGTCCAGCGCGTCGACTCCAACGGCGTCTCCGGCGCCGAGGTGACGACCCAGGGCGAGAGCAACATCGTCGTGAGCATCCCCGAGATCCCGACCCAGGCCGTCCGCAACGCGATCAGCCAGTCCTCGCAGATGCAGTTCCGCGCGGTCCTCGCGATCGGCTCGGGCATCCCGGTCCCGACCGGCTCCCCGAGCGCCGCGCCGAGCGCGTCGGCGAGCGGGTCCGCCTCGCCCTCGGCCTCGCCGTCCGCCGGCTCCACCGCCTCGCCGGCCCCCAGCGCCTCCTCGACGCAGAACAGCGCCGTCAACGAGGCGCTGACCGCCGCCAGCCCGAGCCCGAGCCCCAGCGGCTCGGCCTCCGCGAGCGCCTCGCCGAGCGCGAGCCCCAGCCCGAGCGCGAGCGGCAGCGGCTCCGCCGCGCCGAGCGGCCCCACCGACCTCGCGTGGATCACCCCCGAGGTCCAGCAGGCCTACGACGCCCTGAACTGCGCCGACCCGAAGGCCCTCGAGACCGTCCGCGACGTCGCAGCCGAGCCGCTCGTCACCTGCTCCGAGGACGGCTCGACCAAGTACATCCTCGGCCCGGTCGCCGTCTCCGGCGACAAGATCACCGACGCCACCGCCGGCTACCAGAGCAACCCGCAGGGCGCCGTCACGAGCACCGTCGAGATCGCCCTCACCTTCAACAGCGAGGGGGCCCGCCAGTACGCCGACATCAGCCGCACGATGGTGGGGCTGCCCTCGCCGCAGAACCAGCTCGCCACCGTCCTGGACTCGCGCGTCATCGTCGCGCCGCAGTTCAACGAGGCCATCCCCAACGGCCGCGCGAGCATCACCGGCGGCTTCACCCTCGCCGGGGCCAAGGAGATCGCCGACCAGCTGAAGTTCGGCGCGCTGCCGCTGTCCTTCGAGGAGCAGTCGAGCGTCGACATCAGCCCGACCCTCGGTGGGGAGCAGCTGCGCTACGGCTTCGTCGCCGGCCTCATCGGCCTCCTGCTCGTCGTCGTCTACTCGCTCTTCCAGTACCGGATGCTCGGCTTCGTGACGATCAGCTCGATCGTCGTCGCCGGCCTGCTCACGTACCTGGCGATCACGGTGCTCGGCTGGGCGCAGAACTTCCGCCTCGACATGGCCGGCGTCACCGGCCTCATCGTCGCCATCGGGTTCACCGCCGACAGCTTCATCGTCTACTTCGAGCGGGTCCGTGACGAGCTGCGCGAGGGCCGCTCCCTCGCCAGCGCCGTCGAGACCGGGTGGAACCGCGCCAAGCGCACGGTCCTCATCGCCGACGGCGTCAACTTCCTCGCGGCGATCGTCCTCTACCTGCTCGCGAGCTCGAGCGTGCGCGGGTTCGCGTTCACGCTCGGCCTGACGACGCTCATCGACCTGCTCGTCGTCTTCTGGTTCACCCACCCGCTGCTCACGCTCCTGACCCGGGTGCCGTTCTTCCGCGACGGGCACCGGTTCTCCGGGCTCGACCCGCGCAAGCTCGGCGCGAAGAAGCGCAGCTACGCCGGTCGCGGCCGGTTCACCCCCGTCGAACCCTCCGCCCCCGCCACCGAAGGGAGCCGCGCGTGAGCACCTCGTTCTCCGACTTCGGCAACGACCTCTACACCGGCAAGCGCTCGATCCCGGTCGTCGCCAAGCGCCGCTCGTTCTACCTCGGCTCGCTCGTCCTCATCGTCGTCGCGGTCCTCGGCCTGACGGTGCAGGGCCTCAACCTCGGCCTCGAGTTCCGCGGCGGCTCCGAGTTCCGCATCGCGACCGGCTCGACGCCGAGCGACTACGAGCAGACCGCCCGCCAGGCCGTCGGCGCCGCCGAGGACGCCAGCGGCGTCAACGTCACCCTCGTCGGCACCAACACCGTCCGCGTCCAGACCGAGAAGCTGACCGACACCGACAGCCAGCAGGTCCGCGGCGAGCTCGCGCAGGCCTTCGGGGTGCCCGAGGAGAACGTCAGCGCGACGTTCATCGGGCCGTCCTGGGGCGCCTCGGTCAGCGGGCAGGCGCTGCGCGCGCTGCTCATCTTCCTCGTCGCCGTGGTCATCATGCTGAGCATCTACTTCCGCAACTGGAAGATGGCGGCCGCCTCACTCGTCGCGCTCGTCCACGACCTCGTCATCACCGTCGGCATCTACAGCCTGAGCGGCTTCGAGATCTCGCCGGCCACGATGATCGGCTTCCTCACCGTCCTCGGCTACAGCCTCTACGACACCGTCGTCGTCTTCGACAAGGTCCGCGAGAACACCAACGAGGCGTTCGCCAACGGCCGGATGACCTTCGCGCAGGCCGCCAACCTCGCGGTCAACCAGACGATGGTCCGCTCGATCAACACGACGGTCATCGGCCTGCTGCCGATCGCCGCGGTGCTCGCCGTCGGCTCGGTCTTCCTCGGCCCCGGCGTGCTCGTCGACCTCTCGCTCGTGCTGTTCGTCGGCATCCTCGTCGGCGCCTACTCCTCGATCTTCATCGCCACCCCGGTCCTCGTCTCGCTGCGACGCAACGAGGAGAAGGTCGTCGACCTCGAGAAGCGCGCGCTGCGCCACCAGACGAAGAAGGCCAAGGACGCCGGCGAGGCCGTGCCCACCTCCGGCGACGCCGCGGCCCCCGCGGCCTCGGTCGCGGCCGGCCAGGTCGACCGCGTGGAGGGGGCGACCCTCACCGGCCGCACCGTCCACGAGTACGCGCGCTCCGGCCCGCGCAACCAGCCGCGGCGCACCCCGAAGTCCAAGCGGTGAGCGCGCTGCCCCACGGCGGCGTCGACGAGGTCGTCGCCCGCTCGCTGCGCGACGTCGCCGACTTCCCGAGCCCCGGGGTCGTCTTCAAGGACATCACCCCGCTGCTCGCGGACCCGGTGGCCTTCGCCGAGGTCATCGGGGCGCTGGCCGACGGCCGGCGCGGCGAGGTCGACCTCGTCGCCGGGGTCGAGGCCCGCGGCTTCGTCGTCGGGGCGGCCCTGGCCCACGCGATGGGCGTCGGGTTCGTGCCGGTGCGCAAGGCCGGCAAGCTGCCCGGCGACACCGTCGCCGCGTCCTACGACCTCGAGTACGGCTCGGCGACCATCGAGGTCCACGCCGACGCCGTGCCCGCCGGCTCGCGGGTCGTCCTCGTCGACGACGTCCTCGCGACCGGGGGCACCGCCCTCGCCGCGTGGGAGCTGCTCGAGCGCGTCGGCGGTCACGTCGTCGGCTTCGACTGCGTCGTCGAGCTCGCCTTCCTCGGCGGGCGCGAGCGCCTCGGTGCCCGCGAGGTGCGGGCGCTGCACGTCGTCGCCTGACGCGCGACTAGACTCCCGGCATGGCGGAGCACACCACAGCCGCCACCCCGGGGAACAGCGCTGCCGGGGTGGGGTCCCGGGCGCGGGCGCGGGCCGCCCTCGCGCGGGTCGGGCGCAACCGCCCGCCGAGCAACCCGGTCCTCGAGCCGCTGCTCCAGACGGTCCGCAGCACCCACCCCAAGGCCGACATCGGGCTCGTCGAGCGCGCCTACGCCGTCGCCGAGCGCGCCCACCAGGGGCAGAAGCGCCGCAGCGGCGACGACTACATCACCCACCCGCTCGCCGTGACGACCATCCTCGCCGAGCTCGGCATGACGCCGACGACGCTCGCGGCCGCGCTCCTGCACGACACGGTCGAGGACACCGCCTACAGCCTCGAGGCGCTGCGCCGCGACTTCGGCGACGAGATCGCGATGCTCGTCGACGGCGTGACCAAGCTCGACAAGGTCACCTACGGGCAGGCCGCCCAGGCCGAGACCGTCCGCAAGATGGTCGTCGCGATGGCCCGCGACATCCGCGTCCTCGTCATCAAGCTCGCCGACCGCCTGCACAACGCCCGCACCTGGCGCTACGTCAGCCAGGAGAGCGCGCAGCGCAAGGCCAAGGAGACGCTCGAGATCTACGCTCCGCTGGCGCACCGGCTCGGGATGAACACGATCAAGTGGGAGCTCGAGGACCTCTCGTTCCAGACCCTCTACCCGAAGGTCTACGACGAGATCGTCCGGCTCGTCGCCGAGCGCGCCCCCGCCCGCGAGGAGTACCTGACCCAGGTGCGAGACGAGGTCGGCTCCGACCTGCGCTCGGCCAAGCTCAAGGCGACGGTCACCGGCCGCCCGAAGCACTACTACTCCGTCTACCAGAAGATGATCGTCGGCGGCCGCGACTTCGACCAGATCTACGACCTCGTCGCGGTCCGCGTCCTCGTCGACACGGTGCGCGACTGCTACGCGGCGCTCGGCGCCCTCCACGCGCGGTGGAACCCGGTCCCCGGCCGGTTCAAGGACTACATCGCGATGCCGAAGTTCAACATGTACCAGTCGCTGCACACGACGGTCATCGGCCCCGGCGGCAAGGCCGTCGAGATCCAGATCCGCACCCACGACATGCACCGTCGGGCGGAGTACGGCGTCGCCGCGCACTGGAAGTACAAGGAGGACCCCAACGGTCCCGCGCCCGGCGCCCACGCCCGCGACGGCCAGACCGGCCCGGTCAACGACATGGCCTGGCTGCGCCAGCTCCTGGACTGGCAGAAGGAGACCTCCGACCCCGGCGAGTTCCTCGAGTCGCTGCGCTTCGAGATCACCGCGAGCGAGGTCTACGTCTTCACGCCCAAGGGCCAGCTCGTCGGCCTGCCGGCCGGCGCGACGCCCGTCGACTTCGCCTACGCCGTCCACACCGAGGTCGGGCACCACTGCATCGGGGCGCGCGTCAACGGGCGCCTCGTCCCGCTCGAGAGCCGCCTCGACAACGGCGACGTCGTCGAGGTGCTCACCTCCAAGGCCGACTCCGCCGGCCCCTCGCGCGACTGGCTCTCGTTCGTGCGCTCCGCCCGCGCGCGCAACAAGATCAAGCACTGGTTCACCAAGGAACGCCGCGAGGAGATGATCGAGGAGGGCAAGGAAGCCCTCGCGAAGGCCATGCGCAAGCAGGGCCTGCCGCTGCAACGGCTCACCTCCGTCGAGTCGCTGACCGGCGTCGCCGAGGAGCTGCGCCACCCCGGCATCGACGCGCTCTACGCCGCGGTCGGGGAGGGGCACGTCAGCGCCCAGCACGTCGTCTCGCGCCTCGTCGCCTCCGTCGGCGGCGAGCAGGGCGCCAGCGAGGACATCGCCGAGGTCGCCTCCCCGGTGCTCAGCCGGCCGCGCTCGCGCCGCTCGGGCGACCCCGGGGTCGTCGTCAAGGGGATGTCGGACGTCTGGGTGAAGCTCGCGCGCTGCTGCACGCCGGTGCCCGGCGACGACATCCTCGGCTTCGTCACCCGGGGCAACGGCGTCTCGGTGCACCGCCGCGACTGCACGAACGCCGACTCGCTCCTCGCGCAGTCCGACAAGATCATCGAGGTCGAGTGGGCGCCGACCTCGGCGAGCCTCTTCCTCGTCCAGCTCCAGGTCGAGGCGCTCGACCGCTCGCGCCTGCTCTCGGACGTCACCCGGGTCATCTCCGACCACGGGGTCAACATCCTGTCGGCGTCGGTGCAGACCTCGCGCGACCGGGTGGCCATCCTCCGGTTCACCTTCGAGATGGGGGACCCGGGCCACCTCGGGCACGTCATCCGGGCCGTGCAGAACGTCGACGGCGTCCTCGACGCCGAGCGCGTCACCGGCGGGCGCCGGGACCACTGAGGTCCGCGGCGCCCCGCCGGTCGCGGGTCAGCCGCCGAACTCGTCCAGGCCCGCGCGGGCCTGGTCCAGCCACTGCTGCTGGGAGGCCAGCCGCTCGCGGGCCGCGACCGCCTTGCGCTCGTCGCCGGAGGCCTCCGCCTTCGCGACGTCGGCCTCGGCCTTCGCGACGGCCGCCTCGAGCTGCTCGGCCATGCTGCGCGCCCGGGCCGAGAGCTCGGGGTTGGTGGCCTTCCAGCGCTGGTCGTCGGCCTCGCGGACCGCGGTCTCGACGCGGCGCATCCGCTTCTCGACGCGCTCGATGTCGCCGCGCGGGACCTTGCCGGCGGCCTCCCAGCGGTCCTGGATGCCCCGCAGGGCCGTCTTGGCGGCCTCGAGGTCGGTGACCGGGAGCAGCGCCTCGGCCTCGACGAGCAGCTCCTCCTTGACGGCGAGGTTGCCGCGGAACTCCTCGTCCTCGGCGGCCGAGACGGCGTCCTTCGCGGTGAAGAACGCGTCCTGGGCCGCCCGGAAGCGTTCCCACAGGGCGTCGTCGTCGCTGCGGCTGGCCCGGCCGGCCTGGCGCCAGCGGTCCATCAGCTGCTTGTAGGCGCGGGCCGTGGGGCCCCAGTCGGTGCTCGTCGAGAGCGCCTCGGCCTGCGCGACGAGCGACTCCTTGGTCGACTTCGCGTCGGCCCGGGTGGTCTCGAGCTCGGCGAACCACGAGCGCCGCGCCTTGTCGAACGCGTTGCGCGCGTGGCTGAAGCGCTGCCAGAGCGCGGTCTCGGTGGGCTTGTCGAGCTTGACGTCGCTGCGCTGGTGGGTCTTCCACTCGTCCAGCAGGGCTCGCATCCGCTCGCCGCTCTGCTTCCACTGCGTGCTGCCCGGGGGCTGCGCGGCGATGGTCTCGGCCTCGGCGACGACGGCCTCGCGGCGGGCCGCCGCCTCGGCGCGCGCGGCCCGGCGCTGCTCGGACTCCGCCGAGCGCTTGGCCTCGAGGCCGGCCTCGACCCGCTCGACGACGGCGTGCAGGGCGGGCAGGTCACCGACGACGTTGGCCTGCTCGAGGTGCTCCTGGAGCGTCTTGAGCCCGTCGGCGACCTCCTTCGCGGAGACGTCGGGGATGGCCAGGCGCGCCTCGAGCAGCGTGGCGGACGCGGCGAGCTCGTCGTACTTGCGGGCGAAGTACTGCAGCGCCTCGTCGGGCGTGGCGCCCGGGTAGGAGCCGACCTCGCGCTCCTCGTCACCGACGGTGACGAAGACGTGGCCCTCGTCGTCGACGCGCCCGAAGCGGGCGGACTCGGAGTGCTCGGGCACGGCGGCGGGCGGCGCCGCCGGCCGGGGCGCGACGCGCTTGGCGAGCGCGGCCGGCGAGGGCACGGCGGGACGGGGTGTGGGCTGGTCCTCGGACACGGTCAGGACTTCTCCTCGGTGACAGCAACGCTGAGGATGCTGATCGGTGCGGCAGGCGATCCGTCGTCCGGGGAGCTCGTGTTGGGAGCGACCCCTTCGGCGGCGACGCGGTCGACGATATCCAACCCGGAGGTGACCGTGCCGAACACGGTGTACCCGTCGGGGTCCGGGAGGCTCGAGTCGCCGTACACGATGAAGAACTGGCCGCCGTTGCCCTCCTTCGGGTCCTGGGTCCGGGCCATCGCGAGCGTGCCGCGCGGGTAGGCGCCGTCCTGGGGGGCGTTCTCGACGCCGAAGCCGTAGCCGGGGCCGCCCTGGCCGGTGCCCGTCGGGTCCCCGCACTGGAGGACCTTGAGGCTCTCGGCGGTCGTCAGCCGGTGGCAGGGGGAGTCCTTCCAGTAGCTCTCGCGAGCGAGCTGGAGGAACGAGGCGACGGCCTGGGGGGCCTTGGTGCCGTCGAGGCGCACGACGATGTCGCCGCAGTTGGTCGCGATCGTCGCGTCGAAGACCTTGCCGCGCGCGGTCGTCGCGTCGGGCAGGGTCAGCTCGGCCTTGGTGCCGAGCGGGCTCGGCGGCGGCTGGCAGCCGGCGACGACCGTGGCCGGGGTGTTGTCGCTCCCGGGCGTGTCGCCCCCGCCGCCGTCCCCGCGCCCGACGGTCACGGCGAGCACGCCGACGATGCCGAGGACGACGACGACCACCCCGACGACCGCCACGAGGCGCTGGAGACGGGCCCGGTCGCTCTGCCGCTGCGACTGCCTGGCCTGCTGCTTCTCCCAGCGGCGGCGAGCCCGCGCCCGCTCCTGCTTCTTCGTCACCCGTGGTCCTTCGTCGTCGTCGTCGATCGCCAGCGGCGCCCAGTGTAGGCACGGCGCCGTTAGGCTCGCCGGGTGCTCGCCGTCGCGTTCCCCGCCGCCGCCTTCGCCACCAACTGCTACGTCCTCGCGACGGGCCCGGGGGAGGAGTGCCTCGTCGTCGACCCGGGCATCGGCGTCGAGGACACGCTGCGCGAGGTGCTCGCCGAGCACCGCCTGCGCCCGGCCGCAGTGCTGCTCACCCACGGCCACCTCGACCACGTCTACTCGGTGACCCCGGTCTGTGGCGGCGACACCGCGGCCTACGTCCACACGGACGACCGCTACCGGCTGGACGACCCGCTGTCGACCATCGACCCGGGCACCCTGGCGATGATGGAGTCCCAGTTCGGGCAGCGGGCCACCTGGCGCGCGCCCGAGCGCGTGCTCGAGGTGACCGACCGCCAGCGCATCGACCTCGCCGGCCTGCCGCTGGAGGTGCTCCACGCCCCCGGCCACACCGAGGGCTCGGTGATGTTCGCCCTCGACACCGTCCCGGACGGCCTGCCCGCCGACGAGGGCCTGGACCGCACGGTCGTCTCCGGCGACGTCCTCTTCGCCGGCTCCATCGGCCGCACCGACCTCGCCGGCGGCGACGGCGCGGCGATGCAGCGCTCCCTGCGCGACGTCGTGCTGCCGCTGCCGGACTCCACGCTCGTGCTCACCGGGCACGGCCCGGCGACGACGATGCGCCGGGAGCGGGCGAGCAACCCGTACCTGCGAGGATTGGACGCGTGAACGCTCCCGCCCAGAAGGTGACGCCCATCTCGGGCTTCCCCGAGCTCCTGCCCGCCGAGCGGCTCCTCGAGCTGCACTTCCTCGACACCGTCCGCGAGGTCTTCGAGCTGCACGGCTTCGCGCCGCTGGAGACCCGGGCCGTCGAGCCGGTCGAGCGCCTGCTCGGCAAGGGCGGCGACGCCGACAAGGAGATCTACGGGATCCGCCGCCTCGCGGGCGAGGACACCGGCAAGGAGTCCGACCTCGGGCTGCACTTCGACCTCACCGTGCCGTTCGCGCGCTACGTCCTCGAGAACGCCGGGAAGCTCTCCTTCCCGTTCCGCCGCTACCAGGTGCAGAAGGTCTGGCGCGGCGAGCGCCCGCAGGAGGGCCGCTTCCGCGAGTTCACCCAGGCCGACATCGACGTCGTCGACGTCGGCACCCTCGCGCCGCACTTCGAGGCCGAGATGCCGCTCGTCATCGCCGAGGCCTTCCGGCGCCTCCCGGTGGGGGAGTTCCGCATCCAGGTCAACAACCGCAAGGTGCCCGAGGGGTTCTACCTCGGGATCGGCCTGACCGACGTCGCGGGGACGCTGCGCGTCGTCGACAAGCTGGCGAAGATCGGCCCCGAGAAGGTCGCGGCGCAGCTCGTCGAGGCCGGGGCCACCGACGAGCAGGCCCGGCTGTGCCTGGCGCTGGCCGGCATCCGCAGCGAGGACACCTCGTTCGTCGAGGCGGTGCGGGCCCTCGGGGTCGAGCACCCCGTGCTCGACGAGGGGCTCGAGGCGCTGGCCGCCGTCATCCGCGCCGGCCTCGAGCAGGCGCCGGGGACGCTCGTCGCCGACCTCTCGATCGCACGCGGCCTGGACTACTACACCGGCACCGTGTACGAGACCCAGGTCGTGGGCAACGAGGAGTGGGGCTCGGTCTGCTCCGGCGGCCGGTACGACTCGCTCGCCTCCGACGGCCGCACCACCTACCCCGGTGTCGGCATCTCGATCGGCCTCTCGCGGCTCGTGCACCTGCTCGTCGCCAAGCGCGGGCTGACGGCGAGCCGCTCGACCCCGGCCGCCGTGCTCGTCGCGGTCGTCGACGAGGAGACCCGCTCCCGCTCGGTCGCCGTCGCCGCCGCCCTGCGCGCCCGGGGCGTGCCCTGCGAGGTCGCGCCGAGCGCGGCGAAGTTCGGCAAGCAGATCCGCTACGCCGACCGCCGCGGCATCCCGTTCGTCTGGTTCCCGGGTGCCGGCGAGGACGGGGGCGACCAGGTCAAGGACATCCGCTCCGGCGACCAGGTCGACGCCGACGCCGGCGCGTGGGCGTGCCCGGAGGCCGACCTGTGCCCGGGCATCGTCACCCGCGAGGGCTGACCCCACCCGCGAGTCACTCGCGTATCGGGTGACCCGATACCGCTGCGCTTCACCCCGGAACGGTTCCGGGGTGAAGCGCGCCCGTATCGGGTGACCCGATACTCGTGAGGTCCGGACCGGGCAGGGTCAGCCGACCGGCGGCGGGCGCAGGCCCACGTCCCGCAGCTCGAGGACGGCGAGGGCGCGCACGACCTCGGGGTCGCCGCGCCGCCACGCCCCGGCCGGGTCTGACGAGATCCGCGCGAGGCGCGTCATCGGCTGGTTGGCCATCGCCCGCAGCGCGAAGAGGTCGAGGTCGGGCGCGCCGTCGACGAAGCGCTGCGCCGCCGTGGCCCGCCGGACGAAGCGCACCCGCACCACGAGCCACAGCCCGACGACGAGCACGATCGGCGTGAGGGCCGTGACGAGCCCGAGGACGGTCGCGAAGCGCTCGACCGCCCCGACGAGGTCGCGTCCGGCGGAGGAGAACTGGTCGCCCACCCCGGCCGCCGACCGGAACGGCGCCGCGATGCGGTCGTCGAGCAGCGGCAGGTCGTCGACCGAGCTGCCCGCGGCGTTCATCCGGTCGGTGAACCCGGTGCCCGCCGCCTCGAGCCGGCGCCCGGGCTCGGCGAGCCCGAGCGTCGCGTCGTGGACCCGCTGCGCGACCCGGACGCAGAGGTACACCCAGGCGACCACGCCGACGTCGGCGAGCACCTGGACGGTGCGGCGGGCGGGGAGGTCGCTGTAGGGCTTCACGCTGGTCTCCTGCGGTGTCGGGGGCCGGTCCGGCTCGGCACTAGACTTCCACCGCACTCCCGTCGGGGTGCGCCACCACGGGCAGCGTCGCCCGGGGTCATCGACACGAGACAGGGCTGGTATCCGTGAAGGTCGGCATCCCCACCGAGGTCAAGAACAACGAGTTCCGCGTCGGGATCACCCCCGTCGGCGTGCACGAGCTCGTCCGCCGCGGGCACGAGGTCCTCGTCCAGAAGGGCGCGGGGCTCGGCTCCTCCATCACCGACGACGAGTACGTCTCGCAGGGCGCGAGCATCGTCGACTCCGCCGACGACCTCTGGGGCGCGTCGGACATGGTCATGAAGGTCAAGGAGCCGGTCGCCGAGGAGTACCACCGCCTCCGCGAGGGCCTGACCCTCTTCACCTACCTCCACCTCGCCGCCGACGAGCCGCTGACCCGCGAGCTCGTCGAGAAGAAGGTCACCTCCATCGCGTACGAGACCGTGCAGCTGCCCTCGGGCCTGCTGCCGCTGCTCTACCCGATGTCCGAGGTCGCCGGCTGCCTCGCCCCCCAGGTGGGCGCGCACTCGATGATGAAGGCGCAGGGCGGCCGTGGTGTCCTCATGGGCGGCATCGGCGGCGTCGCGAACGCCAAGGTCGTCGTCCTCGGCGCGGGCGTCGCCGGCCAGAACGCGGCGAACATCGCGCTGGGCATGGGCGCCGACGTCACCCTCCTCGACACCGACCTCGACAAGCTGCGGATGAGCTTCTGGCGCTACGACAACCGCGTCGCGCAGATCGCGTCCTCGGCGATGTCGGTGCGCGAGCAGGTGCTCCAGGCCGACCTCGTCATCGGCACCGTCCTCATCCCGGGCGCCAAGGCCCCGAAGCTCGTCACCGACGAGATGGTCGCGCAGATGAAGCCGGGCTCGGTCCTCGTCGACGTCGCCATCGACCAGGGCGGCTGCTTCGAGAACTCCCGCCCCACCACGCACGCCGAGCCGACCTTCCAGGTCCACGACTCGATCTACTACTGCGTCGCGAACATGCCGGGCGCGGTGCCCCACACCTCGACGTGGGCCCTGACCAACGCGACCCTGTCGTACGCCACGAAGCTCGCCGACCACGGCTGGCTCGAGGCCTCGCGGGCCGACCGCGCGCTGGCCCTGGGCCTCAACACGCACGACGGCCACATCACCTACGGGGCCGTCGCCGACGCCTTCGGGATGGACAGCATCACGCTCGACGAGGCGCTCTCCTGACCCAGGACGCCCCCACGCCGACGGCCCGCCCCACCCCCGTGGGGCGGGCCGTCGACGCGTGGCTGACCCACCTCGACGTCGAGCGCGGCGTGTCGGCCAACACCCTCGCCGCGTACCGCCGGGACCTGGCCCGATGGAGCGCGCACCTCGCCGCGGCCGGCGTGCAGCGGCCCGAGGACGTCACGCAGGCGCACGTCACCCACTTCCTCGCCGGGCTGCGCGAGGGCGACGACCACCACCCGCCCCTGGCCGCGTCGTCGGCCGCGCGCACCCTCGTCGCGGTGCGCGGCCTGCACCGCTTCCTCGCGCTCGAGGGGGTGCTCGACGCCGACCCCTCGCGCGACGTCACCCCGCCGCGCGCACCGGACCGGCTGCCCAAGGCCATCGCGCTGGCCGACGTCGAGCGGCTGCTGGAGGCCGCCTCGCTCGGGGACACCCCGGCCGCGCTGCGCGACCGCGCGCTGCTCGAGGTGCTCTACGGCACCGGGGCGCGCATCTCGGAGGCCGTCGGGCTCGACGTCGACGACCTCGACACCGACGAGGGAGTCGTCCGGCTGCGGGGCAAGGGCGGGAAGGAGCGCATCGTCCCGCTCGGGTCCTACGCGGCCGCGGCCCTCTCGGCGTGGCTCGTGCGCGGCCGCCCGGTGCTCGCCGGGCAGGGGAGGGGCACCCCGGCGGTCTTCCTCGGCGTGCGCGGCGCCCGGCTCTCGCGGCAGAGCGCCTGGGCGGTGCTGCGGGCCGTCGCCGACCGCGCCGACCTGCGCGGGCACCTCTCGCCGCACACGCTGCGCCACTCCTTCGCCACGCACCTGCTCGAGGGCGGCGCGGACGTCCGGGTGGTCCAGGAGCTGCTCGGCCACGCGTCGGTGACGACGACCCAGATCTACACGCGGGTCACCGTCCAGCAGCTGCGCGAGGTCTACGCCCAGAGCCACCCGCGCGCCCGCCGAGGCGCAACCGGCGGCCCCGCCGCACGCTGATAGGGTCGACACCGATCAGCGAGAGGCTGACCGACGCACGAGAGGGACCGGGGAGTACACAGGTGGCGGAGACCGAGGCGGCGTTCCAGATCCGCATCGACGGACAGGTCGGGCCCACCGGGCGCCCGATGCCCGACTTCCCCCAGCCCGCCCCGCTGACCGCCCACGGGCCGGCGCGCATCATCGCGATGTGCAACCAGAAGGGCGGCGTCGGCAAGACGACGACGACCATCAACCTCGGCGCGGCCCTGGCCGAGCTCGGGCGCAAGGTGCTCCTCGTCGACTTCGACCCGCAGGGCGCGCTCTCGGTCGGCCTCGGCATCCCGACGCACGACCTCGACGTGACGATCTACAACCTCCTCGTCGAGCGCGGCCTCGACGTGCGCGACGTCATCAAGCACACGAAGGTCGCCAACCTCGACGTCGTGCCGGCCAACATCGACCTCTCCGCCGCCGAGGTCCAGCTCGTCGGCGAGGTCGCCCGCGAGCAGATCCTCGCCCGGGTGCTGCGCCCGGTCCTCGACGACTACGACGTCGTCCTCATCGACTGCCAGCCCTCGCTCGGGCTGCTCACCGTCAACGCCCTCACCGCGGCGCACGGCGTCGTCATCCCGCTCGAGTGCGAGTTCTTCGCGATGCGCGGCGTCGCCCTGCTCGTCGAGACGATCGAGAAGATCATCGACCGGCTCAACCCGCGCCTGACCATCGACGGCATCCTCGCGACGATGTACGACGGGCGCACGCTGCACTCGCGCGAGGTCGTCGCCAGCGTCGTCGAGCACTTCGGCGACCGGGTCTTCCACACCGTCATCTCGCGGACCGTCAAGTTCCCCGACGCCTCGCTCGCGGCCGAGCCCATCACGACGTACGAGTCGGCCCACAAGGGCGCCGACTCCTACCGTCAGCTGGCCCGCGAGCTCATCGCGCGGGGCGGGGCGGCCTGACCCGATGTCCTCGCCCCCCGGGGCCGCGGAGCACGAGGCGGTCGTCCCCGGCGGGGTCCTCACCCGCCGCGCGGCGGTCACGCCCTTCGAGGTGCACCTCGACAACTTCACCGGCCCGTTCGACCTGCTCCTCGGGCTGATCAGCAAGCACAAGCTCGACATCACCGAGATCGCGCTCGCCACCGTCACCGACGAGTTCATCGCCTTCATCCGCGCCGCGCGCGAGCAGGGCGACGCGTGGGACCTCTCGCAGGCCACCGAGTTCCTCGTCGTCGCCTCGACCCTGCTCGACCTCAAGGCGGCGCGGCTCCTGCCGCAGTCCGGCCCCGAGGACGAGGAGGACCTCGCCCTCATCGAGGCCCGCGACATCCTCTTCGCCCGGCTCCTGCAGTACCGGGCCTTCAAGGACATCGCGCGCACCTTCGCCGAGCGGATGGCCACCGCCGGCCGGCGCCACCCTCGTGCGGTGGCGCTCGAGCCGCACCTCGCCGCGCTCCTGCCCGAGCTCGTCATGACCGTCTCGCCGGACCGGCTGGCCATCATCGCCGCCCGCGCCCTGACCCCGAAGCCGGTCCCGACGGTCGGGCTCGCCCACCTGCACGCACCCCAGGTCAGCGTGCGCGAGCAGGCGACGCTCATCGGCGAGCGGCTGCGCCGCGACCGCGTCGCGTCCTTCCGCAGCCTCGTCCAGGACGCCGACAGCACCCTCGTCGTCGTGGCCCGCTTCCTCGCGCTGCTCGAGCTCTTCCGGGAGGCGGCCATCGGCTTCGAGCAGGCCGAGGCGCTCGGGGAGCTGACCGTGCGCTGGACCGGCCCGGACGACGGCGAGGTGCAGGTCACCGACGAGTTCGACGACCCGCCCGAGACCCCCGAGGAGACCCCCGATGAGTGAGCCCGTGCCCGACGTCGACGACGGCGTCGTGCCCGACGCCGTCCCGGAGGACCAGCTGGCCTTCGACGTCGCCGACTTCCCGGGCGGGATCCGCGGCGCGATCGAGGCCGTCCTCATGGTCGTCGACGAGCCGGTGACGACGATGGCCCTCGCCTCGGCCGTCGAGCAGCCCGTCGGCGACGTCGAGGAGGCCCTCGCCGAGCTCGAGGCCGGCTACGCCGAGCAGCTGCGCGGCTTCACGCTGCGCCAGGTCGGTGGTGGCTGGCGGATGTACAGCCGCCACGAGTACGCCCCCGTCGTCGAGAAGTTCGTCCTCGACGGCCAGCAGGCCCGCCTCACGCAGGCCTCCCTCGAGACCCTCGCGGTCATCGCCTACCGCCAGCCGGTGTCCCGCTCCCGCGTCGCGGCGGTGCGCGGCGTCAACGTCGACGGCGTCATCCGGACCCTCCTGTCCCGCGGGCTCATCGAGGAGCTCGGCCAGGACGAGGAGTCCACCGCGACCCTGTACGGCACCACCAGCTACTTCCTCGAGCGCCTCGGTCTGCAGTCGATCGACGACCTGCCGGCGCTCGCCCCCTACCTGCCCGAGGTCGACGTGCTCGACGAGATCGCCGAAGGAGGCCGCGCATGACGCCGCCGAAGAACCGTGGGAACGCCGGACGAGGAGGTCGCCCTCTGCAGGGCGGCCGCCCGCAGCAGGGTGCCGGCTCCGGCCGCGCCCGCGGCACCGGGACCACCCGGCCCAGCCAGCCGACGCAGACCAAGCGCGAGCCGCAGCGGCCCGTCATCGACGTCCACGACCCCGACGGCGTGCGCCTGCAGAAGCTGCTCGCCGCCGCCGGCGTCGGGTCGCGCCGGGTCTGCGAGGACCTCATCTCGCAGGGCCGGGTCGAGGTCGACGGGCAGGTCGTGCGCGAGCTCGGCGTGCGCATCAAGGCCACGCAGACCGTCCACGTCGACGGCGAGCGCGTCCAGCTCGACGAGTCGCGGGTCTACCTCGCCTTCAACAAGCCGCTCAACGTCGTCACCTCCATGAGCGACGACCTCGGCCGGGTCGACATCGGCGACTACTTCGGCGACCGCAAGGAGCGCCTCTTCCACGTCGGGCGCCTGGACGCCGACACCGAGGGCCTGCTGCTGCTGACCAACGACGGCGACCTCGCCCACCGGCTCCAGCACCCGCGCTACGGCGTCCTCAAGACCTACCTCGCCCAGATCCCCGGCCCCGTCCCGCGCGACCTCGGCAAGCGGCTGCGCGAGGGCGTCGAGCTCGAGGACGGGCCGGTGCAGGTCGACTCCTTCCGGGTCGTCGACTCCCAGCCCGGCAAGGCGATCGTCGAGGTCGTCCTGCACGAGGGGCGCAAGCACATCGTGCGCCGGATGCTCGCCGAGGTCGGCCACCCCGTCCTCTCGCTCGTGCGGACGCAGGTCGGGCCGGTGCGCCTCGGCGAGACCAAGCCGGGCAAGTTCCGCTCGCTCTCGAGCGCGGAGGTCGCCGCGCTGTACAAGGCCGCAGGGCTCTGATGCGCGTCCACGTCGTCGGCACCGGGCTCATCGGCGCCTCGCTCGGCCTGGCGCTGACCCGGCACGGCGACGACGTGACGCTCGAGGACGCCGTGCCGACGCACGCCGCGCTGGCCCGCGACCTCGGGGCCGGGCGGCTGCCGGGGGAGGGCGAGGAGCTCGCGCCCGACCTCGTCGTCGTCGCCGCACCGCCGGACGTGACGGCCGGGTGCGTCCTGGAGGCGCTGCGTCGCTGGCCGGACGCCGCCGTCACGGACGTCGCGTCGGTCAAGGGCGCGGTCCTCTCGGCCCTGCGCGCGGCCGGCGCGGACCTCACCCGGTACTGCGGCTCCCACCCGATGGCCGGGCGCGAGCGCTCCGGCGCGGTGTCGGGCCGGCACGACCTCTTCGACGGCCGCGCGTGGGTCGTCACCCCGACGGACGAGACGCGGGCCGAGGTCCTCGACCTCGTGACCGCCGTCGCGACCGCCGCGGGCGCCGCCGTGCGCCGCCTGCCCCCGGACGCCCACGACCGGGCCGTCGCCGCCGTCTCGCACGTGCCGCAGCTGGCCGCCAGCCTCGTCGCCGCCCGGCTCGAGGACCTCGACGAGCCGGCCGTCGCCCTCGCCGGCCAGGGCCTGCGTGACGTCACCCGGATCGCCGCGAGCGACCCGCACCTGTGGACCCAGATCCTCGCCGGCAACGCCGGCGCCGTGCGCGCCGTCCTCGCCGCGCTGGCCGACGACCTGTCGGCCGTCGTCGACTCGCTCGGGGCGCTGGAGGCCGGGGGAGACCCGGTCGGGGCCCGCGGCACGCTGGCCCGCACCATCGCCGCCGGGAACGCCGGCCACGCCCGCATCCCCGGCAAGCACGGCGCCGCCCCGACGGCCTACACGACCGTGCGCGTCCTCATCCCCGACGAGCCGGGCCAGCTCGGCCGGCTCTTCGCGGACGTCGGCGAGATCGGCACGAACATCGAGGAGTTCCACCTCGACCACGGGCTCGGCCAGCCGTTCGGGCTCGCCGAGGTCGACGTCGTGCCGAGCGCGGCCGCCGGGCTCGCCGAGGCCCTCGCCGAGCGGGGCTGGCGCCTCCACGGCTGACGCACGTCAGTAGGCTCTCCCCCCATGACCGCGCCGCTCACCATCGCCATCGACGGTCCCTCCGGCTCCGGGAAGAGCAGCGTCGCGCGCGCCGTCGCGCAGCGCCTCGGCATCGGGTTCGTCGACACCGGGGCCACCTACCGGGCGCTCACCTGGTGGTGCGGCGAGCGGGGGATCGACCTCGCCGACACGGGTGCGGTGGCGGCCGCGGCGCGCGAGCTGCCGCTCGAGCTCGGCACCGACCCGTCCTCGCCGCGGGTGCTCGTCGACGGCACCGACGTGACGGAAGCGATCCGCACCTCCGAGGTGAGCACCGCCGTCTCGGCGGTCGCGACCAACCGAAAGGTGCGCCCGGTGCTCCAGCAGCTCCAGCGCGACCTCATGGCGGCGGCGGCGGAGCGCACCGGCGGGGTCGTCGCCGAGGGGCGCGACATCACGACCGTCGTCGCGCCCGACGCCCGCGTGCGCGTCCTGCTCACGGCCTCCGAGGAGGCCCGGCTGCGCCGGCGCAGCACCGAGCTGCACGGCACCGCCGACGCCGCCGCCGTCGAGGCGACGCGCGACCAGGTCGTGCGCCGCGACCGCGACGACTCGACCGTCTCGACCTTCACCGAGGCCGCCGAGGGCGTCGTCCTCGTCGACACCTCCGACCTCGACCTCGAGCAGAGCATCGAGGCCGTCCTCGACGTCGTCGCGGCAGCGGACGAACCGGGCGCCTGACGGCCGACCCCGCACGTGCGGGGTTATCGCTGTCGGGTGGGTCGGGGGTCCCGGAAAAGCCCGCACGTGCGGGGTTATCGCTGTCCGGTCGCCTCCCGGGTCGCGGAGAGCCCGCACGTGCAGGGTTATGGCTGTCCGGTCGCCTCCGCGGATCGCGGAAAGCCTCCACGTGCCGGGTCTCCGCACACCCGTCCGACCGGCGCGATTCGGGGGAGCGGGGTCCCGTGCGGGAGGATGGACCCGTGAGCACCGACGACCCGACGCAGACGCAGGACCCCGAGGCCGTCGAGCGCGCCCTGCGGGCCGGACTCGAGGACTTCGACCTCGACGACGAGGACCGCGCCCTCCTCGACGGAGAGGGCGACCCGGACGCCGACGACGAGCGCGGCGGGCCCGCGCCGGTCGTCGCGGTCGTCGGCCGCCCGAACGTCGGCAAGTCGACGCTCGTCAACCGCATCCTCGGCCGCCGCGAGGCCGTCGTCGAGGACGTGCCGGGCGTCACCCGCGACCGCGTCGCCTACGACGCCGAGTGGACCGGGCACCCCTTCACCGTCGTCGACACCGGCGGCTGGGAGGTCGACGCCACCGGCATCCACCTGCGCGTCGCCGAGCAGGCCGAGATCGCCGTCGAGCTCGCGGACGCCGTGATGTTCGTCGTCGACGCCACCGTCGGCGCCACCGACGACGACGAGGCCGTCGTCCGGATGCTCCGCCGCGCCGGCAAGCCGGTCGTCCTCGTCGCCAACAAGGTCGACGACCAGCGCACCGAGGCCGACGCCGCCGCCCTGTGGAACCTCGGGCTCGGCCAGCCGTGGCCGGTCTCGGCCCTGCACGGCCGGGGGAGCGGTGACGTCCTCGACGCGCTGCTCGACGTGCTGCCCGAGGTCTCGGCCGTCGGCGCCTACGCCCGCGGCGGGCCCCGGCGGGTCGCGCTGCTCGGCCGCCCGAACGTCGGCAAGTCCTCGATGCTCAACAAGCTGACCGGCACCGACCGCGTCGTCGTCGACGACGTCGCCGGCACCACCCGCGACCCGGTCGACGAGGTCGTCGAGCTCGGCGGGCGCACCTGGCGCTTCGTCGACACCGCCGGCATCCGCCGCCGCGTGCACCAGACCCGCGGCGCCGACTTCTACGCCTCGCTGCGCACGCAGACGGCGCTGGAGAAGGCCGAGGTCGCCGTCGTCCTCGTCGACTCGAGCGCGACGATCGCCGAGCAGGACGTCCGCGTCATCCAGCAGGTCATCGACTCCGGCCGCGCCCTCGTCATCGCCTACAACAAGTGGGACCTCACCGACGAGGAGCGCCGCCACTTCCTCGAGCGCGAGATCGACCGCGACCTCGTCCAGGTGCCGTGGGCGCCGCGCGTCAACGTCTCGGCGCGCACCGGCCGCCACCTCGAGAAGCTCGTCCCGGCGATCGACCGCGCGCTGGAGTCGTGGGAGACCCGCATCTCGACGGGTCGCCTCAACGCGTTCCTCGGCGAGGTCGTCGCGGCCCACCCGCACCCGGTGCGCGGCGGCAAGCAGCCGCGCATCCTCTTCGCGACGCAGGCCGGCACCCGCCCGCCGCGCTTCGTCCTCTTCGCGTCGGGCTTCATCGAGGCCGGCTACCGCCGCTTCGTGGAGCGCCGCCTGCGCGAGGAGTTCGGCTTCGAGGGCACCCCGATCGAGATCTCGGTCCGGGTGCGCGAGAAGCGTCGCGACCGACGCTGACCTCTCGCGCGCGTCCGCGGGGCAGGCCGATTGGGTCGCGCGGGCGCGCGTGGGATAAGGTTTCGACGCTCCCGCGAGGGGGCGAGCCACGGGCTGTGGCGCAGCTTGGTAGCGCACTTGACTGGGGGTCAAGGGGTCGCAGGTTCAAATCCTGTCAGCCCGACAGAACGAGAGAGCCGCTGTGGATCGACGGAGTCGACCGCAGCGGCTCTCTCGTTGTCGGGACTGACGGGATGGCAGGAGCGCGGCGTCCTGTCAGCCGAGCCCGGGTATCAGGGAAGTTCCGCGTCATCACGGCGACGGCGCAGAAGCCGGCCGGTGACGGGGATGCATCCGCGTCCGCCCGGAACTTCCACGTCGTCACGGTGACGGCGCAGACGCTCGGTGAGCGCTCAGCCCACCACGGTCGCCATCCGACGGACGGCCTCCTCGAGGATGGCGGGGGAGGTCGCGAAGTTGAGCCGGACGAAGCCGCGGCCGGCCTGCGCGCCGTAGCGCGGCCCCGAGCCGAGCGCGACGCGTCCCCGCTCGCGGAAGGCGGTGGCCGGGTCGTCGCCGAGGTCGAGGGCGCGGCAGTCGAGCCAGCCGAGGTAGGTGGCCTCCGGCGCCGTCCAGCGGATGTCCGGCAGGTGCTGCGCGAGCAGGCGCCCGACGAGGTCGCGGTTGGCCGTCAGCTCGGTGCGCAGCCGGGCGTGCCAGTCGAGGCCGTCGCGCATCGCGGCGACGTGGGCGATCTCGCCGAGGTGCGAGCTGCCGTGGGTGTGCACCTCGGGCAGGCGGGCGAGCTCCGCGCGGGCCTGCGGGCCGGCGACGACGACGGCGGACTTGAGCCCGGCGAGGTTCCAGCCCTTCGAGGGCGAGAACACCGCGAACGCGTCCTCGGCGCCCGGCACGGTGAGGTAGGGCGTGAACGCCGGGCCGCCGTCGTGGACGAGGGGGGCGTGGATCTCGTCGGCCACGACCCGCACCCCGAACTCGCGGGCGAGCGCGGCGAGGGTCGCGAGCTCGTCGGGGGAGTGGGTCACGCCCGTGGGGTTCTGCGGGTTGCACAGGAGGTAGCCGACCCGCCCACCGCCGGCGGTCGCCTCGCGGAAGGCCGTGCGCAGCGCCTCGGGGTCCAGCCGCCCGTCCGCGCCGAGCGGCGCGTCGACGCGCCGCCGGCCGATGGCGTCGACGAAGCCGAAGAACGAGTCGTAGACCGGCGGGGAGACGACGACCGCGCCGCGCTCGTCGGTGAGCATCCGCAGCACCTCGCTCGCGCCGATCATCACGTCGGTGACGACGAGCATCGCGGAGGGGTCGACGTCCCAGCCCCACGTCGCCCCGGCGTAGCGCGCGACCTCGGCGGCGTACAGGGGCGCCCAGCCGTAGCCGGTGTCGCCGCGGGAGACGGCGGACGCGACGGCGTCGGCGACCGCGGGGCAGGGGTCGCAGTCCATCTCGGCCACCCACAGGGGCAGGACGTCGGACGGGTAGGCCAGCCACTTGACGCTCGTGCGGTCGCGCCGCAGCTCGGTCTCGGAGGCGCCGAGGATGCTCGTCGTCGTCATCCCGCCACCCTAGGGCGCCTGGGCCCGCCCGCCCGGCGAGGCGACGACGCGCCGACCCGGTGCCACCCCATACAGTGGCGCGCATGACGCACGAGGGGTCCCCGGCACCGGCCAGCTCCCGGGTCCTCACCCTCCCCAACGTCCTCAGCTCGCTGCGGCTGGTCGGGGTACCGGTCTTCCTCTGGGCGATCGTCACCGAGCAGGACGTCCTCGCGCTCGTCCTCCTCATGGCCTCGGGCCTCACCGACTACCTCGACGGCAAGATCGCGCGTGCCTGGGGCCTGGAGTCGCGCCTCGGCCAGCTCCTCGACCCGGTGGCCGACCGGCTCTACATCGCCTCGACCCTGCTCGGGCTGGCCTACCGCGACATCCTCCCGTGGTGGGTCGTCGTCGTCCTCTTCGCCCGCGAGGCGTTCATGGCGATCGTCGTGCTCGTGGCCAAGCGGCACGGATGGGTGGGGCTGCCCGTGCACTTCGCCGGCAAGGCCGCGACCTTCAACCTCCTCTACGCCTTCCCGCTGCTCCTCCTCGCCGACGGCGAGAGCACCCTCGCGCGGGTCGCCGAGCCGGTCGGCTGGGGCTTCGCGTGGTGGGGCATCGTCCTGTACTGGCTCTCGGCGTTCATCTACGCCGCGCAGCTGCGCCACCTCCTCGCGCACGAGCGGGCGGTCCCGGCGTGAGCGATGCGGGTGGCCGCCGTCCGGACGCGTCGATGACGCTCATCCGGACGATGATGGAGCGCCCGCTCGACCCCGGGTACGCGGCGGCCGCGACCCGGCGCGAGGCAGCCGGCCTGCCCCGCTCGACCTCCCTGCGCGCCCCGCGGCTGCTCGCCGCGGCCGTGGCCCTCGGGCTCGTCGTCGGGGTGGCCGCCTCCAACCTCACCGCGCCCGACACGCCGCGCTCCGCCGCCCGCGCCGACCTCGTCCGCCAGATCGAGGAGCGGCGCACCCAGGTGGAGCAGCTGTCCGCCCAGCAGCAGCGCCTCCAGGCGCAGGTGTCCACACTCGAGGCCGCCCAGCTCGGCCCCTCGGCCGCCGGTGGTGCCCGTGGCCGCACCCTCGCCCAGGCGGTCGGCGCCGTCGCGATGACCGGCCCCGGGATGGTCGTCACGCTCGACGACGCCCCGGCCGGTGACGCCGCCGACGGCACGGACGCCGCCGAGGACCAGCGGGTGCTCTCCAAGGACCTCCAGTACGTCGTCAACGCCCTGTGGCAGGCGGGCGCCGAGGCGGTGAGCATCAACGGCAACCGGATGACGTCGGTCTCCGCGATCCGCTTCGCCGGCTCCGCCCTCGTCGTCGACTTCCGCCCGCTGGCCCGCCCCTACCGGATCACCGCGCTCGGCGACCCGCAGTCGATGCCCGCCGCGTTCGCCGACGGCGTGGGTGGCAGCTACCTCTCGACGCTGCACAGCACGTTCGGCATCCGCGCCGACACCGACGTCTCGTCGGACGACCTGTCGGTGCCCGCGGGCCGGGGCCTCACGCTGCGCGAGGCGACGCCGGTGGATACTGGGGCGTCCCCGACCGGCGGGACGCGCAGCGACCAGGAGGACGGCCCGTCGTGATCCCAGCCCTCGGCCTGGCCATCGGCGTCGTCGTCGGCCTGCTCCTCCAGCCCACCGTGCCGG